>NZ_CP114175.1:0-7698 GCF_042234205.1 Chlamydia sp. 12-01 | reverse complement strand
TATTTTGTTCTAAAGCCTGCAAATATGTACCAGGAAATAAAGCTAAGATTTCCCAATGCATCAAAATTCACATATACATTCATAGACTGGATTGTCAGTACTGCTACAAGAAAGAAGATGAATAGCTCGGGAGTAAGGGAATGGCCAGACAAAATAGAAATAGGGTTTGAAAACCTATCCTATACTCTAAGAATGAATAGATATATTACCTCTAGAAATTGGAAAAAAATAGAATCCGCAATTAATAGGTGTATCGAGATAGCTATCGAATTAAAATGGCTAAACAAACATGAAAGGATCCAAGGTAAGACTATTTCTAAAAAAGAAGTATTTTATCTAAACAAAAATAAGTTCCAGCAGATTTCAACAAACAAAACAATTCAAAACACAACAAATAACAATTAATTGTTGATAGTCAAAAAAAATTAAATTAAAGCTCAAATAAAAAGAGTTTTAATTATGGGTAATTCTGGTTTTTATTTAAACGACAATCAAAACTGTGTGTTCGCAGATAATATCAAAGTTGGACAAATGCAAAATCCTTTGCAAGATAAACAACTTATACTTGGAACGAATTCTACACCAACAGCAGCGAAATTAAATGCTAAAGATGGTCTCAAAGTAGACATCACAAACACAACAGGTCAAGATACCACTATAGATTTATCAATAGATCCAAATGCTTTATCAAAACTAATCCTAGATCAGATTCAGAAAGAGTTAGTCGATGCTATTATAAAAGATATAACCAATAGTTTGATCCAAGAAGTTATCGATAAGATCGTATCAGACCCAACTCTAGCACTTACAAAAGCATTTAAAAATTTCTCGTTATCGGAAAAAATTCAGTGTAATGGATTATTCACCAAGTCTAACATAGGGACTCTTCTGGGTGGAACAGAAATTGGAAAATTTACAATTACCCCAGACAATACCGATAGTATGTTTTTAATTTCTGCTGATATTATAGCTTCTAGAATGGAAGGAAATGTCGTACTAGCCCTTGTGAAAGATGGTGATTCCGCACCGTGTGCCGTTAGCTACGGTTATTCATCTGGAATTCCTAATGTTTGTTCTTTAAGGACAGCTATAAGCAATTCTGGAACAACTCCAGTTACATTTTCATTGAGAGTAGGCGGAATGGAAAGTGGTGTAGTTTGGATAAATGCTCTGGCAAATGGTGATTCAATTTTGGGAGAAACAACTACATCTAACATATCATTTTTAGAAGTCAAACAACAAACAAACGGTTAATAAAAGTTATAAACAACTTAATTAATATATATTTTTGTTGGATATTTTCTTGTGGTTTTATATGAAAAAATCATACGTCTATTTACTGGAGAGATTATGAATAATAAACAGAATATGACTAACGATTTTATTAAAATTGTAAAAGATGTTGAGAAAGATTTCCCAGAACTAGATATCAAGATGAAAGTACACAAGGAAAAGATTACTTTTTTGAATTCTCCTTTGGAATTGTACCACAAAAGTATCTCCGTTATTCTAAACCTCCTCAACCAGATACAAACATCCTTAGGTTTGTTTCCCGACTCTCCTATAGTCGAACAAATGGAACATAACAATTTGAAGCTGAAAAAAGCTTTGATTATGTTGATTCTATCAAGAAAAGATATGTTCTCAAAAGCTGAATAAATTAACATCTACTCTAACGTTGGAGTAAGTGTGCAAACACTAGCATTTTGTTCTTTTAAAGGTGGTACTGGGAAAACGACCCTGTCCCTTAATATTGGCAGTAATCTTGCTCAGATAAGCAAGAAAAAGGTTTTGCTTGTGGATTTAGATCCACAAGCAAACCTAACCACAGGTCTCGGCGTCCAAGTTCGTGATGAATATAGTCTTAATGAAGTTCTAAGAAGTTCTAGCGGAATTGGACAAACTATCCACAGAACGAAAATAGAGAATCTTGATATCATTCCATCGTCTGTGCTTGTGGAAGATTTTAGAGGTTTGAATAAAGACGCAAGTTTATCGGTTAATCATTTATATTTGGCATTACAAACTGTTCAGGATCAATATGATGTATGTATCTTGGATACTCCACCAAGTTTAGGAACTCTTACTCAAGAAGCTTTTCTAGCCAGCCAATATTTAGTCATATGTTTAACACCGGAACCGTTTTCTATACTCGGTTTGCAAAAAATAAAAGAATTCTGTTCAACAATTGCGAATGACTTAGACATATTAGGTATAGTGTTCTCATTTTGGGATGAAAGAAACTCAACAAATTCGACTTATACTGATATTATAGAGACGATTTATGAAGGTAAAATCTTATCCAGCAAGATAAGAAGAGATATTACTGTTAGCCGATCTTTGTTAAAAGAAGCTCCAGTAATAAATGCTTATCCGAATTCTAGGGCATCTCAAGATATCTTAAATTTAACTAAAGAAATAGAAAATAAACTGTTCTTTAACAAAAAATTAGTCCAGGAAACTCTGTGAGTAAATTAGTCAAGGAAGCGTCTGCATTTTTTCAAAAAAATCAAGAAAACACAGCCAAAGAATTCCACAAAAAAGAATTCGCAATGGATGTTTTTTCAGTATCTTTAAGTGAAGACGAGAAAGAACAAATAGAGAATTTAATTGTTAGCAAACATAGAAACTTTGATAACGAATGTAGCAGTGGATTGGCTTCTATCAAACTGTTAACAGGACAAATTAAATCGATACAGAAACAACACGTTCTTTTAATTGGTGAAAAGATTTACAAAGTTAGGGAAATCCTAAGAAGTATGAATTCTCCTGATACAACGTTTTCGTCTTGGATAAATCTTGTATTCCATACGAAATCTTCAGCTTATAATGCTCTAGGATACTATGAGTTATTTATTAGCCTTCCAGACAAAGATGCAAAATCTCTGTTTCAATCGATACCATATAAAACAGCCTACCTATTAGCTTCTAGGAAAGGATCTGTTAAAGATAAAGTGAGAGTCTTGGGGAAAATCGGTGGGATGTCAAATACATCGGCTATGGATATCTTAAACAAGTTCTTACCCTCTTTAAGGGCTGCCCAAACAGACAGACAGACTGACTTCGAAGAAAAGAATAAAGAATTATCAGAAAAACTAATAGAAATCTTGAAAGTAGTCTGTTCTGGTTTAGAACTATCTGAGTATAACAAAAACTTGTTACAACAGCTTTTTGAAAGAACTTTGCACACAAATTCTAGATGCTGACTTCAAGCAGCAGCAAGTAAAAAGTATTAATATACTTTTTTAAGAATTTAAACCTGAAAAACTCCGAGAGAAATTGCAACTTTAGGTGGTAGACTTTGCAACTTTAGGTGGTAGACTTTGCAACTTTAGGTGGTAGACTTTGCAACTTTAGGTGGTAGACTTTTGGTTAGAAAAAACTTAGACTGCGCAAGACTTGTACATTACAAAATATCGAGACTGAGTATGAGCGGTTTGAGTTATTATCATAGGAGTAGATTATTTCTGACAGTGTTAGAGGCAGCCAATGTGTGGTTAGCAACCTTATCTCCTATTACAAGGAAAAATTATGCTTCTGGGATCAAATTTCTAATTTCTAATAACATCTTAGATGGTTCTATGAAGTTGGAAAATTTATCTCGTGTCGATCATTGTGATGCTTTGAACAAGATAAAATCTTTGCATTGTACTTGTACAGGCAAGCCTATTTCAGAGGCTTCAAAACAGGCTAGGGCTGCTTGTTATATCTCTTTTACTAAGTTTCTTTATCGATTGACCAAAGGGGTTATTAAGCAGGCAAGTCCTTCTAGAGACTTTGGAAACTCTACGTTTTACAAGATTAGGGACAAGGTTAAAACAGAATTTATTTCTAAAAAAGAATGGCTTTTATTTTTCGATTCTTTGAAGAAAATCAGCTTTAGAGACTATCTAATAGGAAAGTTAATTATTCAAGGAATTAGAAAATTAAGCGAAGTAATTTCCTTAAGAACGGATGATTTGTCTTTCACTCAGAATCAGGTTACTTTCAAGGTGAAAAAAAGACAAAATAGGTTCCAAGAAGTTAAGGTACGTTACCCAAATTTCTTAATGCAGGAGTTACGAGACTATCTTGGGAATCGAGAAGGTTGGGTTTTTGTTTCTGGAGAAGGACAGCAGGTAGCAATTAATCAGGTTTATTATTGTTTTAAGTTGGCTGAGAGTGATATTAATTCTCCGATTAAGGTTACACCTCATGTTTTGAGGGCTAGTGCTTTAGCATATTTGAAAAAGATGGGATTTGCTGATCAGGAAATAATGCGAGTATCGTGTTTATCTTCAACTCAAATGCTATCAGCATATGATACAGGCATGACAGATAACTTAACGTCACAATTACCCTTAATATTTTAATATAATTTTAATTATATTGAATATAGTGACTCGTGGTTTAGTTGTGTGTGTGTTTAAAGTAGAAATTATCAATTTCTACTTTATGACTAAATTAGGGATACTTTTTTTGATGCATTTTCGGATGTTATAGATTTGTCGTAGGCATATATCATTTTGGAAGACGAGTGGCCTGTTACTTTCATTATGTCAGAATCTGAGCAACCCATTTTTTTATACTCTGTCACAGCTGTAGCCCTCAAAACATGGGGTGTAACTTTGAATGGAATGTTTGCTTTTATTCCGGCTTTAGCAAAGGTCCCTGCTAGTTGTTTTAACCCCACACTTTTTCCATTTTTAGTTATAAAAACCAATCCCGACCTATTCCCTAAGTAATCTTGTATTAACTTCATGAATCGTTGTGGATATGTGATGATTGTTGTTTTTGACATGCCACGACTTTTACTTTGATCAAAAGATATAGTTCCATGTTCAAATGAAACCTTATCTGCAGTAACAGATAACGCTTCTGTTACACGTTTCGCACCTTGGAGAAGAGTTTGGGCTATTAACCAGTCTCTACGATTAATTTTTTCTAGGGCTTCTAAAAATGTCACCCTTTCAATTTGGTTCATGGCATTTGTTTTGACTAAGTCTCTAATTTTATAAAATGTCTTGTTAGACTCCTGGTGTGATGGTTGAGCTATAGAAATCATTCCAGATGTTGCTCGGTTTAAAAATTTAGTCAGGGATATATAACAAGCAGCGCGTACCTGTTTTGTTCCCTCCGACCAGGGAATTACTTTTGTAGGTATCTGTTTTATTGAGTCTAGAATGATGTTGTGGTTTAGTAAGGCAAATTCTTGCAGGGATATCCTTAAAGAAACTAAGCCTATTTTTTCCAAGGCTAAAATAGATCCCTTATATGACCTAGCCGTATGATTATTTAATGAGGATAACCATATAAGTACAGCTTCTGAAAGTGGAATATTTCTCAGTTCTTCCCAAATACGTTCATTTCTAATAGAAAGAAATTCTTGATGAGATAGGTTGCTTTGGTAAACTTTATTTCCAAACATTGTATCTAAGCTTTTATATAGTGAATTATCTTTACGCACGCATAACCCCATGATATAAGTTATGAATTTTACCTGATTATTTCCATAATCAAGCAAATTATATTACCTTTATAAAATCCTTAAAGTGTTTTCTGGATATCTTATGATGAAACAATCTGAAGAAGAAAAAGAGCTCTTAGATGTTGAGTTTTTTGTTCTAGGACAAGCTGTTAATTATCTGGAACATGCACATACGGTTGTACGTAGGTTATCTGAAAATCATTTCAAGTTAGAAAATCACAAGAACATATTTCTACTGATACGAGATATATTGAGAGATAGAGATACAATTTCAATCTCCTTAATTTGGGAAGAAATTAAGAGAAGGAATCTAGATAAACGGATGGATGTTTCGTATTTAATACATATGTCTCAAAATGCGGATATCCCTATCGACTTAGATCATCACATTGATTTCTTGCATGAAAAGCATGTTAATAACCTTCTGAAAGAATTTTTAGATTTATCTTTTCAGGATTTTACGAGATATCCAAACAGGCGTTCTCCATATACTCTCATAGATCAATTCAAAGAGCGTTTAGACAGTATTCATAAAAAGACGTCATATCCAAGACGAAAAAATGTAGGAAAGACAGTTTACGACATTTTTTCATCGGGTGATGATGGTAAAAATAGTGTTATTTCCCAGATACGTCATAGGTATGATTATAGGTCAAGACATCAAACAGACTATGTTGACGGATTACCTACAGGGTATTCATCCATAGATGAACATAGTATTGTGTTGTCCAAAGGGAACTTTGTTGTTGTAGCTGCAAGACCAGCCATGGGAAAGACAGCTTTTGCTATAGATATAGCTCTTAACCTTGTCCTAGAACAAGAAAAGTCTGTTGGTTTTATTTCATTGGAAATGAGTCCAAACCAAATTGTTGAACGTATAGTATCAAACTTAAGTGAAATTTCCTGTGAACAATTAAAGAGAGGTAACTTCTCTAGAGATATTTTATCTAAGATAGAAAATATTGGTATAAGATTAAAGGGGACCCATTTCTTCATATGTGACAACAAAAGTACTGATTTGAATGCTTTAGTTGACCAAGCTCGAGAATTACGGGAGAATCATGGTATAGACGCGTTATTCATAGATTACTTACAGCTGATAGGGTCCAATAAGAAGGCTGAGAATCGACAAAATGAGATAGCTGAAATTTCTAGACAATTGAGAAGACTAGCCGGTGAATTACAAATTCCTATTGTGTGTTTATCTCAATTGTCTAGAAAAGTAGAAGACCGCGGAGATAAAAGGCCAATGTTGTCCGATCTTAGGGATAGTGGTCAAATAGAGCAAGATGCTGACGTGATACTATTCTTACATAGAAAGGATTATTATTCACAAGAGGCTACAAAGGGACTTTCAGAAATTATAATCGGTAAAAACAGGCATGGTTCCGTGTTCTCAACAAATTTAAGATTTAATTCCTCAACGGGGAAATTTTCGGTGCAAAAAGAAGCATGGTGAAATCAGAAAATCAAATAATTAAAAGTTCTCTACATTTAGAGAATCAAAAATTTGGAAGAAAGCCTCAATTATCAGAAGATCAACTAGAATTATTTTCGAGTGTTTGTACAGAATCTAAAATCGAAGTAATAGGATTGGATTTACAACCATCACACTATCATGCTTTAGCTGCTATTCAAAAGCTTTTAACAGCAACAAATTATCGAGGGAATTTAGAAGGATCTTATTTATCTAGAGAAACAAACACGTTTAAATTCGAAGGAACCATTCCTAGAATTAAGTTCACGAAATCAGAATATCTAGAAGCTTATGGAGTAAAGAAATACAAGACTTCTAGAAATAAAAATGAATTCGGAGGGAAAGAAGCTTTAATAGCACTTGAAGCTCTATACCATTTAGGAAATGAACCCTATCTGATAGTTGCCACAAGAAAACGTTGGAACAAAGGGGAGGAAGTTGTTGATCGTTATCAAACATTTTCACCTATCTTACGTATTTGTGAAGGTTGGGAGGGTTTAACGCCAAAAGAAAACAAAGCATTAGATGAAGAACCTTTTCTTAATTTAATCTCCAAGAAGCATAAGGGATTCATCATAGAACCATGTCCCATTATCGTAGATCAAATTGATTCTTATTTTGTTCTAAAGCCTGCAAATATGTACCAGGAAATAAAGCTAAGATTTCCCAATGCATCAAAATTCACATATACATTCATAGACTGGATTGTCAGTACTGCTACAAGAAAGAAGATGAATAGCTCGGGAGTAAGGGA
>NZ_CP114174.1:0-1233068 GCF_042234205.1 Chlamydia sp. 12-01 | reverse complement strand
CCCCCCCCCCCCCCAATGAGGCGATATTAATGGATAGGTCAGTTAGGGTTATGGTTTCTCCGCTAGTATTTGGTGTTTGTAACGTAGTTCCTAAATCCATCACAACAGAAGAACCCTGTGTTTGTGTAAAAGATAAAGTTTCGAGAGTTACTCCATCTTTAAGAATCAATGAGCCCGCATTTAGAATCGCTTTCTGTACTAGTTTTGAACTTAAATTGTCGGTTACAGATTTTTCTTCGCTTGTTAATCTTTCTCCAGAGAAGACAATTTTCCCTGTATAAGTTGATTGATTGTTAGTCTTATTAATGGTCAGTTCTGTAGGCTGTGTTCCAGACGAAGTGATAGGATCATAGAAATATATGCCAAATCCATCCTTGGCAGATAGTGTAGAAAGTTTTCCATTCGTCCCTAGTTCTATAGAGTTTCTGACGGTTTTCGCTCCATTCCCTGTAGTTATTATTTTGTTGCCATTAAAAATAATGTCTCCTTGTTCTGCGGTTAAGCTGCATTCTCCGTCTGAATCTTTTATACATATAGCACCACCTTTAGGAGAGCTATTTTTGGAAACGGAATTATCAGAAAATAAAGTAGGGCCTCCTGAGGTGATGATAAGCTTTCTTGCATAGATAGCACCACCACTAGTTGAAGAAGTATTATCTGAGAAAATTAATCTTTGATTTCCTTCTAATTTTAAATCAGGAGTCGTACTTGTATCGCTACAATAGATAGCACCACCCGATGAATCAGATGTTCCTTTGGTAGTATTTCCTACGAATGTTACAAGGTTATTATTAGAAATAGTGGTAGTGGCGTTGGAATAGACTGCTCCACCATGTTTTTGAGATGAGTTACCGGTAAATTCTGCGAAATTAGAAGTATTCTGCAAATTAAAACCTTTACAAGTAATCGCCCCACCATTGTCTGTTGAGCAATTTTTTTGAAAAAGAAGTTTTGAGTCATTATCAAAGGTTGTAGAGCCCGAAGATTTAATAGCTCCCTGTCCAGTTGTTCCTGGAGGGCAGAAAGAACATGAAAATGATGAAAGACCTGTAACAGATAAAGTTTTATCAGACCCACTCACATTAATAGCTCCTGGATTTGATCCCGCATTGATATTCTCAAAACACAGAGAGTTCCCATTTCCTATAAATAGAAGGTCTCCATTAGTTTGAGAAAAGCAGCTTTTACTGTTTGTATCAGCATAAGCAATACAAACATTTCCATCACACGTATATTTTACTCCATTTGTTTCTGAAGTTTCCTTAGGTGTAAAAGTGGTATCGGATGGGTTATTGCCATTGTAACTATCTTTGGATGATAATGTCTTTTCTACGGGGTCTGCGAAGCTCAATGAAGTTGAAGCTATCAACCCCGAAGATATTAAGAACCAGTAAACTGGGTGTTTCATGTTTTCATGCTCTGGGTGAATTGAGATAGCATTACCCGATCACAAAAATAATTAAAAGTCAAGGAGGTTGGTTTTGCAAGGTAAAAACCTCATGTGCGTATATTTATTATTGAAAAGATAAAAATACTTTCAGAAGATCATGAAACAGAAATTATCTATTATTTTTTTACAATCTATTGTTGGGCTAAGCATTTAACAAATAAAGGATCAAAATATGAGAGAGACTCTGGTATAGTTATTGTATTGGTGTAAAGGTTGGATTAAAGATACCTAGGAAAGACGTTTATGATACCAAGGTTACTTTGTGCTTTTCTTGTGTTTGTTGTTGGTGTAGAAGGAATTGGAGCAAAGATATTTTGTGAAGGCATAGCCATTTCAAAAAATAAACATGAGGATTTCTGGAATCTCGATCCTTATTGTTTAGAGAGCTTATGTGCATATTTTGTAACGCACAGCGATGATCAAAGTAGACAAAAGCTTGCAATTTTTTTTCCTCAGTTAACAACCGATGAGTTGTCTGTCCTAGCTAATTGTGTTCTATTATCTAAGAACCCCGATTATGTTTTCTCATCTGAAGATGTCACGGTTATGAAAAAATTATCTCTTCAGGGAGTCACTTTTCTATGTGATGTTGACGGAGATGTTCTTCCTGAAAAAGATCTTGCCCGTGCTTTGGTGCTCGCTGAGTTTCCTGGGGATGAGGGGATGCGTAGGGCAGAGCATTATACACGTTATCTAGATATTCTAGCATTGCGTGCATATATTGAGCGTCAAAGATACTTAGATAAGGAACACTGTGCTTTAGGGTCAGAAGCTTACCATAGAGCGACAATAGAGGCTCTGAATGCCATTCTTTTCTATGAAGAGGGAATACGTTATCCATCAAAAAATGAAATGTTTTCTGATGAGTTTTCTTTCTTATCTTCAGTTGCGGATAGAAAATTTGGGGTCTGCTTAGGTGTGTCTTCCTTATATTTATCTCTGTCTCAACGCTTAGAGCTCCCTTTGGAATCTGTCACGCCCCCCGGGCATATCTACTTGAGATATGGTGAGGGAAAAATTAATATTGAAACTACTGCTGGAGGAAGGCATCTTCCTACGGAGCAATATTGCGAGTGTTTAAATATTGATGAATTGAGGGTGCGCTCTACAAAAGATCTTATAGGGTTAACATTTATTAACCAGGGGTCTTTTGCTTTGCAAAAGCAACAATATCATGAAGCTGATCTCGCTTATGAAAAGGCTAAGGAGTACATAGAGGATGATGAACTACAAGAACTTCTAGGTGTTGTGAAAATCCTAAAGGGTCAGAAGAAGGCAGGTGAAGCGCTTCTTAAGAATTCTTCTCAAGCACAATCTGTAGGATCGGTAGCTTATGATTACCTACAAGGAAATATCGATAAAGCAACTTTAAAGCTATTGTTTACCCATCCAGGATCTACCTATGATGAGGTGGTTTCTTATCAGGAGGCATTAAAGAAAGCTATACAGCGTTCTCCTAAATGTTGCGAATCTCGTCGTAGACTTGCTTCTGTATTATTGCATCTTGGGAAGACGGCCGAAGGCGTGACTCTTTTAGAGCAATGTGCTCAAGAATCTGTAGATGATATCGCTCTACATTTGAAATTATGTAAGGTGCTTTGTGACCGCCATGATTACGAAAAAGCTCAAAAATATTTTTTAATTGCAGATAGTCTTCTGAAGTCTAAGGGGATGCGGCATGAGGACAAGAGTTCGTTCACCTTATATCATGAAATTCGTAAAAAGATTTTTTTAATTGCGCCTTAGTATTAATATTTTTGATTTATTGATATTAATATTAGTTTGTTGTATAATTAATATCTTTTTATTTGTGAATTGCGTGTTTTATGACTATTAATATAGAGAAAACGATTGTCCCCGTAAGTATGACTAACCAGCAGATCAGAGAAAGGTGTGACAATCTTACATTAGAAATGAATAAAGTTAGAGTTGTCCCTACGTTTAGACTCGTTATCGAGATTGTGACTGCTATTTTAGGAGCTACGTGCTTTGTTTTAGCTGTTGCCGTTGCAACCGGACTATTGTCCGTTAGCTGTAGTATATGGTTAGTACCTACAGGAATTGCCTTGGGTTCTGCCTTACTAACATTTGCTATTACATCCGGGATTTTTAGGCAGGGTGAACTAAAGCGTGAAAGAAGTTGGAGAAGTCACGCAATGCGTTGGCATAGTTTTGCAAATGACTTACAACTTATTCTTGCAACAAAGTTAAAGCGTTCTAATAAAACACAAGATTCTGCTTCCTCCTCAACGAGTACACATTCTGATAAGTGATCGGTAAATTTATTTATTAATCAATATTTTAGGTATTTTATGTCTTGTAAACAAGTTGTGATGGATATACGTGATGGTTTAGGTTTTGGTGGTTTTAATAAAATTCATCATGTGGGACATAAACTACCTGTTAACATCGTTCGCGTTATTATGACGCTTACAGCATTACTTCTCGGATTTGGTGCTTTAATCTGTGGTATTGGTACATGTACAGCTGCATCATTTACAGCTATGTCATTATCAGGTGGTGCTGCTATAGCTCTAGGATTAATCTTGCTAATATTAGCAGCTTACTGGAGTTATGGTGTATTTGCTAGCTATCAAAATAGAAACCCTTCAGTTTAAGGAAAGAGTTCTTACATATACTATAGTCTAAAATAGTGCTCACACTATTTTTTGTTATGTTATAGGGTTTTCTGATTGTAAAATACTATCTATAAACACGATATCGGCTTATTCTTAGTGAGTGCGAGTTGTTCTTAACCGTTCTATAATCTTAAAAATTATGGAACGGTTTTTTTATGTAAAAATTTCATCAACAAGATATTTTCGGCTTGGTATATATATAAATTATCGTTCTCACAAGTATGTAAGGGGGGATATATCTATTTTAATATGTGATTTCCTTTTCCTGATTATTTTTAAAAATGCCCTCACAAATTGATTTCAAGTACATAATTGCTAATTTCTGTTTTTATGTACTTAAAACTCAGTATCCTATATCGTTTCTCTGAAATTAAAAAAAATAGGAGACAATCATGAGTACTGTAGAAAATATGAAAGAAGTTTTTCTGGGATTAGGACGAGTTGATCTTTCTGAAAAAGTAATTCCTGCTTTTGATAAGAATAAAGTATGCGTGAGTGTATCTAGAGTTGTTCTCGCTTCATTAGTTGGTTTGCTTGCTATTGCAACACTCATTACGGCTTGCGTATGTTGTGCTACTGGTGGAGTATCTCTATTTTGTGGTCTGATTACTATAATCTTTGCTTTAGTTGGCGTGGCTTGGTCTATTCTTATGTTCAAACGTTTCTTTGCTGAAAGAATTGATGGAGACGCATCATCATCTAGCAAGGCATCAAAGTCATAAGAGATTCTCATGAATTTCGAAGCAAAATCAAAAGAGATATGTGATGGATTAGGCCGGGTCGATTTTTCCGAACAAGCCATTCCTCCTTTTAATACGAATAAGATTTATGTCGGCATATGTAGAGTTATTCTAGTTGTATTGGTTGGAATCTTTTCTATAGTAACATTTATCTCTGCTTGTGTTTGTAGTGCTATTCATGGACCATCTTTATTTTGTGGTCTATGTACAATAATTTTAGCTTTGATAGGCTTATCGTGGTCTATTCTTATGTTAAAACGTTTATTTGCTGAAGGCAGTACTATGGTTGCTAGGGCAGAAAGTGGTCCAGGACCAGGTATCAAAATAGCAAGAAAGGTAACGTCTGCAACGTAGATATTGGATTTTGTTTCGATAGGAGAATGGTATGGAGGTCTTTCATGTAATATTGCATAAAGACCTCTACTTTGCATAATTCAGAAAAATCTATTCTTACTATTGGAATAGGCTTTGTTTCGAATGATAGAAAAGTAATTTTATTTTTATGCAGAGCATCTAAATAATAAAAGTCTTACAGTGAGAATCATTGGCTGCAAGATGGTTTCTTTCTCATTATTTTTATAGTTAGAGAGGAATCTCTGATTGAATGTTTGAATCCTGTTTATATAATCTATAAGCTGTCTCTAGATACTTAATAAAAATAGAGGGGTTTTGATGCCTTTTATTAAAAATATAAAAGATGTTTTTGGTGGTTTAGGGAGTTGTGATCTATCCGTAGAAAAAATACCTGCTTTTAGAGCAGAACGTAAATGTGTGGATATCAGTAGGGTTGTTATTACCGTTGTTGGCGCTATATTTGCTATCGCTATTTTAGTCCTTGGAGTAACAGCGTTAAATTTATGTTGTCCGACTTCAGCATTATCAGGTGGATGCGCAATTGTTTTAGGTATTCTTTTTTTATCTTGGGTTGTGGTCATGATTCTCCGTTTATGTGGTGTTGGGAAAATAACTAAAGAATCATTGGATAGAACTATTACTCCAGAAGAAGTTGTGGATACCAGTCAATTTGTTGACAGTAATTAGACTGTAATTATTTTTCTAGTTAGAATACTGTTTTAATAATAATAGAATGTAACTTTTTGTTGTTAAGAAAGCGTTATAATACAAGATCTCTTATCATGTAGTTTATTCTTAAAACAAAGAAGGGCTTTGGGAGAATCTTCTCTGAGTCCTTCTTTGTTATTCTTGTATATTGCAATCATCCCTTTCCCTTACTATAGTTAGCTCAATATAAGCAGAAGATAGAAAATCTCAAAAAGGCAAGGAGTTTGCCCCATGGAAGGCGAGCAAAATATAGGAGTTGAGTTTTTAGGTGACTATAAAATTCTCTGTTATTTGCGAAAGAGCTTATGGTGCCAAGATATTCTTGCTGAGCACCGTTTTATTAAAAAACGCTATATTCTGAAATTGCTGCATCCCGAGCTTTCATCATCTGAGATATTCATGAATGCGTTTCATGAAGCTATTGTCAAATTGGCGATGGTGAGGAATCCGGGGATTATCTCTATAGAAAATGTTTCACAAGCAGATAATCAATATTTCTTGGTAACTGAAGAGAAAGAAGTTCCAACTCTTTCTTTGACTCAATACCTTTCTAGTTGTTTGCAGGGGCTATCAGAATTAGAAATTAGGGATCTTGTCTACCAGTTTGCTGAGATTTTAGATTATGTACATTCTAGAGGATTAATTCATGGTGGTCTTAATTTAGATTCTGTGCATGTAGATCTTTCTAGACAATCTCCAAAGATATTTTTACCGGAATTAGAATTTTCTTTTTTACTTAAAGATCGATACATTAATCATCTTTTAACAGAGTCTCCAGGAAAATCTTCTTTTGACGAGTTGCGACAGATATTTTTGTTCCAAGCTCCAGAACCTATATCGGGAACAGTTGCTGAGGACATTTATGCATTTGGGGTGATCGTTTATTTTCTATTGTTTAGGCAATTCCCTCAGGGGGTATTTCCTTTACCTTCCGAAGCTTTTCCCGAGTATATTTATGATTGGGATCAACTAATTAAGCTCTGTTTAAGTTATTCTATAGATCAGAGGCCTAAGAAATTAGTTCCTTTGATTATGAAAAAAACATTAGGAGAACAATTTCTTAGTGCTAAAACACAATGCACGGAAGAAACGCTCAGAGAAATATGCGAAGAACCTCATGCTCCAAGTATGGAAAAGGTCTTTCAAGCAGGTGAGAGTCAAATAAATGAAGAGATTTCCGATCATTTAGAGTTCGTCCTTGTAGAAGCAAAATCCATAGATGAAGTTATGAATACTTCTGTAGATTCTGAAGAAGAGATAGTTAGGGAAGATGAAAGTTATTCTAATGCTCTACAATCATTATTAATACGAGAACCAGTTGTTAGCCGTTATGTAGAAGAAGAAAAAGAAGAGATAAAGCCACAGCCTTTATTCACAGAAATGGTGTTTATTGAAGGTGGAGAATTCACACGGGGGAGTCGTGAAGGACAACGTGATGAACATCCTATACATGAGATTTTCCTGCAGAGCTTTTTTTTAGATATCCATCCTGTAACAAATGAGCAATTTGTTCGTTATTTAGAATGTTCAGGAAGTGAACAAGATAAATATTATAACGAACTTATCCGTCTCAAGGATTCACGAATACAACGGCGTTCTGGTAAACTTGTTATAGAACCTGGCTATGCTAAACACCCTGTTGTTGGTGTTACATGGTACGGAGCTTCTGGCTATGCCTCTTGGGTAGGAAAACGGCTTCCTACGGAAGCCGAATGGGAAATTGCTGCTTGCGCAGGCGTAACCCAGCTACGTTATCCATGTGGTGAAGAAATAGATAAAAGCCAGGCAAATTTTTTTAGTTCTGATACGACGGCAGTGATGAGTTACCCCGCCAATCCCTATGGATTATATGATATGGCAGGAAATGTATATGAGTGGTGTGAAGATTGGTATGGTTATGATTTCTATGAGATCTCTGCTCAAGAATCTCATACTCCGCAAGGTCCTGCTCAAGGTGTCTATCGCGTATTAAGAGGCGGCTGTTGGAAGAGTTTAAAAGATGATCTTCGTTGTGCTCATCGTCACCGTAACAATCCTGGTGCGGTAAATAGTACCTATGGTTTCCGCTGTGCAAAAGGAGTTAAGTAAACACTGCATGCAAAGTACGTATTCCAGGGAACAGTATTTATCTCTGTGTAAAGATATCGAAGAAGATGATTATCGTTATTATGTTCTTCATAATCCCATAATTTCAGATTATGACTATGATATGAAAATGCAAAAGCTTCTTTCTATAGAAGCTCAGCATCCTGAATGGAAGGTATTGTGGTCACCATCCATGCGTCTTGGAGATCGTATTTCGGGGAGTTTTCCTGTCATCGCGCATTCTCATCCCATGCTTTCTATTGCTAATGCCTATACTTTAGAAGAACTTAATGATTTCTTTTCTCGTGTAGAGAAAACCTTAGGATATATTCCTGTATACACCTTAGAGCTAAAAATCGATGGTATTGCCGTAGCTATTCGTTATGAGCAGGGGATTCTTATTCAGGCTTTAAGTCGTGGAAATGGTCGTAAGGGGGAAGATATTACGGCAAATATTCGTACAATACGTTCTCTTCCTCTACGTTTACCAAAAGAAGCTCCGGAATTTCTTGAAGTTCGTGGTGAGGTATTCTTCACACGAGCCACTTTTGAGCAGATAAACGCTGCGCAAAGATACGCTGAGAAGCCAGAATTTGCTAATCCTAGAAATGCCGCTGGAGGTACGTTAAAGCTTTTATCTGCTAAGGAAGCAGCACAAAGAAATTTAGAGCTTTCTGTTTATGGATCTTTATCCGATGAGAATACAGAATCACATTACAATAACCTTATGCTATGTGAGACATGGGGGTTCCCTATATTTGGACAGCCACGACAATGTAAAACTATAGATGAGGTAGTGAAAGCTCTTGATGAGATAGAAGCTCTTCGTGATCATCTACCCATGGAAATCGATGGTGTTGTGATTAAAGTAGATAATACAGAGGATCAGAAAGTTTTAGGAATGACTGCGAAGCATTATCGTTGGGCATTGGCCTACAAATATGCTCCAGAGCAAGGCGAGACTATTTTAGAAGACATCTTGATTCAAGTAGGTAGAACGGGAGTATTAACTCC
The DNA here is from genome assembly GCF_042234205.1 of Chlamydia sp. 12-01. Classification (NCBI taxonomy): domain Bacteria; kingdom Pseudomonadati; phylum Chlamydiota; class Chlamydiia; order Chlamydiales; family Chlamydiaceae; genus Chlamydia; species Chlamydia sp. 12-01. The sequence goes on along the minus strand of NZ_CP114174.1, from coordinate 1,224,078 downwards.
TGTGGCTAAGCTACGTCCGGTATTTTTGTCAGGATCGCGAGTTTCACGAGCTTCTTTGTATAATGAAGAAGAAATTGAACGGAAAGATATCCGTATTGGTGATACCGTATATGTAGAAAAAGGCGGGGAAATTATCCCTAAGATTGTTGGTGTATGCTTAGAAAAGCGTCCTGAAGATACACAACCCTGGGTGATGCCAGAATACTGCCCAGTATGTCATGGAAAGGTAACTCGTGAATCCGACAAGGTTTCTGTGCGTTGTACGAACCCTTTATGTTCTGCAGGAGTCATAGAGAAAATCTGCTTTTTTGTTGGAAGAGGAGCTCTAGATATCGATCATCTTGGAGAGAAAGTAATTAAGAAGCTCTTTGATCTCGGAGTAATCCATAGATATTGTGATATTTTCCAAATTACTGAAGAAGATCTCCTTCAAGTTCCAGGATTTAAAGATAAATCAGTAAAGAACGTTCTTAAAAGCATAGAAGAAGCCAAAAATGTCTCTTTAGATCGTTTTATTGTGGCCTTAGGGATTCCTTACGTAGGTATTGGAGGGGCTACAGCTCTTGCCCAGCATTTCCTTACTTTAGAAGCCGTGATGAAAGCTTCTCTAGAGGATCTAAAGGCGATCGAGGGAATTGGAGATAAGGTTGCTGAGTCTATAGTTGCTTACTTTGGTCAGGCAGACAATATTGAGGAGATTCAGAAAATGCTTTCTCTAGGAGTAAATATTTTGTCATACCATAAGGAAAGTTCATCATGCTTAGGGAAAACTTTTGTTATTACGGGTACTCTTGGGAAAATGACAAGGTCCGAAGCTGAAGCCTCTATTCGTAATTGTGGGGGAAAGGTGGGTTCTTCGGTCTCTAAAAGTACAGATTATCTCGTTGTAGGGGAAGATCCCGGGTCTAAATTTAAAAAAGCTCAGGACTTTGAGATCCCTATTTTAAATGAAGATGATTTATTAAGAATTCTTTACCCCAGATAAGATCCTGTCCTTTTTATCTTTTTGTTAAGTTCTTAACTTTCATTATTAAGTAAATAACCGCTCTATTCTTCTCTTATATGATTTAATATAAATTCTTATAAGGTTATAATACTTATCTAATAATTAAACATTTTTTTAAAAATTATTTATATCTCGAGGTAATCTGTGTCTGTTTTTCTCGCCAACGGAGATACTAATCAAAATCCTCAGGGACCGTTATTTTCTCCAACGTCTCCCCTAAGCTCAGAGGCTACAGGGATACGTGCCTCATTAACCACTCAACAAGCTCTTTTGGATGCTGTAGAGGGAGAAATTGCCTCTATGGAGCAGACGGATCTGAAAAAGATGCGTCTATATAGGATTGCTCTTACTATTTTGACAGTGATTGGGATGGCGATTCTCTTTGTCATTCCTGTAGCTATGGTTTTCAACGTAGCTATATGGATTCCTATCGTAATTACTTTAGGAGTATCTTTAGTTAGTCTAGTTGTCACCAATAAGCTAAAATCTCGTTGCGAGGAAATAAGATTAAAATATCGTTCCCTACAGGTCTATCGCAGACATCTATTTAGCAAACACCCAGATTTAAAAAGTTCGACTCTATCTAAGTATCATGTTGAGCTTTCTAAAGGAGAATCATTAAAAGAGAAGCTGCTTGCTCAATTGCGTCCAGACATGCATCAAGCTTCTAATGACGGAGGTGTTGCTTTAGATCGGAACTTAGGTTTGGCTGGGGAAATAAATTCGCGTTATCAATGTGAAGCACTTTTGGGTATAGATAGTGTTAATAGTGCTGCTTGGCAAAAATGCCTTACTGAGGTGTTGCAAGCTAAAGTAGAACTATTAAAAAATAATTCTGCCTACGCAGCTTTGCGAGGTCTCTCTAATTCCGCACTACAAGAAACCGGAGTAGATTTACCCTCATTACTTCCTGGAATGAATTTTATAGATCTTGCCAAATCTTTAATGAGTATTTGTGGATTCGGAAATAAAGTTGGTTTAGAGATCCGCCAGTCTATCGATCAATACGAGCGTACATGCTTACATAGTAAGACACTTTCTTCCTGGTTATACGAGGCTTCTCCAGCAACACGATTATACCTGTCTCAAGAACAACAAACTATCGATGTTACTTTGAATATGTTCACAAAGCTGCAAACGCATGTCAATAAAGTTCAGTTTGCTGATTGGGTAATGCAGTTTGAAAGTTGGCAACAGGATGTTCTTACATTCACTGCGAATCCCACTCTTAGTCTACATAAGAAAATCATATCAGATGCAAATAAGCTTAATATTCATGAGGGGGTAGATAAACCTCGCCAGGCCATGGTAAGAAATATTCTTATTCATCTTGAGGGTATAATCACAGAACATCAAGCTGGAAACTCTGTAAATGTAGATAAAATAAAAACAGCTCTTGAAGAGTCTATAAAGACAGAGTTCAGGAAGATGCTTAAATCTCTAGGAGGAGACAGACATTCGAATCCTGCAGATTTATCTAATAAAGTACAGAAGGAGTTTATCGGCTATCTTGCAGATCTTGGGAATTTGAGCCCATTATTTGATAAGATTTATAAGTGTATACAGATTGGAAAGTTTGTCCGTATGGATATGGAAAAAGCTATCCAGAGTCATCCTGATAACCAACGCATTAGAATTTTAAGTTCTATAGACCAGTTATTAAACTTAGTGAAGAAGGATAATTGGGGAGCTGTATCCACGAAATCCGTAGAAGAAATTCTCAAGGAAAAAAATGAGATTGTACAAGATTTAGAAAAGGTACGACAAAAGGTTGAACAGTGGAGTGGTAAGTACAATACTTTTAAAGCGCAGAAGATGACTCGAATCTTAATGAATGATTTTTCAGAGAGTTATTCTACAATAGAGTCTCAGATTGATAAATTATGGAAATCACATCACAAAGCTAATGATATAGAAGATTTCATAAATGGTTGTCGTGGTTTTTTAGATACTACTTACGGCGCTCTTGGAGGTTCTAACAGTCTTCCTACTAAAGAAGAAATCACTGCGTGGTCGCAAGAGTTTAAAACTCTGACTAGCGAACTAGACGGTGTAATTCCTGATCTTCAATCTATAGGGCAAAGAATTCAAGCTGAGGGTGCCTCAGGGAAAAGCATGTTGCTACAGGCGATTAGCAGTAGAGAATCTTCTTTAAGAGATGCCTCTAAGAAAAAAGAAGCAGAGCTTATAGCTGCAATTAAAAAAGGGCACTCTGGAGTTCAGGAGAATATTACTACACTGATTGATAATGGAATTACTCAGATACAAGCTCTCCTTGGAGGGATGGTAGATTTAGAACAATCTCTAAATGATCCGGATAACATCGTTGTTGAAGAGGTGATTCGTGCATCTAATCATCTATTTACAGTTATGCATAGTCCTAAATCTACTAAATTAGGAGATTTAGAAACATTATTGTCATCTCGTTGTGAAGGTTTTATTTCTACAGCAGCTACAGAGAAGGGAGAAGCTACAGAAAGTACTGCACAGACAGTTAGCGATGCTCAGAAAGTCAGTAAGAGTTTCTGGGAAACGCGGAATAAAGATTTAGAGGGTTTCTTAAAGCAAGTACAAAAAATTGCTAATAAGTGGAATATGGGACAATCTATTGTCATGTTCGTTTTAGGGCTATTTCTTCTTATTGCTAGTTTATCCTTATTATCACTGCAGATGGTCTGGTTACCCGTAGGCCTCAGTGCTATTGCCCTTGTTTTACAGATCATTCCGATGTTCTTTAATCGTGTGATTGAGAAAAAGACTTTCGATGTACGTGTAGCATCTCTAGCAAAAGATTTGTTACCTTCAACAAAAATTCTTACTTCAGAATTCGATAATGAGGATGTTCAGCGTCTTTCTCAGATTCAAGATATCTTGCAGTTGGAAGGTTATGAGCAATCTTGGGCTAGAGGAATTATTAAGGATTTAGATAGTTACCCTACAGACAAGACAAACAATTTCAAAAAATCAATCAAAGAACTTAAGAGTTCGTCGAAATCTTTAGATAAAAGTATTAAAAAACGTTTTGGAACTACTGATCTTCAAAGTGTTATAGACCGCAAGAAGTCCACCGCAGAAGTAGATGCAGCGAAGCCGTCTCCAGCTTCCCTTCAACAAGTACAGGCTTCTGCAGTAAATAGAGTTGCTAAGAAACCCGAAGATCTTGCTAGAGAAGCTTCAATAGCTTCACGTCAACGTCGTTTAGATGAGATTATAGTAGAGATTGCTCGTATAGAAGAAGAAGAGAATAAGATAGTAGCCTATCGTCTCCGCTATAGTGGTGAGATGACGCGTTACCAACAGCAATCTGCTTATTATAAGCGTTTGCAAAAGCAATTTGACGAGGTTAAAACACAATTTCCAACATTAGAGAAGGATTTCGTTGAGAGCCAAGGAATAGTGGATATACTTACCCAGGCATTATCGCAATTACCTGCTTCACAAACGGATCCGAAGGAAATCAATAGTAAGCTTGATACTCTTACTCAGCTAATGTTTAAAATCTATGATCTGCATACGAACCCTAATGATGAGCAGGAGGCCAAACAGCGTTTTGATAATTTAGTCAAAGAAGCTGCCGACAGAGGGAATCTTCAGGAGCTTAAAGATGCATTGGAATTATCCGCGTGTTTGGGGAATAACGATGTGAGATTAGATCAAACACGTAGAGACCAACTATCTCATTTCAAACTTGCTAGAGCGACTTCACTACCAAGTGGCGATACAAATGAAAATATAGGAACACAACGACCACATTTGATGTCACAGAGATCCATAGTTGGTGAGCAAGAGCTTGAGGTGCGTAAGAGAGCGCTAGATTTCTTGGGTATGAACAATATCTCCCCATTTTTAGAATTTTCTTCTTCTTCTATCTACGGTAAAGGAGGTTCTTTAGCTCAAGATACTTTGAAAGAGCTTCAACTCCTAAAATTAAAGATGGATTCTGGAAATGAGATCCTTCCTGAAGAATATAAAAAGGCAAAAAGACTCCTTTCATCTTACTTGGAATTAGAAAAGCAATTATCTCCATTAGCTTATGGAACGTTATTGGGCGATGAGAACTTTATTAAAAGTGCACAGATAATGAGAGAAAAGCAATCTCTCCAGGAAATTGTCGGTATCAATATTACTGTAGGTCACCATGACCTATGTTCTTTAGCAATAAAACGAATTGATAAATGGATAACTAAGAAAGCCAGGAGGGAAGAAAATCGCAACCTGGTTGCTAGTTTATTAGAAACTATCCGTATTCATGAAAGTTCCAATTCTTCCAATAATCAGGAGAAGTTACGTAATCTGTATGGTAAGCTGTCAAAACTTCCTAAGCATGTTTTAATATACATAATGAAGGAATACAAGGTTAAAGCGTTAATGGTTACGCAAGAGATACAAAATGCTAAGGAAATACAAAAACAACTTGTTAAGGTTTCTAGTGTAATCGAGGAGAAGGATAAGATGTTCACCCAGAATCGCGCAAACTGGGAAAATGAACTGCAAAGTTTATCTCAAGTACTTCAAAATTTGCAGTTAAGAAAACAGCAGCTAACTCAGGAAAGAGCTAAGCTTCGTGATAGATTGTTCTCTGATGAGATCGATTAGATAGGGAGAGGGGAGTTTACTGTATCTGGAAATGCCAGATATTTTCAGATACAGTATTCTCTTAATCTACTTTCTCTGCGGCAAATATCCGCAATAGATACGAGATAAGCTCGTGTAATTTGAATTTATGCGTTCTATAGCCAATATAGCAATCAGGACGGATAATAAATAATGAGTCTGGATTTGCATGATAAAGATTAGCAATCTTTTGATCTTTAGTAACAATTACTTCTAACCACTCACCATATTCTTCTTTAAGAGCTTGTTCTAAGTCGTTACGTTCTTTAAAGAAGATTAGAAGGTGTTTCGTACTCTTTAAACCATCTAACAGATAATTTCCATTTTCAAGCTGGGCGTTAATGGCACGCATTCCAGGACTGGGACCGAGAACTTCCTTATCTTGGGAAGACATTTTAATAATATCACTATTTTGATACTTCAATGCCTTATGTGGAGGATAATAATACTCTCCTCCAGCAACATCTAATTGACGGCAGCCCTTTAAGAAATAATACATAAGAGCTGGTGCATAAAGATTAGAGAACAATAGATTTTTAGCGCGTCTTTGTCTCTTCTCACTGAGATGAGGAAGGATATTCCCACTTTCATTTTCTTTAGCTGTTATTAGGTATTTCGATGCTGCTTTTTTTACAACAGGAATAAGCTTCCAGGTTAGATTAAAGGCAGCGTGGATATTCGAATTTATTCCAGTAAGATAAGAATAATTCAAGTTATTGGCTAAAGTACCGACGAACAGGAAGTTGTTATAATCCGCAGGATATTGGTGAAAAGCAGATTTTACATAGTAATGTTCATCAGCAACAGCAAGATTGTAATTATAGAGTAACTTCTGTTTGTGTTTTATTGATAGGGGATAAGAGGTATTGGTTAAGCAAAGTTGCTTGGATCCCTTTTCATGATTATAAAAGACGAAATTTAAAAAACTTTTTGAGCTAGGAACAAGATGGATATGGCTTTCTTCAAAAGGTTCTCCTTCATCACAATGAACAAAAAGAACTTCTTTTACCTGCTTACGTAGTTTTAGCTGGGTTTTAAACAAATCTCGAATATCAGGATCGCTGTCAGCTTCACTAGCAATAACCCATTTAGGATTATAAATTTCTCGATTTTCGAAACTTTGAGATGTCTTTGTACTCTCAATAAAAATGCTATTGTCGACTAATGTAACAGGACGTGTTCCCCAGTGGATAGCACCGCCGTTTTCTTCAAACTTATGAATAAGATGTTTGGTTAATTCTTGATAAGAAGTCGATAAAGCAAAAGGAAAACGGGATTCTGATGCCTGGTTAAACTTAAACAATACTGTACGTTTTTTCCAGTGATAACGAGCTCCAAAGAGCTTGTGTCCCTTCTCTACAAGATTATCTAATAAACCTGCGTTATCTAGAAGCTCTAAAGAAGAACACGATAAAACAACAGGTAACTCCCTGCAATCTATAAAACCAGGATCATCTGGAGAATCTCGATGGTCAATAACTTTTGCAAGAATACCATGCTGAATAAGCATGTTTGCTAAAATGAGACCTGTGGGGTTTGCACCCATGACTAATACATCTGTCATATCGATCTCTATAAGTAGAAGACGCGAATAAACCCAGTATAGAGAAAAGGATCTGATGAATCAAGCAGGGAATGTTTTAGAAAAACTTGTCCGTGTATTTCTTCATGAAAAGTATTTTTAAATAGACACATTAGATTTAAGGTAAGTTACAAAATGGATTGAAAATACTCGACTATATCGTTGACAATCTCATTTAGATGAGGAGATGAGCCAAGATTGTGATCCGTATTTTCATAAGTTTTAAATTCTGTATTTCCAGGTGCTGTGTTTTTAAATAAATCACGTTGAGTTAAAGAAACTAAATTATCCTCAAGACCCTGTAAGTGTAAAATAGGTATTCTAACGGGTAGAGAATTTAAAACAATATGATCTTGAAGAGAAAGAAAATCTTTCACATCCTCTTCACATACTACTAGGGGGGCTGGGCCAAATCCGAAATCTTTTCCAAGATTGCCCACGATATTGGTGTTATTTTTTACAGCTTCATACATTTCTTTAAATAGAATAGCTCCATCTGCAACCGGTGCCCAAATACTTATGGCGCGAATTTGAAACTGTTTGGGGCTGTAAAAACTTGCTAAATGAAACGCTGTGTGGCAGCCCAGGGAGAAACCCGCGATACCCAATCTATACGGATTGATTTCGGGATACTGTGTTACAGCATAAAGAATATCTTCACCATTTCTTAAGTAGGTTCTAATAGGCACTTCGGTAGCAATACCTTCACTGTTGCCGCATCCGGCCATGTCAAAACGTACACTAGCAATTCCTACTTGAGCTAAAGAACGTGCAATCTTCCTATAAGATCCTGTTAACCCACCGACTGTGCTACCACGGAATCCATGAAATAAGATAACCGTAGGGTAACCGTCTTTTGGCATTGGAGTTGTTGGTAGATGTAGAGTCCCTACAAGATTGTGTTCTCCGCTTTGTATATTAACTGCTCGGCAAATTTCATTTTTCGGAGTTTTTGTTGTATTGATAACAAGTAAGCTGTCGGGAATTTCTGGGAACCCAGGGATTTTAATTGCTTCAGCTTGACACGCGTTTGCTATTATGAAAAACAAAGAAATAAATGCGGATAATTTACGCATTTTAACAAACATGGAAAACAACCTAATTAAAAGCTAACTAAAATAGGGTTTTATATTTTTTTTGTCAATGGGCAGAAAGTGAAAAACGGAATAAAATGGTACCACAAGTTGATTTTTATAAAAATTTTTAATCTTTTAAGATCTCTAGATAGAAGATTCTTGTGTTTTCATTAGGTGAACGATACACTAGCCCCTATTTCGTTTTAAAAAGATCTCTTTGTCAGGATATTATGCGGTACGATCCTAGTTTGATAGAAAAAAAATGGCAGGAATTTTGGAAGGAGCACGAAAGCTTCAGGGCAGATGAGGATAGTAATAAACCTAAATATTATGTATTAGATATGTTTCCCTATCCTTCTGGAGCAGGATTACATGTTGGTCATCTGATAGGCTATACTGCTACAGATATCATAGCTCGTTATAAAAGAGCTAAAGGATATTCAGTTTTACATCCTATGGGTTGGGATAGTTTCGGATTGCCTGCAGAGCAGTACGCTGTTAGAACGGGTACACATCCTAGAGAAACCACGCAAAAGAATATAGAAAATTTTAGAAAACAACTTTCTGCTATGGGATTCTCCTATGATGAGGGTAGAGAGTTTGCTACTAGTGATCCAGATTATTATCGTTGGACGCAAAAGTTGTTTCTTTTTCTTTATGAAAGAGGTCTTGCCTACATGGCAGATATGGCAGTCAATTATTGTCCCGAATTGGGAACGGTTTTGTCTAATGAAGAAGTGGAAAATGGTTTATCGATAGAAGGAGGGTATCCTGTAGAGCGCAGGATGTTGCGCCAGTGGATTTTACGTATCACAGCTTATTCCGATCAGCTTTTAGAAGGTTTAGAAGAGCTCGATTGGCCAGAAAATGTTAAACAGCTTCAGAGAAATTGGATTGGGAAATCTGAAGGAGCTCTTGTTCGTTTTGAAGTGAATAACCAAAACTTTTTAGAAGTATTTACAACGCGTCCCGACACCATATGTGGTGTATCATTTTTAGTAATTGCTCCGGAGCATCCTGAGGTCAATCAATTAATTTCTGAGAATCAGCGTGAAGCCGTAGAGAGCTATATCCGTATTGCTCAAAGTAAAAGTGAAAGAGATCGTATAAGCGAGACTAAAGTAAAAAGTGGAGTATTTACAGGAACATACGCTAAACATCCTATAACTGGAGCAGATATTCCTATTTGGATTTCGGATTATGTGATTTTAGGTTATGGCTCTGGTGTTGTTATGGGTGTTCCTGCCCATGACGAAAGAGATAGAGAATTTGCTGAAACCTTCTCTTTACCTATTTGTGAGGTTCTTGATCAAGATGGGTATTGTGTTCATAGTAACTATGGAGACTTTCATTTAGATGGTCTTAGAGATCAAGAAGCTAAAGACTACATAATTGCTTATTTGCAAAAGAAAAATTTAGGGGAAGCTAAAGTTGCTTATAAGCTGCGTGATTGGTTGTTTTCCCGACAAAGGTATTGGGGAGAACCGATCCCTATTATTCACTTTGAAGATGGTACTTGTCGTCCTTTAGAAGACGATGAGCTTCCTTTATTGCCTCCTGAAGTGCAAGATTATCGTCCTGAAGGTTTTGGTCAGGGACCTTTGGCAAAAGTAAAAGAGTGGGTGGATATCCATGATATAAAAACTAATCGCCTAGGCAGACGCGAGACACATACTATGCCACAATGGGCAGGATCATGTTGGTATTACCTACGTTTTTGTGATGCACACAATTCTCAAGCTCCTTGGTCTAATGAAAATGAAAGATATTGGATGCCCGTAGATCTATATATTGGAGGTGCAGAACACGCTGTTTTACATCTGTTATACTCACGTTTTTGGCATCGAGTATTTTATGAAGCTGGTATGGTTTCTACTGCAGAACCATTTAAAAAACTAATAAATCAAGGTTTGGTTCTCGCGACTTCGTATCGAATTCCTGGTAAGGGTTATGTTTATCCTGAAGATGCTCATGAAGATAATGGTAGATGGACGAGTACCTCTGGAGAAGAATTAGAAGTACGTCAGGAAAAGATGTCTAAATCTAAGTTAAATGGAGTAGACCCTCAGATCCTTATCGATGAATTTGGTGCAGATGCATTACGTATGTATGCAATGTTTTCAGGGCCCTTAGATAAGAATAAGCTTTGGTGTAATCAAGGTGTTTCTGGCTGCAGACGTTTTCTAAATCGTTTCTATGAAATGGTGACGTCATCTTCTGTTCAAGATATAGATGATCCTAAAGGAATGGCTTTAGCACATAGATTGGTCCACCGTGTGGATGAGGATATTGAAAAAATGTCTTTAAATACTATCCCATCTTCTTTTATGGAGTTTATAAATGAATTTATGAAGCTTGATATTTATTCTAAATCGGCCTTAGCTATGGTTGTGCAGGCTTTAGCTCCTATAGCCCCGCACATTAGTGAGGAACTATGGACAGCCTTAGGTTATGCTCCTGGTATAGATGCTGCAGGATGGCCGAAAGTAGATCCTAAATATTTAGAAGATACTTCAGTAACATTTGTAATACAGGTAAATGGAAAGCTACGCGCGCGTTTAGATATTGATAAATCAACTTCTAAGGAAGATGTCCTATCTTTAGCAAAAGAAGCTGTCGCTAAATATCTAGAGGATAAAGAAATTAAGAAGGAAGTTTTTGTTCCTAATAGATTGGTGAATTTTGTTCTATGATCAAACGTCGACTTACTAAACTACACACTTTCTTATATGATTGTTTTTTAATTTTTGCATTTACAGTAGCGCTTCCCAAAATTCTTTATAAAAGATTCGTTCATGGTAAGTATAAGAAATCATTAAAAATTCGTTTCGGTTTAAAGAAACTTCAGTTGCCTGGAGAAGGTCCTGTAGTTTGGTTTCATGGGGCTTCTGTAGGTGAGGTATCTCTTCTTGTTCCTATTGTACAGCAGTTCATGAAAGATTATCCTCAGTGGCGTTGTGTTGTCACTGCCTGTACTGAATCTGGACACGAGAACGCGGAAAGGTTGTTCGGGCCTATGGGAGTTACAACCTTCATTTTGCCTTTAGATTTAAGTTTGATTATTAAACCTGTCGTTAGAGCTATTTCACCATCTTTGCTTGTATTTTCAGAAGGAGATTGCTGGCTAAATTTTCTAGAAGAAGCAAAAAAGATAGGAGCTACAGCAATCGTGATTAATGGGAAACTCTCTGCAAATTCTTGCAAATGGTTTACAATTTTAAAGCGATTTGGCAGAAATTATTTCTCTCCTATAGATGGATTTTTACTTCAAGATGATCAACATAAAGCACGTTTTTTACGTCTTGGTGTTGATGAAAAGAAAATAACGGTCACAGGAAATATTAAAACCTATACAGAACCTTCCTCTGAAAATAACAAACGGAATTATTGGAGAGAGAAGCTCCAAATATCTCAGGATACAGAGCTGCTTGTTTTAGGCTCCACACATCCTAAGGATGTTGATGCTTGGATTCCTGTAATTCGTCAACTTCGTCATAGAAATCTCAAAGTGCTTTGGGTGCCTCGTCATATCGAGAGAACTAAAGAATTGGAAAGTCTCTTAGTAAAAGAAAATATTTCTTATGGATTATGGAGCCAAGAAACTACATTTGATAACAATGATGCGATTATTGTCGATGCTATAGGTTGGTTAAAACAGCTATATTTTGCTGCCGATCTTGCTTTTGTCGGTGGTACATTTGATGATAGGATAGGGGGACATAATCTTTTGGAGCCTCTACAATGTGGTATACCGTTAATTTTTGGTCCTTATATTAAATCTCAATCAGATTTAGCGATGCGTTTATTATCGATAGGAGCAGGTTGCTGTTTAGATGAGAGAAACATGTTAGAAGTAGTAACTTCTTTACTTGATCATCCCGAAGAGAGGGTTGCTTACGTTCAGAAAGGTAAAGCGTTCTTACATGAAGAAAGAGCAGCTTTTGATTGCACTTGGAAATCTTTTAAAAGATATATCCCTTGTGTAAAAATATAAGATTTTGCTAAAGTCTTTTACTTATCGCGGGATAGAGTAGTGGTCATCTCGTTGGGCTCATAACCCAAAGGTCGGAGGTTCGAATCCTTCTCCCGCTATTGATTTTACCATCTAGTGTGGCGGTATAGCTCAGATGGTTAGAGCAGCAGAATCATAATCTGCGAGTCGTTGGTTCAAGTCCGACTACCGCTATTTTTCTTCTATAAGCATCTTTTTAGAGAGTAGTTTTTTGAAGTAGCCAGCTATGTTGCCTTAAAAGGTGCTTATTTTTCTTATCTCTTACCTTTTATTTTCCCATAGCAATGTTAATGGTCTTTGATCTACTAAGCGTTCTTCACCAAAATATTGTAACGGTCCTGGGAAGCAATAAAGATCTTCCATTAAACACGTGTCACTTTGATTTAACAGATACTGTACTTCTGGAGCGTTAGGATTTACAGAGTCGGTTTTAATTACTGGAGTATCTTCTCCTAAGCGATGTTCTAACTGCATCATTTTATATAGAGGTGTAGCACCGCCAATCCATTCACTATAGGAACGAGCGAGGTTATTGATAGTCACCATGTAACCTGTTCGTTGTCTGACGAGGAGAAGAGCAGAAATAATTCCTAAGGCTAATCCATAATTTGCATCGAAGTTTGAGGGAAACCCCGCTCGAGATTCATAGCCAAAAAAGTGATTCACAGGTTGGAATTCCATTTTTGGTTCTATTTTCTGGATTTCTTTTTTTATTAATGCAGCTAAGAGTTCTTCGGTGGCAATTTTAGATACACGCACATTTCCATAAGAATCTCTAGCAATAAGTAATTGATGAGCAATTTCTATAGGTAGAGAAGAAAATGTCTTCAGAGACTCTGGAGAAAGCTTTTTATTCACATTTTCTAGATTCAGATTATTATCTAATAGTAAAATATTGAGTTCATTGATGAGTTTTCTTGTATCAAATATATGTTCAAGTAAGCCTTCAGGAATAAGTATCGTACTATAATTTTTCCCTGATCTATAGCGATTTACTAAGCCCATAGCAATATGTTCGCTAAGCTTTTGTAGGGAAATCTTTCTCATAGCGATATGTTCACTGATGAGAGTAACATTGGGCAAGGTCTGTAAACTACATTCTAAGGTTGTATAAGAAGCTTTTTGTCCCATGAGGCGGACGAAATGATGATACTTCTTTATAGATAAAGTATCTTTTTCTAAATTTCCGATCATCTCTGAATAGATGCGGCAGGAAGTGTGGAAGCCTAATGGTGTTTCAATCCAGAAATTTCTGAGATCCCCGTCGATAGTTTTAGGTACTCCCACAATAGGGATATTGCAGTTATGCTTAAGGAAATACTCAGCAAGCATTGCTGTGTCGGTATTAGAATCATTTCCCCCTATAATGAGTAAACCGTCAAGTTTAAGCTTTTTTACGGTAGCGAGAATAGTGCTTTTTTGTTCCTTAGTTTTGATTTTCTCCTTACTTGAAGAGAGCATGTCAAAACCGCCGACATTGTAATAATCATAAATTACAGAAATATCGAGATCTTTATATAGCCCGCGCGTTAGTCCCAAAGGACCTTGGATAAACCCATAGAGCTTTGTTTTGGGATTGAAAGCACGTAAGCCTTCAAAGAGTCCTATAACCACGTTATGGCCTCCAGGGGCTTGTCCTCCGGAAAGTAAAACACCAATTTTCAAAGGTTGTGAGGGTGTAGCTTCTCCTTTTGTGATAGTCACTTCAGGGATGGCACATAAATTAGGAATATATTCTTGAAGGTCTTTAGGAATGGAAGGAGACTCTGTAGAATCTACAATGTGTAGCGATGTAATTCCCTTTAAGAAACTTAGCGTTTCTGGGCGGTAATGCAAACGTTGTAATTCAAAATAACTTTTATTTACAGAGAGAAGCTCCATAGGTAGTTCCTAGGGAATAAGTTGATGTTTTAACCATTGTACAAGTTCTGACAACATAGAGCAAGACTGAGGAATATGGTGTCCTGTATTTGGATACGTACGTATCTCACAAGGATTCGGTTTGTGGCTCATAGCCTCGGCGAAGATTTTTTGATGATGTAAAGACACGGTTGTGTCGTCTTCTCCTTGCATATGGAGTATAGATAAAGAATCTGAAAATTTCGGAATTTCTTTGATCACATCCATTTCAATAAATTGTGAGCAGAAGGTTTTATTTATTGGCATACCTGCATAGAGAATATCTTCTGAGGATGGAGCGTGGGTAATTAGGTTATTAGGAATGTTGATAGCTTCTTGTAACCATATAGCACCTTGAATTGTTGGTGCCCATACAGCAAGGCTTTTTACATACTGTAAGGTAGGCATATTTAATAAAGCTAATGTTGCTCCTAATGAAGAACCAAAAACAGCAATATTTTTTGTATTAATATTATTTAAGCCATAACCATAGGAGATAATTTCATTTGTGCTAGTGATATAGTCATTAAATGAAAAATCATATAGAGAACCCTCTGCATCTCCATGTCCAGGAAGATCAACACGTAAAACTGCTATACCGCATTCTGTTAATTTCTTAGCGAATTGTACATAAGTACGTTTAGAACCAATTTTACTTGAGGCTAATCCATGGAGAGTAACAACTAAAGGATAAGGAGGAGAAGCTTGTAGTGGCGTATGGAGAATACCGAAAGTTGTAATATTATTTAGAATGTTAAATTTAATAACATGGCGTTGTTCATGTTTGTGGCATGTAGTGCTCATTCGGTTCTGCATCTCTTGAGTTTATGGAGGCTATCACATGTTAATTTAATTTTTTAAAAAGAATTCGTCGAGAACAAACTCTAATTCCTTACTTTTATAATTCTATCTACAGATAGCAGATCAATAATCACAGTCAGGTATTTCCATACAGATTGAACATCTTTTTTGCCATTCATTATGATTAAGAAGAAGAGTTAGTGGAGGGAAATGATCAGAATGCGAATTGGGTGGGGTATCAATTTGTAATGGTCCTAAGAAGCGATAGGAATCTTCAAGAGCCCAGATTTTTCTATATAATTTAAATTTAAGGAAAGCTGGACTGCTTATATCGATTAAGCTTTTTTTTATTAGAGGTTTTATAGTTCCGTCTGACTTTTTCTTTGTTGTAAACATCTTCACGATGGGCATAGCACGTAATCGCCATTTATCCACTATATTAATTAGAGATTCGATAACTGTGAGATAACCGTTACATCGATTAAATGTCAGTACTCCTGCACCATAGCCTAGAGCATAGCTATAGGTATTATCGAACTTAGTGGGTAAACAGGATCTTCCTTCATAACCTAAGAAGTGTGAAATCGCATTAAAAGGAACATGTTTGAAATTCTTTTTTAAGTGATTATCTACAAGATGGATGAGAAGTTTATCGACGCTAATTTTAGATACATAGACATTTCCGTGAGCATCTCTATCATTAAGAAGCTGGTTAGAGATAGTCTCAGGGAAGCTTTTGAGTAATTTTTGAGATTCTCGAGATAGTGAAGAGAATTTATCAATATCTTCGGGAATTCTTTCTATCTCTTTAACAAGATTATTGATCTCAGGAATAAATTCAATAATACCCTCAGGAATAAGAATGATCCCATAATATTTCCCCATAGCAGCTCTATCGGCAATGATTGAGCATATCTTATGAATAATCGTTTTCAAGGGGACGTTCTTCTCTGCGATTTCTTCGCCTATTAGAGTGATGTTCGGATGAGTTTGTAAAGTACATTCTAAAGCGATATGAGATGCCGATCTTCCCATAAGCTTTATAAAGTGATAATGAGCTTTGCACGATAGTGTATCTCTTGAGATATTGCTAATGATTGAAGAGTAAAACTTTGTTGCTGAATCAAATCCAAAAGTAAGATCTAGAAATAGATGCTGAAGATCTCCATCGATGGTTTTAGGAACGCCTACAACGCACGTTTTAGGGTAATGTTGAGAAAAGTATTCCGCAAGGATTGCGGTTGCTGTATTTGAGCCATCTCCACCAATAATTACCAAACCGTCAAGATCTAAAGCTTTCACGGTTTTTAAACACGCAGCTTTGTTTTCTTCAGTGATGATATTTGTTCTTCCTGTTCCTATACAATTGAATCCTCCGGAATTTCTAAAGCATTCCATAAACTCTTCAGTAATTTCTACCGTGTCGTTATTCAGAATTCCCTGACCATTATTTAGAAAACCTATTAAGGAGCTATCCGGATGGATTTTTTTTAAGCTATGTAATAGTCCCCAAATGACATTATGTCCACCAGGAGCAGGTCCTCCGGATAGCATAACACCAACTTTTAATGGGTATGATGGTGACGGAGTTCCTGAAGTGAATTTTAAATAGGGGCTGTCGTAAGTATTAGGAAATAGATTGGCAACATCGGCATCAAATTTAGGAGAAAAACGTAGATCATTTGTAGGAATTAGAGAAGGGAATTTCTGTAGTTCTCTAGGCAAAGAAGGCATGCCTGGAATAACTACACCATTGAGATCGCTAGAGTTCGGATGCATAACAATTAATGGATACGGTTATTTTCGTAAGTTAGCTGTGTTTTTCTTTATCAACAATGAGAAAACCTTCGTATAGAAGGTTTTCTCGTTGTGAAGGAATGTTCAGTTTAGATAAGACCGAGGACTTTCCACCATAAGCTACCGATCCCTATCCAAATAACAATATTTACAATGCTGAGGACAAAGCCAGATCTCCACCAATCTTTAACTGAAACAAGTTGAGATCCAAAATAGAGAGGAGCTGGTCCTGAACCGTAATGCGTGAGACCACCAAAAAGGTTACTTGAAAAAGCGAGAACTAAACAGGCAAAAATGGGGTTTGTTCCTAGTGATATAGAAACAGCCAGGAATACTGGGAACATAGCTCCAATATGTGCCGTGTTACTTGCAAATAGGTAGTGCGAGTAAAAGTACATAAGGAAAAGAATAGGGAAACCTACTTTCCAAGATAATCCTGAAACTCCTGCAGCTACGGAATCACCGATTAGAGGAATAAAGCCAAGCTGATTTAGGAAGGATGCCATCATAATAAGAGCACCGAACCAAATAAAGGTTTCCCAGGCAGTGGTATTGGCCATAACATCTTTATGCCAATCTAAAATATTTGTGATAATGAGTAGAGATAAACCAATTAAGGCTGCTGTTGTTGCCGAGATTCTTAATAAGTCGCCAAATGTCCATAAAACAACAAGGAGAATAAAAATCATTAAGATAATCTTTTCACCTTTTTTCAAAGGTCCCATCTCTTTAAGACGTAATTTTGCTGTACGAATTGCTTCTTCACAGGAGCTGATTGTTGGTGGGTAGAGCTTATAAAGCACTATAGGCATAAGCACTAAACTAAGTAATCCAGGAATCACTGCTGCTTTTGCCCATGTTGCCCAAGTTAGTGCAACTCCTGCATTACTTGCTAAGGCTGCTACCAAAGGGTTACCTGCCATAGCTGTAAGAAACATTGCACTGGTAATTACAGAACTTTGGTACGCTACTTTAATTAAGAAAGATCCGATTAAGCTTTCAGTACCTTTTTCTGCAGAACTACCAAAAGATTCTGACAGTCCCATAACTACAGGGTAAAGAATACCACCAGAACGTGCTGTTACACTGGGAATAGCGGGAGCAAGAAGGAAATCTGTAATTACCAAACCATAACTTAACCCTAAAGGATTTTTCCCTAATATACTTACAAAAAAGTAAGCAACACGTTCTCCAAGCCCTGTTTTAATAATGCCTTTTGCTATAGAAAACGATAAGAATACCAACCAGGCTATAGGATTATGAAATCCCGATAAGCCTTGTTCTAAGGTTAAGGTTTGTGTAAGTAAAAGTGTAGAAATCCCAATAATGACTATGGCGCCCATAGGCAAAGGCTGTAGGATAATGCCTAAAATTGTTGTTGTG
Source organism: Chlamydia sp. 12-01 (assembly GCF_042234205.1). NCBI lineage: Bacteria > Pseudomonadati > Chlamydiota > Chlamydiia > Chlamydiales > Chlamydiaceae > Chlamydia > Chlamydia sp. 12-01. Next base: position 1,205,908 of record NZ_CP114174.1, on the reverse strand, counting down.
AATACAGCAAATAAGTGCCAAGCATTGGGATTTATCGCTTCCGGGTGAGGACAAAACCATATACCTAAGAGTACGAGAGTGAGGAATAAAAGAGATAGGAAACGTTTTTGTTTATTCACTTGGGACCTCTTTGCGTTATAGTCTGTTGGAAAATCCCGGGAGGGTTAGGGCTCTATAGGAAAATCTTCGAGCCATTTTTCCATTTCTTCTAAGGTGTCATTAATGAGTTCTGGCGAGGATAGAAGTTCTTGAAGACAGGACTCAATAGTTTCTTCATTTATGATATTCGTGACATCTTCCATACTTATGAAAGTTATATCTACGAGACCAGCGTTAAAAGCTTTACTAATTGGATAGAATAATTCTCCGGGGTATAGTGCGCATATAGCAGCTATGAGACTATCCCAAGCAAAAGAAGGACTTTTTTCTAACCTATAGTTTAGCAATTCTCCAAAATAACGAATAGTTGCATCTCTAGAGATTTTTTTTATTCCTACAAGATGCACAAGACTAGAAATCCCTGCAGCTTTTACGTAAGGATTAATTCCTGGAGACTCTATAAGCTCTTTAATCAAAGATTCATCATCACATACGCTAGCGAAAATTCTTGGAAGGTCTTCAGTAAGAACGTCTCCAGCAATTGCGTGAGGCGTATCATCAGTATAGGAAAAGAGCTTGATAATTAATGGAAGAGCGCGAGTTTCGCGAAATTGTGCTAGTAGATACATAGCATAGAGATGCCCTTGATAACTACCATCGTTGATTAATTCGGGCACACGCTCCGTAGCGTCTTCAAGGATCTGAAGTAAATAGGGGGTAATTTGCGTATGTTTGACGATAGCAGCTTCTATAGCTTCTCTGGGAAGGATCCCTTCGTCGTAAGCGAGGTCTTCCAAGATATGAGAGATTTCCATCGTCAATGATGCTCCATTTCAACGGCTGTTAGTTTGATTCGTAGCATGCTCAACTTCTTCCTGTCAACGATTTACACATAACGCCTAAAGTGCTCAATAACGATTTTCACATGCTATTGAGAGGCAATTCTCTAAGTAATGTATAAGACTATTTTTATCTTTGTAATTGCTGTTTTACAATTGTGTAATTTAAGACAAATTGTAAGATGAGTATGCAACGCAGTATACATAACTCTTCACATACTACAAAGAACTTTAGACCTTCAGGTCACGTCTAATTTCTTTTGTCTAGTTTAAATAAGTACTTTTTCTTGAGATGTATAGGAGGGATTACATTCGGCATCTTCTAAAGAAAATATCGGTATGGCATCAAGAAGTTCTTTGGTTTTTGCATGTTTAGGGTCTAGGAAGATTTTTTCTCTGGGACCATATTCTACGAGGGATCCTTTATCCATAACAGCAATCGTATCTGCAATGTAATAAGCTGCTGACATATCATGAGTAATGAAGAGAAGCGTGCTTTCACATTGTTGTTTTATTGTTTGGAAAAGCTCTAAGATGAGTGATTGATTAAGGGTATCTAGAGCAGATATTGGTTCATCACAAATAAGGAGATCTGGTTCACATACCAAAGCTTTTGCGATTGCTACACGTTGTTTTTGACCACCACTAAGTTTGTGAGGTTTTAATCGTAGTACGGATGGCGGTAGGTTAACAAGCTGTAAAACACGTTGGATTTTTTCTTTCTGTTTCTCTTTGGAGTAGGTTCCTATGATATGCAGGGGTTCTAAAATAAGATCTTCGATACTCATTGTGGGATTTAGACTGGAATGTACATCTTGCCAGACAATTTGTACTGTCTTTGCTTTTGGTGTTTTAGGATCAACATGAAAGGTAATAGTACCTTGATTAGGTTGTATTAATCCTAAAATGGCCAGAGCTAGTGAGGACTTTCCAGATCCACTTGCACCGACAATTGTTAGACATTCTCCTTTTTTCAATTGTAAGTTGATATCATTGAGAATGATTTGCTTCCTAATTGAAATGGATAGATTGTTTATAGTAATTAAATTAGTCATGAACTGTCTGCAGGGTATCTGTATTTCTTAAAGTTTCGAGCTTTGCTTTTAAAATAGGTGAAGAAGAGGCTGTTAGAGGGATTTTCGATACAGCTTTTAAAAGGCGTTTTGTATAGGGATGTTGTGGAGAAGAGAAAATCTCTTTTACGCTTCCTGTTTCTACAAGTTGACCATCTTTAATAATTGCAATATCGTCACAAAGCTCTGTTACTAATGCGAGATTATGGGTAACTAACAACATTGCTGTATTGTTCTCTTTATGGACTTTACGTAATATGCGCAATACTTGAGCTTGCGATACAGAATCTAGAGCTGTTGTAGGTTCGTCAGCGAGAATTAGTTCTGGAGAGCTTGCTAAAGATATAGCGATTACTGTACGTTGGCGCATACCTCCACTTAGTTCAAAAGGATAGAGGTGAAAACAGCGTTCTGGATTAGGTATGCGTACGCTTGCTAATAATTCTATAGCTTTTGAATAAGCTTCTTTTTTGGTTATGGGATTGTGTTGTCTTAGGGTTTCTACAATTTGTGCTCCTATACGCATAGATGGCGTAAGAGATCCCATGGCATTTTGCAATACCGTAGCTATTTTCTTGCCTCGGATCTTTTGGAAATTTTTATACGACATTGTCTTTAAGTTCTGATCTTCAAAGAAGATATCACCCTTTACAATCTCACAATTATCTGGAAGAAAGCCGAGGATTGCCTTAGTGATTGTTGTTTTCCCTGACCCATTTTCTCCAACTAAAGCTAGACTATGCTGTTTTCTAATTATAAGACTGAGATTGTCTATCAGTAATCTACGCGGATTATTCGATGCTATTGTGAGATTCTGTATATTGATTAAGGTATCAGGCATGAGAGTTTTCCTCTATAAATAGGGCTTTTGCTCCCTCTCCAATAAGGTTAAAGCTTATTGAGAGTGTAATCATGAAAAATGATGGAATGAAAAACAACCAGGGGTAGTAGTCAATAGCATTAATACCTTCTTTTACTAGGGTTCCTAGGCTAGCTTGTGGAGGTTGAATTCCTAAGCCTAAAAAGCTAATGAAAGCTTCTGTATAGATAGCTCCAGGAATAGTGAAGATTAGCGTGGAGATAATCGGAGTAAGAGTGTTGGGTAGCAGGTGTTTTCTTAGAATATGGAGTGTAGATGCATTCATAGTCTTCGCAGAAAGTACAAATTCTTTATTTTCCAATAGTAGAAATTGCCCATAGATAATTCGTGCTATGGGTATCCATCCTGTGAGTGTCATGGCAAGAATCAGGGGAAGAATCCCATGATCAAAGATAACAAGAAGAAGAATGATGACGGGAATTCTAGGAATTGAGAATAAGATCTCGGTAATACGCATCATTAAAAAAGCAACTTTTTTCCCTGAGGATAATGCCACCGTAGACCAAAGAAGTCCTACAAAGACATCTATAAGGGTTGCTGTTACTGCGATTAATAGTGATAGGCGAATGCCTTGAATAGTTCTAGCCAACATACAACGTCCTAGAGAATCTGTTCCGAAGGGAAACATTTTCCCTGGTTGGGCTAGAGTGTGTTCTAAAGATGTCTGTTCATAATTAGGATAAATCCATGGGAGAACAATGGCGCTTAGAATTAAAGTCCCAAGTATGGAAATTCCTACCATGAACATGGTATTTCCTTTCATACGTTGCCAAAGAGTAGGTTGAGAAGATTTTAAAGGAATATCCATGAAGTTTTTTAATCGCCTTATTTGTTTCTTTTAGTTTTGTTTATTCGTCACCTACATTCTATGGATTGCGCTAGAGATGATCACTTTCTTGAGAGAATTTCGTTTGTTGATCGGTTTCTTTATAGGAATAGCGAAGCTGAGGGTCTATCATCGCTTGTATAAGATCTGATAATAAGGAAGCTAGCATGAAGAAAGCTCCGTAAAATACAGATAATCCTAGAGTCACTGGATAATCACGTTGTTTAATACTACAGACGAACCATTTCCCTAAACCCGGGATGCAGAAGATATTTTCTATAGCAAAAGTTCCTGTCATAACCGTAGTTACAAGAAATGCGGCATAGGAAATGGTGGGGAATACTGCATAGGGAAGAATATGTTTAAGTATAACTTTTATAGGCGAGAGCCCTTTGGCGTAGGCAAGTAAGACGTAGTCTTTATTTAAGACTGAAGATACTGAGGAAAAAGTTAGTTGGGTTATAAATGCCATAGGTGTGATTGCTAAAGCTAGAGATGGCAAAATCGTATGAGAGAAATTTCCCCAACAGGCTATCGGAAAAATCGGTATTTTTACTGCAAAAATGTATTGCAGCATAGTTGCAAGGACGAATGCGGGAATGGAAATTTGTAAAATAGAGGAAAGAAGGATATAGCGCCCCTGCTTTTTCTTTCTTAATGCTGCTAGTGTTCCTAATGAGATTCCCCCAGAGATAGAAAGAATAAGACTTTCCAATCCAAGAATTGCTGATGCTGGAAATGCTGTGGAGATAATACTCGTTACACTGCGATCCTTGTAAACAAGAGAATTTCCAAAATCTAAGGTTACTAAAGATTTTAGATAATGAATGTATTGTTGATATAGGGGCTTGTTCAATCCGTAACGGGACTTAAGAATTTGGAGAGTTTCTTGTGATAGAGTATTGCTACTTTCATCATTAAACGGATCTCCGGGAATGGTTTTCATAACCAGAAAAGTTAAGGTTAAGATGATCCATAAAGAAAGCAGGTTAAATACTAGGCGCTTCTTTATATAACGGAACATTACTTACACCTTAAAATCTTGGATCAGCGGGTAAAGATTCGTAATTTAAAATCTTTATCAACCAAAATATTATATCTCTGATTTATCGTAGCTTCAATATAAAATAATTTATTGATTAGTGTGGAGGTTCGTTTTCGAGACATTTTTTTTCAAGCTTAAGTCAATATTTTGTTTAACTTAGGTAAAATACAAGAGATTTTTTGGATCTTTTAAAAAGTGAATATTATTTTGAAAGTTCTGTTTCTTTCAGGTCGATATGTCCGAGTAATGAGGTGTGGGAGTTCTGAATTTTAGGATTAGCTGCGTAGGTATATTCAAAATGGTATAGAGGTATGATAGGAACGTCTTCTTCGATAAGTTGTTCAGCTAAGATTTGATCTTCAGACCTCTCTTCTCTCGAGAGAAGTACATTGAGGATATAGTTGTATTGAGCATTTTCCCATTTTGTTAGTGATTTTGTAGGTTCATCACTTTTAAAATTTCCAAGAATTGCAAGAAAAGATGTGGGTCTCGGATAATCTGCTATCCATCTTCCTGTAGCTAGAGTGAAATCACCACGACGTCTTCTATCCAAAAAACAATGATACTCCATGCCTTGGATTGTGATATGAATTCCCAATACGTGCTTGATTTGTTGTTGTATCTCTTGAACAATGGCATTTAGACAAGAGGATTCTAATGGGTAGATGATAGATAATTCTGAGATTTGTTTTTGCGAGAGTTTTTTTTCTGCTTCTTTAAAATAAGCTCTAGCTTGCTCTTGGCGTTCTTTTTGTGATTGAGAAGGTTGTTTGGGGATTTTTGATAGTTCAGGAGGAAGGAAATGTTTGGCTACTTTTCCATAGCTAATGAATTTTAGTAGGGTATTTTTATCGATAGCGTATACTAAAGCTTTTCTTAATGCTAAATTATCTGTCGGGCTATTTTTTAGATTACATATTAGAGCTGTTGTCCCCAAAACTGGGTAGTTGTGCAGCTTATCTTTAGGGATATGATATTGATCTTCTTTTGAAATAGGTGAGCTCCATGGAGAGCCTACCCAATCAATAAGATTCTTTTGTAATAGTTGCATAGCTGTATGCGTGTCGGGAACAATCTGAAAAATAATTGTTTCGAGATGTACAGAATGGTGGTCGTGATATAGAGGGTTCTTTTTAATGATAAGTTGATTTTGAGGTTGGTAATCTTCAATGATGAAAGGACCATTAGAGATGTGTGGAAGGTTTATTCCTCCTAAGGAATAAAAATCTCTTAAGGATTTATGTACAGGAAAGAAAATAGGGTAAGCAAGAATCTCTAAAAAGTGCGGGATAGGTTTCTCTAAAGTGATTTCTAATTGCGATTTGTTTATAGATCGGATTCCTAAGGCTTCAATAGGTAGTTGTTTGCTCATCACAGCTTGGGAGTTTTTAATCACTCCAAGGAGAAAATTCGAAGAGCAGGCAACTTCAAGCTTATGGATTTGTTTTATAGATTCCTCAAAATCGTAAGCTGTTACAGGGTCACCATTGCTCCACAAGGCATCTTTAAGATCAAAGGTATAGATGGTTTTGTCATCAGATACAGTGTAGTATTTTATTAACGCCAGTTCAGGATTACCGGGACGTTCCCTTACAAGGCCTTCATAAAGAGCTTGAGCTATTGAAATATCTTTACTTAGACAGGCGCTACGCGGATCCAAAGACATAGGATCGTGGCTAATTGCTATTTTTAAAGAATCCTGATTTTTAGAAACGTTTGTATGACAGCTTGTGCATAGCCATAGAATTCCTAGAAAAAGAATCGCTGATAGAGTAAGTGTTAGAAGCTTATGCGATGTTCTTGTCATATATTTAAAAGCATATTCCATGCTTGCTCGAGGTTTTTAATCTCGGTTTCATTTTACCCGATTATGTAATTAGAGTCGCTGAATCAATCTATCAGTTGATTAGATATATTAAAGCTACGCGTTTGATTTGTACACATTTTGATTTCTAAGAAAATGTTTATATTCACATAAGAAAAGCAATTTTTTTATAAAGTATAAGTTATACAAGGTTTAGGACTTCTACTTCTTTAAGGTCTACATGTCCTAGGGGAGAGGTATAGAGGTTATTTACTCTTGGATGTGCTATATAGATATAGTTGAAATGATATAGAGGGAATATAGGAATATCTTCTTCAATCAATTTTTCAGCAAGGATCTGGTCTTTTTTTGTAAATGTTTGGGTGTGGTATTTCCCTAGAATTTCATCAAATTGTTTGTTATTCCATTTTCCTAATTGATGACTAGTTTCTTTGTTTTCAGAATTTCCGAGTATAGTAAGAAAATTTCTAGCGTTGAGATATTCTGCAATCCATCCTCCTACAGATAGATAAAATTCTCCTTTATTTCTTTTTTCTAAGAAATAAAAGTATTCAACCCCTTGAATGGGTATATGTATACCAAGAACATTTTTGAACTGCTGTTGAAGTTCTTGGACTATTAGAGAGAAAATGCTAGATTCTTGGGGATAAATAAGAGAGATCTCGGAGAGTTCTTTTTCTGATAAGGTTGCTTTTGCCTCTTTGAAATATTCTCGAGCTATTTTTTCTCGTTGTTCTTGATTAAGCAATTCTTGATTGTGGATTTCAGATAATTCTGGAGGTATAAAGGAATTAGCAATTCTCGCTGAATTGAGTAGAGGAATGAGAGATTCTTTATTAATAGCAAATGCCAGGGCTTTTCTTAGGGATTTATTTTGTAGTACAGGCATGTGTAGATTATAGATGAGTATAGAAGTTGAGCATACGGAATATACATGTTTTATCTCTTCAGGAGTGTTGTTTAATACTTCCTGGGGGATTTTCGCTATCCAAGGATTTCCTAGGACATCAATAAGATTATTTTTAAAGAATTTTGCTGCGGTATGAGAATCTGACATAACTTTAAAGATTAAAGTATCAGTTTTCACCTTATCGACATCATAATAGTGAGCATTTTTTTGCATTATTAAATGTTTTTGTGGCTGAAAATCACTCAATGTAAAAGGCCCATTAGAGATATAAACAGGTTTGATTTTTGGATTTTTATAATACTCTCTTAGGGATGCATGGACGGGGAAAAATAACGGATGGGAAACCATTTCGATAAAATTTAAAGAGGGATGTTCTAAAGTGATTGCTAGTGTCTTAGCATTTAACGCTTTAATTCCTAGTTGTTCTATGGGTAACTGCTCTTCCATAATCGCTCTGGAATTTTTGATAATGTAGAGAAGGTTGTGGTAGGATATGGGGAGATTTTTTGTATGGATTTGTTTTATAGATTCTTCAAAATCGTAAGCTGTTACAGGATCACCGTTGCTCCATTGTGTATCTTTCAGATCAAACGTGTATACAGTACCTCCATGAGATACCGTATAATTTTCAGCTATTCCCAGGATAACGTGATCTTCAGAGATGCGTTCTCGAGATAAACCTTCATAAAGGGCTTTTGCTAAGGAGATATCTTTCTTCAAATAGGTGCATCTAGGATCTAATGAAAGGGGATCGTATGATATTCCAATTCTTAAGCACTGTCCTTCATTTTGGGGAGCTTGTTGATGACAGCTGATTAGAAATAAATTAGTAAGCCAGAGAAAACAAATAACATAGCTTTTTCTAGATCTATTCGTCATGAAATTATCCTGAAGTTGAATAGTAAGTTGGGGTTAGATTACTGATTAAAAAAATAATTTCCAATCTTGGGTCTAAAAAACTAGGATTTTTTGTTTCTCTCTACACTATAGGTAGATTTTAAGATAAACGTGCGTATTTAAGATCTACAGCTCCGGAGGCGTTATGAAGAATTTTTTCTATCGGAGATAGTGTGATATAATCATAACTCATATGATAGATAGGAATAATTTCTAAGTTTTTCATAAGTCTTTCTGCTTGGGGGAGGAGTGCGGCATTGGGATAGTAAGCCACTCCTGTTGCTGTAGCTATTGTGAAATCACATATTTGTCTTTTGCTTAAGAAAACATGATATTCCAATCCCTCGAGAAATAGATCAAGGCCCACGGCTTTACATTGTTCTTTAAGAATTTCTGCAATACGTTGGCATCTTAAAATATTTGAAGGATATGTCAGGGTGAGTTTTTCTGTAGGGGTAATGAGCTTTTGTTTTTTGTATTGATAATAGGGAGAGGAGTTTCTCGATAGTGTGTAGGCTGGCTCTTGATTTCCTTGTAGAGCATGATCGATGATTTCTTCTCTGTTAATAGCTGCTGCCAATCTATAGCGATTATGAATTTGAGATAGAACAGGATCTTTTGTATTGAGTATCAGCCAGAAAGCTCCTTCTATGGGATAACTAGTATAGTGGTAGGGAGTAGTTTCTTTTAGTTCTTTAGTAAGACCTTGGTGCCAAGGTTGTCCTAGCCAGTGAATTTTTCCACGGTTAAGTAAAAGTGCCCCGGTATACAAATCTGGGATAACTAATAAGCTAACACAGGATATGCCGACTTTTTCTTTATCATAGTAGTGAGGGTTCTTTTCTAACAACAGACAATGTCCAGGATTGTGGGTTATTAAATAAAAAGGCCCGCTAGATAAATTTAAATCTTCAGGATTAAAAATAGCAAATGCTGGAAATGCTAGTAATTGTAGTAGTTTCGGGTTCGGAGTATCCAAAGTTAGAGTGATACTGGACGGTGAACAGGCTTTAAATTTAATCCCTTCGAAAATTTGATGGTGAGGAGAAAATGTTTTTGCATGTTGCCAAGCTCTAATAATATCCTGGGATGTGATTGGAGTTCCATTACTCCAGAAGGCGTCATGTTTTATAAAAAATGTATAATTTTTTTCGTCCGCAGATATGGTATAATGACTTGCCAAGGCAAATTCTACATGATCACTTTTGTAAGGATTTTCTCTTGTAAGTCCTTCAAAAATGAGCTTAGAAATAGAAAGATCTAAAGCGCGTTTTGCTTGTTCAGGAGATAGAGATACGGGATCATCATGAATGGCAATCGTGAGAGTTTTTGACGATCTCAAAGCTGTTGGAAAACAACCTCCTAAAATTGAAGATGCGAAGACAACAGCAAACAGCCACCACGTGTACATCATAAAAAAGGAACACACCTTCGTTGTAGTTCTTTTAAAGGAGAGACATAGAAATTTATTGTGCTATGTCGGACTGGCAATTTATTGAAAATCTTTTGGATTACAGATAGAGCTAGAGACTTCCAAAGCTAGCAGGTTAAAATTTTTTAGTTTTTTATTCAAAGTAATTTTATTCACTGTTGAATTGAAATAATTTATATATACAATCTATTTAAATTATAAATTGAACATATTACAATTCTTAATTCTTAAAGAATTGAGAATGCTTAACAAGTAATCAAGGAAGGGATTCTTTAGGATTGTATATGGGGTAAACTTTCTAAAAAGCTTGTTAGGATTAACGTCGCGGCAATACTATCAGCTTTTCCTTTTCTTTTTTTTCTACTCAGTCCACAATCACCTTTTAGCATACGCTCTGCTTGTGCTGAGGAGAGTCTTTCATCCCAAAGGACGACTTCAACAGAACAAGACTCTTGAATTAAGGAAGAAAGTTTAACGATTTCTTCTTGTAGAGCGGACTTTTGACCCTTCTGCATAGGGATAGGGTTTCCTAAAATTACAGAAGAGACATTGCGTTCTTGAATAATTTTGGCAAGAATTTTAGCTGTCGCCTCTAATGTTTTTCCTGCTTCTATAAATCCTATAGGTAGGCTGATGAGTAAAGGAGAGGCTGCATAAGCAAGGCCTATACGCCTCTGTCCATAATCCACGCCAAGGAAGGTTTTTATTTGAGGATTAGACATAGCTTTTATTCCTGGAGTATAGAATCGCTGCCTGAATAAATCCTACAAATAATGGGTGAGGAGCTATCAATTTTGATAGAAATTCTGGATGGAACTGTACACCGACCATCCATGGATGATCTCCAATTTCTACGATTTCACAAAGTCCTTGTTGTGGGCATGTACCAACAATATTCAATCCATAGTCTTTTAATTGCTGCACATAGTCAAAATTCACTTCATAGCGGTGGCGGTGGCGTTCCATAATGTCGGATTTTCCGTAAGCCTCATATACCTTAGTTCCCGGAGATAATACACAAGGATAGGCTCCAAGACGCATGGTGCCTCCTGTAGCGACTAGTGAGGCTTGTCCGTCCATCATACAAATAACAGGATCGGGTGTATCCTTATCCATTTCTGTCGAATTTGCTTTTTTTAAGTGCATGACATTACGAGCATATTCGACAACAAGAACTTGCATTCCTAGACAAATACCAAAGTAGGGGATTCCTCTCTCCCTACAGAGCTGAGCTGCTGTAATTTTCCCCTCCCATCCACGAGACCCAAAACCTCCGGGAACCAAGCAACCGTCACACTGTTCTAAGGTTTCAAGGAAATGAGGATCATCAGAATCTAAAGGAAGAATCTCTACCGAGCAATTTAAACTTAATGCAGCATGTGTAATTGATTCGAAAACAGATTTATACGCATCTTTATGTTGTACATATTTACCTACGAGACCTATGCGCACTTTGTTTGGAAGAGGATTGCGTAGACGTTCTATCAAGACTTTCCAATCACTTAGATCTTCTTGTTTTGTAAATAACCCTAATTTTTCTGTAATAAATGTAGAGATCTTTTCCTGATAGAGCATCAAGGGCATTTCGTAAATCGAATGTTCAACATCTATAACGTTAAATACTGCGTTATTAGGAACATTACAGAATAAACTAATTTTCTTTTTTACTTCACTACTCAGAGGAGTTTCGGATCTACAAAGAATAGCGTCAGGAATAATCCCAATCCCTCGCAAACTCTGAACAGAATGTTGGGTAGGTTTTGTTTTTACCTCTCCAGCAGCTTTTAGATGAGGCACATAGGTCATATGAATGCTGAAGCAGTTTTCGGCATGTTCATAACGAAATTGACGAATAGCTTCAAGAAAAGGTAGGGATTCTATATCACCAACAGTACCACCGATTTCTACGATTAATACATCGGGCTGATTTTCTTTAGCACACTCTAGGATTACTTCGATAATCTCATTAGTAATATGAGGGATGACTTGAACGGTGCTTCCTAGATAAAACCCCTCGCGCTCTCTTTTAATCACTCGAGCATAGATCTGTCCCGAGGTTGCTGTAGAATATTTCGATAGGTTTACTGAAGAAAATCGATGATAGTGACCAAGATCTAGATCCGTCTCTATTCCGTCGTTGGTAACGTAGACCTCACCGTGTTCGTAAGGATTCATCGTTCCCGGATCAACGTTAAGATAGGGATCCAGTTTTAACATGGCAACTTTAAGATTTTGACGCTCTAATAATAGAGCTAAAGAGGCAGCGGTTAATCCCTTGCCTAAGGAAGAAACAACTCCTCCTGTTAAAAAGATGCACTTGAATGGCATGTTAAGTATTTTTCCACCTTATTTATATCTTCTGGATAATCAACTGAGGGGCTCTTAGCTTCCACTACACATACGTGGATAGACCCACCGTGTTCTAGTATACGTAGTTGCTCAAGATCTTCAGCTTGGCTTAGTGGCGTAGGGGAAGATTCAATATAATTGAACAGAGCATTCCTTCTAAATGCATACACGCCAATATGAAGATAAATCGGTGTCTCTTTCTTTAAGATGTGTGGAATAGGGCTTCTGCTAAAATATAAAGCCTTTCCGTTTTTATCGAAAACACATTTCACCTTTTGATTTGTTAAGATCTCATGTGAATCCATAGTTTTAGCAACTGGAGTAACCATTTGAATCTCAGGGAACTCTTCGAGTTTTCTAACAAGAGCATCAACAACAGTGTGTTGTAAGCACGGCTCATCTCCCTGAATATTTACTATAATCTCAGCTTCAGGGAAGTAACGAGATACGGTTTCTGCTGTGCGCTCTGTTCCATTAGCACATTCTGGACTTGTCATTACGCAATCACCACCAAATTCTAAAACATGATCCATAATGCGTTGATCATCAGTAGCTACAACAACCTTGTCTAGTGTTGTACTTTGATTAATATTCTCATAAGTTCTTTGTATTAAAGACTTTCCGAGTATGTTTGCTAAGGGTTTTCCAGTAAATCTGACACTACCCCATCGTGCTGGTAAAACCCCAACCTTTTTACTAGCAAATACTTGCTCTTCCATATGCGCTATAACTCTTAATTTCTAAGATTTTTTGACAAGCAGGATTATCATTATGGATTTTATAAAACACAAGGTTTTTTGATGATTTTGATTTTTTATGTTTTATTTATAATAAAAAGTCGCGGAAGTTATATTATTAAATTAATAAACGTATTTTATTTTTATTATGCTTTCAAAATTAAGTAAGTTCATATTAACCGTATTAATATCTCTTCAAGCCTTATGTCCAGCCTCATTAGTTGCAGGGGAATCGAAAACTGGATTCCTATCTAAAATGAAGAATTGGTTCTCTGATAAAGAGATCAAAGACAGCGATATCTCCATTACGCAAATTAAAGATAGTCTCAAGTGGAAACGGTATGACTATACGAAAAATTGCGGGTTTTCTGCAGAATTTCCAGGGGATCCGGATCACTCTGGTCAGATCATAGAGATCCCTCAATCAGAACTTACTATACGCTATGATACATACGTTACAGAAACACAATCAGATAATACTGTATATGTTGTGTCTGTATGGGAATACCCTGAGAAAGTTGATGTCAGTCGTCCAGAATTAAATCTTCAAGAAGGATTTTCTGGAATGTTACAGGCTCTTCCGGAGTCTCAGGTCTTATTTATGCAGGCAAAAGAGGTACAGGGACATAAAGCTTTAGAATTTTGGATATCTTGTGAGGATATTTATTTTAGAGGGATGTTGATTTCCGTAAATCACACTCTATATCAAGTCTTCATGGTGTATAAAAATAAAGACGCTAAGGCTTTAGATAAAGAATACGAAACATTTACGAAATCATTTAAGATTACCAAAGTGCGTGAGGCAAGAACGATAGATTTAAAAAAGAAAGTCAGACTTTGAAAAACGAGTATTTCTCTTTGTTATGAATAAAGGTTCATAGAAGGTTTGCTCTTTCGAGTCTAGTTTTTCGCTACCTCTAGAGTCGAAAGGGCTATCTTCACTTTTAGCTTTTTAATTCTCTTTAACAGTTTGTTTTTCTATAAAGAGCCAGGATTCTATAAGTGGAATTTTTATGGTTCTCCGCGTTTTTTTTGCCGCTATTCTTTGTTGTTCCTTTATCTCTTTAAAAGCAGAGCCTGTTGATATTTTCAGTGAAAAAAGTGCTCCTTTATCTCGCATAGGAATTATCTTTGCGCTTCCTGAAATTTCTGAGTCTTCCGATACCGAATGTCCTATTCCTTGGTTTGCTAATAGTAAGAAAACTATTGAGGGAAGAAGGACATATTATTCTGGGGATTATTTCGGAAAATATCTAGTTATGTCTTCCTTTTGGCCTAATAAAGTTTCCGCTGCTGTAATCAGCTGTAATATGATTCTTAAGCATCGTGTAGAACTTATTTTAATTATAGGCACATGCTATTCACGTTCAGAAACTAGTCGTTTTGGAAATGTTTTGATTTCCCATGGTTATGTTAACTACGATTCCGATGTGCGTCCGTTTTTCAAAAGATTTGAAATTCCTGATATTCATCAGTGTATTTTTACTACAAGTGAAGCCTATAGAGAAGCTGCAAAGATCGGTGGTAGGCAGTTTATTACTACGCATAAAAAGGCCATCGAAGATTTATTAAAGGTTTATGGTTATCTGAAACCTACAACATCTACAGAACACGATCTTACGGAAGGTATCATAGCTACTGGAGAGGCTTTCACAATGTCTAAAAATTATTTCCTTGCTCTTCAAAAAATTCATTCTGAAATTCAAGGTTTTGATAGTGCTGGGGGAGCGGTTTCTCAGGTATGTTATGAATTTGATGTTCCCTGTTTAGGAGTCAATATTCTTATCCCCCATCCTTTAGAGTCCTCAAGTAATGAGTCCTGGCTACAACTACAAAGTGAAACTAGTAAGTTCTACATGAACTCTCTTTTGAAAAGTGTTCTCAAAGAAATCTGTTCAACCCACTAATTCATCTTTTTCATAATTCTTTGGTTGAGGTTAAATCTCTTAGTCATTAAGATAACTTTTTCTTTTTCGATCGTAGTAAGAGAAGAATAAACGGGGACTTAGCTTAGCTGGTAGAGCGTCTGATTTGCATTCAGAAGGTCAGGAGTTCGACTCTCCTAGTCTCCAAACTCGCGGTTATAGCTCAGTTGGTTAGAGCGCGACACTGATAATGTCGAGGTCCCAAGTTCAAGTCTTGGTAACCGCAAGCCGTCTTCCTTTCAAAACATCATGGTTTCTACATGTTAGAAGTCAAAGACCTTAGCTATTCTTACTCTGATAAGTTAATATTTAAAAACGCTTCTTTTGCGTCTCATCCAGGGAAAATCTCTATTATTTTAGGTGTATCTGGGATAGGGAAAACTACGTTATTTCGTTTAATTGCTAATTTCCTATCTCCTGTTGAAGGGGAAATCCTTTGGTTAGGGCAGCCTGTTCAGCAAACGGATGTTGCTTATATGCAGCAAAAGCAAACTCTATTGCCATGGAGAACTGTTTTAAAAAATATCTACCTCAATTCTGAATTGGGAGTGAAGAGTAAGCGTTTTCCTATATTTCCTGAAAAATTGTGTGAGGTAATCGAGAGTTTTAATTTAGGTGACTTGTTAGATTGTTATCCTGATGAGTTGTCTGAAGGACAAAAGCAAAGAGTATCTTTAGCTTGCCAGTGTTTATCTCCTAAGCCGATATTGCTTTTAGATGAGCCATTTTCTTCTTTGGATATTACAACTAAGGAACTTTTGTATAAGTACATTTTGCGATTGGCGAGAAAAGATTATAAAACTGTGGTACTTGTTACCCATGACTTTCGTGATGTAGCCTTCCTTGGGGATGCATTTTATGTACTTAAGAATCGTGGACTCGTACCTGTATTCTTTAATGATTCAACGCGTTCTTCCGGTAATGTCCATATGCTTATAGAGGATATCCGGGAGTGTCTTTTAACATGACGTTACCTCTTGTTGATGTAGGATCTTCAAAGTTAGGTTATACCCTACTGTCTTCTGAAGAAAAACTCTCTCTTTATAGTGGTATTCATTCCCATCGTTGTAAGGGCTCGCCTCTTGTAATTATTGCTACGATTGTTTTTGTCTGTTCTATAGTGCTGTTGTTGATTGGATCTCTTTTATCTGGGTACCCCTTGGAAGGATTTTCTTTTGCTTCAGACGTATTTCTTCCTTTCATTCTCCCTGGGATTCTTTCTCTAGTATTGATTGCTGCACCTTTAATTATGTACGCCTTCCAGCATCATAAGGGAGCATTAAGTAAACACAAACAATTAGCAGAGAGCAATTATTTACAAATTTTAAATTACTGTAACAGTCAAAAAGGAAAATTTACAAAAAAAGAGGTTGCAGCCTTTGTAGAATCTCAAGTGCTCCTTCCTGAATATTCGCAAAGCTTTTCTTATGTTACGTTATTACAAACCATAAAGATTATCCCTAAAAAGGATTCTCCGCATACCTCCACACATGATACTATCATTACTGAGGGAGTAGATCGCGCTAGAGATGATATTTACGCAAGTGAGTATAATAAAGAGAAACGTGATCGCTTGGAAGCTGAAGAAGAGGAAGATAAAGTTTCTGGCGAACAGCAAGAAATTTCTTCAGGAATTAGTTCAATTCTAATGTAATAAAGGATTGTCTACTTTTTCTGTATTATATTTCCTACAGATAGAAAAATCAAAGCGATTCCTATAATTATTGTTGGAATCAATATAGGGGAATGTAGGGGAATGTGAAAGAAAACAGGGGAAAGTAGGATGGCTGCAGAGAAAATTACACATAGCCATCTAAGATGGCGAAGACTATCAGCAAAAGATAGAGTGGCTAACACGATAATGAACCAACAGCAAATGTCGATATAATTTCTTAATGTATCTGTGACAGCAAGCTCATCGCTTACCTTAATAAAGCCTATGGCTACACAAACAGCAATCAGAAGGTTAATAGGGAAGGAAATACCTTGGAAAGCTTGTTTACATGCCTTTATAAAAGGAAGGACAGTACGTTCTTCCCAAAATAATGAATCTCTATAATATTCAGATCCAAATAATGACATACGAATTAGCTCGCGTTTTTTTCCAACGAATTGTCCTAGATATGTGAAAGTTGCTCTGAATTCATCATAAGCAAAAACAAAGGCTAAAGCAGGCTGTATTGTTAGAGATAAGCATATCCAACAATCTAAAGTCATCTGTTTTGATACGATAGGGATAAAGGTAAGGATAATAGCAGAGATCAAGGTAAATGCTGTTGCTAACACTATTTTTGGTCGTGTATGCCAACGACGTTCTCCTCCAGATAAAGACAGCACAACAAGTAAGGAATAGGCAGTCATCATCGCTGCATAAACAAGGAAATCGCATTCAAAAGCAGTTCTAGAAATCCCTAAAGCAGACGCTGTTAAAAAGCGCGATTGCAGCCAAGCTAATAAACTTAATATTAAAACAGCAGCTCTCCTTCCTCCTGAAGACGGGTTATAAGACATCCCTTCAGGGAGAGTAGGACCAACTTCCAAAGCTTCTGGCCGTGTAGGGGGAATGCACACAACAGCAAAGATAGCAAATCCTATGAGCGTATCATTTGCAAAAACAATAGAAGATCGCTCTGGGAAACAGGGGAAAAGAGTTACCCAAATACCTATGAATACACCAAACCAAAGTATAGAACGTCTATAAAAAGATATTAAAGCTAGGATGATTAACAAACTTCCACAGACTCTGTCAGAAAGGATGACACTTGGAGCTTGATAATTCAGAGTATTTGGTGTGCATATAAGCAAAAGTCCTAAAAATGCGGGAAGAATACTGAGTTTAAAAAAGCGATAACGGAAGTGCTTATAAATATTTTCTAAGGTTTCTTTATCCATAAAAAGAAAAAACATTGGGATTTTTCTTTCTAAATAGAATGAGAATAATAAAACTAAAAGGTTTTTTATCAATCCCAACTTATCTCCATATATAAATGAGAGACAGAGGAGGTGTGTTCTATCCTTATTTGTATAAAAAAATAGTTTTAAATTTTTATTTTTTTATTCTATTTCTTAGTTCTGTGAGAGCCTTACAAGAGAAGAGAACGATCATTGAATAAAAAGATATTAGTCATAGTTACCAGTGCTTTTTTTATACTATGTTTTGGATTAATGATTTACAAAAAGCAAACAATATTACCCCCTAAAGCTCACGTCCCTACCAATGCCAAGTATTTCCCAACTCTTGGCAATCCCTATGCACCAATCAACATTACAGTATTTGAAGAACCCTCATGTTCTGCATGTGCAGAGTTTAGTACTGAGGTGTTCCCTCTATTAAAGAAGAATTATATTGATACTGGTGAGGTATCATTCACTTTAATTCCTGTATGTTTTATCAGAGGCTCGATGCCTGCGGCGCAAGCGTTACTTTGTATATATCATCATGATCCACGTCAGCCTGATATGGAAGCTTATATAGAGTATTTCCATAGGTTACTTATTTATCCTAAGGAAGAGGGGAAACGTTGGGCAACTCCCGAAGTATTAATTAAGCTTGCTGAGAATTTGAAAACACATTCAGGACGTAGTATTAACCCTAAGGGGTTGATGCAATGTGTAGATTCTCAACAGTATGAAGAGCAAATTAAAAAGAATAATATTTATGGTTCTCAGGTTCTTGGAGGACAGCTAGCAACTCCAACTGCTGTTGTTGGAGATTATCTAATAGAAGACCCCACGTTTGATGAATTAGAGCGTGTGATTCGACAAATCCGCTATTTACAGTCTACAGAGGAAAACGATGATTAGATTCATTCGTAATTATGCTTTATATTTTGCGTGGTTGATTTGTTGTACAGGAACAGTAATGAGTATTTATTATAGTTATCTGTTGAACATAGAACCATGTGTTTTATGCTATTATCAAAGAATTTGCTTATTTCCTTTATCAATCATTCTAGGAATTGCTACGTATCTTGAGGATAGTCCAGTAAGAATCTATGCTTTACCCTTATCTATTATAGGTACGGCTATTGCTGTGTATCAGATTTGTCTACAAGAAATTCCTGGGATGACGATAGATATTTGTGGTAGGGTATCTTGTTCAACGAAGTTATTTATTTTCGGATTTATTACCATTCCTATGGCATCAGCATTAGCATTTTGTGCTGTTTCCTTCTTGTTGATTTTATCAGGAAATAAAAAGGTATAGTGTCGAGAATATTATGATAAGAGCAAGTTTCTTCTTTTATATCATGTAGTTTATAGAAGATAATACAAGAGAATGGGTCTAGTTTTTTTCATAATGCTTAAGTTTATTTTATGAAAGACCTTGAAGATTTATCTACTGCTATTTCTTAAAAATCTTCTTCTTCCTCACCACTAGAAGACAATCCTTTTAATGAAGTAGTTAATTTCTTCACTTCATTTTGTAGAGCTCCAGAACCCACTATATCTTGAAGTTGTTGTACATTTTTAATAAACCCTTCTTCATCATTATCATCTAAATTTGTAATATTTGAGAATAATTGAGCTGTTGCATTTATCATATCATCTAGTGTGTCTGGATTTACTGTTAATTCTACTGTAACACTCTCTCCTTTTGTGGGATCTCCCTGTACGTTAGTAGAGAATAGATTCTGAAAACGTTCTGGTGTAAGGGTAGATAAATCAACTGGTTGTTTGTCTAAATTAGATGCTGAAGTTTCAAAATCTTTAGAATCTACAGAACTATTTTTTAATTTTTTATAACGATTACAGCAGCAGCAGGGACTGATTTTCTGCCATAATTTTTGTATTGCCATAAGTATGATCTTTGTAATTAGTAGAATAATACCCAGTCCTAAAGTTTCTATAATTCCAGTTAGGGTATGAAGGAATAGTTCTTTTGTACTCGTTGTCAGATCTGTATCACTATTTATAGTTGACCATATGCTATACAATCTACCCAGTCCTGAGATTGTTCCCAAGATAGGTGTAACCTTCTGAATTTCCAATATACCCGATTTACGGAATACACACGTTTTTTCTGAGAAATCCCACTCCCAATCAATAGATAAAATACCGTAAGAAGTACGCACAAAACTTGAACGGAGTAAATAAGAATAATTTTTTGTTGCATTATAGAAACTATCATTATCTGGATATTTATTAATAAACATAGTTATATTTTTCGTTTTTAATATTGAGCGCGTAGCATTTTATGTTTAATTTTAAATATTTTCAATTGTAAATATAAAATTGGTTTTATATTTAATAATTTAATATTGTTTTAATAGTTTATTATTACAATCAGAGAAGATGGGGATTATGATCTGTAAGGACAATATAGAGATTAGGAACTCTTGTGTATTTTCTTCTATCTAAGAGCATCTAATATGTGTGGAGATGTACGATAACAATATATGTAAAATAACAGAGGTCATAGTAGTGGAATCGCTGTGAATTCGATTTACTACTATTCTTAAAGAATCAGCATTAGCGTTTTGAGAGATTTGTCTTATTAAAGAGTAAAAGGAAATAGTAAGAGGCACTATATCAATAGGAGGGAGACTCTTCTCTTATATTTTTATTGATAAGAGATGGTATAGGAGAAGAGGTTCAGATTTTTTTGATAATACTTAAGTTTAATTCATAGAGAACTTTTAAAATACATTCTCTGACTTATTCAGATACTTCGGACGTATCATTGTTCTCAAAAGACAATGGTTCTAATAAACTTAATCCTGTTGCCACACCAGAAGCTATATCGCTAACTACGCTGTTTGCTGTTTTCACACCTAAGTCTTTAAGCTCTGACATTACTACATTTGCAGAGTTTTTCAAAGTCTTAAAATCTGTTGTAAGACTCGTGGTGATTTCCCCTTCTTTTGAGAGGTCTCTATACACGGAAGTACAAGTGATATCTTTCAATGGTCTTGAAGAACTCGAATCAAATTTCAGATTCTCACGATTTTGTAAGCCTTGATATCGGTTAGAGCAGCAACAATAAGAACGAATTTTCTCCCACAACTTCTGTACGACTATCAGTATGATCTTTGCGATTAGTAGAATAATACCCAGTCCTAAAGTTTCTATAATTCCAGTTAGGGTATGAAGGAATAGTTCCTTTTTACTTGTGTCATTATCTTCAGTTGACCATATGCTATATAATCTACCTAGTCCCATGATTGTTCCAGAAATGGGCATAAACTTCTTGATTTCCGACACATTCCTTGGAGAAAAAATTCCTTCAGCTATTCTGAGGTCCCATTCCCATCTTATGAACGCTACACCACTGTGATCGCGAACAAAACCCGAACGAAATAGAGAACAATAATTTTGAGTTGCATTATTAAAACGTTGATCATCTGGATATCTATCAATAAACATAACTATATTTTCACTTTTAAATACTGAGCGTGAAGCAGTTTATATATAGATCAAAATAATTTCAATTATAAACACAGAATCTCAAATCAAGTTATTAATATTTAATAACTTGCGAATTTAATCATTCTAGAAACCTTTGTTATTTAATGGTTTATTGTTAGACCATTTGTAGGATTGGGAATCATAATCCACAATTTAATTTATCGATGAGAAATTCACGGAAGTCTTCTGCTGATCCTTTATCTTTTCTTATAAGAAGAAGCAGGTCGGCGAATTTTACAAGAATGAATGCTAAAATAATGTAGAGGATCTTTATGATTAAAGTAACAAATCCTAACCCACAGATTTCGATAATCCCTATGAGCGTATGAATAATTTTATCTGTGCAGTTATCTTCAAAGGTGTATGTAGACCACACACTATAGAGTCTGCTTATCCCCATGAGTATCCCTATGACGGGTAAAGCGCGTAAAATTTGTATATAGAGACCATCCGAATCTAAACTATTCAACTCGTCAGAAATGACCCAGTCAAAGTTCCATGTTTGCAATCCAAATTGATTGCGAACAAAACCAAGTGTAAAGAGTGCGGGATAGTTTTCTGTTGCATTATAAAATTCTGAATTATCTCCATAGGTGTTTATGAACATAAGAATATTCTCGTGGGTTGATTTTATATCGTATAAGGAAATATCTGCTAACTGTGAGAGACGGATTGCTGTTCCTAGGGTAATCTTGAATGCCCTATGATATCGGGGGAGGGGACAATGAGGTTGTGAAAGATTCTTTTAGGAAATAACTGCGAATACTATCTGAAAAATATAAATAAAAATCTAGTATTATAAGACATACCTTTTATCCAGAGTGTATTAACGAATGCGCTATATTTGTAGAAATGCTAGTCGTATTTTGTAATTTTAATAATCTAGAATGAATACATTAAGTATAGCGTTTTCCACTTGTTCTGCCGTATTAGAGTCTTTTGTTATTAATCGAACACATGGAGGTATGATGATTGCAAGAAGGGTTCCTAGGATGAAGTGAAAGATTTTCATGATTAAAGTGACAATGCCCAAACCACAGATTTCGATCAATCCAACTAATGTGTGGGTAATTTTATCTTTTAGCCTATCGCTACGAGCGTTTGTAGACCACGCGCTGTAGATTCTGCCCATACCCATAATCGTTCCTATAATGGGAAGAGCACGTAACATTTGTGTTCCGAAACCATCTAGATCAAAAAAATCTTCAGGGTCAGGGGAAAAACAACACTCATATTTCCAACTTATGAGCGAGCTGTCATCTCGAACAAAACCAAGTTTAAAAATCTTGGGATAGTTTTGAGTTGCATTATGAAATTCGTCGTTATTGTTATAAGTATTTATGAACATAAAAAATACCTTATTAACTTAGGTTATTAAAATATTTATTAGTCGAGTGTGATATAGGAGTTATTATATAAAATCAGTATTCAATTAAATGTTTTGGCGAAACATTTTACTTCTATTTGTAAATAATTTCAATTATTTAGTTTGTTTAGTAATAAAAATACTTATTTTGTAATCTTAACTGTTATCAAATGTGAATGGATCGGTTAAGAGATATTTAACTTCAAATGCACGCTATTAACCAAATACTAACTTGGCGACTGCTGCAACTGATCCTGTAAAGATACTTTAAATCTAGAAGTAGATGATTTTATAATTGTAAAGACGGTCCCTATATCTATATGAGTGGTTATCATAATTCCTTATTCAGGATAGGGTTGTATAAACAGTGTACTTTAGCTCCACGATGATTCTTAATTATAGGCGACTTTCTTGGAGCTTGTGTACTGTGTAATTATCGTTTTTTGAAAATGTAAGATTAATAAGATCTTTCTAAGATAAAGTAGAAAATTCTTATGATTACTCGATGGTGCCTAATCCGCAGATTTCGATCAATCCAACTAATGTATAAATAATCATATCTTTTAGACTATCCTAGAATCTTGTGTAGGCCAAATACTATAGATTCTGCCCATACCCATAATCGTTCCGACGAGGGGAAAAGAATACGTAAAAATTGTGTGCTAGGAACGTCTATTTCATAAAAATCTTCGATATCATCAGACCTTATCCATTCATATTTCCAGTCTTTAAGTTCTTCTTCATCGCGTACAAAGCCATGTCTAAAGAGTGTGGGATAGTTTTGAGTTGCATTATGAAATTCTGAGCTATCTTTATGTTTATAAACATATTTATTTTTATCTATTCTAGTAGTATGGTTATATAATTTTTATTGATACCCGGATAACTATAATACTTGTTTTGCATTGTTAAATTCTTAATATTCTATATTTAAATGAGAAAGAATCTGTCTGAAGATGGCAAATTCGGAAGAAGTATAGAGATAATTGTATACATCAGATGTTTAAGAAATTCGAAGATATAAAAAGTTACTGTTGTGATTATTTTTAAACTTAAAGCTATTATACCCAACCCCAAGGTTTCTAATACTCCAGAGAGAGTATGGAATAGAACATCTTTATATCGATCTTTAGGATCTCGTGTGGACCATAAACTATAAAGTTTACCACATCCCAAGATGTTACCTATTATAGGAATACAACGGATGAAGAGTTCTTTGATTTCATCAGTATTAGTAACGTCGATTATCCAATCTATAGTATAAGGTTGCATATGAGTTTCAGATCTGATGAAGCCTTCCTTAAATAACCAATTGGTATTTTGGTTATTACAAAAAAACTCCGAATTATTTTTATAGATAAAACAATTCATATTTATACTCAGAATATGTTGGCATTATTAAGTATAGGGTAGTTTATTATTGGTTTTTAGAATTAATAATTCAGAGATATGGATTATTATATAGTTTTGAAAGAGGTTTTCTATATTGGAAAACTCAATGGAAAAGCTAAACTTATTTTCCAATAAAAATCAATTTTTTATGATATATTTTAATTGATATAAGCTTAAGTAATTTGCATTAAATAAATAATGATTCTAAAGAGAAAGAATTAAATCTCATCATTTAAAATCTGTTTTCGGATACCTTTCATAACTTCTTGCATATGATGTAGATTATGGATAGAAGCCCAAATTCCTGCGTTGGGTTCGTGGACTTTGAAAAGATGCCGAAGATAGGCTTTGGATATGTTTGAGGTGCATGTTAGACATGTGCATTCTGGATCTATAGGGGAAAGGTCATTAGCATAGACTTGGTTGGCAATTTTGATAGGCCCTTGAGATGATAGAACCATGCCATGACGTGCAGCTTTGGTTGGATAGGAACTATCGAAAGAATCTATACCAAAGCCTACTGTAGTACTTATAGAGGGGAGATCCCCTATACCTAAAAGATGAATAGGACGATCTTTAGATAAATACGAGGTTGTTATGTCGATAATAGGTACCATTTCATTTAGATTTCTGCCTAAGCTACCTCCAATGGCAAACCCATCAAAAGGATGATCTTCAACAAATTGACAACCAATTTTTCGTTGTTCCGGATCTATACCTCCATGGATCACTCCATACATAGATTGGTGTCTAGGATCTTTTTTATGGTAATCTAGAGAACGTTTTTCCCATGCGTAGGTTCTTGAGCATGATGATAGGAAATATTTTTCATCAGAATGAAAAGGTAGAAGTTCATCTAGAGGAATAATGATATCAGCACCAAGATCTTTTTGAGCTTTCACAGAAACTTCAGGAGATAGGAAGAGTTTGTGTCCATCTCTGTAAGATTTGAACCATACACCCTCGTCAGTGATCTCTAAGATGGATGACGAGCCTTTCTTTTTCCCACAGCTTTTGATTTCTTCTGCTACAGATCCGTAAGCAAGACTAAAGATTTGGAATCCTCCAGAATCGGTAATTATTGGAGAATTTCTATTAATAAATTTATGCAATCCTCCCATGGCAGCAATGGCTTCCGTCCCAGGATGAACCAAGAGATGATAGGTATTACAAAATATCAATGGAATATTTGTGTGGTCTACAACACCTTTTAAAGCACCATTTGTTGCCACGGGAACAAAAGCTGGGGTGTCTATAATTCCATGAGCAGTTTCTATTTTTCCTACACGTGCTCGTGATTTTTTGGATTGATGGAGGACATGAAATTTTAATGCCACGATTAGGAACCTGAGATTGCATCCCTGGGGAAAAGCTACTATTTCCCATCTCATTTGAAAATAAGAAAATAAGCGTACTGGGCTTATGTTTTCCTGTAAATAAAATTTCTGTGGAAGTGGGTTGTAATCCGATTGAGGTAGTAAAAGCACATTCAAAATGACTGAAAAAATATCAAAAATTTAACTATATAAAGTTATGCTTCTTGTTTCTTTTTGAAATATTTACCGAGTACAACAACAGGAACCGATATGGCAATAACGCAAATTTTAGTGATGAAAGAAAATAGAATCACATGAGTGAGGTTGGATACAGTTCCATAGAGACCCAGGAAAGAAAACAGTAAGGTATCTAAAATCTGTGAGAAAATTAAAGATATAGATGAGCGAGTTCCAAAAGCTTTATCTTGGAAAAGGTTCTTTAGATAGGAGAAGAGTTTAAGATCTATAATCTGTACAACGATTACAGTGGTCAAAGATGCTAGGATTAGTCGTAGTGTTGGTGAGAAGAGCGCTATAAAATGATTTTGGGTAGTATCATTTGGAGAAGGCGTAAGTGCAAGATGCAATTGCGTTAAAAGAAGAAAAGCTATGGTTACAACCCATGAACCTATCATAGCTTCATTTACCTTATTTTTCCCATAGAGTTCTCTAGAGAAATTTAAGCATGATAGTATACCAATCATATAAACGTCTGCTGAAGTAACTTCTAGGCTATATAGAACGATTTGTTTTAGCACAAAAACATTCATAATTACCGATAGGGTGGTTAACCATCCTGTCAGCCATCCTATATTTTTAGAGGAAAAAAATATTCCAGCGAATACGATAAACACAGTTTGTAGTATGAAGATTATTTCATTATACAAAATAGCACCTTTTTGATTTAGGACGTTGTAGGTGTAAGATTCCTAGAAACATAAGTTGCGAGCATGAAGATAACAGATCAACAAATGATTTAAAAGTATAGAAGGGCTAAAACTTAATTTGTATCTATTTTATTTAGAATTTACAATATTGCTCAAAGATTGTTGAGATCATGTTAAGGATATATAAAGAGATTTATGTAATGAGAGCCATAAGATCTCTTTATAGAAAGAAAAAACCAAATTTTTTGTTTAATGTTTGCTACGAGTTAGGAATGCTAGGCCGGCTATTTAGAATAATCTCCGGTTACCTAGAATAATCCATAATGTAGTTGTTATAATAATTTTAACTACAAGTAGGAGGATTCCTAGACCGAGAGTTTCTAAGATACCTGCTATTGTATGGGCAACGATATCTCTTGTTCTATCATTGCTTCTATCTTTAACAGCGTAGATACTGTGAAGATGTGCTATTCCTAGGATAGTACCTAAAATAGGAAGAGAAGCTAATATCGTACTTTTAATTTCTCCTGAGCCGGGAAAGCGCCAACAGTAAGCATGGTAAGCAACACCATCCCCGTTACGTGCGTAGGCAGTTTTAAATAGATTTGGGTGATTTGCTGTACCCTTTAAAAAATCAGTATTTGTTGGGTAGCTCAAGTTGAACATACTTTTTCCTCTAAATTATACAAGTTGGCGAAGTATTTTAACTCATAAGTCGTTAAAATGCAAATACAAATTTGCTATTGAGGGGTGTTCCTTCTGTAGTCTGAATTACTAGGTGAATAGGGCTTTGATAAGGAAAAGGCGCCACTCTTAACTCAGGGAAATACACCACTGAGTTTATGGCAAGGATAGATAAGGAGATCCCATATTAGACCCCCTTATGGAAAGAGCTAGGTGTATTTGTAACCTAAGGATTTTGTTTAATTAATCCTACTTTAGTTCCTATGACGCAGATGGCGCAGAGGATTGCTGTCATAGCTAGGATGATCATTTTGACTGCGAGCAGGAGAATTCCTAGTCCTAGCGTTTCTAGAATACCTGTTATCGTATGGATAACGATATCAATTATTCTATCATTGCTTCTATCTTTAACAGCGTAGATACTATAAAGACGAGCCATCCCACGGATAGTACCTAAAATAGGAACAGCGCTTAGTAAAGTAGATTTGAGGTCCTTATCATCACTTATAAACCAGCAGCTTAAGTGGCAATTGATACCCTGACGATCACGTACATAGGCAGTTTTAAATAAATTTGGATGATTATTGCTTGCATCCCATAAAAAATCAGCATTTGTTGGGTAGCTCAAGTTGAACATACTTTTTCCTCTAAATTATACAAGTTGGCGAAGTATTTTAACTCATAAGTCGTTAAAATGCAAATGAAAATTTGCTATAGAGGGTGTTCCTTCTGTAGTCTGAATTACTAGATGAATAGGGATTTGATAAGGAAGAGGCGGAAATACACCACTGAGTTTATGGCAAGGATAGATAAGGAGATCCCATATTAGACCCCCTTATGGAAAGAGCTAGGTGTATTTGTAACCTAAAAATTTTCTTTAATTAATCCTGTTTTAGTTCCTATGGTGAAGAAGAGAATTCCCATAGCTAGGATGATAATTTTGGCTATGAACAGGAGAATTCCTAATCCTAGTATTTCTAGAATACCTGTTATCGTATGGACAATGATGTCTGATGTCTTATCCTCACTTCTATCTTTAACAGCGTAGATACTATAAAGACGAGCCATCCCACGGATAGTACCTAAAATAGGAACAACATTTAATAGAGTAGATATAAGATTATCCTTACTATCTATAAACAAGCACTCTGTGTGGGAATTGATAGTCATACTACTGCGTACGTAGGCAGTTTTAAGTAGATTTGGATGATTTGCTGTATTTTCTTTAAAATCAAAGTTTGTTAAATAAGTAGTAAACATAGCTTCCACCCTCTAAAAATATATAAACTAGAGAAGATTATAACGCATAAGTTGTTAAAATAAAACTGTAAATGATAGAAATGGAAGGAGCTTCTCCTTCCAAAAAGGGGGAAAAATAATGTTTACACAATTGGGTCTATTTTGAATGACAGGGTTTTGTTAAGAAGGAGATACTCTTCTTAACAATATGGAATACTAGGGCAGTTATCCCGATGGCAATAAATATGAGGATTCCTAGAACAGCAAGGGAGATGTCTAATACTAGGCGGAAGAGACCCAGGCCTAAAATTTCCAGAATACCGATTGAGGTATGCACTATTAGATCTTTTGTAGAATCTTGACTTCTATCTTTGACAGACCAGATACTGTAAAGGCGTGCTATCCCGCGGATAGTTCCTAGAATAGGAATCGTACTTAATAGTAAGGATTTCAGATCCTTTTCACTAATAATTTGTGCAGTTACATTATCGCGTACATAGGCACTTTTAATTAAGTTAGGGTGGTTGATGGTTCCTGCTAGAAAATCTGTAGGTTTTTGATAACTATTGATGAACATAATTTGCTCTGTTAGGTTTTATCGATGAATTAGAATCTTAACAGAAATCGTGAAATAACACTAGAAGACCTATCTTTATGAAGGATAAGGGAATACTGCATACTCAACATAAAGGAAGTTTAGATTATTCGAACTTCATTAGTTAAACTTTTAGTGAGAGTAGATTCAAATAGTTCTTTGAAACAGATTTGAGAGATGATGCACAGGAAAAACAGAAGCAATATCAAGATATAGAAAACTGTTATAACAATTTTTACCACCAAAAGGATAGCTCCTAACCCCAAGAATTCTAAAACTCCCGTAATTGTATGGATAATCGTGTTGTTTATCTGTTCTATAGTTCCTTTAACAGACCAAACACTATAAAGACGTGCTAAACCACGAATACTTCCCAAAATAGGGATAGAGGACAGCAGAGAGGCTTTCAAACTTTGATAGCTAACTATTATCCAACAAAGTTCATGGGATTCTGTTGATTCAAGGTTAGTAGCATAGCCGCTTTTGATCCATTCCGGATGGTGTGCAGTTTTTTCTTTGAACGCAAGATGACTCGAGTATCTTGAAGTAAACATAATCTTATTAAAAAATTAATTGACTAATAGCTTAGTGTTTAAATGATTAAAATAAAACCGGAAATGCGAGATCTTGAAAAGTAGCGTTTCCTTGAGACTTTTTCAGATTATCTAAGCTCTATTTAGCTAATGGTTGTATTGGGTAAACTAGACTTTATTTGATGATAGATACTCTTTCTAATGAATTCACAGAGTTTTGTAATTGATATCCAAATTATACTTAAAAAGATAACAATAATTATGAGAATCATATGAACTATTCCTAATCTTAAAGTTTCTAAGAACCAATAAAGGAATGTACCATTAAAGCTGAGAGAGTATCTTCGCTTTTATCTCTAACAGACCAGATATTGTAAAGGCGTGCAAACCGCAAATATTTCCTAAAATAGGAATAGAACTTAGTAAGGAAGATTTCAGAGAATTGCAAGACAATAACACTAAATCCTCTATACCTATCTGTAAGCATGGACTATGACCAATTATAGCTTTGCGTACGTATGCATTTCTTATAAAATGTGGATGTTTTTGGGTTTGGTAAAAAAATCTGAACTAGTCTCGTATGTTAATAACATCGTCTTTCCTGAGTTAAAACTATTGAGATTGTAATCTCTAAGGCAGTAAACATAAATCAATAAAACATTATGAGTTTTTAAGTTCAAAGGTTGTTCACGTTTTTATTGGGTCAAGAATGAATAGGAATGATTGTGTCGGCTTTAAATAGAAAAAACCCCGCAAAGGAGGTTTGCGAGGTTTCTCAACAAGTAATCTAAAATGTATCTTAGATCTTAAAATTATTTATTTGCTGGAATTAAAGAATTAATAGGCTCTCCATTAGCAAATACTGTTGTATTGATATATTCAGTTGGGAATTGATCGCCGTAGAGAAGGGTGACTTCTTCGGTATTGATGCTATTCCAGATTTCTAGAAAGCGTTTTTGATCGGGTAGAATATCTTGACGAGTTAACAAAGCTGGATTTGTTACTGAGAACATAAATCCAAGACTATAGACAGTCATGTGGTTATTTTTTTTAGATACAATCACAGGTACTAAACTATGTTGAGGATAATGTTTACATAACTCAACAAATGTTTCTTTTTCTACACCATATAAAACAGCTGACATAGAAGCATCTTCTTTGGAATTTCCTAAATCTAAGGCAATAGCATTGAGTTCTGCATAATTTTTTGCAGAACCATCTTTTTTATCTGTACGGGCATCGTAATTGAAAATACGCTTAGTTTTGTTAACGTTTACTGCAGTACTCCAAACCATTTTTCCGTGAGTTTCAAATTTGAAAAGATTCATGAGATCATCGTAGATTACTACAGGAACACAATTCATTTGCTCGGATAAACCCCAAGCTGTTTTGATAGCATCCCAGACTTGATCGGTATTGGAAGTCTCTTTGAAACTAGGAGCTGCATCTCTAGCTTCTTCAACTAGACGTTTCTCTGGAGTAAATACGTCATCAGGAGTACATCCAGTGATTAAAATAGAAAGGGAAGCTAGACATAAAGCACCCAATAATCTGATTTTCGATAGAAAGAAGTTTTGTGTTCTCATATCCTTACCTCATTCGCAGTTTTTAGTTTAAAAGCAAAAGACCCTAACAACTTACAAATTTGTTTGCGATAAAAAACATCATATTAAAATAAAAAAATATTACCCAGATGGTGGTGAAAAACCGATTTTCAGTAATAATAACCTAAAGAAAATCTTCTTAAATTATTGATTTTTTTATCGTTTATTTTTCGCTATATTTTTGAATGTTCCTACAGATCCTAGTCTGGAATTTTTATTCGACGACTCATAAAATTGATTTAACTATCTGTTTTCACAGCGGTATCAGAAGGCATTTTTAAGGATGAAGAAGATTCGAAAGTTTCTGTAAAAGCTTCCGAAGGAGCGAATGCAAGATTAAGTTCATGGGTTTGTAGTTGACTTTTCAACTCGTTTATCTCAGCCTCTGTTTCCTTTAAGCGTTTTCTTAAAATACCAGAGAGCCCCTGTTCTATACTATTAACAAAGAAAAGTATCCCAATACTAATAAATACAATTCCTATGAGAATCAAAGCTGAAGACAAGGCAATTGTTGTTGCGTTTAGCATACTAAGACCGTTAAGAAAAAAAATTGAAACGAAGATTGAAACTACAGTAGAAAAACCTAAAACAATCAACATGGTATCTAGAAATAATCTAAGAGATGATCGATGTTGAGATAAGTTTATATCTACTCCGGTAGAGCTTGTGGTTGAGTGAAAAGAGGACAGATTTTTATGTTGTGTAGGTATTGGATTTGACATGCCGAATCCCTAATTGGTTTATTAGTTTTGGTTGAATAGGATATATAAATTTTTTTTTAACCGCAACGGGTCATCTTAATTCTTAAGAGTAGCGAATAGTCCATCAGAACTCATGAGTGAAGGAAAGATATTTAATCTCATTGAGATACTAGTTCTCTTCTCTTTTTTCTGTAATATTTTTTTTTGAAATTGAATAAGTTCGATAGGAGTGTTGTTATCTTCTTATCGCCGTCTTAATTTTTAGATAAATCTGGTTGAGACATGTGTGTTGAATTGTCCATTAAAATCTTTATTTCTAAAGGATTTTCCCATTATTTAGGAATGTACCCATACTAAGCGTGTATTGCTATACTCAATACATTAAATAATTTAAGAAATTTAACTTTAATAGAAGTCAGTTAATGTGGAATCGATTAATTTATATCAATTGCTTTCTTCTTGTTTATATAAGGGTGATTTTATGCATAAGTCAATGATGTACTTATTTGGATATTCATTACTAATTCTTAGTGGTTGTTCTGGATCTGTCTCTTCACAAAACAATGCCATCGATCAGATATTTTGTATTAAGTTGCCTGTTTCTGATTTTTCATCATATCCTGCTGCGTACACACCCTCTCAATGCTTATCTAAAGAAAATATGGATCCTAAAGTTGTCGAAAGAGTAAATGCTGAATCTCGTAGGATTTGGAATGAGATACATTCAAGAATGCATCTAACAACTCCTTATATTCCTATGGTTGTTTATGGAAGTTTAATGAATCCCATTTCAGCTAGAAATACATTAGAGGAATATCGCCCACATGCTGTTTGGTTGCATGATTATGTAAGAATATTCAACTTGGATGTTCGTCTTTTTGGAGGTTCTACTAGATTAACTGAAGCAGATGGTCCTAAAAATCGTGGTTTTTTAAATTTAAATCACACACCAGGAAAATCTTGTAATAGTATTGTTTTAGCTATTGGAGAGGATGATTTTGTAGCTTGTCGTCGTCGTGAGGGTGTTTATGAATTTGTACCTGTTATAGTTTCTGACTACGTATCCTCAGGAAAATGTAATCGTAGTGTAGCTTTCGCTTGGATTGCTGGACCACAAGCGTGTTCTAATGATATATTACCAGTAAAGGGTTACTATTCTATGATATGGTTTGCTGTAGCATCTGATAGAGTAGAAGAGGATTTCGGGAATAATTTTGCACAAGATTATTTAGACACAACATTTTTAGCGAATGAGCAATCAATCAAGGCTATTCACGAAGAATACAAAGATTCTCCATTACGTTATTAACTTCCTTTTATTAGGTAGTTTAATTAAGCGATACGATTTTTCTAGGGAGTTATCTAAGGACTCTCGGTTTTTCTATTTTGAACTCTAAATTCAATTGGCATGATAATTTTAGTACGCATTATCAGTCCTGTGGTATCTGTTATTACTTTCTATTAAATTTCTTACCCATAAATTTTCCTAAAAATTTTCAATAATACGTTGAGATTATTGTGTAGGGGTACTATTGTATTTTCAATCGGAATCTCCTTGGTTTTATTCTAATGCGATTTTCCTTTTGTTTTTTTGCTGATGAGAAGAGTAAGTTTCTCAATCTATGGTCGTCCTTAATCATTTTTTCTTATTGAGAAGTATATGCGTGAAGCCTTGACTTTTGACGACGTTTTATTAGTTCCCCAATACTCCGAAGTTCTTCCTCAAGATACTTGTTTAGCCTCTTCTATTTCAGAATCTTTGGATTTAACTATTCCTATCTTATCTGCAGCTATGGATTCGGTCACAGAGCTATCCATGGCTACAGCTATGGCTCTAGCTGGAGGACTTGGGATCGTTCATAAAAATATGGATATAGATCAACAAGTTAGTATCATAAAACAAATAAAATCACAAAGTCCATCTTTAGCGGTAGGTAGTGCGATAGGCATTGGTCAGCAAGGTTTACAAAGAGCTGATGTTTTAGTCGAAGCTGGTGTAGATGCTTTAGTAGTGGATACTGCTCATGGACATTCTAAATTAGTGCTTGATACAGCCTTAACTATTAGAAAACATTATCCTTCAGTTACGCTCATTGTAGGAAATATTGTTTCAAGAGAAGCTGCTCTTTGTTTGGCAGAAATTGGCGTGGATGCTGTTAAAGTAGGTATTGGTCCTGGATCTATATGTACAACGCGGATCATCTCGGGTGTAGGATTACCCCAATTAACAGCAGTCATGGATGTCTCTGAAGCATTACGCAATTCTGCTGTTCGAGTTATTGCTGATGGAGGAATGCGCTATTCTGGTGACATCGTTAAAGCTCTGGCTGCTGGGGCACATTGCGTTATGCTTGGTAGCATGCTAGCAGGTACTGATGAGGCTCCAGGAGAAATTATCCAGGTTGATGAGCAAGTTTATAAAATGTATCGGGGTATGGGCTCTCTAGGAGCTATGAAGAAGGGGAGTGCCGAGCGTTATTTTCAAGAAAGTAACGCTAAGAAATTTGTTCCAGAGGGTGTTGAAGGGCTTGTACCTTACAAAGGCTCTCTTCATGATGTGCTTTATCAAATTCTAGGAGGAATTCGATCAGGTATGGGCTATCTAGGAGCTTATAATTTAGAAGAATTACGCCAGAGTGCTGTATTTGCACGAATCACTCATTCTGGAAGATCTGAAAGTCATATTCATAACTTACAGCACATTCAACATGCTCCGAATTATCTAATTTCTAAATAGTAGAAGGTGATCTATTTTGAATAAGATTCTCATTCTTGATTTTGGTTCTCAATACACAAACGTTCTAGCAAAAAAGATACGTTTACTTTCTGTATTTTGTGAGGTGCTTCCTTGGAATACACCTTTAGAAAGCATTCTTAAGGCTGCTCCTTCGGGTTTGATTTTTTCTGGAGGACCCCATTCGGTTTATCAGGAGAATAGTCCACAAGTTGATAGAGAAATTTATAACAGTAATATTCCTATACTTGGTGTGTGTTATGGCATGCAGCTCATCGCTAGAGATTTCGGAAGCGAAGTAAGAGGAGGAAGAAACGAATTTGGTTATACACCTATAGTTTTTTATCCAAGCGAACTTTTTAAAGGTCTTGTCGATAAGGAAACCTTTCATGCTGAAATCAGAATGAGTCATTGTGATTCTGTTTCTGTTCCTCCTAAAGATTTCTTCGTTACAGCGAGTTCTCAACATTGTCCTATTGCTGCTATAGAATGCCCTAAAAAAAAACTCTTTGGTCTGCAATTCCATCCTGAGGTTTCAGATTCTCAAGCAATAGGTGATAAAATCTTATCAAATTTTGTGAAACACATCTGTCGAGCTTCAGAAACCTGGAAAATCGAAACAGTAGAAAAACAAATTATCAAGAATATTAAAGAAAAGGTAGGAGAAACAGAACGTGTGCTTCTCGGTTTATCTGGAGGGGTAGACTCTTCTGTTTTAGCTGTTTTACTCCATAATGCCCTAGGTGATCGATTGTCTTGCGTCTTTGTCGATACGGGGCTGTTAAGAAAAAATGAAGTGGAAGAAGTTAAGCAGCAATTTTCTTCTCTAGGGTTAGAGATAATT
Source organism: Chlamydia sp. 12-01 (assembly GCF_042234205.1). Taxonomy (NCBI): domain Bacteria; kingdom Pseudomonadati; phylum Chlamydiota; class Chlamydiia; order Chlamydiales; family Chlamydiaceae; genus Chlamydia; species Chlamydia sp. 12-01. The sequence goes on along the minus strand of NZ_CP114174.1, from coordinate 1,170,768 downwards.
GTCGAAGATGCTTCCGAAAAATTTTTCTGTGATCTATCTGAAATACAAGATCCTGAGCAAAAGCGTAAAGTTATTGGTTCTTCTTTTATCGAAGTTTTCGACAAAGTGTCTAAAAACCTTGAGGTTCAATGGTTAGCTCAAGGGACTATTTATTCTGACGTAATTGAGTCTGCAAAATCTTGTGATGCAACACAAGTAATTAAGTCTCACCATAATGTCGGCGGACTTCCAGAAAAGTTGAATCTAAAACTTTTAGAACCCTTACGTTTTCTCTTTAAAGATGAAGTTAGAGCCTTGGGTAGAGTTTTAGGTTTACCGGAAGACTTGATATCACGCCATCCTTTTCCTGGCCCTGGTTTGGGAGTTAGAGTTCTTGGAGAAGTCCGTCAAGAATATGTAGAGATAGTGAAAAATGCTGATAATATCTTTATTGAAGAACTAAAAAAAGCCAATTTATACCACAAGGTTAGCCAAGCTTTTGCTATTTTCTTACCAGTTAAATCTGTTGCTGTAAAAGGGGATTGTCGTCATTACGGTTATACAATAGCTTTACGTGTAGTAGAATCTACTGATTTTATGACAGCATGCTGGCCGTCCTTATCTAGAGATTTTCTTAACCGATGTGCATCACGCATCATTAATGAAATTTCCGAAGTTAGCAGGGTGGTTTACGATATCTCTGATAAACCTCCAGCAACTATTGAGTGGGAATAAGATCTGATGCCAAATAAAGCAAAAAATAAGATATGAGCTATAAGAGGCTTTTTTTTATTATCCAGCAGTTATCGCGGTTATCTTCTGAGTTGTGTGATAACATACCTTATACAAGTCAGTTTATCAAAGATCTCCCTAAAGCAGATATTCACGTTCATCTTCCAGGGACTATTTCACCAAAAACAGCTTGGGAATTAGGAGTCAGAAATAGTCTTATAAAATGGGAGAATGGCCGATGGGTATCTCCTTCTTTGTCTAATGGAAATCCTCATAAGAGTTATTCTGAAATATTCAAAAATTTTGAGAATATTCGCTATGAACAGAATCCTGATGTTTCTTTGTTAGAATATTCTGTTACCTCTCGTGATTTTTCCAGTTTTGATCGGATTATGGCCACTGTACAGGGGCATAGATACCCCCCGGGAGGAATCCAGAATGAAAATGATCTTTGGCTTGTTTTGCGAGATTATTTAAAGCAATGTCGACAAGATAATATCATTTATACCGAAGTTCAACAGAATATCCGTATAGCTTATGCGATTTATCCTTCACTTGAACCTCAGGAAGCTCGCCTACGCTTATATGATCTTTTTTCTAGAGCCTCTCAACTTTTCTATAGTCAAGGAATTGTCCTTCGTTTTCTCAATTGTTTTAATAAAACTGGTTCTTCTAATCTCCAACAGTCTACACAACAACGATCAGAAGAGGCTGCGAGTTGGCTTGATGAAGCTGAGAGTTTCTTTCCTGGCCTTTTTGTTGGCTTGCAATCTGCCGGAGCAGAAATCTGTCCTGAAGCAGCACCAACTAAATTAACTTCAGGATATAGTCACGCTTATGAAAAAGGATTTGGTTGTGAAGCTCACGCAGGGGAGGGAACAGGATTCTTATATTTAAGCCAAACATTGCAAGCTCTACCTATACAGAGAATAGCACATGGGTTCCAAGCGATCGAACACCTACCGACTATTCATCAAATCCAAGAGAAAAATATTACTCTCGTTATGGCGCCAATTATTAACCTTGTTCTTGGGGCTTCATTACACCAATACTCAGGAATGCAAAAAATAGGTAAAACGACTATAGATAGTCTTGACGATCATCCTTTCTTTGCGTTGTTTAGATACCATAAGCTTAACGTAACATTGAGCTCCGATAATCCTCAAATGGGAGGAATTTCTTTGCAAAATACAATGCTACTTTTATCTGGATTTCCTGCTGATCAAAATTCTCAATTGACTTATGTCAAATCCACACCTCTAACCTTTAAAGAAATCATACAACTCAATGTAGAAGCTATAGTCTCTTCGTTTGCGGATACCAATACAAAAATAATCGTTTTGAATAAGATTTTTGATCACCTATCAAAAGCTCAAAAAAAGCTGTTGTCTACTTTTAGATAACATTTTCTAGGGATAAAGAATCCATAGGGTATGCGTGAAGTAGTGTAGAAGAGTAAGTGACTTTACTGGAGATAAAATTTTTACTAACCACATATTGATGGTGAAAGATTATTACTCTATGATCTGTGAAAGAGTATCGTCAAATAGTTCTTAGGGACGTTTTTTTCTTAGGATCATTTAGATAAACCATTTTTAGTCTATAGGAAATCGATAATAGTAATTCATTGCGTATGTCGAGACATATCTATTGATTATTAAATTTCCTATTTTAGTGTTACATTAAACGATAATCTTTTGTTCTGGATACTTTTTATAAGTCCCAGATCTTTCTATTTTGAATTCCGAATCTAATTCCCAGCTTAAATTCATGATCTCGTGTTTTTTTTCGTCTGCAATTTTTTCACATAGTTTCTTGAAAGATCTTCCTAAGTTTAGCAGGGGAAGTGGTTATCTGGAATCTTTAGTAGAAAAAGTAGATAGGATACTTCAATTTCGAGATGGGTCTCGTGTTCTATATATTGATAGAATGAATACATTGGGGCAGCTCGTTTATGTGAACATACAAATCCCATTGTTTTTTCAAGAGAGATTGAGAGCTCTATTTCTATATCTACTTGTTATCCCTGCAGTTATAGCCTTTATTATCAAGATAGTGGTGAGAATAGCTCTATATTATAAATATCGGGGATGGGAGATGTGGTCTGAACAAACTGCTATTTTTGTAGACCCTCCTAAGCCAGTAGGTCTAGATTCACCTATATTCACTCGAGATGAACTAAAAAACATAGATTTCCATCTTCCTCCTCTTGATAGGGGAGTTATGGAGAGAATTGTAAATGAGCATAAACTTCTCAGAAAGATTGGAAGTAAGTTAGAACTTAATAGAAGGGGAGTAAGTGTCAAATCTAAGATAAATGATAGCGATATCTTAAAGGAAGAGGATGATATTTTCTTCAAACATCCAGATTTTACTCGCCTAGAGTTTGAATCTATGGGAGAAACTAAAATCAATAATGAGGTTGGTTATTCTGCTCAAGAATGGGCAAATCTACATGTATTGGATTATTTAGCATTACAACGAGAAGAGTTAGCTGAACTACGGGGATCTCGAAATGCAAAGACTATTACGATCCGAAGGATACGCACGGAACCCTTAGATCAGCATGTTTTGATCATTCGGGAGTGTTAATTTTTTAGACAATGTTATAGCAGATTGATCCATAAGACTTTGATTCTAAACTATCTTAACTTTTTTATTGTATGTTTTATGAATAGTAATAATAAACAATTCTATTTTGTTAATTTTCTAAATATAAATATCAATTTTTATTTTATTTATAAGTAATTACAATAATCTATGGTTAAATCTAATAAATTATTCTTAGGTGTTTTTAATGAGTGTGAATTTTTTCACTCCTCTAAGATTTTCTCAGCAATGTTTAGGAGAGATAGCTCAAGCTGGTAAATCTACTCTTTTAGAAAAGCTATCAGGACGCTTGGATGAAGTGTTTATACAGAGTTCTAAAGGAGTGGAAATTAAAGCTTTAGGGCCTGATAAGGGGGGATTGTTATATGAAAGAGTCAAAGGGGTTAATACTGCAGCGTCTCTATGTTTAAAAGTTTTTATAGCTCTCCTTATTGTTCCAGTAATCATTGCCTTGATTTTAAAGATTATCGTAAGGCTTTGTTTGTACTTAAAATATTCAGGAAAGGCACAGGAAATAATTGTTTCCACGCCTTCTACAACATCCGCTGTAGGATCTATGAATTTGGTTGATAAGACGACTAAAATTCAGGGTAGGACTCTTACTCGAGAAGAGATCGTAGATAAATTTTTGACACTTCCTAAATTATCTGATAAAAATCGAAATCTCTTGATTGAATCTACTAAATTAATTGTTTCTAGAAGTTGTAAAAGCTTAAAAGAATACAAAAAGAAGGGGATTCTCTTTAAACTTATGCCAAAAGAGAATGAGTATGCCATTACATTTGAATTAGAAAAGATCCCCGGATTATATTTCACCTATTATTCTGGTTCTTCAGGATTTGTGAAGGCAGATGAAGAGTGCAAAAAAGATGTTGTTAGTTCGTCAAAACGAACTATTTCTAAATTTCAAGATCTATTGGGAATAACTATTGATTTTCTAACTTCAGTACCTGTCACAACGAATTCAACACAAGAAGAGGTTGATGCGCTGATAAAGGATGGACTAAGAAGAGATGTTAGATTAGGTATTTTTAATGTGGAAGTGTTTGATATCAATAAGTCGGAAAGTTCTCCAGGAGAAAGTATTGGGATCCTAATTCGAAAGAATCTCGATTAGATTATCGCAATAATAGTTTTCACGAATTATGTTGAAAGGGAATCTTAATTTTTTCGTAATTATTAATTTAAAATATCATAAGGAACTATTCTGAAAAGAAGAAATTCATCCTTTTATAAAGCATAACGACGTACGCTGGCAGTGTAGCCTGGGGCACCTTTTAATCATTCCTTTGATTTTAGTCAATTATTGTATTTCGTTTTCCTTGTTTTGCAGGTTGTATCTTTAGAAGAGGCAATCGGAATCTTTATTCAGAAGCAATTCGACTAGAATATTTCCATAAAAGTTTTTGTGTGAAGTTACCTATAAATTCTTTATCATCAAATCGTTAAATAGATTTTCCTGGAAATTTCTAAAGTTAATATTCCTAACATTAAACTTAACACAAGTAACAAGAGATTAATTATTTAGAAAGCGTTAAAATAGGGAGAGTTTTGTGAATTATAATTTATGAATTGTTAGGATATTTTAATGAGTGTAAACTTTTTTACCCCACTGTGCTTTTCTCAGGAATGTTTAGGAGAGATAGCTCAAGCTGGTAAATCTACTCTTTTAGAAAAGCTATCAGGACGCCTAGATAGTTTATTTATACAACGTTCTGAAGGTATAGAAATCAAGGCTTTAGGGCCTAATGGGGAACTTCTATGCGAGAGAGTTGGGAAAACCGATTCTATAACATCTTTATGTTTAAAAGTGCTCTTAGTTCTTCTCATTGTTCCAGTAATCATTGCTTTAGTTTTAAAGATTATCGTCAGACTTTACCTATATTTAAAATATCCAGGGAAGGTAGAAGAAGTAACGACTCCAGCGCCTAAACCTATTGTAAAGCCTATTGTTGATCCCACCGTAAAACCTGTGGTACCACCAGTAACCATAGAAGAAGTTATTGAAGTTAAGCCTAAACCTCTTACTCGAGAGGAGATTATAGAGCAATTTTTACAACCATTTTGTCTTTCTAAAGAGGATTTGAACAAATTAATTCAGGGCGTAACGACTTTTACATCTAGATCCTACAAAACAGTAGGTGAGTACAGAGCAAATGGGATTTTAATTACAGATTTGCCTTTCGAAAACGAATTGCCTTATTTATTTCAATTAACAACCCTTCCTGGATATGAATTTACCTATGCTCCTGGAAGATTGCATGAGGGATTATATGGAGTTGATGCGATAACATCAATAACACGAATGCACAGCAGATTGCGATGCTATCAGGATGAAACTGCTAAATTTCTTGCGAGTAAGCACATTACGAGAGAAACTACTCGAGAAGAGATTGAAGCCTTCATAAGAGAGGGGAAGAAAACAAATCGTTATATAGGCCTAAGTGGCGCAGCTATCTTTAGATTAGGCTGTGATTTGCGGTTTGCATCTTTAGGGGAGGAAATCGGAATCTTTATTGAGAAGCAATTTAATTAGACTAGTTCCATAAAAGTTTTTTGTATGAAGTTGTCTATAAATTCTTTATCATCAGAGTGTTGAATAGAAAAATATAATGATTTTCCCGAAAATTTCTAAAGTTAATATTCTTAACATTAAACTTAACACAAGTAATAGGAGATTAATTATTTAGGAAGTATTAAAATAGGGAGAGTTTTGTGAATTATAATTTATAAATTATTAGGATATTTTAATGAGTGTAAACTTTTTTACCCCACTGTGCTTTTCTCAGCAATGTTTAGGAGAGATGGCTCAAGCTGGTAAATCTATTCTTTTAGAAAAGCTATCAGGACGCCTAGATAGTTTATTTATACAACGTTCTGAAGGTATAGAAATCAAGGCTTTGGGGCCTAATGGGGAACTTCTATGCGAGAGAGTTGGGAAAACCGATTCTATAACATCTTTATGCTTAAAAGTGCTCTTAGTTCTTCTCATTGTTCCAGTAATTATTGCTTTAGTTTTAAAAATTATTGTCAGACTTTGCCTATATTTAAAATATCCAGGGAAGGTACAAGAAGTAGCGGCTCCAGCGCCTAAACCTATTGTAAAGCCTATTGTTGATCCCACCATAAAACCTGTGGTACCACCAGTAACTATAGAAGAAGTTGTTGAAGCTAAGCCTAAACCTCTTACTCGAGAGGAGATCATAAATACGTTTGTAACATTGCCCAGTTTATCTCCGGAGCAACAGACTCTTTTGATGAGTGCTACTGAATTGATAAATTCTGGTGTTTGTACAAGTGTAGGAGATTATAGAGATCAAGGTATTCTTCTTAAACATATGCCAGCAAGATATCTCCCTATTCCATTTGAATTAATAGATGTTCCCGGAATCAAATGTACTTATTATCCTGGTTATTTATTAACAGATGAGCAGGGAAACCAATATATTATTACTTCAGTAGTTAGGGCTTCTGAAAGATTCAGAGAGAGATTAGGGGTAACTGCTAATTTTCTAGAAGATGTACCTATTACAACGGATTCAAGTAAGGAACAGGTTGAAGCTCTCATAAGAGAGGGATTAAATAAAGATTCTAGACTGGGGATGCTTGCTATCTCAATATTTACTGTTGGTAAGACAGTGGATTCTTTAGGAGAACAGGTAGGAGTCGTAGTTGAGAAGAGATTCGACTAAACTGTTGCAGCAGTAGTTTTCATAATTTAGGTCAGTATGGGAATTTCATTTTTTTCCTCTATCAAGTTTTCTCCAGAATATCTTGAAGATATGTCTAAAAGGGGAAAGTCCACACTTTTAGAAAATATGGTAGAGTGTGTTGATGATTTCTGTGCGAGTATCGGTTGTATTATCAAACATGCACAAGTTGTCGCGGTCGACGAACAAGGTTTGGTATTCAAAAGTAATTCAGCAGCTCCTTTAGCGTGGCTTAGAGAAGAGAGTCATTCATCTTTTAAGAGAACTCTGAGGGTATTGGCCTTTCTCTTAATTATACCTTTGATTTTAGTATTAGTTGTTAAACTCGTACTTCGTCTAGCCCTATTTTTCAAATACGGATTTACGGCTATAGAACGTATTGAAGTAGTTGGAGAAATCTCTGGAAAGCCGAAGACGCCAATTACTGTTCCCAAGACTCCTCCTGGAATTATAAGAAAGCCAGTAATACCGCCTGTAATATCTCTAATTAAACGCCAACCTCTACTTGATGTGGAAATTGAGAAAAAATACCTCATGCTACAACTTAAGGAGACGGATAAAGAGTCGATGTACGAGATTTTCTCCTTACTTCTATACGGTTGTGAAGAGAGTGTTCTTACTCAGTTAGAGATCAGCACCTACGGTGATGTCGGAATACACAAACGTTTTTCTTTCCGTATAAATAGAGGTAATTTAAAGAACATACTCTTTACCTATGTCCCTGGTTCCTACGTGCCTCCAGGAGGAATTGTAGGAGTGCCCATCTGGCTGGGAAGCTTCCGTACTGTTGATCTAGCGACATTTAAGTTTTATGCCGACAAATGTTTAGAAACGACAATGGCACATATAGATCTCGTTGGCATGAGAGAACGGGGTGTAAAAACAGTCCAAGAGAGAATTAACCAGCTCGGTGTGATAGAATTAAGTGAAGAGCAATTTCAACAGTTGCGCAGGGATTGTCGTTCACATCCAGCGAGACTTCCTATATGCTCTTTAGAGGAAGTTCCTTGCTATCACAATGGTGAACTCGTAGGTCATGCTGGGATAATTGCTCAGGAGCTTCCGAAAGAAGAGAGTTAGTGGGGTAGGCTGGTGAGCTTAACCCAGTCTTTTTTGCAATACTTGTATGGTCTGATAATATGTATTATGTTGCACGGTTAGTTGTTTTATAGAGGAGTCATATAGTTAATTATTAATACCTAACCCTTATTTCTAGTTTCATTTATAATAGTATGACCTTTTAATTAATAATTTTATTATCTGGGTGGGAAATGCCGTATCTCATTTTTTCGGACTATTCTAGACCTTCTCTTCTAGAAAAGACCGTTTCTTTCCTAGATTCCTATCTTTACTTAGGAGGTAAGCAATCCTATATAGTTGCCAGAGATCCCCAGAATAAGGCTTGGGCCGTGACTGTTTCAGGACATATCCTATCCATCTTTGAAAAGGTCTTAAGAATTCTCTGTCTAGTGTTTATCCCGATTACACTCATTGCTCTAGCAATACGGTTTCTTCTGTACGCTTATCTTTCTTATAAAGGTCGGATTGTCTGTATTGATAATTTAGTGAGCAAAGAAGAACGGAAACTGCTGATTCTCTATCCTCAAGTCTTACAGAATATACGTCGCCTTCCCCTTGTCTATACCTCTTTGCCTTTAGAGGATTGCTATATAGCTTTTGATTCCATAGAGTCTTCTGAAGTGAATGACATGAGTTTTTGGATTGATTACCCTAGCTTATCCACTAAAATGGATTTTTCTGGGATTCAAATTCCTAGAGATAAACTGAAGAAGGTTAAAAAAAGCTCTCATGGAGAACCTACAGATTTCCCTATAAACTTCCCCTTACTTTGTAGAGAGATTTTAAAGACAGAATCAGGAGATATAATCAGTCAAAAAGGTATCGAAAAGCTTTCTAGACTCTTTTTAGCTTTCTTAGTTTATAGATCTCAAAAAAATGAAAATGGAAAGATAGAGACTATAATCCCCTTAGATTCTCCGGACGCTCTATGGGCAAAACTGTTGTTCTTTGATTATTCGGATGAGAATCCATTGACGAAAGGATTATTAGGATCTCGAGTACTAAAGGAATTAGAGAAATTAGGTGTTCTTAAAAACCCCGAAATACACCACTACTCAATGAATAAAGTCGTTGTTAACTGGCGGCTCTAATTAGAGTCGTTGTCTTGATCCTCGTTCTCTTCATCGTTGTCATCTTCTTCCTCTTCTTGATCATCTTTTTCTTCATCTCCCTCTTCATTATCCTTCACATTTCTTTTATATCTGAACCTCTCCCCTCCAGGAAGGACGATTACCTGTGAGTCGGGTTCTAATCTACGCTCTGCTTCTGTAGCAATTTCTGCAACTACATAAATTCTTTTCCTGGAATATTCGCTTTCATCGATTTTTTGCACCTTAAGAATCACATCTTGATTTAGATCGAGCAGCATATCTCCAGGTTTCTCACTTTGAGCTTTTACGTGTTTATCTAATCCGAGCAGGGCGAAGTAGATGTTATAACCCCCTCCAGGTTTGCGATCAAAAATATCATTTTGTGTTGTGATTAATGAGATCTTGATACTGCCTTTTGGCATTTTTACAAGTGTACGCGTGCGCATATGAGAACGTACCCACTGAGGAACCTGTACTCTGTAATAACCAATAGCGTATTGCAACATACTATCTGGGATTTTCCACTTAGGTTCTTTAGAAGATAAATGCATAGCCGAACCCAGTAAATAGCTATCATAAGCTTTAGCACGCTTAGAGGAGCCTTTGGTTCTATCACGAAGATTCCACAACATATAATCTGGTAACGTATAGAACTGTTTATCAGCTCGAGGATCGTAATTTATAACCTGGTCGTTAGTTGGGAATATTGAGCCTGCTCTAGAAACTAGCCTTTCCGGTATTCTCTTGTCCGCAATCATCATAGGGAAGTTAATTTCGAAATGACGCAACTCAGGGCCAACAAATGTCAGAGCTGTTGCTGTAGATGTGGTGAGTTCTGTATGGGGTGCTAATATGAAAATGTCTTTAAAAGTTTCCCAATTCTGTTTGAATTCTTTTAGTGTTAAGACAAAAGCTTCATTCTTCCAGCTGGTTAGTGCTGTTATTAGCCGTGTTATGTAAAGATCTCCACTTACGGGGTCTAAATAATACGAACTTTTCAAGATTGTTGTTAAAGGAAGTCTATATTCCTTCATTGTGTTAGAGAAAAAGAGTAGTGTGTTTTCCGGACCATTTTTGATTTTGTTAGAATCTATAGTATAAGTTAATACAGATAAGCTTGAAGACCAATATTCCCTAGGAATAGTCAAACGATGCTGTTCATCTTCCCCTAGCGGTAGAATATAGGAATACGAACAGTATTCTCTAACCATTGTGGCTAAGTTAAACGTCTCTTTTCCCAAAGTTAGCTCTAAGTGATCCCGATAACTTGGATCAATGAATTGATGTGGGTTTGAAGCCATCAAAGGTTTAGCTTCTTTTTCTAATGTTTTCTCTGAAATACCATCCAAATTTCTGTGAAAGAAGTTTTTAAATACAAAGCGTATAGCTCCTACACCCTTTCCTTCGCGGACAAAGAAGAATTTTAAGATGAAATCTCTATTTTGTATGCTCACTAATTTTTGAGAGTACATCAAGTATCGTGATAATATTTGTGTTTCAGAATCAATGCGATAACGATAGAAGTCTTCAAGCTCTAATGAAGTAGAGAAAATCTGAATCTCGTCATGCCACCTCCATGTGTTATGAGAGAATTTCGTTTTTGGTTTGATATCTGCTTTAAGATATTTGGATTCTAGTATGCTGTTAAATAGGATGTTTCCACCACTTCTATCGCTACCTTCGAAATCAAGATATTTAATAGAATACGCTGGTACTGTGATATCGAAGACTTTTAAGGACGCAGAGTTTCTAAACCTTGTCCATATTTGATGCATCATAGCGCCTTCAATATGCCCGGCATGGAGAGTTCCCCATATCTTTAAATCTATCCCGCCTTTATTTTCGACTCCAAGAATATGTTCTTTAGTCTTGTTTGATTCACTTAACATCAAGGTAACTGTGTTGTTCAGACTCAATATACCTTCTAATCTTTCAGGGACTAGGACGCTGTTGTGATAAAGAACGTGAGTTTGTTCAGGGTGTTGTTGGATTTTACGATGCCACTCACCTAGAGTCGCTCGAACATATGAGTTAACTTCTATTACTGTTTTCCACGGAGGATCTCCGGGATCCCAACTGAGAACTACAGGAACTGTATATCTTGGGGAGGAAACTTCCAGCTCTATAGCTGTCTTACTTGTCATTTTACCCTTAATTAAACTGGGAACAAGTAAGCCAAGATCAATTAATTGAGGAGAGTCTCCATCTTCTGCTAGTGCAATTTTAGTAGATTTGGTTTTGATATTTGGTGGAGAAGACAAGAGATAAGAAGATCCTACGGAGCCTTCAACTACTGCCTCAAACTCATTTTGAGCTCGAATATCTAACTCGGTATGTTTATCGGGTTTGTAAACAAAAAGCTTATTTTCGTCATAATATGATACGTGACTGTGTTGCTGCACGATAGATACTTCAGGAGCAAACCACCAGAAGTATTTTTTCATCCATCGTACAATATTATCTACAAATCCAGATTCTTCAGGATGTTTTAATGCCCACGTAGACTGATCACATTTTGTAAAACCTAAAGTAGTCGTATTTGTACTATTCCCTGAGACAGGTTTTTCTATAGCTTCAACTGTAATGCCGTCAGAAAATTTGACTTTAAAGTGACCTACCCAATGTTCGTATGAGCTACTCTTATTTGCATTTTCAATGTATATGCCTGTGCTGTTATCTCCATTGAGACCTAGTAAGTTTAGATTATCTCCTCCAGAATGTAGTTCAAAGGAGCTCATACCAAGTGTAAGATCGTGATCGGTAGAGTTCGGGGTAAGTACAATAGTAAGATTGTTATCTAATTTAGGGATGTAGTACCAGTTTTTCCCTGCTCCGGAATATATAATTCCTCCTCCAGGGCTTGGATAGAATTTGGTGTCGCGATTTCCTGCTAAATTATCCTGACCTCCAGAAGAGCCGATGACTGTAGAAATTCCTTTTTGTCGAATTTTTAAAATATCTATACTTGTGCCATTAGGTCTTGTTAGAGGAACTTCTTGCACTAATTGTGCTAGATTAAATTTCACACCCAATGGAGGTGGAATAGCACGGAATGAAATCACATTTTCAACTCCTGAAGCCCCTGTAATATTATAAAAACCAGCGCCACCAATTTGAACAGTTATCCCTCCTTTTCCTCCTTCAACCGTGATCTCATAATCTTTATATTGTGAGGCATAATCTATTCGCTCTTGAGAATCCTTATCTAAAAGACGTACAGGAATAATAGTTGCTTGTGTGTTCCCGGTTATTACCTTACTTTTATGATTTTTAGCTGTTAAAGGGGGTACATAATAACGAGATGTTGGATCTAAGACAGCTTCTCTCCAAACTATTTGATTTGAGAGATAAACAACCTCAGTAGTTCCTTGATATGTAATTCCGTATCCAAGAATAACGGTGTTGTAGGTGCCTGCGGGGATTTTAGGAACTTCAGGAGGCCAATAGCTATTAGCATGCCCTTTTGCTAAAGCGCTATAGGGAGTAATACTAAATGCATAGCTGAGCTTTTCTCTAACTTGTGAGTCAGACCACCCTGGTTTATGTCCAATCCATCTGTTGGCATTGTAAGATCTATCTCCCTTAAGAATAGGAGGATTTTGTCTTAGATCTAAAACTATATTTCCTAAAACATGGTTATTAGAAAAATCAAGCAATCCTCTGTCTGGGAAAGCATCTACAATATGTTCACTACCCTCTTCTAGGAAGCGTTTATATTGATTCCAAGCTTCGTGACGTTCTTCTGTCAAAGCAATGTTGCGAGCAATTGACGAAGCCCCCATACCAATAGCAGCAATAGGTCCAGCAGCTAACATCGCAGCAGGAGCAACAACGGCGGATAATGTTAATGTTAGAGTAATAACATCGAAAGCCACTTGAACACGTGCTCCCATCTTATCACTGTGTGAAGAGGCGTGCTGTAAATCCTCTATACTGGTATAGAGGCCCCAGACCCCAGCAACAGCTTCAAGGATAGGTAGCTCTAACATTTGTCCTACTCTAAAAAGTGCTTTCCCTAAAGTTCCGCCAACTTTTGTAGAGGTTTTCATGAGCTTCTTAGCTAAGACCGATTCTAATCGAAATCCATCAATCCCTTGCTCAGTAATGAATTTCTTTCCTACACCCTGGACAATAGTTCCCAAGGTCATTTCAGCCATTTCTTTTCCATCTAAAAATAAGTCAAAAATCGCTTGAGCATCATCACCTTTTCCTGCTTCTACCAAACGTGCGTATTGTATAATAGAGAGTGCAGACATGCCGAGCTCTATATCCATAACACCTGTGCCAGCAAGATCATTTAACATTGATCCTAGCTCTTTAAATACTTTGACTAATCCATGACTCGGAATTTTGACTTTTTTTGTAGATTCTCCCTCCTTCAACTCAAAGGAGATCTCATCTCCATTGACATCCACATTGGTGACAGATATCTTATCTTTATCTACAGCCGATGTACCTTTAATCGCTTTTCCTATCTCCTCCATTACATTCCGTAACATAGAGCTCATTTGCTGTGCTTTGCTTTTAATCCCGCTTATTAAAGATGTGAGATCTCTAGGAGTTTCAACAATTAATTTCCTACTGACCTCTTTTGTTCCAACTTCTGTTCCATAGGTATCTAAGATGTATAGGATCGTAGCGGCAAGATCAGCATCTAAGACATGCTTAGAAAGATAATCACTTAAAATATCCCCATCTAATTTTAATTTATCGAGATCTCCTTCACGGGTCTTTTCATCGATTCTTCTATGATCAATAGTACCTCCTATTCTATATAAGTCTGCCCAGGATATTCTTCTACGACCTAAACGGACATCCCCTCTTAGAGTCATTTTATATAAAGTAGTCATGTATTGATCATAGGAGAATCCTAAGTTGGTAGATGGAAACCAGGTATTGGCTGCTTTTGTTGAATCTACGGTATAAACTTTTAGCTGTTCTTGTATCGATGTTGCACTGGAAATGCCATAGCGATCTCTTACTTCGTCAGTTAGTTGTACTGAAGATTCTAAGAACAACAGGGCATGTGATAATGTTGGAAAATCACAATGTCCAAAGTTGGGGTCTGTGACTCTATAAGCTTTATCTATTGCTTGAACAACTATAGAATGGCTGGGGGTAGTTACTAAGAAGCTCTTCATCTCTTTCTGATAACCGAACATCCTAGATAGACTTCCAATATCCCATCTCCGCTCAGTTAATATCCCCTTTGTTTTCAGATCTTTATTCCCTTGATATTGCAACCAATCGATGTAAGAGCGGCTTTTCTCTAAGAATGTGTTATCCGACTCCGTTAGCTGTAGGTGATCACGCTCTCTTGTTTGAAATAGAGAACTTGTTGTCATGAGATTTCTGGTTATCAAGGTGTATTCAATTGCATCGTTAGCTGACATATAAAGCATAGATAAACCCATACAACGTCCTTCTAAGTCATATAAAAACGTTTGTGGGTGTATGTGAGCAATATCGGAGCCAAATGCTTTTGCTAAATCACTCCATTGAGGTATATGCTCTCTAGAAAAATCTGGCCAAGAAAATAGAGAATACTTTGCTCGTTCTACGGCATTTTGTATCGTAGGCACATCAGAAGGAGTGGAGAAAAGATCTTTACTAGCACCTACTCCGCGATAATCATACGGATTAATCGCGGTTGGATTTTGCATTGCAGTTGCTGATGGCCGGCCAAAAGTTGCCTCTCTTTGAAAGATATCACTAGCTCCAGGTAAAATGCTGGATAATAGATGTCCTGATGCCTGTGCAAAATTCTCTGTCTTAGAAAGAATTTGATGAATTTGAGTTAGGGAAAGATATTGCTTATCCCCTGCAAGCTTGACGAGCTCTTCAAGACGATCATCATAAGCAAAACAATGGATACCTCTATCTTCAAGGAGTTTCTTTGCTGAATCTTTAGTTAAGGAACTGTCATGAATATGTCGGTGGAGTTCATAAAGACCATCAAAATAGTTTGCCATGGTATGGCTTGTTGGATTGAATATTCCTGGTATGGCACTTGTCATTATGCGATTAGATTCCATACCATTGTCTACACCATACTGCATTCCTAAAGCAGAGACGTACGCATCTACAGGAGGAGTTAGTAAATCAGGAGTATGAGATTTTTCTAATTCCTTTCTTAATGCTTCTGGTATCTCTTCTAAAGCTGCTTTTGCTTCTGGAGTTCCAGGATCCAAAGCTAGATAGTTATACACTTGGTCTAGATGGTCATGCATATTCTCATAGTCAGCGTCTAATGTTGCTTTCATCATATCCACTAGGTGATTAGAGGGAGATGGAAAGACGCTATCTGAAGCAAAGATCCCTGAAACACCTGTATTAGCTACTATGAATCTGTATAAATCATTTAAATCGTTGAAAGAGTAGCCATCTCTATGCATGCGTGAAAATAAGGATTCATCGGATAGAAAATGATCTAAATTCTGCAAAGTTACGCGTTCACTTGATTCAAATTTCTTAACAATATCTTCTAATTTTTTCTTTGGATCCGTGACACGTTTTTGTAATATATCGTCATAAAGTTTCTCATACCATTTTTCTATATTCTTCTGCTCTTGTCCATCGATACCGCTACCTCGGGCCATTTCTTTCATTTTATCAAGAATTGCCTTTTTTCTATCTTCATCTGATAGTGTCAACCAATGATCTACTAGATCTTGTAGTTCTTTAAATAACTGTCCTGATGAGACTTGTTCTTCGATTTGATTGACCTTTGCTTGAAGCTCGCGATTCTCTGCTATTTTACTTGTGATTTCTAGAAACTTGTCAGTTTCTTCAGTTGTAAGACAATCCATACTGTCTTTAGAACTGAATTCAGAGTATTTTGTTAAAATCTCAATGTCTGTTATAGAAATGGGTGATGTGTTTATAGAATCAATGAGATTGCCAATGGCTAGTTGCCTCTCGGCTACAGAAAGCATATCTTTTAAAAACATCGATAGATCACTTGATGAACTATACCATACAGTAATTCCTGTCTGTGAATTGCTATTTAGATATAATCTGATAGCCTTTTCTAGATCATCCTCAATATGTTGATGCGGATTTGGGAAATAATTAACGTGATTGGACACTGGAAGTTTAACATCACGAATCAGCTGTGCAATTTGCAGCTGTAAAGAGAACATAGACGCTTGTGCTATAACGTCATCTTTTATTTGCATCTTGAATGAATAGATTTCGTGATCTAATTCAGACATTCTTACAATATCTATATTACGATCAGTAATGAGGTGATTAAATCGGGTTAATAAACCTCCAGGTAGATTTTTTTTTGATTCATCAGACCATAACTTAATAAATTCAGCTTGATCGATTTTAGTGCGTTCCACTCCTTTAGGAGTTTCTACACGCAATTTTGACGAATCAGAAAAAAGTAATTCGCTTGCGCCTGGCCGTTTAATGTTACACCAGGTACTTTCATCTCCAGGAGTTACATCATTAGATCCTATAGATAATGGATGTGTCCAGTCATACGTAATTTCTCCTTCTGGAGTTTTGATCTGTTTATAAGAACCTAAATAGGCATCATCTCCTAATTTGCTTCCATCTTTACTCAGAAATGCTTTTCCCATAGGACCAAGCCCTTTAAAGTACTTGATCATTTCATTTCTGATTAAACCCGGGCCAGTAATGCCTAGTGTACTTACGGCTCCAGGAATAACTGAATCCTGTCTAAAGTCATAGAACAGACTCTTTCCAAGATAATCTTTGACAAAGTGGCCGCCCACCGTTTGATCGCGATCTAGATGTTTAAGATCCTCTAGAGTATTAAAAAATTCCCCACTAAGGATATTTTCTCTTAAGGCTCTTAATTCAGCATAGGCTTGCCACTGACCACGAATGACAGCATCGACTAGGGCACTGTCTTTGTGCGACATCATCAAACCATTCAATCCACGAATATGCCAACCTGTGGACCACTTATGGTACCTTCGCAAAATAGGCATCGTGTCTCGAACTATTTCAGGAGCCATTGTTTGAAAGAGACTTTTCTTGGTTTTCCCTTGACCCCCACCTTCACCTTTATGTATCTTTTCAAACTCACTAATCAACTGAGTGATTTTATCTCTATCATCATCCGTAAGTTCAGATGTCTCGATTTCCTTGGCGATTTGATCTAAAGTAACTGCGGTTTCGCCGTTTGCTATTTTTAATGCTGCATCGGAAAGAGCACGCCTAACTTGTAAGCTTTCGAAAAATCTATTTCCACCCTTCTTATAAATGATGTCAGTAACTTCCTGAGAATATGTGGGCATTATGTCTAAGTCGGTATAAATCCCTCCATGTTCTTCGAGCATGAACATTCTGATCTGATCTGATGCTGCAGCGTAATTCCATCGCAATAACATCTCTGTCTCATAATTATAGAGATGTGTTCTATCTTTCATTCTAGTCAGTTCTTTGACATCTTTGATAATAACTCTAGTTGATCCTAGCTCACTATTAACCTTAGAAACGATATCTTGGATTTTCTTTTTATTAGTCTCTATAGTCTTCTTATATTGCTCAATCTCCTCTTTCGGGAGTTTAATAGTTTTCTCAAGATACTCTATGCGTATATCGTCAGTAATTGCATCAACGCCTTTAAGCATGCAAAAATTGAAGAAGCCATCTTGAGAAACAATTATATTTCTTAAAAATATGGCATTGAAATGATTCTTAACGTGTTCATCTACTCTCTCATAATCATTATACATCTGAAGTAGATCATCGTAGTATTGTTGCCGCTCTTCAAGGTTTTCAGTAGAATCATATTTTGCTTTTAACTCGTCAAAGTATTGAACAAATTTTTTTACATCTTCTCCTGTTTCTTTCCTTAAATCGTTAAGAGACGAATCAAAAGCTATTTTCTTCAAAGTAGATGAAAATTTCGCAGCACCATAGGCAGTTTCATCTACCCAAAAGAGAAAGTCAAAGTCGGTATAGGTCTGTAAAAATACTTTGATATAGGCGTCGGTCTCATCCGGAGGAGAGCCAGCAATCCAGATACCGTGTAGATGCTTATCTACTTTAACTTTGTGTGATAAAAACTCTGTTTTAATAGTGCTCATCACCTGTTGTGCAGGTGATGTTTTAGATATTTTTGCCCTTTTGTAAATTGTTTCTAGAAAAGTAGATTGTTTAACTAGGAGGTCTTGCCCTTTTCTTGAGTTTTGATTTTCTAAAGCATTATAGCGCCCTACAGCTTTCTTTAGGTTGTTGATCGGTGTTTGGCATGTTTTTATTTGGTCAGGAGTCAGCTGTAATCGATCCACGATATTCTCAGGAGTCAGATCATATTTTTGGGTAGCTGATATTTCCGCACCATCTTCTAAACCACGTTTTCTTCTGGAAAGAGAATGTAGATCTTTTTCTACCTTCTGAACGGGAGTTGTTGTTTCTTTTTTTATGAGGGCACTACTAGTTTCTCCAATAGATTGCTCTAGAGAGGTAGAACTTTCCTGAAGAAAGGAAGTGGAATTAGGAATATGTGTAGGAGAATATCTCGTAGGCGTTTTTGTAGGTTTCCTAGATCGAGAAGAGGCTGAAGCCTTAACAAGCTTAGCCAGAATTCTTTTCTTTCTAGGAGAACCCCCCCCCCCCCCAATAGAAGGCTGAGTTAAAGAGGTGGAGTTCTCAGAAATAGAAGAGTTAGTACGTCTAGAGACGTGTGTTGAAGAAGTCTCTGTATGATTTGTAGGCGGTGGAAGAACCGTAGGTTTGGTGATTTTAGCTGGTAATATCTTTGTAGGGACAACATGAGCAACAAGTTGAGCCAAATTATATAAGAAAGATGTTTTCCAGTTTCCTGAGTGATTGGATGGCGATACTGTACTTCTTATAGAGGTTTCGTTCGTTAAGTTAAAGAACTCTTGCTGTAACTTTTTCCCTAATTCAACAACAGATTCCGTTGAGTTATTTTGATTTACAGCTTCATCATAGAGATTAAGTCTCTCATCTAAGGAAGAAGAAGCAATAGTACTTTGGTTGGAATAGGAAGAATTGGAAGTAGAGGGTACTGTATAGTTGGATTGAGATGTGGGCGTGGATGTAGCAGGAGTTGTTTTTTCAGGAAGAGTCATAGTCCAACTGCATAGGATTTATTTTAATTCCCTGCTCTAAAAGCTTTATTATAAAGTAGATAGAACCTTTTCCCATAAAAATTTGGGAAGTCCATTATAGAAAACTAAAAGATTACTGCAACCATACTTGTCCCAATATGATATAGAAAAACTAGCCCTCCTCTCCTGAATTTAGTTTTAAAAAATAAAAATCGTAAGATACAGATATTCACTTTCTTAGATTTTTTAGATGCTACTGAAGGAAATTTTTTATTCTTTGATTATTTGGATGAGAATCCTTTTGAAAGGATTATTAGGATCTCGAGTGCTAAAGGAATTGGAGGGATTAGGTGTTCTTAAAAACCTTGAAATACACCAATACTCGATGGATAAAGTCATCGTTAACTGGCGGCTCTAATTAGAATCGTCTTCTTTATTGTCCTTCACATTTCTTTTATATCTGAACTTTTCTCCACCCGGAAGGATGACTACCTCAGAGCTAGATCGTAGTCTACGTTCTTCTTCTGTAGCAATTTCCGCAACTACATAGATTCTTCTTCTGGAATATTCACTTTCATCGATTTTCTTCACACTAAGAACCACATCTTGATCTAGATTGAGCAGCATATCTCCAGGTTTGTCAGTATGAGTTTTTACGTGTTTGTCCAAACCAACTATAGTGAAGTAGATGTTGTAACCAGATCCAGGTCGACGATCAAAAAGATCATTTTGTGTCGTAATTAATGAAATTGTAATACTACCCTTTGGCATTTTTACAAGTGTATTCACCCGCATTTGAGAACGTACCCAATGTGGTACATAGACTCTGTAATAACCAAAAGCATATTGCAGCATGCTCTCAGGGATTTGCCATTTAGGATCTCGAGAATATAACTGCATAGCCGACCCTAATAAATAGTTATCATAAGCTTTAGCACGTTTAGAAGGACCCTTAGTTCTATCACGAAGGTTCCATAACATATAATCTCGCAACATATAGAACTGTTGATCGACTCGAGGATCGTAATGTACGACTTGATCATTAGTTGGGAATATAACACCTGCTCTAGAAACTATTCTTTCTGGTATTTTTACATCCGCGATTGTCTTAGGGAAATTAATTTCTAAATGACGTAGCTCAGGACCAATAAATGTGATAGCAGTTCCACTAGATGAGACAAGTCCTTTGTGTTCCGCAGATATAATGATATTTTTAAAACTTGTCCAATCCTGTTTAAATCCTTTCAGTTTCAGAACAAATGCTTGATTTTGTAATTGATCTGATAGAATACGCGTTATATAAAGATCCCCGCTTACAGGATCTAAGTAATAAGAACTTTCTAAGATCGTTGATGAAGGAAGTCGGTATTCTTTTATTGCTTGATCAAGGAAAAGTAGTTTATTTTCTGGAGCATTTTTTATCTGTTTAGGATCTATTGTGTAAGTTAAAACAGCTAAGTCCAAAGATCGATATCTTTTAGGAAGTATCAAATGATGATCTGTTTTATCCTGCTCTAGAGATAAAATACGGGAACGGGAACAGAATTCTTTAATCAACGTGACTAAGTTGAACGTCTCCTTCCCTAATGTCAGCTCTAAGTAATTCCAATAACTTCGATCAATGAATTGATGTGGATCTGAAGCCATCCAGGGTTTAGCTTCTTGTTCTAACGTTCTTTCAGAAATGCCATCCAGATATGTGTTAAAGAAGTTTTTGTATACCAAACGCATGGTTCCTATACCCTTTCCTTCTCGGATATAGAAGAATTTTAAGAGAAGATCTCTATTTCTTATGTTGACTAAATCTTGGGCATACATGATCTGTTGTGCTAACGCAAATGTTTCAGAAGCTATGCGGTAGCGATTGAAATCTTCAAGATTTAGTGAAGTATAATAAATTTGAATTTCATCGTAAAACTTCCAGGTATTATGAGAGAATGTTGTTTTAGGTTTAGTATCTGCTTTAAGGAATCCAGATTCCACCTTGCTATAGAATAAGACATTCCCCCCGCTTTGATCACTGCCTCGGAAATCAATGTATTCAATAGTATGCGCAGGTACTTTAATAGAGAACTTCTTCATAGATTTAAGCTGTTCAAGCATCGTCCATTTCAGATCTGTCATCACTTCTTCAATATGTCCAGCATAGAGAGTCCCTTGTATTGTCAGATCTACATCTCCCCTATTTTCTACACCAAGAACGTGTTCTTTACTCTTATGCAGCTCACTCAACATCAAAGTAACAGCGTTATTTAGACTCATTATACCCTCTAATCTTTCAGGGATGAGTACGCTATTGTGGTAGAGAACATGTTTCTTTGTAGGATCTTCTTGTAGCTGATTATACCAATTACCCAAAGTCGGTCGAACATTCGTGCTAATATCTATTATTGTGTCCCATGGAGGATCACCTGGATCCCAACTTAGAGTCATAGGAATTGTGTATCGTGGAGAAGAAACTATCAGATCTATACTTGAGCTTTCTTCCGTGCCATTTGTCATTTTCCCTTCAATTAAACTGGGAACGATTGTGCTAAAATCAAGAAATTGAGGAGCATCTCCATCCTCTGCTAGTATAACTTTAATAGGTTGAGTTTCT
This sequence comes from Chlamydia sp. 12-01, assembly GCF_042234205.1. Classification (NCBI taxonomy): domain Bacteria; kingdom Pseudomonadati; phylum Chlamydiota; class Chlamydiia; order Chlamydiales; family Chlamydiaceae; genus Chlamydia; species Chlamydia sp. 12-01. The sequence continues at coordinate 1,148,909 of NZ_CP114174.1, read as the reverse complement.
ATATTTGGTGAAGAAGATAGGAGATAAGAAACACCCACAGCACCTTCAACGACTGTTTGAAACTCACCTTGAGCTCGAAGATCTAATTCTGTGTGTTTTTCAGGTTTATAAACGAAAAGCTTCTCATCATCATAATACGATACACGGCTATGTTTTTGAATGATGGATACCTCAGGAGCAAACCACCAGAGGTAGTTTTTCATCCATCGCACAATATTATCTACAAATCCAGGTTCTTCAGGATGTTTTAGTGCCCAGGTAGATTGTTCGCATTTTGTAAAGCCTAGAGTAGTGGTATTTGTATTATTCCCAGGGATAGGTTTGTCTATAGCTTCAACTGTAATACCGTCAGAGAATTTGACTTGGAAATGACCTACCCAACGATCATAAGAGCTACTCTTATTTGCGTTTTCAATGTATATGCCTGTGCTGTTATCCCCATCGAGACCTACTAAATTTAAATTATCTCCTCCTGAATGTAGTTCGAAGGAGTTCATGCCGAGTGTAAGATCGTGATCAGTAGAGTTCGGAGTAAGTACAATAGTAAGGTTACTATTTAATTTAGGTATGTAATACCAGTTTTTCCCTGCTCCAGAATATATAGTTCCTCCTCCGGAACTTACATAGAATTTGGTATCACGATTTCCTGATAGAGTATCCCGGCCTCCAGAAGAACCAATGACTGTAGAAATTCCTGTTTGTCGGATTTTTAAGATATTTATGCTTGTGCCATTAGGCCATATAAGAGGAACGTCTTGTACTACTTGTGAGAGATTGAATTTCACTGAAAATGGAGGTGGAATAGCACGGAACGAAATCACATTTTCAACTCCCGGAGCTCCAGTAATATTATAAAAACCAGCTCCGCCGATTTGAACAGTTATTCCTCCTTTGCCCCCTTCAACCTTGATCTCATAATCTTTATACTGTGAGGCATAATCTATTCTTTCTGGAGAATCGCTATCTAAAAGACGTACGGGAATAATGGTCGTTTGTGTATTTCCTGTTATTATCGTACTTTTATGATTTTTAGCTGTTAAAGGAGGTTTGTAGTAACGAGAATCTGCCTCCATAACTGCTTCTCTCCAAATTACTTTATTCGATAGATAAACGACTTCAGTAATTCCTTCGTATGTAATTCCGTATCCAAGAATAACAGTCCTATAGATCCCTGCAGGGATTTTAGGAACTTCAGGAGGCCAATAGCTATTGGCATGCCCTCTTGCTAAAGCGCCAGTTGCACTAATGCTAAACGCATAACCTAGTTTTTCTCTAATTTGCCAGTCTGACAAGTGTGGTTGATGCCCAATCCATCTATTCGCATTGTATGATCGATCTCCCGTAAGAGTTGGTGGATTTTTTCTTAGATCTAAAACTATATTTCCTAAAACATGGTTGCCAGACAAATCAAGCACTCCTCTATCTGGGAAAGCGCCTATAACATGCTCTCCTCCATCTTCTAGAAATTTTCTATATTTACCCCATTCTTGATGACGTTCTTCTGTTTTCGCAACGTTGCGAGCAATTGATGCAGCTCCCATACCAATAGCAGCAATAGGACCCGCAGCTAACATTGCAGGTGGAGCAGCAATGGCGGATAATGTTAATGCTAGGGAAATAGAATCAAAAGCTATTTGAACACGTGCTGCCATCATATCGCTATATGAGGAGGCGTGTTGCAGATCTTCTACACTACTATAAAGACTCCAGACTCCTGCAATAGTTTCAAGAACAGGAAGCTCTAAAACACCCGCAACTTTAGCAAGAGCTTTCCCTAAAGTTCCTCCTACTTTTTTAGAAGCTTTTAAAACTTGCTTAGCTACTGCTGATTCTAATCGAAATCCATCAATTCCCTCATCGGTAATGAATTTCTTTCCTAGCCCCTGTAAAACACTTCCCAAGGTCATTTCAGCCATTTCTTTGACATCTAAAGATACGTCAAAAATAGCCTGAGCCTCACTACCTTTTCCTGCTTGTACTAAGCGTACATATTGTACAATGGACACCATAGACATGCCGAGCTCTACGTCCATGACACCTGTGCCAGCCAGACCGCTAGCCATTGTCCCAAACTCTTTGAATGTTTTGACTAATCCATGACCTGGAATTTGTATTTTTTTGGATTGAGAGTCTCCCTGCTTAAAATCAAACGAAATCTTATCGCCATCAGTAACATCCACATTGGTGACAGATATTTTATCTTTATTATCAGCTGATGTATTATGGATGGCATTTCTTATATCATCCATCAGGTTCCGTAGCATGGAACCTAATTGCTGGGATTTAGTTTTGAACCCGCTTATTAAAGCTGTAAGATCTCTAGGGGTTTCGACAATTAAGCTCCTGCTAACCTCTTTTGTCCCAATTTCTATGCCGTAATTGTCTAAGATGTATAAGATTGTAGAAGTAAGTTCAGCATCTAAAACAGTCTTAGAAAGATAATCACTTAAAATATCCCCATCTAATTTTAATCTATCAAGATCTGCTTCACGAGTCTTTTCATTAATCCTTTTATGATCAATAGTACCTCCTATTTTATATAAGTTTGCCCAGGATATTCTTCTACGGCCTATATTGACATCTCCCCTTAGAGTCATTTTATATAAAGTAGTCATATACTGATCATAGGAGAATCCTAAGTTGGTAGATGGAAACCAGGAGTTTTCTGCTTTTATTGAATCTAAGGTATAAGCTTTTAGCTGTGATGCTACACTTACTTCAGAAGATATCCCATAGCGAGTTCTTACTTCTTCAGTTAGTTGTACTGAAGATTCTAGGAATAATAGGGCTTGCGGTAATGTCTCGAAATCACAATGTCCGAAGTTGGGATCTGTAACTCTATAAAATTCATCCATCGCTTGAACAACTAGGGAATGGCTAGGCGTGGTTACTAATAGGCTTTTTATGTTTGTCTGTTTCCCAAATATCTTAGATAAACCTTCAATATCCCATGTGTGTGGAGTCAGTATCCCTCCTGTTTTTATTTCTTTATTCCCACGATATTGTAACCAATCAATGTATGTTTGGCTTTTCTCTAAAAACGTATTGTCTGATTCTGTTAGGGGTATATGATCACGTTCTTTTGTCTGAAATAGAGCGCTTGTTGTCATGAGATTTCTAGTGATCAAGGTATATGCAATAGAATCTTTCGCTGACATATAGAGCATAGAGAGACCCATACAACGCCCCTCTAATTGATATAAAAACGTTTGTGGGTGTAGGTGTGCTATTTCAGAACCAAATGTTTTTGCTAAACCAGCCCATAGAGGTATCTGATCTCTAGAAAATTCGGGCCAAGAAAATAGAGAATACTTTGCTTGTTCTACAACGTTTTGTATTGTAGGCACATCAGGAGGAACAGAGAAAAAATCTTTACTCAATCCTACTCCGCGATAATCGTAAGGATTAATTGCCGTGGGATCTAGCATTGTAGTCGCTAGGGGACGACCGAAATCCGCATCTCGTTGTAAGATTTCATTAACTCCGGGTAAAATACCATACAACAAGGATGATACTGTTTGTGCAAAATTTGTTCTCTTAGAGAGAATCGAATTAACTTCAGTTATGGAAAGGTATGTCTTATCCTTTGCAAGTTTTACAAGCTCTTCAAGACGATCATCATAAAGGAAACAATAGACGTGTTTCTCGTTTAATAATTTCTTAGCTGCTTCTAGAGTTAAGGAACCATCATGAATACGTAGATGTAGCTGATAAAGTGTATCGAGATAGTTTGCCATGATATAGCTCGATAGGTTGAATTCTCCAGGCATAACACTTGTCATTACGCGCTCGGATTCACCACCGTCTTCCACTCCATACTGCATTCCCAAGGCAGAGACATAGCCGTCAACCGGAGGTATGAGTAAATCAGGAATATGAGATTTTTTAAGTTCCTCCCTTAATTTTTCTGGTATATTTACTAAAGCAGATTCTGCTTCTGGACTATTAGGATCTAGAGATAAGTAGTCATATACACTACTAAGGACATCATGCATATCCTCATAATCTCCTCCTAGTGTTGTTTTCATCATATCGACTAAATGCTTGGAAGGTGCTGGCAATACACTATCTGCAGAGAAGAGTCCCGAAACTCCTGTTTCAGCTACCATAAATCGATAGAGATCTTTTAAATCAGTAAAGGCGTATCCATCTAGATGCAAGCGTGAAAATAAGTATCTATCGAATAAGAATTTATCCAAATTCTGTAGATTAACACGGTCACTATCCTCAAATTTTTTGATAATATCATCTAACTTTTTCTGAGGATCTAAGACACGTTTTTGAAACGTAGTATCATAGAGTTGTTCATACCATTTCTGTGAGCTCTGTTGTTCTTGATTGTCCAGACCACTATAGCGGGTTATCTCCTTCATTTTATCTAGAATGAGTTTTCTTCTTTCGTTTTCAGGTAGAACAAAGCATTTGTTTATGAACTCCTCTAGATCTTTAAAGAAGTGCCCCGCCACAATCTGATCTTCGATTTGATTGACTTTAGCCCAAAGTCGTGAATCCCCTGATATCTTATTTATAGTTTCTAGAAACTGGTGAATATCTTCATCGGATGTCAGAAAATCTAAACTCTCTTTAGACTTCAGCTCCCCATAGCTTATTAAGAGATTCATCTGTGTTATAGAAAGAGGTGATTGCCCTGCAGAGTCAATGAGATTACCAATCGCTACTTGTCTCTCGGCTACAGATAGCATATCTTTTAAGAACATGGATAGACCACTTGATGAGCTATACCATAAGGTAATGCCCGTCTGTGAATGACTCTTCAGATATAGTTTAATAGCCTTTTCTAGATCTCCCTCGATATTTTTATATAAGTCTGGGAAAAAGTTAACGTGATTAGCAACTGGAAGTTGAACACCGCGGATTAGATTTGCAAGTTGCAGCTGTAGAGAAAACATAGATGCTGTTGCTATAGCATCATCTTTTATTTTCATCTTAAATTCATAGATTTCGTGATCTAAATCAGATAGTTTCACGATATCCACCTTAGGATCTTCAATAAGGTTATTAAACCTTACTAATAGACCTCCCGGGAGGTTATCTTTTGCTTTCTGAGACCAAGATTTAGTGAAATCAGCTTGATTAACTTTGGTGCGCTCTATTCCTTTAGGAGTTTCTGCGCGTAATTTTGATGAATCAGAAAAAAGCAGCTCAGCTGCGCATTTCTGTCTGACATTACACCACGTACTCTCATCTCCAGGAGTTACGTCATTGGCGCCTATAGATAGAGGATGTTTCCAGTCATATGTAATTTCGCCTTTTGAATCTTTAATTTGTTTATAGGAACCTAAATAGGCCGCATCTCCTAAATTCCTCCCATTCTCACTAAGAAAGTCACTTCCTAGAGGTCCAAAAGATTTGAAATGCTTGACCATTTCTTTCTTAATTAAATCGGGACCTGTAATTCCTAATGTACTTACAGCTCCAGGAATAGTTGAGTCTTGTCTAAAATTATAAAATAGACTCTTTCCAAGATAATCTCTGACTAAATGGCCTCCCACCACATCTTTTTGATCTAAATGTGTTAGATCATCAAGAGTATTAAAGAAAGATCCACTAAGAACGTTTTCCCTTATGTCTTTTAATTCAGCATAAGCTCGTTGTTGTCCTCTAATGACAGCATCAACTGTGGCACTATCTTTATGAGCCATCATCAAACCATTCAATATGCGAACATTCCAACCACTATCCCACTTATGGTACCTTCGTAAAACAGGCATTGTATCTCGAATCGTGTCAGCAGCCATTTTTTGAAAGAGACTTGTCTTAGGTTTGCCTTGGCTCCCACCTTCGCCTTTATGTAGCTTTTGAAATTCAGTAATTAGCTCTTTGATTTTTGTTTTATCATCAGCTGTAAGTTTTGATGTTTTGATTTCTTTACTGATTTCTTCTAAGGTGACAGTACTTTCTCCATTTGCTATTTTCAAAGCTACATCGGAGATAACTCGCCTAATTTGCAAGCTTTCGAAAAATTTATTCCCACCTTTCTCAAAAATGGCATTAGTAGCCTCCTGAGAATACTGGGGCATCATATCTAAATCAGTGTAAATTCCCCCATGTTCTTTGAGCATATACATTCTGATCTGATCTGACGCTGCGGCATAATTCCATCTTAAGAACATCTCCATCTCGTAATTATAGAGATTGGTCGTGTCTTTCATTGAATTAAGTTCTTTGATATCTTTAATTTTAACCTTTTCGGATCCTAAATCCTTGTTAACTTTAGCAACGATATCTTGAATTTTCTTTTTGTTGGCTTCTATAGTCTTCTTATATTGCTCAACCTCCTCTTGGGGAAGTTTAATGGTTTTTTCGAGATATTCTATGCGTATATCGTCAGTAATTGAGCTAGAGCCTTTAAGCATACAAAAATTGAAAAACCCATCTTGAGAAACAATCATATTTCTTAAAAATAAGGCATTGAAATTTTCCCTAATGCCTTTGTCTAATTTTTCATACTTCTCATAGATTGTGACTAAATCATCGTAATATTGTTGCTTTAGATTAGGATCTTGAGTGAAATCGTATTTCTGCCGTAATTCTTCGTAGTATTGAATAAAGTCTTTTGCAACCTCTGGGGTTTTTTCCTTGATTTCCTTCATGGATGCATCAAAAGCTATTCTTTTCAGAGTAGATGAAAATTTAGCTGCTCCGTAAGCCTTTTCATCTACCCAGAAGTAGAATTCGAAATCGTCATATGTCTGTAAAAATACTTTGATATAGGGACTTACATCATCAGGTGGAGATCCAGCAATCCAGATACCATGTAAATATTTATCCACTTTAACGCGATGCGATGAAAACTCTGTCTTAAGAATAGTCATCACTTTTGAACTCGGATGTGACGCGGATAGCCCCGCTTTTTTTTGAATCATGTCTAAGAAAATAGACTGCTTAACTAAGAGGTCTTGTCCTTTCCTAGAGTTTTTATCTTCTAAAGCATTGTAGTAGCCTACAGCTTTCTTTATGTTGTTGATTGATATTCGACATAACTTCTCTTGCTGAGGAGTTAACTCTAGTTTTCCTACGATATTCTCAGGTGTAAGATCGTATTTTTGAGTAGCTGATCCCCCAGCTTCAACTTCATCTTCTAAACCACGCTTCTTCCTAGAAAGATGATGAGGGTCTTTCACTTTTTGGACAGAATCTGTTGTAGCTTTCTGTTCAATAAGTTTTCTCCCAGTCTCTTTAATAGAAGATTGCTCTAGAATCTTAGCGCTTTCAGAGGCAGAGGAATCAGGAATATGTGTAGGAGCTTGCTTGGAGGTGGCCTTTGTAGGTCTAGAAGAGGCCGAAGCTTTAATAAGCTTAGCCAGCGTTCTTTCTTTTTTAGGCAACCCCCCCCCCCCCAACGGTAGGCTGCGCGCGCGAAGTAGAATTTTCAGAAAAAGAAGAGTTAGTAGAGCGTTTAGAGACGTGTGTCGAAGAAGTCTCTGTATGATTTGTAGGCGGTGGAAGAACCGTAGGTTTGGTGATTTTAGCTGGTAGTATCCTTGTAGGTACGACATGTGCAACAAGTTGAGCCAAATTATATAAGAAAGATGTTTTCCAGTTTCCTGAGTGATTAGATGGCGATACTGTACTTCTTATAGAGGTTTCATTCGTTAAGTTATAGAATTCTTGCTGTAGTGTTTTCCCTAATTCAACGACAGATTCCGTTGAATTATTTTGGTTTACAGCTTCATCGTAGAGGTTAAGTCTCTCGTCTAATGAAGCAGAATTAATAATGCTTTGATTGGAAGTAGAGGGAGCTGTGTAATTAGATTGAGACTGTGTCGAAGAGGACGCGGGAGTTGTTTTTTCAGGAAGAGTCATAGTCCAACTGCATAGGATTTATTTTAATTCCCTGCTCTAAAAGCTTTATTATAAAGCAGATAGAATCTTTCCCCATAAAAATTTGGGAGGTCCATTATAGGAAACTAAAAGATTACTGCAACCATACTTGTCCCAATATGATATAGAAAAACTAGACTCACTCTCCTGAATTTAGTTATAAAAAAATAAAAAATCGTAAGGTACAGATATTCATTTTCTTAGATTTTTAGATGCTCTTTAGAGAAAATTGTTATTTTTTGATCATTCGGATAAGAATCCTTGATACAAGATCTAGATGGATCGCTGTTATTAAAGAAGTTTCGGATACTATATATCTAATAACACTCTATGAACTTAGATGCTATTAAATAGGACTTTCCCTAGGTTATGACAAGAAAACTTATAAAACCTTATTTCCTTTCGACTTCTATTTATAGAGATTAATAAAAAAATGAGTTGATTTTAATTGCCTGTTAGTTTAAAATATTTTGACTTAATTTTTTAATTTGATTGGTTTTTATGCAGATTTTCGGTGGAATATGGGGAACCCAACGACATATATTAGACAATTTTGAGATGAATAATGACAAATTGCGTGGATTTTGTATCTTGAAGACATGCTGCAGCATTATAGGGTTGTCGCTCTCAATAATTTTTGTAACTCTTGGTGCTTTAGGTCTTGCTGGAAGCGCTAGCTTCCCCTTATTGATTATAGGTAGTGTTGGTCTTGGCTTGGCCGGTTTTGGATTAATTGTCGCCGGAATAGTTTGTATACTAATAAAAGTTCTTTTGTCTAAAATACCAAACGAATCTACATAAAGTCTGAGTCTTCAAAGTTGTTAACTTCACGACTTATCTAGGAAAAATTCCTACATACGTTTTTGTATGGAATTTTTCCTAATATTTATGAATAAAGCAACTGCTTTCAATTCAAATAAAGATCTCTTTTTTTATTGTCTTGTTTTAAATTCCGAATGAGACCTACAGATACTCTTCACCTTATTTTACAAAATATGCTGCTATATTTTTAAAAACTAACTTAATTCTTTTTCGAAGATAAAACGAATTCTAGAAATATGTTTAGTATCTCATAGATAGTTTTTTGTATTTGCATTTAATCGTACAGGCATACTAAGATATTCCGATGAATTTTTTAGTTTGGTAAAAATGTCTAATTTGAATGGGATATGTAATTGTTTAACTGTAACGCAAAATACTGAAACAAAATCGGGGATTTTGCAGTCTAAAGTATTTAAAGTAAGCGCTTTTGTTTTGGGGATTATAGTCTCTATAAGTTGTATAACCATAGGTGCTTTAGGTCTTCTTGGAAGTTCTAGTTTCATCGTCTTAATTTTAGGTGTAGTACTTCTAGGGTTAATGCTTCTTGGGATTCTGATTTTTAGACCGGTTAAGTCGGTTGCTCAGCCACCGTCTTCCTTAAAGGAGAAGCCTAAGTCCCATCCAATTTTAAATGTTCAAGGAAACGCAGCACTGCAGTATGTAACACGACGGCTCGATTCAGAAAAGAACACAATACAGCCTATTTCCTGGAGAGAGTGTTATTCTCCTAATAATAAAGATATTTCCTATTTATATACTTTAAGACAGGAGAAGTATGTAGAAATTTTGAATTTATTACATATCAATGAATCGCTAGATGATCCGAAGAAATTGCGATTCCCTAATAAAGAAGCTGCGAGTGATGAAACCCTTACAAGTGCGATTACAGAATATCTACAATTATCTTTTGCAATCAGCGTTTATTCTCTACAGGATTTAAAAGTATTTAGAATAAATTATTCATTTCCGCATTCAAATTTAGAACTACTAGTTAATCGAAAATACCCTTACAGCCAATCATTTTATGTAATGTCTGATGCATATAAATTGATAAGGCATTTAGAGCGGTTTTGTGAAGAGGCTCCTACTCAAGAGGAATCACAATATCGAATAGCTAGATTCTATGAAGCAGGAACTGTGGAGTCGGAATGGAGAGCTCTATTCAACTGTTTCTGTGAGCAAGCCCGCTGGTACCTTGGTGATGAACAGCTAGTTCGGGAAAGAGAAGAGCGTCTGCTTAGCCATTCAAGAGTGGATCTAGATCCTAACTTTAAATATGCTGGAGACCTTATTAGCTAAAATGTAATCTATCAGTTCATATAGAAAAATCTTACAGGTCTTTTAGTCTTTTTAGAAAGGCATAAGGTTCACTTAAAGATCTGTAAGATGTCTTATAGGCATAGGGTTCATAAACTCTATATTCATTTGTCTGGAATTTAGGTGTACACACGCCACGATTCACTTCAGTAAATCTTTTGATAATACGCATACTTTCACTCCTAGAAAATTGTTCCAGATGTAGAGCTAATAAAGCTTTGCTTTTTTAGGGAATGAATATTTCTCTAATACTTAGAACTTTATTAGATAAAATTTCTTTAATAAATTCGATCATTAACTGTAGTTCGATTTGCTTATCGGAAAGAAATCTTAGCTGAGATTTCTCTTAAAGAATATGGGTTCCCAGAACCCTAATCATATTTAAATCTAGAGATCAGAATTTTTTTTGTGCAACCACTGAGTTAATTAAATTCATTATAATTACACTAAATTTCTTAGATTTAATTCAGATAAAAATACAGAACCCCTAGAATTTTCATATAAAATTACAGTTTATAATTTTAATGAAAAATGAAAATCCCTTCCACAATAGCGTGTGGAACGCTATTTCTAATTTCTATTTGATTTTAATTGTTTAGATAATGCACCATGCTTCGGTCAACTTTTTACTTGGTAAAACATGTTAAATCTAAACAAAATATGTAAATGTCTAACCCTAACACAAAATATTAGAACGCAACAAGGAATTTCTCAATCAAAAATATTAAAGGTCAGCGCCTTGATTATAGTGGGGTGCGTGCTTTCTATAATTTTTATAGTTCTTGGTGCTTTGAGTCTTTCTGGTAGTGCTAGTCTTGGATTGTTAATTTTTGGTAGTGTATCTTTAAGTTTAGTAATTTTTGGGTTAATTGTGTTTGTCCTTATCAGGACAAAAGTCTTTCCACCCAGTGTCCAAGGATCTCTGTTAGGAATCTTTTCAGAAAGTAAACTACCACCTTTAAATGCTCAAGGAAATGCAGCATTAGAATACGCAACACGGAGATTCAATGAAGAAAAAGATAGGATAAATCCTGCTTTATGGGGAGGTTTCCGTCCCCCTGTGAATACAGATATCTCCTATTTGCTTGTTTTAAAATCAAATAAGTATCAAGAGGTCTTGAATTTATTACATATGAATGAGGAGAGAAATTTCAAATTTCCCGATAGAAAATATGCGAGTGATGAAATCCTTACAAGTACGATTACAGAATATCTACAATTATCTTTTGCAATTAGTATTTATTCTTTAAGAGATTTAGAAAACTATAGAAAGAAATACCCGAGTGTCACTTCAAATTTAGAAGCTCTATCTAGACAGGTATCGGCTTATTATAGAACATTTTATGCTATGTCTGCTGGTTATAGTATGATAAGACACTTAGAAAGGTATTGCGACCCCGCTCCTCTTCAAGAAGAAATTGACTATAGAATAGCTAGATTCTATGAAGCAGGAACTGTGGAGTCGGAATGGAGAGCTTTATTCAATTGTTTCTGTGAGCAAGCTCATTGGTATCTTGGTGATGAACAGCGGGTTAGAAAAGTGGAGGAGCGTTTGTTTAGACACTCAAGAGCAGATCTAGATCCTAGTTTTGAATACGCAGACACCACTCCAGATTAAAATCTTTTGAGATATCTGACTTTTTAGATACATAATTCATGAACTATGTATCTATTTGTCTAGAATTTAGGTGTACATATACTCCGCGATTCACTTCAGTAAATCTTTCGATGACATGCATGCTTTCTAATTGCATAAGTATAGAATTTACTAAACCAGTTCTTGCCGTATTGGAAAGATGCCCCCAGAGAGTTGTTCGGATGGTAGGGCTAGAAAGGCTTTGTTCTTTATAGGGAATGAAGATTTCTTCGGTTGTTGAACTTTTATTAGATAAAATTTCTTTAATGAATTCGATTGCTAACTGTAGTTTGATTTGTTTATCCGAATAGGATCTTAGTTCAGATTTCTCCTGAAGAATGTAGGCTTTTGGAATTGTAATCGCATTTAAATCTAGAGATCGTGCAATTTTTGTGTGATCTAGAGATCGTAATGCAGAGGCAACCTCTTGTAGGGTTGCCTCTTTTAATACATCACTTAAGAAAGCACTAGGAACTTGTCGTAGAAAGGCTGACATGATAAATGATCTACTTACGCATGAATCCATGGGTAGACGACTTCCCAACTCATTCATGATAAGTTGATGTTTATTTTGATGGTGTCTAAAGGTGGCTTGTTCCCCTAAAATATAGGGAACCAAGTCTCTTTTTTTCATGCTGTGATAGCATTCTATAAAAGATTGTGCTGAGAAGAATCTAAGATTAGCATCGGTATGCCCTTGAGGATCTGAGACAATTACCTGCTTGTTTTCTTCCTCATCATCTAAAATGACTATTCCAGAATTCATTTCACACCCAATATATCTAGGCCAAGATATAAAAGAGTTATTTTCTTTTTTCTCTAAAAGTCGCGATTCTAGAACATTTTTCACAAAGCTTGCAACAGCTGTTTCTTTTAATGGGTCTGCATATGAGCCTGTTACATCATGAATATTCATAGAGTCATCATTCAATATGCACACATAGCTAGGATAGTTATCAAAGTAGAACTTCGCTTTTAAACCAGAGTATAACTCTTGTTTTTGTTTAGGAAGACTGGTGATTTTTGCTGTAATCCCAAGCTGTTTTTTTAAGATTGCTTGTATAGATTTCTTATCGTTCTTACCCGTTAATTCAAATCCAGAGATAAGATTTCTTCCTGCTTGAATTAGATTATAAAGATCCAAGCAGTGAGTGTCGAAGTGATCTCTCTCTCCCATAATATAAAATGTATGAGATTTATGAGAATCTAGATAAAACCTTTCAGGAAGAACATTTGAAAATTCTTTACTAGGTTTTACTACAGTAATACCTTCAGATTGTAATTCCTGATACGCCTCTTCTTTTGTTGTTAAAATAGTCTTATGGTTAAGTGTATGAGATATTTTTTGGCATGTTGTAAAAATATCTTTCTGGAGAGAATCTGGTAATGCTGCATCAAGATATACACATGGATATGCGACATATAGGTATAAATGCAAAGCTTGGCGTAGTAACCAGGCTAGGATAACAATCGGAACCAAGATCCAGGAGAGTATTTTGAGGACTTTCTCAATAGTAGATACCGCGCGTCCTTGGTGCTGGACAGCCAATCTAAGCCCTAATTCTGTTGATTTATCTAGAACCTTAGTTTGTTTTCCTCCTAGATAAAAATATGAATCTAGAGCAGCAGAAAACTTCTCTATTAGATTAGGAGAATAGGTTGGTGAGAATGTTACAGAATTTAACATAATATTCTTGGGGTTGTTTTTGTTATTTTACTTGCATACATACCTGTAAAGGTACTTCATTAATTTTTTATTTAAGTCTTGTTAAAACCGTTTGTTTTTAACGTGAAGACTATATTTGAACTATAGTAACCTAGTCAAAGTAAGCGCAAACCATGGTGTCAGTATTGTTGTATTTGGAGAAGATACCTACATTTACTAGCTGATCCATGATACTCTCCCCTAAGCATTTTTCTTGGATTCCTTCCGGTTTATAGAACATAGATCCATAATTATTAAGTTGATCGATCAGTATCCCGGTGCCTCCTCCAGGGTAGCTTTGTCCATGTTTGTAGAAGACAACCATGTCGCGTCCACTATCATTTTGAACAGAGGCTCTTTGTGAGATAAATCTTAGGAAATTTGTAACTAACAGTCTCTTATCATGATTGGATATTTGACTTTGAGTGGAATCAGTCATAAATATCGGTGCTTTGAGATCCAGAGTATTATCTAAAAATTCTTTAGATAATAAAGAATGTATATTCTTAATCTTAGATTTTATAGAATTAGGAATTTGGTTCAGCATGCCTTTGAGATATTCTGGAGGCGTGTTTTTGAGTATAGGCATTAAAGCAGAAACGCGATTCTCTGCTTCTGAGTCTTTATCTAAGCATACTGGGAATGTGTTTCCGGGATCAATTATCAGAATTTTATAGATATCTTTTATGTTATTTACACAGATGAAATTTCTCTGCGATCTTGCAAATACCTTGCCTGGATACCCACTTATTACAGTAAATTTTGTAAGATCATTTAACCCTTTCTGTAAGATATTATGATCTTTAATACTTGATGAAGTTTCTTTTTTACTTAGAGATTTGTCTTTGAGAAGCCCATTACGGGTATGATGAATGATCACCCCATCCTGTAGGCTCATGCCTATAGGATTACTGATTATCAAATGGTTTAAATTCTGTTGTTTAGCCACATTTATAGCTTTTGTACAGTTCCACAAATGTTCCATTAAAGCCCACTGTATATCTTCAGGTTTTGACGTTGTGATAGAGGAACTAGGAACTACAAATGTGAATGCTATATCTGGGAAACGCGTCGATGTCATTGTAATCAATAGCTGACTGCTAGTTGAATCTTGATAGAAATGTACAATCTTTAACCCTTGTTGGTTTAAAGTAGTTCTAAGAATGTCGTTATTAGGTTGTGTAAAGCGTATTTTCATGAATGTATCACGCATTGCTATAGCATCTTTTAAGTAGAGTGCGCATGGTGTGCATGGATCCTGTCTATCAATCAGGATAATCTTATGATTCTTATGCAATACTTTATGTAGTAAGAAGCGTATGAGTAGAGCGATCAATACGATTGGGAATATGAGATATGAAAGTATCTTTACAACCTTTTCAGCGGTAGACACGGATCTTCCTGGGTTGGAAAGGCAGATAAGTTCTCGGGTTGCTTCATTTCTAGCGATGATTTCTATTTGTCTTCCACCAAAATAGAAATAATTGTCCACCGTAGATATGACCCTGTCAAAGTAACTAGGTTCTTTATTAAAAGAACTTAAGCAAAAACTGTCTGATATTTTCATAAAAAATTAAGTTGGAATAAAAAAACTTAAGATATTCTAACATAAAACATTTATTATTAGAATTATTTTTAATATAGATTAGTTTTATTAAGATTTCTTAATTAAATAGAAAAACATGTCTAAAGAAAGAAACCTTTAGACATGAGAATCATAAAGAATTTTAAAATAAGGAATTACCTTGAGAGAGAAGGAAATCAACGTAGTTGATATCGTAGTCTGAATTAATAAATTTAGGATTGTCTAGCATGAATTGATGGAAAGGTATTGTAGAATGCACCCCTCCAATATGAAACTCTTTTAAAGCACGTTTCATGATGGCTATAGCCTCCTCACGATTCTTACCTTTAGAAATCACCTTGGCAATCATAGAATCGTAATAAGGAGGGATAGCATAGCCACTATAACAAGCCCCATCAACACGTATTGAGGGCCCTGCAGGAGGAAGATAGTAATCTAAACGACCTGGAGATGGGGAGAAGTTATTACTTGGATCCTCAGCGTTAATACGGCACTGGATAACATGTCCTGTGAAAACAATGTTTTTTTGTTTCCATGTAAGCTTATTGCCCATTGCCACATAAATCTGTTCTTTAAGAAGATCGATTCCTGTAACCTCTTCTGTGATTGTATGCTCTACCTGAATACGTGTGTTCATTTCCATGAAGTAGAACTTTTTATCTTTATCTAATAGAAATTCTACGGTACCCACAGAATGGTAATTTGCGCTTCTAGCTAAATCTACAGCAACCTTTCCTACTTTTGCACGTAATTCTGGAGTGAGTATAGGGCTAGGAGTTTCTTCAATAAGTTTTTGTCGACGTCTCTGTACTGTACAGTCTCGTTCTCCAAGATGAATGTAATTGCCATGTTTATCTCCAAGAATCTGAACTTCTAGATGTCTTGGGTTTTCAATAAACTTTTCAATATAGACATCAGGATTATTAAATCCTGCTTCTGCTTCTGCTCTTGCTGCTGAAAAAGCTCTGAAAAACTCATCTTTTTCTCTAACGATACGAATACCTCGGCCGCCACCACCAGCAACAGCTTTGATCACTATAGGGAAACCTATCTTTTCAGCAATTTTCAATCCCTCAGCTTCGTCTTTAATAATACCTTCAGAACCAGGAATCACTGGGCATTTGATTTTCTTAGCGAGCTGTTTTGCTGCTATTTTATCTCCCATTGTTGCTATAGATTCTGAATTAGGACCAATGAAGGTTAATCCACAGCTTTCACATATAGAAGCAAAATTTGGATTTTCGCTTAAGAAACCATAGCCAGGATGGACAGCATCTGCTCCTGTAATTTCACACGCGGCTAAAATATTTGATATTTTTAAGTAGGATTTAGAGGCTTGGGGCTCTCCTATACAAACAGCTTCATCTGCTAATAGCACGTGTAAAGCTTCTTGATCTGCTAGGGAATATACTGCAACTGTGGCTAATCCTAGATCATGACAAGCACGTATAATGCGTACCGCAATTTCTCCACGATTAGCTATTAAGACTTTTCTCATTATTCAGCTTTAACTATACGAAATAACTTAGATCCAAATTGTACTGCGTCACCGTTGGTGATTAAGACTTCTACAACGCGACCGGACATTCCGGCCTTAACTTCATTCATAACTTTCATAGCTTCTACGATACAAACAATCGTATCCTCAGAAACAACATCTCCGGGCTTAATGAAAGATGGGGAATCGGGAGAAGGAGAACTATAGAATGTTCCTACAAGAGGAGAACTAATAAAATCTCCTGGAGCTTGCTGAGGTTCTACTTCTACTTTTTCTGAAGCGACATCCTTCGCAACCGTTTTATTAGGATCAGTAGGAATAGGACGTTCCTGAGAGAAACCAGCGAATAACCTACTATCATAAAATACAGGTTCTTGATTAGGTTTGTCTCCTGTGTCTCTTTCCAATTCAAGCTCTAGCCCCTCACGTTTTATCACAAAACGCTTCATGCTATTACGTCCCATAGCAATCATGAGCTTTTCTATCTGCTTTAAATCCATACCTGTATTCTCTTATCTTCTCAGCCTGAAATTAGACGCGTTGAATATATTCACACGTACGCGTATCAATTTTTATAATATCCCCCATTTCCACGAAAGGAGGTACTGTAATTTCGACGCCTGTTTCTAATAAAGCTTTTTTTGTACCGCCGGTAATTAGAAGCGCATCTCCAGGAAAATCTGTTTTAGACACCATCAACTCTAAAAAGTGAGGTAACTCTATAGAGAAAACAACATCATCATAAACCATGGCAGAAACAGTGACCCCTGCTTTTAAGAATAAAAAATTATCCTTCATGATTTCTTTAGAAATATAGATTTTTTCATAATTTCCTAAATCTAGGAAAAGAAAGTTCTCATCTTCAATATAGAGATATTCAAGATTTCTGGATTCAAACTGGGCTTCTTTTATTTCTTGGCCAATTTTAAAATTTCTTTCAACAATGACTTCGGAATCAGCAGCTTTTAACGAAGCTTTAATAAAGGATTCCCCTTTATTTCCTGTTACTTTAGAAACCGCTACAACTTTATAAAGACCGTCTTTTGTGGAAATGAACATTCCCACTGAGAGTTGGCTACTTAATACCATGATTTTCTCCTCGAAGTAGCAAAACTTTTTCTTCCATAGTTAGTGCATCCTTTTGAAACATATAGGACGCAGCTACTAAAATATCCGCACCCGCTTCGCGACATTCTTTTGCAGAAATCTCGTTAATTCCCCCATCCACTTCAATCAAACAAGAATCTTCCAGATCCATTGTCTTAATTGCTTGTTTTGTAAAACGAATTTTATCCGGAACATCAGGAATAAAGCCCTGACCACAAAATCCAGGATGTACGGACATTAACAATACAACATCACAAAAAGGTAGGAATGGGGGAATAAATTCTATAGAGGTTTCTGGAGAAAAAGCTAGTCCTGCTTGTATTCCACATTTTTTAATATAAGCTAGTAATTCTTTGAGATCTTCGGAAGCTTCAAAATGCACAATAATACGATCAGCTCCAGCTTTTACAAAGGCTTCTATAAAATCAAAAGGTGTGTAGATCATAGCGTGCACTTCTAAGAAGATGTCCGTAGATCTATTGATTGCTGCGATGACTCCTGGACCAAAAGTCAGATTAGGAACGAAGTGTCCATCCATAACATCAATATGAATAAGATCGGCTCCGGATTCTTCTATTCTTTTTGCCTCTGCACCTATGCATGCAAGGTCTCCTCCCATAATTGAGGGAGCAATTAATGTCTTCTGACGTTGTTTCTTATTCACCTATTGCCTATTACGAACACATCAAAATTAAAGAAGCTTCTCAAGGTATAGCTAGCAAATTATGTATCTCACCATATCCTTTGAAACGGGATAACCACAAGAGAAACTTCGGAGACATAGATTCTTACATCTTTTGATTAAAATTCCTAGAGATCTTGTTAGATTTAGATAAAAAATAGACGGATATTTTCTTTTATCTAAAATAATCGCTGGAATCTTTGAAGGAACACTTTTATCAAACATTATCTAAAACAATCTCATTTTCCTTTAATGACTTCGTGTGCATACTTCTTCTTTGTCTATGAATATTAATGGCATAACTTTTAGTAAAAAACTTGATTTTATACATTCATATAATTAGCCTTTCCAAATTTAAATTATTAAAACGGAAATCAAGACATGGCAGTACCAATAGAAAACACAGTTCCAGTACTAACCTGCAATTTGCCAGATACTGAAAATCATGGTGAAACTATGATCAAACCTATCTCATCAACAGGAACTCCCAGTCCTTCGTCGGCTGCTATAGCAACTGCCAAGAAACTAGTAATTCCAGAAGGGAAAGTTTCAATACTTCAAAGGATTTTTCACTTTATCAAAATTATTGCTGCTGTTGCTCTATTTGCTGTTGGTATTGCGGCTTTAATTTGCTTGCAGTTTGGTATTGTTGTATCGACGCCTTCTCTCATTCTTATGATTGCAATCATGCTTGTTTCGTTTGTAGTTGTCATTATGGCAATTCAAGATAGCACACCATCTCAAGTGGCCCGTCGTATGAAACAGCAAATAGAGCAATTTGACCAAGAGAACACGCGTTTACATAATGAAGTGGATACTCTGAAAGCTACTAACGCTGAACTCACAGAGCAAATTGAACAACTCAAACAACTACACGCTAAATTATCAGATTTCGGTAATAGACTTGAAACACATACTGGAGATTTCAGAACACTTGTTTCAGAGTTCAAAACCAGTTTGGACGATTTCAAATCTGTAGGTAGTAAAGTTGAAACTATGCTCTCCCCATTTGAGAAATTAGCTACATCTTTACAAGAGACCTTCTCTACAGAGAGTATTCAACAGCTAGTTACTACTGTAACTGCATTAAGAGCTACTTTAGATGGATTAAATGATCTCGTAAAAGAGAACACAGTTATTTTAGAACAGCTAAAAACTGATGCTAAACTTAGAGAAGAACATATACAATTCCTAGAGAAACGCAAACAAGAATTAGAAGCTGCTTGTTCAGTATTAACAGCTTCAATTGCTGATTTGCGTGTTTCCACAACTAACTTACAAGCAGTTGAAGGTCGTATCACTAGCTCTATAGATCAAGAAGGCGAACGTGTAGAGATTCTTAGTATTGACACTACGGCTACATCGTTATCCTCACAAGATAGCAGCTCACGAGGCCAAGGTGGAGACCGGACTGACAGTGGAAGTCAAGAAGATGGCCAAGGTGGAGCAAGTCAGCAAGGGTTAGGAGGTTCTAATATAACAGGTTATGATGAACAGGGATTCCCTATACGAGAATAAATAACCCCTAATCTTTAGTAAAATTTTTAATAAAAAGGCATAGAGAGTTTCTCTTGCCTTTTTTTTTATCTCTCTATAAATTTCCTCTCTAATGTCTCGTTACCCGTCTAATAAAAAGCATTATTCTTCTAGGAAAACAGAAAGAAAGTCTACCTCTTGGGAGCCCATAGCTGAAGATTATCATAAGATCGTTCAGGGAGAGGGTCATTATTATCATAAAGAGGTCATTCTTCCTAAGCTACTTCCCCTGCTTGATCTGCAATTCAAAGATTCTTTAGTGGATATTGGTTGCGGTCAGGGAATTTTAGAAAGGGCAATTCCTAAGGAATGCGGGTATTTAGGGCTAGATATCTCTCCGAGTTTGATCTCTATAGCAAGGAAATTAAGAAAATCACGAACTCATGAATTTAAAATCCAAGATCTTACAAAAAAGCTAACATTAGAAGCTCCTCAGTCTTTTTCCCATGCTGTGGCTATTTTAGCATTACAAAATATGGAAACCCCCGACCAAGCGATTAAAAATACCTCAAAGCTTCTTTGCAAAGAGGGACGCTTTTTTATAGTGTTGAATCATCCTTGTTTTCGTATTCCCAGAGTATCTTCATGGCATTATGATGAAGACAAAAAACTTCTTTCGAGAAAGATCGATCGTTATCTTTCTAAAATTACAGTTCCAATTGTTGCCCATCCAGGGAAAAAACAGTCGGAATCTTCAATTTCTTTCCATTTCCCCCTAAGTTACTGGACTCAAGCGTTATCAAAATATGGGTTTGTTATTGAGAATGTGGAAGAATGGATATCACCAAAAAAATCCATAGGAACACGTGCAAAAGCAGAAAACCTTTGTCGCGAAGAGTTTCCATTATTCTTAATGATCTCATGTATTAAAACTTATAAGAATTAATAAAATAAAATTTATAAAACTTAGTATTAAATAATCATTTTTTATTAAAATAAGTAAAAAATGCATTTTTGATTTAACTATGTTTCGAAAGCTCTCGATATTTTCTAAAAAAAAAAAGAATCCAAAGTCGGGATTTCGAAATAATCGAATCATCAGATCATTCTTACTTGCTCCTAAAGTTTTAGTAAGAAACGAGGTTTCTAAAGAAGCCTGTGTGTTAAGTTATTATGGTTTATTTAGCTGCATTCCTATACTTGTATTTTTCTTAAGGTTATCCCAGCATCTTTTTGTAAATCTTGATTGGAAAGAATGGCTTCTTGTTAAGTTCCCTGATTATAAAGGACCCATTCTAGCGATTGTAGAGGCTGCATACCGCTCTACAACAAGCAATATTGGTTTAGTATTGGTCGGGAGTTTCTTTGTCTTTTGTTGGGCAGGGATTCTTATGCTTCTATCTTTAGAAGATGGATTGAATAAAATCTTTAGAACTGGCTGGACACCGATATCTATCCAGAGATTGATAGCGTATTTAATCATTACACTTATTAGCCCAATGATTTTTATTATTGTTTGTGGCTCATGGATTTACATCACACAAATCATGCCTGTGGAGTATGCGAAACTCTTTTCTTTAAGCCACTCTATTACTGTTTTATACGTTTTTTCACGACTAACTCCTTATTTATTCATTTATTTAGCGTTATTTTGCTGTTATGCCTTTTTGCCTAGAGTCTCTGTACAAAAGACAGCAGCATTAATCGCTGCTCTCACAGCAGGAACACTGTGGATCATCTTCCAAAAGGTTTTCTTCTGTTTGCAATTTTATTTGTTTAACTACAGCTTTACCTATGGAGCTTTGGTTGCTCTACCTTCGTTTTTACTTCTTCTTTATCTCTATGCGATGATTTATCTTTTCGGAGGGTCATTTACTTTTCTCATTCAAAATCAGGGATGCAATTTCATTCTTCCTACAGAAAAGTACTTGCCAAATTGCTATATAAAACTTGTGGTATGTACCTATATTCTTTCTGTGATATCGAGGGATTTTGATAAGGCCTTAATACCTCCCACAGCAAAGATCATAGCAAAGAATTCTAGGATTCCTATCGGGGAAATCTCTCAATGTTTGGATATCTTAGAAAATGAAGGTTTAATTCTTTCTTATAAGAGAGCGTATAAACCCACATATAATATTTCAGGGCTCACTATTAAAGATATAGTCGAGCAACTCCTTCACCTGAAAACCTTCAATCAAATCCATCCAGACACAGCGTTAAGTTTAATACAAAGTAGTCTGAGAGACATGTTTGATCAAGTAACGAAAAGTCCTTACAACCTAACTCTATCAGATATCGCTGGAAAGATAAAATGAAACGAAGATCCTGGTATAAGACTTTAGGGATAAGTATAAGCTTGGGAATTTTCCTAACGTTTGTCTACTTTCTACCCCCGTTACTTTCTCAAAGATCTGGGAAATATCTCTTTCTATCTTTGATTCATAAGGAAACAGGTCTGTCCTGTGATGTTGAAGATTTGAAGTTATCTTGGTTAGGGCCTCAATACGCTAGAAAAGTAAAGGTTATTGGTAAAGATAAAGTCGGAGAAGTTTTTTCAGCAGAGAAGATAGAAATCGATGGGTCTTTACTAAGATTACTTCTTTATAAGCGTCCTAAGGGTATATCCCTGTTAGGATGGTCATTACAAATCGATGAATCCTTAACTATAGAAAAGCCTTCGGTAGGAAATCTCGATCCCGGAATATTTGCTTCTTACTTAGCTCATAGTTCCATACTTTCCGAACATGGATCTATAAGTATGAAGACAGTTAAAGGCACGACCCTAGTACTATCGGGGTTCTATATTGAAAAGACTCCAGAAAAATTAATAGTTAAAGGCGTTGTTACTGAAGACAATATTAAAGGAAGAGTTTTTATAGAAAGTATATTTTCTCCAAGGGTGAATATCACTGCAGAATTGAACTCTGTCCCCGCATCTTTTTTTAAGATGTTTATAGCTTTCCCTATGGTAGATCGTCTCCTTTCTGAAGAGGATGTTATCGATCTCCATGCAGCAGCTACTCATAGTAATGGTAGAATTCTCATGACGGCAACAGCTCAGGGAAGTCAAACTCAAGTAAAGCTTCAAGGTTATATCCACCAATCGACATTTTATATCGTTGAAGGAAGTTCCTCATTTATAGAATTACAGCCAAAAATTGCTTCTCTATTGTGTTCTGAGTTGCTTTCTTTCCCCACAAAAATTTCTAGCCAGAATATTCGTGCAAATATCTCTAACGCTAAGATTCCTTTAGATCTCACTCAATGGAGAAATATAGAAGTTGCCCTTCAGGCAAATCTTCCTCTAGTTTCTCTATCTCCTAAGGATCCAAATCTCTCTATACAACTGAGGAATGTCGATGTAGGAATTAAGAAAGGCGCAAGATATACAAATATCCGTGGTTCTTCTGTAGCTGTATTTGGAGGTGCTGCACAATCTTACATCAATGGGATTATGACTATTGATAGTAAGAAACAACGTACAGAATTTCTATTGCAACAGTCTATGTTGCCTCATACATATTTGCGTGCGTTATTTCCACGACCTTTTGTTATTAATATACCTTTAGAAGTCCCCTATTATTCCCTAGAAGTTCGAGGTGAATATAAAAATTCACAGCTAAAAACCGAAGTAGATCTCGATAATTCCTTACTGAAGATGAATTGTACGTCTTCAGGAACCTTACAAGCTATGCTATTTCAAGGTAGTGCTACCTACCACCTTGAAGACAATTTAAAGAAAAAATTCTCTCAGCAATTTTCTTACGCTGAAGCTACTTTTTCTGGAAAAGTTCAGGTAGCACAAAAACACCTCTATTTTCCAAAATTTTCTGGAAAAATCACTGCTGGAGAAAATGAAGTTTTCATTCATGGGAAATTTGGTAGGCCTAATGAACCCATACGCCCTGATACTTGCTCAACATTAGTTCATGGTAAATTATGTTCTCTTCCTTTGAGTATGATCTCTCCGAGGCTAGTTCCCCTACAACTTACTAAAGCTAGCTTTTCTTTCCATACAGATGGAGCAAGATATTTAACGAAGGGAAATTTACAGCTTATGATTGAGGATCCTGAAGATCCCATGCTTCCCCCCTCTCGCATTCTTATCCCTGACGTTTTAGTTTCTATCGTGGATCCTGAAAAATCTATAGGTATCGATAATATCAAGATTCAAAGTGCCGGAGAAGTTATCGATTTCCCTATTGATAGGTTGCTTAGAATTCAACAAAAAGAAGCTTATCTATCTACCTATATTGGCCCTACCGGAGATATGACATTTTCCGTGCTTTATAATCCAAAAGAAGAGGATAGACTCATACTTCATTCTGCTATTAAAACAGAAGCTCTTAAAGGTGATGTAAAGCTGATTATGGATGATTCCCTTACGCTATCTTCAAAGACACAAGGGACTTTACAATGGGAAATTACCCCGGAACGCTATATAGGATTCTTTGAAAAGGCTTCATGTTCCCCTTCATGTACATTGCATAGAACGGCCATTGCTAGATTAGATATCTATAAACTCTCGTGCGCTCAGCAAAAATCCGGTCTTTCTTGTCTTTCGTTACTCACAGAAGGAGGTTTTGAAGGATCTTTATCAACAAATCCTCTGATTTTCTATGATCATGTTTCTAAAGAAACATTCATTGTTAACAATTTATCAGGATCTCTATATTCAAGTAATTTAGATACTAAAGTACAATATGACCTTCAAGGAAGTTGTCTTGTGCCAAGTCAAGATAATAAAACTTCCGCGGAATTTTTTGTCCAGGGTTCTGTAGAGCACTTGTTAGATCCCTCAGAAAGGGAATTTGAACAAACCGCAGAATGGAAACATATTCCTTCAGCGTTCATTACAGGAATTTTTCCTATATCTCCAAATGTAAAAATCAAAATCTCTTCTTTAGCAGGTCCAAGAATTAACGTAGCTATAAATCATCACTTTCTCAGGGGTGAAGGGCCTATAACAGTAAAAGTAGATTCCGCAAATCTTCAGGCATATATTCCGCTCATTCTAAAAGAAAAAGCTATTCTTTTAGAAGATGATCTTATCGCTACCTTACACATTAATGAAGAGATCAATAAAGCATTTTTCCAAGAATTCAACCCATTAATTTCAGGGAATGCCTACTCACAACATCCTGTTTTATTACAAGTAAGCAAAGAGAATTTCTATCTTCCGATTTCCCCCTACTCATTCGAAGGATTTCATATCCAAGCAGCAAGTTTAGATTTTGGTAAGATTTCCATAGCAAATACCGGAACTATGTATGACCTATTCAAGTTTTTAGATATCGAAGAAAGTAAGCAGTTCGTAGAATCCTGGTTTACACCCATATTTTTCTCAGTACAAAAAGGAACTATTATCTGTAAGCGTTTCGATGCTCTAATTGATAATAGAATACGCCTAGCCCTGTGGGGGAAAACTGATATTATCAAAGATAGGATCTCCATGACGTTGGGAATTGACCCCGAAGTCATCAAGAAATACTTCCATAACACATCGCTAAAAACTAAAAACTTTTTCCTTATCAAAATTCGAGGGTCTATCTCTTCTCCAGAAGTGGATTGGTCTTCAGCTTATGCGCGTATCGCCTTATTGAAAAGCTACACAATTGCTAGCCCATTCAGTACTCTAGCGGATAAACTCTTCTCCTCTTTAGGAGACTCAACTCCTCCGCAAACGGTATCTCCACTACCTTGGGAAAAACCTCAAGAGATACCCGAAGATAATAATCCTAATAAAAACAAATAGTTTTAGTTATTAATAACAAATAACATTTATTAATTAAAATTATTTTATTAATGTGCAAATTATAATTAATTATTTGCATAGGATGAAACTATGAGAAAGCGAAATTCTTTCTTTAACCCTACAGCCAACAATAAAAACGAACCTTTAGCTTCTATGATTCAAAAAACTATAATGATGGTAGAGAAGATTAAGGGGAATACGCAAGATCCTGTAAATTTAGATCTCGATAAGATTTACACGGATATTCAAGAGATCAAGACGATTTTGACAAAACACACTAAGGATATTGATCATTTATATACCAAAAAAACAGATGAGAAAGTCCAGGATTTAGAAACGGATATGAGTCTTATGAAACTCTCCCTTCACGGTCTTTTAGAAGAGTTGAATGGATTGAAGACTCTTGTAGAAGAAGGAATTGATGAGTCACTCAATGATCACAATTACCTTGTCCAGGCAGTTTTGATAGAAATTTATCAAAAATTCTTACCTCTATCTGGAGGTATGCTTACGGGCAATATCGATATGAATAACCATACAATTTTAGGATTAGAAACTCCTAAAAATCCTAAAGATTCCCATGCAGCCTCTGTAGGATATATAACTACACGGCTACGTCCTATTGTGGATCAGCTTAATGAAACCTATGAAAAAACTAAAAGTCATGACAATTCGATAACAACTTTTAACTTTCAAATGATGCCTGTATCCGGAGGGAAATTTCGTGGTATTGTAGATATGGACGGTTATAGAATCACAGGATTGGCAAACCCCAAAGAACGCTCCGATGCAATCTCTTTAGATTATCTTGAGCGTTACCTAGAAACAAGAAACCTTCCTGAAAGTCCTTTAGAAATTATAAGAGAACCTCGAGTAACGAATTTAGAAACTAATCTTCTTTATTCAACAGGATTGAATCATGAGGTAGATTATCCTCTTCCCCTAGAGTTGCTTTCCCAAGGATTTTTAGGGTTTACCTGGGGAGCAAGAAGCGCAACATTCTCAGGGAAATTCCCTATGAATTCTTTAAAACATATCCTATCTAATGAAGAGCATCATTGTTTCGTATTAGATGATGATATTTTATATGGAAAATATTCCGGAATTTATACTTGGGATATGACTCTTAAAGCACTAGTTCCCTCAATTTTAGAATGCAAACAACCTAGTATCAAATTAAGAATCCATTATGATTATGCTTCTTGGAATGATAAAGAAGAACTTCGCAGTAATACAAGCTATGTAGAGCTGCCCCTACATCATGCAGGAACCATGATGGTAGGAGGGCATAGCTACGATATAGTAGAGTTGGCTCCCGGTAATTCTCGGGTGCTTACTATTCCTAAAAATTGTGGTGGCGTATCAATACATCTAGAAAATGATCAAAAGGAAACCTCTCCTCAAGATCTTTATATTATACAGGCTGCCTATTCTTGTAGCTGGAGACGCTACTAACATTAAGTAACAGCTGCTTTTGTGCAGCTGTTTATTACAAATGTTTATCGTACAGAATTTAAGTAGAGATTTAAAGGATGATCGTCATCTAAAGCTCCGTAGCGTTTATCATACGTGCTAACGATTTCTCCCTGATCCACAAGATAGACACGATCTAAGCATCCCTGAACAAATTGCATATCGTGAGTAGAAACCCCTAGTGTAAGATTTTCATCTCTTAAAGACTCAAGAAGACGTCTAAAGGCAGAGGTTGAAAAAGGGTCTAATGCAGATGTGGGTTCATCAAAAAGTAATGTACGCTTATCCATACATAAAGAACGGACTATAGCCACACGTTGTTTTTGTCCTCCAGAAAGATGGTGAGGGTAACTTGTGGCAATGTCTTCAATATCTAAAAGCTTTAAAAGATCGAAAGCCTTATCTCTAGCTTCTTCCTTGCTTCTATGCTTTACGATCATTTGAGGATGCATACAGTTATCTAAAACTGTCATATGAGGGAAAAGTTCTGGTTGTTGAAAAACGAGTGCTGGAGTCTCTCCTTCTATAGAAATATCCCCGCTTGTTGGTTCCACTAATCCTACAAGAGCGCGTAATATTGTTGTTTTCCCAGAACCACTTTTTCCAACAAAGAGTGTGATATGTCCCTCTTCTAGGGAGAACGATACTTTAGATAAAATGTGCTTATCATTTATCGAATAGGCGAGATTTCTTACCCTAACAGTCATAACCCCTCCTTCTTTCTAGCAATCTAGCGACATAAGAAAACAATGATGTCATAAGCAAATACAAGGCAGCACAGATGCTATACATTTCCATGGGATTTAGCTCCCTAGAAACAATATCCTTACTCACCTTAGTAAGCTCAGGAACTCCTACAACCATCAAAATGCTACTTTCTTTAATCAAAGCAACAAATTCATTTGTTAAAGAAGGCAGAATGTTTTTAAAAACTTGAGGATAGATAATGTACACGAAAATTTGCGACTTTTTGTAGCCTAAAACCTTGGCAGACTCCCACTGTCCTACGGATAGAGCATTAATTCCTCCACGGATATTCTCAGCAAGATAAGCTGAAGAATTGATGCTCAAAGCTATTAATCCTGCCATTAACGGAGTAGGATCTAATCTAATGATGGAAGGAAGACCAAAATAAAATATGAGAATTTGAATGAATAGCGGAGTACCTCGAATTACCGTAACATAGAGATTCCCCAACCATCGTGTAATACGACAAGGAAAATAACGCGATGTCATTGTTCCGATAATTAAACCTAATAAGGAGCCACAGAGTATGGAAATTCCGCTAACAAATAACGTATATCCACAACCACGTAATAGCACCCTTGCTGTAGCAACCACATGTTCCATAAATTAGCTATGCATATTTATCTGCTCTTAAAGCATAATCATGCACCTAATCCGAAAAAACTAGCAAGAAGTTTTCTATATCTTTGACTATCAAGGAAATCATTGATTCTAAAATGGGTGTAATGAAAATTGTGTCATCTCCAGCTAGAGTCCCTAAGATGTTTTCTGCAAACTTGTTGTCAATTAAGCTTGCTATCCAGGAAGCAGAACCTGGAACTGTGCGGATGACAATTAAGGAAGAATTATGTCGAATAGAAAAAACTAAATGCTTGATACTCGACTCATCTATTGAAGGAGGAAGAGAGTAGCGTGCCCCTTTTTCTCCAGGGATCTTTATCGCATGGACCTTTCTTAACCAACGAGACACAGAAGATTGCGTCATTGCAATCCCTAAAGAAGAGAGTTTTTCGCAAATTTCTTCCTGAGTTGAAGCTCCTTCTTTATTTAAAATTTCTTTTAAAGCTTCATCAACTGCTACATTTTTTTTCATTTTGCCTCTTGAAGTTTTCCTTGCTGATATTCAGAAGACCATTTTACTATAGAGTACTTGTTTATATTTTTCTTTGGTTTTTATGCTTACCCTTGGGTTGGAAAGCTCTTGTGATGAGACGGCATGTGCTTTAGTAGGCGCTAATGCACAAATTATAGCCAACGTAGTCTCTTCTCAAGAAGATCATGCTTCTTACGGGGGAGTTGTTCCCGAATTAGCTTCTCGAGCTCATCTAAAGGTGTTTCCTTCTGTCGTGAACTCTGCTTTAAAAGAGTCAGGAGTTTCTCTAGAGGATATTGATCTTATTGCAGTAACAAATACTCCTGGGCTCATAGGTTCTTTAGCTATAGGCGTTAACTTTGCCAAAGGTTTGGCTATAGGGTGTCAAAAACCCGTCATTGGAGTTAATCATGTGGAAGCACATCTGTACGCAGCCTATATGGAAGCTAAAGATGTGGAGTTCCCTGCTTTAGGGTTAGTAGTTTCTGGGGCACATACAGCTATGTTTTTGATGGAAGATCCTTTAACTTACAAGTTAATAGGGAAAACTCGAGACGACGCGATAGGAGAAACTTTTGATAAGGTGGCACGATTTCTTGGTTTTCCTTATCCCGGGGGCTCTTTAATAGAAGAAATCGCATCTCATGGATGTGAAGAATCCTTTCCTTTTTCTGCCTCTAAGGTTCCAGGTTATGATTTATCCTTTAGTGGATTAAAAACTGCTGTTCTTTATGCAATTAAGGGTAATAACAGCAGTAACCGTACTCCCCTTCCAGAGCTCTCTGAAAGCGAAAAAAGTAACATTTCGGCATCTTTTCAAAAAGCCGCTTTCACGACCATTGCACAAAAACTTCCTAATATTGTAAAAAAATTTTCGTGCAGATCTATACTTGTTGGAGGGGGAGTAGCAAACAATAAGTATTTTCAAAAATTATTGAAAGATACTCTAAATTTGCCTTTATACTTTCCTTCTTCTAAGTTATGTACAGATAATGCTGCGATGATTGCAGGGTTAGGTAGGGAGTTATTTCTCTCAGAAAAAATCACTTTAGGAATTACTCCATGCGCAAGATATCATTGGGAATCTATCTCGGCCTCCTTATTTCCTCTTCCCTAATGCTTTATGGATGTAAAAACTTTCGCAAATCACAAGATCACCTCTCTATAAATATGAAAGACGATCCGAGATCTTTAGATCCTCGAGAAGTTCGTTTACTTTCTGATATTAACTTAATTAAGCATATTTATGAGGGATTGGTTCAGGAAAATACTCACACAGGAAATTTAGAACCCGCACTTGCAGAAAGCTACTCTCTATCTGACGACGGAAAAACATACACCTTTTATCTAAGGCAAGCATATTGGAGTAATGGCGATCCCCTAACTTCTGAAGATTTTATTGCTTCTTGGAAACAAGTCGTCAATCAAGAGGTTTCAGGGATATATAATTTTGCATTTAATCCCATTAAAAATATTAAGAAAATCCAGCAGAGAAAGCTCTCTGAAGACTATGCCGGCTTCCACGCTAAAGATGATAAAACTTTAGTTATTGAACTAGAATCTCCAACTTCACATTTTTTAAAGCTTTTAGCCCTACCTATTTTCTTCCCTGTACATAAGTATCAACGACAATCACAATTGACTTTACCCATTGCTAGTAGTGCTTTTTATCCTAAGAAAATTAAACAGAAGCAATGGTTGCGTCTTGAAAAAAATCCGTACTACTACAATCAAGAGCAGGTTAAAACTCAAACGATTACCGTACACTTTATTCCCGATCCAAATACTGCTGCTTTATTGTTCAATCAGGGAAAATTGCATTGGCAAGGGCCTCCATGGGGAGAACGTATCCCAACAGAAACCTTATCACATTTACAATCCAGAGGAAGCCTGCATTCTTTTGATGTTGCAGGGACTTCCTGGTTAACTTTTAATGTGAATAAATTTCCTCTTAACCATACAAAGTTAAGAAAAGCCCTCTCCTTAGCTTTAGATAAAGAATCCCTAGTTTCGACAATATTTTTAGATAGAGCAAAACCTGCTCAACATTTGTTGCCAAATAATTTACACACCTATCCTACTCTAGATCTCCCTACACAAGAACAACGTAAGTATTTAGCTAAGCAACTCTTTAAAGAATCTTTGGAAGAACTAAACATCTCTGCAAAAGATCTAGAGAGTCATTCTTTGGTGTTCCCATCAGGTTCTTCATCCAGTGCTTTGATGGTACAGATGATTCGCGAACAATGGAAAGATACTCTAGGGTTCTCTATTCCCATAGCAGGTAAGGAATTCTCTCTTTTACAGACGGAATTAGCCTTGGGACATTTCTCTTTAGCTACAGGAGGATGGTTCGCAGATTTTTCCGATCCTATGGCGTTTCTAACAATTTTTGCGCATCCTTCGGGTGTGCCCCCTTATGTATTAAACCATAAGGATTTCATGACACTTCTAACAACTATTCAAGAAGAAAGAGATCTAAAGAAACGCAATGAACTAATTTCACAAGCGTCTCTATATCTGGAAACTTTCCACATTATCGAACCGATTTATCATGATGCTTTTCATTTTGCATTAAACAAAAAGCTATCAAATTTCAATTTTTCTCCTACAGGGGTCGTAGATTTTCGCTACGTTAAAGCTCCCTAATCTCTCTTAAGTAAATAGGGAAAAATCCGTTGTCAACTTTAGATATATGAGATGAACACCCCTATTCAATTATATTTTTTACTTACCATCATGATTTATTTTTAATTAAGTAAATTAACCTACGTTTTTGATTTTTTAATTGATGTAATGAATAAAATTACTTTATTATATTACATTAACTAATGTTTTTAGATTTATTTAGTACTTGTCTTGGGAATAATCTCGAGATTATTTAATTATTCTATTTTTTCTCAGAAAAGCTAATTTAGGGACCGTTTTTTGCGCAAAATACTGACGAGTATCAATCTCGTATTCTTTATTGTTTCCTCTGTATTATTTCACGGGTGTACAAATTTTCAAAGTCCTAGAAATCTCTCTATTAATATGAGAGATGATCCGAGATCTTTGGACCCTAGACATGTTCGTCTTCTTACCGATATGAATCTAACGCGGCAGATATACGAAGGTCTGGTTCAAGAAAACCCATCAACAGGAAATTCTGAGCCCGCGCTTGCAGAAAGCTTTTCTTTATCCAATGATGCAAAGACCTATACTTTTACTTTAAAACAAGCTCATTGGAGTAATGGCGACCCTATAACTTCTGAAGATTTCATTGCTTCTTGGAAACAAGTTATTAGTAACGAAGTGCCTAGTGTATACTGTTTTGCTTTCTCACCTATTAAAAATGTTGAGAAAATTCAGAAAGGAAAAGTATCCATAGAAGATGTAGGCTTCTATGCTAAAGACGATAAGACTTTAGTAATAGAGTTGGAATCTCCAACATCGCATTTTTTAAAGCTTTTAGCTCTGCCAGTGTTTTTTCCTATACATAAGAATCAACGCCAATCACCAAGTATGCTACCCATTGCTAGCAGCGCCTTTTACCCTAAACAAATAAAAGAAAAACAATGGCTAAAGCTTGAGAAAAATCCCTATTACTATGATCAAGAGCAAGTGAGTATCGAGACCATCACTATATATTTCATAGCTGATCCTAACACCGCTTCTCTTCTATTTAATCAAGGAAAGATCGATTGGCAAGGACCTCCTTGGGGAGATCGTATTCCAATAGAAACTTTGTCCTATCTACAATCCAAAGGCAGCTTACGCTCTTTTGATGTTTCAGGGACTTCTTGGTTGATTTTTAATGTAAATAAGTCCCCTTTGAATCATCCGAAGTTGAGAGAAGCTCTTTCTTTAGCTTTAGATAAAGAGAAACTAATTTCTACGGTATTTTTGGGAAGGAAAAGATCAGTAGAACATATTTTGCCAGATAATCTACACGTCTATCCAGATTCGGATAATCTAACTCCAGAGGAACGTAAGACAAAGGCAAAAAGACTGTTCAAAGAGTCTCTTGAAGAGCTTAATATCTCAGTAAAGGATTTAGAAGGTCTTCCATTGATATTGACCTCAATATCCGCTGCGAATGCTCTTTTTGCTCAAATGATACGTCAACAATGGAAGGATCTCCTAGGATTTACAATTTCTATAACCATAAAAGAATTTGCTCTTCTCCAATCCGATTTGGCTTCTGGGGATTTTTCATTAGCAATTTGCTGTTGGTATGCAGATTTCTTCGATCCTATGGCATTTCTAACAATTTTTTCCCAGACTACAGGAATTCAACCCTATATATTGGATAGAGAAGATTTCACAAAGTTAATAACAGCTATTCAAAAAGAAACAGACTTAGAAAAACGTAAGGAACTTATTTCGCAAGCTGCACTGTATTTAGAAAACCTTCGTATTGTTGAACCTCTGTATTATGATATTTTTTATTTCACCTTAAATAAAAATGTATCTAATATTAGCTATTTTCCCACTGGGAATGTAGATTTTCGTTATGCAAAAGTCTCCTAATCTTAAGATCGAAAGATAGGAGTAAATGCTTCGTTGTATAGAACTTATTCCTAGTTAAATTTCACTACAATTTAAAACTGAATATCCAATTTTTATCTTCCTTATACTTCCTATATGGGAATAAGTAAGTTTCTTCATGGTTACTTTTATTCTTTTTTTGTTATTCTACACATTTTTAGCTATGTCACGAGGCCCCAAGTATGATGGAAATGACAAGTAATGAAAATAAAGATGGCGGGAGATCCCTACCTCCATGTCCTCCCTGTGTGATGGTAATTTTCGGTGCTACCGGAGATCTTACAGCACGTAAATTATTTCCAGCATTGTACCATCTAATCAAAGAGGGCAGACTATCCGAACACTTTGTTTGCGTAGGCTTTGCAAGAAGAAAGAAAAGCCACGAGCAATTTCGCGAAGAAATGAAGCAGGCAATACAGAATTTCTCCCGTGCCCAAGAACTCGATATCCGTATTTGGGAAGAGTTTGAATCTCGTATATTTTATCACGAATCCAACTTTTCTTCTTCAGAGGGATATGCCTCGTTGAAAGATAGACTTGAAGATATTGATAAGCAGTACGGAACACAAGGGAATCGATTGTTTTATCTATCTACTCCTCCTGATTATTTCCCCGAAATAATCGAAAATATTAATAAACACGACCTTTTCTATCATGATCAAAAAAAAGGAAAACCTTGGTCTCGAGTAATTATAGAAAAACCCTTTGGTGTAGACCTACAAAGCGCTAAAGAGTTGCAAAAGTACATTGATGATAATCTAGATGAAGATTCTGTCTATCGTATAGACCACTATTTAGGAAAAGAAACAGTACAAAACATTCTTACGATACGTTTTGCTAATACCCTATTTGAGTCTTGCTGGAATTCCCAATACATCGAT
Organism: Chlamydia sp. 12-01; assembly: GCF_042234205.1. Lineage (NCBI taxonomy): Bacteria > Pseudomonadati > Chlamydiota > Chlamydiia > Chlamydiales > Chlamydiaceae > Chlamydia > Chlamydia sp. 12-01. The sequence goes on along the minus strand of NZ_CP114174.1, from coordinate 1,114,754 downwards.
CATGTACAAATTAGCGTTAGCGAATCTATAGGTATAGGTACACGAGGCAACTTCTTTGAAAAGTCCGGAATGCTTCGTGATATGGTGCAAAACCATATGATGCAGCTTTTATGTTTATTAACTATGGAGCCTCCTTCAGTATTTAATTCTGAGGAAATCAAAAAAGAAAAGATCAATATCCTTAAAAAAATACGTCCGTTTTCTAAAGAAGATATTGTTCGTGGACAGTATGGTCCTGGAGAAGTCCAAGGTGTCTCCGTTCTTGGCTATCGTGAAGAAGAAAATGTGGCCCCAGATTCTATGGTAGAGACCTACGTAGCATTAAAAATGTTTATCGATAACCCACGTTGGTTGGGAGTTCCTTTCTATCTTCGAGCAGGAAAACGCCTTTCTAAACGTTCTACAGATATTTCTATCATTTTCAAAAAATCCTACTCTACCCTATTTGAGTCCGAATCTTGTCCTATATGTCCTGTAGAAAATGATCTTTTAATTATCCGTATACAACCGGATGAGGGCGTCGCTTTGAAGTTTAACTGTAAAGTTCCTGGGATGAATAATGTGGTGCGCCCTGTAAAAATGGACTTTCGCTACGACACCTATTTCAAAACAACAGCACCAGAAGCTTATGAGAGATTGCTCTGTGATTGCATTTTGGGTGATAGAATTCTATTTACCTGTAGTGATGAAGTCATGGATTCTTGGGAGCTCTTTACACCAGTTTTAAAACGATGGGAGCAAGATTCTCCAGATGTAATTTTCCCTAATTATGTTGCTGGGTCTTCAGGGCCTAAAGAAGCTGAGGAATTATTACAAGCCGATGGAAGAAACTGGCGTCCCCTGTAATTTAACTTTATTTTGAGATAACTATGGCTACATTAATTAACTTTAATGATACGAATAAACTCCTCCTTACAAAGAAACCAGAACTGTTTGTTGATCTGGCGAGTAAAGATTGGATAGCAAGTGCTAATAAATCGATCAAGCAACGAGGAGCTTTCTACGTTGCTCTTTCTGGAGGAAGAACTCCTCTAGAAATTTTTAAAGAAATCGTAACAAATAAAGAAAAAATCTCTGATCCTACTAAGATATTTCTATTTTGGGGAGATGAAAGAAAAGTTCCTCATACATCTTATGAAAGCAACTATGGACAGGCCATGAGTATCCTCCGGGATTTGTGTATTCCTGAAGAACAGATTTTCCGCATGAAAACTGAGCATCCTGATGGCGCTAGGAAATACCAAGATCTCATAGAATCCACGGTTCCTGAAGCAAGTTTTGATATGATTATGCTCGGGCTTGGTGAAGATGGTCACACTCTATCATTATTTCCAAATACACAAGCTCTAAAAGAACAAGAGCGTCTAGTTGTATTTAATGAGGTTCCTCAACTAGAAACTGAGAGAATGACACTTACACTACCTGCTGTACATAAAGCAAAACATATAGTTGTCTATGTCCAGGGAGAAAATAAAAAAGATATCGTAAGAAATATCTTTTTCCCTACAGATAGACAATCTCAATCCTATCCTATAGAACTCATAGGACAAGCAAAAACCCCTCTATTTTGGATTCTTGCTTCGGATGCCTACGACTTAAAGGATTTTGATTCAATTTCCTCACTCTACAGATTAGACGTGATTTAGTTTATAAATCCTTATTTGATTCTGATTAGATAAGAAAAACTGCTCTCATTATTATGATTGGGATGTGTGCTGTGTAGCTTCCTCATAACTTGGAGGAAGGTCCGCATAGGGAGGAGGCGGATCCATATACGATGAGCGCGCTTGTTGTTGCGCGTGATAGAACGTTCCTCTATTTAAATGAGAACGTTCTTGGTAATCGAATATAGTTCGTGAATATTTTGATATACACCGTTGTACTATTGATTGACTTAAGGCATTGTTATCATAGTCATTAGGATTATGGATCATTTGGTCTGCAACCATTGTATATAGTGTTGCATTATGTAGGTGCTTAACAGCGGCGGATTGCTTTTTAGCCGTATAGACTGAAGCTATCATGAAACTTATAAACCCAATGAGTAGAAGACTTCCTCCTCCGGCACAACAGCCAATGATTGCTGCAGTGATAACGGCACCAGCTAAAGGTCCAGAGAAGAAAATACCTAATATAGCTCCAGCGGCTAATGCTAATAAAGCAATAGAGCAAATAATAGCACACACTAAATAACCAATCTTGGTAGCTCTGTAATTTTTATAAGCATAAATTGTTTCTTTATTTGCTTCTAAAGAGACAAGGGCCGCAGCTTTCGATCTAGTTTCTGTTGCATTAGTAGTACGGAAGCCAGCTAAATCTGAAACGAGATTTATATTAGTGCGTCTTATTTTAGAGATCTCTTGAGAGGTGTTATAAATTTTTATGGAACTTAAAATAGCAGATCCTAAAGAAGAACCAAAAATTCCTAAAATTAAAGTGGCAATAATGCCAAAAACAAAGGCTGCAACAACGGAATCCCCACCCCCTCCTGAAGCTCCTCCACGACATAAATTACATAAAGCGTGTAACCAAAAGACATGCTCAACACAATGAAATACAGTATTTGAAGCTGACATAATAGCAAATGCCGTCTCTGTCTCAGAAGTAATCGGTTGAGGATAAATAGCAGAGTCTAATACTGCCAATTGATTTATTGACGTAGAGGTTGCTCGAGATTGACGTGATAAAAACTTGTGAACAGGAAGTCTGGTATTTAACTCTGTAAATTTAAATTTCCCTTTATCCGTAAGATTTAAAATCGACAAACGAATATCGTGATTAGAGAGAAGAACTTTATTATTTAAGAGAAGAACTTTACTATTTAAAGAAATTCCTGACATGACCTTAGTTTTTTTTAAAGATAAATAATCCGGAAGTATTATAAGCCATTCGCACTTTTAATTCATGTTTATTATTTTATTTGGCAACTAATTCTAAATAATTTTTTCTTAAAGAATTCTTTACCATTTAATTACATTGGCGAAATACGTAGGTGTGCTTTCCATAAAGAAAACAGCCGAATCCAAGGATCCTAAGCTTGTATAGCTATTTTGATTCGCTTTATAAACGAGTATCAATCCTTGAAGAATAGAACCTACTAAAGGTAAAAGTATTAAATGCTCGGTGATCATTTCTGTTCTTAATTTGCCAAAAGCTCGTCTTAAAGATACTTCATCATCTCCTCTACATGGAGCAGTAATGAGCTGAAATAAGAATTTCAATGTTTTAGCAACTATTTTTATAAGTAAAATAGCCCAAGCTAAAATACTCACAATTACAGAAACCATAGGAAAGGTAATAAGATCAAAAGCTACACACGCAGCTTTTTTCGAAGTTGAATATTCGCTAATATCTTCATTTCCAAAAGTTAAATAACACGCCATGATAACTCCTCAAGCTTGATAAATGTTAATTTTTATTATTGTGATTCTTTTTTCTATCTTCTTCCATAACCTCTGCGTAGGTAGGTGGAAATTCTTTATATGGAGGTGGGATAGAAGTAAAGATCTCTTGTATTCTAATATTCTGTATATGTTCTAGTTGTTCTATATTATGCCTTCTCAAAGATTCTTCAGAAGGAGTGAAAAAAGAAAAGACTTGAGGATCTAAAAGCTCGCTATAAGGACTCAAGCTGTTCCTAGCTACCACAGAAGCTAGATTGTCAGAATCTTCAGAGGACTCACGAATTTGTTCACTGATATACAGACAAAGTAATGAACGATGAATAGAATCAACGGCTGATTTGCGACAATAATGGCTACAATGTGAGTAAGGAACAGAAAGTAAACCTAAGAATAGAAAGGCCAGGCCGCTTCCACCTAGAGTCCAGGCTGCTGGAGACATGAAAAACGTATCAGAGAAAATACCGCCAGAATTAAATGCAAATACACAACCTACAATGAATGCTATGATGGATAGAATTGAAAATATCGCTATAGCAAGGGAAAATGTTTTCCAAGCAAGTAGGGATAAAGCAGATTTTCTGGCATGATTTAGAGCTGCCGCTGAGGCTATATAACCGCCTCGTTTAAATGATGATATTGAATTATTGGTATTAAGAAATTTTAAGATTTTTTTCTCATTTTGGTAGAAAAGAAAACTCTTCCGTATGAGCGAGCAGATACTGATTACGCTTCTTATTACATTACCGAGTGTATTTTGGTAGATAGCGTTAATTACAGTACAAATTTCATAAATAAGTATAAGAAAAAGATTAGAACTTTCCGCAAGGTTGAGGCAGAGACTACTTTGTGATGGCGAACAACATGTAGAGTAATCAGAGACGAGCTTTACTGCTAGAGTTGCTCTTTCTTGAAAAAGGGGCGAATTTTCTAATGTAACGATGTTATTTACAATAATTAAATTATTAATAGCATGATTTCCTGAAGACCTAGTATCTATAAGTCGAGTTAGGAGATCATTTTCACATCTTGAAATTTCATATGTTTCGGATTTCTTTCCCGTGATAGAGTCAAAAAAACCTAGGACCACACTATTAGGATCAAGCTTATCTATAGGATTTATCATCAGGTCTTCGGTTTCTGTAATAAAATGGGAAATTACCGATAAATTATATTTAGATACCCTCTTTATTTCAAATCATTTTAAAAAACTAACTCAAGATATTCAGTTGTACTTATTAATATCTATTGTATAGTTTAATGATTGCCAAATAGAGGGTGATTTCCCTATTCTAGTTCTAGAATTTTGATTTCTAAAATTTTTATCATAGGTTTTTTTTCTTCAATGTCTATCTGGGGTATTGATGATAAGACCCTAAATTTATATAAGCGTTCTATGTTATAGACAAAGATTTGACAGTGGTTATGTTAAAGAATGTTTTTTATATTATTATGGGCCCCCCTGGATCGGGTAAAGGTACACAATCTCAACGCCTTGCTAATCAGTTAGCACTCCCCCACATTAGTTCGGGAGATCTATTTCGATCTGCTATAAAATCTGCCACTCCTTTAGGAATTCAAGCTGCAGAGTACATTGATAGAGGACTTCTTGTACCCGATAAGCTTGTTTGGGAAATTGTACAAGAAACTCTACATCAACCAGAGTGTCACTGCGGATGCATCATCGATGGATTCCCTAGAACTTTAGATCAAGCAGTTCTTCTGAATGATTTTTTAGTTAAATCCAATGCGGATTATCGTGTGATACAGTTAGATGTCTCTGATGAAGAAATTATTCATAGGATTCATTCTAGATTTATTTGCCCTTCGTGTAATTACGTGTATAACCAAAGTCAAGGTTTCAATGATTGCCCAATCTGTCATATTGAACTAGTTCGTCGTTCTGATGATACTCTAGAGGTTATTCATAAGAGATTAGAAAGTTATGAAAAGTCCACGGCTCCTGTGATTGACTACTATGAAGGTCTAGGAAAATTAACACGTATTCCTTCTGAAGTATCCCCCGATGAAGTTTTCCAGAGTATCTTAGCTTGCATAAAAGCCTAGTGTATAGGTAAATTTTTATTATGGATACGAAAGATGAAACATTACCAACTCTACGCATCTGTTTCAGATCTTTCATCTATACATGGTGATTTAGAGACACAACTTCTCTTTGGAGAACGTTTACTCTCTGGTAAAGATACTTATTACGCTTACTCTCAATTAATTTTTGATCGAGATTTTTGGCGTCCTTATCCAGTTAAATACATATCTTCAAAAACTTCATTTTCTTTTTTATCTCAATATATTGCACCTAATGCAGTTATTAGGTCTTTTGATGCTTTTTTGGAGCCTTGGCATATCCCCTTACCCTATGGTTCACCACTAACAATAGATTCTAGAGGGAAAGTATCTTTACCCGAAGAAATTAAAAAAGGTATGAGACTCCCTTTAGATAAGGAAGTCCCTTTTTGTAATGTAAAACACGTTCGTTTTTGCAATACACCACTATCTATAGATCTTTTACTTAGAGAGTCTGAGAATTTCTTAGATCTTCCCTATATTTGGGGAGGTCGTTGTGTTCATCACTCTTTGATAGATTATGGATTAGATTGTTCTGGTTTTATAAATATTTTATTTCAAGCTCATGGACTAAGTATTCCTAGGAATGCTAGGGATCAGTATAAAGATTGTGATCTAGTAGATTGTTTCGAAGATCTCCCTTCCGGAGGTTTTGTTTTCCTTCAGAGTGATCAGGACACACAAATCTCTCACGTAATGTTGAAGAAAAGTTCAACATGTTTAATTCACGCAGTCCAAACCTTGGGTAAGATCGCTCATTTTTTTCTAGGAGTAGATATAGAGTTTAAAAAAGACAAATTTCAGACTCTAAATATGCAGGGAAAAGTATTTTTTGGAGTTCCAAGAAAAAGAAAAATCTTCTTCTAAATAAAAATAGAGAATTTTTCTAAACTTGAGAAATAAAAAAGCAAGCGAATCATATTATTAAAACTTTTACGCTTGCTTTTGATAAGAAAACGGATCTTAACGTTTAGAGAATTGGAAGCTCTTGCGTGCTTTCTTATGTCCGTATTTTTTACGTTCTTTCTTCCTAGGATCTCTAGTAAGAAAACCGTAACTTTTCAATTCTTGTTTGGAATCAACATTCTTTTTTAATAAAGCTCTTGCCAACCCTAGGCGAGTTGCAATTACTTGTCCCTGGATTCCGCCACCATTTATACGAATAACCAGGTCGAACTCATCAATATTTCCAAGAACTTTTAATGGGGAAAGAATAGTAACTCTTTGGATTTCCAAAGGGAAATATTTATCAAAGGCTTTTCCGTTTACATCAATTTTACCAGTTCCTGGACGAAGGCGGACGCTAGATACTGCTTGTTTTCTTCTTCCAGTAGCTACTGATTCTTCTATTGTACTTTTTACCACAACTTACCCCAAGTTAAACATCTAATAAAATCGGCTTCTGAGCTTCAAACGTCTTGTAGCAATCCCCTTTTAATATTCTTAGAGATTTCAACTGACGTTTACCCAAACGAGTTTTCGGCATCATACCTTTAATTGCGTGCTCGATAATATAAGATGGTTTTTTAGCTATCATATTTTCGAAAGGAATTTCACGCATTCCTGAAATATATCCTGTATAGTATCGATATATTTTTTGACCTTTCTTAGCGCCTGTCAAATGCACTTTTTCAGCATTAATAACGATAACACCATCACCCATAGCTACGTGAGGCGTATAAGTTACTTTATGTTTGCCTCGCAGGATTTTTGCTACCTCTGAAGAAAGCCTTCCCAAGGTTTTTCCCGTAGCATCGATAACATACCAAGACTTATTCTGAGTATCAGATGCTTTAGCAATGGTTGTTTTCGTGTCTTTTCTTTTTTCCATAGTAATATAACCGCCTTATCAGAAGGTGGAATTATAAATTTGTGCAATTTTTTTTCCAAATAAAAAGCAACAAAAGCAACCGTATGATGCATTTCCAAAAGATAACTAATATAAATGGATTATCTTTTCAAAGGTGAATTTAGTCCGCTTTATCGTTCTCACAGGAGTGTTAAGAGGCATTCTCCTACACATTCACGAGCCATTAAATGCTATTTACTCTAAATAAGATAGCCTTATTTTTTTTATTTTATAGGATAGATGAGCGATTAACATATCTATCTTTTTTTTAAGGGTCTTATTTACAGAATCATAACAAATAAAAAATATCATTAGAATAATAAAGTTTCTAGTAGAACTATCAGATTGTTATAGTATTTTGGATAGAAAGCACACTTCAATTTATATGTATGCTTACCTCCGTATCATTTATAGGGTTTTTTCATCCTAGGTTCATTTTAATCATAATTTTATATTGTCATAGTCAGCGTGTTATAGGGTATTTATTATGTCAGGAATTATTTTACATTCCATTTTAAAAAATGATTGCAGTTGTCACGCCTCTTATTCGTTTGATAGGCGAATCCAAGACCGTATGATCGTAGCAATAATCATGACTGTTATCGCTGCTATTAGCTTAATAATAGCTCTTATTCCCGCAATTATTATGTCCACTCCTATAGGATTTATTTGGTCAGGAATTTTTGGTAGTATAGCCCTTGCATTGTTTGTTTTTTCGATTTTAACCAATTACTTAAGATCCAATATTCCTCAAGGGATTAAAGAGATTTTTAAAGAAGAGTATCTGCCTACTTTCCATGACTTTATTGAGAAAAATAAACTCACTATTCAAGAAATACGTGTATTGCTTGATGCTTTAAGAAATTCTAGAAGAAGTGGGGATGTATCTTTTCATAAGTATACAGAGGTATTTCCAAAAAAATTAAAAACAGCCTTAAATAAATATGGTATTTCTCGGTTTCTAGAAGGGATGGAACAATCAGATCTTATTGATTTAGACTCTGTGTTGATTAAAAATTGTCCACTTTATTGGTTAAAGAAATTTATACAAGCAGCTCCAGAGTTTCCTACTAAAGAATTGGTTGGCCAATCTTATGACGAAATTGCTTCCTATTGGTTAGGGAGATCCGGATGTTGTAAAAATGCTGAAACCATATTCTCTGAAAATACTCATCTTATTGCTAAAGAAATATCCAGAGAAGATTTTGAGCTAGTTTCTTTGCATATTCAAAATAATAATTGGAAGAATGAGGAATTGGATTCAGTGAAGCACAAAATCTCAGAAGCTTGTTTGGAAATAAAGAAACAACATCTTGAAGGAAATGCAGTTATTGATGTTGCGGGATTTTTGAAAGGAATTGAGAATTCTCTTTTAGAACTCTGTGTGCATGGAGTTTCCTGGGAACAACTATGTCTAATTAATTCTATGGATTTTGAAGATTGGAATCTTTTATGTGCTCTCGATGAAAATAAACAGGGAGTACGCAGGTTTGCTGTACCTTGTCTTGGAGATATATCGGATGAGAAGCATCATTTATATGAACCTATGATCTCTCTCATGACTTGGCAGGACATTCGTAAGTTAGATTTATATAAGAAATCTTTTTTTGGTCAATACATACGTAATCCTCAGCATAAGCTAATCAGATATTTTGCTAGACAAGTACGTTATCATACACCAGATGTATTACATCGGGAATCTTTACAATGGTTCCCTACATATATTTTAGATTTTACAACAGGAGTTAAAACGTCTTAAAAAGTAAGTTCTCCGTTTTGTAAAATCCCCTCTCGATGGCATTGACGTGCGAGTTGCTTGTTATGTGTTACGATAAGCACTCCACGTGAATTATGTGATTGAGACAGCAAAAGATTATGAATGTATTCAGAAGTTTGATCATCTAAATTACCAGAGGGTTCATCTGCCAATAAAATCGAAGGATTGTTGATTAATGCTCTAGCAATAGCTACACGTTGTTTTTCTCCTCCTGATAGATTACAACATCGTGAATGTATTCTATGAGATAGACCTATGGAGTCTATTAGTTCTAATGCTTTTTCATACGCTGAAGATCCTTTAGTAATGCTTTCTCGAGCAATACTTACAGGCATCAAGATATTTTTGATTACAGTGTCATCTTCTAGGAGATAAAAGTTTTGAAAGATAAAACCAATATATTGGTTTCTAAATTGGGAAAGATCATAAGTTTCTTTTCTTTTTCCTAGAAAGAGCAGTTCACCGGATGATGGTGTATCTAATGTTCCTAATAAATGTAGGAGTGTGCTTTTCCCATTCCCTGAAGCTCCTGTAATAGCTACAACTTCTCCAGAATATAGATTGATATTCACATTACGTAATATCTCAATATTTTGATTGCTTTGCTGAACAACCTTAGAAAGATTTCTCGCTTCGATAAGGGATGACATAATTATTCCGATTTTAAGATATCCGAGACGTGCATTTTAGCAACTTTCCTAGCTGGCAAAGCTCCAGAAATAGCTGCCAGAACTAAAGTGCCTAAACCGAGTATAGCAATTGTTGGTATATGGATTTCCTGAGGTAATCCTTGACCAAAAAATGTAGAATTAAAAGCCTCTCTACCTTGAAGATAACTTAATCCTCGAGTGATTAGTGGAAGATTTTTCATTGTTATAACAGCAAAAATAGTTCCAAAAACCATACCGATAGCGCCAGAAAGTGCTCCGCAAAAGCCAAAAATGACTTTTAAGCTGCGTGAAGGTGTCCCCATAGCTTTGAGAATTCCTATTTCTTTCTTCTTATTATTTACCAGAAGAATGGACATGGTTACCACATTCGAACAAGCAACAATCAAGATAATAATAGAAACAAGTAAAAATAGTACTTGGTCACTACGGAGCTGATCTAAAATAGGCTTGAAATACTGGTAATCATAAAGAGACGATACCTCCCAATATTGATCCACATTTGCTTGATTTAAGATAGCTTCGATCTGATTTTTAATCGGAGTTATCTGTTTAGTATTAGGGAAGAAAACATGAAAGCCGTTATGCATTCCCAATCCCGTGGATTCCGAGCGTATCAGGGAAGCAAGATCCATATCGATAAATACGATCTTACTACCCATAGGAGATAAACCAGGATTATAGAACCCGATAACATATATGGGATGTTTGATCTCTTTTTGAGTTTCTGGAGAGAAAACACTAAGAGCTCCTTTATCCCCTACCCTGTAGCCCATATCACGATAGTTAATAGGAAGGATAATAGAAGATCCTCGATAGGTATCTTGCAACTTTATGAAATCTTGTTCCCAGCTTTCAGGAGAGCTATTAAAAGGATTTAAAATCTCAGAGCTATAATCTGTATGCTCATAAGGAAGCACTCTATTTTGATATACTTTATCTGACGAGTAAGCAACAAATTGGGAAAATGTTCGAGAATTCGACTTATTGAGATTTGTGATCCTATCCATCTGGACATAACCAATACCCTCTTCAAATTCTAAAAGCTGTGCTTGATTTTGATTTAAATAAGGAGTGAGAGATTCAAAGGCAATTTTCACAGGGTCCTTTATATCTCCATCTGCAGTTTTGTCAGGTGTTGGAAAATTTTCCGGAAGAGAATAGTCTATGTCAGGATCGTAAGGATCTGCAAAAGACGAAGAAAGTTTTTCTCCTATAGTCTTTGTTGTATACTGAGAGAGATCCGCATGCCTATCTATTTGATAGTAATAGGAATCATAATATGCGGATGAAGGCAAGATTTTTACTGGGGAATGAAGCTGGGAAAGATCATGAATCCAGCGCTGCTCTAAACCATAAATTACGGAAATAAAAACAATGGATAACCAAGTAACTAAAGAGATAATGCCTATTGAAAATAGAGAGACAATGGCGGAAGATAATCTTTTCTTTCTTGGTATTAGATACTTAAATGCGATTAGAAGTTCTAATTTCATGACCTACTCAACAACTTAGGACAGAAGCCAGCAGGTAAATAAAATCTTTTACTTAGCTTCCTTAAAAATTACGTGCCTACGCAGTTTTCTATCATATTTTTTGAGTTCTAGTCGAGCTGTTGTTTTTCTTTTGTTTTTAACAGTCCAGTACATATCGGAACTTTCAGAACTTTTTAGTTTAATGATTTCACGATTCTTACTAGCCATTGATGAATCCTTTTAAGAAAATGATAAATCGCTTATGATACTATATTTATTTTCAAAAAGAATCAAGAAAACTTCCCCATAATTAGAAGAGAATTTTCATGGCAACTAAAGAACAGGTTTTTTTTAATCAGGCAACTTCTAAAAATAAAATTCATTTTATTAGTTTAGGTTGCTCTAGAAACCTTGTAGACAGTGAGGTAATGCTCGGTATCTTATTGAAAGCTGGTTATGAAGCTACAGAAACACTTCAGGAAGCTGACTATTTAATTTTGAATACCTGTGCTTTTTTAAAAGCTGCTCGAGATGAATCTATGGATTATCTCCAACGTATAATTAAAGCAAAAAAGGAAAGTGCCAAGATTATATTAACTGGTTGTATGGTGTCTAAGCACAAAGAAGAATTAAAACCCTGGCTTCCCTACATACATTATGTTTTAGGTTCAGGAGATGTGGAACATATTCTATCTGCAATTGAGTCGAAGGAAGCTGGAGAAAAATTATCTTCTAAAAGTTATTTGGAAATGGGAGAGATCCCTAGAAAGCTATCGACTCCTAAGCACTATGCTTATTTAAAAATAGCCGAGGGATGTCGTAAACGTTGCGCTTTTTGTATCATTCCAACGATTAAGGGTGGTTTAAGAAGTAAATCGTTAGATCAGATTATTAAAGAGTTTCGTCTATTACTGAAAATGGGGGTTAAGGAGATCATTTTAATCGCTCAAGATTTGGGTGATTATGGTAAGGATCTCTCTGCGGATCGTAAGTCTTGTTTAGATAATGTATTAAAGGAGATGCTCAAAGAACCTGGAGATTATTGGATTCGCATGCTCTATTTATATCCTGATGAAGTTGACGATACGATTATTGATCTTATGGAAAGTGATCCCCGTCTACTCCCCTATGTTGATATTCCTCTACAGCATATCAATAATCGTATATTAAAAAATATGTTGAGAACAACATCTAAAGAGCAAATTCTAGACTTATTAACTAAGCTGCGCACACGTATTCCACATATTTACATCCGCTCCTCTTTCATTGTTGGTTTCCCAGGAGAGACTGATGAAGAATTTCAAGATCTTGTAGATTTTGTTAGTGAGGGATGGATTGATAATTTAGGTATTTTCTCTTATTCTCAAGAAGAAGGTTCTGTAGCGGCAGAAATGCCCGATCAAATATCTCAGAGCGTAAAGTCAAAAAGGCTGAAGGTTCTCTCTCAAACGCAAAAGAAAAACGTTGAGAAACATAATAAGCAACTTATTGGACAGCTTGTTGAAGCTGTTATTGATGGATACCACCCCGATAGCGAGCTCCTGCTAACAGCACGTTTTTATGGACAGGCTCCAGAAGTGGATCCGTGTATTATTGTAAATGAAGCGCGTCTAGTTTCAGGATTTGGAGAACGCTATCTAATCGAGATTACGGGTTACGTAGGTTATGATCTTGTAGGTAGGGTAATAAAAAAAGTGCCCGGAGAATAGATTTTGCCGGGCAAAAGTGTAGTTCAATATTTTATTTAAAATAAGGTAGTTGAACTACATTCCAGGAAAAGGAAGCAACGCGCCACCAATAACTTAAATTCCTCAATAAGAAAAATCCATTTTGTGTAGCGAAGTATGTTGTTGCAACCCATTTCATGGGTTTAGATCGGTAGTAACTTGTTCCTGAGCATGTAGATCCCTGCAAAAATATATTTCTACCACCAACTACAGCCATCAAGAGACATTCGCCACCCGTTCCGTTATCCAACCATCCCCCGTGTTTTGCCATAATGACAGTGATACGGAAGAGTTTAGGGTTTGATGGACTCGCTTGAAATTGTAACTCCGCATGTTTACTCTGATTAATTCCAAAATTAGGAATTCCCTGTTGCTCAATTTGCTGACCAAATCGATCCCAAGGAATATCCCAAGGGCCTCCCTTGACCTCTCCTGTCTTTACATGACCTCCTGATGTCGCTGAGCGCATAGAGACCGAAGTTTTTGTTTGTTTAAAACGCCCATAGGAAACATATTGCTGGGGGAGCTCTTGATTATTACTTACTTTATTGGTGTATCTCACAGTGTGGTTGGTTAGATTTACTCTTCCATAAAAATCTACATGTTTATTGGCTCCGATTTTAACATTCATATTTCCGCCAACGAACAAATCCTGACCACAATCGAGTTTCCCATTAGTGCAATTTAAATTTGTGACTGTAGTATTCTTTGATGTTATTTTATCCCTCACAGTAAGGGCTCGCCCTTTTTTATCCTGGGACAAGTCTTTAGAGTAGATATTAAAACGAACAAATGTAGGGAAGCTAATATTAGTTTTAGGTGTTGACATAGTGTTTTAATCCTCCTCAGAAAATCTTGATGCAAATGGGAACCAAATGACACTCACAGCTGAAAACATGCTGTTTATGTGACCTGTTGTGAAGACAGAGATTGAAGGCAAATCAGAACTGGTTACATCTGTGATTGAGAAAATGGCATATAAAGAAGTACACGTTCTGTCTGTCTTATAATGGCCACGAGTATCTGCTGTGCATAAATTTTGATATTGTCCACCTGAATTTAATCTTAAGAATAAATTTACCTCATCATTTCCAGAGTGTTGTCCGTTCATTCTTGTTATTTGAAAGGTTACTTGATAAATTCCTGGAGTTCGAATTTTGATATATTGTGATTCAACATAAAAGTAGTTTCGATACATCTGGCTATAGTTTTCAAAATCTTTTGAAGTTCCAGTTTTAAAAGGGACCAAGGAATCTGTATAGATATTAAATGTCCCGTGATGATCTATAAAACAAGTGTAAGCTTGTACACAACTCTTTCTATAGTAATTAAATGTAATGGCATCACGTTGAGAAACAGGATCCGCAACATTATTAAAAGGAAGTAAAGTTTGAGAAGATGATGAAACGGTAATATCTCCGTTAAGGATAGTTTCATGTAATGAAAAACTATCGGTTCCTGAAAGATTCCCTCCAACGAAAAAGTCGCAGTTTGAATTTACATCTGTTCGTACGGTTAGAGAATCAGCGTTAAAGTCATCTTCTACGTTTAAACTGCCCTCAATATTTAATGTAGCATTATTTAGGTAAAGATTCTGGTCTTTTACTCCTGTTGCATCAGCTTCTATAGATTTAGTGGGACTAGATTGAGTGGAGCTGAAAATGTTTTTATTTTTGTTATTCATGTCTAAGTATAATTTTGTGGGTAAAAGATAAGACCAAAGTAGAATCCGCTTAATACTGCAGTATTTTCTGTTAGACGTGCACTAAATAGAGATTTTGCTACCTGATCATTACTGATGTTACTGGAATTTATAGCGGCATCAGGATCAGTAGGAGGAGCATCAAAATACAGCGATGTACTCAAAGCTCCTTGGTCTGCGTAACCTCCCCCACTGTAAATGGTGTTCGTGCTATAAATAGTGTTGGATGCACTTGATAAGTGTATGTCTCCTCCCCAACCGTTATCCCAGCCCCAACGTTTATTAATTCCATAATCTATCATGTAGATGCCTCGGCTTAATAGTTGTACCCATTGAGTTCCTGGGTACGTAACTTTAGCGCTGGTTCCTCTTTGGTAATCTACGAATCGTATATGAGAGAAGATGTTTTGTGATTGGTATACCATTCTATCCGGTCCTATAATGGAAATAGGATTGGAGGTATTAACATTGATCCTTCCGAATTGATTGAGTGAGCAGAAGAAATATTCTGGAGAGCGTATATAATTTGCTGGAACCGGTGAAGAATCATCTGTAGGCTGAGCTACATTGCTGAGTCTATTGCCATGCAAATCTATAGAAGCATAATCAAATTGATTCTCTATTTTGAGTTGGTTAGTTGATGTAAGACCGGAAACATTTATAGCTCCGCTAAAAGAAGCGTTTCCGGGAGATGTTATAGAAAAGCTATTTGTAGAAACTATCGAGTCGGATTTAGTGTCGTTAGTTTGCACATTACCCGCAACAACATCACCTTGCAAAGTAGAATCTACAGAGAAATAGCAATCATTATTATTGTCATTAGAATTAGAAGTAGTCATTTATTATTTATTATTCCAATTTTTTCTAATAAAAATCAGATAATAAATTATTGGTCAATTTTTAATATGTTTAGTTTGTTTATATTAAAATTAATTAAATTCTAAATAATTAAAAATTGATAATAAAAATGAGAAGGGAATAAAGAAAGGATTTGGGGGTGGCTGGATTTGAACCAACGTATCCGTAAGGAGTCGGATTTACAGTCCGATGCAATTGACCGCTATGCGACACCCCCAAAGAAATGCTGGAGAAAGGACTTGAACCCTCAACCGTTCGATTACAAATCGAATGCTCTGCCAATTGAGCTACTCCAGCGAAAAACTTGGGAAACCTATTGTCTTGAAGAGAAGACTTTATTAATCAATAGGAAATCAATTTATACGCTATTGGTTATTTTCTTCCAAGTCAGAATCAGTATTTTCTGATATGCGATAGTCTTCTTGTGTAGGAATAAAGTCTTCAGCAACAAAACTTGTGTCCTGATTAGCCTGTTCAATCGAATGCTCTGTAGAGAGATTTGTTTCCATAACTTGAAAATTATGCTTCTTAAGTTGCTCTGAAACCAAACGATCTTCTTTAGCTTGAACTTTTTTTACAGTTTTCTTTCCAGGTGTTGTTTTGTTCTTGGTGATTTCGTGGTATTTATCAATCGCTTGCTTTTGTTCAGATGTTAAGCTTTCAGAAAGACGTTGGAATAATTGCGTGCAGCTATTTCCTGAGTCCCCTGAAGTAAAAACTTCTGCAGAAAATTTAAATTTTCCCTCCGCAGTATAACGAGCGGGCTGACTATCCTTTTTAAGACAGCATTGCTTGTATTTCTTATTAGAACCGCATGGGCATGGATCATTTCTATTAACTTTTTTTGACATATAATCCTTCTCAAAGCGAAGCGTTTAAAGGAAAGTTTAAATAAGATAGGGATAAAAACCAAATACAAGTTTTCCTATAAATTAAGATTGTATTGCAAGCTTTGTTCTATCCTTTTACTATTTTTCTATGTCTATTCTACACTTACACCCTCCTTGGATTAAAGCTGGCAAACGTATAGAAAGTTTGACGCGCAAGGCTTTATATACCTATTCTATGCTAGAAAATCATACTAAGATTGTTGTAGCTCTTAGTGGAGGAAAAGATAGTCTTTCCCTGCTTTTAATGTTAAAAGCCATTTCTGGAAGAGGCTTTCCTGAACTTGATCTTTATGCTGTGAATATTGGAGGGAAATACTCTTGTGGTGCCGAGGTTAGTCAACAGTATTTAGCTAATATTTGTGACAGAATACAGGTTCCCTTTACTTCTATAGTTTCGCCCTATGATCCTGAAGTTCCAGAATGTTATTCATGTTCTCAAGTTAGAAGGCGTTTATTATTTCAGGCAGCAAAGGAGATAGGAGCTACTGCTGTAGCTTTTGGACACCATCGTGATGATGTAGTGCAAACAGCTCTAATGAATCTTTTACATAAAGCAGAGTTTGCAGGAATGCTACCTATTTTAGATATGGTACATTTCGGTATCACTATCTTACGCCCCCTAATCCTTACTCCTGAATCCTGGATACGTAAATTTGCCAAGGAAAGTGGATTTGCTCGTGTTACCTGTCGTTGCCCAGTTATATCTTTAAGAACAAAAACAGAGACCGTATTAAAATTATTAGAAGATGTTTTTCCTCAAGCGAGACATAATATTGCTCTCGCTATTGAACAACATGGATTATCAAAAGCTCAAAAAATTAAAATTAGTTAAACACATTTTTATAGATTAATCCTATTATTTTAATTATAGTAGGATTTATTTTTTTCGGTAATTATTATGAATAAAAGATTAAAGATTCTGTTAAGTAATGATGATGGTATTTCTGCGAAAGGAATGAGTCTTTTAGTCGCTAATTTGCTAAAAGCAGATTTTGCTGATTTGTATATCGTGGCTCCCAGTACAGAGCAGTCAGGAAAAAGTATGTCGTTTTCCTATACGCAACCGGTTTCTATTGAAAGCATTGATTATCCGCAAGATGTTGCAGGAGCTTGGTCAGTTTCTGGTAGCCCGGTGGATTGTGTGAAACTTGCTTTAGGTGATTTATTTCGAGATTCCCTACCCGATCTTGTTTTATCAGGAATCAATCATGGATCTAATGCGGGAAGGAATATCTTCTATTCTGGCACCGCTGGAGCTGCTATGGAAGCCATTTTATCGGGTATTCCATCAATAGCTTTTTCTCAAGAACAACATATTTCTTTCTTTCAAGAAGCGAATGCTCCCGAGATATTAAAAAAGCTATCTTATTATGCCTTATCCACGCCCTTCCCTATTCTTACAGGTTTTAATGTAAATTTTCCTGCAAGCGAACACAATGAAGAATGGAAAGGGATGCGACTTGTTGCTACGGGAAAAGAGTTTGCCTGTGGTTTGCCGAGACTTCTAAGTGATGATGGAAAACGCAGATCTTTTTCTTTAAATGATTGTCAGATGGTAATGGACGAAGATATTTCTGATGAATGTCGTTCTCTTTTAGATAATTACATTACAGTAGTTCCTTTGTTAGTAAGAAATTCTCCACTAGCTTTAACTAGTGAATCAGAATTTCAACAACTTCAAGAAAACTTTGAAGAATTTATTGGTTCTGAAATCAATACCAAACTTTTTGATCGTTAAACTCATTCAATTCTCTATTAAGAGTGTGCTCAACCTCTTGTCAATGAGATAAAAATTTCAACTGTTTATACATTTGAAATTAGTAAAATAATCGTATCGAATAAAAATACTTGGGGTAGATATTTCCTGAGAAAATAGATTTATCTACTTCATCAATTCTTTATCGTAATCTTCCCATTTGTCAAAGATGGGAATGACTCTATAGTATAATGACGGGTTATATTCATTGAGCTAACATACTTAAGAAATATGTATAGAAGCTTTTCTCTTGAAAGAGTAAGACTCTTTAATCGTTCTTACTTTTTGTCAAAATATAGACCTTCTTAGAAATGAAGATTTTTTAAACATTATACAGATATTTTATCATAGATATTTATGATCTCATCTGTTTATTTTTTGTGCCCTAGATAGGCCAAAACAAGTATTTTTATGAGAATTCATTTTTTTAGAACGCGGTATCTTTTTTGTATGCTACTCATGTGTTTCCCTGTAACAATCGCTTTCTCTCAAGAAAGAGGAAGCAGTGTTTCAGAAAGCTCTCTGCAAAGCAAAAAAAGATTGAAAATTTTATTAACCAATGATGATGGCATTTCTGCTCAAGGAATGACATTATTAGTTTCCAATTTATTAAAGGCTGATTTTGCTGATATATACATAGTAGCTCCTAAGGTAGAACAGTCTGGAAAAAGTATGGCATTTACTTGTCGTGAATCTGTAGTTTTAGAAACTTACGATTATCCTCAACCTGTTGCAGGAGCCTGGTCAGTTTCAGGAACTCCTGTAGATTGTGTGAAAATTGCTTTAAGTTATTTGTTCAAAGATGCGTTGCCTGATCTTGTTTTATCTGGGATTAATAGCGGATCTAATGCAGGAAGACATGTATTTTATTCCGGAACTACTGGTGCAGCTATGGAAGCTATTCTATACGGAGTTCCCGCGATAGGGCTGTCCCAAGAGAATAGAATTTATTCTTTTCAAGAAGATAATCCTGAAGTTCCAGAGATACTAAAATCTTTATCTCTGTATGCTCTATCCTCCCCTTTTGGTTCACATCCAGTAGGTTTTAATGTGAATTTTCCTGCAAGTAATGAATCCTGGAAAGGGATGCAACTTGTTTCCGGTGGAGAAGAATATTCTTGTGGCGTTCCTAAACTTATACTCTGTAATGAGGATTCTAAGGTTTTTATATTAACTAATTGTCCTTTAGTAATAGGAGAAGTGCCTTCTGAAGAACGTATAGCTATCTTAGATAACTATATCTCTGTGGCTCCTTTAGCTGTTAGAAGTTCTCCTATAGCAACTCTTTCTTTGAAAGAATTTCAAGAAAGACAAGTGGAATTTCAGGATTTTATAAATACCGTAGCAATGAGAAAATAATCTATAGATTCTCATATTTTTTAGGGCCAATCTATGGCCCTAATTTCTCATACATCGATTTTTCCCATTAATATATTAATAAAACACCTCAGCAAGCGTCTTTGAAGGCAAAAAAATTATCAACACCTCCAGCCTTCTCTTAAAAGAATGAGCTTTCTTTATTATCGAAGTAAAAATGGTTGTGATTAAACTATTTCTTCTGCTAATGTATGCACCTAATCTTGTTTGGATGCGTAGCTCAGCGGTTAGAGCACCTGTCTTACACACAGGGGGTCATAGGTTCAAATCCTGTCGTGTCCATTTGCGGGAGTAGTTCAATTGGTTAGAGCACCGCCCTGTCAAGGCGGAAGTTGCGGGTTCAAGCCCCGTCTCTCGCGAACATTCAATCAGAGGTTGAAAATGCCCCATGGAACTCGTTTAACGAAGTTTAGCTTTCCTCTGTACTTTTCCAAGACCTTAAGTTGGTTTATTCTTGGAGGGTTTCTTGCTGCCTGTGGCGTTCAAATGGTTCTAGTTCCTAATGAACTTATTGACGGCGGCATAGTAGGTTTATCTCTTATTGCCTCTCATTTCTTTGGCCATAAGTATCTTCCGTTTTGTTTAATATTATTTAACTTACCCTTTGTTATCTTAGCTTTCAAACAGATTGGTAAGTATTTCGTAATCCAGATGATGACTGCGGTGATTATCTTTTCCTGTGCTCTATGGCTTATTGATTCCCTTCCTTTATGGTTTGGATTCAATCCTATAGTTTTTAAGGGATCTGAGATGGAAACCGTAGTTTTTGGTGGAGCCATCATAGGTGTGGGTTGTGGTTTGATCATCCGTCATGGAGGATCTACAGATGGTACTGAGATTATGGGTATCATCGTAAATAAAAAAAGAGGCTATACTGTTGGTCAGGTTATCCTCTTTGCTAACTTTTTCATCTTTGCTCTAGCAGGGATTGTCTATCAGAATTGGCATACAGCATTCGTATCCTTCTTAACCTATGGTATTGCAACAAAGGTTATGGATATGGTGATTTTAGGTCTTGAAGATACAAAATCTGTTACTATAATTACCTCATCTCCAAGAAAATTAGGTCATATCCTTATGGAAAACTTAGGAGTAGGTCTTACCTATATTCATGCTGAGGGAGGCTATTCTGGAGAACCTAGAAATGTTCTTTATATTGTTGTAGAACGTTTACAGCTTTCACAACTTAAAGAAATCGTCCACAGAGAAGATCCTCACGCATTTATTGCTATTGAAAATCTTCATGAAGTAATCAACGGTAAACGCACCAACTAGGCGGGGTTTACCCAGACTTTCTCTAATTTACTTTCTACATCTAATAGAGAGAGAATTTTCCCAACAATATCGTTAGTAATGTCTTCAACAGTTTGTGGTTTGAAGTACCACATAGGCATAGGGGGAAAGATAATTGCACCATTTTGAGATAGCTTGAGTAGGTTTTCTAAATGGATGGCATGTAAGGGACTTTCTCTAGGAACTAAAATCAACTTCCTACGTTCTTTTAAAGCAACATCGGCTACCCTTCTTAAAAGATTATCTCCTAATCCCACAGAAAGGGCTGCTACCGTAGCCATACTACAAGGAACTATAACAGTACCGTCAACACGATAGGATCCTGAGGCTAACTTACTTTCTATAGACTTGATGTTATGTTGATGAATAAAGGGATGATTTTCTTCAGGAATTAAAGAGAGCAAAGAAGATGTATCTAGTTCATAATAGAGTGTTTTCATAGCTGCTGGGGAAAGAATTACCTCAACATCGTGTTTCATTTTAGATAGTTCTTGTATGAGCTTCACGGCTAATACTATCCCTGAAGCTCCGGAAATACCTATAATATAACGTTTCATCTGTATCCATTAATACTACGAAATCAATAAGCTTATCATGACAATGAAAAAGGATAAAGCAAGGTAAATATTTCCCCTGAAAAAACATTTCTCCAGATTGGTTTTATTCTCATCCATATCGTGATAAGTTTTGATAGTCTTACCAATGACTAGAACTGGGAAAAGGGATAATATAAAACCTAGTTTAGTGAAAGATGCAAGCAAAGCCATCGCCATATAGGATATCAAACTAATTACTAAACATGCTGAAGCAATACGAACCGCTCCTTCTTTACCAAATCGCGCAGGAATACTATAAAGCTTTTCTTCCTTATCAAAATCTAAATCCTGAATTGCGTAGATAATATCGTTGGCTGCGATGATCATAGCTGCTGTTATCCCCCATAAAGAAGCTATAGTGAACATCTTTAAAGAAAGAGGGCCCGAGGACAAAGCGTAGAAATTCATAAGAATAGCCAGGTAATAAACTAAGCCAAGCATCCAATGACATAAGTAGGTAATACGCTTCGCATAGGCATAAATAACCATGAGATTGACGGATACTAAAGCTAACCACATACATTCTTTACTTAAAAACATACATAGAATGACAAAGAAGAATATAGCAATAGCTGTAACTAATGAAACAAAGTTTAAAGAGAGCTTTTTCGAAGGTAAAACTCTAAAAGATGTTCTGGGGTTTTTCTTGTCTATATTGCAATCGATTATCTGATTTGCCAATATCCCTACTGTTCTAGCGCATAGAAAGGCAGTCCCACCGATTAATAGCGTCGATAATCCTTTCTCAGTAAACGATGAAGCAATTTCTGGAAATGTTAGGGCAAATACTGTAGTTGCAGAAAGAAATATAACCGAAAATAAGGCATATTTCATGTTTAATAGCTGGTTAAAATATTTTATTTGCATAATAAAAACTCTTTTAATCCCTAAGTTATTTAATTATAAATTATCGAAAAATGTCGCTGATTCACGGCTCAGTATACACCTGAAATAGGAGTGCGCCATACACGCTATCTTATAATTAAAATTGTGTAAAGTTTATTAAAAACACTTTTGTGCGCATAGACTTTTATATACTTAACTTACTAAAATACTTAGCTTTGTATATAAAGGTATGTTTGTTTATGAAATCAGTTTTTTATAAAATGCGATTTATTTATTTCGCACTATTGATGTGTATACCTGCATCCGTAGCATCTTCTCAAGATTGGGAAGCTAAGCATATTAATGATTGCGAGCAGATCGTTTCTTCAGCTCAATTTTATCAAAATCACGGTCCATGGATAGTTGTAGCAGGAGGATGCTGGACTTCACAGGAAAATTATCAAAAGGCTCAAGATGCAGGTCTTTTATTAGCTAAGAATGGTTACTCCGTGGTTACGGGATCAGGCCCTGGAATTATGGAAGCTGCTAATGCTGGGGCTGCACAAGCTGGAGGAACATCTTTAGGATTCATCTTAAAGGGTGAAGACTTGAATGATCATATACCTCAAGGAAATTATTGTCAGGTTTCTCATATTTCCCACCGTTTACAAGGGATGATCGGAAATTCTTCAGGTTGTATCGTATTTCCTGGAGGGCTGGGTACGGTAGATGAGGTCTTTTTTGCTCTAGATAACTTTAGATATCAAGAAGTTCCAAATCCTGTTGTCCTTGTAGGTACACAATTTTGGGGACCGTTAGTAGAGTGGATAAAAAATTTACACTATACTCATACATGTCCAAAAAATTTATACTTAGTTGATACATCAGAAGAGGCTATAGAAGCCATTTATTCTCATTACAAGAACCAATCTTGTAGCTTCTCTTCTAATTAATCAAAGAAAGACTTGAGAGCTGTTCTACGCAATGAGAACTAGCTCTCACCGTTTTACTAAGCTTTCCTTGATTCAAAAAAAGATTATCATTTTTAATCTTATTATATTACTATAAGCAATCTAAATTCATTTCTCATTTGTAAAATAAAATTCGATTTACATGATTTATAATCAGGTGGTAGTATACTTACTTTAACATCTTGTTTTTATAAAACTTATGACCATTCCTGCCGAGATTCAACTTAAAGATTCGGAGAATCAATTAAAGAATATTCCTATACTAGCAAACAATCGGAATTTTATTAAAAATGAAAGGCAGACTTTTCTAGCAGTTATTGGTGCTTTTGCCATAGGAATTATTTTGCTTCTCATTGGGACTAGTGTATTGATTCTTCCTCTAGGACTCACGTCAGCTTTGAGTATATCCTTGGGCGTATCAGGAATTGTTATAGGATCTGTAGTCATCGCCTATTGTCTCAAAGTCGTCTATTGCCAAAATTCAGCATGGAGACAAAATTATTTAGAAATTAGAAATGCTCTTAGAAAATTTGGTTTACCGATACCAAAAGAAAAGAACAGGGAACCCATTCTTTCCATACTCTTTCCTTCTTCTTTGGATGTTCTAGCATATGGCAAAATCCATTGTATGGGGAGAACACGAACGGTAATCGCGATGGTTGAAATTGTTCTTGGTATAGGCTGTATAATTGGTGCTATCATTTCTGAGCTTTTGATAACTACCTGGTTCCGTCCTGGGATTAGCTTGGGCTTAGGTATTACGGGGGCCGCTTTATTTATTGGTGGTCTTCAAGATATTCGTGCCTTCAGTCTAAGTGCTCAAGGAGTCACCCATCTATATTTAATGCAATATGAACAAGAATTAAGAAAAGCGGACAAGGTGGTTTTTGAAAAAAGTTTAGAAAGTGCATTATCGTGCTCAAATTTACTAGAACACAATCTTCGGGAAGCTAATGAAAGGAATTTGAATTTATCTACTGAGCTTGCCTCAAAAAATGTTCAAATTCTCCATTACAGAAATCAAATCATAAGTTTAGAATCAGAAAAATCAGTAACTCCAACTCCTCCGCCGTCCCCTGTACCTTCTTCCACTACCACAACCTCATCCTGGATGGGAATGATCTCCTCATCTATTTCATCTACAGCGCAATTGTTAGGATCCTTCTTAGCGGGTATACCAGAGGTTCCTTCTCAAAATGTAGAAGAGCATCCGAGTTTACTGGCTATTACTTTTCCATCCTCCTCCACCGAGGAAGATGAAAATACATCTTCTAAAAGTGAGGAAGAAGATGTTGAATAACCCGGTTCCTCATAGCTTGAATGGCAACTTCACAAAAGCATTTAACAGTAAGGAAATCTTTACAAAACTTTCGCTTTTAGAGAGTTAAAAATTTATTGAAAATGCTAACTATTCGACCTATATGATTTATGTTCTTTACTGTTTATATGGGAATATTAGGTTAAAAATATTCTTATATTATAAGGTTTCCATCGCCATTCTTTTTACTGAAAATTAATAACAGATTTGTTAAAATTTTTATCGATTTTATTATTTTAAATAGTTTAAGTATGGCTTTTCCCATAACACGTTCCCCTTCTCACGAAGAGGCAATAGAAAAGGTTTCCGTATTAAAGCGGGTCTGTCAGGATTCTCATGTTAGTCGTAAGGTTGTGAGTCTTGCCCTTATTGCTGTAGGTATTATTTTATTTATATCTGGAATTTTGCTTTTAACCCTTACCATCACGGGTTTGTCTTCGACATTTTCTATCGCTTTAGGAGCTACAGTTCTTACATTGGGTACGAGCTTGATCTCCTTTGGAATAGCCATCCGCATTCTTAGAAAGCCACCATCAGATCATCAAGAAGATATTTTAGCTAGTGAAATGATAACAGTGAAAAAATTGGTCGAGCAGAAAACACAAGAAACTAGTCAGCTACAAGGAGAGGTCAGTCATTTACAGGCAGAGATAAATGAATCTCAAAAACATCTTACAGAGGTTTCTGAAGAGCTTGATGCCGAGAAGCTAGTTGTTGCCGACTTGCGATCACGTTTACAGCAATCCGAAGACGAATTAACTCAGGTTAAAGACGAAAATACTGTGCTTCAGACACGTCTACAAGAAGCTGAAACAACTATTGGGGAAAAAGAAGAACACATTCAAGAACTTCAGTCCAAATTAACTGCAGAAAAACTCAAAGTACAACAACTTGAAGACAGGGTTAAAGAACTAGTTATAGATGTAGATGAAAAATCTAAATATATAAATCTTACCGAAGCAGATCTCTCCACAGCTCTTACTAACCAGGAAAATCTAATAACTAAATTAACTAATGATTTTGAAACGGAAGTTTCTCGATTACAGCGTCTATTATTTGAAAAAACAGTGGAATTAGATGCAGCCAAATCAACATTCGAAAAAATACAGCAACGATTAGATGGAACTAGTCAAACACCATTCTCATCTCCTATGAGAAAAAGCACTTCAACAATTTCATTAAATAAAGGGGATCAAAGTCCCTCTTTGCGTAGTCGTTGGAATACTTGGAGGGGCAATATATCATCTAAAAAAGAACAGTCTACTTCTAATGTAGTTACTTTTTCTGAGGGACAAGTTTCTTTACCCGGTAGCCAATCCTCTAAGGATCTATCTTCTGATGATAGTAATTCCAAGTCGTCTTCTGAAGAGACTAAAAAAGAGGAATAAGATTATTCCTTCCTTTTAGACTATCTTAAAAGAAAAACTCGAAGCATCTGCCTCGAGTTTTATATATCTAAACGAATCTTTCTTCTCTCTTTTTGAAGATATATTGTTTGATTTAGAAAAGTCTGTGCAGACTGCCAAAGTACCTTCTCAGCGTTTTCTGTATTTAGACTATCTCGTAGAATACTATGGATATTCGGATGATCTTTAGCAGTAGAACATTCAGGGAAGAATTTCTTGTGTTCATCAGAATAGAAAAAATCCGTTCCTAAAACGAGTTTATTCACTATCCCCAATCTTTCAGCATGACGGATATGTTGTTGTAAATCTTTTAAAGAGGATCCCACGAAGTAATTTACGATATTTAAGCCAATCACCCCACCTCTAGATGCGATTTCTTTTGCATGGACAGATGTAAGATTTCTAGGGATATTTTGAACTTCTCGAAAATTAGAATGGCTGGCGAGAACCTGCATGTTAGGCAGTTTATCTAGGGTATAGTCTAAAATATCATCAGCGAGTCTATCGCAGCAATGACTGAGATCTATGGGAATAGCTAATTGCTCCATAACTTCTAATAGACGTTTACCGTCAGTAGTAAGTTTATAAGGATCAAAAACGCCGCCTCCAAAACGATTTCTTCCGTTCCAGACAATACCTAAATAAGCAATAGGCCCCATAGAAAATAGATCGATAAGCTTATTCAAAAGTTCGCTGAGATGTTGGTAATCAGAACCTAATCCCGAAGCATTTTCTATACTACGAATAATTGAGAGAGAGTTTTTACTGTTACCTTGATTTAAAGTGTCAGAATCAAAGGAGATGAGTTGGATACGTTTATCAGATTCTGGAAGGTTAAAAAATAGTTGATTTTGTTTATCAGCATTCGGAGAGCTTGTACTATGTTCAGTAAATATAGCACATACCTGCTTATTGACTCCCCCGGAGAGTAATTGATTGGGAGAACAACGAACAGAGGGATCTTGATCAGAAAGAGTTTCATGAGAAAGAAGGTCACAGTGCATATCTATGATCATGAAATTCACCTGGTAGGAATATAAGTATAAGGTGCTAGATAAGACATAAGTTCTGGATATGAGGATGTTTGCTGATTATAAACAAATACTGCTATAGGTTCCGAAGATCTTAATGCTTTTCGTAATGTAGGATAAAAGTTAAATGGTCGAGGATCTTCACAAATAACACCTTGAAAATCAGGATGGAGTTGAAGAAACTCTCTTAAGATTTTATCATCTCTTACGGTATAAATTTTAACATGTTGAGAAAATGTATGGTGCGCCAAACACGGTTCTACCTTCTCTCCCATAATCTCTTCAATAGCTTGATGAGAGATTATCCCTTCACGATATATCTTTAACGGCTCTGTAGATATTACTGTCGATTCCAGTCCATGGGAACATTGACCAGGAATAACAAAAATATCTTCATTTGGAAAATCTTCGATAACCTCATCAGAAACTACTGCTGGAGGGAAATTTGAAATATTTGCAGAGGTTCCAAGTAAAGGACCGGATAGATCGATTAACCTTTCTATTATAGGAAGAGAAAGAATTCTAAATCCTAACTTCGCCTGAAAAAATCTAGAATTTTTATGATCTACAAGTAAAGTTAAAGGTCCTGGAAGGAACTCTTGAGCCAGTCTAATAGCCTGAGAAGACAGCGGGTAACCTGAAAGGTTTTCGATATCCTCAAGCGTATTTACATAAATAACTAAAGATTTTCCTTTATCTCTATGTTTTAGAGAATAAATACGTTCTTCGGCATTTAGAGAATTTAATGCTACAGCTAAACCATAAACAGTATCTGTTGGGAAAGCTATGACCTTTCCTTGGTGTAAGTGATTCGCAGCTTGGCGTAAACAAAAACCTGGATCAGTACCAGACATAAAAGCTCCAGAATTAATCACTGTTAATACTCTTTGAGCAAAGATCGAACGGTTAATTTAGTAAAAACCCGGTTTAATATTTGCTTGAAAAGACTTTAGCATAGGCATATTTCTAAATCCAATTTTTTAAAAATAGATTCTATTTCATAAAGAAGATTAAAGTTATTTAATATAAATGACATTAATCATTTCCTTTATATAAGGAAAATTTCTATTTTTTCTATATCCTGTTGATTCATAAGAAAGCCTTGATCTCTAAAATCAATCCGACTAACTTTATTTAAAATCTTACTACAAATTACCTTTGAGAGCATTCATGGAGTATTCATTTTTTCGTCGTAAGTTTGCTGGATTAGACGCCATAGTATGTCCTGGGGATCCTGACGACCCTGTTATTATCTTTTGTCATGGCTATGGAGCGGATGCTGATAACTTAGCGTTTTTTCCTTCAGCATGCCCTTTTAAGGGTGTACGCCCCACGTGGATATTTCCTCATGGAGTAGAACAACTTCCTTATGAGTTTGGTGGGGGAAGAGCTTGGTTTCCTTTGGATGTTCCTCTATTTCAAAGTTTGATTTCGAATCCTGATATTACTCCAGAAACCGAACAGCAGTATCAAACATTATTCAATATAAACTTTGAAAAACCCAAAATGGCTTTAGAGAACCTCATTGAGGAGTTAGATCGTCCTCGATATGACATTATCCTGGGAGGTTTCAGTCAGGGAGCTATGATGACAACACATCTTATGTTGTCTTCTAAAGTTCCTTATCGGGGAGCTTTGATTTATTCTGGAGCTTTACTATTAGATAAAGGTTGGGAAAATAATGTGAATCTTTGTGCTAAAGTTCCTTTTATTCAAAGTCACGGATATCAAGATACTATCCTACCCTATTATCATGGTGAAAGATTAAACAAGCTCTTGTCTTCGCGGCTTCAAGGAGAGTTTATTTCTTTTAAGGGAGGTCATGAGATTCCAGCTCTTGTTTTACATAGAATGCAAGAGACTATTCCTTTATGGACAAATGCTTTAAGTTAACGCGTTAAACGATTATTCAGTGATACGAGTTGTAAGGCTACCCACTCCATACAACTTGTCGCTGATGAAGAATTATCTAGAGATTGATAAGCTTTCTCTACAATGATCAATACCTTTTCCAGGGGTAATATAGGCAGGTTGAGAATATCTTTAGCGTATTGAGGATATGTCATTGTGCTCGCACTAATATTTAAAGAAAGCATAAATCGATCTCTAAACAATTTCAGAAGTATCTCTAAAAGATACTTTGCTTTATCTCTAAGCACTTGCTTATCTGAATCAGCATTACCCTTAACTATTTGTCCCACTTCTGTAATTTTCATTTTCCCAGAGGCATATTTTAAGAGATATTCAAGATCTTCTTTATTCGGAGCTACATTGTCTTCACCTTCAATGTATATAGATAAGCTACGGGAAAGAATCGTAGCGGGTATACGCTGAAGCTTTGTAGATGTGAGTAAGATCACACTATGAGAAGGAGCATCTTCAAGTACTTTTAAAAATACAGAGATTGCTGGTAGAGTCATGCGATCTACTTCGTGAATGATATAGATCTTATAACGCCCTTCATAAGAAAGAATTCCAATCTCCTTTTTGATGTCCCTAGGAATCTCTATAGAATGCAATCTTCCTTTCCCCGAGGGGAAAAATTCATGAATATCAGGATGGATTCGTTGGGAGATCTTGTATTGTGCTTCGGGAGTATCTTTAAGAAGAATATGAGCAGCTAAATTATATGCATATTGTGAAAGCAAAGTTAATGAATTCCCGTGCAATAAAATTGCATGGGAGATCTTCCCTTGATTAATATTATCAAGTAAGGATTTCCAGGGTTGATTAACAACCTTTTCTTCTATTTGCATAACGCTAATTCTGTATAAGCAGTCATAACTTTATTAAGAGACTCTTCGATAGGTTGTCTCCCATCTAAAATAAGATAGCTATCAGGATTTGCTTCGGCAAGAGATAAAAAACCTTCACGGATTTTTGTATGGTATTCCAAGGGCTTATCCTCGAATTTATCCAAAGATTTTTGTTGTTGTTTTCTTTTTAGCCCTTCATCAGCAGGAATATCTAAAAGACAAGTAAGATTAGGAAGGAACTTTTTTTCTCCCACGACGTGGTAACAAAGGTTTGTTACATAATCTTTACCTAATCCCTCAGCTATTCCCTGATAGACAATTGTAGAATCATGGAATCTATCACAAATGACAATTTTTCCTGATTCTAAAGCTGGGAGTATTTTGTTAGTTATGTGCTGTGCGCGTGCAGCAAGAAATAAAAATAATTCTGCATAAGGGGAAATTGATGTTGTTGATGGATCTAAAATTAAATTTCGCACCTGCTCTCCTAAAGGAGACCCTCCGGGTTCTCTAGTAGCGACAACTGCTTTCCCCTCAGCTATTAGTCTATCTTTTAGAAGTTCTGTTAAGGAACTTTTCCCTGAACCTTCACATCCTTCAATAACTATAAACACAGCATTATTCCTTTATACTTGTGGTGAGGTCGTTTCTTCTTCAATATCTGACAGAGTTTCATCTTCATTTAAAGAGAGTTTTTCCATAGCGACTAGAATATCACCATCTTTAACATGAACTAAGCGTACGCCTTGAGTAGATCTTCCCATCACACGTACATCTTGCATATTAATACGGATAGCTTGTCCTTGCGCTGACATCAATAAGATACTATCATGATCTGTAACAGAAATAGCCCCAAGAACATCGCCGTTCCTCTCATTAATAAGAATAGAGCGCACTCCAACACCACCACGGTTAGTTTCTCGGAAGTCCCCCACTTGAGAACGTTTTCCGAAACCGTTATCGCAAACAACAAGAACAGATTGATCATCCCTAACAATTTGGCAAGCAACTACGCGATCATTTTCATTCTTTAATGAAACGCCACGTACACCGCGCGCTGTTCTTCCCATAGGACGTACTTTGTCATGAGGGAAACGTACCGCCATACCTAATCTAGTAAAGAGCATGACTTTTTCTTCCTCACTGGTAATATGAGCAGCAGCGATGAGTTCATCTCCATCATCTATTTCTAAAGCACGAATACCTTTCTTCCTAGGATTGCTGAAGGCATCAAGAGCTACCTTCTTAACAACACCATGCTTCGTTGCTAAGAATAAGAATCCAGCATTTTCGAAGTTCTTAACGTTAAGAACAGCTGCAAGTTGTTCTCCAGGACGGATACCTTCGAGGAAATTAATAATCGGCTTACCTTTGGCCCGTCTTTCACCTTCAGGCAATTGCCATACTTTCAGCCAATAACATTGGCCAAAATTAGTAAAGATTAACAGATAGTCTTTTGTGGATGCTGAATATACTGCCTTTAAGAAGTCCGAGCCCTTCTTCATATCAAATCCAGAAACTCCATGACCACCGCGTTTCTGTTCTCTAAAGACTTTTATAGGCATTCTTTTTACGTAATCATCACCAGATATGGTAATAATTACAGGTTCATTAGTGATGATATCTTCAATATCACGAATATCATCAGCATCAAATTCTATCGTAGTTCTACGAGGAGTTTTATGAACTCTCTGAATATCTTGCAGTTCATTTCTAATAATATCTTTAACTAGCCCTTCATCAGCAAGAACACGTTTGTAATAAGCAATTTTATTTAGTAATTCATCGTATTCTTTTTGAATTTTCTCAGCTTCTAATCCCGTAAGTTGGTACAAACGCAATTCGAGAATAGCTACAGATTGATACTCGGTAAATCCGAAATTCTCAATCAATTGATGTTTAGCATGTTCCTTACTATCACTATTGCGAATTGTACGAACAACATCGTCTAAGCAGGAAAGAGCTTTTAAGAAACCCTCAAGAATATGCGCACGTGCTTCAGCTTTATTCAATTCATAGCGCGTTCTTCTACGGATAACTTCTGTACGGTGACGTATCCATGCAGAAATCATTCTATGAATATTCATGGTCCTTGGAAGATTTTTATCCAAGGCAAGCATATTTGCGCCAAAGGTTACTTGAATATCCGTAAACTTATAGAGACGGTTGATAACAATTTCTGAAGATTCCCCTTTCTTTAGCTCAAGAACAACTCGGATACCATCTTTATCTGATTCATCTCGAACGTCTGAGATTCCCGCTAATGTCTTATCATTAACAAGATCCGCAATTTGTTCGATTAATCTAGACTTATTTACGTTATAAGGCATCTCAGTGAGAATGATATTCTCGCGATGCTTATCCGCATTCTCTTCTACATGAAGACGTGCTCGAACTTTTATCTTGCCTCTTCCTGTATGGTAGGTAGAGCGAATACCCTCACCACCACAAATTAATCCTCCTGTGGGGAAATCAGGACCAGGCATGACTTCCAAAATTTCTTCAATGGAAGCATTAGGATTGCTCAATACGAGTAACGTGGCTTCGATTAATTCTCCAAGGTTGTGCGGAGGAATATTTGTTGCCATACCGACAGCAATACCCGAAGAACCGTTACAAAGGAGGTTAGGGAATTTTGAAGGAAAAACAACAGGCTCGTGTTTTGTTTCATCATAGTTCGATACCATGTCTACGGTATCTTTATCTAAATCTTCCATTAGGAAGATTGCGCTATGGGTTAAACGAGCTTCTGTATAACGCATGGCAGCTGCAGGGTCACCATCAATAGAACCGAAGTTTCCTTGCCCATCTACCAGTGGATAACGCATCGCCCAGTTTTGAGCCATACGAACTAACGTAGGATAAATAACACTCTCACCGTGAGGGTGGTAATCTCCGGAGGTGTCACCGCAAATTTTAGCGCATTTACGATGCTTGGCCCCTGGTGTGAGGTTTAATTGTTTCATCGCATAAAGAATGCGTCTTTGTGAAGGTTTTAAACCATCACGAACATCAGGAAGTGCTCGGGAAATGATCACCGACATAGAATAACGAAGGTAACTTTCCTTCATCTCTTCTTCTAGATTTTTAGGGACAATGATTTCTTCTTTGTTAAACATAGTGATAACCGTCTCCTAAATATCTAAATTGTTCATCTTAACTGATAGAGCGTGATTTTCGATAAATTCTCTCCTCGGAGGAACTTCTTCTCCCATAAGCATAGTGAAGATATGATCTGCCTCTACAGCGTCTTTCAATGATACGCGTACTAAAGTTCTTTGTTCAGGATTCATAGTCGTATCCCAAAGCTGATCTGCATTCATCTCTCCAAGACCTTTATAACGTTGGATTTCTATTCCCTTTCTTCCGAGGGTTTTAAGATGATCGATGACTTCTTTCAACGTGTAGCAAGTGTATGGAAGCATTTTCGAATCTTCATTTATAATCACCATCTCAGAATCTTTCGGAATAAGATAGTGACGAATATCCAAACCATAATCGTGGAGTTCTTCTTGAATTTCTGCAAAAACAGCTGTTTTATATAATTCAATAACCTTAATAGAATCAGAGTCTTCAGATATTAGGATCTCTTGATCTTTCTCTTCTGTAGAATGGAAATAACGTCCTCCTTGCTTTCCACTCTTTGGAGGGCAGTAATATAGAGGATATCCTGAAGTTTCCTTTCGCATTTCTAAAAATTCAGAGAAAGGTACAGCTTTCTTCTCTAAAGCAACTATGAAGTTCTCTACGTTTAAAATAAGCTTCACAAAGTTATCTAGAGCTTCTCCGCTTATCTCACGATTTCCGTTCTTGAAAACAAGTTTACTATCCCCTACTCCCAACGTTAAGAGGTAATCATCCATTTCTTTTTCGGAAAGGATGTAGCGGAAATCTTTTTTCTTGCTCACTTTATATAAAGGAGGCTGAGCTATATATACGCATTCATTTTCAATCAATGCGGTCATATGACGATAGAAGAATGTTAATAGTAGTGTACGAATATGAGAGCCGTCAACATCAGCATCTGTCATGATAATTATACGTCGATAACGCAACTTACTTAAGTTAAAATTATCTGACCCAATACCACAGCCTAAAGCTGCAATGATTGTTCCAATCTCTTGATTTTGGAATATCTTTTGTAAACGAGCTTTTTCTACGTTTAAGATCTTACCTCGGATAGGAAGAATAGCTTGGAAACGACGATCCCTACCTTGCTTAGCTGAGCCTCCAGCGGAGTCTCCTTCCACAATGTACATCTCACATTTTTCAGGGTCCTTTTCTAAACAATCGATAAGTTTTCCTGGAAGTCGTGCACTATCTAAGGCACTTTTCCTTAGTGTTAATTCTCGAGCTTTCTTAGCAGCTTCTCTCGCTTGAGCCGCAATAAAAACCTTCTCAACGATCATCTTTGCGATCTGAGGGTTTTCATCAAAGAATGTCGTTAGTGTTTCTCCTGTGATCTGTTGCGATACAGATCCTACATCACTATTTCCTAACTTCTGCTTAGTCTGACCTTCAAACTGAGGATTGGGAACTTTAACAGAAACTACGGCAGTAAGTCCTTCGCGAATATCTTCTCCTGTTAAGGATAGCTTATCATTTTTAGCTAGATTGTGAGCTTTAATATAGGCATTAAGTACACGAGTTAATGCAGTAGAGAATCCCGTAAGGTGTGTTCCTCCCTGACGAGTAGGGATGTTATTTGCATAAGAATAAATTAATTCAGAGTATCCAGAATTCCATTGAAGAGCTGCTTCGAATTCAATATCTCCATCATCTCCTGCTCGGATTCCTGAAATATAAATAGGTTCTGGAAAAAGACTTTCCTTATTTTGGTTTAAATAACTAACAAAGGATTGAATTCCTCCTTCATAAAAAAAGACAATCTTATCAAAACTGACATCACGATCATCTTCGAAAATGATCGTCACACCTCGGTTTAAGAACGCAAGTTCTCTTAGTCTTTTAATAAGAATAGAGCGATCGAAAATACAAGAGGAAAAGATTTTACTATCAGGATAAAAAGTAATTTCTGTTCCCTGTTTATCTGTAGCACCTAAAGACTGTAAAGTTGTTACAGGAATTCCTCTGGAGAATTCCATTTGATAAGCTTGCTTATCTTTATAAACCGTTGCTATGAGTTTTTCAGCCAAAGCGTTAACGCAAGACACGCCAACACCATGCAAGCCTCCTGACACCTTATAGCTATCTTTATCAAATTTTCCTCCAGCGTGAAGCACTGTGAGAACAACTTCTAAAGCAGAAACATCTCTACCTTGTTTTTTGGATTCTTTTTCATGAATCTGTATTGGAATACCTCGACCATTGTCGGATATAGTGATACCACCATCTTCTAAAATCCTTACATGGACTTCGGAACAATAACCCGCCATAGCTTCGTCGATACTATTATCTACAACTTCATATACTAAGTGATGAAGTCCTGTAATCCCAGTATCTCCAATATACATCCCAGGACGCTCACGAACGGCTTGAAGCCCTTCTAAAACGGTAATAGCTGAGGCGTCGTAACTTTTTTCTTTTGCGTCCATACATTATCCTAACAAAAACTGTATTTCCTTGATCTTAGCGTGAGGAACTACTTGGTGCAAGCGAGCGATTAAACTACTTTGATGCGTTTGCTTTAGTGAAGCATATAAAGAAGAATTGTAAATCTTTACTAATAGAATATGATCCTTAAATCCTAAAGCTTGGAACATTCCATTATACTTGGTTCCCAACATTTCATTCCATGCTTCTATTACTTCTTTAGGGTTAGCAGCAACAATGTGCTCTATTTTCTTCAAATACCCATTTAAGTAATGCTTTGCATGCTTTATTGTAGAAGCTGTTTTTTTAGAAGTTTTTGTTTTGTGCAGCTCTCGTTTTTTGAAGAAAGGAAACATAAAACACCTAAAAGAAATACAACATAAATGTCTAATCATACGTTGCATTAAAAGAATGCCTTATATCCAGCAACACGAAAAAAGTCAATACAGCTTTAAGAGTTCTTTTTAGCCATTTTTTAAGTAACAGCATGACTCATTCTTGTCGTGCTTAATAAGAATTA
Source organism: Chlamydia sp. 12-01 (assembly GCF_042234205.1). NCBI lineage: Bacteria > Pseudomonadati > Chlamydiota > Chlamydiia > Chlamydiales > Chlamydiaceae > Chlamydia > Chlamydia sp. 12-01. Next base: position 1,078,920 of record NZ_CP114174.1, on the reverse strand, counting down.
GATAAGACATCTATGAGGCAAGAATTTTCTCTCTTAAGATCTTCTTAAAGAGTGAAGCTACGTTGATTGGTTCTCCTAACCAATCCCCTTTCTTATCTTTCACCTTATCTAGATAATCACTCTCATTCATTTCTTTGAATGCATCTTTGTTAATAATCTGCTTTTTAGGTAATAGATCTAAAATTATTGAACATACAAAAGTAATCGGGATGACGAGAGCAAATGTAAGAAGTGCTATCAACATAAGAAAAATTAAAATAATAGTTTGAAAGATACTTGCAATGAATTCTAGGATTGTAAGGACAATTCCCAAACCTAAAATTTCTGAAATCCCTCTGAAATAATGTCCTCGTTTATAAGAGGCTAGACTTTGCGTTTCATAAATTCCATTACCCAAGTCTTCGATGATAACTTGTGCTACCTTCGTATCATCTCCGAAATTTTTGCTATATGCAGAAATTGCGGCTATTCGTTTTGCACCGACAAATATTCCAACTATAGGAATCGAACCTAAGAGATTCATTCCAGAGTTGCTTGGAAATAAAGAGACTTCAAAAGGAGAACCAAAAGGAGTTTTAGGACCTAAATTTACAAAACCTGACATAAAACCACCTTTTCTCTGTTTCTGTGCAAATTACTAATAATCAGGAGAGAGGATAGGATATAAGAAAAAATCTCTCAAGAAAAATTATTGTTCAAAGATGTAGATTTTTTATAGAAGAATCAAGAGATTAATTCATACCGCTTTAAGTTTATGAATTCATTACTGAAGTAAAAAGCTCTCTTTATACTTTGTATCAAAAAAGTCTTTCACAGAATCACTCTGAAACAACTGACGCAGTTTTTGTATTTGTGGATTATCCACATCTTCAGCGCGCACAACTACAATATTAGTATATTTAGATGTTTGCATATCTTCTAAGCAGAGACTATTTTTATGTGGATAAAATCCTGCAGCAATAGCAAAATTTCCAGGAATAACAGCAGCGTCTACATCGGGTAATGAAGATGCTAATAAAGGTGCTGCAATCTCTATAATAATAACTTTTCTATTTCCACAACCACAAACATCTTTTGCGGTGATATCTAGATGAGAAGCTTCCTTATAAGCAATTAAACCACAATCTCGCAACAGATCCAGAGCACGTTGTTCATTTGTCCTATCTACAGGAACTGCTATACGCAGTTGTTTTCTGCTTTTAAGTTCTTCAAAAGATTGAATTTTATTAGAATATAAACCCATGGGTTCCAAGTGCACTTTAGCTAGGACAACAAGTTTTCCTTCACATTGATAACGCAGACATTCATCTTTTAGAAAGTCTTCATGTTGAAAGTAATTAGCTTCTATTTGTTTATCCAAAAGCAAACGATTAGGTACGCGATAATCATCTATAGGAAGTATTTTGAGATACAATCCTAGAGATTTTGCTTCTTTTTGCAAACTATAGAGAAGCTCGGCATGTGGTGTAGGACTTGCAGCAATGCGTAAAACCTCTTCAGAACCCTTATTACATCCCGTTAAAGAAACAAGAACAGCAAATAATACTAGTAAGTTTGTTTTTTTCATAAAATCCCCCGACGTCGCAATATATGCCGTCCCCAAGTATCTCCCAAAATCCGGATACCTTCAATAAAAAATAAAGTAATAACTAAGACTGATAAAGTTATGGAGAAATCAAAACGATAGTAGCCATATTGCAGTAAAATCTGCCCCAGTCCACCACCACCAACAAATCCAGCAAAAGTAGAGCAGGCAATCAGATGCACAATTAATGATTTTAACGAGAAAATTAGCTGAGGGAAAATTTCTGGGAAAAGAATATCTTTTATTATTTTAACTTTAGGTATCCCCAAAGCGATAGATGGTTCAACACATGTTAACGCACCTGTACGCAATGCGTCTGATACAAAAGAAGCCACTAGAGGTAAAGCTCCCAAAGTTAAAGGAACTATAGAGGCTGTTGCTCCTAAAGATGTACCTACTATCCATCGTGTTACTGGAAATAGAATAACAATTAAAATAGCGAAAGGAATAGCTGTGAGAAAACTTAAAATAACAGAAGTCGCTGAATGGATACTCTTTATTGGTTTTAATCCATAGGGAGCTGTTACAAAAAGTCCCAGTCCTAAAAGACCGCCTAAAATTGATGAAAAGAAGAAAGATGCAGTGACCATGTATAGAGTACTTCCTGTTTCTTTAACTAACAGATAGATCATATCCATTTGCATATTCCATCCTCACTATATTGACTTTTGGAATCTTTGTACGATAACCCCTTTCTCTACAAGAGACTCCTTTGCTTTTTCTCTTTGTTCTCTATCTCCAGATAGGGCGATAATAAGAAAACCCAAAGGAACCTTACGAAAGAGATTAATATCTCCAGAAAGAATATTAATAGCTATCTGTCCATGTTGAATCAGTTGGCTAATCATTCCTTGAACTGCCAAACCTTTTGGGAAACCTAATCTTAAGATTTCTTCATTCTCTCCATGATCATAAATTCCTTTAGCAATCGAATTCATATGAAAGAGTTCTTCGGTAATCGAGCTAAGAGGATTTAAGAAAAGCTTCTCAGTTGGACCTAATTCTTCGATATTACCCTGATGCATAACTAGAGTTTGACAGCAAAGTTTTTTAACTACTTCAATTTCATGAGAAACAAAAACTTGAGTAATCCCTCGTTCTTCATTTAACTGTAATAATTTATCAGTAACATCTTCTGTTGATCTTGGATCTAAGGCTGAGGTGATTTCATCACAAAGTAGAACAACAGGGTCAGATACAATAGCTATAGCAATTGCTACCTTTTGTTTCTGTCCTCCGCTTAACCTACTGGGATAGGCGTGCTTCCTTTCATACAGATTTAAGAAATGCAAGGCGTCATCCACTTTTTCTTCAATCAAAGATTTGGTCATGTCTGGATAACGAATTTTTAAGGGGTAAGCAATATTTTCAAACACTGTTTTTGCTAAGAATAATCCGCAACTCTGAGAAACATAGGCAACATGCTTGGCAAAAGCTGAGCGAGAAGTTTTTTTATTCGGATTGGAATTATGAAACCCTGCAATAGAGATAGATCCTGAAGTCGGTGCAATAAGAAAGTCTAAACAACGTAATAATGTGCTCTTTCCCGAACCACTGTGTCCAATAATTCCAAAAATTTCACTTGGATAAACAGAGAAAGAAATATCGTTTAGAATACGATGATTCCCTATTTCCTTATTTAATTTTTTTACAGAAATAATAGGAGAGTCTTTCTCAAACACAAAATAAACCCAAAAACTAACCGGAACCTTGCTAGCTCTATTAACACGAGACTCGCATTTATCAATTTTAATGTTTGAAATATAAAAAGTGAATAGGGATTAAATTATAAAAATCCCTATTTATGATTTGCTGAAATACAGTTCCATTACAAAAGTTTAGGAAGAATTACTCCTGCTATTTTTCTGGATTGAATGAGACGTATGAGTTCACGTTCAGAGATGCCCAAGGTTTGTCGCAACCCATCAATTTGTTTATAGGTAAACAATCCTAGAGAATATCCCCCTAATATTAACGTCGAAAGGAGAGCTCCTATGGCTTCTTTACCTGCATAAGGTAGATAATTTTTTGCACGAGATTGTAGTTTTGGTGCACCACGAATGGCTTGTAAGAAGCAGAATATCATAGACGTAGATGCGGGCGGGTGATCAGTTAGAAACTTTCGTGCTGTGCTATAAGATTCGTTTAGACGTTCATTAGTTCCCTTATTTATATCATAACCCAACCCCGCAACAGTTGTTGGTAAACTATCACCTAACTGCTCAAGAATTCTCTGAAATGCTTTCATAAGATCATCATCTTGCAACTGATCTGTTTTAGATAAATCCCCTTTTACTGTGATTGAACGTACATTATAAGGATCAATACTCTCAAATAATATGTCGGTAATACCTTGTGGACCCGGTAAGATTTTGCCTTCCGGATCTAAATTGTAGAGGCGCATAACATCCTGCATAGCCGGATTCGTATCACCATGTAAGAATATTAAGGATCCAAGAATATTTCCGGAATTCAACATTTCAATTATGATTGTCTTTTTCTCACTAGATACCGGTAACGCTTGTACTGAACCTAAGATATACGTAGTGAGATTGGGGTTACATAGACACCATCCAGAAAGTAATACGTTCAGACTTACTAGAGCAGCTGTATAAGCAGTTTGTCGATTCTTAGGTTCTTTTATTGATTGGTTTGATTTCTTCAATACACTAATAATGCCGAGTAGTTTTTCTGAATGTTTAGGTTCATTTAAAGCATCATGCAACCAGAAAGCACCCCAACACTCATTTGAAAACACTGATTTTCCATTACAAGTAATACGTAATACCGAGTGGCTATCCGCACCAAAAATAGGTAAAGTAAACATCGTTAACATTTCCGCAGCACTTATAGGCATTTCTCCCCTTCTTAATTTCTCCCACATTTCTGAGATTCCCTGACAGAAGGTAGAAAATGCTTTAGCGACTTTCCTATGCTCTTTTTTATAATCGGGATGCTTGTCTACAGTAGGATGTGAGCCACCCATCTCGGAAAGATGTACTAGCTTCAATAGATTTCTTTGAAATAGATCATCTACATTCATATCTTCCGGTTCAGCAACAGGGATGCTTACAGATGGTTCACCTTCAACCGGAGATAGTATTTCAGGAGGAACTTGAAGTTCTTCTCCGGAAACTTGTGTAGGTGTTTCTGTTGGTTTCTCTTCAGGAAGGGATACAGGCTGAGTGGTTGGATCTGGAATCGAGACTATTGTGGAGATTGGAGTGGAAACTGGAGCAGGGGTTGGAGTAGGAGTCTGTTGAGGCGTTGGTGAGGATATCTGAGTAGAGACCACTCCAGGAACTTTAGGTCGAGTTCGTAATCCGTATTTTGGAGGTCGTGTAATTCTTTGTGGCTCTATACTTCGTACCAAATCTAAAGAGAAGTTAGCAAATACATCTCTTAGTTCTGTGGAAGCTTCGGCAAGTTCGAAAACTACTTTCCTAATTTTAAGAAAATAAATAGCAAAAGATACCAAAGATACTACTGCTGATACAGAGAGAGCTAATCCCAATATTATGCTGAAAGCAAGGGGGACTCCCGGAATTATTTGAAGAATAAGGATAGTGAGTAATAAGGCGGCTGCAACTAAGGCTGAGACTAAACTAATAATTTGAGATTGTCTTATTTTACACGCGGTATCTTTCTCTTTTGGAACAATAAAACCTACTTCAACGGTTTCATCAGTAGGATTATTTGCACACAAATTCGGACTAATTGTGGGTTGTGACATTTAATTTTCACTCTAAAACAAACGAAGTGCTATTCTATTTTAAATGTTTAAAGATTTAAAAAAGTATAGTTTTTTCTTTTTTCAATCGTTACTTTTATAAAGATTCTTGACAAATCCTACTGATTAACCCCAAACTGACCATTGTTACCACTTAAGGAGTCTGAACTGTATGTCGAAGATATATGATTTGTTAGGCAATGATGCGGAAAATTTGTTGAAATACGAATGCAGACATATCCTCAAAGAAACTCTCACCCTTCCTTCCCCCGATTTTATTGACAAAGTATTTTCTCATTCTGATAGAAGTAATCTTGTATTAAGATCTTTGCAGTCCATGTTTTCTCATGGGAGATTAGCAAATACAGGGTACCTTTCTATTCTTCCAGTAGATCAAGGCGTGGAACATACAGCTGGTGCTTCCTTCGCTCCAAATCCTATATACTTTGATCCAGAGAATATCATTCGTCTAGCGATTGAAGGCGGTTGTTCTGCTGTCGCTTCTTCTTATGGAGCTTTGAGCTTACTTTCTAGAAAATATGCTCATAAAATCCCCTTTATGTTGAAGCTTAATCATAATGAGCTTTTATCTTATCCAACAACGTATCATCAGATTTTCTTTAGCCAAGTAGAGAGTGCCTATAACATGGGTGCTGTTGCTGTAGGAGCAACAATTTATTTTGGTTCTGAGACATCTTCTGAAGAAATTGTTGCAGTTTCTCGAGCTTTTGCGAGAGCTAGGGAATTGGGATTAGCTACAGTATTGTGGTGTTATTTACGAAATCCTAATTTCGTTATTAATGGTCTAGATTATCATACCGCCGCAGATCTAACTGGTCAGGCAGATCATTTAGGAGCAACTTTAGGTGCTGATATCGTGAAACAGAAACTGCCCACATGCCAAGGTGGTTTTAAAGCTATCAAATTTAGTAAAACAGATGATAGAGTATATTCTGAACTCTCTTCAGATCATCCAATTGACCTCTGTCGTTATCAGGTGCTGAATAGCTACTGTGGTAAGGTAGGTCTTATTAATTCCGGAGGTCCTTCGGGAAAAGATGATTTTGCAGAGGCTGTGAAAACTGCTGTGATTAACAAAAGAGCTGGAGGTATGGGGCTGATTTTGGGAAGAAAAGCTTTTCAAAGACCTCTTACTGAAGGCGTACAATTATTAAATTTGATTCAAGATATTTACTTAGACCCGAGTATTACAATAGCGTAATCTAAAGAAGGCTCTTATGCATACCCATTCAAAACCCTCAAAACCCCTGGGCACGTTTACTGTTGGAATGTTATCTCTAGCAGTAGTGATTAGTTTAAGGAACTTGCCCCTAACAGCAAAACATGGCTTATCAACGCTTTTCTTCTATGCTCTTGCCGTGGGCTGTTTTATGATCCCCTACGCGCTTATTTCAGCCGAACTAGCATCTTTTAAACCTCAAGGAATCTATATCTGGACTCGTGACGCCTTGGGTAAATGGTGGGGATTCTTCTCTATATGGATGCAATGGTTCCATAATATGACCTGGTATCCAGCGATGCTGGCATTCATTGCAAGCACACTAGTATATAAAATTAATCCGGATCTGGCCCACAATAAAGTCTATTTAGCAACAGTTATCCTTGCTGGATTTTGGGGACTGACCTTTTTTAATTTCTTTGGAATTAGTACATCGGCTCTTTTTAGTTCGATCTGTGTTATCATAGGAACCTTAATTCCGGGAGCAATCTTAGTTACTTTGGCTATTTTCTGGATTGTCTCTGGGAATCCCATAGCTATTTCTCTTTCTTGGGGTGATTTACTTCCTGAAATTAATGGTATGTCATCCTTTGTATTACTTGCAGGCATGCTTTTAGCTCTTTGTGGATTAGAAGCTAATGCTAACTTAGCCTCAGATATGGTAAATCCTAGAAAGAATTACCCTAGAGCGGTATTCATTGGAGCAATTGCTACGCTAGCTATCTTGGTTCTAGGATCACTTTCCATAGCTATCGTTATTCCTAAAGAAGAAATCAGCTTAGTTTCAGGACTTGTTAAAGCGTTTTCTCTATTCTTTGATAAGTATAATCTTTCTTGGATGACTAGCATCGTAGTTGTAATGACAATTGCGGGGTCTTTAGGAGAACTTAATGCATGGATGTTTGCAGGCACGAAAGGGTTATTCGTCTCTACACAAAATGACTGTCTTCCTAGAATGTTTAAAAAAGTAAACTCAAGGAACGTTCCTACAAACCTTATGCTATTTCAAGCAATTGTAGTTACCATGTTTACTTTGATATTCTTGTGTTTAGATTCAGCAGACTTAGCATATTGGATTCTTAGTGCATTAAGTATACAAATGTATTTAGCTATGTATATTTGCCTATTTATCTCAGGTCCAGTTCTTCGTATTAAAGAACCAAAAGCGCAACGTTTGTATTCAGTTCCTGGGAAATTTTTCGGTATCTGTCTACTTTCATTCTTAGGCATACTTTCTTGTTTATTTGCTTTGTGGATTAGTTTTTTACCTCCACAAGAGGTCACACAATTATCTGGAGCTGGTAAAATAGGTTATTCAGCCTTTTTATTATTAGCCTTTTCAATCAACTGTATGATACCTTTTGGTATTTACTATGCTCATAAGAAATTAATCAAATAAGTCTAATAGAACCATGAAAGCAGTTCCTTAAAAACTCTTTAAGGGCTGCTTTTCCGTATTTCTAATCATACAAAATCCTCCCTCTCTTTTGAAAAAGAAAGCACTTAGCAAGAAAAAAAGCGGATTTAGATAACTATTGTTCGAATAAGTTAGGAAATAAAACTTCTAAGAAACGGCTTGAAGAAATTACACCGGTTAAATCTTCTATATTTACTCCTAGATGATTTGCCATTACCTCTAATTCTTGTCTATTGGCTATCCCCGCACTAAATAAGCCCACAATCATCGGCTTGAATAACGATTTCCAATGATCTATAGGCATTGCTTTTGTGAGTAACCCCTGGATAAAACTTTGGTATTTAGAATGGCTATGGAGAAGTTCTATAAGTAAAAAAGGGTTGGCTACTAAACCATAATAATTATTCTTTATGAACTCATTTAATTGAAAAATTCCATTTATATTTCTTGCTAAAGCAAATCTAAATTTCCAAGAAGAACATGAAGGTAAATTCAAGCAAAAAGTCATTCTTAAGTTCAGGTTATCTATGACAGCACGCAACGAAGGATCATTTTGTATATACCCATCAGAGTTCATGCCACGACGAATCGTATGACACGCTTTAGCAGCTAAAGCATGAATAGGTCCTTCTAAAAACTCAGCAAATTTATCACGTAAATCAGGTTCTGCTCTCGAGAAAATCAGCTGAACAAAATTCCCACTTTCTAAATAAGATCGAACATCTTCAGTAAGAAGGTCAGAGTTATAAGATTCTAAAATATCTATGCACGGCTCACCTACATACAAACCGTAAAGCCAGAGATTGAACGACTGTAAGGCCCTACAAATATAGGAAGGATCTCCATGTTTGATACGCCAAGATTCAGCAATCTCTATAAAATTCCCAAGTAAGAAATGACTAATATCGGGTTTTTCAAGAACAAGAACGATAAAGTCTACAAAAGAGTGCCGCATTAACAGTTCACTCCAAGTTTGCAAACAATAACAAATCGATGTCTCTTTCTCTTTAGAACGTAATGAAGGAATAAATAGATCTTTTATTTCTTTCACAATACCTTGAATTAAGTTTCCTGATTCCTTACCACAATGCACAACAGCTTTGGTAAAGGTATTAGCGAAATTCATCAAAGAAGTTCTTAGATTTTCTACTCGTATAGGAATATTATTCCTGTACTCAGGATTCTCACGATAAAATGTTCCACTAATAAATACATGTTCAGGAATATCCTCAGACAATATTGTAAGGTCCGTTTCTTCAATTTGTTTGGGAATCGATAGGTTTAGCAATGTTTGTAAAAAAGCTTCTTCATCTTTAGAAAACTCCATCTCATCAGGAAGAATAATTTTTGGGAAAATCCTCTTCTCCGCATTTAAAATGAAAATCAGAACTAGACCTATCAAACACACTGATGTAGTAATGCCAGAAAAGCACAACAATGCCATCAAAGATGTGAGAACATTAGATCCAACAAGTACTGCACCTACCATGGCAAGGACAACAATAATGGAAAAAAAGATGACCATGATAATGACATCTCTAGAAACACATCGCTTATATCCTTGAGTATCTAAAGGTAGATCCGCAGGATCTTTTTTAGAATGTAAGTGAGATATCGAAGAAATAAGGACCTTTATGAAATTAAGTGATCAAATAATAATTTGAGAAGTACTATTAACTGAAAAAGAAAAAGTTCAAGAATCCTGTAATTAGGAAAAATATCACCATCGACATAATATCATTCAGTGCAGTGACTATAGGCCCTGAGGCTAAAGCAGGGTCTACTCCTAATTTTACAAAGAAAAATGGTGAAAGAACTCCTAACGTTGTAGCTGTTAATGATGCTCCTAACACTCCAGCTGCCACAGTGACTCCTAGTTGTAATCCTCCTCCAGAAAAAAGATTCATTCCTATGAATCCCATAAGGTAAACAACAATCCCACAAAGAATCCCCAGGGCAACACCTGTTAACAAACCAATGCTCATCTCTTTGAAGATAGTTTCTCTACGACGCCCAAAAGAAAGTGTCCCTGTAGCCATACTTCGGACTAAAATCGTACTACACTGAACACCAACATTTCCAGACATTCCATTAATTAAAGGAATAAAGAAAATCACTAGAGCTAATAATGAAGGGGCAATTTTCTGAAAATATGCCATCACTGAAGCACTAACTAATCCCGCACAAAGAGTTACCAGCAACCACGGAGCTCTAAGTAGAAATCTCTGAACAACATGACAACTATGGTATCCTACATCTTCCGTAGTCCCCGCCATACGAGCTATTGTTTCATCAGCAATATCTTCAATAGCTTCTACAACATCTTCATAAGTAATAGCGCCTATTAAAAAGTTCTCTTCGTCAACAACAGGTAGGGCGGCTATCTTATAGCGTTCTACTAGATCGACAACTTCTTCTCGAGTCGCATCAGGCAAAACTTTATGTTCCACCTGATTCATGATCTGTTTTAGAGAAATCTCAGGAGGATTAATTATCAAACTCCTATCAGTAACAACACCTTGAAGTTCTCCTTTAAAATCTAAAACGAAAACTAGACGAGTTAAATCTATTCCGGGATTATTTCTAATACACGCAGAGACGTCCTTTACAGTAGTTTCCATCAAAAATGCGAAAAACTCATTAGTCATAAGTCTTCCTGCAGTATTGCGACCATGTTTTTGTAAGTCACGAATTTTTAATGATTTCTTAGAATCTATCAATTCTAAGATTCTACGATAACGTCGATCAGGAATATCATCTAACACCCATACAGCTTCGTCCGGGGGCATCTGGTCAATTAGTGCACAGACTTCTATATCCGTCAATTTACGGAAAATAGCCCATCGAGAAGCGGAATCCGTATTAATAATGAAAGCGACTCGAGATGCTATACACGAAAGATTTTTATAAAGAATAGCACGTGAATCTGGAGGAAGACAAGAAACGGCATAAGCCAAATCTATAGGATTATATTCGCTAACAATCTTGGAAAGATCGTGGGAATGTATATCCGTAGATAAACAGGTAAACGCTTTCTCCAACTTAAAACTTAGCTCATCATCCAAATGGCTAGTTTTCGAATCCATTAAGTTTCCTGAACCAAGAGTCGCGTCTAATTTCTCTTCGCCTCTGTTTTGTTCACCCACCATAGTTTACCTCTTTGATTAGCCACGACTTCATGGAACTCGTGTCCTGCTCGTAAATTTGCTAAACAGGGATCATTCAGCCATAGCGACTCCGTGATTTTGAAACCAAAATCAACTGATCGCATTATCATAGCCCAAGCCTGACTAATCTCTTTTTTAACAGCATAAAACTTCCCTAGAGTATAATAAGCCTCACTACACCCTAAAGCAATTGCTTGTTCTAAATATACCCTAACTAATTCCTCAGATTCGAAACAACCTCGTTTCCAAAATAGAAATAGCCAAGCCTCTCCTAATAGGAGTAATAAATCCTCTTGGTCAGGATATTCATCTATTAATGAATTTAAAATGACCAAAGCTTCTTCGACTAGAGCCTCATCTTGCAATAGTTTCCCTTTTCCTAAAAGAGTAGAAGAAAGAATAATCTTAGCTCTGAAAGATTGCTTATCCTCATCTATACTGGACAACAAAGTATAAGCTTCATCGTAATAATCCAGAGATTCTTGAAGATCAGCTAGCAAATAGCAAGAGTGCCCCCATAATTCTAAGATTTCCATTCGATGGGTAAGATCCCAAGCTTTACGGTAATATAATAAAGATTCTTCTAAATAAATTTCCTTATAAGCAAGATCTGTTGTCACCTCCGCCAAACACTTTAAGGCAAGACCTCGATCACTCCAAAATAGAAATACTTCGGGTCGCAGAGAGCACAATCTCTTTACTACTTCAACTGCTTTTTGAAGTAACCTCGCACTCTTTTTTCTCACACCCCAGGCAAAGTATACATCAAATAACTTTTGCCAACTGTTGATATTCTCTGAATCCCATTCAATACAAGACTTAAAACATGATGCAGCGGCCGCAAAATTTGCATCGTCACTAAAATATAAAGCAGAGCAAAGTTGTACTATTCCCAATGCTTGGATTAAATGTAGATTTCCTGGAAAAGCTCTCATCGCAGCAACTATTCGTGTGCGGCTTTCCCTGAATAAATTGGGTTCATCTAAATATAGTCCTAATACCGCTATACCATTGGTTAGCAAAGCTGAGAGAATAATAGGATCGGCTCCTTTCTTTTGTGCTAAAGCCAATTTATCTAAACCCATTTCTATGTGTTTCATATTACTATTAAGCCAACCTGAACGGATTAACAGTTCCCCCCATAACACTCGTAACTCAGCAATATGAGGACATACCTGAATAGTTTGATATAATATTCTATTCGCCTGATGAAAATGCTCTTTATCATAAGTAACATCAAATAATCTTACAGCCGCTACAGCATAGCTATAGCGATAATTTTCATAAGCAGAGTTATCAATATGACGGTTAAAACTAAGAAAAATTGCTTTAGACAAATGGTCTATAGCCTGCTGTATGTAGAAGGAATTTCCAGATCCTAATCCAAAAATTTGCAAACATTCAGCATAATCTGCATGAGCACTTGCTCGATTCGGAATTAGGTTTAATACTTTAGAAAAACACTGAAAACTTCGTACAAGAGCTTCTCTTTCTTTGCTGTTATAATATAATGTTAGATAAGTTTTGCCCACAACTTCATAGACATAAGCTGTAGCTAAATACGAAACTTCTTCATGTTTGTCGCCTAAACGAAAATGCTCCCAACCTAGTTTATCAACCAAATGAGGATTAATTTTGAGTAATTGCTCTATTATATGAAAATTCTTAGTAACATGATCAAGAAATGTAATATCTCCAGTCAAAGAGAATAATTCAAAGTTAGCACATATTTTAGCAGAACATAGAGATAGTCTATCTGAAGAACTGATTCCTAATTTCTTAAATAAGAGATCTATATACGCTAAAGCATCAATCAAAATCTGAGAATTTTTCTTATTAATACCATATTTCATTCCATAGAAAATTACCTTTTTCAAGATTATAACATGATCTCGGGTAAGCATTAATAAACTCTCGGATAAGGATAAATAACCCTCTCCGATCTCCGACCTTCTCTCCAGATCTATCAACTCAGAAATAAGAAAATTTATGAACGACTCGGAACAACCAAATTCATTGGGTATTTTGGACTCTCCATAGAAATTTTTAGAAGAAATGAAAGGTAAGGATGATCCCATCTTGTGACTGCTTTACTGTCATATTCTTTTCCTCATATAATCCAGAGGATACTCTAAAAGATTGAGTTTATACCCTTAACACAGGATACAACTTCAAATAATATACTATTGTTGAAGATTTTCTGAGACAAAAAGCTGAAGTTTTCGAAACTAATATACTTAGATACTAAATATAAAAGTGTCTAACAGAAAAACTCTGAGACCAGTTTAGCTCATTTAAGTTTTTCATCAAAAATATTTTACATGAGAAATCCAAAAGAAAACTGGCTTAATCAACTATTCAGATATTGTGTTCTTCCTTATTACTACTCTCACTACCTTCCAAATCTGGAGCAGTAACCACAGCAATTCCGGGATAAACAGGTAGATTCAATTTAGGATAATATTGAGCAGAGGTATGACTACCTGAAACAATGTGGCCATTTCTAAATAAGAACATACTAATAGGTTGAAAACACCCAATTAAATAGTGACTAAATTGTCCTAATCCCTGTCGTGTACCTCCTCCTTCAAATTTAAAATTATATTGAGGAGCTAGCAGCCACAATCCACGTGAACGAATAACATCATCATTCCAATCTCTTTCTACGCAAGCATAAGCAACACGTCCACCTAAAGGGTTCAATAATCCATAAAACACGGTCATCATCGAAGCTGTGCCATAGAAAGGAGCTCTAAGTAAATTAACCAGAGATCGAGCCATTTCTCTAACAATATCTTTAAGAATAAAACGATCTTCGACGGGGATGTCCTTTTTAGAAAAGTACTGAATAGCCATTTGTAAAAGTACATAAAAAGGAATCACGATAAATCTAATCAAATTATAGATCATCTTAATAAGAACAAGAAAAGGAGCCGCTATCAAAGGGAAAACAAAAGTAGGAATTCGATAATCTACTCCATCTGGATAGAAATATACCAATGCTACTCCAGATTGTGTCTCATCTAAAGTAGATAAATCTATATGGCTCTCCTGAACTTTCTCTTGAACATTTTCTTTTTTCCCAGCCTTGGGCTTAAAATAGTAACATATCGGCATAGGAGCCCATATCCTATTCCCAAAAGGTTTAATTACCGATCCTGAAAGAACATCTACTTTTTTGCTTATTCTATGTAAAACATACATTCCCCCCATTAGCAAAATAGTTGGGACAGCTACAGCCACAACAACCGAAACCCAGGTCATGGCAAAAGCCTGAATTTGTAAAGTTCCAAGTAACATGGCCAATAAAATTAAAGTTATCAAAATGGATAAAGCAATTACAGCAATACGCATTTGACGATTAGCTTGATACGGTTCTAGATTTAAATAAGTGCGAGAATTTTTTGTAACCTTAGATTGAAATATACTTTCCCATTCTTTTTCATCTGGAAAATTTTCGGGTCTAACAGGACTCAACCCTTGGTTAACTGTAGGCAAATTAAAACAAGACATGTTACACTTTTAAAAAGTTTTATTTTATTTCAATTTCAAAGAAAAGAAATACTCGAACCACTATACTCTCATTATGCTTTTATTAAAAATTTTTAGTACCAATCATGAGAAAGAAAATCGCAAAATCGAATTATAATCTCCTATTGCTGGGAAGCATGCTAATAGGATTGGTTCTAGCTTCCTTTAATTCTCCTTTAATATTTCAAAGTGCAGAGATTATATCAGGAATTTTTTTAAAACTGTTAAGGTTTTTAAGTCTTCCTCTAGTATTTTTCGCTATTGGGTCAACAATCACATCAATTAAAAATTTTCAAATAATGTTGTCTTTGGGAAGAAAAATACTGTATTACACGCTACTTACTACAATTATAGCTGCTACAGTTGGTTTAGGATTATTTATTATTATCTATCCTGTCATGCCTTTGGAGGGAAGTCTAGAGACATCTTCAACAGCATGTTCAACTGGTTATCTTAAGGTATTGTCAAATACAATTCCTGGAAATATTCTAGAGCCATTTATAGATAATAATGTTATTTCAGCTACTTTTTTAGCTGCTTTACTAGGAATTGCTTCTCTGTTTCTTCCTGAAAAAGAAAAGAATTTCACTCACACCCTATTCTCAACATTCTTTTCTATACTTTTAAATATTGCTAAGGGGGTTCTTAAGTTACTCGCTCCAGCCACGCTAGCGTTCTCTATCCTTTTCTATAAGGAAGTCACACAGAGCCAAGGAAACTTGGTGATCTTTAGTAAATACCTTCTCTGTGTAGTGGGAGCCAACTTAATCCAAGGGTTTATTGTTTTACCATGGCTTTTGAAAGCAAATAAGCTTTCACCTTTGAAAATTGTCAAGAGTATGTCTCCAGCATTAGTTACAGCATTCTTTTCAAAATCTTCAGCCTCTACTCTCCCTCTAACGATGGAATTAGCTGAAGAGGAACTCAAGATTAAACCCTCGTTATCAAGACTGGCCTTCCCTTTATGTTCTGTTATCAATATGAACGGTTGTGCCGCCTTTATTTTAATTACGGTGCTCTTCGTGGCAACATCTAATGGTCTTAGCTTTTCTTTATTTTCCATGATTGGCTGGATATTTATTGCAACGTTATGCGCGATTGGAAATGCTGGAGTGCCTATGGGATGCTTTTTCCTTGCATCCTCCTTAATTACTTCAATGCATATTCCCCTACATTTATTAGGCCTAATTTTACCTTTTTACACTGTACTAGATATGATTGAAACGTCATTAAATGTCTGGTCTGATTGTTGCGTTGTTAGTATGACAGACAAACATTTTTCAGATAAATTTGTTGAATTAGAGTAAATATAATGAGCAAAAATCAGACCCACTTTTCTTCAAGACTAGGCTTTATTTTCTCTATGATGGGAATAGCCGTTGGTGCAGGGAACATTTGGCGTTTCCCCAGAATTGCAGCACAAAACGGTAGTGGAGCTTTTATTTTGATTTGGCTGCTATTCCTATTTATATGGTCGATTCCTCTGATCATCATTGAACTCTCTCTAGGAAAATTAACTAAAAAAGCTCCTATAGGTACGTTAATTAAAACAACGGGACCAAAATACGCATGGCTGGGAGGCTTTGTTACTCTAGTAACAACGTGTATTCTAGCTTACTATTCCAATATTGTTGGATGGGGTCTAAGCTATTTTTACTACTCAATTTCTGGTAAAATTTACGCTGGAAATAATTTTTCTCAGTTATGGGAAGCTCATTATCAAAGTTCTTTCCCATTAATATTCCATTTTCTATCTCTATTTTTAGCTTATATGATTATTCGTAAAGGTATTGTACAGGGTATTGAGAAATGCAATAAAATTCTGATTCCTTCATTCTTTGTTTGTACTCTAGTACTACTCCTTAGGGCAGTAACTCTTCCTAACGCCATGCAAGGGATCAAACAACTTTTTACTTTTGATTTGTCCTCACTTTCCAGCTATAAGTTATGGTTAGAAGCTCTAACACAAAATGCTTGGGACACAGGAGCTGGATGGGGATTGCTTCTGGTATATTCTGGGTTTGCTTCAAAGAAAACAGGTGTAGTTAGCAATGGAGCTCTTACAGCTATATCGAATAATCTAGTTTCTCTAATTATGGGGATTATTGTATTTGCGACATGTGCCTCCCTGGATGTTTTAGGAACAACACAGCTACAACAGGGCGCGGGGTCTTCAAGTATAGGTATAGCTTTTATCTATCTTCCAGAATTGTTTACAAGAGTTCCTGGATCAGCCTATTTACCAGCTATCTTTAGCTCCATATTCTTCCTTGCCTTTGCTATGGCGGCTCTCTCATCAATGATTTCAATGCTGTTTTTATTATCACAAACTCTTTCAGAATTTGGAATAAAAAAGCATGTAGCAGAGTCCTCAGCAACAATCATAGCTTTCATTCTTGGTGTGCCCTCATCTCTCAGTCTTGCAGTATTCGCAAATCAAGATACTGTTTGGGGAATCGGATTGATTATCAACGGTCTTATTTTTATCTATGCTGCAATTAGTTATGGACTTACACATTTAAAAAAGAAAATTATTAATGCTGTTCCAGGAGATATCCATCTCAATAAAGCTTTCGATCTTATGGTAAAATATTTACTTCCTATTGAAGGAGTGGTTTTACTCTGTTGGTATTTTTATGAAGGGCTTTTCCCTGAGAACGGATATTGGTGGAATCCCATATCTATATACAGTCTTTCGAGTTTAATTTTACAGTGGTCTACTGGATTAATTATTTTATGGTCATTAAATAAAAAACTTTCTAAACGCTTTTCTTTCTATAACTTAGAAAATTAAAAGCTTATATCTTGATATATTCTCTTCCTTAAGATATTCTGTCTTAAGTTTTATTATTTTTTCTCAAGATAACTTAAGGAAGCACATGTCAACAACATCAGTATCTTTACCCAGTCAAACACAAAGTCAAGACGGTTCACTAGATGGAGTTTTACTAAGCTTCAATAGCAAAATAAACAAGATAAACAAACAAGTTCAAGAACTTGAAAAAAGAGTTAATCAAATAGATAGACAATCCCATCTATCTCTTACTACAGGAAATAACGTAGCAGGAGATATGGTTCATCTCAAAGATGAGGTGGAAGATTTAAAAGGATGTTTATCCTCTGTAACAGAGCTATTAATCCAATCGAAACCATTCGGAGCTCCTAATGAACCCACACCTCGTCCAGAGGGCGCTAGCTACATAATAGGACGTGTTCCCCCCTCTATTTGTGCTAAACTTACGGCAATAGTGTTAACAATTTTAGCCCTTATTGCTATTACAATGCTTATTATCTGTATTGTGACTGTTTGCGGCGGCTTCCCTCTATTTATTTCTCTATTGAATATGTATACAGTTGGTGCTTGCATATCCTTACCTATTATTTCATGTGCAGCAGTTTCTATGATGATTCTTTGCACACTGTCTATCGGTTCTTTATTAAGAAGCAAACCAGCAATCTATATGATAAATAACTCTCAAATAGAATCTTAATTATTATTATAAAAGAATATTTAGGAGAAGCTAAGCATTATGACCTCTATAAGAAATGATTTACATCCAGCCGATACTACATTGCAACCTCCTTTACTAAGTCAGGGTGATATTGCAGTACAATTATCCAATCTTCAATCGACTTTAGCTGGGATACAACAGCAGTCTTTAGCTGGGTGGCCTCCCGTCTCTACTATGGCACCCTCTTTAGATCAAAATTATCTGATGCGATTAATGCAATCTCATATGTCAACTACCGTTGCTTCGATTTCTGAACTTAGAACTGAAGTTACTGCGATCAAGACAAAGCTACAGGGTTTATCTACCCCCACTAGTGTGTGTAGTGGGCCAATGGCGCTAGCTTCTTTTCTTCTAGCAATTTCTTTGGTCGCCGTTATCATTATTATTCTCGCCTCCTTAGGCCTTGCCGGTATACTACCTCAAGCCGCGGCAATCTTAGTTAACTCGGCCAACGCCATCTGGGCTATTGTTAGCGCCTCAATAGTAGCAGTTATCTGCCTAATTAGCGTGCTTTGTGTAACGTTAATTCGACATCATAGACCCTTACCAGCTGAAACCACCTCATCAACAGGAAATTAAAAAATAAATTATATAAAATTTATTATTGTTTAATCATCCAACTCACCTTGAAATTAATTAATTTTATCAGTTAATATATTATTTTCTTAGGTGGGTTTGTCATGCAAAAAGCCCTTCGCTTGCTACTGAATCTGCATCATGGGGAAGAGCGGAGAGCTCTCTTATTCCTGGTTTTAGGATTAATTTGGGGAATAGGTTGCTACGGATCTCTTGCGCTAAGTGAAGGGCTTTTTTTAGAAAATATAGGAACAGAAGGCCTACCATCCATTTATCTAGGCTCTTCCTCTATTTTATGCCTTCTCTCTTCACTTATTCTTTATAATTTATTCAAAAAAAGAGTTTCACCCAAAACGCTATTTTTAATGCCTATAACTAGCGTAATTGTGTGTAACCTGTATCTTCTTTGTTATGCATCAACGTGCAATGAGATCCCTGCAACACCCCTACTTATTTATCGTATGCTCTCTTGGAGCCTCATTATATTGGCATATACGAATTTTTGGGGATTTGTAGATCAATTCTTTAATCTCCAGGATGCTAAAAGACATTTCAGCGTATTCAATGCTATTATATTTCTAGGAGACGCAATTGGTTCAGGAATCGTCAATCGTATTCAGTACATAGGGATTGAAAAAATCTTAATACTCTTCATAGTCATTCTATTAAGTTGTTACCCAATAGTGCACTATGTGTCTAAATCTCTAAAGGAGTTGTCAGAGGATCACGATCACTTCTTGGATACTGGTCACCCTCCCTCAGCATCTAAAGCTTTTAAGCTATGTCTGAAAGATAGCTATACCTTCTACTTACTGTGTTTTTATTTTCTAATGCAATTGCTTGCCATTGCAACAGAATTTAATTACTTGAAAATATTCGAGACTCACTTTGCTGAAGGAGATACATACGAACTTACAGCACATATTACTAAATGGTCTTCTTGGATTTCTTTAACAAACATGTGCTTTGCCCTATTTGCTTACAGTAGAATTGTTAAAAATATCGGCGTAAATAACATCATTCTGTTTGCTCCGCTATGCTTTACTAATCTATTTCTCTGCTGGTCCTTTAAAACCTCAATCGGAATCGCAACTATAGGTATGGTAGCTCGTGAAGGGCTGACTTATGCTTTAGATGATAATAACCTACAGTTATTGATTTATGGCGTACCCAACAGTATTAGAAACCAGATTAGAATTGCTATAGAGTGCTTTATTGAACCCATAGGTATGTTTGTCTGGGCTCTCGTATGTTTTGCTATTTCCTATCAATATACAGTTTGTCTCGTCATATCTCTTGTAACAGTAGTTCTAGCCTGTTTATTACGTTCATATTATGCTAGAGCCATTCTAAGAAATTTATCTTCTCAAGCTGTCCATCTTAAAAAGACCATGTTAGAATGGATAAAAGCTATGACTCTAAAAGAAAAAAGACAGACTGAGCTTTTACTACTTACACATCTAAAACACCAACACGAAAGACATCAAATCTTTGCTTTCCAGCATCTATTAAATCTTGGCAGTCGTAGTGTGCTTCCTAGTTTATTGGCTCATATGAATAAGCTAAGCTTACCTAGTAAGCTAAAAACTATGGAGATGTTAAAGAATAGCCTCTGGGCTAGAGATTTTCTTACCTTAGAGCTTTTGAAACGTTGGTCATCAACTACTCCTCATCCTTCAATAGCTATAGGAATACACCTCTATTTTGCAGAACATGACTTATTAGGTATTTCTGATATCTCCGAAGATCTTTATGATGAGCCTGGTGATAGACTTCTTGCGGCAATCCTCACAGTTCGTCGTCAGGAAATTAGTGGACAATATCGTGATACTGCGGATTCACGACTAAAAGAACTTCTTACCTCTTCAGATTCTCAGATAGTATCCATAGGGCTTTCTATTTTAACTCTAGAAAGAAATCCCGATAATTTCCCAATTTTAATCGAGTTTCTAGATAACGTAAATAATGAGATTTTTATCCAAACATGCAAGGCTTTACAAGCATCTGTCAAGGCTACTCATAAGCCTTATTGTAAGAAGCTGATACAGGTCTTAAAACAAAATGTTCATAATGATGAGGCTTGTTATTATCTATTAAAAACAATCGGAATTATCTTAGATGCTGCATTAGTTAAAGAATTTCTAATTACTGCATCACTACTAAAAAGCGCCTCTAGAAAACATGCTGAGTCTATTATCGTAGAACTTCCTAAAGAAACTGCAATTTCATTCCTTCAGATTCTTTCCGATAATAGCATACACAACCGTTGCCGCATTCTCTCTGCAAAAGCTCTATGTAAAATTGATAATAAACTCTTTAAGAAACACGCTTATAAAATTGTAAAATCTAAAGCCTTAAAAGCAATTTTCTATGATTATCATAAAAATTATATTCAGAAATTCTATCCTAAATACAATCTCAGTCTATTAGTTAATACTCTGGAATCGAATTATCAATCAGAAGTTAACTTTATGTTTGAATTCCTGGGAATTTTAGGTTCTGTAGAACATTCTGATATTCTTATAAGAGCTCTAACAGGGAAAAACAAAAAAGCAAAAGCACAAGCTCTAGAATCTCTAGAAAAAAATTGTGAAGACTATTTATTTTCTTTGCTTGACCCCTTCATTAATGACACAGGAAAACGTAGTGAAAAATACTACCTAAAATGCGGGGTTATTCCTTTAACTTTAAAAGAGTTATTAAATATGATGGAAAACTCTCCTTCTTATTTAAGTAAACTTACATCCAGACAGTTAAAAGAAGAATTAGCAAACTGTGATGCCGATTTTCAACCAGCCCCACCGTATTCGACTTTAGATGAAGAATATGAAAATCATCATAAAGATGATTCTGATAGTCTAGTGCCCTTCTTTACTATTTAGCCAGGAGTCTCTCTTAATGAATCTAATTGACCGCGCCTTCCTTCTAAAGAAAAATCCTATTTTTAATTCTTTAGATATGGATGTTCTATTGGCTATTTCAGATAAAACTGAAATTATGATTTTTAAGCCCGGAGTAAAGATATTTTCTACAGAAGAGCCTAGCTTTAGCCTATATATCATAGTAGAAGGTTACGTCAAAATTACTGATAACAATTCCTCATTATCAGTTACAATTTCATCACAAGATTGCTTTGGAGAAGAAAGCTTGTTTAGTAATAAGCTACGGGAGTACAATGCTGAGGCTGTAACTCAAGTACGAACTCTAATCTTAAGCAAAGGACAATTTCTTAGTATTGTTGAGGAATGTCCCTCTGTTGCCCTATCACTTTTAGAACTCTACGCAAAGCAAATTACTTTTAGATATCCTTCATTATAAAAGCACGCCCAGAAACACCCTAAAAACAGATATTGTTTTAAAAGAAATAAAAAGAAATGGTGCGCTATTTTAGTGAAAACACAATGCACTAAGGATACAAACGCACCCCAAAAGGATAGTAAAACTAACCCTGACGTGTTTTAATATATGTGATAACGTCGCCTACAGTACGCAATTTCTCTGCATCCTGTTCTGAAATTTCAAAGTCAAACTTTTCTTCTAAAGTCATAATCAATTCTGTTAGGTCTAAACTATCAGCATTAAGATCTTCGATAAATGAAGAATTCTCATTTACTTCACTTGCGTCTACACCAAGCTGATCAACAATAATTAACTTTACATCATCTTCTAAACTCATTGCTATATCCTTATATTTTATCTACACAATTATCTAAAATTTCCTGAAAAAGAGAAGAACAACTAGTATCACAAAAATCCAATTTTTCAATCTAGATTGTTTGTAACCTATTAATATGTCATGCCTCCATCAACACTCAATACCTGAGAAGTTATATAAGAAGATAAGGGTGAAGCAAGAAATAATACAACATTAGCAATTTCTTCAGGGAAACCCATTCTCCCCATAGGAACATTTTTCAACCATTCAGTTTTCAAATTATCATTTAACACCTTAGTCATATCGGTATCAATACATCCTGGAGCTACACAGTTTACTCGAATATTCCTCGCAGCAACTTCCTTAGCTAAAGCCCTACTAAATCCTATAATACCTGCTTTTGCAGCTGCATAGTTAGTTTGTCCTGGACTACCCATTAGACCAACAACTGAACTAATATTAATTATGGATCCAGAACGAGCTTTAATCATAGAACGAATCACACTCGAACACACGTAATATAATGAATTTAAATTTGTATTAATAACAGCAGACCATTCTTCTTCAGACATACGCATCAAAAGATTGTCTCTAGTAATCCCTGCATTATTTACTAAAATATCAATATTACCATGTGCTGCAAGAAAATTCTGAACAGCATCTTTTACAGATTGACTATTGCTAACATCAACATTAGCAAAGGTCGCTGGTCTTCCTATTTTAGATAATTCTTCAGCGGCTTGCTTGCCACCTTCAGCATTTATTCCCCATATCTCAACATCAGCACCTTGCTCAACAAAAAGCTTAGCTATGGCAAATCCTATGCCTCTAGATCCTCCTGTAACGATCGCTTTTTTCCCTAACAATACATTATTCATATATCTATAGCTCCGCTAAAAAATTATTGATGCTTTCTACTGTACCTAAACTTTTGATGGGTTTGTTTAACCCTATGGAACGATTTAATCCAGCAAGAACCTTGCCTGGACCTATTTCTAAGAATTCATCAATTTCCAAATCTATCTTAGAACAACTTTGATACCATAATGTAGGAGAAGTCATCTGCTTTACTAAACACTGACGAATCTCATCATTATTTGTTAAAAAACCTGCAATGACATTAGATACAAATGGGATTTCAGAACTATTCATATCTAAATTATATAAATAAGGGGCTAATTCATCTTCTGCTGTCTGCATCAATGGTGTGTGAAAAGCACCGAATACTTTCAACAAAATCGCTCTTTTTGCTCCTAGATCAGTAAATAATGTAACAGCCTCTTCTATTTTTTCTCTTAAACCAGCAATCACAAGTTGTTTAGGAGCGTTATAGTTGGCAATCCAAATACCCTCCCCTAAACTCTCTAGGTTTTGCTCAACAACATCTACGGTCAAACCAAGAATCGCTGCCATGGCTCCTGGACTTTGCTGACAAGCTTGATTCATAAACTGCGCACGTTTATTAATGATATTGAAACCATCAACTGGAGAAATACGTCCAGAGGCAACTAGAGCAGTATATTCTCCCAAGCTTAGTCCAGAAACTACGGCAGGTGTTATAGAAGTTCTTGAAGTCAAAATTGTTACTACAGCTAAACTATGTAAATATATAGCTAATTGGCTGTAGGCTGTTTCGAGTAATTTTTCTTCGGGTCCATTAAACATAATTGAAGACAAAGAAAAGCTTAGCGTCTCATCAGCTAAAGAAAATATTTCAGCAGCCTCTGGATAATGTTCTACTAAATCTTTACCCATACCAACATATTGACTACCCTGGCCTGGAAATAAGAATCCTATTTTTCTTGTCATTAACTAACCTTCTATCTGCTGTAAAATAACAGCTCCCCAAGATAATCCACCTCCAAAAGCAACTAAAAGAAGGTATTCTCCAGAATTAATTACATGTGACTGTAATAATTCATCCAGAGCTATACATACAGAAGAAGCTGCTGTATTCCCATACTTCGCTAGAGTTTTAAATACTTTAGCCTCGCCTATTTTGAAACGTTTAGCTATGGCATCAATAATTCTTTCATTAGCTTGGTGTGGAACTAACCAATCTATGTCCCCTTCTTCGATTCCAGCCTCAGCAATACATGTTTTAGCAGCAGACTCCATACGTCTTACCGCGTGTTTAAACACTTCTTTGCCTTCCATAGAGATAAAATGCTTGCCTTCTGCCAAAGTCTTTTCAGAAGCAGGAAGACGACTTCCTCCAGCAGGCAGGCTTAATAGATCGGCTACACTTCCATCAGCTCCTAGACTCACATTAGTAATTTCTAAAGCTCCAGGACGACTCGCTCCTACAACGCAAGCAGAGCCTCCATCACCAAAAAGAACACATGTATTTCTATCTTCATAATTTACGAAAGAAGAAAGCTTATCTGCTGCGATGAGTAAAACATTATTATATATTCCTGATTCAATGTAAGCTTTAGCTACTGATAAACCGTATAAATAACCAGTACAAGCAGCCATACAATCGAACGCTGGAATTTCTTTTATTCCTAAATAAGCTTGAGCCAGTGCAGCACTTGAAGGAAAAATATAGTCAGGAGCTGAAGTAGAAAAAATAATACATTCTATTTGGTCTTTAGTTAGACCTGCTTTTTTTATGGCTCTTTCAGCTGCCTTAGCTCCCATGATAGATGTGTACTCACCAGCTGCAGCAATGCGCCTTTCTTTAATTCCAGTTCTTGTTACTATCCATTCATCAGAGGTGTCAACCATCTGTTCAAGATCAGAATTAGATAGGATTTTTTCGGGTAAATAAGAACCCGTAGCCCAAATAGATGCCTTTCTTGTTTTTTTCACACACAACCACAAATAAAGAAAAAAGCTAGTATACTATTCAAAGAGTTTATACCCTAACTTTTATTTTAGGTATTTAAGCCCCTTCTGCTGTCCTGAGACGTAATAAAAAACTATAGATTTCTAAAATGTTAAAATATCCAGATTATTTATCCAAATTAATCTCTTTTCTTAGGAAACTTCCAGGAGTGGGATTTAAAACAGCAGAAAAGTTAGCCTTTGAATTGCTAAACTGGGATCAGGATCAACTAGAAGCTATGGGACAAGCTTTTTCTGAAGTGTCTGCAGCACGCAGTCATTGTTCCACTTGCTTTTGCTTAAAAAACTTTCCGGAAAGCAATTGTGATTTTTGTCAAAACAATCGCGACACGTCTACATTATGTATTGTAGCAACTCCTAAAGATATTTTTTCTCTAGAACGTTCTCAAATTTTCAAAGGTCATTACTATGTGCTAGGGGCGTTATTATCACCGATAACAGGAAAACATATTGATACAGAAAGAATGTGTTTATTAAAGCAACGCGTAGAATTCTTAAGACCAAAAGAAATTATTCTAGCCCTAGATGCCACTTTAGAAGGAGATGCTACTGCTCTTTTTTTAAAACAAGAGCTTGCTTATTCTTCAGCTTCTATCTCACGTTTAGCTTTAGGCTTGCCAATAGGATTATCTTTTGATTATATAGATTCGGGAACCCTTGCCAGAGCATTTTCTGGGAGGAACCCATATTAAACTTGAAATAAAATTTTTCTATTTTTAAATTTTTTGGTTATAAAAATATAAGTATCTCTAGAAGCACTGTCAATGTTCAAGATAGTAAGATCTTGTTAAAAAACATCCTAGTCCTTATTTTTGTGCTTACTTCAATAAACAAGTTTTTCTGTCCTAGGGGAAATTCTTTCGAATGTTCATGATGCGAAATAAAGTTATTCTGCGATTTACTGTTTTGGCGCTAATTCAAGCCCCATTAGCTCTAGTAGCTACAGAAACGGTTAAAGAAGGATACACACTAGTTGAATCCATTACGATTACAACTGAGGGTGAAAATTCTTCAAACAAACATCCACTACCAAAATTAAAGACGAAAAGTGGAGCTTTGTTTTCTCAAGCAGACTTTGACGAAGATCTACGGAATCTATCTAAGGACTATGATAGAGTAGAGCCAAAAGTTGATTTTTCCAACGGAAAGACTACCATCTCTTTAGTTCTTATTGCCAAACCTTGCATTCGAAAGATTTGCATTACAGGAAATGAAGCCATACCTAATCATAAGATTCTTAAAACTTTACAAGTTTACGAAAATGATGTTTTCGATAGAGAAAAGTTCCTAAAAAACTTTGACGAACTCAGAGTTTACTATCTTAAGCGCGGCTACTTTGAATCTAATCTTTGTTATGATCTAGATCATAATGAACACCAAGGCTACATCGATATAACTGTTCGAATTCAAGAAGGCCCTTGTGGAAAAATTAAAAAATTAGAAATTTGTGGACTTAATAGATGTGAGAAGGCTGATGTTAAGGAACTCATTCTTACTAAACAGTATTCAAAAACCACCAGTTGGTTTACAGGAAGCGGTCTATATCATCCAGATGTTGTTGAACAGGACTCGTTTGCAATTACCAATTATTTACATAACTTAGGTTATGCAGACGCAACAGTTACCCCTAGACGCGAAGTTGATGAGTGTGGGAATATCGTACTTTATATGGACGTAGATAAAGGTCCTCTTTATACTCTAGGACACGTTCATATTGAAGGATTCAACATCCTCCCTAAACGACTGGTAGAAAAACAATTATCTGCGGGTCCTAATGATATCTATTGTCCCGAAAATATATGGGATGGAGCCCAGAAGATTAAGAATACCTATGCTAAATACGGGTATATCAATACTAATGTTGACGTAACATTCTCTCCCCATGCATCACGTTCTGTTTATGATATAACTTACCAAGTAAGTGAGGGGTCCCCCTATAAAGTGGGTTTAATCAAAATTACAGGAAACACTCATACAAAGCATGATGTTATTCTACACGAAAGCAGCCTATTCCCAGGGGATACTTTCAATAGATTAAAACTTGAGGATACTGAACAACGTTTAAGAAATACGGGTTATTTCCAAAGTGTTAGTGTCTATACAGTACGTTCTCAATTAGATCCTTTGGATAATTCTGAGGAATATCGTGATATCTTTATAGATGTTAAAGAAACCACAACAGGAAACCTGGGGTTATTCCTAGGATTTAGTTCCTTAGACAACCTATTTGGAGGAGTTGAACTTTCTGAAAGTAATTTCGATCTTCTAGGTATCAGACATTTATTCTCGAAAGGTTTTAAATGCTTAAGGGGTGGTGGAGAATATTTATTCTTAAAAGCTAATTTTGGGGATAAGGTCACGGATTATACCATTAAATGGACTAAACCTCATTTTTTAAATACACCTTGGATTCTAGGTGTAGAACTTGACAAATCTATTAATAGAGCTCTCTCCAAAGATTATTCTGTTGAGACTTATGGAGGAAATGTCAGTACTACATATATCTTAAATCAACAATTAAAATATGGAATCTACTATCGCGGTACTCAAACCAGTTTACATAAAAAGAAAAGAAATCAAACAGGACCTGATCTTGCTGCTAATAAAGGTTTCGTATCTGCTGCTGGTGTAAACTTAAATTATGATTCTGTAAATAATCCTAGAAATCCTACGACAGGAATACGTAGTGGCGTAAACTTCGAAGTTTCCGGTCTCGGAGGTACATATCACTTTACAAAGCTCTCCATAAATAGTTCGATATATCGAAAACTAACTAGAAAAGGGGTTTTAAAAATTAAAGGAGAAGCTCAGTTTCTTAAACCATTTGGCGATACAACTATAGAAGGTATTCCCATCAGTGAACGCTTCTTCTTAGGTGGAGAAACTACTGTTCGTGGATACAAACCATTTATTATCGGTCCCAAGTTCTCTCCTACAGAACCTCAGGGTGGTCTATCCTCTCTTCTACTTACTGAAGAGTTTCAATATCCTTTGATCAATCAACCTAATGTTAGTGCTTTTGTCTTCCTAGATTCAGGATTTATTGGACTGAAAGAATACACTATCCGATTAAAAGATCTTTGTGGTAGTGCAGGATTTGGTCTACGCTTTGACGTAATGAACAATGTTCCCGTTATGTTAGGGTTTGGTTGGCCATTCCGTCCCACAGAAGTATTTGAAGGTGAAAAGATCGATGTTTCACAAAGATTCTTCTTTGCTTTAGGAGGCGTCTTCTAAATATAGCTAAGAAAGAAAGTATATGAAACTCTAAATCTTTGGTTGTCTTCAGAGAGAGCTTTTGCTAATCTAAAGCTCTTCATCTCTTAGATCTTATAAAGGTTAATATGAAAAAATCATTATGCTCTGTTTTTCTAACTTTACTAACTTTAGCAAGTACACAACAAGTTTTTGCTGATGACGACTCTCATGAGGATGGCCTAGGTGTTGTTAGCTTGAAGCGTTGTTTAGAAGAATCTGCTTTTGGAAAAAAAGAAACAGAAGAACTTGAAAATATGAAGCAACAGTTCTCTAAAAATTCTGAAAAAATGGAAGAAGAACTGACAGCACTTTATAACAAATTACAAGACGAAGACTACATAGAGAGTCTTTCCACTTCAGCTGCTGATGAACTAAGAAAAAAGTTTGAAAATCTTTCTGCAGAATATAATGCCTTACAGTCTCAATATTACCAGATGTTGAACCAAAGCAATATGAAAAGAGTTCAAAAACTTATACAGGAAGTAAAAAAAGCTTCGGAAATCGTACGTATAAAAGAAGGCTTACAAGCTATCTTTAATGATGAAGTAGTTCTATCCATTGCTTCTAGTGCTGATAAAACTAATGAGATTATCAAAATTCTTGATGAATCTTTTAAAAATAACTAAGATACCTCAAGAACCAAGGAGTTTTGTATGCCTCAAGAACTGGTCTATACTCTTCAACAGTTAGCAGATCTATTAAAAGTTGAAGTTCAAGGAAATACAGAAACTCCTATTTCAGGTGTTGAAGAAATAAGCGAAGCTCAAGCTCATCATATTACTTTTTTAGATAACGAAAAATACTCTCGTTTTATAAAAGTAACCGAAGCTGGAGCTATTATTCTATCGAAAGCTCAAGCCCAAAAGTATGGTCATTTAAATAAGAACTTTCTTGTCGTCTCTGAATTTCCATCAATAGCTTTTCAGAAATGTATAGAGTTATTTATTCCTCCTGTTGATTCAGGATTCCCTGAAATTCATCCTACAGCTGTTATTCACCCTACAGCACATATCGGTAAAAGTGTTTGTATAGAACCATATGCTGTTATATGCCAACACGCCCATATTGGAGACTCTTCTTATATTGGAGCAGGAAGTGTTATAGGTGCTTATTCGACTCTTGGAGAACATTGTCTTGTTCATCCTAAAGTAGTCATCCGTGAACGTGTTGAAATAGGTAAACGGGTTATTGTTCAACCTGGAGCTATCATTGGTTCATGTGGTTTTGGTTACATAACTAATGCTTTTGGTCGTCACAAGCATCTAAAACATTTAGGTAAGGTGATCATCGAAGATGATGTCGAAATAGGAGCGAATACTACAATAGACAGAGGTCGTTTCAAAAATAGCATCATACGTGAAGGTACAAAAATTGATAATCAGGTGCAAATAGCTCATCACGTGGAGATCGGAAAACATAGCATGATTGTTGCTCAGGCAGGAATCGCTGGTTCTACAAAAATTGGTAACCACGTTATCATTGGAGGGCAGACAGGAATTACAGGTCATATTTCAATAACAGACCATGTAATTATGATGGCTCAAACAGGAGTTACTAAATCTATTTCTTCTCCAGGAATCTATGGAGGAGCTCCAGCACGTCCTTATCAAGAAATTCATCGCCAAGTTGCAAAAATCCGTGGTTTGCCTAAATTAGAAGAACGTTTAGGTATGTTAGAAGAGAAAATCAAGGGATTATCTGCAAGATCCGAAGAGGCACAAATAATCCCTTAGTTAAATTATGCTATCATAGCTTTAAAACGTCGTTTTAACGTTAAAACTTTGATTACACTTTTATTGACGATTGCTGGGCTAATTTGTCCCGTGGTAATTAATTGAGTTAAGGCTTTTATTCCTTCTTTAAGCTCTTTAAGACTCGAGAAAGTAAAGCACTCGACTCCATGATTTAATGCTTTAATTGTATTCTCAACATTCGCAAGCATAGAACATCCCATAAACTTCACACTAGAGAAATCCACATCAATTGCTAAACCTCGAATAGTATTTGCTAGACTATAACGTAAGGCTATGGGACTAGGCGTGGTTATTGTAGAAGAAAAATCACAATGGTGTAATTTTCCCTGTATATTACCCGAATATTTTAGTCCTTTAACTAATTCAGAATAACTGAATAAATCCATACAGACTATTTCTTTGAAAATTAAAGAAATAATAACTCCGTAGTCTTTGAGCAGTACACCTAAGTTAGTTCCTAAATCATATAGATTTTCGCAGTCCATCAAAGATAAATCTTGATACGATAAATAAAACTGCAAACTATGAGATATAGAGCATCCTAGAAGCAAGGGAATCACCTGGGATCGATTGAAATCACGAATGTATCTACATTGTTTTTCAAAAGAACCGCAGGAGAATAACACTCCGCCTAAACCGTAGCTCTGTTCAAGTTGATCAATAGTGGTTATAAAATCATCCCACTCTAGTCCACAAGATGGGACATAAAAAAATAATTGAGCTAATTTTCTATCCATTGAGGTAAGCATTGAAAATAACTCTTTAGTCTCCTCTAATTCCTCATTTTTATAGGGCATCCATTGGGTTTTCTTTAAATAGTTACTGGCGTCTTCTCTTCCCCGCTGAAATTCTTGAGCTGAGGTAACAACACGCTTAGTTATAGTTAATAGTTTCTTCTTGAGTTCATTATCTTTCTTATTGTTGTTGTCATTATGGGAATTTGGATCCCTCATGACACCATCTATCTGTTCCACATAAAAATGATTCTGACGATTTAGTCTGCTAAAAACGTCCATGTGTCCACAGTCCTTTACTTCTTGGTCGGAAATATACAAATGGAAAGATATTAAAGATTTTTCTTTTTTTTAAAAAACTTAATTACTTTTTTGGTCTTGTCTTTTCAAATCCATGACTTTATAATGGGAGTGAACTTAATCCTTGACGCAACTCTCGTATCAAGCATGCCCAACTCTCTTCATTACAATATCGCCTCTAAAGAATCTGATGAGGTTACTGTAAAAAATATTATTGACATATACGGCGTACCTCGCTGTCTGGAATTTGTGAAACATATGCTATTGATTCGTGAGTTTGAGACTCGTGGTGAAGAAGCTTATCTAGAAGGTCTAGTCGGTGGTTTTTATCATTCCTATAGTGGTCAAGAAGCTGTTGCCACTGCGGCGCTAGCCAATACAGGGCTAGATCAATGGTTTTTCTCTTCCTATCGTTGTCACGCTTTAGCAGTATTACTCAATATTCCTCTACGCTCACTTGCAGCGGAATTATTAGGAAAAGAAACTGGTTGTGCATTAGGTCGAGGCGGCTCTATGCACATGTGTGGGACAAATTTCCCTGGAGGATTTGGAATCGTAGGTGGTCAAATCCCACTAGCTGCAGGAGCTGCATTTGCAATAAAATATCGTGGAGAAAATAGAATTTCCCTAGCATTTATTGGAGATGGAGCTGTTGCTCAAGGAGTATTTCACGAAACGTTAAACTTCGCCTCATTACACGACCTTCCCCTAATGCTAGTTATAGAGAACAATGGTTGGGGTATGGGAACAGCTCTTAATCGCGCTATTGCAAAACAGCCTATAGGAGAGTCTCAGGGATCTTCTTATGGAATCCGCTCTTTTACTTTGAACGGCTTTGACCTCTTTAACTGTCTTCTAGGCTTTAAAGAAGCTTATGAGTATATGCAACAGACTCATCTTCCCGTTATTGTTGAGTGTTTATGCTCTCGATTTAGAGGACATTCCATTTCTGATCCTAATCTTTATAGAAGTAAAGAAGAAATGCAATGCGTCATAAAAAAAGACCCCATTATTTTTGCTAAAAAATGGTTAATCCAGTTGGGAGTGTTATCGGAAGAGAATTTCCAAGCACTACGTCAAGAATGTAAGGACAAAGTTTTAAAAGCTTTTACTAAAGCAAAATCAGATCCTGAGCCAGCGATCGCTACATTAGAAGAAGGTGTCTATGCCTAAGCACGTTACATTAGAAATCCGAGAAGCTATTAGAGAAGCTATTGATGAAGAAATGGCTAGGGATCCTAATGTATGTATACTAGGAGAAGAAGTTGCCGAATATAATGGTGCCTATAAAGTTACGAAGGGCCTTTTAGATAAATGGTCATCATCAAGAGTTATCGATACACCTATCAGTGAAGCAGCATTTACAGGTATCGGTATCGGAGCCGCATTAACAGGACTACGCCCAATTATTGAATTTATGAGTTGGAACTTCTCTTTAGTTGCCGCGGATCAGATTATCTCTCACGCTGCAAAAATGTATTATATGACTGGAGGAAAATTTTCAGTTCCTATTGTATTTCGTGGACCTAATGGAGCTGCAGCACAAGTATCTTGCCAACACTCTCAT
Organism: Chlamydia sp. 12-01; assembly: GCF_042234205.1. Lineage (NCBI taxonomy): Bacteria > Pseudomonadati > Chlamydiota > Chlamydiia > Chlamydiales > Chlamydiaceae > Chlamydia > Chlamydia sp. 12-01. Next base: position 1,046,044 of record NZ_CP114174.1, on the reverse strand, counting down.
TGCGTAGAAGCTCTATATGCTAATATCCCAGGTTTAATTGTCATTTCTCCATCAAATCCTTATGATGCTAAGGGATTATTAAAATCCGCAATTAGGAATGATAACCCCGTCCTCTTCCTGGAAAATGAATTAGAGTACAATCTAAAAGGTGAAGTTCCTGTTGGAGAATACTTAGTTCCTATTGGAAAATCTCGTATCATTGAGGAGGGTACAGACCTAACAATTATTACTTATGGCCGTATGGTTTCTATAGTAAAACAGGCTGTAAAGATAGCCAAACAACGTTATGGTCTTTCTATAGAAATTATTGATCTGCGTACAATCAAACCTCTAGACATCTCTGGAATATTTTCTTCAGTAAAGAAAACAGGAAATTGTATAGTTGTAGAAGAGGGACACTATTTTGCGGGAATCTCTGCGGAAATCATTACTGAAATTACAGAACATGTTTTTGATTATCTAGATAGTCCGCCTTTAAGGGTATGCCAAAAAGAAACTCCTATGCCTTACAACAAGATACTAGAGCAAGCAACTCTCCCAAATGTAAATCGTATTTTAGATACTATCGAAAAAATCATGAGGTAAATTTGTGATTTCTCTATTAAAAATGCCTAAACTCTCTCCAACTATGGAAGTTGGAACAATCATAAAATGGCACAAAAGCAATGGCAATAAAATAGAGTTTGGTGATGTCCTTGTCGAAATATCAACTGATAAAGCTGTGTTAGAACATACAGCATCTGAAGAGGGATGGTTTCGAGAATGTCTTATTAAAGAAGGGACAAAAGTACAAATAGGTACACCTATAGCTGTCATATCTTCTGAAAAAGATGAGTCTTTTAACTTAGAGGAGTTGCTTCCAAAATCTCCAATTTCACAACCCTCTACAGAAAATAGCGAACAAGTAGAAGACGTTGTATCCAACATAACCTATCAGGGTTCTCCTATGATGGTAGCTTTTGGATTCAAGCCTGAACCCCCTCTTTCTGAACCCCTATCTTTAAAACAAGATTCTTCAAAATCCCCAGTTTCTCCTTTAGCTAAACGCGTAGCTAAGGAAAAGAATTTGGATATTTCTGGAATTAAAGGTAGCGGTCCTGGAGGACGTATAGTTGAAAAAGACCTTGAAAAAGCTCCCACCAAAGGTATTGCAGGTTTTGGTTATCCTGAGGCTCCCGAAGTCCATCCAGGGGCCTATCATGAAGAAGCTCTCTCTCCTGTTCGAGAAATCATTGCACAAAGATTACAAGCTGCAAAAACTTTCGTTCCCCATTTTTATGTACGGCAAAAAGTTTATACTTCTCCATTATTAGCCCTACTTAAAGAATTGCAGATTCAAGGAATCAAGCTTTCTATTAACGATTGTATTGTTCGTGCTTGTGCTTTAGCTTTAAAAGAGTTTCCAGAAGTAAATTCAGGATTCAATAGCGTTGATAATAAAATTGTACGTTTTGAAACTATTGATATTTCTATAGCTGTAGCTATTCCGGATGGTGTAATTACTCCAATCGTACGCTGTGCTGATCGTAAGAATATCGGAATGATCTCAGCAGAAATTAAGAGTTTAGCTTCTAAAGCTAAATCTCAATCCTTAAAAGAGGAAGAGTACAAAGGCGGGTCCTTCTGCGTTTCTAATTTAGGCATGACAGGAATTACCGAATTCACAGCAATTATCAATCCTCCTCAAGCAACCATTCTTGCTGTGGGTAGTATTCAAGAAGAGCCTGTGGTAATGAATGGAGATATTATCGTTGGCTCTACATGCACGCTGACATTATCCATAGATCATCGTGTCATCGATGGATATCCTGCAGCGATGTTTATGAAACGTCTACAGAAGATCCTAGAAGCACCCGCAGTACTTTTATTAAACTAAGAGATCTGTGATTGCTATCTGATATAGTAAAAAGTGTTTCTAAATAGGACGAACTCCGCTTAAAATAAAAATACTTTTTACTTAAGGTTTATAATTTGTAGGAACGTTCCATATATCTTTAGCATAGTCAGCAATTGCTCTATCGCTGGAGAAAAAACCCATACCGCCAACATTATAAATAGACTTCTTAACCCATTCGTCAGTTTGCGTAAATAAAGTGGCTGCAGATTCATGAACGCGAATATAAGATTCTAAATCTGCCAAAACAAAGAATGGATCTCCCTCGTGAAGCAATCTATGCACTATAGGTTTGAAAAGATCTTTATCTGAAGTATTGAAAAATCCTTGATCTAGTAATTTTAATACATGTGCGATCTTAGGATCATCATCGCATACTCCCTGCGGGTAATACTCTCGACGCATTTTTGCTATTTCTTCTTCTAATAACCCGAAAATGAACATATTGTCTCTACCAATATATTCTGACATTTCTATGTTAGCTCCGTCCATAGTACCTATTGTTAAAGCACCATTTAAAGCAAATTTCATATTTCCTGTTCCGGAAGCTTCCATTCCTGCTGTAGAGATTTGCTCTGAGATATCAGAAGCGGGCATGATCATCTCAGACATAGTCACACGATAATTCGGGAGGAAAAGAACCTTTAAAACCTCATTCACTTGAGGATCATTATTCACACAGTCTGCAACGCTATTGATAAGTTTAATGATCAATTTAGCAAAGACATATCCTGGAGCCGCTTTACCAGCGAAAATTACTGTTGTAGGAACAATGTTAGAAGCGGAGTTTTCCTTAAGATCATTATAAAGATAAATAACTCTAAGAATATTCATTAACTGACGTTTGTACTCATGAATACGCTTTACATGAAAATCGAAGAGAGATGTGGGGTCTATTTTTTCTCCAATTTCCTTTTTAAGTTTTAATGCGAAGTCTTGCTTATTTTTTAGCTTAATTTGATGCCACTGTTCTCTAAAACTCGCATCGTTAGCAAAGGGTATCACCTTATGAATTTGAGAGAGATCTATAAGATGAGCATCTCCAATTGTTTGATCTAATAACGTATTTAAACGAGGATTACATAAAGCTAACCAACGTCTTGGAGTAATTCCATTAGTTACGTTAATAAATTTATTAGGGAAAAACTCTACGAAATCTTTGAATAAGGTTGTTTTTATAAGTTGAGAATGGAAAGCAGATACACCATTAACCTTAGCAGAGCCTACAACAGCAAGACTTGCCATATTTACATGCTTATCACTTCCCTCTTCAATAATAGACAAAGCTCTACGCTTATCTTCATTTTCAGGAAATCTTTGAGAAACTTTCTCTAACCATCGAGAATTAATTTCATAGATAATCTCTAGATGCCGAGGTAATAATTTTGAAAATAAGTCTATAGACCAACGTTCTAAAGCTTCGGGTAATATTGTGTGATTCGTATAATTAAATATACGCGTTGTCATCTCCCAAGCTTTATCCCAAGGAAGCTCTTCTCTGTCCACAAGGATATGCATCATTTCCGCTATTCCTAATGCAGGATGAGTATCATTTAATTGCACAGATACCTTATCAGGAAGATTATCTAGAGAAATATGCATTTTGGTATATCTACGAAGGATATCTTGAATTGTTGCAGAAACTAAGAAATACTCTTGTTTTAATCTTAGTTCCTGACCTTCAGAAATAGAATCGTTTGGATAGAGTACTCTCGAAATGTTTTCTACTAACGCAATATCCTCTATGGCACGAATATAATTCCCATGATTGAAATAGTTAAATTCAAATCCATGTGGAGATTGCGCCTGCCATAAACGCAAGGTATTCACAGTATCTATTCCATATCCAGGAATAGGGATATCATAAGCCATTGCTAATACTTCTTGTGTATCTACAAGATCGGCAACTTCCTTTCCTCTAGCATCTGTATAATGAATCACTCTGCCATAAAAACGAATGGGGTAGAGATATTCTCCTCTACATATTTCCCAAGGGCTTCCATAACGCAACCACTCATCGGGGGCCTCTACTTGATATCCATTTACGATTTTCTGATCAAAAATTCCGTAATCATAGCGAATTCCATAACCATAAGCAGGAATTCCTAATGTCGCCATGGAATCCAAATAACATGCTGCAAGCCGTCCTAAACCACCGTTTCCTAACCCTGCGTCCGACTCCATTTGCACTAAACTATCGAAATCATAATTCAATTCTGCTAATGCATCACGAACGAGATCTAATATTCCTAAATTCAAAAGATTGCTCTTCAAGCTTCTACCAAGTAAAAACTCCATAGAAATATAATAGACACGCTTAACATCTCGTTCGTAATAACTATTTTGAGTTTTTAGCCAACCTTTAGCTAACCATTCCATTACAGTTTTTGAAACCGCCGTAAATATATCCCGGGTTGAAGCAGATTCCGGAGATTGTACCACTCCAAAATATAGACGATTTAAAATCGCCTGCTTCATCGTTTCTACATTTACTAAATTCTTATCAAAACTCATGAGTCGTCCGAATCAAAGGGTAATTAGGAAGTGATTTTTGTATTTCCATAAGAAAAATCTCAAAAAAAGGAAAGCACTTAGAAATGAGAATCAATATAACCAAAGAAATCTATGCCGTATTCTTTATGAAACACCAACTTTTAATTTTAAAACTCAGGAAATACTTAACCTTAAAACGTTGAAAACCAAATAACTGCACCCATTTAGATTGATATAAAAATAAAAATATGCTAGATTTCTTAGAAATTTTGTCATTCATGAGAATATTATGACTGCAGCACATGGATATGGAGCGTTTGCTGGACGTCCAAGTAGAAATGTTTTCACAATAAATGATCTTGATCACAAAGATTCTACCGATTCTCATAGTCGTGAAACTTCTAAACGTACAGTAAGCATAGGTAGACCCTGGATCGAAAGATACCCTACATGTCCAATGGTCCAACATACAGCCCTATGGGTCATCCTAGGATTAGCTGCTACTCTATCGACATGTTTACTATTAGCAAGCGGTTACTGTTCAATACCTACAATTATAGCAGTATTAGTTATACAAATTGCCTTAATAGTCGTATCTATTACTTGTTTGATTATTAAGCATAAAAGAGAGATCTCTTCTAAACTCTGTGGACAAGATCAGTAGCAATGCTAACAAGGGATCTCTTCTTCTGGGAAGAATTCAAGACTCTTGTATGCTGAAGTAAGAGATTTCATTAGTTCTTGTGTAGCGATACTAATATCATGTCCTCCCTCTTCTACCTTCTGGGAAATAGTGCGTATTGATGAAATCACCGTCGAATGGTCTCTAGAGAATACATCTCCTATACGTACGTAAGATAAAGATAATTTCTGTCGGCATAGATACATAGCCACCTGTCTAGGCAACACATATTCTCGAGATTGCGAACGTCCTAAAATACTTTCAGGGGAGACTCCGTAGTATTTAGCAACAGCACGAACAATTCCCGAGGGAGTTAACCGAACACTCTCCGCAGCCTCTAATACATCATGTAATAGAGATTGTATATCAGCTTCATAAAGTAGTTGTTGGGCTAATTTCTTATAAGCAACACGTTTCGATAATAGTGTAAGTGCGTCTATCAATGTTTTTACATTTGAAGATAATGCATGAATTAAGAAATCCAAAGCCGTATCTTCTATACGGATAGACAACTGTTCAGCTTGATGCATTAAAAAACTTCTTAGCCCCTCTTTTGTTAAAGGATGAATAGGAACAGCTACGCCCCATTCAAACCGACTGATGAGTCGCTCTTCCATAGCCTTTAAATCTCCGGGCGCATATGCCGAAGAAATGACTATCAATTTACCTTCAGTCTGTAATGAATTAAAAGTATGAAAAAATTCTTCTTGAGTAGCTCCTTTACCCGAGAATATTTCTATATCCTCTATGAATAAAGCGTCAACATTACGGTAAAAAGAACGAAATCTTTGCATTTCTCCAGAACGGATAGCTGAAACTAAGTGTTCGGTAAATAGATCTGAAGCTACATAAAGAATTTTACCTCCAGATTCTCTAAGAGCGTTTACTGCAGCCTGCATTAAATGTGTTTTTCCAGAACCTTCGGGTCCAAAAAGATAAATAGGATTAAAAGGAAAGCCTGCAACATCTTCTCCAGGCTTGGTAAACTCCTGCAAAATACGAAATGGTAAATCATTTTCAGGAGTTACAAGAAAATTAGCAAAAGTCATTTCAGGATTTACATTGCCATACTGCATAGTAAAATAGGCAGTTTTTTCTTGTTGGATCTGCTTTTCTTTATAAAAAGGTGTAGTTTTATCTAAAGAAGTTACGTGAACACGGATTAACTTCCCATTATTGTTCACTAAACTTGTTTTAACTTTATGACGTATATGCTCTTCAAACCAAGTCACTTGAAAAGAGTCTTTGGCTTCAAGATATAAATTACACGCGTCAAAGCACAGGACTTTTAACGACCTTAACCATTTGTCTACAGTACTTGTACCAATTTCTTTTTCTTGTAGCAAAAGAAAGTCTTCCCACGCCCGCATAAAACTATCTCATCTAAATAGTTTTCATATATCTTTTTTAATATAAAAAAGCTTTTTTTTCAGTTGTTACCTTTGTTTTTTCTTATTAACAGTGATTTCATTTTTAAGATGTTTGCTATCTAAAATCTTATTAGTAACCCACTGTTGGATCAATCCAAGAAGCATGGAAGAAAACCAATAAATATTTAAACCTGAAGGGAAATTATAGAACATAAAGGTAAACAAGAGAGCCATCATTGTCCCCATTGTTTCCTGTTGTCTTTGTTGATCCGTAGCAGGTCCTTTTTTCTTCAAAGCAGAGATTTTTTGCTGAGCAAACATTACAATCCCTAGTAAGATAGGAAGAAGATGGAATTCATTTCCAAGGAACCAAATTGGTGTAGTCCAAGAGAATAAAACGTCTGGAGCTGTCAAATTATCAATCCATCCTGGGATGAAAGATGCTCCTCGAAGTAAGAATGAAGATTTCAATAAATCAAACATAGCTATAAGAAACGGTAACTGAATCAATAAAGGCAAACAGCCTGTAATAGGATTCACCTTATTTGTTTTATATAAAGCCATGACTTCCATTTGAGCACGTTTAGGCTCTTTCTTATATTTCTGTTGGATTTCTTGAATATAAGGAGACAACTTTTGCATACGTCTCATAGAACGTATTGACCAGGCATTCAATGGATACAGCAGTAATTTTAAGAATACAGTAAGAAGGATGATAGAAATTCCCCATGAGCCTGTGATCATTCTGAAAAACTTCATAATAATGAAAAGTAAAGCTGCAAAAGGCTCAGTAATAAACGCGAATAATCCTCGGAAAGTTATACAATCAAGATATTGAGGACTTTCACCTTTAGAATTTGTATAAGCTTGATCTAGAGCTCGTAAAGTAGGCTCAGCTAAAGGTCCTGCATACACGAGGAAACGATGTATTCCTTTTTGGTTAGGCAAAGGAAGTAAAGTTTCGTATCCAGGATATTTAGAAGCAGGATAGGCCTGATTTTTAGGAGATAGTAAAGACAAACGTGTAGGAACCGAGCTCCCAGAAATATAGGAAGCGGCATATCCTGCAGGGATATCTGTGAGTGGGGATAGGATAATACCGAAGTATCCATTAGAGTTAAGTATCCATTGAGGGTATACTCCGCTACGTAAAGCTAAAGGATCTTTAGCCTTAGGTAATTTCACCTTATCTAACTGTCCCTTATTTTTTTTGATAACATGGTATTTAATAGCAGGAGTAAATGCATTGGACATAATTTCAACTTCAGGAACTCCAGAAGTTATCCATATGTCATCACTAGCGTGATTTACACCAACTTCAACTTCAAAAGCATAGGGCTGCTGAGGTAATTTATAAGTTTTCTTAATAGAGCCGTCACTACTTTCTAATTCCAACATAGTACTATTGAAAACAGAAACACGATATCCAGAAGCTACAGGATTTACAAGATCTCTACCGGAAACAATATTTAAAGCATGATAACTAGAGGGAGTGCGTTTCTTAGCATCAGAAAGAATTCCTCTACGTAGTAAAGGATAATATCCTCCTATAGTATCGGAAATTTCTTGATTATTCGCTCCTATGGAAGGGAGTCCTGGGAAAGAGGCTTCACTAGGAACTTGAGCTTTCAAATCTCTATCAAATCCAATTTCATTAACTATACTCTTATTATCTTCGGAAGAAAACGGAAGGTTGATTCCTTCCACAGAACCACTCTCCTGAGAAACAACCAATTGCATATACTCATTAGAGAGAACAAAATATTGCCCAGAATTCGCACCTGCATTTGCTGATTGAGAGTCATTAAAAATAGCAGCTATAGTAATTGGAAGATCTAAAGATTCTAATCTCTCTTCCTTGGAGTTATAAATACCTAAAGGAAGGTATTCATTCCCTGATCTCCAGAAGACTAGAGAAGTCCCATAGACAACGCTATCCTTATTATAAATCTTACCTTGTTCTTGCTTATATTGACCTAAGAACACTACTGGTTCTTGATTATTGCGAAACTCAACAACTAAAACAGGAAGACCTTCACTAGTCACAGGAAGAAATACTTTCCCTGTATTTGAAGGCCCCATAGATTCACTTGCTTCGCCATACAAAGCAACATGAATATTGTCACAAGCAGTTGTTTCTTCTATAAAATTCCAACACATTCCAGAAGAATAAACTGAACTCGCTGATCCTCCTTGATTCAAAAGGAGTAACTTATCCCCCACACGTACTGCATAATGATTTTTATTTGTCTCTTCTTCAAGAGATGTAGTCCAAGGAGAAACACTTAATCCCATGGACTTCGTTGCAGCAAGCACTTGTTCTGAAATTGTTTTTTGTTTCTCCGTAAGAGACTTGCAGGAGCGAAAATCATTATAACCAAAAAAGATTTGGCATCCTACAAAAGCCGCGCCGATTAAAGAAACAAACAACAATGAACGTTTATTCATCTGATAAACTCTGAAAAAATTAAACTAAAAAGCTAAAATACCATAGTATCTATTTATCTCCCATAAGAGATTCCTAACTACGTATGAAACTCTTTCTATTTTACAGATGAAGTCGAAGATGTGTCTTTTTTATTTTTTATAAAACAAGCTATTCCTAAAGACAAACCAAGTATAAATAAAGGCAAAGATAAAATTTGACCCATTGTTAATAAACTATTTGGACCTACAACTTTACCCTGATGGCTTTTAAAGAATTCTGCTAGAAAACGAATTAAAGATATACCTATTAAACCTAGGGATGTCACCCATCCCGAGCCCAAGCGAAAATAACGTTTATAACTTAGAAAGAATAACATTGCAGAAAGCAATAGATAGCCAACCCCTTCATAAAGCTGCACTGGATGTACAGGCACACCTAAAACTCCCTGTGTAGGAGATGAAAATATAATCCCCCAAGGTAACTTGGTGGGTTTTCCTATAATTTCTTGATTCATAAAATTTCCAATACGAATCATGAAAGCTGTACATCCAAATACAGAAGCACAAAGATCGCAAAGAAATAGAAAAGTCAATATGGGAATTTTTTTTCTATATCTCCAAGAAAAAATAACTGCCCAAAGAATTAGGCCCAGCATACCTCCATGACTTGCTAATCCCCCATTCCAGACCTTTATAATTTCTTGGGGATGTTTAAAATAAAAATCACCACCATAAAATAAAATATAAGCTATACGTGATCCCGGAATGATAAATAAGAGAGAATATAGGGAGAAATTTTCTAAAGCTACACGAAGCTGCTCCTTAGAAAATCTTATTTTATCTTCTTCAGTATAAGAAGACATCGCGAGATAAATACCTAATATGGAAGCAAATACAATACCTATAGAAAAACACAGGCCATACCAAGGTATACGAATAAACCAATTTTCTGAATTCCATAAAAATTTTGAATGATTCCAGTATATTGCTGATAAGAAGACTCGCATTATTCAATCCAAAAATAGAAAAAAATATAAATTCCGTATAGAATGATTAAATTACAACAGACAAAAACATATGACTAATAATAAAAACCATTTACTTATTTGTCTCCCCGGCATTCTTTGGTTGTCAGCAGGAGTTAAACTACTTTTAAAAGCCTCTGCGGTTGTTTACCAGCCGGATTTTTCTTTCAAAATCTTTGCTCCATTGGCTATGGGAGCATGGGTCATTGCATCTTTGAAATACCGGTTTTTATTATTGAAATCTGTATCTTCTCAGAACGAATTGTCCCACCAACTACTTTCAGAAAGTATATCAAAAAAAAAATACATAAAAAAATCTTTTCTCTCCAAACGCTTCTTAATTATAGCAATAATGATTTCTATATCCTTATTACTACGTAGATACGTTGATAACCCTGCCATTTTATTTTTCATTCGCTCAACTATTGGCTATGCCCTTATCAAAACTGCTTTGACTTACTTTGCTAAATCTCACAAAACACTATTAGAAAGCCTTTAAAGATAGATTTCCATTATGCAAATTGCACATATAGGGACAGATATTATTGAAATTTCCCGAATTCGCAAAGCGATAGAAACTCACAACCGAAGAATATTGAATAAAATTTTTACAAGGGAAGAACAAGAGTATTGTTTAAGATTAACGAATCCCTACCCCTCTTTTGCTGCAAGATTTGCAGGAAAAGAGGCCGTAGCCAAAGCTTTAGGAACTGGTATTGGGAAAGTTGTTGGTTGGAAAGATATAGAGATTCTTAAATCATCGAAACAACCTGAAGTACACTTACCTGCAAGGGTGTATAAAGAACTAGGAATCTCCAAAGTTTTGCTCTCAATCAGCCACAGTCGCGAATATGCCACAGCTATGGCTATAGCTCTAGCCTAAGAAACGCTCAGCTTCTAAAGCAGCCATACAACCACTTCCTGCAGCTGTGATAGCCTGTCTATAGTGTTTATCCTGAACATCTCCTGCTGCGAATACTCCAGGAATAGAAGTTTTGCATGTACCTTTTTCAGTAATGATATACCCATTTTCATCTAAAGCTAATTGACCGCCCAAGAAATCAATATTTGGTTTATGTCCGATAGCAAAAAATACACCCGCTGCATCATGAGAAGAGATCTCATTAGAAATATTATTCAGAATATCAACTGAACGAACAATAGTATCTCCAGAAATTTTGACTATTTCACTGTTCCATAGAAAAGTAATTTTTTCGTTGGCCTCTGCCTTTTTTATCATAACTTTAGAAGCTCTTAAAGTATCCCTCCTATGAACAATATAGACATGTTTCCCATAACGAGTTAAAAACATTGCTTCCTCTAAAGCAGAGTCTCCTCCTCCTATCACATATAAATCTTTATTTTTAAAAATAGGAGAAGCTCCATCACATACAGCACACGCTGTAACACCTTTTTGCCAAAACTCATTATCCGATGCTCCAGGAATTTCTAACCGCTTTGCAGAAGCTCCCGTTGCTATAATACATGTATCACAGGTATATTTTTCTTCATTGGACATTACCATAAAAGGACGCGTGGTGAAATCTACTGAAGTGACATCTTTTGGAAGAATATGAGTTCCAAAACGACCAGATTGAGATTTCATATTATCCATTAGCTTTTGACCTAGTATGCCCTCAGGGAACCCAGGGAAATTTTCTACTTCAGTAGTAGTCATTAATTGACCACCAGCAACACCAGAAAAAAATCCCTCAAATAAAATAGGACTTAAAAGTGCTCTTGAAGCATAAATCGCTGCGGTATAACCTGCAGGACCAGAACCAATAATAATTACTTTAGCGTGAGTCATTTATTTTTACCCTACCGAATAGTTTAGAAATAAAATCTAAAACAAATAAAAAAATTTTAAGCAACAAATTAGAATAAAAAAACTGCTGCAAGGGAGATCTTGCCTTTTTTAAGGTTTATATTTACACTATCTTTTTTGACTTTGTAGTTTTTAGGAGAATAACATTAAATGCCAAAACAATCCGAATACACTTGGGGATCCAAAAAAATTCTTGATACTATAGATTGCCTCTCGGAAGACGTTGTTGAATTCAAAGATCTTCTCTGCTCAACACACGGAATTACTTCAAGCGACGAGGAAACTACCAGTGAGATACAACCTGGCGCCATCCTAAAAGGTACTGTAGTTGATATCAATAAGGACTTCGTGGTCGTTGATGTTGGGTTAAAATCCGAAGGGGTCATTCCAATGTCAGAATTCATAGAATCTTCTGAAGGCTTGGTGCTCGGTGCCGAAGTAGAGGTATACTTAGACCAAACTGAAGATGAAGAAGGAAAGGTTGTTTTATCTAGAGAAAAAGCTACTCGCCAAAGACAGTGGGAACATATTTTAGCTTATTGTGAAGAAGGCTCTATCGTCAAAGGACAAATTATACGCAAAGTCAAAGGTGGTCTTATTGTTGATATTGGGATGGAAGCTTTTCTACCTGGATCACAAATCGACAATAAGAAAATTAAAAATTTAGACGATTATGTAGGCAAAGTTTGCGAATTCAAAATCTTAAAAATCAACATTGATAGAAGAAACGTTGTCGTTTCAAGAAGGGAACTTTTAGAAGCAGAACGAATTTCGAAAAAAGCGGAACTCATCGAACAAATTACTATTGGTGAGCGTCGCAGAGGTGTTGTTAAAAATATCACTGATTTTGGTGTATTCTTAGATCTAGATGGCATCGACGGTCTTCTTCACATTACAGATATGACATGGAAACGTATTCGTCATCCATCTGAAATGGTAGAACTCAACCAAGAACTTGAAGTTATCATTCTAAGCGTTGATAAAGAAAAAGGACGCGTTGCTTTAGGTCTGAAACAGAAAGAACACAATCCTTGGGAAGATATTGAGAAAAAATACCCTCCAGGCAAGCGTGTTACTGGTAAAATTGTTAAACTTCTTCCTTACGGAGCCTTTATTGAGATTGAAGAAGGTATCGAAGGTTTAATTCACGTTTCCGAAATGTCTTGGGTTAAAAATGTTGTTGATCCTAGTGAAGTGGTAAACAAGGGTGATGAAGTTGAAGCTATCGTTTTATCTATTCAAAAAGATGAAGGTAAAATTTCCTTAGGTCTAAAACAAACAGAACATAATCCTTGGGATAACATCGAAGAGAAGTATCCTATTGGTCTACATGTACATGCAGAGATCAAAAATCTAACAAATTACGGAGCCTTTGTTGAATTAGAACCAGGAATTGAAGGTTTGATTCATATTTCTGATATGAGTTGGATTAAAAAAGTATCTCATCCCTCAGAACTCTTCAAAAAAGGTAGCACTGTTGAAGCTGTCATTCTCTCTGTAGATAAAGAAAGTAAAAAAATTACTCTCGGAGTCAAACAACTAAGTTCAAATCCTTGGAATGAAATTGAAGAAATGTTCCCTACTGGAAGCAATATCTCTGGCGTAGTAACTAAAATTACAGCATTTGGTGCGTTTGTAGAACTACAAAACGGTATTGAAGGTTTGATTCACGTTTCAGAACTTTCTGAAAAGCCTTTCTCAAAAATTGAAGATATTATTTCAATTGGCGATTCTGTATCTGCAAAAGTCATCAAACTAGATCCAGATCACAAAAAAGTATCTCTTTCTGTGAAAGAATATCTAGCTGATAAACAACACGATCACATGAGTACAGATTTAAGTAGTTTGGACCTAGATGATTTAGTTGGTTCAGATAAAAAGAAAAAAGGGAAATAATATTACTTAAAAGGTTGAGCTTATGTTTTCTATGACATAAGCTTGCCTTAGTTTAGCACTCTGTCCGTTTCCTTATTTATAAGAGGAGTATAATGAATAAAGATCTTGTAGCTATTTTTGACTACATGGAGAAGGAAAAAGGAATTCAACGCCCTATTATTATAGGCGCTATTGAATCGGCCTTGAAAATTGCAGCAAAAAAAACATTAAGAGATGATGCTAACGTTTCTGTAAATATTAATTCTCGAACTGGTGATATAGAAGTCTTCTGCGAAAAAGAGATCGTGGAAGTATGTGAAAATCCCAGTAAAGAGATTCCTTTAGACAAAGCTAGAGAATATGATCCTGAATGCCAAATTGGGCAATACATGGATGTCCCCTTTGTTTCTGAGCATTTCGGTAGAATTGCAGCTCATGCAGCCCGACAAATTATTGGTCAAAAACTACGCCATGCTGAAAGGGATGTTATCTACGAAGAATATCGACATAGAGTTAATGAAATCCTTTCTGGTGTTGTTAAACGATTTGCGAAAGGATCAAATTTAATCATAGATTTAGGGAAAGTTGAAGGTCTCCTACCAGCTCGTTGTTATCCCAAAACAGAAAAACATAAAGTTGGCGATAAGATTTACGCCTTATTATATGAAGTTCAAGAATCTGAAAATGGTGGAGCTGAAGTTATTCTTAGCCGTAGCCATCCTGAATTTGTTAAACAACTTTTCTTACAAGAAGTTCCAGAACTAGAAGAAGGCTCTGTAGAAATTGTTAAAATTGCTCGTGAAGCAGGCTACAGAACTAAATTAGCTGTGAGTTCGTCTGATCCTAAAACAGACCCTGTAGGAGCTTTTGTTGGAATGCGCGGTTCTCGAGTGAAAAATATTATTCGAGAATTAAACGACGAGAAAATAGATATTGTAAACTATTCTCCCGTGACAACAGAATTATTACAAAATTTGCTTTGCCCCATAGAAATTCAAAAAATTGCCATCTTAGAAGATGACAAGGTTATTGCTATAGTCGTTCAAGATGCTGATTACGCAACAGTGATCGGTAAACGGGGAATTAATGCTCGTTTGATTAGTCAGATTTTAGACTATGAACTCGAAGTTCAACGCATGAGCGAATACAATAAACTATTAGAAATTCAACGCCTACAATTAGCGGAATTTGATAATCCTCAATTAGACGAACCGCTAGAAATGGAAGGCATTAGTAAGTTGGTTGTCCAGAATCTTGTACATGCAGGATACGACACGATCAGAAAGGTATTATTAGCCAGCGCTAATGATCTTGCTTCTGTTCCTGGAATCAGTTTAGAACTTGCTTATAAGATCCTTGAGCAAGTCAGCAAATATGGAGAAGGCAAAGTTGACGAAAAACCTAAAATTGAAGATTAAAAACGCTCAATTAACGAAAGCTGCTGGATTAGATAAGTTAAAACAAAAATTAGCTCAAGCAGGATCTTCAGACACAAAAAACTCTTCAGAAAAGCCCTCAACTAAGGCTCCTGAAAAGTTTGTAAAAGAGAAAGTCGTGAAGAAAAAGAGTGTTGTAGATCCTAGTGTGCCTACGATGACTGAACCTGTCTCCACTGAAATTTCTCCACGTAGAATCCGAGCTAAAAATCGTTCATCATTTGTATCTGAAGATTTAAATACTTCTTCCGCGGATTTAGATTCAGATTCTGTTGTGTTTTCCGATTCTATAATAGAAGAAACGGATTCTGTCGTGGATATAGAAAAAGAAGTTTCAGAATCAACTCCTCCTTCTGTAATCGAAGAATCTGAAACAGTTACTAAGGAACCTCCTGCTCCGAAAAAAGAACCCGAAGTCATAGCTAAAAAAGAACCTCCTAGGAATGTTGTTTCTATAAAATCCAACTTTGGTCCTACTGGGAAGCATATTAATCATTTATTGGCTAAAACATTTAAAGCTCCAAAAAAAGAAGATAAACCTGCTCCAAAAGAACGAACAGGAACACCTCAGGCAAAGCCTCAGCAATCTTCTGAGACTACAAATGATAAACAACATTCTCCGAGCAATCGGACATCTCAACCATTTTATCGTAGAGATGTATCAAAGAAACCTGGATCTGATTTTAGGGATCGTGCAAAAAAAGACGACAATCCTAAAGCATTTACCGGTAGAGATCGCTACGGATTAAATGATGGTAGTGATGATGATAAATGGCGAAAAAAACGTGTTCAGAAAACTAAGAAACACTACGACGAACACACTATACAACGTCCCGTTCATATTAAAGTTCCTCTACCTATTACGATCAAAGATCTTGCAGCAGAAATGAAGCTAAAAGCTTCTGAACTTATTCAGAAGATGTTTATTCATGGTATGACTTATGTTGTAAATGATGTTTTAGATAATGAAACAACAGTGCAATTTATTGGTTTAGAGTTTGGCTGTACAATCGATATCGACTCATCTGAACAAGATAAACTCTGTATCGAAAGTAATACTGTTAAGGAAGAAATACAGGAAACGGATCCAAATAAACTGATCATTCGCCCACCCATTGTAGCCTTTATGGGTCATGTCGATCATGGGAAAACTACTTTGATTGATTCATTAAGGAAAACTAATGTAGCAGCAGTAGAAGCTGGAGCTATTACCCAGCATATGGGAGCCTTCTGTTGCTCTACACCTGTTGGCAATATTACTATTTTGGATACTCCTGGTCACGAAGCCTTTTCTGCTATGAGAGCTCGTGGAGCAGAAGTTTGTGATATCGTTGTCCTTGTAGTTGCTGGTGATGAAGGAATTAAAGAACAAACACTAGAAGCTGTCAAACATGCTCGAGCTGCAAATATTACTATTGTTGTAGCTATTAATAAGTGTGATAAACCTAATTTCAATGCAGAAACCATTTACAGACAACTTTCGGAGATTGAATTATTACCAGAAGCCTGGGGTGGTACAACTGTAACAATTAATACCTCAGCAAAAACTGGAGAAGGTTTATCTGAACTTTTAGAGATGCTTGCTCTACAGGCAGAAGTTTTAGAACTAAAAGCTAATCCATCTGCTCGTGCTCGAGGAATTGTTATTGAATCTGAACTACACAAGGGCTTAGGTGCAGTTGCGACTATTTTAGTGCAAAACGGAACCCTACATCTCGGTGAAGCATTAGTCTTTAATGATTGTTACGGTAAAGTTAAAACAATGCATAACGAACACAATCAACTAATGACTTCGGCAAGTCCGTCTGTCCCTGCTTTGATCACTGGATTATCTAGTATGCCAAAAGCGGGTGATCCTTTCGTAGTCGTTAAGAGTGAAAAAATAGCCAAAGAAATTATCGGAGCTAGACTTGCCGGCCAACAAAAATTTGCTTTGCAGAAAAAACGTCCTAATTTCGACGCTATGCTGCAAAATAAAAAGATTTTGAAGCTGATTATCAAAGCCGATGTTCAAGGATCCATTGAAGCCTTAGCTAACTCTATCTTAAAAATTGTATCCGATAAAGTAAGTGCAGAAATTCTTTCTAATAGTGTTGGAGAAATTTCTGAATCAGATATTCGTTTAGCTGCAGCATCTAAAGCTGTTATTATTGGTTTCCATACTGGAATAGAAAGTCACGCTGAATCTCTGATCAAAAACTTAGGAGTAAAGGTACAGTTATTTAACATTATCTATCACGCTGTAGATGCTGTTAAAGAGATGATGACAGAATTACTTGATCCTATTGCCGAAGAAAAAAATCTAGGTTCCGCTGAGATCAAAGAAACCTTTAAATCTTCACAATTAGGAACAATTTATGGTTGTCTAGTTTCCGAAGGTGTAATGACTAGAAATCAGAAAGTTCGTGTTCTACGTGATAATGAGGTTCTCTGGAAAGGCAACTTATCTTCACTAAAACGTATTAAAGAAGACGTTAGAGAAGTTAAGAAAGGGCTCGAATGTGGTATTTTATTAGAAGGATATCAGAATGCTCAGGTAGGTGATATTCTACAATGTTACGAAGTGATCTATCACCCACAAAAACTTTAAAATATTATGACTGAAAATAGACGCATAAAAAAGGTTAATTCATTACTTCGTGAAGCGATTGCCAATGTAATATTAAAAGATGTGAAGCATCCTAAAATCTCTAATCGTTGGATTACGGTTACTAGGGTATGTCTATCCAAAGACTTGCATGCCGCTCGTGTCTATGTTTCAATTATGCCTCACGAAAATACATCAGCAGAAACTTTAGAAGCATTGAAAGCATCAGCAGGTTACATTGCTTATAGAGCTTCTAAAGGTGTGGTGCTTAAGTATTTTCCTGAGATACATTTTTATATCGAAGATATTTTTTCTCCACAAGATCATATAGAGAACTTGCTCTGGAAAATACGAGAGCAAGATAAGAATTAATATCATCTGCTTAGAAAGATCTAACATTGACGACATCATTATGGAACTTGCTACAGAACTTAAAGAAGGTATTCTTCTAGTAGATAAGCCTCAAGGGAGGACCTCGTTTAGTCTTATTCGCACTTTGACAAAATTAATCGGGGTGAAAAAAATTGGTCATGCAGGTACCCTCGATCCTTTTGCTACAGGCGTGATGGTTATGTTGATAGGTCGTAAATTTACACGACTATCTGATGTTTTATTATTCGAAGATAAAGAATACGCTGCGGTAGCTCATTTAGGTACAACTACAGATTCTTATGACTGTGATGGTAAAATTGTTGGTAGATCAAAAAAGATTCCAACCTATGAAGAAATCCTAGAGTCTTCTCAGTATTTTCAGGGAGAAATTCAACAAATTCCACCGATGTTTTCTGCAAAAAAAATTAACGGAAAAAAGCTCTATGAGTATGCTAGGCAAGGATTATCAATAGAGCGTCGCCAATCTACGGTTCAAGTAAGCTTACAAATTACCAAATACGAGTATCCCCTATTACACTTTTCTGTACAATGTAGTAAAGGAACCTACATTCGTAGTATTGCTCACGAACTAGGAAATATGTTAGGCTGTGGAGCTTACTTAGAAGAACTTCGACGCTTACGTAGTGGAAGTTTTTCTATAAATCAATGTATTGATGGTTGTCTTTTAGATCGTCCAGACTTTGATATATCTCCTTACCTAAGAGACTTCAATGGAAACATTCTATAGTTTAACATCGATCCCTTCTTCTGTGGATTCTATAACTATAGGTTTTTTTGATGGTTGTCATTTAGGTCATAAGCAGCTACTTACCTTCCTATCTTCTTGTCCAGGGACATCAGGAATCATTACCTTTGATTTACATCCTCAGGCAATTTTACAATCACCCACTCCTAAGCTAATTACGAGCACAAAGGAAAGGTTCCTTCTTTTACAAGATTTCCCAATTGATTACTTGTGTATCCTTCCTTTCACGAAAAGTTTTGCTAATCAATCTGCTGAAAGCTTCATTCTTTCCCTACATCAAACTTTAAGATGTAGACGTTTAATATTAGGATATGATTCTAGATTGGGTAAGGGAGGGCAAGGAAATGCTACAACATTACAACCGCTGACAGAATCTTTAGGGATCGAAATTATCGAGATACCCCCATATAAGATTGATAACGAAATAGTCTCTAGTAAAAAAATTCGCCAATTTTTAACACAAGGCGATCTAGATAATGCGAATCGACATTTAGGATATTCCTATAAATATACAGGAAAAATCGAAACAGGCTATGGTTTGGGAACAAAATTAGGCGTCGCCACTATTAACCTTCCTCAAGAGCAGTGCTTGCTGCCTTACGGAGTATATGCATGTGAAATAGAACATCGCACTATGTCATATCAAGGAATTATGAATCTTGGAGAAGCTCCTACAGTAGGTAGAGATTCCCTATGCTTAGAAGCCCATCTATTTAATTTTTCTGGAAACCTATATGGTGAGATAGTTTCTGTAGCTCCTAGGAAATTCCTTCGTGAAGAAAAAAAATTCCCCTCTAGAGAAGATCTATCAAAAGCTATTCATAAAGACATTCTTGATGCGAAAGTATTTTTCACTACTAATTATGTAAAAAAAGCATGATATCGCCATCTTGGACAATATAATCTCTACCTTCTGCTCGTAATTTACCAGCTTCACGAACTCCTACACGACCTTCATAAGTTATCATATCTTCAAGAGTGACAACTTCTGCGCGAATAAATCCTTTTTGGATATCTGTATGAATTTGACCCGCAGCTTCTGCAGCCGTAGATCCTATAGGAATAGTCCAAGCTCGAGTTTCTTGAGGTCCAGTTGTAAAGTAGGAAATTAATCCAAGCGTATGGTAGGCAGCACGTACTAACCGATTCAATCCCGATTCTTGTAACCCTAGACTATTTAAAAAATCTTGACGCTCCTCTATAGGAAGAGAAATCACTTCTTCTTCTAACTGAACACAAATAGGAACTACCTGAGCATTTTCTTTCTTAGCAATCTCCTGAACAACGGCAACATAATCATTATGCATAGTTGCTATAGAATCCTCACCTATATTGGCTATATATAGCATAGGCTTTGCTGTTAAGAAAGGGTACGGTTTTAACTGTATCTGTTCTTCTGGAGATAAATCTAAAGTACGTACAGGCTGACCACTTTCTAAATGCTTAATTACTCTATCTAGTAAAGGTAAGACAATCCCAAGGTCTTTTTTACCCTTAGCTTGCTTTTCTAATTTGCTATGAATACTTGTTGCTGAAGAAAAGTCAGAAAAAATTAATTCTAGATTTATCACAGAAATATCATCGATGGGATCTATCTTCCCAGATACATGGGTAACATCATCATTATCAAAACAACGAACAACATGAGCTATGGCATGAGTCTCACGGATATGAGAAAGGAATCTATTCCCTAATCCCGCGCCATCTGCGGCTCCTTTTACCAAGCCAGCGATATCGACAAATTGCATATCAGCATAAATAACCTTCTGACTTTGACTCATCTTAGCCAAAACACCTAGACGATTATCAATAACCGGAACAATACCAATATTTGGATCAATTGTACAAAAGGGATAGTTACAAGAAGCGACCTGTGCTCCAGTAAGGGCATTAAATAGCCCAGATTTACCTACATTAGGAAGTCCTACGATCCCACACTCTGTATGCCCCATATGTCATCTTTTGTAGATACTTTTAATACTCACCTTTATTAGGAAAGAATTCCCACAAACACCAGGATCGTTGATCCTATGCCTGTGGGAGTTTGTACTAGGCTCTTTAGTATTTTGAACCTAGTACCTTTAGTGTGATCACCAAAGACAATATAGGATTAGATGTTTCCTGACTAATACTTTCTTGGTAACTTATTGTTAGATCTTTCTAGATATCATCTTAAAAAAACCTTATAGTTCAATAATGCGAATTTATAACAATTAAGATTCAATCCTCTAGGCTTCTCTCTTGTGAAAAACACGCTTATAAGGTAATTTGCAGATTATTCCTATTTAATGCTCTTTATCTAAATTTGGCCAAGCGATGGGTGAAAAAACAGAAAAGGCGACCCCGAAGCGTCTTAGAGACGCCAGGAAAAAAGGCCAGGTAGCAAAATCTCAGGATTTTCCTTCCGCGGTTACCTTTATCGTTTCGATGTTCACAACATTTTATCTATCATCGTTTTTTGCGAAACATCTTGGTGGCTTCCTAGTTTCTATTTTTAAAGAAGCACCCACAAACCATGATCCTAGAGTTACGTTATACTATTTACACAATTGCTTAACTCTAATTCTAACTACCTCTCTTCCTTTACTTGGGGCTGTAGGATTTGTTGGTATTCTTGTGGGATTTCTTGTTGTAGGTCCAACTTTTTCTACAGAAGTTTTCAAACCAGACTTAAAAAAATTCAATCCAATTGAAAATCTAAAACAAAAATTCAAAGTAAAGACTTTGATTGAATTACTAAAGTCGATTTTGAAAATTTTCGGTGCGGCATTGATTTTATATATTACGTTAAAAAATCGTGTACCATTAATCATAGAAACTGCAGGAGTTTCTCCAATTGTCATTGCTGTGATCTTTAAACAGATACTTTATAAAGCAGTTACATCAATTGGTATTTTTTTCTTAGTCGTTGCTGTTCTTGACTTAGTATACCAAAGAAAGAACTTCGCTAAAGAACTAAAAATGGAAAAGTTTGAGGTTAAACAGGAATTTAAGGATACAGAAGGTAATCCGGAAATTAAGGGACGCCGTCGTCAAATTGCTCAAGAAATCGCTTATGAAGATACCTCTTCTCAAATCAAACATGCGAGTGCAGTGGTCTCAAATCCTAAGGATATAGCTGTAGCTATCGGTTACATGCCGGAAAAATATAAAGCTCCATGGATTATTGCTATGGGAATTAATTTGCGTGCGAAAAGAATCATTACAGAAGCTGAGAAATATGGTGTCCCTATCATGAGGAATGTACCTTTGGCGCATCAGCTTTGGGATGAAGGAAAAGAGTTGAAGTTTATTCCAGAATCGACGTATGAAGCTATTGGAGAAATCCTTCTCTACATCACTTCTCTTAATGCACAAAATCCTAACAATAAAAACATTAACCAACCCGATAATCTATAATGAACAAGCTACTCAATTTTGTTAGTAGAACCTTTGGGGGAGATGCAGCCCTAAATATGATCAATAAATCGAGTGACCTCATCCTTGCTCTATGGATGATTGGCGTCGTTTTAATGATCATCTTGCCTCTACCTCCGACTATTGTCGACTTGATGATCACTATCAATTTAGCGGTTTCTGTCTTCTTATTGATGGTGGCTTTATATATTCCTAGTGCGCTGCAGTTATCGGTTTTCCCATCTCTACTTTTAATTACAACAATGTTTCGTTTAGGAATTAACATCTCTTCATCGAGACAGATTCTCCTTAAAGCTTATGCGGGTCACGTCATTCAAGCTTTCGGGGACTTTGTTGTTGGAGGAAACTACGTTGTTGGATTTATTATCTTCTTAATCATTACGATTATTCAGTTTATCGTTGTTACCAAAGGTGCTGAGCGTGTTGCTGAGGTTGCTGCGAGATTCCGATTAGACGCTATGCCAGGTAAGCAGATGGCTATTGACGCCGATTTGCGTGCAGGTATGATTGATGCACAACAAGCTCGCGATAAACGAGGAATGATTCAGAAAGAGAGTGAACTTTATGGAGCCATGGATGGTGCTATGAAGTTCATTAAAGGGGATGTTATTGCTGGTATCGTTATCTCCTTGATTAATATCGTTGGTGGTTTGACTATTGGTGTGGCTATGCATGGTATGGACCTCGCCCAAGCTGCACACGTCTATACTCTTTTATCTATCGGTGATGGATTAGTTTCTCAAATCCCTTCACTACTTATCTCTTTAACTGCTGGTATCGTTACTACTCGAGTTTCTAGTGATAAAAACACGAACCTGGGTAAAGAGATTTCCTCTCAGTTGGTTAAAGAACCTAGAGCATTGCTCCTAGCTTCTGCAGCAACTTTAGGTGTGGGCTTCTTTAAAGGATTTCCGCTTTGGTCATTCTCCATTCTATCTTTTATCTTTGGTCTTCTTGGTGTTATCCTTCTTGCCAAGAAAAATAATGCTACTAAGAAAGGAGCATCAGGAGCATCAACAACTGTGGGAGCTGCTGCCGACGGAGCAGCAACAGCTGGTGACAATCCGGACGATTATGCGCTAACCTTACCGGTAATTTTAGAGTTAGGTAAAGATCTATCTAAATTAATTCAACATAGAACAAAATCAGGTCAAAGCTTCATTGACGACATGATTCCTAAAATGCGCCAAGCTCTATATCAAGATATTGGTATTCGTTATCCAGGAATTCATGTACGTACTGATTCTCCTTCATTAGAGGGTTATGACTATATGATCCTTCTTAATGAAGTTCCTTATGTTCGAGGTAAAATACCTCCAAATCACGTGTTGACTAATGAGGTAGAAGAGAATCTTAAGAGATACAATCTCCCCTTCCTTACCTATAAAAATGCTGCAGGTCTACCTTCCGCTTGGGTTAGTGAAGATGCCAAAGCTATTTTAGAGAAGGCAGCCATTAAGTATTGGACACCTTTAGAGGTAATTATTCTTCATCTTTCATACTTCTTCCATAGAAGTTCTCAAGAGTTCTTGGGAATTCAAGAAGTGCGCTCTATGATTGAATTTATGGAACGTTCGTTCCCTGATCTTGTTAAGGAAGTCACACGACTTATTCCACTACAGAAGCTTACCGAAATTTTCAAACGGTTAGTCCAAGAACAAATCTCTATTAAGGATTTGCGTACAATTTTAGAATCATTAAGTGAATGGGCGCAGACAGAAAAAGATACTGTATTACTTACTGAATATGTACGTTCTTCTCTTAAACTCTATATTAGCTTTAAATTTTCTCAAGGCCAATCTGCAATTTCTGTTTATTTATTAGATCCAGAAATTGAAGAGATGATCCGCGGAGCGATTAAGCAAACCTCTGCAGGATCTTATCTTGCTTTAGATCCTGATTCCGTAAATCTCATCTTAAAATCTATGAGAAATACGATTACGCCAACACCTCCTGGAGGTCAGCCCCCTGTGCTGTTGACAGCAATTGACGTAAGACGATATGTAAGGAAATTAATAGAGACAGAATTCCCCGATATCGCTGTGATTTCTTACCAAGAGATTCTCCCAGAGATTCGTATCCAGCCATTGGGAAGAATTCAGATTTTCTAGTAAGTATCTGTCGATTCTTAAAGAGGATATATGGCTGCATCTGGAGGAGCTGGTGGCTTAGGTGGTTCACAAGCTGTTGATGTTGCACAAGTGCAAGCTGCAGCTGCGAAGGCTGATGCCCAAGAAGTCGTAGCTAGCCAAGAGCAATCTGATATCAGTATGATTAAGGATTCTCAGGATTTATCAAATCCTCAGGCTGCAACGCGGACCAAGAAAAAAGAAGAAAAATTCCAAACTCTAGAATCTAGAAGGAAAGGTGCCACTCAAACGGAGAAAAAGTCTGAGGGTACTGGAGATAAATCTGACGCGGATCTTGCCGATAAGTATACCGAAAATAATGCAGAAATCTCAGGTCAGGATTTACGCAGTATTCGAGACTCTCTGCACGATGATTCTTCCGAAGAAGATATTTTAGATCTTGTAAAATCTAAATTTTCTGATCCCGCACTTCAAAGCGTTGCCTTAGATTACTTAGTCCAGACGACACCAGCTTCTAAAGGAGCTTTAAAAGACACCTTAATTAAAGCACAACAAAACCACATGCAACAGAATCGACAAGCTGTTGTTGGTGGTAAAAATATTCTATTTGCCTCTCAAGAATACGCATCTTTATTAAATACCTCCGCTCCAGGATTGCGAGCTCTCTATCTTCAGGTAACTTCTGATTTTCATTCCTGTGAGCAATTACTAACAACTCTCCAATCACGCTATAGCTTCGAAGAAATGGGTACTGTTTCCTCTTTCATTCTTAAAGGCATGGCTGCAGATTTGAAATCTGAGGGATCTTCAGTTCCACCTCCAAAATTACAGGTAATGATGTCAGAAACTCGTAATCTTCAAGCTGTGCTTACCGGTTATGATTTCTTTCAAACAAAATTACCTACACTTACTGCATCCTTAAAAGCTGATGGAGTATCAATTCCAGACCTTCAATTTGATAAAGTGGCTGATACCTTCTTTAAGTTAATTAATGATAAATTCCCTACAGCTTCAAAAATGGAACGCGGGGTCCGCGACCTCGTTGGTGAAGATACTGAAGCTATTACAGGTATGCTAAATCTCTTCTTCGTTGCCTTAAGAGGAACTTCACCAAGATTATTTGCTTCAGCAGAAAAACGTCAGCAATTAGGCACTATGATGGCTAATGCTTTGGATACTGTGAATATTAACAATGAAGATTATCCAAAAGCTACAGACTTCCCCAAACCCTATCCCTGGTCTTAATTTTTACGGATTATCATGCAAAATCAGTTCGAACAACTTCTGGAATCTTTAGGAACAAAATTAAATACCTCTTTAGTTCCTGATAAAAACCAAGCATGTTTGATTCGCTTTAGCGATACTCAGGTTCCTGTACAACTTGAAGAGGATGGCAATTCCGGTGATATTGCCGTAGGTACGATTCTTGGAATGCTTCCTGAAAACGTATTCCGTGAACGTATTTTTAAAGCTGCACTTTCTGTAAATGCCTCTCCACAGTCAAACATTAAGGGAATTCTTGGTTATGGAGAAATTTCTCAACAGCTGTATCTATCCGATGTTTTAAATATGAATTACCTAAATGGAGAAAAACTCTTCCATTATTTAACTCTATTCTCTATGCATGCAAAAATTTGGATCGCTGCTTTAGAAACTGGCAATCTTCCTGATCTACATGTCTTAGGTATGTATCATTTATAATACTATCAATCACAGTAGCAAGTTTATCTAAACATGTACGCCTTATGCTCGTATGATTTATGACTCCATTTTCTAAAGCTCTACGCTATATCCAAGATTCTCCGGCTAAGCAAAGCTGGAAAACCTTAGGAATGATGCCCAAGCACGGGATTTGCGTCCCCTTATTTTCCTTACACACACAAAATAGTTGCGGTATTGGGGAATTCTTAGATCTTATTCCTATGATCTCTTGGTGTCGAAAACATGGATTTCAAATCATACAAATCCTTCCTATTAATGATAGTGGTGAAGACAGCAGCCCATACAATAGTATATCTTCAGTAGCACTTAATCCTCTTTATCTTTCCTTAGCAAGCCTTCCACACGCTCAATCAATTTCCTATGCTAATGCTAAACTAAGAACTATGCAGCAGCTTTCTAAACTTCCCTATGTACACTATCCTCAAGTCAAAGCTGCTAAATGGGAATTTCTTCGTGATTATTATCAATATGTCATCAAAATTGGAGCTTTAAAAGACGAAGATTTTCAGATTTTTTGTGAAAAGGAAAAGTATTGGCTACGTCCTTATACGGTATTTCGTTCTATTAAGTATCACTTAAAGGGAGCCCCAATAAATAACTGGCCCAAAGCCTATACAGATATTAAAAACTTCACAGAATTTGAAAAACAATTCCAGAATGAATGTAACTTCTTTGCTTATATACAATACCTTTGCTTTCAGCAAATGTCACAAGTAAAAGCTTGCGCAGATGATAATCAGATTTTCCTTAAAGGAGATCTTCCCATCCTTATTAGTAAGGATAGCTGCGATGTCTGGTATTATAGACAATTTTTTTCTTCTTCAGGATCTGCTGGAGCCCCTCCCGATATTTATAATACTGAAGGACAAAACTGGCATCTTCCTATCTATAATATGCGTAATCTTGCTCAGGATAATTATACCTGGTGGAAAGCTCGTCTACGTTATGCAGAAAATTTTTATTCTCTATATAGACTTGACCATATCGTGGGATTCTTTCGCCTATGGGTATGGGATACCTCGGGAAACGGAAAATTTCAACCGGAAGATCCTGAAGAATATATCAGCCAGGGAACGCGTGTGCTTACACAAATCCTACGTGCATCCCGCATGCTTCCTATAGGAGAAGACCTAGGAAGTGTTCCCGCCGATATCAAACAAACATTATTGAAACTAGGAATATGTGGAACAAGAATTCCTCGATGGGAGCGCAATTGGGAAGGAGATGGAAATTTTATTCCCTTAGAGCAATATTCCCCTCTTTCTGTAACCTCATTATCTACACACGATTCCGACACACTAGCTCTTTGGTGGCGTCATGCTCCAAAAGAAGCTCAAAAGTTTTCAAGATTTTTAGGAATGTTTTTCACACCAGTCCTATCCAAGGAAGATCAAAAACATATTCTCACATTGTCTCACAAAACATCGTCTATTTTTCACATTAACTTAATTAATGATTATCTTGCTCTTTGTCCTGATTTAGTATCCAATAATCTAAAATATGAACGCATAAATATACCAGGAACCATATCGAAAAATAATTGGGTATATAGGGTGAAACCTTCTATTGAAGAAATACTATCTCACGATGCATTCAATGCAAATATAGCGGATATTTTTTCCCATATTTAAGATCCAAATCTTACTATTCTAAGTAAAATCAAGAAAAAATTTCTTTTTAAGTGGCTATAATTAAAATTTTTTGAAGAAAAAATCTTTCAGATATATCAGAAAATGTCTAACATAGGTTCTTTTCAATTATATATGTCTTATTCTTGCGATAACGACGAAGTTAATGTAGGGAAATCATGTCAAGAAAGTGTCCACTTACTGGAAAAAGACCTCGCCGTGGCAATAGCTACACCATCCGAGGTATTGCAAAAAAGAAAAAAGGAATTGGTTTAAAGGTTACAGGGAAAACCCCACGTCGTTTCTTCCCTAATATGGTTACCAAGAGACTTTGGTCTACGGAAGAAAATAAGTTCCTTAAACTTAAAATCTCAGCCTCTGCCCTACGTCTTATCGATAAGCTTGGCTTAGAGAAGGTAATAGCAAGAGCTAAAAGTAAAGGCTTATAATCTTTATAACGAAGGGGGATAACTATGTCTTCTTTAAGACGTCTCGTTTCCCTTTTGCGATCCCAAAATGACCTCATTGATATCTTTGCTCCTGTAGATCCTTATTTGGAACTTCCTGAGATTCACCGTAGGGTTATTGAAAATCAAGGTCCCGCTCTTTTATTCCATAATGTTTTAGGGGCCTCCTTTCCCGTTCTTACAAATCTATTTGGCACTCAAAAACGTGTAGATCAAATCTTTTCTAGAGTTCCTAAAGATCTAATACTTCGAGTTATTCGTTTACTATCCTCGCCTCCTAGGCTATCTCAGTTATGGAAGAACCGTAATTTGTTACTTAGAGGATTATCTCTAGGGTTACGTAAAGCACGTTTCTCAAAGTTTCCCCACAAAAAGATGGCTTCTGTGGATCTAAATCAGCTGCCCATGCTGACAAGCTGGCCAGAAGATGGTGGTGCTTTTCTTACCCTTCCTTTGGTCTATACAGAATCTCCTAGTTCTAGAATCCCTAATTTAGGGATGTACCGCATGCAAAGATTTGATAACGATACATTAGGTTTACATTTCCAAATTCAAAAAGGAGGTGGGATGCATTTCTATGAGGCGGAACAGAATAATAGAAATCTTCCAGTTACTGTGTTTTTATCAGGAAACCCCTTTTTGATACTTTCTGCAATAGCTCCCTTACCTGAAAATATCTCAGAACTTCTCTTTTGTACATTTTTACAAGGATCAAAATTACGTTATAAAAACGATCCTGATACACCACACCCTCTAATCTATGATTCTGAATTTATCCTGATAGGAGAAGGTATTTGTGGTCTACGCAGACCTGAAGGTCCTTTTGGAGATCATTTTGGCTATTATAGTCTTCAGCACGATTTCCCAATTTTTAAATGTAGAAAAATATATCATCAAAAAGACGCCATTTATCCTGCAACAATCGTAGGTAAACCCTATCAAGAAGACTTCTACTTAGGAAATAAGCTTCAAGAATACCTCTCACCTCTATTCCCTATGGTCATGCCAGGAGTACGACAACTGAAGAGCTACGGGGAAGCAGGATTCCATGCGTTAACAGCAGCTGTCGTTAAAGAACGTTACTGGAAAGAATCCCTAGCAACATCTTTAAGGATTCTTGGAGAAGGACAATTATCATTAACAAAATTCCTTATGGTGACAGATCACTATGTAGATCTAGATAATTTCCCTAAACTTCTAGAAGCAATATTATCACGTATTGTTCCAGAACGTGATTTGATTATCTTTTCAGAAACATCAAATGACACTCTAGATTATACAGGACTTAAATTGAATAAAGGTTCCAAAGCTATTTTCATGGGTGTAGGTCCAGAAGTTCGTGATCTTCCATATAAATATCAGGGAAAAATCATCCCTAATATCACCGATATAGGAAGTTTTTGCCCAGGTTGTCTCGTTCTTCAGACTACATTACAACAATTAAATATCGACACGCTATTAGATAATACTGATCTTTGTTCATGGCCATTCATTGTTCTTACAGAAAATCTACAAGGAACATTGGCAAGCTCTAAAGATTTCCTATGGAAAACATTCACGCGTGCAGCTCCCGCAACGGATGTGCATGTACGTTTCAATAAGATCATTAGCCACAGACCTCAGTATACCTTTCCTATCATCTTTAATTCTCTGATGAAGCCTCACTACCCTAAAGAAGTCGAAGCCGATGAAAAGACCCTCCAAAAAGTTTCCTACCGATGGGATGAGTATTTTCCTAAATATTCATCTAAGTTATTCTAGTTAATTTCATTAAGTTTTCTTTAAAAAAAGTGATTTTTTATAACAAAACTTTTATTACAAAAAATAAAAAGAAGAAATATTAAATACAAATAAACATATGAAAAAGAAAACAAATTCGAAATTAAAAATTATTTTAACTTTAGTATCAATATTATTATTTTGTGTTCTTACAAAATCTCCAACTCCCGATACATTCCAAACTTTTATTGCTTCCCAAGAGCCTATAATTTATTCCAAACAATGTGGTGATAACTCCCTTAAGGTGCTCTGTGATGCTATAGATTCCGCAGAAAAAAATATATTTCTCCGTATTTATCGTCTGAGTGCTCCTGAGATTTTTACAAGCCTAGCCAATCAAGCTAATGCAAAACGTGATGTCGCTATTCATTATGAAAAGATAGCGAAAATTCAAGAATTTCCCAAAAATAAGTATGTGACGTTAGTTGAGCATCCTGCAGAAGGAAGAAAGCTAATGCATCAGAAAGCCCTAGCAATAGATGACAAACAGGCCTGGTTAGGATCAGCAAACTATACACACGCTTCCTTCCTTCAAGATAGTAACTTAATCATTGGTTTAAAAAGTAAGGAACTTTGCCAATACATTAAGGAAGAATCTTGTGGAAACTGTGTTATTTATGGACAACATGCACAATATTTTTCTCTACCCGGTGATCAAGGGAAAGCATTATCAGCTGTATTACAAACTCTAAGAACCGCACAAAAAACAATCCGTGTAGCAATGTTTGCCTTAACTTATCCTCCCGTTTTTCGTGAGCTTAATGAAGCAAAAAAACGCGGTGTAGATGTGAAGATTCTAATCGATAAAGATTTTAAGAAGTTATCGATTAGACAGATCCAAGCTTTAAAAGATTCTAATTTAACATTGCACACAAAAACAACGCGTTATCGTCTACATCATAAATTTGCAGTTGTAGACCAAAAAACCCTAATTGCAGGATCTGTAAACTGGTCAGAAGCTGGTTTTTGTATAAATTCTGAAGATATGCTTATTCTGAATAATCTTACAAATAAGCAAGTAAAGAAATTAGATAAAATCTGGAGAGATTTAGAAAAACAAAGTACTTTATTCTACCCAATTAGCAATGAGAATGAGAAAATCATTCAACTACGGGAAGAGAAACGCGCTGCTTAACACTCATCATCTTTATTCCAGAACAATAGGGAAGCCATATCTAACACACCCCTATTGCGGGCAATAACCCAAGCCTCTGCGGCATTAGCAATAGCTTGAGCTGCAGATGCCCCTATTTTTACCGGTTTTTTATTACTAGCAATGTTAAAAATCTTCTCTTGTTTTGAAGATTCGCGGTTATCTTCCTCGTCTTCTTCCTCTTCTTTAAAACCTGCATTTTTTAAACTTTTAAAGTCTAAATCTACGTTGCGTAATTGAGATAAAAGAACTTTTGCCTGTTTGCGATTGAGAATTTTAAAGCGATGTTTTCTTTGTCTTTCATCTTTTTCTTGATCAGCAATAGCTAATAATGCCAAACGCATAGCCTCATTTTTGGCTATTTCATCAGATATCTTCTGATTTAACGGTATATTACTGTGAGGATCTTTACTCATTCCCTGAGGGGGAAATGCTCCATAAGGATCGAAAGGTAGTATGCGCACTTTAATCTCCCTAATCTAACTCCATAGATTTTCCTTTTTCATTTTTATCTGAAAAACGCCTGTTATCTTGATCCCGGTTTTGTCCTGAAAATCCTCCTCCAAATCCTCCACCATCATCGTGCACAGAAGCTGCTTCAGGCTTTCCTTGTACTCCAAGACGTGATGAGGAAGCAAAAGGTTGCGGAGGTCGAAAAATCAAAGGTGGATCCACAGCCACGTTACGGTATTGATAAATTAAAGGATCTGGAGGTGCTCCAGGACCTTTTCGATGCTCTATCTCGTGTTTATATTCAGATAAAGAGCGTGGTAGCGGTGCTAGCAAAGATATTCCTTGATGAGAGGAAAATAAATATGCCGAACTCACCGTATCAAATCCCGTTGATCCTGCAGACGCATCGTATTTCGGTGCAGGATTTTCTTCGGGAACTGGAGAAAATACCGGATCCTCATTTGCTAAAGCAGAAAAACTTACTGCCCCCTCGTTGCTTAAATCTAGAATATTCTCATTAGAGGGAAGGTCCGCTGGGAAACGATAAAGTTTTTCACTATGATCCATAGATAACGGAAAAGTTTTTACCATATCTCCGGATTTATCTATAGGAGAAAAATACGTATGTCCTTGATTACTAGAGATTCCCATAGGAGAATGTTCTGGTTTATCGTTATAACTTTGTACTACTGTTCCAGAAAATTTTGGAGGCAGAAAGCTAGTACTTCCCTCAGACCATGTAGCTCCTAAAGGTACATAAACAGATGCAGGAGCTCCAGCAGATAGTAAACTTTCCATCATTTTCGCTAGGGCCAGCTGATCTTTCAATAGATCTTCCCGACTTTCTTTTTTTTCTGCTTCTTTTTCAGAAGTCTCTAAAATTCCAGATCCTTCTAAATCCACATCTTCGAGTTTGCCGATATCACGACCTGAATCAATAATTTTTGTATTTTTTGAGATACTTTCTTCTCTCATATCTGTACTAAGATTACGATTTTCTAAATCTGATAGATCTACCATACCCTCGTTGCCAACAAGAGAAGCTCTACGCAATAAAGACGATGTCTCGATATTCGGATCCAAAATTGTACTGATCATTTCTCCACCCAGACGATTCACTGTCCAGGCAGTCACTGTAGACTCTGTTATCGATGTTCTCGCCATCTGAAATGAACCAAACGAAGCTATTGAAGAAGTTTCAGCAGCACTAATATCCTCCCTTGATATCGAAAATGAAGCCATAGATGTAGAACGTAATGATTCTAGAGAAAGCATAGAAACATCAGAAGAGGTATCACTAATTCCTGATGCGTCTAGATAAAATCCCTGCATCTCTGGAGAAATACGATTCCCTTTCCTACCCACCATTTCCATATCACTAGGCAACATGGATCTCCCTTCTCCATCAGCTTCTGCCTTACGTGCAGAAATTCTAGAAGCTCTTGTACCAAACCCTGAGAGAAACCCCTGAATACTCGCACGCACCCTGGAAAAAGCTCCACGTAATTTTGACTTAGGAGACGATGAAGCTTTTTCCTGGGTCTTCCGGTATTTTCCCTCATTAATCTGGAGATCAGTCTCATAATTCGCACTGGCTCCAGATTGAATTATAGCTTCCTGTTTTCTAGAAGAGGCCCCCTTTGTTTCAGAAAACACAGATTCTTTAGGTCCCGATAGCGACTCCGGCTGTTTCCCCATAATTGCGGGGTCCCATTTATCAGGTCCAGAAGGAGAAATATTGCTATTTCCAGAAATTGCCATAATTTATTCTCAGAGTTTTTAAAAAAATACCCACTAGTTATGTTTTAATTTTAAAATAAAAAATAATTAATTCAAAAAAAAGAACTTAAGAAACAATTAAAAGAGAAAAACGACAAAAAAAAACGCAAGGTGGCGGCACCTTGCGAAAAAACCTAAAAATAAGGGAAGAGAGAAGAGAGCCGGTAGATGCAAGAAAGTGCACCGCTGTCGTTCCAGATGAGGTACTCGTACCAAACTGTCCAGCAATATTGAGATTGTGGAGATCTTAATATTGCGGCAGCTTCTGGAGCGCAAAATTAGCCCAGGCTACCCTCAGCCTTATTACGGGTTTGTCCCGTTCTGCAAGTTTTTATTAGTTCTTAACGTTCAGTCCTATAGCTTTATGGAATACTTTCCAAAATTATTAATATCAGTAAAAACGAAACCATCCTGATAATTAAAAATTAAAACACGATTAGAATCATGAGTTTGCCTATCTAATAGGGAACGCACTAAATTATCATACTCCTCAGCACGATGACGGAGTTGCTTTTGATCTTTGGAAATAAGAAACTTAGACTTCTTTCCTTTTAATTTTTTAGGCTTATTCAGAAGCTGTTCTGTCTTCTTCTGAATCACTCGAGACAAATCTCGCCTATTTCTTTTCTTTTTTGTCCCACTCATAGAAATAAATTTTTTCTAATAAAACCCATGAATTAATTTTAGTTAAAAATTAATTAATTAAACAAAGCAATTAATTTAAATTAATATAAACTGATAATCAATATAATGCTTAGGAAGAGAAATAAGTATAATAAAGAAAATATTAAGAAAATAAGAGCCAACAATCTTAAATCTTGATATGAACCTTAATGAATCTATTCTATATCTGCTCATGGACCGATTAGTATCTCTTCAGTGCTTTTCTCTCTCTGTATTGAGTTTCTTTATCTGCCCTCAATACTACCCCGACTTACGCCCGATTTTCTTTTCTCCTTATCTCGTCGCTAATTTTTATAGGTTACCGAAAGAAGAGGTACTGATTCATGCGCTAGTTATTGGCTTATTTTGTGATATTGGATCTTCATATCTATTTGGAATACATACATTTCTGTATGTCATAACCTCAGCACTTCTTCACAAAATGCATAAAATCTTTCTTAAAGATCGGTGGTTGTCCATACCCATCATTAATTCTATATTTGCCCTAATATTTTCTTACTTCTCCTATCCGACACTTGCCTTCTTTAATCATAAAATTAACTGGAGTCTGCATTCTCTATTGTTAGATGCAAAACACGCTTTCACTATTGACTTCATCTATAGCGGAATAATTTACCTACTCCCTTGTACAATAACTCAAGGAATCCGTAAAATGAGAGGCTTCTTAAGGAGTCGCTCATGTTATTAAAAGGTACGCCCGTTGCCGAGCGGGTCTTAGAAAAAATAAAACAAGAAATCTCTAAAAGCCCAACACCTCCTGGTCTTGCAGTAGTGCTGATCGGTAATGATCCAGCATCTGAGGTTTATGTTGGAATGAAAGTAAAAAAAGCTACTGACCTAGGGATGATCTCTAAAGCCCATAGATTACCTTCTGATGCCACTCTTACTGACATCCTTAAGCTGATTGATAGATTAAATAATGATCCCACCATTCATGGTATCTTAGTACAGATTCCTCTACCCAAGCATCTAGACGCAAACGCTGTGATTCAAGCTATCTCCCCAGAAAAAGATGTAGATGGTCTTCATCCCATCAATATGGGAAAACTACTCTTAGGACAGTTGGGAGGTTTTGCTCCATGCACACCTGCAGGCATTATTGAATTACTAAATTATTATGAAATTCCTCTTCTTGGACGTCACGTTGCTGTTGTTGGACGAAGTAATATTGTTGGTAAACCCCTAGCTGCTATGTTGATGCAAAAACATCCCTCAACGAATGCCACAATAACTTTACTTCATAGCCAATCACAAAATCTTACTGAAATCTTAAAAACAGCAGATATTATTATTGCAGCTGTAGGAGTACCTCTATTTATTAAAGAGCACATGATCTCCCCTAACTCCGTCGTTGTCGATGTAGGCACATCACGAGTCTCAGCAAATAATAATAGAGGCTACATATTAGTTGGTGATGTAGACTTCAATAATGTTGTTACCAAATGCAAAGCCATTTCTCCAGTACCTGGAGGTGTGGGACCTATGACAGTGGCAATGTTGATGAAAAATACATGGGAAAGTTACCAAAAATCCTCCTCCTAGTTCTCCTATCCTGGGCTCTTAATGGATGTAGCACTCCAAAGCTTACGACTTTAGAAGGAGAGAAAATGACAATGCCCTATCGTATTATCGTAGGAAAGCATTTGTCACATCACGAAACCGAACAGTTAAAAAAAGAAATCAATGCAGTATTTCACGTCATTGATACTGTCTATAATAACTGGAATAAAGAATCAGAACTTTCGAAAATCAATCGTACACCTGCAGGGGTGGCTATTCCTCTATCTAAGGAATTATGTGCATTCCTAGAACAAGTAGACAAGTTTTACCATATATCTGGAGGGAGATTCGATCCCACCTTAGGACCATTAAAAACTCTTTGGTTATTACATCTTAAGCAACATTCGATTCCTAATGAACAAGTATGGAAATCTTATTACAAAAATTCAGGATGGAAACATATTGATCTTGATATAACCCATCAAACACTGACTAAAAAACATTCCGATATACAACTTGATCTTTGTGGTGCAGTAAAAGGTTTTGCTGTCGATTGTCTATTAGAAACTTGCCGGAGCTTTTGTTTTGATAGCTATGCAGAATGGGGAGGAGAAATTAAAATTTCAGGACGCCATCCTTCAGGACGACCCTGGCGTATTGCCTCTTCAGCAACACTTGAAATCATAGAACTCAAAAATACCGCGGTTGCTACAAGTGGAAACTACTACCAACAATGGTCTGTAAACGGAAAAGTCTATACACATATCTTAGATCCCCATACCGGGAAACCCTTAGAGCTGCATGACTATCCAATTATCTCTGCAACCGTTATCCATCCAAGTTGCGCGTTTGCTGATGCCATGGCTACAGTACTCATGACCTTCTCTACAAAAACAGAAGCTTTAGCCTGGGCGGAAGAAAATCATATTCAAGCATTCGTTAACGATAACGCTTCATAGCAGATTCTACTTCTCGTTGCTTCTCTCTTGCTATGATCGTTTGTCGTTTATCGTGAGCTTTCTTACCACGACAACAGCCAAGACGAATCTTTACATATCCACGAGATAGAAACATCCCTAAGGGAATAATTGTTACACCTTTTTGAGCTACTTTACCTTCTAATTTTCGAATTTCATATCTATGAAGAAGAAGCTTGCGTTTTCTTCTTTCTTCATGATTATAAATGTTACCGAAACGATAAGGAGCAATGCTGGCATTCAATAACCAAGCCTCACCCTTGGAAATAGCCACATAAGCATCACCAAGGTTTCCGCCATGATCACGTAACGATTTTATTTCAGTCCCAGTGAGCACAACTCCGGCTTCTAAAGTCTCTAAAACCTCATAATTACGTAAGGCTTTACGATTAGAAACAATTTCCTTACTGGCCATAATTTTTTCCCATTTCTCAACCTAGAGAGTTGGGAGGGAGTATAACAAAAAACACAATTTTCTTTCTTGAACTTAGCAAGTGGTTCGCCTAGAAAAATCCTATCAAATATCTAGAAGACCATAAAATCCCTTTATAGTAATATCCTGCTTTATCCCAGGAAGCTCCCTCGAAGAGATCCTGAGGAACCCCTATTCTCTTAGGGGCAGGATTGAATTTAATGACTTACAGTTGTAGGAAAATATGAAGTTCGTCGTATCCCGAAATGAGTTAGGAAATCTTATAAAAAAAGTCCAAAGTGTTGTTCCTCAAAACACTCCTATCCCTGTGCTCACCCATGTACTTATCGAAACATGTAATGATGAGCTTGTCTTTACCGCTACTGATCTTACGGTAAGCACCCGATGTGTAGCGCAGGCAAAAGTTTATGAATCTGGGGCTATTTCTATTCCTTCAAAAAGATTTTTTCAACTAGTGAAGGAATTAACAGAGGCTAATCTTGAAATCTCCGCAACTACTGGAGAAATGGCAAAAATTACTTCGGGATCTTCT
Source organism: Chlamydia sp. 12-01 (assembly GCF_042234205.1). Taxonomy (NCBI): domain Bacteria; kingdom Pseudomonadati; phylum Chlamydiota; class Chlamydiia; order Chlamydiales; family Chlamydiaceae; genus Chlamydia; species Chlamydia sp. 12-01. The sequence continues at coordinate 1,008,675 of NZ_CP114174.1, read as the reverse complement.
TGTTTTCGTCTACTCAGTATGGGGAAAGAAGACTTTCCTATGCTTCCCGATATCCAAAACTCTGTAAGATTCACTCTACCTGCAGAACAGCTTAGAGAAATGTTACAGCGCACATCATTTGCTGTTTCTCGAGAAGAAAGCCGTTATGTCCTTACAGGAGTTTTATTAACCATTGCTAACGGAATTGCTACTGTAGTAGGTACAGATGGAAAACGATTAGCAAAGACCGATATAGAAATCTCTTTAGATAAAAGCTTTACTGGCGATTATATTATTCCTATTAAAGCTGTTGAAGAAATTATTAAGCTCTGTTCTGAAGATTCTGAAGCTACTATCTTTTTAGATCAGGCAAAGATTGCTGTAGAGTGCGGCAACACATTATTAATTACTAAATTACTTTCTGGAGAATTTCCTGACTTTTCTCCAGTAATCTCCACAGAAAGTAGTGTGCAGCTAGATCTTCACAGAGAAGAATTAATTACCTTATTAAAACAGGTAGCATTATTTACTAATGAATCTTCTCATTCCGTGAAATTCACCTTTACTCCCGGAGAGCTCACTTTAACAGCAAATTGCACAAAAGTTGGCGAGGGTAAAGTCAGCATGGCAGTAAACTATTCTGGAGAACTACTAGAAATTGCCTTCAATCCTTTCTTCTTCCTTGATATCTTAAAGCATAGTAAAGATGAGTTAGTTCGCTTAGGCATTTCAGATTCCTATAATCCTGGGATTATTACCGATTCTACACGTAGCCTATTCGTTATTATGCCAATGAGATTGCATGATGATTAATGAAGATTCTTTCCCTGCGTCTTAAAAATTTCAGAAATTATAAAGAAACTGAGGTTTCTTTATCTCCAGGTATGAACTATATTTTTGGAGAAAATGCCCAGGGAAAAACAAATCTTCTTGAAGCCCTTTATGTCTTATCTTTAGGTAGGTCTTTTCGTACCACACACCTTACAGAGGCTATCTTTTTCGGTTCTCCTCATTTCTTTTTAGAGATGATCTTTGAAAAAGATGGATTTTCTCATACACTATCTACCTATGTAGATAAGCAAGGAAAGAAAATTCTTTGTGATCACTCCCCTATAAAAACCTTATCACAATTGATAGGTATGGTGCCTATCGTTCTATTCTCCTCCAAAGACCGCTCCTTGATTTCTGGAGCTCCTGCAGATCGTAGACTATTTCTCAACTTACTTTTATCTCAATGCGATCCTCAATATAAACACTCATTATCTTATTATCACCGAGCCTTGTTACAAAGGAACGCCCTACTTAAAACTAAACAAATTTCCACGCTATCAGTTTGGGATGAGCAACTTGCCTCTCTAGGCGCTTATCTAACATTAAATCGACACTCTTGCTGCGAACAATTAAATAAACTAGTTCAAGAATTATGGAGTAATTCCTTATCAGAACAATTGCGTATTAAATTCAAAAGCTCACTAATTAAACAATACAAGATTTCTCAAGAGGCTATTACTGAAGAACTTCGCAAACAATTGACATCGTCACTACATCGTGATTTAGAATTAGGAACTACATCCGTAGGCCCTCATCGTGAGGACTTTACTTTAATGATTAATGATCTTCCCGTAGCACAATTTTCCAGTGAAGGTCAAAAACATAGCTTACTCGCTATTCTTAGACTCGCAGAATGTCTCTATATAAAAAATATTTATCACGTATGTCCCTTATTCTGTATGGATGATATTCATGCAGGATTAGACAATCATAGAATCTCGCAATTACTCGACCTTGCTCCTACTCTAGGACAAACTCTAATGACCTCTACAAATACTCCTCATCAAACATTATCCGAAACTAGTAGGATATTTTCAGTTAATCAAGCTCAAATATCGATTCATTCGCATTCGGTTATTAAATAGTAATTTTTTATTACTTTATAATTAACCGCTTAATTATTTTTTAAAATAAGTTAATTAAACACGCTGGTTTTTAATAAAAAACTTATTAAAATAATTATATCGGTGTGCAAATGAATAAATTATTATTAATTTTACTATTTTTAATATCTGGAACCTCCCTTTTAGCAGATACTTCTATAATTCAAACACTTCCTTCAGGAATTGGTGGAATTAGAGAAACATCTCAGCAAAAAGAGTCCGTAATCTGCGTTCACGCATTTTTAAGATCTTACAGGTCGTTAAAACCTATTGGTAATGTCTTGGAAAAAGAAAATTACGACGTATTTATCTGGAACTACGAAACTCGCAAATTTACATTAGAAAGACATGCAGATCATCTTGTTAGACTAATTAAAAAGATTGCAGAGCTAAAGCCTGGAGTCCCCATTAACTTTGTTACGCATTCTATAGGAGGTGTTATTGTTCGTGTAGCTCTAGCTAAGCCAGACTGCCCTCAAGAAGCAAAATGTGGAAAAGCCATACTCATGGCTCCACCAAATGCAGGATCTACATTAGCAAGACGTTATAGATCCTTGGCCATTGTGCAATTCATCTTTGGCGGGAAACTAGGTAGACAATTACTTACCTACTGCCCAAGAAAAATGCTCAATGTCGGTAAGCTTCCTTCAACCGTAGAGGTTCTTATACTAAGTGGAAATAAACGCAGTAGGTTTCTTCCCTTCCGTTTAGAATGTGAAAATGACGGGAAAGTATGTACGGTGGAAACTTGCCTAGATACGCCACATAAAGGCTATGTAATCAATACCAACCACACCTACATCATCACAAATAGGAAATCTATTTTCCTTATGAGAGAGTTTCTAAAGCATGGTAGTAAAACCGCGGCTATAGATCAAGTTCCTGAGGAAATAGAACAAAAAGTAAAAGAAAACAAACAGAAGAGTTCTAGGTTGAATACGAGCAAAAACAAGGATATTTATGTTATCCATTGTTTTGGCTCTCATCCTTATAACCTTTATGGTTTTCCTAAAACCTGGAAACCTAACTCACAGCAAAAAAACGAAACAAATCCTGAAATGTTAGGAAAATAAAGAAGGCTATCAATAATAGAGAAAATGGAATCAACATTTTCTCAACAAGCTTCATATTTAAACGACGTCTTGAAATCATCTCCCAGAGGCAAAGTACAATATAGCCTCCGTCCAATACAGGAATAGGAAGAAGATTTAAAACAGCTAAATTGATGCTTACTAACCCAATCCAAAATAAAGCTTCTGAAATTCCTAACGACCACCCTTTATGTAGCATATGGACGATTCCTACTGGACCCGATAGCCATTGAGGGTTTAGTCGACCTACGACTAAAGCTTTCATAGTACGTAAACTATCTTTAGAAATATTAACGATTAAAGTATCTGGACTAGGATTATACTTTACAGTCATATCCTTCAGAGGGATCCCGAGAGATAGCTTTTGTTTTTCTATTTCGATTCTATCTAGATAATAGCGCTGCTGATCTTGATTTTTAAACTTCTTAGCCATTTCACGACGTTTATTCAAAAGATCATCAGAATAAATGCTTATCCACGGTTTAGGCTGAACTGGAGGCAATAAGCGGTATTGACCTGACTCTCGTACTTCTTGAGCACTTCCTATCGAATTAATAATCGACAATAGGTCCTTAGCATCATAAGAACGGATAAACCTCTCATCAGCAATTGAAGAATCAACGTCTTCTAATTGCTCGGAAGTCATTTTTTGAACAATTATGGATACCTTATGATTCTGAACCAAACGTAAAATATCAGTACTTCCACTAACAGGGGTACCATCTATAGCTAAAATACGGTCTCCTAATTCCAATTTCTCTTCCATAAGAGGAAATGGAGATTCCGGATCTATAGGTTGTAACTCTCCTTCTACATAACCATAACTATTGATCATATAGGGTAAAGTATATAAAGAAGACCATTTACCTTTAATTCCAGCTTCATATTGATTATCGATAAGTTCATTTCTTACATAAGGAGATAAGTACAATGTACTCGCTAGCATCCTAGGAATACGCAATGATAATTCCTGATCATAACGAGAAATCTTAACAAAAGCGTAGGCTTCATTAAGCATCTGCGAAACTTGCATCGGAGAAAACAGAATTTGTCCATCCATCCATACTAATCGATCACCTGGCAACATATTCGCTGAATACATTGGGGATTCTTTTGAAATGGGCTCCTGGTAACGATATAAAAGATAGCTAGCTCCCGCAAGAGGGATACCATTTTTATTAACATCAAATTCTGTATCTAAGGAAAACTCCCTAGAAGTCTTTGAAAGATATGCAGGGTGTATTCCTTTAAAAGATAAATGTCTGTCTAATAGAGCTGAGGTAATAGCGTCTTTATCTGAGTAATAGGGTTTACCATTACATGTGAGAATCTCATCTCCAAGATTTAGACCTTTCTCTTTTAAAATAGGGTTCACCCAACCAACAATGCGAGAATACTCAGAATAAGCCTTACTTCTACCCCCGGAAATATACAACGCACCAAAAGCCACGAAGGCTAACAAAATGTTAGCGATAGGACCTGCAGCAAGAACAACAATTCTTTTCCAAGGAGATTTGCTGAAAAACCCTTGAGGTATATCGTAAACAGAATCAGGGTCCGCATCTACACCTTTTTCTCTTTTGTCCATACCTTTAATACGAACATAACCCCCAAAAGGGAAAATACCAACACGATATTCTATATCTCCAATCTTCTTTTTATATAAAGCCGGACCAAAACCAATACTAAAACTCTCAACAGCCATACCTACAGACTTGGCCGCTAGTAAATGACCCAATTCATGGATCAATACCAAAACCCCCAAAGCAAGGGCTGCAAGAATAAAATATATTATTGTCATATACGTACCGGGTTATATCTCTTGAGCAAGGGCTCGAGCTTCTTTATCAACAGCAAAGACATCATCTAACGAAGTGCATGAAGAAACTCTATAATTTTCCATAAGTCTTGTTAACTTATCTAGAATATCGCACCAAGTAATTTCTTCTGTCAAAAATCTTTGAACCAAGACTTCATTAGCAGCATTAAAAAATGGTCCTGAGGACCCTTTATCTTTTAATACCTTTCTAGCCAAACCAATACTTGGGAAACGTTCCTCATCTATAGGAAGGAATTCTAATGTTTGTTTTATAGAAAAATCTATCCCTTTGTGAGGGACTGGACAACGTTTTGGAGTGGTTAATACATGTTGTATGGGGAAAAGCATGCTAGGGGGATTCATTACAGAAAGCACCGTCCCGTCTTGAAACTCTACCATACCATGAATTAAACTTTGAGGATGAATTACAGCATCTATTTCTGCATTCTCTAATCCAAACAACCAATAAGCTTCTATTATTTCCAAGCCTTTATTTACCAATGTTGAAGAATCTACAGTAATCTTGGCTCCCATATTCCATATAGGATGCTTCAATACATCTTCAATAGTTACACGGCTCAATTCTTCTCTAGACTTATATAATAAAGGGCCCCCAGAAGCAGTTAGCAATAACTTTTTTACTTCCGAAGCATCCTTCCCCTCTAAACATTGATACAGGGCATTGTGTTCACTATCTATAGGTAAAATTTTTGTTTGATATTGCTTGGCAACCTCTTTGATAATTTCACCTGCAGAAACTAAGACTTCTTTATTTGCCAACGCTAGGGTTTTCCCCTGCTTTATTGCTTCTATAATTGCTGGTAAAGCTACAACGCCTGAAGATGCAGCGACAATAGTATCAATCTCCTCAGCGGTAGCGGCTGCTAATAAACCTTCTTCACGAAGAAATACTTCGATATTAGGAAACTCTTTACAAATCTCAAAATAAAACTTTTCATCATATACAGAAACTATAGAAGGAGAAAACTCTCGAATTTGTTCGAAAAATAAATCCTTATTATTACCGTATGAAGCAAGGGCGACCACATTGAATAAATGAGGAAGAGACCTGATAATTTTTAAAGTCTGCTGCCCTATACTTCCAGTGGATCCGAAAATAGCTAAATGTTTCAAATAGTAACCTTAACAAATTGAAAAAAAAATCATAACTCCTAGATTAAAGAGTTGTCAATTCTGTATTCCGGCTATTTTTTGAATAAAGTCTTTTATAGGCTAATTTCTTACCATAATGAAATAAAGAAACAACAACATAAAAAGTCATTAATATAAAAACTGAAATACCAGAAGTCGATAATCCTACATCATATGATGTTAAAATTGCTCTAGAACATGCAGGGGCCGTCAACGCGGTAAGGGCACCGAAAATTAAAGACCAAAAAAGCATACCTCGTACAGAGACAACAAAAACTTTAGCAATAAGTCCGGGGATTAATAAGAAAGCTAAAGCCATTAAAACTCCGACAGCCCTAAATGCTCCTACTAGGCTTGCTGACAATTGTAAAATAATTAAGTAATCGATGATTTTTACAGGGATCCCTAAAGAAGAAGAGAATACTGAATCAAAAGAAACACAAACAAAACTGCGGAATCCAATTATAGAAACGAATAAATTAACTAAAAGGATGGTATACACAGGGAAAATATCACTACGAGTTAATGAATCTGCATTACCCAAGATAAGTTCAGTTCCTACATGAGCGTTACGTGTTAGAAATACTAAAAGAAGTAAACTCATTGAAAATAATAAAGAGAATACTAAAGCCGTACTTGCTTCTTCAGGAACACGAAAAATATTTCTTATAAAATGAATAAGAAAACCCGTAAGTAAAGCTGTTGAGACAGAAGCTAGAGTAAGAGTTCCCAAAGACAATGATGTTAATTGATGAGTGAATAAACAAATACTCACTAAGCCAAATAATACTGTATGAGAAACAGCATTGGCATACATTGCCATTTTTTTTAAAACTAAGAAACTCCCTACAAATGCTCCAGAAAGAGCAATCGCTAGAAATACCACAACTTGAATATCATCGATAAATAAGTGACCTCGAAATAACTCTCCAGAGAAAACTCTTGAGAGAAACACGATGAAAAATTGGATAAAGGATACCCCATGATATGGGGAAAAAGCTCCTATCATAGTTCCTCCTTCTTACTTGGCTTTTCTGGGATTAATTTATCATGTGGATCGTAATGAGGATCATCTAACATCTCTGTAATTGCGTAATCTAACTCGTCTGTTAAAACATGCTCCATTTCTTCTGCAAAGTCATGAACATCTTCTTCTTTGAATTCCAAAGAATGTACGAGATAACACTCCCATAATCTGTGAGCTCGAACCAATTTTTTTGCCCTAATCTTTCCTTTCTCGCTAAGACTCCAATGATAATCTCTATGCTTTAAAAATCCCTGACATTCAAGAAGCCATATTCTAAATCTTGGGAAGGGTTTAGGACCAAAATATTCCTGATACTTATGAGAGCAAACAAAATCACGTGCTCCGACCTCAGGCAATTGATTTTCTAGTAAATACCAAAACACCTTCAACAAATGTTCTTGATTCTTAGAAAATGAAAAGCGTTTCCTACGTATGTAACGTGTTACCCATCCCGATTTTGGGGAGAACATTAAACAAAGGAAAGCTAAACAACCAGATATGACGACAACGAGAGGACCTGTGGGCAAAGTAATTACACCTGTATGTCCAGAAACATTACAACTAAAAGCCACTGAAACATAGCTGCCAAGAGCACCACAGATCCCTCCAAATAAACAAGAAAGAAGAAAAATCACACTTAATCTATCGGATAATTGACGGGCTGCTAAAGAAGGAGCAACAAACATTGAAGATATTAATACAACACCAACAGAACGCACACCGCTTACAATCACTAAAGAAATAAATATTAAAACAACACTTCCAGAGATGCGAGTACTCAATCCACAAGTCGAAGCATAATCTTTATCAAAGATCGTTACGACAATTTGACGATACCACCACCATAAAGTCACTAAAGAAACAAGGAAAACAGAGGCTGCAAGTTTAGCTTCTACATAACCTAGGGTAGCTGCCTGTCCATATAAATAAGCGTTAATACGATTATATAATAAAGGACAGCAATCCTTCACATAACTGGCTAAAATCACTCCTACGCCAAAAAAAACAACAAGAACAAAGCACAAAGAGGCATCCTTATGGACTCTTAACACTCTTTCTAAAAATACTATGATTCCATAACCAGAAATGGCTGCAAGACAACCAAAAATAATCACTAAAATAATAGAATCTGTGAAAAAAGAGACTTTGTAACTTAACAGAGCTCCCAAAAGTAGTCCCGGATAAGAAGCGTGAGAAAGACTTTCACTTAAAAGAGGCTGTCTACCTACAAGAAGTAAAGTCCCCCACAAAGCCGTTGTCATGCAAATTAAAGTAACAGCTAGAAAGCTTGATAAAAAAATAGAATCAATAAAAACGCAATTGAGCATCTAATACGCTCCTTGTTGCTTTCCTCTGGATAACTTAAGAGTACGGTCTAAGAGCTCTAACTCACAACCATAGGCTTGAAAAATGTTTTTACTAGTTAAACATTCATCAACAGGTCCGGAACAAATGAGGTGTTTATTCAATAAGATAATATGATCAAACAATTGACGTACATGACTAAGGTCATGATGCACGACAACAATAGTTCGTCCTTGCTCTTGCAAATCACGCAATACATCTACAACGGTCTGATACGAAGCCATATCTATAGCGGAAAATAATTCATCCATAAGATACAGATCTGCTTTTTGCATAAGAGCTCGAGCAAGAAATGCTCTTTGTTGTTGTCCTCCAGAAAGCTTTCCTATTTGCCTATTTGACAAAGCAGATAAACCTACGCGCTCTAAAATATTATAAGCTTCCCTGCGATCATCAGCTGTTATTCTTCCCCACATCCCCTTGTATCCATAGCAACCCATGAGAACAAGATCCAGAACAGTCATGGGAAAATCCCAATCTACACTAGCTCTTTGTGGCATGTAAGCAACACGTTGATGTACCTTTTTAAACTTATGTCCAAAAAACAAAGTGTGGCCCGCGGAAGGTCGTATCAATCCGAGTGAGGTCTTTAAAAGAGTACTCTTCCCCGCACCATTCGGGCCTAAAACTGCTGTTAAGGATCCTCTTCTTAGAGAGAAGGAAACATGGCATAAAACATCCGAATGATCATAGTTCACACATAGATCATGTACTGACCAAGCAATTTCATTTTGTCTATTCAAGAAATAGTTCCTCCTAGCTCTTCAGTAATTGTACACACGTTATGCTTAAATGTATTAAAGTAGTCATGTTTAACATTATCACTATATAGAGGACGGTTCGCTAATCGGATATTATGTCCCTTCTTCAAACATGAAGCAATTTTTTTAAGAGCATCTTGATTTAAGGTATCTTCAGGGAACATAACAGTAACATTATGTTCATGGATATAATCTACAACGAGCATGATATCGCGAATACTAATTTGAGCCTCAGGAGATATCCCCTCAGGAGAAATACATCTTTTACTCCAAACGTTTGTCCTTACTTCTTCTGGAGTCGCCAAATAACGTCTTGTGAAATAGCTAAAAGCATTATGACCGGAAACTAAATATCTAGATTCTTCAGGTATTGTAGATAAACATCTTTTTGCCCAACCATCTAACATTTGCATTTCTTCTATTAATTCCTTGGAATTAGCAGAGAATTCTTTTTCATATTCTGGAAATTCAGCAATTAAAGCTGCGGTTATCTCCTTAGCTCCCTCTGTCCAAATGCTGATATCTGTCCAAATATGTGGATCATAGAAGCCATCTTCTTCTAAAGGAGAAAATACTTCACGAGCAACTAATCGTGCCCCGATATTCACAGTTTTGGGATTTCCTTCTAAATGCTTGCGTAAGCTTGCTGTATGTTCCAAACCAAGACCATTACAGAAAATGAGCCTACTCATCGCCATTTTATCCTCATCACCTTTGACCATCTCATATGCATGAGGGTCTATAGCGCCATCGATAAGAACTATTGAACAAAGTTTATCTCCTACAATTCTAGACACACAATCATGTATCATCCGATTCATGGATAATACACAAATTTTATTATCACTATTGTGCACCTTAGAAGAAGAGCATCCGGAAACAATAAAAATTAAAACTAAGCAGATTGAAAGTTTTACTCTTTTGAACAGACGTGCCAACAACATATGCCTCCATTTGGGGAGATTATTCTCAAGAAATTAATAAAAATTGGAACAATGAAAGTCATAAGGTATATAAAAGAGACAAAAAAATCCCGCTATTTATTTAGAAAATCTGATGCAGGAATTAATAAAGATGGAAACAATGAAAAGAAATCAGAAAGATGAATTTCGTATCTTGTCTCATTTTATAAAAGAAACAAAAACAAGTTTCATGACAATGAAAAGGCTTTTAATTATAAAGAAATAAATGTTACAGCTAAAGACTTCTTGTCCTTATGATTGTTTCTTTTAAAGTTATTTATGAAACAAAACGATCTTTTCCTGGAAAATAACATTGCGAAAAAAAGCAAAATCCAACATAAATTACGTCTCTAAATAAACAGAACTTTAATTTTATTTTTCTAAACGTTAAATTGAAAGTATGCCAAATTCTTTCTTATAAAATTTATAAAGTAAGCATCGATTAATTTTTACGAAGATTTAGCAAGTTATAAAGGTGGGTTTCATGGCCGTAGAACAGTCGAATATAAATGAAGAAATAGAAAAACTGATCTTAAAAGCTATTAGAAAGGTCTGCGGAGATAAGGAAAACGATTTATGTCGCTATCTTCCAGGACCAAGTGGTGGTTATATGCACCATTTTACATTAAAAAAAATGAAAAGCGCCGCCCCCGAACAATTTCTAAAAATGTTAAAAACATTTATTTTAGAATCTGATTCGCCACGAGCCATTAATCCTAAACCTCGAGCACCCAGAGGATCTAAAAAACGCAGAGACTTTATTAACTTTACAAAAACCGATATAGAACGCGTTTTAGAATTAGCTAGACAGGTAGGAGACAAGGATCTCTTAGCAAGGTTTAGCCCAAAAAAGCCCCTACCTTCTTTAAAAAGAGAACTTATTCGTTCCATCCGCAACGGAGCAGTTAGCATTGAGCTATGGAATGCGTATGTAGAAGCTGTAAGAACTAATTCTTCAAGTTTAGATTCTCCTCAGTCTTTTGTTTAAAAAAAGACTTTATAATCGGCTAAGTAAAGTAAATATTTTAGCCGATTTTCTCTAGTCTCTCGAGCACTCTGGAAGAACCTCTGGTTTCTTCTCTCCTTTTTTCTTGTCAATAGAGAAAAAAATTGGTATGCTAGAAGACTAAAAAACAGAAATTAATTGTTTTAAAGACTAAACTATTAACAACTTATAAATTATAAAACTAAGCTATTTCAGAGGGTAAATATGACACAAACAGCGGAAAAACCTTTTGGAAAATTGCGCTCCTTTCTTTGGCCAATACACATGCATGAGCTGAAAAAGGTACTGCCAATGTTCCTAATGTTCTTCTGTATTGCGTTCAACTACACCGTATTGCGTGATACAAAAGACACTCTTATCGTAACGGCTCCCGGCTCTGGTGCAGAGGCTATACCCTTCATCAAATTGTGGCTTGTCGTTCCTTGCGCTGTTGTTTTCATGCTTATCTATGCCAAGCTAAGCAACATTTTAAGTAAACCAGCCCTCTTCTACACAGTTATCGCACCCTTTCTTTTATTCTTCGCCCTATTTCCCACAGTAATTTATCCATTCCGTCATATTTTACATCCAACGGATTTCGCTGATAAATTACAGACTATCCTCCCTCAAGGATTGATGGGCTGTGTGGCAATGCTAAGAAACTGGACTTTTGCTGCGTTTTACGTACTTTCTGAACTATGGGGAAGCGTTATGCTCTCCTTGATGTTCTGGGGTTTTGCTAATGAAATTACTAAAATTAGCGAAGCTAAGCGTTTTTATGCTTTATTTGGTGTTGGCGCGAACATTGCTTTATTAGCTTCTGGTCGTTCTATTATCTGGGCCTCTAAACTACGTGCTAGTGCTACAGGGAACACTGATCCTTGGGGTCTTTCTCTTTATCTTTTAATGAGCATGGTGATTCTTTCTGGTGGTATTATTATTTTATGCTACTGGTGGATGAATAAATGTGTTCTTACCGATCCTAGATTCTATGATCCTAAAGAATTAAATAAGTCCAAAAAATCTAAGCCAAAAATGAGCATGAAAGAAAGCTTCGCTTATTTAGCAAAGTCTCCTTACATGCTACTCCTAGCTCTCCTTGTTATTTGTTACGGAATTTGTATTAACCTCGTAGAAGTTACCTGGAAAAGCCAGTTAAAAATGCAATATCCTAATGCTAATGAGTACAGTCAATTCATGGGTAATTTCTCATTCTGGACAGGGGTTGTTTCTGTTATCGTAATGTTGTTTATCGGTGGTAATGTTATCCGTAAATTCGGCTGGTTAACAGGAGCTCTCGTAACTCCAGTTATGGTATTGTTAACAGGCGTGCTTTTCTTCATTCTAGTTATCTTTAGAGATCAAGCTTCTGGAATTGTAGCAATGTTAGGAACTACACCATTAATGCTTGCTGTTATGGTTGGAGCTATCCAAAACATTCTATCTAAATCCACAAAATACGCTCTCTTTGATGCAACTAAAGAAATGGCCTATATTCCATTGGATCAAGAACAAAAAGTTAAAGGAAAGGCTGCTATTGACGTAGTTGCTGCCCGCTTCGGAAAATCCGGAGGTTCTTTAATCCAACAAGGTCTTTTGGTAGTTTGTGGAAGTATTGGAGCTATGACTCCTTATCTAGCAGTAGCTCTCTTTGTGATTATTGCTGTATGGTTAGTCTCAGCTACAAAACTTAATAAGCTATTCTTAATTCAATCTGCAATCAAGGAACAAGAACTTGCAGGAGAAGAAGCTGCTGTGGCTTCTGAAGCTGCTAGCTCTTCTTCAACAATTCAGGGAACACCTGCTGTTGAGAACGCCTCCTCATAATTGAAGTAGAAATCTCAATAAAAAAAGAAATCCTCACCTGTGTTACAAGTGAGGATTTTTTTACTTAAATATCTTCAAATAATAATCTTGTCTCTTTTCCCTGTCTTTGAATCAACAGAATATTTACAAGGATTTATAACATCTTTTAAATAAATATCTGTGTCTATTATCTTCTCATGGAATCTCATTCTATGATTGAGATAGCAACAGATATTCTTAAAAGTATTTGTCTCTGGTTGATCCATTAATTTTTTATATCGAGTGATATTCTTAAGTTCAGAGTGGGTTGTTAAAGCAATATTAGACTCGTAATTAGGATTTGATTCATTAATAAAGTCTCTTAAAAAACATCCTGCAAGCATTCGCATACCCCCCATTGGAGTTGACTTGTCTATCCAGGATAAAAATTTCCAGGAAGAAAGTGGAGTCGATCGAATAAGTTGTAATTGATTCCAAGACAATCCATGCAGACACATACGCAAAAGAAGATTTCTGACTTCTTCTTCTGTAAATTCTACGCGTAACTCTCCAGAACATGTCTTGTCCTTCTCACTCATGTATCTTCTGTAGTCTCCCTGACAGTAAATCACCAATTTATCAACTATAGACGTTACATCTTGATGATCCCAAGTATTATTCCTAGAGTGATTCATTAAACAGGAATATTCTTCCTGACTTAATTCTTGAACTAATCCGTACAAATAAAGATTAAAAAGTGTTGTTTGTTCCATCTTATTATCGATAGGTTGATGAATCAAACCTAACTCAGAAAACCAATAGGCTCCGGAATATCTCCAATTCCGCTTCACTCCATTTTCAATTAAAATATTGTCATTGCCTAACTCTATGAAATGTTTCATCCAATATAGAGGGCAATTTTCTACTAATAAATTATCTAAGTTGGGAATTCCTTCTCCATTGATTGCACTATCTAAATTCTCTATATCATAATCTTCTAGGACATCTTTTAGTTGTAGAGATGGTGTATCTAATTCATTCTTGATCGATGTTTCTCGAGATTCTCTAAAATTATAAATAAATCTTATTAATTCTCTAAATCTGGTAATAGTCAAGTCCTTAGTATTTACTAAATCAAAAAATACTCTAGAAAATTTTGATTTAATTACTTGGCGAAATCCTAAGGGAATCTGAATATATTTTGGTTGTGAATACTTAATAATAAGTCGGGCAGTAAGAAAAGATAGGGTACACCAACCCATACTACCCAACAAGATTGAAATAATCATGTTTATGGATGAGGGTAAAATTGATAGAAAAATAAGACCAGAAATAACAAATAATAAGCTCAAAACAATAAGCATAATTATTTGAGATGTTGTTGGTCCTTTCGATTGCATGTATCGACAAACTACTTCTTGCTTTGGAAGTGTTTGGTAAAGAAAAAGATTCGAAGCTTTCATGAGTTATACTAAATAAAATAAAATAAAAATATTAAATTATAACTATAAAATTCCTAAATTTTTATATTTACAACACTGTGGATGTTAAAATAATAAAATATAGAATGTGTAAATACAAGTATTATTCTATTTTAATATTCATAAATAAATTAAACTCACCTTCTTGTATTCTAGTAGTATTGACAACTAACGATTCTCAGTCTAACATGACTCTCTCTGAAATTGATAAAATGCCAGTTATATTTTGAAAGAGTATAAATTAGAAAATATTCGAAATTTTTCTATTATTGCACATATTGATCACGGAAAGTCTACAATTGCTGATCGTTTACTTGAGAGTACAAGCACTGTTGAGCAAAGAGAAATGCGTGAGCAGCTCCTTGATTCTATGGATCTAGAGAGAGAACGTGGTATTACCATTAAAGCGCATCCTGTGACTATGTATTATGAATATAATGGTGAAGTTTACCAACTTAACCTCATAGATACTCCCGGTCATGTGGATTTCTCTTATGAAGTGTCACGATCTTTATCTGCTTGTGAAGGAGCCTTACTTATTGTTGACGCTGCTCAGGGTGTGCAAGCTCAAAGTTTAGCCAATGTCTATCTAGCATTAGAGCGTGATTTAGAGATTATTCCTATTTTAAATAAGATTGATTTACCCGCTGCTAATCCCGAGAGAATTCGGAAACAAATCGAAGATTACATAGGGTTGGATACCACCCACGCAATTGCTTGTTCAGCAAAAACAGGAGAAGGAATCCCAGAGATTCTTGAGGCAATAATTGAATTGATTCCCCCTCCAAAGTCTCCTAAGGAAACTGAACTAAAAGCTTTAATTTTTGACTCTCATTACGATCCTTATGTAGGTATCATGGTCTATGTTCGTGTCATCAGCGGAGAAATCAAAAAAGGCGATCGTATTACTTTCATGGCAACAAAAGGTTCTGCTTTTGAAGTCTTAGGTGTTGGAGCTTTCCTCCCCGAAGCTACTTTAATTGAAGGATCACTACGGGCAGGTCAGGTAGGCTATTTTATTGCCAATCTTAAAAAAGTAAAAGATGTAAAAATTGGTGATACTGTAACCACGGTAAAACATCCAGCAAAAGTACCTTTAGATGGATTTAAGGAAATTAATCCTGTAGTTTTTGCTGGTATCTATCCTATTGACTCTTCAGATTTTGACACTTTAAAAGATGCTTTAGGCCGCTTGCAACTTAATGACTCTGCTTTAACTATAGAGCAAGAAAGTAGCCATTCTTTAGGTTTTGGTTTCCGTTGTGGATTTTTAGGGCTGCTGCATCTAGAGATTGTCTTCGAAAGAATCATTAGAGAATTTGACCTTGATATTATTGCTACAGCACCCAGCGTGATTTATAAAGTTGTTTTAAAAAATGGAAAGACGCTGTTAATAGATAATCCTACAGCCTATCCTGATCCTTCAATTATTGAACATTTAGAAGAACCTTGGGTACATGTAAATATCATCACACCTCAAGAATATCTAAGTAGCATTATGAATTTATGTTTAGATAAACGTGGTGTGTGTTTAAAAACAGAAATGTTAGATCAGCATAGGTTAGTTCTTTCTTATGATCTTCCTTTAAATGAAATCGTCTCCGATTTTAATGATAAATTAAAATCTGTAACTAAAGGTTATGGCTCCTTTGACTACCGTTTAGGAGATTACCGCAAGGGATCAATCATAAAGCTTGAGATTTTAATCAATGACGAACCCGTTGATGCTTTTTCATGTCTTGTACATAGAGATAAAGCAGAAGCTCGCGGAAGAAGTATTTGTGAAAAGCTTGTTGATGTAATTCCTCAACAACTCTTTAAAATTCCCATTCAAGCTGCTATCAATAAAAAAGTTATTGCCAGGGAAACAATTCGTGCTCTTTCAAAGAATGTCACTGCGAAGTGTTATGGAGGAGATATTACGAGAAAACGTAAGCTTTGGGAAAAACAAAAAAAGGGTAAAAAGCGTATGAAGGAGTTTGGAAAAGTTTCTATTCCAAATACTGCTTTTATCGAAGTTCTCAAAATAGATTAACTACTCTATGCACAAATTAGGGTTTCTGGAACTAATTGTTATCTTTTTCCAGTTCTTAGTTACATAAGTAATCACAGTCCCACTTACAATAGATAAAAAAACAAAAGAAGGGGTACCGAAGCACCCCTGAAGAAACAAGAGACTTGTCAAGAGAACTGACCATTATGTCAGAACTCTTAGATTTTTTTCAAAAATTATTTTACTATCGTCGTAGTTTTAGTCCCTATCCAATCTGTATGGTAAAATTCCCCCCGAGGTTTATCCTTGCGTTCGTAAGAATGCGCTCCAAAATAATCTCTTAATCCTTGAGCTAGGGCTATTGAGGAATCTTTTGTTCGGTAACCGTCATAGAATGTCAGAGCAGCTGCCAAACAAGGTACGGGGTATCCTGAACCAACCGCATAGGCAACAGTTCTACGCCATCCGGATTCAGAGTTTTGCAATATAGATTTAAAATAGGTTTGTAAAATTAAAGAAGGAGCCTCAGGTTCATTTTCAAATCCTTTATGGATGGCATCTAAAAATACGCTTTGGATGATACATCCACCCCTCCATAACAAAGCTAACTCTCCAAACTTCAGATTCCACTGATGGTCTTCAGATGCTTGTTTCAACAACATGAATCCCTGAGCATAGCTAATAATCTTTGAGGCGTATAGTGCTTGAAATACATCTTCAATAAAAAGATGCGGATCTCTAGGTTTTTCAAAAACTATAGGAATACCAGGAAGTTCCTGCGCTGCTTGCTCTCGAACAGTTTTCCATGAGGAAAGAAAGCGTGCTAGCACAGATTCAATAATCAAAGAAAGGGGTACTCCGGAATCAATAGCATCCATAGCAGTCCAACGACCTGTACCTTTTTGCCCGGCAACATCTAAAATGGTATCAATAACCGGAGTGTTATCAGCACCCTTTAAAGAAAGAACTTCTACAGAAATTCTCATGAGATAGCTTTCTAACTCTCGAGTATTCCATTCTGCAAAAATTGCTGATACAGCTTCAGGAGATATATCTAAACGTGTCCTTAACAACCCATAGGCCTCACAAATTAGTTGTATATCCCCGTATTCAATGCCGTTATGTACAGTCTTTACATAATGTCCTGCTCCTCCTGGACCAACCCAACAGCAGCAAGGATTACCATTAACCTTAGCGGAAATACCTTGGAAAATAGGTGCTATGGCTGGCCAAGCATCACTGTTACCTCCGGGCATAATAGAGGGTCCATACCGAGCTCCCTCTTCACCTCCAGAGATCCCCATACCTATAAAAAGTATACCTTTTTCCTTAAGGTCTCGGCATCGCCTCTCTGAATCTTTATAGTAGCTATTTCCTCCGTCGATAATAATATCTCCGGCTTCAAGATAAGGTAGTAATAGTTCAATACTTTGATCTACAGGAGTTCCTGCTTTGATCATAAGCATGACTTTCCTAGGACGTTTTAAAGACCGAACAAAAGTTTCTAAATTTTCGTGTCCTTGAAGGTTTGTGATCTGAGAATGCTCCTGAAGAAACTCTCTAGTTTTCTCTGGGCTCCGATTATAGACAGAAACAGAAAAACCATGATCTATCATATTTAATACAAGGTTTTTCCCCATTACAGCTAAACCAATTAGCCCAATATCCGCTTGCTCTGTCACCGGTCCTCCTCAACACTTAAATTAGATGCAAAACTAATTTCTTCTTTTTTCCTTGTGCTAATAAAACATATTGATCACAACATACCTGTGTTTCTTCAAATACACTTTGCTCATCAGCTATAGGATCGCTATTCACATAGAGACCTTTTTGTTCAATCAACCTTCTAGCTTCTCCTTTAGAGTTGCAGAATCCTACTTCGACAAAGAGATCAATCCATCGTTTGCCAATAGTCTGTGTCCTCTCTAAAGACACTCCTTGCCCCATAGAAATAAGATCTTGGAAATCTTTCTCAGAAATTGAAGATACTTTACCAGGATGCATACTTTGAGTAACTACCTGGGCCTCTTTGAGCCCATTTTCACCATGTATAGAGGTTACTATAGTTTCAGCAACAAACTTTTTCACAGCCATAGGATCTGATATAAATTTCTGATCTAGATCAAAAATTTCCTCATTACTCAACAAAGTTAGCGTACGCGCTATTTTAGGTATCTCTTGATCTGGTAGTCTTAAAAAGTACTGATATAGTTCATAAGGAGAGGTTAGCTTGGGATCTAACCAGATAGTTCCCGACTCAGTTTTTCCTATCTTTTTACCCTGGCTATTTGTTAATAGCGGATAAGTTAAACCGTAGGCTTGTCCTAGTCCCCGACGACGAATATAATCAATTCCTGAGGTAATATTACCCCACTGATCACTTCCCCCACATTGTAGACTTATCCCCTGATTTTCAAATAGATAAGCAAAATCATACGATTGTAGGAGTATATAGCTAAATTCAGTATAGCTAATTCCCTCTTCAGACTGAATACGCTGTTTAATGGTATCCTTACCCAGCATAGTCCCCAGTCTAAAATGCTTCCCCACGTCTCGAAGAAAGTCGATCACCGTAGTCTCTCTAAACCAATCTATATTATTTACTATTTGTATCCCGGGTAGATAATGAGAGAGACACTCTGAGAGCTTCAGACTATTGTGCGCGACCTGATTACTCTCCAGTAGAGTACGCTCTATGCTTTTCCCTGAGGGATCTCCTATCATTCCCGTAGCCGAGCCAACCAGCGCTACTGGAGTGATTCCAAAATTCGCCATTCTACGTAAAAAGCATATCCCTATCCAATGTCCGATATGGAGAGAGGGAGCTGTGGGATCAAACCCAAGGTATGCAGAAATTGGTGAGGTTATATTGTCTAATCCAGAGGAAAAATCTTCTAAAATTCCCCGATCCTTCAAATGTTTTATGAAATCCTGCATCACAATAACAAAAAATCTTAATAATCGAAGCACTATCTTAACGATCAGTCTTCTTATATGCAAGGTTCCCTTCTAAGTTTAATCCCAGGAAAGAAAAATAATAGAAATAAATCTAATTTTAGTTTAAAATAGATCAATTTTTTTCACTTAAAGGTTTTTAGCAATGATAAATCCAATCTTAGGGAGCACTCCAAACATTGATTCAAAATCAAGTGGATCAAGCTTTGTCCCGTCGACTAAGTTTATCCGTATTACTTCAGTAGTTCTTATTACTCTCTCAATTTTAGCTGTAGTTGGAAGTTGTGCAGGTTTAATACTTACTACAAGTCTTTGGTTTTTATTATTAAGTGTTGCTGCGGGACTCTGTTTAAGTCTTGGAATCATCATAAACTTCACTGTTCCCGTTAAAACGGAAGCAAAGATGCCTATCGAGAAGGAATTGCAGGCAATGGTTTAGAGAAAGGCAGATAAAGCTATTCGAAGTTTAATGAGAGCTTTCGAATGGATCTGAGATACGCGTGATTCACTAACTCCAAGGATTTTTCCAATTTCCTTAAGAACTAGTTCCTCGTAGTAATATAGAGCCATGACTTTTCTTTCCTTCTCTTCTAGGCTCTCTATAGCGTTTGCTAAAAATGAAGAGAATTCCTTTTTATCGACAATATCGTATCCTGTTTCAGCTCGTTCATCGGGAATACGTTCTTCCAAAGCCACCCCAGATTCGCCATCAGATAGCGAAGGTCTTTCCTCATTTAAGGAAATGATCAATGCGGGACGCGCTGAAACGAACCAGCCTGAAAGCTCTTGTTGGGAAATTCGTAAATACTCACAGAGATCCCCATCCGTGGGCTCTCTTCCTAGCGATTGCCTTAGAGTATCTATTGCATCTGAAAGCTTATTTGCCTTTTGGTGAACACTTCTTGGAACCCAATCCTGCTTCCTTAAATCATCAATAATCGCAGCTTTGATTAAAAACAGGGCATAACCTTCAAAGCGACGACTCTTCTCTGGATTAAAGCGCTCCACAGCACGCACTAATCCCTCAACTCCGGAAGCATATAGATCTTCGGTTTTTACATGGGAAGGCATACCTGAAATCAAACGATGGACTACACATTTGACCAAATGCAGGTAAAAATCGATCAAGGTATCTCGATACTCGATCTCTTGGGTTTCCCAATATAATTCCCAAATCTCAAAAATATTTTGCGTATTTTGTATTTTCACAAATTTTTTCTTCGGTAATTATTTTAAGATTAAACAAAAAAAATATTTTAAACAATATTCTAATTAAACGAATTTATTCATTTTAGTTAGATTAATTTCATAATTAAAGTATCAAAACCTCATCTGAAACAGATCCTAGCAAGGAAATGGGTATTTCTTCGGGAAGTTCATTATGTGATAAAACAAGAAGATCTGGAAAGTGAGGTTCGATCATTTTCCTCAATTCAAAACGTGATTCGCACCCAGTAATGATAGCTCTAAATCTACCATCTCCAGATTGATCAAGGAGATTTTGCACTTGATGGACAACTTTATCACACATTAGAGGATTCGACCTTGAGTATAAGTCACCTATCATACGTTCCACATGAGAATCTACGGTAATAACTTCTAGGGTGTTCTCCTTATCCCAAAGAGCTCTCCCTATATGTTTTCCGAGATATTTTCTGATCTTCTCAGAAAGTATCTCTAAACTCTCTTCGGAAGAGCCATGTAGAGCTATTGCCTCCAATATCTTAGGAAATAGCCTTAAAGATACACGTTCTTTAACTAAAGATTTTATTAAGAATAGAAGAGAGTTTTCAGAAATCTTTTTTGGAATAATCTCATCAATAGAGATCCCCAAAATATTTTGCGCATCTCTTATTAGAGCTTTGATACACCCTCCGTGAATGGTGTCTGGAGCTAAATTTCTTAATATTGGCAAGAGATTAAATAATGATATTTCCTTAAGATAAAAATGTTGCCCACCACAACTTAAAGAAGTTTTTTTCTCACTATAAACAATCCGCATATCCTGCTGTAATAACACTCCTATTTCATTGAAGATTTCCTCTCGTGCTTGCGTGTATATCTCCTGAGGATTTATTCCTGTGTAGTCTGTTGGAAGACATAGGTGTATTTGTTGAAATTCTTCAGATATAAGTTCCAAATCTTGAGTATTTTCCGTTTGTTTATGTGCGAAAAACAATACGATTACAAAAACGATAATAGGACCCTTAGGGGTTCCTGGAACAAACAATAATGAGGAAAGTAGAAGAGCAATTGTTCTAAAATGAATTCGAGCTTGTTCGTAATAGTCTACCATATGTTCAAGTAGAGATTCTTTTTGTCCTACCTTAGATATCAATGTAGCTGCAGCACACGATGTCAACAATGCAGGCACTTGGCTTACCAAAGCATCGCCCACTACTGTTAGCCATAAACCATCAGTTGCGCCATCCAAGGAATACGAAAAGTAGGTGGCAGCTATAAAGTTCACTATGAGTAAAATACAACTAACAATAGCATCCCCTTTTACAAAACGAAATACTCCCTCCATAGAAGAAAAAAAATCGCTCTCTTCAAAAAGGTCTTGCTTATGCTTTTCAACATCCATACTGGAGGTACGTCCAGATAAGAGATCTGCATCTAATGACATTTGCTTCCCTGGAAGTGCTTCTAAAATAAATCTAGCACGAACTTCAGCAACTCTTTCTGACCCCTTAGCAATTACAAGAAAGTTCACTAGAAAAAATAGACAACAAGCAACAGTTCCTGCTCCCAAACTTCCTAAGGAAAAGAAATTCCCTAAAGAAAAAATCATAGGAGATGCCCAACCTGAGGATAAAATCAATCGGGTGGAAGCAAGATTTAATCCCAAACGAAATAAGCAAAGATATAAAAATAACGAGGGGAAAAGCTTAGCCTCACGACTAGATTTTAACGAAAATACCCAAAATACAACTGTTAAAGATAAAATAAAATTGATACACAGACCAGCATCTAAAAGCCCTTGAGGTAAAGGAATTAGAAAAGAAAGAAGGATGCTTAAGGGAATGAGAGCCATTCTCCACAGTTTCTCTTGTTTGCTTGTCACCAAGCGCCTCCCTTCTGAGACTCTCCTATTTCTTCAATAATGACAAAAAATATATATCTTCAAGAAAAACTCTTATATCCTCAAATAGCGAACTTTAGTTTATGTTTATCTTGTAGACTATTTTCTTCTATGATAACGTCTTTATTTTTTAGAGACATTTGTACGGAGTATAGCGCAGCCTGGTTAGCGCGGTTGCTTTGGGAGCAATAGGTCGGGGGTTCGAATCCCTCTACTCCGAGTTATTTGACGCTTTATAGTAAAGGATTTTCAGGAAATCTCCGATGGCAAAGTTAATCATTTCATCCGATGATGAAACACAAGAATTCAATCTGGAAGATGGTTCTAGTATTGCAGAACCTTGTGAATCTTCAGGCGTTCCTTTTGCTTGTACAGAAGGTGTTTGCGGTACATGTGTTGTTGAGGTGTTGGAAGGAAAAGAGAACCTATCTGATTTCACCAATGAAGAAAAAGACTTTCTTGGTGAACCTGAAGATTCTGATGAACGTTTAGCTTGCCAATGTAAAATCAATGGCGGCTGCGTTAAAGTCACCTTCTAAAAATCATTTTTTCTAAAATAATTAAAAATATTAAGATATTTACACTTGAATAAAGTATAAATATCTTTACATTCTTTGTCTTAAAATTCGAAAAATAAAAAATTTTGTTTTATGTAAGAGGTTTTTACTTCTTATTCACATTCTAGAGACAAATCTCTTGAAAAAAAACTACTTATGTCTTAGAGAGGGTATACTTTAAAATATTGATTGTATTTAGCTTTAAAAAAATCAATGTTTTATGCCTCACCTTATTGATACTCATGGGTCGTCTCACCCTATTCCTGAGACACCTTTTTCTGCGATACAACGCAGCCAAAATAAACAAGGAATTGCTAAGAAAGTAGCGCTTGCTGCTGTCGCCACTTTGTCTTTCGTAGGGCTTGCGACTACCCTAGCTTTAGCTATCACTCTAGCAATGCCAGCTCTTTCTGCTGCTGTAGTGGTCTTCTCTATAATTGCCATAGCGTGCTGTATTCTATTCAGAAAACAATCTACAAAGATAGCTCCTCTCCCTAAGCCTATTCATCCTACAGGCTGGGAAATACTTGATAAACCTGGGAAGAAGACTTCAGAAGTCGGTCTGCCGTCCTCGCTACAACCCGAGAAGCAACCTACACCTGTTACTACTCCCTTATCCACTCCAACTAAAACTCCAACACAAGATCAAGATCTAACTAAACCCAAGACTCCTACGACTCAAGTTGCACCTACCGATCATCACCTCCCACCCATATCATTGGTTCCAAAAGCTCAACAATTACTTAAAGGCTGGACACAGCTACCATCTTGCGATTCCGTTGACACAACAAAATTCGAACCTAAAACTCTTACGACTCCATTTAAAGGTTGGGCATTTCCAAATACTAAAACTACCCTAGTATCAACTCAAGGCGAGATTACTTCGCCTATATTTGTCACAGAGAATCTTTTGCCTATGCTGGTAAATGCAGCTAACAGCATGATGGCATCAGGAGGTGGGGGAACAAATAAAGCCTTTACACAAGTAGTAAACCCTCAGGGTTGGATCAACTCCAGAGAAGGGAAAAGCCAGTTAAAAACAGGGGAATGTACTGCTGGTAAGTGGATAAATTCCGATGGCACAGACAACGACTCCAAACCTGAGGCCCCTGCATTTTTTGCACAACTTTTAGGGGCGCAAGCTCACAATCTAAATAATGAACCAGAAAAATGCTATGAATCAGCTACTGAAGCTTATAAGAATTGCCTTGCTAAGGCTCAAGAAAAAGGTTCTCATTATATTCAACTGCCTCTTATCTCATCCAGTCTTTATGCTCCTTCGTTAAAATTACCAAATGGATCTATTATCCGAAAACAATGGATAGACTCTGTAAAATCTGCTTTAGTAACAGCAGCCCAGCACTTTGCAGCGAAAAATCCTAATTATCCACTAATTATCGTTGTCACTGATATCGCGACCTCTCCTTTAGACTAAATAGATGAACTAACAAAAGATAAGCATCTAAAATAAGAATCTTGTTTTAGATGCTCTGTTTTATTTTTATATTCTAAAACACTCTGAATCACAACCTCGGTATAAACACCAAAATAGAACTATTTGATAACTCTTTTTTTTATTTTTAATTAATTAGATTTCTAATACGAATTTCTTGCAAAAAAAAACATCATATGTTTTAGATCTGACATACTTTAAAATATCGAGTGTATTTAAATAACACTCAATATTTTATGTCAAAAATCATAGACACTTATGAAGCCTCTTTGACTAACACAAAGATACTTCCCCCTGCAGTATCAAGTAATAAAAGTAATCACAGGATTGCCAAGGTGGCTCTTGCTTTACTTATTGCCTCATCCCTAATTGGGGTTGTAACAACCCTGACTCTAGCAATCACTATGTCGATGCCTTCTCTTGCCACCGCTGTAATAACCTTCTCTATAATCGCTATAGTATGCTGCATTCTTCTCTGTAAAAAACCGACCAAAGTAGCTCCTTCTTTCCAACCTATGGAATCATCCGAAAACATATCTATCCCTAGCTCCGTACGACTACTGGATAGCTGGATAGAGATAGAATCCCCAAAGGCTGTTAATGTAGATCAATTTGATCCTATCGATTCAAACACTGCCTTTGCAGGATGGAAGCTCCCCAATAGTAAAACTACACTAGTCTCTACTCGGGGTGATATTAGTAAGTGTAGATTTATTACACAGGGCCTCAAACCTATGCTAGTAAATGCCACCAATAATATTATGTATCCTAGGGTCGGAGGAATGAACAAGGCTCTGGCGAAAGCTGTAAATCAGGAGGGATGGGAAAATTCTAAAGAAGGTAAAAGCCGTTTAGAAACTGGGCAATGTAGTGCTGGCAAGTGGATCAATCCCGACGGCTCTAACAATGATACTAATCCTGCAAGTCCCGCGTTTCTCGCACAACTTTCAGGACCTATATGCAGCAACATCAATGGAAACCCTGTAAGATGCTATCAAGAAGCAACTCAAGCCTATGAAAACTGCTTAGCTAAAGCTCAAGAAAAAGGTTCTAGATATCTACAGGTACCTATTATCTCATTTAATAAACACTCCCCTCCCGTAGATCTATCTATAAATGGACGTAACATTCGAGAACAATGGCTAAACTCTATAAAATCCGCTCTAGTAACAGCTGTCCAGAATTTTGCAATACAGAATCCTGATTATCAAATGATTATTGTTGTTACTGACACTACGATCTCTCTTTTAGACTAAATAGATAAACTAACAAAAGATAAGCATCTAAAATGAGAGTCTTATTTTAGATGCTGCCTTTTATTCCCATATTTTAAGACGACCGGTCTAACTACTTCTATTGAAATCTCTAAAACATAGAGATGTAAGAACGATTCTCTTAACGA
The DNA here is from genome assembly GCF_042234205.1 of Chlamydia sp. 12-01. Lineage (NCBI taxonomy): Bacteria > Pseudomonadati > Chlamydiota > Chlamydiia > Chlamydiales > Chlamydiaceae > Chlamydia > Chlamydia sp. 12-01. The sequence goes on along the minus strand of NZ_CP114174.1, from coordinate 982,889 downwards.
AGATTATCTTCCTTATTTCTATCTGAATAGATTTTGAAGACAAATTTATTGAAAAAAATATCCTATACTCTAAGAGAAATATGCTTAAAAATACTCAGTATTCTATTTTGATATTAATATTTTATGCCACAATCCATCAATACTCATGCGGCTGCTTTAGTTAATCCTAAGGAGCTTTCTTCTGTAATACCAAATAATAAAAATAATCATCAGGTTACTCAAAAAAGAGCTCTTACTATTGTTAATGCCCTATCCCTTATTGGGATTGGCATAACCTTAGCTCTGGCAATCACTGTGTCGATGCCTTCTCTTGCTGCTGCTGTGATAGCCTTCTCTATAATTGCTATAGCTTCCTATATTTTCCTAAATAGGAACCCCACTAAAACGGTAAAGCCCCCACAATCCATAACTGCATCTAAAGAGGTATCAAGAGCACCGGAGGCGTTGGCGGGAGCATCTCTTCCTAGTATCACACAACTACTGAATAGCTGGATAAAAATATCATCTCCAACTGATGTTGATACACCTCAATTTGATCCCGTCGACACAACTGCAGTCTTCTTAGGATGGAAATTCCCAAATAGCAAAACTACGTTAATCTCTACCTGTGGAAGTACGGGCTGCTGTAGATTTATCACACAGAACCTCAAACCCACGATAGTGAATTCTGCTAATAGCGTCCTATATCCTTGGGGTGATGATGATACCCGAAGCATTGTAAGAGCCATAGGTTCTGAGGGATGGAAAAACTCTAAAGAAAATATGAGTAATTTAGATTATGGACAATGTACCATAGGTAAATGGATCAATCATGACGGTTCTAACAATGATAGTGATCCTTCGGGTCCAGCATTTCTTGCACAACTTTTAGGACCTATGAATGTTTTATTGTCTAATGATCTAATGAAATGCTACCAAGAAGCCACTCTAGCTTATGAGAATTGCTTTGTTAAGGCTAAGGGAAAAGGTTCTAAGTACATACAAGTGCCTATTATCTCAGCTGATTCTCAAGGTCCTTCTCCAGAAGAATTATTTGCAAATGGGAGTAGCATACGAGAGCAATGGATAAATACTATAAAAATTTCTCTGATAAAAGCTGCTCAGAATTTTGCAATGCAAAACCCTGACTATCAAATGATCATCGTTGTCGTTCATTCGATAGGCTTTCCTTTGTTAAATTAAATAGGTGGATCAATGAAAAGTAAACATTCAAAGTAGGAATCTCATTTTAGATATTATTTCATCTTTATATAAAGACATAGGGTAATTGTCCTACTTAGAGAAACTTAAGTGAAAAATATTTTCACCGCCATCCTCTTTATTTCCACTTAATTAGATTTTAGAGATAAATTCTTTAAAAGAGACTTTTCTGAAGAATATATTTTATTATCTAACAGGCTGTCGCTGATATTATGAGTTCTCCTGTAGATAGATAAATTAGCAGAAATTAGACGTCTGAAATGAAGATTCATATTAAATGTGTCGCCCATCTTTATGTTAAAATATCTAACATTACAACCTTCTTAATACAAGTACTGAAATAGAACATTTTGATAACCTCCCTTAACAAAGATTATCTTCTTCATACCTACTCAAAATTTTAAACATAAAACCCTTGCAAAAAAATGTCTCATATTATAGCCGATTAGGCTCTAAAATATATAATGTATCTATGTATAAACCCATGCTTCATGTCTCAAACTATTCATAACAACCAAGCCTCCCCGAGCAACTCCAAAACGCTTTCTTCTGTACCACTAAGCGCTAAAAATAATCTTAACATTATTAAAAGAGTAGTTCTGGCCATTGTTACTATCTTATCCCTAATTGGGGTTGTAACAACCCTGACTCTGGCAATCATTATGTCGATGCCTTCTCTTGCCGCTGCTGTAATAGTCTTCTCTATAATTGCTGTAGCGTGCTATATTCTCCTCTATAAGCAACTCAAAATAGCCCTTTCCTCACAATCTGATCATTCACCTCAAAATCGGCCTAATTCTCAACCTACGTCCCGCAATTACAAAATTAGTCCCCCCTCATCCCCCTTTATATCTAAACTTACCTCGTGGCCTGCTCCCAGATCTACAACGCTACTTAACAATTGGATACAATTATCATCATCAAGTGATGTTGATACACCAAAATTTGATCCTATTGATACAGAAACCACTTTCACTGGGTGGAAATGCCCAAATAGTAAAACCACATTAGTCTCTACCTGCGGTAATGTTACTGAAACTAGATTTATCACACAGAACCTCAAACCTATGCTTGTAAACATTTCTCCCCCTTATAGGAGTTATAGAGGGGAAAAAATAAATCTAATTCCCTATCAAATAGGACACACAAACAGGGCCTTCTCAAAAGCAGTAAACATACGGGGATGGAAAAATTCTACAGAAGGTAAGGTTTGTTTAGATAATAAACAATGTACCGCAGGCAAGTGGATAAATCCAAATGGTACAAATAATGATAGTAACCCCGCAGGTCCAGCATTTCTTGCACAACTTTCCACAGATGAGTACACGCCTGATATAACTACATGCTATCCAATAGCAATTGAATCCTATAGAAACTGCTTAGCTAAGGCTAAAGAAAAACAATCTAACTATGTACAAGTACCTCTCCTCTTATCCGAAGATACTGTTATCCCAAAAAATATAATTATAAATGGATGTGATGTAAGGGAACTATGGGCAGATTCCATAAAATGTGCTTTAGCACAGGCCGCTCAGGATTTTGCGATACAAAATCCTGAATATCCTATAGTTATCGTTTTGGTCGAAGAATTCGTCAATCCTTTTATTAATATAACCTAAACCAATAAAATCAGACATCTGGAATAAGGATGTTAGATGTTTATCTTTATGTTGAGATATTCAACAACAATTACTTCGCCCTAAATCCTCGAATGAAATTTCAAGGAATCTCTTAAACACCTACTAAGAATGGATTAAGAGTATTTCTCTTACCTAAATATCCTTAAATAACCTTTCAAGAACATTCTCTAGATCTATTTATGATTAAATTGAGATCGGTACACATTCTCAATTAAAATCTAAGTTGCCAACTTTATTGATCAGTCTCTACTATACCTATACTGTAGAACAATAAGATACAGACGCTAAGAAAAATACGTAATAAAACTAAGTAAACTCCTATCACTACTTTAAAACATAAGATTCATACAAATTATAGCGAGACTCGGAAGTAAAGCATTCTACTTTATGATTACATGACACCTACTCCCACTATCACTCCTTTCAAACAAACACAACCGTCATCTGAGATACTTCATGAAAAAAGTAGTAACATAGCACCGAAGATTGTTCTTATGGCTATAGTTATCTTTACGAACTTAATAATACTTGGAGCAGTTATCTCTTCGATAATTACAGGAATACTCCCCCTACTCTCTATTTGTTCCTTAGTTATTCCTCTACTTCTTATATCTCTATTTCTCCTTAAGAAATCTTATCTACAAAAACCCTCGGAAAAGATAGATCTGAAACCCATTCCTAAGGGTCTATCCTTTTTAATTGAAATAAATGAAAATACACAACACACAAAGATCCTAGAAAACTACGGAGAAGTAGTTACGGATTGGAGTACCCTACCCCATATCTTTGGAGAAACCACACCATCCTTACTTAATAAGTCATGGAAAATTCATCACTCTAAAATAGTATTATTTGCTACAACTGGAGTTATCTATTCTCCTCGTATTCATTGCTGTTGCAATCTTATGATCGTATTAGAACACAGCACAAGTATTGTAGATTTAACCACACTAAATATCTCTCGTGAGATTCCTAGTATACAAGAGGGACAATGCGTCTCTATGCCTTGGGAAAACTCTGATGGATCTAGTAATAAGAAGAGACTTGGACTACCAAATTTCTTAGGTTTCATCCAAGGACCTAATCCTGAATCTCATAATCACCATCCCGTTGTTGCCTTTGCTCTAGCAAAAACTGCTTACACAAATTGCTTGAATGAAGCTATGAAACGGGGGGCTGACATGATTCAAATCCCACTAATATCCACACTACCATCTCTACTCTCCTCAAACCCCCAAGAGGCTGCTAATTGGAAAGCAGCTATACAAACAGGTTTAGTTGCCGCATTAGCAAATTTTGCAACACAAAATCCCGAAGTAATTATGAATATTGTCGTCACTAGTCCTCCTGGACTAGGATGTCCTCTATAAAACCAAAATTACAAATAATTGGTTTTTAATATGATATAATTTAATTAAAAAACATAATCTAAAGTAAATTATTTTATTATAGTTTTATTTATAATTATAACTATGTCACAAGAAAAGATTTCTTCGGATAGTAATCCGCTACCACCACGCCAACTATTTAATTTAACTCCTAGACAGCGTCTTCCTATAAAAGGATACCTGAATCGAGTTTTATACAATCCAAATACTAGAGAAACCACTCAAAAGGTCCTCGCGATCTTAGGGGGGATTGCTTTAATTGCTGGAGTTGCGTGCGGGATAACTTTAGGAGCACTTGGAGCCCCTGGCCTAGCAGTTGCTACAGCTATAGGGATTACTCTAGGAACAATTTTATTAGGAACATCCCTGGCACTTTTACCTCACAAAACTAAGGGGTGCTTTAAAAAAAGAATTCATGAGGCTTTTGAAAAAAATAGAGATTACGATTTTCTTTCTAATGATCTTGCCGAAGCTTTAAAAGTAAACTTTAAGGAAAGTTTTGACCTACCTAAGGATATGAAAGTTGTTGGAGCAGACAATATCAATATCTTCACAGCAAAAAACAACTCTAAAGTCAGGTTAGCAACTTTTAAAGTACCATCATTTTTCTCATCAATTACGGATCACGATATGGAGATATCTCGGCTTTGTTTCATACCCCCTGAAGCTGATCTTGCGCATCCTAAAACTATTCACAATAGTTCCATGGATTTATTTAGATTGGAAATCGGAGATCTTGAGTGGAATAAAAATCTGAAAGAATTTATCCAAACACCTAAAAAACCTGCAGGATGGACGCGTACAGAATGGAAAAATACTATGCTACCCTTGGACGATACTCCAAGAAATCTCATTAATGTATGGAACCCATTTGGACATTATCCTAAAACAGCATCTGAACAACCTGGAGATAGACGTCATCCCCTCTATGGGAAAAGAAGCTTAGAAGATCAAAAAGTAATGTTTATAGATTTGTTTAAATCCTTAATGAAAGATGGTATTCAAGATATCGGAATCTATGGAAATGATCTCCTTTTCCCAAAAGATAGCCAAAACAATTTCTATATCAATACGTTTGGGCAACTGGATGGGGATTTCGACAGTAGAGTCTTAACAGCGTTATCTTTAGCTTTAGCTGAAATAGCAAATGATAAGAAGAGCAATCTAACTGTTAGCTTCTATGGTATGGGAAGTAATCCTTTACGCAAACATAAGCCTATAGACTACGCCCAACTCGAGGATTTTGACGACGATGATTAAGATCTCTCTTATCTAAAATTTTTCGTGCCTTTCTTTACCAAGAATAGTCTAGCATCAAATCTAGACTATTCAAAATTCACTAAGAATAAGTTTTATACGACTCGTTATAAATAAATATTTTCAAAATAAAAACTCTATTTCAAAACAAATGTTTTTATTTTCTTAAGATTTCCCTTTACTGAATCTATATTTTTCTTTTTGATGAATACCCTCAAATGAGTTAAACTTTACTGTCGCTTTTACTTTAAGGCCCATGTTCTGGCCTAGTTACTAAATACTAATTTTTTATTCCCATAATAAGATTATTTCAGGTTTTTATGGTTATTTCTCCCTCCAAAAAACAAGCTACTAGACGTTATACGCACTCAGTTAAAATTGGGAATCTCTACGTAGGCAGCGAGCATTCAATAAAGACACAATCTATGACAACAACACCTACTTCAGATGTTGATGCAACAGTCGCACAAATCTGTGCTCTAGTAGAAGCTAAATGCGAAATTGCTCGTGTTACTGTACAAGGAATTAAAGAAGCTCAGGCATGCGAACATATTAAAGAACGTTTACTTTCCATGGGGATTGATGTTCCTCTTGTAGCGGACATCCATTTCTTTCCTCAAGCAGCTATGCATGTTGCTGATTTTGTAGATAAGGTGCGTATCAATCCAGGGAACTTTGTAGATAAACGCAATATGTTCACTGGAAAGACATATACAGATAAAAACTATGCCGATAGTCTCCTTCGATTAGAAGAAAAGTTTGCTCCCCTTGTAGAAAAGTGCAAACGCCTAGGAAAAGCTATGAGAATCGGTGTAAATCACGGTTCCCTTTCTGAACGTGTTATGCAACGTTACGGGGATACCATTGAGGGAATGGTAGTTTCGGCTCTTGAGTATATTGAAGTGTGCGAAAAACTTGGCTATCGTGATGTTGTTTTCTCTATGAAATCTAGCAACCCAAAAGTTATGGTTGCTGCCTACCGTCAGCTAGCGAAAGATCTTGACGCTCGTGGTTGGCATTATCCCCTACATCTAGGTGTCACAGAAGCTGGAATGGGCATGGATGGGATCATCAAGTCTGCAGTAGGTATTGGCACTCTCCTTACAGAAGGTTTAGGAGATACGATTCGCTGTTCGCTAACAGGATGTCCCACTACAGAAATTCCTGTTTGTGAAAGCTTATTAAGACACACGACAACATATCTAGATCTTCCTAAAAAGAAAAATCCTTTTGCTTTAGAAAATTCTGAAAGTTTCATCAATGCTGCAAAAAAAATCACTAAGACTACCCCATGGGGCCCTGTTTATGGTGTGTTTATTAAACTTATAGAAGAACATCTTTTAAACAATACTGTGGAGGAATTACTCGAGCAACTCGGTGTTAATCCCACAAATGGGAAAAAAGACTTCACGGCACCGGATGGTGTTGTTGTTCCAAAAAGTTTTATGGGAACTTCTATTGTTGAGAAGTTAAAAGAACATATGATCATTTTCCATCATCATGAAGTTCCTTGCCTCTATGATTACAACGAAGAGATTTGGAATAATGAACAGGTGTTAAGCGCTCCTTTCGTTCATTGTCACGCAACACCTCCATTTATTCATAGTACGAGATACTTCTTTGAAAAGAAACAATGTGAAGAACAACCTGTGAAATTAGTCTTCTCAAAAGATCTCGATGATGAATGTGAAGCGGCTGTATCTATAGCTACAGAATTCGGAGCCTTACTTCTTGATGGTTTAGGCGAAGCTATAATTTTAGACCTTCCTAACATCCCCCTCCCCACTATTCGAGAAATCGCTTTTGGTACTTTACAAAGTGCTGGCGTACGTTTAGTGAAAACAGAATACATCTCATGTCCTGGATGCGGGAGAACTCTCTTTGATCTTCCCGAAGTAACAAAACGTATTCGCGACAAAACAAAACATCTTGTAGGATTAAAAATTGCTGTTATGGGATGTATTGTTAACGGTCCTGGAGAAATGGCAGACGCTGATTTTGGATTTGTAGGATCTAAAACAGGTATGATCGATCTCTATGTAAAACACACATGCGTGAAAGCGCACATTCCTATGGAAGATGCCGAAGAAGAACTCGTTCGTCTTTTGCAAGAACATGGTGTATGGAAAGATCCTGAATAATACATTTTTAGCTATGATATCATCTACCTCTGACAATAGTTTAACTAAACTGACCTTTCCTGAGCTCTCTGAGCTACCTTTACGTCACGGATTATTTCCTAAACAAAAAGATGCAGAAGGTTACGTCTACGTTCCTAAAAATGAACAGATTCGTAAAGAGCTAGGCGCTGAACGTTTCTGCGATCTCCACCAAGTACATAGTACAAGTTTGCGTCATGCAACATATACAACCCCCGCAGGCTGTCCTGCGGATGGGTTGTATACCAATGACCCCATGCTTTCTCTACATATCCGCCATTCTGATTGCCAACCAGCAATCTTTTATGATCCGGAAAAACATGTCGTTGCTAATGTACATTGTGGCTGGCGAGGACTTGTCGGAAACATCTATGCTGTGACGGTAGCCACATTAAAACGTGTTTATAATTCTCGCCCTCAAGATATGATCGTTGTTGTGGGACCTTCTTTAGGTCCTGACTACGCTATTTATCCCGACTATAGAGAACTCTTTCCTCCAAGCTTCTTTTCCTTTATGCCAAAAGAAAATCATCTAGATTTTCGAGCTATAGCAAGAAAGCAACTCTTAGATCTTGGAATCTCAAGCTCTAAGATTACAATTTCTGAAAGATGTACCTATACTGAACATGAGATTTTCTTCTCTTCTCGTTACCGTAATTACCACCCAGAACCTAATGTGATAGACACACCGATAAAAAAGAACAACGTCACCGCTGTTCTTCTTCTTCCTAGATAACACACCTACAAATCAAGCAGAGTTTCAGGCTGTTCTATTGCATCTTTGATTTTGATCAGAAAGCCAACGGCTTCCTTACCATCAATAATGCGGTGATCATAACTAAAAGCGACATACATCATGTCTGCGATAGTAACGGTATTATCAATCACCACAGGGCGTTTTTCTATTTTATGCATACCTAATATTCCCACTTGAGGAGGATTGATAATAGGCGTAGAAAGTAAAGATCCGTAAACTCCACCGTTAGTAATGGTGAAACTCCCCCCTTCTAACTCTGGAACAGAAATTAAGCCATCACGAGCTCTACTTGCTAGATCTGCGAGTTTTACTTCGATGTCCCCACTAGAGAGCTTATCACAATCACGAATCACAGGAACAACAAGACCACGATCTGTTCCTACAGCAATAGAAATGTCGTAATATTGACGGTAAACGATTTCATCACCGTCAATATACGCATTCACACGAGGATAAGCTTTTAATCCTTCGATAACCGCTTTTATGAAGAAAGACATCAAACCTAATTTCACATTATAACGGGAGGAAAACTCGTCTTGTTTTTCCTTACGGAGTTTCATAAGAGGAGTCATATGAATCTCGTTGAATGTTGTTAACATCGCCGATTCATGAAGAGCAGAAACTAAACGACGGGAAATCGTTTTACGTATTGAAGACATACGCTCACGAACTTCGTTCTTAGATCCTGAAGGCTGTGGTGTAGTTTGAATTTTATCACGCAAAGGAACAAAAGTCTTTCCTTCTGCAGGAGGCTCATGAGCTTTAGATCTTGGGAAACAAATAATCTCTGCATCTACAGTCTCTTCTAAAGGGGCTTCTGCAGTTATACTTTCAGCAATCGCTTCATTAGCATCATAAATTTTAGCAACAATACCACCAACGGCAACAATGTCTCCTTCAGCAACTGACCAAACAATCCTTCCGGATGTAGGAGCATAGATAAGCTGATTTACCTTCTCGCTTTCGATCTCCATAATGCCTTGATTCTCCTGAACCAGACTTTCTGAAGTCACCAAAAGAGAAGCTATTGTTACTTCGCTTATGGATTCAGCGACATTTGGAATGCGTACTTCTGTAATCATACATTACCTAAAGAAAACAATGTTTCCATTAATGTTAAAAATTCTTGTTGGCTGAGACGTGCAGATCCCGTAGCAGTGGAACTACTTCTTGGTCTGCTTATACATGTAAGTTTTTTTGGAAAAATCTCTTCGGTTGCCATGAATATATAATCATAAGCACCCATATTTTGAGGTTCTTCTTGAAGCCATACGTAATGCTCAACTTTAGAATATTTGCCAATCAAAGAAAGAAGATCTTCAAGATACAAGGGATACAAACTTTCAATACGCAAACAAGCAAAATCTTTCTTACGCTCTTGAGGTAAAGCCCCTTTAAAATCGTAGTATACCTTTCCGGAACACAAGACTAAAACCTTAGCATCGTAATTAGGCTCTACATCTTCAAGGATAGGACGGAATCCTCCAGGAATAGTAAATTCATCTATAAAGCTTGTACATTCAGGGTGGCGCAAAAGCATTTTTGGAGTAAAGATCACCAAAGGCAAAGATAAATCCCTTTTCGTGTGCTCACGAAGTATGCGGAAATACTGTACAGGAGTCGAAGGGATCACAACTTGGAAATTCCAATTTGCAGCTAACTGTAAATACCTTTCTATACGTGCTGAGGAGTGTTCTGGACCCTGACCTTCATAGCCATGAGGGAGAAGAACAACAAGGTCAGAATGTAGATCCCATTTCTGAATTGCAGAAGAGATATACTGATCGAAAATGATTTGTGCCCCATTAGAAAAATCTCCAAATTGCGCTTCCCATAAAACAAGGGTATGCATTGCCTGTTGGGCATAACCATATTCAAAGCCTAAAACAGCATATTCCGATAATGGAGAATTATAAATATCTACAGATCCTTGATCAGGAGACAAGTGATACAAAGGTGTGTAGGTATCTCCAGATTTTACATCACTCCACAACAAATGCCTCTGGCTAAAAGTTCCACGAATGGCATCTTGCCCTGAAAGACGTAAAGAAAATTTCTCTATTAATAAAGAAGCAAAAGCAAGTTCTTCAGCCATTCCCCAATCGTAGCCAATTTCCCCACTAGCCATTTTCATTCTCTTATCAAGAAGAGCTTTAACCTTAGGATGGGGTGTGAAATTCTCAGGAAGACCACATAATTTAGAACTTATATGAAATACTGTGTCTCTACTTAAGGAAACATCAATATCGTTTACTAATAACTCACCGAGATCCATACGATCGCAATGACGACAATCCTTTTTAGGTAGAGCTTGATTCTCTTCCTGTTTTAATACTTGAAACTCTTTACTTAGGATATCCTGAACGTCTTTTTCAATTTTCGCTAGGTTATCTTCAGAGATTTCTGAAGGATAGTTATCTAATAGATACTTCCTATAGATCTCACGGATCGTTGATTTCTTCTTAATCTCATTATAAAGTAAAGGAGCTGTTATCGAAGGATCATCACTTTCATTGTGACCATATTTCCGATAACAACAGAAATCGATAATCACATCGCAATTAAATTCTTCCCGTACTTTTAAGGAGTATTCAATTGCTTGTAAGCAAGCAACAACATCTTCAGCATTTACACGAAATACAGGAATACCCAACATCTTAGCAATGTCTGTACAATAGGGAGTAGATCGTGATTCTTTAGGTTGTGCAGTAAATCCTATATAGTTGTTTACAATAATATGAAGGGTACCCCCTGTGGAATATCCCGGGACTTGACTTAATTGCAAAGTCTCATAAACAATCCCCTGTCCTGAAAATGCTGCATCCCCGTGAACAAGAATCGCTAAACACGAATGCTCCTTCCCCGAAGCTACCTGATGTTGTAAAGCCGCAACAACCCCCTCAACAACAGGATCTACAGCTTCTAAATGGCTAGGATTTGGCAACATAACAAAAGTTACCTCCTCACCATTTTTCCCATGGGATCTAGAAACATAGCCTTTATGATACTTCACATCTCCGACAACATCCAAACCTCGAGCTTTAGGATTATCCTCAAACTCCATAAACACATGAGAATAAGGCTTACCTAACACATTTGTTAAGACATTCAACCGTCCACGATGGGCCATACCAAGAATATAATTCGTAACATCTTGAGTGACACCATAATGCACAAGATGCTCAAGCATAGGAATTAAGCTTTCAGCACCCTCTAAAGAGAATCTTTTCTGTCCTGTAAATTTTATCTGCAGAAATTCTTCAAAGAATGTGGCTTTACACATATCTTGATATGTACGTAAAAGCTCTTCTGGAGATCTTTTAGGAGGCTTACTTTCCATGAGCTTCCATACATATTCTTGCAATTGAGGAGAACATGTCAGAGTTTCTACGGAAATACTTCGGCAATAAAAATTCTTTAATGCCTGAATCAAATCACGAACAGGAACTTTAGATTGAGGAAGAATGCCTAAAGAAGGGACTATTTCATTAAGATCTATGTTCTTGATCTTTTCTTGAATTAAGGGAGAAGGATTAATAGGAGATAGGGGAGAAATCTGACTTTGTAAATATCCGTAATAACGGTATATCATACAAAGAAATTGAGCTTTCTTTTCTTGCAAAGCAGCGTATGCCTCTTCATTGCCAGAAGATGCTGATGTAGCACCCTCCTGACCTAATTGATATCCTTCAAAAAAATATTTCCATGAAGGATCCAAGGTTTCATGATTTAGAAACCTTTGAAACATAGCCTCGATCCAGTCCATATCCGAAGAATGGACTTGTCCAGCAAACTCGGAATCCATATGATGTTTGTTCTCGATAGATGCGATCTGAAATTTCGTTTCATAGCAAATTTTTATTTTTCAAAAAAAACAATCTTTGCTTTTTTTTCTCTTGTTGAAAAAAAGCAAGGGATACATTACATCTGCTCTCTAGAATACAGGATGGTGCCCACTAGATGAAAAGTGAACGTCTTAAAAAACTCGAATCTGAATTACGTGACTTAACCCAGTGGATGCAATTGGGTTTAGTTCCAAAAAAAGAAATCGACAGACACAAAGAAGAAATACGTTCTTTAGAAAACAAAATCCATGAAGAGAAGGAGCGCTTGCAACTTCTGAAAGAAAGTGGCGAAGTTGAAGAATTTGTCACTCCAAGACGTAGCCCTGCAAAAACCGTTTATCCCGATGGACCGAGTATGTCGGATATGGAGTTTGTTGAAGCTACAGAAACGGAAATCGATATTGACCCAGGTGAAACTGTAGAGATCGAACTTCCTGAGGAAGATCGCGAAGAAGGCGCTGTAGAAATCGATTATTCCAGTGATGACGACGAAGATCCTTTCAGTGATCGTAATCGTTGGAGACGTGGGGGTATTGTTGACCCCGATGCTAATGAATGGTAAGAAACCTTTAGCCCTCTACATTCATTTTCCTTTTTGCTCAAAGAAATGCCACTATTGTAGCTTTTATACGATTCCCTATAATCCGGAATCTGTAAGTTTGTATTGCAATGCAGTTCTTCAAGAAGGGTTGAATAAGCTAGCTACTATTAAAGATATATACTTTATCGATACAGTATTTTTTGGTGGAGGAACACCTTCATTAATTCCTCCCCATCATTTGCATAATATAATTAAAGTCCTCGCTCCTCACGCCCAAGAAATCACTCTAGAAGCAAATCCTGAAGATTTATCTGAGTCATACTTAAGAGATCTTACTCTAACATCTATTAATAGAATTAGTATCGGAGTACAGACTTTTCACGATCCCCTTCTCAAAGCTTTAGGAAGAATCCACTCTACATCGACATCTATAGATGCTGTACACCGTTGCTATGAACATGAATTTAATAATATCTCCATAGATCTCATTTACGGTCTCCCTACACAATCTTTGTCAGATTTTCTTACGGATCTTCATCAAGCTCTTACTCTACCTATTACGCATATCTCTCTTTATAATCTGACTTTAGATCCTCATACATCATTTTATAAGCACCGTCGTGTTCTAGCACCTTCCATTGCGAATGATGACATATTAGCAGCCATGAGTCTCTCTGCAGAGGAACTCTTATCCTCTCAAGGATTCTCTCGTTATGAACTTGCCTCGTATGCAAAATCTCAAGCACAATCGAAACATAATCTCTATTATTGGACAGATAAGCCCTTTCTAGGATTAGGAGTTTCTGCGTCACAATATATTGATAAAGTACGCTCGAAAAATCTCGCAAGAATCTCACAGTATCTACGTGCTATACGTAAAAATCTTCCTACTCATGAATCCACGGAATGTCTACCAGAAGGAGAACGTATCAAAGAAGCTTTAGCTTTAAGATTACGTCTTACCGAAGGAGCACGAAAAAAAGATTTCCCTCCTGCATTAATACAATCCCTTTCATCTCTTTCTCCAATCAAAGAACTCTTTGATCATAACGATGAGTTTCTATTCTTGAATAAACAAGGTCGATTATTCCATGATACTATTGCTGAAGAAATCATGAATCTTTCTTTTTAATTTTAATAAAACATTAATAATTGTTATTAGATTTTATTAAAAACAACAATTAATTGTTATTAAAAATATGAAAGATAAAACAGATAATAACGAAACCGAAGATTTATCATTTAATACAAATAGTAGAACGCGAGCAAAGGCTGATCCTAATCCAGCGTTATTTACTCTGACGGGGACCACAATTACATCAACAAAAACCATTAATATGAATAATCAAAATATTATTGGTTTACCAGCTCCTAGACAAGACTCGGATGCTGTATCATTGGATTACTTAAAGTCCAACTATGTATCAAAGACAGATCCTAATTCTGGATATCTCCCCACAACAGGTGGAACTATGACGGGGAATATTGATATGAGTGGTCACTCAATTATCAATATAAAGATGCCTGAAAAGCCTACGGGATCGAATACTTTGGATCCATCCGCAGCAGCAACTGTACAGTATGTTACAGATACAGCTAATAAGGTAACGAATAATCCTGATATTAATAATGCAATACAGCAAATTTCATCAGTATCCTCACAAATCAGTACAATTGAAGCAGCGCTGGGTATAACACCAAGCAACCCTGATGATCCAGATACACAGCCACCACCAGATACCTCACAATTTGTAAGAATTTCAGGAAGTACAATGTCAGGTAATTTGGATATGTCTCAACATACTGTGAACAATCTAAAAACCCCAACAGATGCTGAAACTAAAGATGCGGCTAACGTTGAATATGTGCAATCTAAAATCACTACGCCACAAATTGGGATATTAGGAAATACAATTGAAGGTAGCACGACTACAGTTACAGATTACTTTAATTGGAAAGTCCCTCCTCCACAACCTCCAGCACCTCCAGCTCCAACACCAGCTGTTCCACAACCTCCGGCTCCAGCACCTGCACCCGCCCCAGCTCCTTCTCCAGCTCCCACTCCTCCAAAACCAACGACTCCACCATTTGTTCCACTTCCTCCTCCCGGTCCTACACAACCTCCAACATGCCCACCTCCGTATGTTCCTCCAAAACCAAGGGCAGTGGCAGCATCTTCCACATCTACAGGACCAACGACAACGCCCACAGTAACGCCAAAAACTGATAAGATAATGACAACTCCGGTAACAGAAAAGTATCTAAAGATAGATGATTCTGATTCAAAAATTATGAAAATTCTTTCTACAGGTATCCTCACATTATCTGTAACAGCTAATTGGACTGGAGGTACAACTGCAAATATTAGTGTGATATTAAATCCATCTACAACGACAACAAGTGGATCTAGTTCGGGGTCAAACAGCAGTGCAATTCCTTCAAATACTGATACAGTAATCTACAGCGTTTCTGCTTTAAGTTCGGGACAAAATTTATTCTGCCAGATTCCTATTGAAGCACCTTCTGATCTTAAATTGAAATTCACTCCACCAACGACTGGCGGTAGTGGTGGTGGTAGCGGCTCCACATCTCTTGATATTAGCTCATGGTCATGGCAAGCAACGTTGCTTCCATCAACTTTCCCAAAATCTACACCATAGTTTTCAGTCTCTAAAATAAGGCTAAGTTTATTCTTAGCCTTATTCCATAATTTAATAAGCGGCTCCCACAAAAGATACTGTCCATGTTTGTTTAGCAACTGTTGGAGTAGATGTAACATCGAAGCTTAATGTTGTTGAAATAGATGCTTGCGTGCCCTCAACAAACACGTAAGTCTTTCCTATCAATGTATTGTCAGACTTACCTGTCATTCTATAGCATTCTGTTTTTGTACCACCAGTAGGTGTGAGGGATAATATACAACTGACATCTGTAGGTGGAGTAGGTGTTCCAGGTGGTGGAACAGGAGGAGTTGGTTGAGTGAAGTCATAGATAAAGGAAATACAATAAACGCCTCTACGCAATAATGTAGCACTAGTTTCACTTGTCGTTGTGATATATTGCTCAGAATTTTTGGACTTTTCATAACTTACAGATGAAGAGCCGCTATTAGTTTGTTTTAAACAAACAAAAGAGACTTCCATACCTGTCCATTCGGGATACATAGTATTGGTTTTTATAGTAGATAAAGTCTCTAGGACATCCTTCACAGCAACGATCCTTTGAAGATTTTCTTTTGTCGTTCCTGTAGAAATGGCCCCTAATACCGTAACTGTATTTGCTGTAGAACCTGTTATTGATAGATTTTGAATCGTAGGATCTGGATCTGTAGGCGTACTTTGCTCACTCTTTTGAAATCCTAAATTCCCTTGCATGGAGTTCCCACCTTTACGCACTAGCCATTTAGCCTCAGTAGGCTTTGAAATGGTTCCGTCTGATCCTGTAGGAGTCCCCATATCCTTAATAATCGCAGACAAACCATCTTTAGAAGTAAGCGCATTTATACGATCGATAAGATCTATTACCTTATCCGCCAGAGAACCTATATCTTCTGCAACCATACCCACAGAGGCCATATCTGTATCATTTACAACAGTGGTTTTATATGACGTAGGTAAACCAACAACAGTATTAGCTGATCCCATGTCAATATTCCCAATCATTAATCCGCCTGTTGTCCTCAAAAAAGTTCCCGTTGTAGTGACATCTCCTTTTTGAAGGTAGTCACCAAGATCACTTTTTAAAACAATACTTCCAGTAGGAGGAGTGCCAGACCCACGAGTTATGTTCACAATCCTTTGATTGGAAACATCCCAAGGTTTACGCATAGCATTCTCAGAAACACCATCACCCCCACAAGAAAATTGAATCTGATTTTCAGGAATAACCTTCCCAGAAATTTGCGCTTTTATATCTTTAGTTATATTTTTCATTTTTTTAATTTATTAAAATTTCTATTGATCAATTTTAAATAAACAAATAGAACAAAAAAAATTTTTTAAATATAAAAACTTATTTGATAATAAAAATGTCGACGGATTTACAGAGGAAAGGCTAAGGTATATTGATCGAAAAACAAGGAGAACGTTGTGCCCCAACAAAGTATTATGTCGACGATCGTTAATTTGATTTTTTTCCTATCACCCTCCATACCGGTACTAATCTTTTATAGAATCTTATTTAAGAATGAACCCTTAGCTCCTAAGAAACATTTTAGAAAGTATAAGAATCTTGTATACATATGTGCATTTATCATCATTGCCACACCTATTTTGTGGAATGTGCTGTATATCGTGGCTATGGCCTCTGGAAAAATAAGAATGCGTAAGCAAGTGCCCTCTATGGATCCATCTTATATAAAATTGATGGGAACCCCTATTCTTGTCTTATTCATCTGGTCAATGATAGAACCATTCATTCTTTGTAAGAAAATGCGAAAAGTAAAAAACCATTACGCAAAGCTTGCTAAAGAAGCAGAAAACTCTCCTATGCAACAAGCGCAACCTCTCATTGAAAAATGCTGCTCAGAAGGTTCTTGCTGCAATAATATAGATATCTAGGAAATTTATATTAAGAAACCTTTCTTCAAAGGTTTCTATCTCAATTTCCATACGAGAGATTATCTCGGAGTATGAAATAGAAAAATCACCGGTGTCTTTGTAATTCGTTCAGTTACCTTATCAAGATCTGTAGAGCGCAACCAAGTATCTACCGATCTTGTAGAAACAAATTCTTGATCTCCGGTGATATCCACACCTACACATAGCTCAGCATATCCCGGTAGAGTTTCTAATAATGCTTGGAACGTATGCACATTACGGTATGGCGTTTCTATACATATTTGCGTATGTTGTTTTCCAGAGCTACTCTTTATACAACGTGCTCTATCCTTAGGATTTTGCGGAAGGTACCCTAAAAAAGTAAAATTCTGCCCAGGTAATCCTGACAACATCAATGCTAGAGTTATAGAACAGGGGCCTGAAAACGCCTGAATAGATAAGTTAAGAGCACGAGCACGACGCACGAGTCCTGCTCCAGGATCTGCAATACAGGGAAGTCCTGAATCAGAAACTAATCCCCAATTTTCTTGTTTTTTTATGATAGGCTCAAGATAGAAATCCCAAGCTTTTACAGAACGATCGTTTTTATTTAATACCGCAATAGGGAATTTATGCGTTTCTTGTACTTTCCAGAGACTAAGAAATGTACGTCCCCCACGATCACTCTCTGCAATCAAACCTTGGAGCTTCGGAATAATTTCTCCGATAACTGCAGGTAGAAGGTCCACACGTCGATTACCTAAAGTATTTGGGAAAATATACAAAGTCATGAATTCGTCATCCTAATCAGCAAAGTCTCAACAGCTATTATAGAGTCTTGGACATTATTCTTAATAATACTCTCGGCATAAAATAAATGACTAAGTGCTTGATGGAGTCGTTCTTTCCCGTAGGAAATAAAAAACCGGTGTTTCCTATCTCCTGTTTCTTCTTCTAAACTACGCAAACCGTATAAACATTGACTACGAAGAAAAGCTATCAATCCTAAAGGGTCCTCTCCATATTCATGAAGCAAAGCTTGGAGCAATGCCTGACTTTCTAAGGTATTCCTCTGCAAAATAGCATCACGTAATTTCCATAGAGATACTTGTTCTTTTTTCACTACAAAGTTTTCAATATCTCTGTACTCTAGTGTGGGTTTTTTCCCTATATAGCAAAGTAATTTATGAAATTCTCCGAGAAGATTATACATATCTCCCTGAGGGAACTTCTTAATAAATGCCGAGGCTAAAGCTAAAGAGCACGTCACTCCTAAAAATGAAGCTTTCTGAGAGAGAAGAACCATCATACGCTTCTCTCTGTCCGATTGCCACTCACTAAATAACGATAAAAAAACTGTGGAAGCTAGCTCTTTACGTAAAGATTGAAAACACGATTGCTTCGTAGTGAATAGAAATATGGAGAGATGTGGATGAGGATTTTTTGCATAGCGAATAAGAAAATCTCGAATTTGTTGTGATAACTTCTCAGTTTGGAAAATAGAAATTACCTCCTTAGAGGCAAATAACCCATAGGATTCTGTCCATTTTGATAAGTCGCTGATTGTTAATCCTGAAGCATCAAATTCTTGAATTTTCCCTGAAATAAGAAGCTCAATACATACACTCTTATCTTCTTCAGAATTTGAGCCAATGACTGTAAGCGCAGGAGACTTTTCCTTATAGAATTGAGAAAAATCTTGGAAGCAAGTGTACTCTTGCATCTCCTGAACCTCCTAGAACAGATACGCGTAGAGGTTACTATACCTATTACTACTCTAACTGTACAGAGGGAGTCTCTATAGAATCTACGATGTAGATAAAAAAACGGTAAGAGGTTTACACCCTTACCGTTCACCATCGTCTAACAAAACTACTTCCTATCGGGAAACAAGTTTCATTAACTGTTGACGCCAACCATGAGCTGTACGCACACGGCTTTTAGAACCACATCTTCTTTTAGCTGAAGAAGAACATACACGCTTGCAAGAAGCTGTATGTTTATGATGCTTGTGGCATGACACAGCAGGTTTTGCTACTGTCTTTCTAGCAGCTGTCTTACGAACAGTAGTTTTTCTAACTGCAGGCTTTTTAGCAGTAGTTTTCTTGGCTACAGTCTTGCGGGCTGTTGTGGTTTTCTTAACAGCTGTTTTACGAACTGTTTTTCTAACTGCAGGCTTTCTAGTAGCAGTCTTCTTAGCTACAGTCTTGCGAGCTGTAGTTTTTCTAACTGTTTTACTAGCTGTAGTTTTCTTAGCAGTTGTCTTACGAACTGTTTTCTTAGCAGCAGGCTTCCTAGTAGCAGTCTTCTTAGCTACAGTCTTGCGAGCTGTAGTTTTTCTAACTGTTTTGCGAGCTGTAGTTTTCTTAGCAGCTGTCTTACGAACTGTCTTTCTAGCAGCAGGCTTCCTAGTAGCAGTCTTCTTAGCAGCAGCTTTTCTAGCAGGTTTACGAACAGCTTTAGTAGCTGTTTTCTTGCTGCTACGTTTCTTTTGTACTCCTAACATTTTCATTTCCCCTAATTAGACAGGTAATTACTTACCTCATCTATCGGCAGGAAATTGAAAAAACTTTAATAAAACGCGCATTTATTTTTAATAATTTAAAAACAAATACGCATTACTAAACTAGAAGAAACTTAAAAACAATTACTTAGATAAAAACTTTTCTATGTAATAAATAAGACAACGAACACCGAAACCAGAAGCATATTTTGGATAGAGATCTTCGTCTTTTTCACGATATGCAGTACCTGCGATGTCTAAATGTGCCCAAGCTACCGGTTGATTTTCAAGAAAACGTTTTAAAAAAAGTGCTGCAGTAATGGCTCCTGCACGGTTATTACCAATATTTTTCATATCAGCAATATCAGAATGCAAAGCTTTGTCATATTTCTCAACAAGAGGAAGACGCCATAAAGCTTCGCTAGTTTCTGAAGAAGCTTCGGAAAGATCTTGAGCTAATACATCATTATTAGAGAAGAATCCAGCAACGTCTTCTCCTAAAGAGACGACCATTGCCCCCGTTAATGTAGCAAAATCAATAATTCTGGTAGGTTTACAATGTTTTAAAGCATAAGTCATTGCATCTGCGAGTATTAAGCGTCCTTCAGCATCTGTACTGCCGATCTCTACCGATAATCCTGACATACCTACATAGACATCTCCCATCTTATAAGAAGCAGCATCTATAGCATTTTCTGTAGCAGGAATAATAGCAGTAACATTTACGGGAAGCTCCAAAGCAGCTATTCCCGAAAGAACACCTAATACTGTAGCAGCGCCAGCCATATCTTCTTTCATAGTCAACATAGCTTTGCCTGGCTTAAGATCTAAGCCTCCAGAATCAAAAGTTACACCCTTTCCAATGAGTACGGTGTGATCTTTAGACTTTGGTTTACCTTGATAGCTTAAAACGATAAAACAAGGGTCTACAGCAGATCCCTTAGCAACAGCAGCTAAAAGACCCATTTTTTCTTTAAGGATAGCATCCTTATTTAAAATCTTAGCATCAACGCTGGGAAATTCTTTAGCCAACCCTTTAGCAATATTTGCTAATTTCTGAGGAGTTACCTCATCAGCGTTACCATTCACAAGATCTCGCGTCAGATAAACACCCTCAAAAATATTTTCTTCTTTTCTAAAAATTCTATCCGCAATCTTAGGAACAATTCCCAATACATTGACTTTAGTCAAC
The DNA here is from genome assembly GCF_042234205.1 of Chlamydia sp. 12-01. NCBI lineage: Bacteria > Pseudomonadati > Chlamydiota > Chlamydiia > Chlamydiales > Chlamydiaceae > Chlamydia > Chlamydia sp. 12-01. The sequence continues at coordinate 961,869 of NZ_CP114174.1, read as the reverse complement.
AAAGGATCATTTGACGACTCCTTAGTATACTTAGGATAATTATAGTTCAAAGATAGAATCCCTGAGGTGAGATTCGTAAGGAAATCCTCCACAGAAATACGTAATTCGGAAATTGTAGGAAGTACAACATTCACAGTTGTACATTTTGCTTTTCGCAACATGCGAGTTGCTTTAGCATAAGCTTCTAAAACTTCTTGGGAAGTTAACTCTTCATTTTTTCCTAGTCCTAGAAGTACGAGACGTTTCTCTTTTCCTTGTCCACAGCTGTAAATAAGCTCAACTTCCCCACTCTTCGCTGAGAAGTTTTCTAAAGCAACTTGATAAAGTGATTCATATTCTTTTGCGATTGAAGCTGCACACCTGACCTTATCTTTAGACTTCCAAAAAGGAAGAATAATTGCATCAGCTTTAAGACGTTTACTACAAGACGCTTGAGAATGAAATAGAACCACAATTACCTCTTTATAAAAATCGTTATTTCGTTAGCCATTAAAAAGGCACATCTTCGGATACATATTGCTGACCTTGACCATAGCCGGCATACATATCTTTATCTGCTATAGCTTCAGCATCCAAACTTTCTCCTTCAAATCCTACGGATACATTGTCATAAGATACTTGAGCTGTGTTATCTTCAGCTGATGGAGAGCGAGATTCACTTCTGCCAAATGGACTGAATTTAATTGTATCAACACTAATTACCAAAGAAGATTGCGGAGTTCCATCTTTGCTCATGTAACTTTCTACAGAGATATCCCCGGCGATAATTACTCCTGATCCTTTTTTCAAATAAGGGAGCATCTTATCATAACGGTTATGCCAAACATTACATTTACACCACACAGTTTCATCTTTAGTTCCTATGCGAGATTTTACACCTAGACGTAATACGACTACGCGTTTACCTTTTGAGGTCATTCTTTCTTCAGGATCTGCTCCTAAATAACCGACAAAATAACCAAACATCATAAAATCACCTATTGAATTTCCTTTAGAGCCAACGCTTCCTTGCTTATCGTGAGCAAAAGCTATATTGCCATTTTAATATTGCGAAAATCTGACATACCTACAAGGCTAAAGCCTAAAGGTTCTGAAATCTGACTTCTATTAAGTAGTCTTACTTAATAAAGCTCCTTTAATACCCTCAGAGATACAACAAAAGACGCTCATACACATACCACGGATTGATCGAGAAAATCACGCTAATTGTCATTTTTCAATAAATTCAAACTTCTACCTGGAGTTTATTCGAGAAGTATTTTGCATTATCTATATAAGAATACTCAAATACGAAATACCTATTTAAATATCTAGTTAGGTATAGCCTACGACCTAAACCTCCATCATGGTTCTGGTCAGCTTGTCTTAGAAGCTAATATCACGAGACAATGTGTTATACATCTGCGAAGTAATATCGTCAATATGAGTCGTTGGAAAACAAGAAAAAAGAACAGTAGAGGACACTTAAAAAAATCAAGAACAAACAAAAGCATCCATCCACGATTTACATCGTAGAATTATCTAACCAAAAAAGATTTAAAAGGCGTATCGCACTTTTTATAAAAATTGAAAATATATTTAAGAACAAGGAGCGTCTTTGCCGTGTAGAAAAAGACGTGTGACGCACCCTGGATCAAGTTACGCACGAATTCCTGTAGGAGGAGGCTGTATTCCGCTACCACCAGATTGAGGCATTTGAGGCATAGTATCTACAGAAGGTTCCCTACCTGCACAAATATCAGCACAAACAGTTCGCCATTTCACTACAGTTTCAATAAACAATTGAGCAAATGCTTTTAAAAGATTTGTCTCAGCATATTTCATATCTAAAACACAGTGCATCAAAATGAGCTGTTCTTTAGTAGCAACTCCAACGCCACCACCCGCCATTTGTCCGCCAAGCATAGACCCCTCTAAAAGCTTTTCATACAAAGCTAACTTTCTTTGAGTATTATCTGGCAAACCGTCTAACAAGGGAGCATAAACATACAGACGATCAGAATGTTCTTCGTAAGTGAGGTGAAGGGAAAATTCGCCATCAACAAACAAAATGCACGTATTGTTCTGATCAAAAGCCACGTCGGGAAGCTTTAGTTCTCTAGCAAAATTTTTTAGATTTTCCTCAGCATTTTGCCTGGACATGAGGGAATCTCCTTGTGATAATTATTATTTCTCTAAGTTAACATATTATAGATTTGTTAGTAAACGATTTCAAAGACTTAAAATCAAAAACTTTCTTGTTTTTCTCAACCCATTGTGCTATCGAGTTGACAATGGGCAAAATCAGTTTTTATCCAGGCTCTCCACTACCCCTGGGAGCTACTCAGCTTTCTTCTAATCGCTATCGTTTTGCGTTGTTTTCTTCGCAAGCTACTCAAGTAATTCTTGCTCTTGCCGATAAACATTTCCGTATTCAGGAAATCGTTTTATCGCATAAAGCAAACCGTACAGGATCCATCTGGCATATAGAGGTAGAAGGAATTTCGGATCAATGGTCTTATGCTTTTCGTGTAGACGGCCCTACAAGCACAACAACTAAGTTTGATTTTAAACAATACCTTTCTGATCCTTATGCAAAAAACCTTCGTTCTCCTCAAATTTTTGGTTCTATAAAAACTTCTGGAGACTATGCCTTTAGTTATTTAAAAAATGAAGAGTTTTCTTGGGAAGGAGATCGCTGTCTTAATTTACCTAAAGAAGAATCAATTATTTATGAAATGCACGTGCGTTCATTTACTTGGAATAATTCTTCCAAAGTACGTTATCCAGGGACTTTCTTAGGAATTATTGAGAAGATAGATTATCTAAAAAGGCTTGGTGTCAATGCTATTGAACTCCTTCCTATTTTCGAATTCGATGAAACGTATCATCCTTTCCAAAATGCCAATCCCCCTTATCTTTGCAATTATTGGGGATATTCTTCGGTAAACTTTTTCTCTCCTTGTAGACGTTACGCCTATGGCTCAGACCCCTGTGCACCAATTCGAGAATTTAAAACTCTAGTAAAAGCTCTACATAAAGCAGGCATCGAGGTAATTCTTGATGTTGTTTTTAATCATACGGGACTAGAAAACACGACATGTCCTTTGCCATGGATAGATCTCCCTTCCTACTACATAGTGAATTCCCAAGGAGAATTTGCCAATTATTCAGGATGTGGAAATACGGTAAATACTAATCATACACCTACTACGCAATGGATTTTAGATTCCTTACATTATTGGGTTCAAGAAATGCATGTAGATGGATTCCGTTTTGATCTTGCTTCTATATTCTCACGTGATCCACTAGGACATCCTGTTCCCTTTTCACCTATTTTACATGCTATTAGCTATGATCCCGTGCTTTCTGAAACAAAAATTATTGCTGAACCTTGGGATGCTGCTGGCCTGTATCAAGTAGGTTATTTCCCTACCTTAAGCCTACGTTGGAGCGAATGGAATGGCCAATATCGCGACACCGTAAAATCCTTTTTAAATGGAGATCAGCATCTTATTGGCACTTTTGCCTCAAGAATTTCTGGATCCCAGGATCTCTATCCTCAAGGTTCTCCATGTAATTCAATTAATTATATTTGTAGTCATGATGGATTTACTTTACGTGATACAGTTTCCTATAACCATAAACATAATGAAGAAAATAGAGAGAACAATCGCGACGGAAGTAATGCAAACTACAGTTATAATTTTGGGAAAGAAGGGGAAACCAAAGATCCAAAAATTATTGCATTACGTCAACGTCAGATGCGTAATTTCTTGTTAACACTTTTCCTATCTCAAGGCATTCCTATGCTACAATCGGGAGATGAATATGGTCATACAGCACAAGGGAATAATAATCGTTGGGCACTAGATACCGATGCCAATCATTTTCTTTGGGATGAATTATCTAAAAATACTTCTCTTACGGATTTTGTTTGTAGTGCTATTCGTTTTAGAAAACAGCATAAAGAAATCTTCAATAAAGGATTTCTTACTCAGGAAAATATCACCTGGCTTGATGCCAATGCAAACCCTATACAATGGGATCCTAGCAAATTTCTAGCTTATGAGCTTAAGCACTCAAAATATAGCTTATTTGTAGCGTTTTACGCGGGAGAAGAAAAAATTGAACTACATTTACCAAAATTAAGAGAGAATTTTCTTCCTTATCAGAAAATAGCAGATAGTTCCTCTGGATTCATATCACAGAACTTGTCAAGAAAAACAACTTTAGATTCTTATATGATGTTAGTCGCTATTAGCTACGCAAATAATGCTAACTAATTTCGTTAGCTTCGTCATTCCAAGATTCTATAACTACAAAATCAGCATCTTTGTAGAATTTTTCAAGGATTTGACGGGCATTATAACCTTCTACAGCAAGACGATCTACATTAGCTTTAAGTAAGCCATCAGCGTCGATAGTTAATCCTTCAGGATTATCAACAATCAATCGTGATGTCCAATCTACAGCGTCTTCAACACCATAAAATTGTCGCGTGGCTCCATAGCCAGCATAATTATCTTCAGCTCCAACGATATGCCAAAAATTTTGAGGACTCTTAGCAAGAAGCCTTTCGTACAAAGCAGTTCTTTCTAAAATTACACATGCTGATAAAGCTTCTTTATCTAATTCTTTAAGATATTTTGTAGAAAGAATGGATTTAAGATACTCTTCAACAGTTAGTTCATTAGTTACAACAATACAATGTTTATCTGTTTTATGAATATAAAGAGCACCTTTATATTGTAATCCATTTACAAATAGCGATGCAGAACCATCAATAGGTTCTATTTTCAAACATTGAATTCCGGGAAAGTTTTCTCCCCAACGAACTCCACCATAAAGTGCATGAGCTGCGCAACGTAAACCTTGGGGTGATTGTTGCAGCAATACCTGATCTCCATAAAGGCGATAAGGACCTTTAGCTTCTATTAAAGCTGTAGTACTTTCTTTCAGAAGAAGAACACGAATCTTAGGTTCAGAAACAATAGGTTGAACCATAAAAGTATCAGAAACCTTAACTTCTGCATAACCGGTTACGCCCATACTGAAGGAAAGTCCTAAAAGGATGTACTTCAATATCTTCACTTTTCTTCTCCTAAACTCTGCAAGTTGTCTGAACACCTTTTCAAATGATTGTAAGCAATTTGAGTAACCATTCTTCCTCGAGATGTTTTCTTTAGTAGACCTTTCAAAATCAAGAAAGGTTCATATACATCTTCTAAGGTTTTGATGTCTTCTCCTACGGCCACTGATAAAGTTTTAATTCCCACAGGGCCACCCTGATAATAATCTATTATTGTGGTGAGGAGTTTAATATCAATCTCATTTAATCCCCAATCATCTATTAATAGCATAGCCAAAGCTTTTTCGGCTACGTCACTATTAATACAATTACCCTCACGCATTTGAGCAAAATCTCGTACCCAACGCAAGAGATTATTGGCTAATCTAGGTGTTCCTCTAGATCTTCTAGCAATCTCATGCAGAGCGGAAGCATCTGCATCAATTCCTAATAAATTAGAAGATCGCCTAAGAATTGTTGTTAAATCTTCGTCAGAATAATATGACATCCTACCAGTAAATGAAAAACGTGCACGCAAAGGTTCGCTTAACATTCCAGAACGTGTTGTAGCTCCAACCAAACTAAAAGGAGCAAGATCTACAGAAACGGATCGCGCACCAGGACCTGAATCAATAGTAATATCGATCTTGTAATCTTCCATTGCAGAATATAAATATTCTTCAGCAACTTTTCCCATACGATGAATTTCATCAATGAAGAAAACATCACCTTCCTGCAAACTTGTTAGTAATCCCAATAAATCGGATGGTTTAACAAGTTGGGGTCCTGAAGCAACGACAAGTCCTTTCCCCACAGTATGAGCAACAATATGGGCAAGAGAAGTTTTTCCTAATCCTGGAGGGCCAAAAAAGAGACAATGCCCGGGAACTTCTCCCCGTTGTACAGCAGCATTGAGAAATAATTCTAAACGTTCCGTGAGTTGTGCTTGACCACAAAACTCCTTTAAACCCTTAGGCCGTAAAGAAATATCAAACTTTTTATCTGGATGTAGGACAGATACCTGATGTGTCATATATTACCGAATTTCCCTTAGTCTCACAAAGGATAGGAATTTCTGTCTCCTAAGAAATTTATATCAACTATGTTACTGCTACCTCTTTAAAATAATCTTCGAAAAGAAGCGCGGTCTCTATTTTCTGAGATTTCATCTTATATTCTATTGATACACCAATGTTGTTATACCTATGCTAATTCTATAGAGTCAACACAACTAATCCTGAAAAAAATAAGAACAATAGCTTACGAAGTTTCAGATAAAACTAATTAAATAAACTCTCTCTAAACAAAGGAAACTTACGAAATTACTCTTAATCGTTACAAGCAATTAAAAAAATCTTCAAAGAAAATAAGATTTGCCTTTTTCTTATAGTATTATCTAACATCGCTCTAGAATCGCATCAAATACAATGTTCTTCTCCTCAGAAAGACAGGGTATTTTATTTTAAAAGTTAAAAGACCTTTGAATTTTTTAGGTATTTGCATATACCGACAAAAGATGTATTCTATTATCGTATAGAGAATTGTATTTCATGCATGGCTAAAAATAACAGTTCTATAGTCAAAAAATACTACGAAAACGTTCTATAGAATCTAACTATTAAGGTTTCTAAATGAGCATTAAAGAAGATAAATGGATCCGTAAAATGGCATTGGCTCATGGAATGATCGAGCCTTTCGCAGATGGTCAAGTAAATACAGACGCAGAAACGGGAGAGAAATTAATCAGCTACGGTTTATCTAGCTACGGTTATGATCTTCGTTTGTCTCGAGAATTTAAAGTTTTCACTAACGTTTATAACTCTCTCGTTGATCCTAAACATTTTACAGAAGATACATTTATTTCTATTACTGATGATGTTTGTATTATTCCTCCGAATTCATTTGCTCTTGCCCATAGTGTAGAGTATTTTCGTATTCCAAGAAATGTCTTAACAATGTGTATAGGAAAATCTACATATGCACGTTGTGGACTCATTGTTAATGTAACCCCTTTTGAACCTGAATGGGAAGGATACGTTACCATAGAAATTTCTAACACTACTCCCCTACCAGCAAAAATTTATGCTAACGAGGGAATAGCACAGGTTCTGTTTTTTGAAGCAGACGAGATGTGTGAAGTTTCTTACGCCGAGAGGAAAGGTAAGTATCAAAAACAGCAGGGAATTACTGTTCCTTTCGTTTAAAGTTTGAAAATGCAAAAAGTTCACTGGCAGAAATGCCTTGAAGAAATTGTGGTTAACTCGTGGTGGTTAATCCTCTGCATGCTTATTAGTGGATTTACGTATGATCGTGCTATTCATGAATTGAAACAAGAGGAAAGGCGTTTACAAAATCGTGTATCAGGACTTCAGGAGAAAATCCTTTATGCTGAAAAAGAGCAAAAAGAGCTTCGGTTGCATATCCAACATTGGGATGATCCTGCAGTGATTGAATCTGCTTTGATTCGTAGATTAGGCTTAATTCCTAAAGGCTATACTAAAGTATGTTTCTCTCCGATTATAGAATCGAAGAACATGGATTGAGACAAGGGTATGATTTCTACTATACTGATTCTTTTGATCATATGTTTTACCCTGTGTTCTGGATTTATTTCATTATCACAGATAGCACTTTTTTCTCTTCCGACTTCGTTAATTTCTCATTACAAGCGTTCTAGATATAAAAAGCAGCAGCTAGTAGCTTCGCTACTCTCTCATCCCCACCATTTACTTATCACTCTAATCTTCCTTGATATTGGATTAAATATTGGGATTCAAAACTGCGTAGCCATACTTGTTGGTGATAAAGCTTCATGGCTACTCATTGTCGGCTTCCCCTTAGCTTTAACTTTGATTTTATGTGAAATTTTGCCTAAAGCTGTTGCTCTTCCTTTTAATACACAGATTGCCTCCTTTGTTGCTCCTCTTATCCTAGTATTTACAAAGGTTCTTCGACCTTTACTTTACTGGGCAATCAGCGGAATTAACTATATTGTACAATGGATTCTTTCATCTCAGAAATTGGATATTATCCAACCTCAAGAACTGAAAGAGGTTTTACAAAGTTGCAAAGATTTTGGTGTTGTTAATCAGGATGAAAGTCGCCTGCTATATGGTTATTTATCTCTTAGTGATTGTAGTGTTAAAGAGCGTATGAAACCTCGTCAGGATGTTTTGTTCTATGATATTCAAACGCCTCTGGATAATCTTTATAATTTATTTTCTCAGCAACATTGTTCACGAGTTCCTGTATGTAATGATAATTTACAAAACCTATTAGGAATTTGCACAGCAAAAACCTTGCTACTTTATGGTAAACCTTTACAGTCATCTGAAGATCTTTTGCCTTTATTGAATAAGCCTTATTACATGCCTGAGACAATATCGGCAAAAACTGCTTTATGTCACCTTGCTGCTGAAGATGAAACGTTAGGAATGATCATTGATGAATATGGTTCTATTGAAGGATTAATTACTCAAGAAGATCTCTTTGAGATTGTTTCTGGTGAGATCATAGATCAACGAAGTGAAAAAGTTCTTTATACAATGTCTGGGAAAGATGTTATTATTGCAGCAGGCACTTTAGAACTCAGTGATCTTAGTGAGATTTTTAATATCAATCTCCCCACAAATAATAATAGTGCGACTTTAGGAGGATGGTTAACTGAACAGATGGAATCTATTCCAATCACGGGAACCAAGCTCACTTGGAATAATCTTATGTTTCAAGTTTTAGATGCTGCTCCCAATCGTATACGCCGAGTATATATAAGGAAAATGCATGACTGATTCTCCTTTCTTTTGGCTTGGGGTCAATTTTCTATGTATTGTCCTTCAAGGATTCTATTCTATGATGGAAATGGCTTGTGTTTCCTTCAATCGTGTACGACTACAATATTATCTAACAAAAGATCATAAGAAAGCGCGCTATATTAATTTTCTTATTCGCCGTCCTTATCGTCTATTTGGAACGGTAATGCTTGGAGTAAACATAGCCCTTCAAATCGGTTCAGAATCAGCTAGAAATTGTTATAAGGCTTTAGGTTTCTCTCCGGACTATGCCCCTTTTACTCAGATTTTTCTTGTCGTGATTTTTGCTGAGCTTTTTCCTTTAACGATATCACGTAAAATTCCTGAGAGGTTAGCGCTTTGGGGCGCTCCTATATTGTATTATTCTCATTATCTGTTTTATCCATTAATTCAGTTTATAGGGAGTCTTACAGAAGGAATTTACTATCTTCTCAAAATCAAGAAGGAGAAACTCAACTCAACATTAAGTCGTGATGAATTTCAAAAAGCTTTAGAAACACATCATGAAGAACAAGATTTTAATGTTATTGCTACAAATATTTTTTCTTTAAGTGCGACGTCTGCAGATCAAGTATGCCAACCCTTAGATCTGGTAACGATGTTACCCTCCACTGCAAATGTGAAGGATTTATGTCGTAAGATAAAAAATACTGATATGGAGTTCATCCCTGTATATCATAAGGTACGCAAAAATGTGATAGGGATAGCGCTGCCTAAAGATTTTGTAAATAAAAATCCTGAAGATGCATTGATTCACAACCTCCATTCACCATGGTTCATCACAGCGAAATCTAAACTAATACGCATTTTAAAAGAGTTTAGAGACAACCGTTCTAGCGTAGCTGTCGTATTGAATTCTTCTGGAGAACCCATGGGTATTCTCAGCTTAAATGCGATTTTTAAAATCCTATTTAATACGTCAAATATTGCCCAATTAAAGCCTAAAACTGTCTCTTTGATAGAAAGAACATTTCCTGGGAATACACCATTAAAAGATCTACAGAAAGAGTTGGGAATTGAGCTTACGCGTTATGGCGTAGAAACTCTAGCGCAGTTAGTTCTACAATTGTTAGATACTCCTGCAGAAATTGGAACATCGGTAATTACTGATAATCTCCTTCTAGAGGTTAAAGAAGTATCGTTGTATGGTATTAAAAGCGTCTCTATTAAAAATCTACTTTCGTAGCTCTACCAAGCATTTCTTAAATGTGTACTTACCTTTACGATCTTCTCTATGGCTAAATCAAGATCTTCTTGTGTTAGCAAATGAGAGAAAGAAAATCGTAACGTAGCTAGAGATATGTCCTGATCAATTTTCATAGAGACTAAGGATTTAAAAGCTGTAGTTGCCCCAGAAGAACATGCCGATCCATAACCACAGGCTATACCTTCAACGTCTAAAGCTATTTGCATAACCTCACCTTCTAGTGGGGGGAAAGCAATAGCGGAAACGTTATTCACACGAGACTGGTTCTCGCAATGAATTCTAATCTCGGGAATACGCTTCTTCAAAGATATTTCAAAGTAGTCACGATATTGTACTATCGTTGAAGCAATTTCTTCCTGTTTTATATCGAGTATATTAAAGATATAATATAGTGAAGCAATTCCCCAAAGATTCTCTGTTCCTGAACGCATACCCCCTTGCTGACCACCGCCCCACAATAAAGGAGAAACCTTCACTCCTGGAGAGATAAGAAGAGCGCCTATTCCTGATAAAGCGTGAAACTTATGTCCACTAAAGGCAAGCATAGTGACGCCTTTAGGGATAATCACCTTCTCCCTACCAATAATAGCTGTGGCATCTACAATAAATTGTAAGTTATGCTGCTTAGCAATCGTAGCAATAGCTTCTATATTTATTTTTGCACCGATTTCGCTATTTACCCATCCCAATACGAGTGCGGAGGTTGTCGGTGTAATAGCGGCTTCTATTTGCTCTGGAAGAATCGTACAATTTCCAAGCTGGGGATCTAAATACGAAACGGAAAGATGAGCATTTCTCAAAGGCTCTATTATTGCAGGATGTTCGCAGCTGCAAGTAATCACATGACTTCCCTTAGGAAGACTAGCAATGGCCAAATTTAGACTTTCTGTAGCACTTGCGGTATAAATTACCTGCCCAGAAAAAGAAAGAGTCTTCTGAATTAACGCTGTAGTTTCATGAATGATCTTTCGAGATTTTTTTCCGGCACTATGTACGCTCGAGGGATTGGCATAAATCCCTTCACAAAAGAGTCGCTGTAAAAATTGCAAAAGACCTGGCTCTAGGGAAGCCATGGCGTTATTATCCAAGTAGATCATTACAAAGTTCCTTAAATCGGATACTATTGTATTCGGACTAACACCACGGTAACATTATCAGATCCCCCACGACTATTTGCTAGAGAGATTAAAATATTCCCGCTTTCTTCTAGAGTCGTAGTTTGAAGTAAAATATCCCGCATATCTGCATCAGAAACCATGTTTGTCAAGCCGTCTGAGCAAAAGACAAATAAGTCTTCTTTTTCATAGGAAACATCCCGAATATCGGGGATCACATGGGGACGACTTCCCAAAACATTAGTCAGAATATGCCGATAAGGATACACCTTATCCGATTGTTTAGAAAGTCCATAACGATTTTTTAACTGATTTGCTAGAGAATGATCTTCTGTCAAACAAGAAAGCTCCTCACCACGCAAACGATAAATCCTGCTATCTCCAACATGAAGTAACCAGGCTTTTTCCCTAAGAAACTGCATAAAACTTAATGTGGTTCCCATACCTTGAAGACGCGATTCCATGAGACCATGTTCATAAATTAAACCATTAACCTTGGAAAGGATTATTCTTAACATCTCTCGGTATTGGTCATCCTTAAACTCTGCCAGTTGGGACTGTCTAGCATCAATAAGCTCCATTAAGCTAAAAATTGCTTCGTGAGACGCTACATCGCCTCCTAAGCATCCTCCCATTCCATCTGCAATAGCAACAGCTCTAGAGGAAAGATTTACCTGCCAAAAATCCTCGTTTCTGGAGCGAACCATTCCTATATCGCTAAGACCAAAATAATCAAAATTTACAGTATTTTGCATGAAAACTATAAATCATTAAATGTAGATAAAAAAATTAGAGATTTTCTGAAGCTGATCAGGTCAATCAATAGAAAATTATAATTTGGTATTCTCACTGGGATATACCAAAACGACAATATTTAGAGAAATTTTTATATTTAAATTTTTTCTGATTTTTTCACATATAAGCAAATGATAATTAGCTAAAATAAAAAAACATGAGTTATAATTATTAACCCATAAAGCAGATGGTTAGTTAAATTCTGAAATCTTTTACACAAAATTCAATGAAGAAAAATAATTTATAAGATCTAGCATCTCAAATGTCTGTACACCCAATACCATTAACATTAAAGGAACCTCCATCTCCCACTAATTCATCTAAAACCTGTACTCAATTATTAAGGAGACAGAGAAAAAACGTCGTAGCCTACGTTCTAATCCTTGCAGGAGTTTTGACTTTAGCGGGAACTATCTCTGCCGTAGCCTTCCCTCCCGTGGCATATATTATAATTTTGTCTCTAGCATTTTGCCTCATCATTCTGTGCTGTCTTTTAGATTTTATAAATACAAAGACATCTTCTGGAACAGAGATGCGACTCTCTTCTCTCCCCCATCGAGGATTGCTCTATAGAGAAGACAACTCTTCTAAGGGAAAATCTCTTATTCTCAAACCTTTTACCATACCTAGCTACAATTATCTATTAACAACCCATTGGTCAGAACCTCGGTGGCGTAGTCTACCCCATAAAATACGCCCTCTTCCAGATAGCGTACAACAGGCGGTATGGCAACTAAATAGCAATCCAGGAATTATCCTAATTTCAACTGTTGGTGATGTCACTCAACCCAGAACAACTTCAGAATGCACATTAATGATGGTAAATCCCTCTGACTTGGAGATAAATAGATCAGACTTATTTTGGGGGCGTTATGCCTTTTACGACATTGTAAGCCCAGACTGCTGGAATAAAGCGAAAGAAACTTTAAATGCTGGCATTTTAACTCCGGGAACCTGTTCAAAAAAATGTATCTGGGAAACTATTAAGGGGGAAAGAAACTCTCCAAACACTGGTTTACCCTTCTACTTTTCTCACGTTTACAATCCCTTAACTTCGGAATACTATAACCCCGGAGCAGCTTTCCACTTATGTAAAGAAACCTATATAAAATGTTTCGAAGAAGCTGTTTCCGGAGAGATACCAGCGACTATGGTACAAATCCCGCTATTATTTTCTGAGGCAGACCGAAAAGATCGCTATGACGCTGAGGACCTCCCTATGGATAATCCTAATCTACAGGCCGCAAAATCTGCTCTTGTGGCAGCTATTCAAGAATTTTCTGATAAAAATCCTAACACAAACTTAACAATTGTAATAGTTAAAGAACAAGGGATGCCTATAGAATATTCTTATATGTTTCCGAGTGATTAATTAAATTAAATACACATAAATGAAAGACTTAAAAAGAATTTTATACTAAAATACTAAGCGTAATAGTTTTAATTTTTTTGGTTAAAAGCATGTCATTGTCTTCAACATCTTCAACAGACTCATTAGTCAGCAGAACTGAGGTGCAACAGAAACCATTTCTTTCTCCTCAAGCATATGAGAGAGGATTAAGAAAAGTAAAAGCGCTCTCTGCTCTTACAATTATTGCTGCTGCATTAATATCTACTGCAGGTATAGCAGCCGCCATTGTTACCGGAATTGCAGGTCTATGGGCTATACCTGTAATCACGCTAGTTATCTCTGTACTTTTGGTTCTGGTAATTTATAGAGCCCGGCCTAAACTATCCTTTGTACCTTTTGGCGAATCTACCAAAGGTCCAGTAACAGGATTTGCTAACACTGAGCCAGACTTTAAGACAAATTTGGGAGCAGAACTTCTTGGACAATCGTAGAGATATTTCTGCGTATTTTTAAAAATGTTAAGGAACCTAGATACATATCTACGGTTCCTTTTTTATTTCCCAATTTTTTATAGCTTTAAAAAAATTCAATCCAGCATGCTAATAGCCGGGGCATGTTCTTGAAATTGTGAACAATAAGAGAAGTTAGTGAAATTGGAAAAATCCTCTTTAATTACTGTATTATTTCTCTTAAAAATGGATTAAATTAAGCAAGCTACACTAATTAAAAGACTTAAATCACACTTTCTCCTAAAATACCCGAAATCAACACTAATTTAGGTGAAAATTATGTCATCTGTACCTTCATCTCCAATTCAAAAAACCAGTCCTGAATTTCCTACTTCAGTGCAACAATCTGATTTAGACAAACTCATTTCAAGCACTGAGAAAAAAATAAAAAGATCGAACATCCTAGCTATCGTTACTATAATAGCTGCTGCATTGCTCGCTGCAATTGGCATCATCTGTGCTATTGTCTTTGGAATCAACGGCCTTTGGGCTCTACCTGTAGGTGCAATACTTTGTACTATAGTTTTATTAATAGCTATTCATCAATATCGCTCTCATCTAGAGTCTAAATTGCCAGCTCCGAGAAAATTAGATGCAGAAGATATTAGAAAATCTCTAGAGACTAAACCCAGTAGTGGATCACCAACTCCTGAAGTAAAAGAAAATGAATCTTCTAATACTGAGAATAAAGAAGTAAACACTTCTCAAAATGATAACTAGCCTGAGTTATAACTTTGATGTAACCTAGGATGGATTTTATAAATCTTATGCCTGTAATCTTACAGGCATTTTTTTGATCATCCTAGATCGAATCTCCTAAATATATCTTAGAAACTCTGGTTCTCTTCTAAGCAAATGTATAAATAGACTTTGCATAAAACCATTCTTACTATTATGAACAAATAGAAAAAGACAATGTAAGGATAAGTATAGTAATGAAATGGTTTCTTTCTATTCTTGTATTCTCATCTCCTGCGTTATTAATTCCAGGATGCACGCTCATTCCTAAGGAATGGGACTGTCCTTGTTCGCATCACCAGCAAGAGTCTATTTCTCAGGTAAAGTAAGAAAAACTTACGGGAATGAAGTCAAGATTTGCTATGATTTCGGGACTTGTTTTTATTTTTTTCTTTGTTATAACTTAACAGGAACAATAACTCAGCTGCCCCATCCATAGGAAAATATGGACCTCTGCAAAAGAATGGGTCGCTTTATAAAAGTAAAATTCAATACCCGAGCGTATGGTATTCGTCAATGTAAGGACAGCAATTATGCGAAAACTCCTCTTATTAGTTTCTTGTGGACTTTTGTCTATAAACCTATCTAGCTGTTCTCTACCAGTATCGGGGAGCTACCATCCTAAGCTTTACAAATCAGGAAGTAAGGCAAAAGGTGTTGTTGCTATGTTGCCGGTATTTTACCGTTCTGGGAAAGTCTCCGAAGTACTTCCATGGAATTTGCAAGCAGAATTCACCCAAGAAATCAGTAAAAGATTTCATTCTTCTGAAAGATTATTTCTAATTAAACATTCTGCATCTCCACAAGTTATTTCACAATTTTATGCTCCTGTAGTTCCTGAGTTTTCTTCGCAAGCAATCGTTGAATTTCTCCCTGCAGAATTCATCATAGCTACAGAACTTCTAGAGCAGAAAACATCACAAGATATGTTTGGCCACGACTCTATAACTGCATCTGTTCGTGTTCGTGTTTTCGATATTCGTCATAACAAGGTTTCAATGATCTATCAAGAGATCATTGAATCTAGCCAGCCTCTTGCTACAACAGCTAGCGATTATCATCGTTATGGATGGCAAACGAAACATTTTGATTCTACACCTATGGGTCTTATGCACCATCGTTTATTTCGAGAAGTTGTTGCCAGAGTTGAAGGCTATGTCTGTGCAAATTATTCGTAATTTATGATGCATTCTTGGTTATTTCTTCTTGTATTTCTAGCTTTAGCAGCTGTCGTATCAAGAAACTTTTTCACCTGGCCAAAACCCTCAGAGAAAACTCCATTACAACTACGACATATTCTCGTCGGAATTGTTCTTTTGTTTCTTCCAGGATTACTTCCTTTCATTACAGGAGTACATTCAGATGTCGCTGCGCGATCATTACACGGAATCTTTCTAGCGTGTGCGTATATCTTTTATCTTTTAGGTTTACCTATTGAAGTTACACGTAGTGTAATTTATTCAGGAAATAAGCCTCAGGCGACATTTTTAAGGGCAATATTCTCTGCTATACGGATGTGGATTATCGTTATCCCTATTACTCAAATCGTTGGTTTAGTGCTGAATAAGGCGCTGGCGCTCGTTTTACCAATGGAAGCCTTACAAGAACAAACGCTTACTCAAGAAGTCCAAGACACCCTGACATCTACGGTATATGATCGTGGATTTATTCTAAGCTTAGGAATTTTAATTCCTTTTGCTGAGGAAATATTCTTTAGAGGTTTTCTACAAACTTTTCTAAAAAACAAAATGAATCGGGTTTATGCTCTTTTGTATTCTTCGGTAATTTTTGCTCTTACCCATGTAGAACATTCTTGGGGAAGTTTGGTATTTGTTCCCGTTCTTTTAATTTTTTCTTTATTTACTGGATTTCTTTATGAAAAGGAACGTCATATCGCTGCACCTATAGTATTGCATATACTATTCAATGTGACGAATATCGGAATGTTATCGGTATAAAGTATTCTAAGGAAAAAGAGTAAGTTGGAGAAACACTTCTAGCAAAAGAAAGCACTTCTTAGGGCTGCTACCTTCCAGTCCTGACCCGATTCGTAGGTCTCTTCTCTTAAAAGGTCCCCAACTTACTGCTCTTTGATATCACACTCGATGAATTTTACTAAAGAAGAAAGCCTCTAGTAAAATTTCTATTATTTGTTCTTTTCTTCGAGTTTAGCAAGAGCCCAAACCCTCCTTGCTTCCTCATAAGAAATTGTTTTACTGGGATTAATAACATGGGGAGCACGACGACGAATTTTAGCAACGGCTTCATCAATGATCGCATCTAGAGAAGACATTCCTAGAAATTCCATCTTAAAACATAATAAAAATGCAAGGGTAAGGACATCACCAGCTTCTGAGGTGACTTCCTTAACAGAATGCCCCTCATGAACAGCTTCAGAAAGTTCCTTACACTCCTGAAGAAGATAATTTAATATAGAATCAAAATCCTGACGATCTGTCCAAGGACAGATACCATCTGAGACCATTTTTCTAACAAGTTCTATCAATTGAGAAAAGTCTATGTTTTTCATGAACTTTAAACCTTTATAAGTTCAGGATTAGAAATAGTATAAGGATTCTCTAATAACCAAGCTTTGATTTTCCTATGTCCAGAAGAGAAAGGTAAGGAATCCATAGTATCTAAAGGATACAGGAGCTTCAATTTAGGTTTAGATTTTGCATGGAAAATTTTTGGAATGAGACGGACCTTATAATGAGTAAATGCATGACGTTGTTCTTCTAATTCTCCAGAAAATATTAGGGGAGCTTCCACATACTCCTCCATTTCTTGAATAAGTACTTCTATATCCGAAAGATCATCAAAAGACTCAACCTCTATATAAGGAAATTCATATAAACCGGCCATCATCTCCTCGGGTTTCCTCTGCTCAAGAACAATAAAATCTTCATACAAAATAATCGCTACCCAACGGAACAACGTAACAACTTTTTTCCTTGCATGACGTATGGGTAAAGATTTTTGCTTGCCCTCTTTGTAAGCTCCACATATAGCTTTTAAAGGACAAATTTCACACTTTGGAGCCCGTTTACAAATACAAGCTCCCAGCTCTATCAAAGCTTCGGCTATCACTTGGGGATCTTTAGCGGGTAAAAGAGATAAAGCAGTTCTAAATACCCAAGTTTTAGTAGATTCTAAATCTATGGAAGCATCTATTAAAAATACCCTACTAATTACCCGCAAAACATTGCCATCCACCGCCGCCGTTCTTCTTTTAAAAGCAAAAGCTAAAATCGCATGTACTGTATAGGGACCTAATCCTTTTATCTGCATTAAATCCAAAGGATCATCGGGGAGTTGTCCCCCGAAATCCTTCATAACCATGCGTGCTCCGTGTAACAGATTTCGTACCCGAGTATAATAACCTAATCCTTCCCACGCTTTGATTACATCCTCTTCATTAGCTATAGCTAAAGATTCTATAGTAGGGAACTTCTTCATCCATTCAATAAAATAATTTACTACCACCTCTGCTCGAGTTTGCTGAAGCATAACTTCAGAAACCCAGACATTATATGGTGAGGGATTGTCTCTCCAAGGGAAGCTACGCTTATTGTCTGTAAACCATTGTTTTAACTTTTCCACAGGAAATTTTTTCGCTCTTTCAGAAAAAGCTATCTTTGCCATACAAATTCTCGTAAAATTTTACCTAAGTTCTAAATTTTGCTACTTTATGAAAGAATTCTCATGGGTTGCTAATCGTGTAGAAAGGTTATCTTCCTTCTTACGTTCACAGCTACCCGACTATAAAAAACAAATCATTTTTGATTCTGTGCGTTATCACGGTTGTCGTGTAAACGGTCACTTAGAAAGGTTCGAATCTTATAAAGTTCAACCTGGAGATCGGATTACCCTCACCCTACAGACAAGATCAGAGCCAAAAATTCTTTGGGAAGATTCACATTGTTGCATTTATGACAAGCCTTCGCACATCTCTACAGAAGATCTCACAAAAATCACAGGACTCATCATGGTCCATAGGCTAGATAGAGATACTACGGGATGTATCCTATTTGCCAAAAATACAAATGCTGCCAATGCTCTCTCAGAACTGTTCAAGAAACGAAAAATACATAAACAATACACGGCTTTAGTTTTTGGTCATCCAAAAAAATCTTCAGGAACGTTAATTTCTTATACGGCTCCTAAATCACGTCGTTGTGGTGCTGTAATTTTTGGAAATACAAATAAAGATTATGGAAAATTAACGATTACAAATTGGTCTGTATTATTCTCTTATCAACAATACACCTTGATGCGCTGCGAACCTGTTACAGGAAGGACACACCAGATTCGTCTACATATGCAAACGCTTGGTCATCCGATTGTTGGCGATGTAGATTATGGCATGAAAGAACAACCAAAAAATGTATTTCGTCCTCTACTCCACGCACATGCGTTAACCTTCACATCGCCATTTTCTCAAGAAAAGATAGATGTTACAGCATCCTCATCCGGAGATCCTAGAGAAGCAGCCTCCCACCTACTACTTAAATCTTAAACTTGAGTTTCGGACATACCTCCGGCGTTACCTCCTCCATTATCGTTACCATTGCCTCCTCGAGGACGCGCTCCTTCTTGATCATAATTACGTCTATTTTGATTATCCCCTCCTCTAGGAGGTGCCACTCCCAATCCAGCAGCGGTAGCACGTGGAACTGTTAATCCCGTTGGTTGTGTTATGACAGGAGTCGTAGGAGTAATTCCTGCAGCTAACATCCATCTACTAGAGAGATTCATTAACAACTGTTGTCTAGAATTATCTCCAGGATTTCTCATTCTTCTTACGCGCTCAGCCTGTTCAGCAAAACATCTTGTTGCCAAATCAAAATAAGGATTTATCGGAGGAGCATAAGGAACAGGTCCACGAACACGCTCATTCATGAAACGACGATGGTCTATTTCAGAAATTAACTGTTTTATTTCTCTTCTATTGTATATTTTTGCTTCTTCAATATTTATAGAATCTGGGACGATACAAATACCTCGACAAGCAAGAATCATACATACAAGAGTCATTAAATCACTCACATTGATCCAAATCTGTCGTCCTCCATGAGATGCCTTTATTAAAATCTTTCCTAAATCCTGCATTACAGCTGCAGCTGTGATCACACCTAAGGGTCCTGGAGTATTTTGATGACGTGATACCACTGTAAGTTCAGTCAAGGTAAGTGCGATTTTTTCCATATCAAAATGTGATGCAGCCATAACACCCCTATCCCCACCCCATTGATGGAGAATACGCACACACTGCTCTATTTGCTTTATGTCGATGTCACAAACACTTGCCATTCCTGATACGAAAGCTCCCCGCAAAAAGGTACTATTCAAAATCTTTTGGTAGTCTTGTGCAGAAGCTGCCCACATAGCATTTGTTTTGTTTTTTAAAATTTCTGGAAGTTCTCTAGAGCAGTTCCTACATTCCTCCCTGATTCTCTTCATAGGAGGAAGTGTTATAGCAGTACTTCCTGATAAAAGACCCACAGTATCAATTCCTAACCTACTCAATGCCATAAGAAATATAGTGTCACCAAACATATCCTCTATTTCTTGTAATTCCCTCTCTAAATTTCTTCTTGCATCAACTTGCACTCCACAACAATTTCCAAATAAGCCGCATAAACACCTTCCTAAGCTCCCACAGCCACACTGTCCATCATTACAGCCACATCGAGGACAACAACAATTTCCCTCACAACATGTATGACAATTATCATAGCAAAATCGTCCTCCACGTTGTGCAGATTCACTTGTTGCTGCTGCTGCAATAATAGATGCTAGAGATCCAACGGCAGTACCTACAGGACCTGCCAAACCTGCTAATCCACTCAATGCTTGTACAGCTGTTCCTACATTGGATAAAGTAGAACCCTGACCGCTCACTAAGCTCGCTAAAGCTCCAAGACCTTGCTGTAAAGCTACACCGTTTTGTCCTCTGAGCAAACTCAAAATAGATTGTGCACCTTGTTGGTAAGGACCAGGAGTCGTCGCAATACCTTGAAGCAAAGATAACAACAATTGTGAACCCTGACTAGAAACACCACCAGGACTTTGTGTAAATAAACCTAAAAGTGCTTGAATCGCGTGTTGTGTTGGATTCACTCCAGGAATTGGTTGTGTAGTAATACTAGGTGTTGGTGCAGGAACTGGAGTAGGTATTGGTGCTGTCTCTCCTGAGACTTGTGTTAGTAAAGTTAAGAGTGCCTGTACTCCGGGATTCGTACCAGGCGTTGGTGTAGGGGATGTCTGCACAGATGTAGGAGGTTGGGGTATCGTCCCTCCAGAAGCTTGCGCAAGTAAAGTTAAAAGCGCTTGCATATTATTATGATCTGTAGCTGGCGTAGGTACAGGAGCTAGTTGTACGGTTGGGGGTTGCGTAAGAACCGGGCTTGAAACAGGCGTTCCACCACCTTGTGTGAGCAGGCCTAAAAGAGCCTGAATATTTACAGAGGTAGCTACACCTCCACTAGGACCGGGTTGTGATGTAATTATAGGAGGATTAGGTGTAGAAGATCCACCAGTTTGTGATGTGGCATTTCCTCCGGAAGAACTACCACCCTGAAACCAATCATAAATACTAGAAGCTAAACCCCTCACCCCTCCCGGACGCTGAGTTCCATTTTGTTCACCTCCTGTTCCACCAGTATGTGAACTACCATCATCAAAAATAAAACCGGGGTTTGTATTACCTCCACCTGTAGGTGATGTCATTTCTATTCTCCTTAACCAAAACAATAAACAAAGGGGAAATTAACCCGAAGTCATTGATTTTAAAAAATTAGTGCAAAAGAGATTAGAGAAGAAAGAATGAAATGTATAGGAAAAATTTGAATTTGCAAAAAAAAATGAGCATGTAATAGCCATGTTTGTTGTTTCTTGTAGTATCCCTTACGGCTAGGAACTTGTGAACAACGCTTAGGTTGAGTTATTACACGCTCGGAGTTATTGATTTTCGGAATAGCCCTGGCTATTTCGAAAACAGTTTATTTAATTATACAGCAGTTTCGCGATACCCCCCGGCAATATTAATACCTCTTGAATTTCTAGTTACAACAGGATAGTCTACCTCATCATTTCCTTGTGCGGACGGACTCTTGAATACTAAGCCTGCGGCCATTAACCAAGGCATTGACATCTTAATAACAAGATTATCCCTAACTTCAGTTTTTGCTCGATCTCTCAAAGGTTTGTATCTATTGTCTCTCTTAGATGCATTTCTAGCTATATGACTGTATAAAACAGAGGCGTTCAAACTGGCTCTGATATCACCTTGCTTACCTCTCTCTATTTGAACACGATGATTTTCAATTGTAGCGAAAAGATTTTTGATTTCTTCAGCATCATGAATTCTTGTATTCTCAGAACCTTCTCCGTCAACAACAGAAAGATTTTTATGCGCTAAAACAATACAAACTAACGTCATGAGATCTTCAGTAGATAACCAAATATTGTCTCCTGTAGCTGTTGCCGCAGAAAGAATTCTAGATACATGCATCATAACAGAAGAAGCCTCAGTAGCACCTAATTTACGCTGTACTTTATCTCCAGCTCTCATAACTTGAAGAGAGACAAGAGAACTTACTAATCTATCAGAATCAAAAGGCTCATTATTGGAAATAAAACCATAAGATCCCCAGGAACAATCAATCATTACTTTCGCACGTAATTTATTATCATGGATTGCGATATATTGATTCGACAAACCTGAAATGATGCCTTCTTTAAGAACCGGACGAGATAGAATATCTGCATAATTAGAAGCCGCCTCTCCCCACATCTCTCTACTTTTACCTTTAATAATTTTATTAAGATTTTTTGAAGCAGACTCACATGCAACTTTGACTTGATCTAGAGAAGGCATAGCGACACGTTTACCAGAAAGAAGGTCTACGGTGTTTATACCTAAGTTATTCAATGCCACTAAAACAACAGCTGAACTGTATTTTTGTTCCAACTTTCTAAAATCTTCTTCCGTAATACCACCTCGACGGGTATCTAAATTGAAACATCCAGCAAAAAGCCCACATAATAATGAACCAAAGCCTCCGCAACCAACAGCTCCATCAGCACATCCACAGCCTGCACAACCACAATTTCCTGCACAGGAATCTGCACAGCCATCATAACATGACTGCATAACGCGTCGCGTTGTTTCACTTTGCAACACTCCAGAAACTATAGAAACTATAGAGACTGCAGTCGCCACATTTGAATCTCCACCGGGATGTGTAGCTTCATGCAAATTTTTAATCGCGAGTAAGAAAGCATCTAATCCCTCAGGAATAGGTAAGCCAAAGGCACCTTGTAATACACCCATTAACTCTTGTAACAGTACTAAAGTGATAGCACCACCTTCCCCTTTAAAGAAGGTAAATAATATCTGTAACTGTTGAGAAGATTGAAATGTAGGTGTCGACATGATTATGTTGCAAAACTTGATAATGTCTTTTGTAGAGGTAAAATCACCCTCTTTAATCAAATCCAATAATTCTTTGTATGCTTCTCGACTCATACCCCCAGATATAAGATCTAGAAACGTTTTGACTCTACCTCCACTAATATTGTCGCAAAGCAAATCCTGTTTTACAAGATCGATAAAGAAACCGAATAATTGCGTACGCAATAATGAAGAGCTCGGAGTTGTTGTTGCTGCTGCTTCTAAAGAAGTAGTTTCCATGTTTTCAAAAAGTGAAATATCATCTAAACAATTCATACTCACACGTGAAGGTTCTGTAAGTATAGAAGATCTTGCAAAAAGCTCAGCCCCACATGAAGCAGAACGCACTCTATTTTCTATTTCATAATCTTCTCGATCCTCATACAATTCTTTTAAAAGTTCTACACAAGTCAAACCTTCTGTTTGTGATGCTCTATCATTTTTAAATGAAGACATATCTACATAAATGTCTTCTAGACTTGTATCTAAAGCTGCGAAAGCCATAGAAACAACTGCTGCAGCTGCTTCTCCCGCATCGGAAACAAAAGCAGAAGAAGTCAGAGTAGAAGTACTCGGTAACGTTTGTGAAGATGAGGTTGAGTTAGTTAACGTTGTTTCAGCAACAGCAGAAACCAATGATGTGTTCTCTGTAACATTAGACTCTTCTTTCGGTTCTTCATAACCAAAAAAAGAACGAATATTCCCTAGTGGAAATGTCATGATTTTTCTCCTATTTTAATTTTATCCTATTAACTTACAGATCACACTAAACATAGGATTTGCCTTGCAAACATGTGCAAGGGGCAGAGAGTTTATGTCTGAAAAACTAAAATGTAAATAAAAATTTTAATTGACACCTCGGGAAATTAAAAAAATTTTTATTTCTTTTTAGGCTTGTAAGAACGGGTTTTCAAAGAGTTTCGTAATAATAGAGAAATCTGCTAACCTCCTCATATTATCAATATGAACGTAGAAATAGGGTTGACAGATGTTGAATATCGATTTAACTGGCAAGATAGCTTTTATAGCAGGAATTGGTGATGACCAAGGCTATGGCTGGGGAATCGCTAAAGTACTAGCAGAAGCAGGAGCTACGATTCTTGTAGGTACCTGGGTACCTATTTACAAAATCTTCTCCCAATCTTGGGATTTAGGGAAATTCGACGAGTCAAGAAAACTATCCGACGGAAGTCTCTTAGAAATCAAAAACGTTTATCCTATGGATGCAAGTTTCGATAAACCTGAAGATGTTCCTCAAGATATTGCAGAAAATAAACGTTACAAAGGGATCTCAGGATATACGATTTCTGAAGTTGTTGAACAAGTAACGAAAGATTTCGGTCATATTGATATTTTAGTCCATTCCCTAGCTAACAGTCCGGAAATTTCTAAACCACTTTTAGAAACATCGCGCAAAGGTTATCTAGCAGCATTAAGTACTTCGAGTTATTCTTTAGTTAGCTTATTAGCACATTTTGGGCCCATTATGAATCCCGGTGGCAGCAGCATTTCCTTAACTTATTTAGCTTCTTCACGTGCTGTACCTGGCTATGGAGGCGGTATGAGCGCAGCAAAAGCTGCATTAGAAAGTGATACCAAAATGCTTGCTTGGGAGGCAGGAAGAAAATGGGGAATTCGGGTAAATACTATTTCAGCAGGTCCCTTAGCCAGCCGTGCAGGAAAAGCCATCGGATTTATTGAACAGATGGTAGATTATTATTTAGATTGGACTCCTATTCCTGAACCTATGACAACAGAACAAGTAGGGGCTGCTGCTGCATTTTTAGTTTCTCCGTTAGCTAAAGCAATTACTGGAGAAACTCTCTATGTAGATCATGGAGCAAGTATTATGGGAATTGGTCCTGAAATGCTTCCTAAGAATTCTTAATTCTGTGATATCTCTCAATACCTGCCTCCCATGCCGGAAGAATTCCTAAATCTTTCGCTGGGGAGGCAAGGAAATCTGCAGTGCTATGCATATACTTAGGAGCAGAGTTCATCACTATCTTAAAGTCACCACGCTCTATCAAATCAATATCATTAGCATCATCTCCAGAAGCCATTATAAAAGGCTTTTGTCCCTCATAAATTAAATCAACTATACGATCAACAGCATAACCTTTAGATACAGATTTGTCTGTCATGAATAAGATGGCATAGTCAAAATCAAAAGGCCAACGCATGAATGTGATAGTCAAATTCTTAACTAACTCTTTAGACTGGTTAATTCTTTCTTGTATCTTTTCTACTTCATTTTTTTTACCAAAAATTTTTGCAACAGCAAACATTTCATGAGGATAATCCCTAGAGAGCTTTTTACTCTCTACTAGTCTCTCTCTATCTTTTGCAACGGGGAAATACACAGGATCTAAATGACGTAAGAGATCTTTTTCACTAGGACAAGATGTAAACCGATAATATCGATCTTGGTTCATTGCTCCAGATTCTATGGAAAAAATTACATCACCATCTTCCACACACATCTCTAGTGTATGTAAAATCTCATTAGGGATATCTCGAAAATAAAGAAATTTATTCTCCTCCGAAGACCAAACACACGCACCATTTTGACATCCTAATAAATATGGAACTGAAAGATCCTTAAATAACTTATTCGCATAAGAAAAGTATCTTCCTGTAAGGAAAAATAACTTCCATCCAGAATTATAAAGATTATTTAGGCTCTTGATAATTTCAGGATGTAAATGATGTGGGAGGTGCGTAATTGTACCATCTATATCCGTAATCAATAATTTATCCATAAAGCAGGTTTACCTTTCCCTTAAACTTACTATAATTTCTCTATCCACCTTGTCCCAACATAGTGAAAATAGATTGATCATTTAAAAAAATTACATCTATTTTAAAGAACAAAATCAACATAAAACATGATAAAAAACGAAACTATTAAAAATCCTTCAAGATCGATCTGAGTATATTCTCTTAAGTTTCAAAATTAGTCTCTTAATTACATCGCTCTTGCAGGAATATACAAAGTTACAGTTTAATTTGTTCTTGGAACCTATCAAACATTAACTCGTAAAGAACTGATCGAAAACAATTCGTTAGTGAAATGCTCTAAAATTAAATTGTTTCTTAGTTGTTCTACGACTATAGAAATACCAAAAGGTCTTAAACATGCCTTATAAAATTTTTTCTTATCTAACATTTTGTATGGATGATCTTGCTCTTGCCGATACTTCCAGTGAGCAAATAAATTTCCAAGGAATGTTTCCAGAAAATATGAAACTGGAAATGTTTAAAATGTTAGGGTCTTTAATACTACTTCTTACGCTATTTGGCATTGGAGTCTGGGCATTTAAAAAGTTTCTAAAATCTAAAGGTCAAGGTTTCGGAAACTCTTCAACCATAAAAATTCTCGATAAACGCGCTCTAAATCCGAAAACTTGCATCTACATCATCCGCGTAGTAAACAAAATTCTCGTCATTGCAGAATCAGGAGAAAAAATTACCTTACTTTCCGAATTTCCTCCAGATACAGATATCAATGAACTCCTACAACAAAATGAAAAAAAAGGGCCTCCGTCTACTTCTGATTTTCTTAGTAAGAGCCTACGGAAATTTCATAAGGGTAAGAAAGTAGACAGTACGCAGGTTTCTAACCTTACTGACGAAGCAGTTTAAGCATATTTTATGAATAATTTGGAGTATTTTAAATGACAACATGGTCTTTAAATCAAAACAACCTATCAAAATATCTCACACATGCAGGATTAGAACCTCTTTTAGAAAGAGAGAGCGGATTAACTTACATCAATATCCAAGCTGAAGATCACGAGCTACCTTTATTTTTTGTGATTCGTAGTAAAGGGGAAATCCTGCAGTTGATCTGCTACTTTCCCTATCAACTCTACGACAACCAAAAAGAATCCACAGCACGCCTTCTCCATTTGCTAAATAGAGATGTCGACATTCCTGGATTTGGAATGGATGAAGAACAAGGACTAATTTTTTACCGTTTGGTAATTCCTTGTTTAAATAGTGAAATTAATGAAACACTATTGCGCGTATATATCGACACAATTAGATTGGTCTGCGATAGTTTTTCTCATGCTATAGGTTTGGTATCTTCAGGAAATATGAATCTTGATGAATTGAAAAAACAAGCCCGTAAAGAAAGACAGGAATAATTTAGGAAAAATTTGATGACAGCACTAATTTTCTATGATACGGAAACTACAGGGACACAGATAGATAAAGATCGTATTATAGAAATTGCTGCCTATAACAACATAACTAAAGAATCTTTTGTAACTTATGTAAATCCTGAAATTCCCATTCCTGAGGAAGCTTCAAAAATCCATGGAATTACCACATCCACAGTAACTTCGGCTCCAAAATTTCCAGAAGCCTATAAGCAATTTTGTGATTTCTGCGGAAATGAAGCTGTTCTTGTTGCTCATAACAATGATAGTTTCGATTTCCCACTACTTGAGAAGGAATGTCGTAGACATTCCTTAGAACCTCTATCCTTACGAACAATAGACTCATTAAAATGGGCACAAAAATATCGCCCCGACTTACCCAAACACAATTTACAATATCTGCGTCAGGTGTATGGTTTTGCAGAAAACCAAGCCCACCGTGCTTTAGACGATGTGATTACCTTACATAATGTATTTTCTGCGCTTATTGGAGATCTTTCCGCAGAGCAAGTACTTGCTCTAATGGAAGAGAGCTACCATCCTAAAGCATTTAAAATGCCTTTTGGGAAATATAGAGGTAAACCTCTAACTGAAGTTCCTGCATCTTATATCCAATGGTTGGAAAATCAAGGCAACCTAGATAAAGATATGAAAGCCGCTATCGACTTAATGAAACAAATGACATGATACTCTCAGCTGCATTTTCACCTTGCCCTAACGATATTTTCTTATTTCGTTCTTTTTTAGAACGTCATGAAGGCTTCTCATTGTTAAATCAAATTACCATTGCAGATATTGCAACATTAAACGAACTAGCTTTACAACACCGCCATCCATTAATAAAAATATCCGCAGCACTATTTCCAAAGGTGGCTGACAATTATACCCTTATGGAAGTGGGAACCACTATTGGTTGTGGTGTAGGTCCTTTAGTTTTAGCTTTAGATCCCGAATCACCTATAAAATCTATAGCAACTCCCGGAGAAACAACTACGGCTCACCTACTCTGTAGGATATTCTATCCCGATGCGGAACTTACACCTATGAAATATAGTGAGATAATTGCTGCTGTTTTACGTGATGATGTAGATGCGGGCGCGATTATTCATGAGGAGAGGTTCAGCTATGACTCACAGCTATTTTTAAGAGCAGATCTTGGCAGGCTGTGGGAAGAGAGAACACAACTTCCCCTACCTTTAGGATGTCTTGTTGTATCAAAAACAGTTCCACAAACTGTTGTAGATATTTTAACCCTAGCGTTAAGAAAATCTCTATTTCTAGCATTAAAAGATTCTGAGGGCTCTGAAAATAAAGCTTTGGAATACTCTAGAAATAAAGATACCGCAGTTATTCGACAGTTCATCAACACATACGTAAATGATGAAACTCTTATGTTATCTAATTCAGGGAAGAAATCTCTTTATACATTATCAAATTATGTTAGCTGCGTTATCTAATTACTTTTGTAAAATTCTTCTTGTTCTCGCAGATATGAATGAAGCCAAATCCCTCATTGCAGATTTTGCTTTCACTCAAGCTGATAAAAATTTCTATCAATGTCGAGATTCACATATGTCTATAGCTATGGACATGATTCTTTTAGAACAATGGGGAGAAGATGGTGTCATCAAAGCTTTAAGAAATATTCAACTAGAACACTATGATTCCTGTGTGAATCTTGGCTTTGCAGGAAGCTGCTCTCCTGATCTTCCTTTGCAAACTTTCTATACCATCGATAAAGTATCTCAGCTTAGTAAAACGACTCCAGAACAACTCGATTCTACAATTGAATTAGCAATTACAGCTATTCCCAATCTCCCAAGAGCCAATTTAGTTTCTGCTCATGCTCCTTATAAATATGGATTTCATGAAACATATCAGCTTGTGGACATGGAGGGATATACTGTCGCTAGGTTATGTAAAAATCACAACTTACGTTGTATGATGATAAAAATCACTTCAGATTATGCTACGCAAGAAGGTGGAGAATACATTAAGCAACACAGGAATGTATTAGCTGAAAAGCTTTCTTACGCATTTACCTCTTCTATCTATGATATTGTAGACACTTCTATCCCTAGCCAAATCTAATTCATGCTTTAGCTAAGAGAAAGCGGGGTAATCAATTCTGGATTTGTAGATGGTGATGCTTCCCAATCTTTAGTTCCTGACAATTCCCACATTTTCAAGAAAGCAGGACACGAAGATAAAAGCTCATCTTTCATTCCCTCAGCAACTTTCTTACCATGTTCCAAATAGATTACCCGATCTACATATTCAAGAGTCGAGAGCTTATGAGCAATGATTATTTGCGTACACTGACCTTTTAGCTGTCCGATGATCTCTTTGATATAGTTTTCACTAATAGCATCTAAAGAAGATGTAGCCTCATCTAAAATCAATATAGAGGCATTCTTCAATAAGGCTCGCGCTATAGTTAATCTTTGCTGCTGTCCCCCAGAAAGATTTTTTCCAGATTCCTCAAGAAGACTATGTATTCCTTGAGGCATTTTCTGAACAAATTCGTAAGCATAGGCTTGCTTTAATGCGTAGATAACATCATCTTCAGGGATATCCTTACCACAGGTAAGGTTATTCCAAATAGTATCATAAAATAGAAATGGGTTTTGTAAAACACAGCCTATATGATTCCTAAGAGAGGATTTACTGTAATCCTTAATAGAAACTCCGTCTAAAAGAATTTCTCCCTGCGCTATCTCATATAACCTAGGAAGCAATTTGCTAATTGTTGTTTTTCCACTTCCTGTAGGACCAACAATGCCAATTGCCTCACCTTTGTTTATTGTGAAGTTTAGCCCTTTAAGAACCGTTTTCTTATTATCGTAAGAAAACGAAACATCACGAAATTCCACACTTCTTGTCAAACCTAAGAATTCCTGACTATCCTCAGATTCATTATGAAGGTCTGGATGAGAAAGTACCTCATAGAACCTCTCAGCAGCTGCACAACCTTTCATAATGGTTGTATTCTCATCTCCGAATTTCTTCACAGGATCATAGATAAGATACAATAATCCACAAAATACAATGAGCTCTTCAGGAGGAATATTGAATTTATAAAGACCAATGATCACAACGAAAGCAAAGAATAGCGAAGCTATTGTATGCAATAATGGTCGTGGAAGTAAACCATAGGCTGCGCTTTTTTCTTCCAAAGCAGCAATCTGACTGTTTTGATCACAATATTTCTTAAAAGCAAAGGATTCCGTACGAAAGACCTTTACAGTGACAATTCCTGCAAGAAAATCTAAAAGCACTGAAGAAAACTTATCCTGATTTTTCTGTATTCTTTTCGCTAAGGCTTTAATTTTTCTAGCAATGATCACAATAGGAAAAATCAACACAGGAAAAGCAATGCACACCAAAAGGGAAAATTTCCAGGATATCGATAAACATACGGCTAAGGCTAATGTCAAAGTTATTGGAGCTTGAACATAGTTAACCATTAAAGAGTTCACTGCTTGAGCAATACTCGTGGAATCAGTAATCACACGGCTACTAAGATTTCCCATATCGTGCGTATGGAAAAATGTCATAGGAAGTTTTTGTAGAGCTTTGAAATAATCTCTGCGAAGATCGCAACTTACACGAATAGCAACTACTTGAGATAAAAATCTCTGAAAAAACAAAGTTATAGCTTTAAAAATTGCTACAATAACTAAAAATAAAGCTAAAGAGCCGAAACGTGATAGATCTATATACTGAGAAATAAGACGTGATAGCCTACTAGTTATGGATGTGGTTCCCCTTCCATAACGAGAAATATAAGCATTGGCTTGTGCAGAAGTTATCGTATCAGAATTAGGAGAAATGTCCGACCATCTCTCTAAAATCTGCTCTTTGCTTAACTGGGAAGCCTTTGTAAGGCGGTTATTTTCCTTGCGGGCGAAAAGAACAAAAGCGTCAGGTCCTGTTTTTGCTATAATACCTAAAGAAAAAATCTCTGCTTGAGAAGAGACGGTTAGTCCTAAAATAGCAAGTAAGGAAAAACCTAATAGCGTGAGATGCTTTTTATGCCTCAGGACCGCCTTCAGAAGAAGTTTCATAGAGACCTATAGTTCGAAATTTCTGATACCGCTTTTCTAATAAATCTTCTATCGATAGGTCTTTTAATCGTAACCATTCCTGAAGTATAAAATCCTGAACATCGCGATATACAGCAGCTGGATCGTGGTGTGCTCCACCCACCGGCTCCTTAATTACAACATCCACAATAGCAAATTGCTTGAGATCCTCACCATGCATTTTTAACATGGCGGCCGCTTCACTATTCTTTTTAGGATCTTTCCAAAGAATAGAAGCGCAACCTTCGGGAGAAATTACAGAATAGTAAGAATGTTCCAACATAGCAATCACATCTCCGATTGCCATTCCTAAAGCACCCCCAGAACATCCCTCACCAATAACAAGAACAATAATTGGGGTCTTTAATCTAGCCAGTTGGAAAAGGTTGTTGGCAATAGCCCATCCCTGACCACGCTCTTCAGCGGTAAGACCGGGGAAAGCTCCAGGAGTATCTACTAGAAAAACGATGGGCAAGCCAAATTTCTCAGCCATTTTCGCCAGACGTAGTGCCTTACGGAAACCCTCAGGACAAAGCATCCCAAAGTTTCTATGCATACGAGAAGAGGTATCACACCCCTTTTCTTGACCAATAAGCATAAAGCGTTGGCCTTGAATTTTAGCTAAACCCCCAACGACAGCGGGGTCATCACGAAACGTACGATCTCCACAAAGCTCAACAAACTCCTCACACATTCCATCAATGTAGTTCACTGATCGAGGACGAGAAGGATGGCGGCAAATTTGCACACGTTCCCATGGTGTCAAATCGGAGTAAATCTTCTCTTTTAACTTATCTAAACGCCTTTCCAATTTCTGTATCTCTGAGGAGGATAGTAAAGAATTTTTTTTATTTTTTTCTTTAAACTCGGCTATCGTTTTCTCGTACTCTACCACTTGTTTTTCGTGGGGAAGAAGCTCCATAATAACGTTATCTCCTCTTACAGAAAGGATAATTTTAATACAAATAATTCTTAAAAAACAATTATAAGATCATTTTATTGTGAATTTTCAAAAAAATAATAAACTATTAATTGCGTTTTTCAAAAATAACAGAGACGCTGGCGTCTTGATAGGGAATATTAATCAAAAAATTACTTCCCCAAAACCTTTCTTTTCCCTGTAAAGAAAAAATTTCCATATGGGGACTGGAGCATAGGATGCGTAAGGAATCCCGTTCTCCATGAATTATTACATCGTTAGTCGGACCCTTGTAAGAATCTAGAGAACTTGATCGCAATCTAGGCCCTTCAACTACTTGGCAATTTTTCCCCTTACAGAAAATTGAGAATGTGGAGTTATGTGGATCTTCTTCTATCGAAGAGCGTACTTGACATTGTCTTTCGGAAATCATGATATGGTGACGGATTCTAGATCCCAAGTAAGCATCTTGTAGATAAGAAAAACCCGTGGATCTCAAACAGGGTATAGTGGTAGCGCAAAGAAAGGAAATTTCAGTAGTATCTTTATTTTCTATAGAAGAAAATTCCTTCACCATCCCACACAGGCCAAATCCCTGACAATCACTAATATCTCCATAGCATGGGCCGTAATTTACTACACCGACATCTCCGGAATAATAAGCCCCAATACCACTTTTACATCCCGATCCAGAAACAAAAGTAGATGCAGAACGTGTTCGCCGCATCCAGAAACCTAATTTTGAATCTGTAAAACTATACTCGCTAGCTACCTGTTGATCTAACTGGTATAAAAAAGACTTACTCAATGTGGTCTTTTCCTTTATAGGTCGAGTATGTTCCTGACTCCATAAAGCAGGAAAAATCGTAGCTTCATGCATAAATAATGCCTGTTGAAAAGAGTTCATCATTTTAGCATGTTTTAAACTGTCATCATAGAATCGAGAGATCTGTAAAAGCAAAAGTCCAAGTTCTGCATGCTCTCCTGGATAAGGAAGCCCTCCCCAAGGAAAACCTCCACGGCAAAATAGACGTACAGCACCAGAGCATTCTTGTTCTAATTTCAAGAAATCTAATCCCAAATCTTGCCCTTCTTCCAAAGCCATAAGCATATAAATTGCTCTTGCTATGTCATGGATCTTAATAAGAGGATGATGTCGGAAAAACTTGAAAACAAAATCGCGAAGTTTCTTATCCTGACAGGCATAGATTAATTGCTTAACCTGCGAATCAAAATTCGAATGGGGAAACACTTCGATACATTCTTGTAATCTTAGCTGTGATCCCATCACCATTCACAATTTTTTACTCAGAAACGGATTGCGTCCAGACAATAATAACAAAAAACTTTAGAGTCAAGTCTCTAAGCAATCCTAAAAACTTGACCCTGATAAATTAGATAAAAGAGAAAGGCACGAAATTAGGAATGCTTCGAAGGAGTTTCGATTAAACGCTTCATTCTTTTTCCTGGAGTAAATTTCACGGCACGTCTCGCAGGAATGTGAATGGGAACAGTAGCGTTTTTAGGATTGCGACCTACTTTAGGTTTTCTTTCTACAACCTGCAAAACGCCAAAATCTCTAAACTCTAACCTATCACCTTTGACTAGAGCATCTGTCATTTTATCCAAAAAATTTTGGATTACAGTACGCACATGATTCGGATGAATCTTGTGATCCTGTGATATTGTACTGATCAGTTTTTTCTTGGTCATGGTAGCCATATTAGCCGTTGCCTCCTAATTAAAGTGCCCTAAAGTAACTTGTTGAGTAGCCCTAAATAATAAACTTTTGAAGTATATGCGTATCATATCTATTCATCCTTTGGATTCAAGACATTTTTTAAAAATACGTGGTTGTTCTATATCGTTATAAGTAACGAAAATTCATATTTGCCAAAACTTATGATTGCTGCATCTTACAGTCTGACAAAAAATTTCTAAGCTTTCATATTCTAATTTAATAACGGCAAATGCGTGACTTCTTTAACCTAACTTGATAAAGTACTGAGCCTGGTGTCCTCGTAGCTCAGCAGGATAGAGCGGTTGCCTCCTAAGCAGCAGGCCATGCGTTCGAATCGCATCGAGGACGACCCCTTCTTTCCTTCATTCTTTCTCATTTAGAATTTTAACTCGCCTTTGCAGAAAGTTTTCTGGTCTTAATATT
The DNA here is from genome assembly GCF_042234205.1 of Chlamydia sp. 12-01. Classification (NCBI taxonomy): domain Bacteria; kingdom Pseudomonadati; phylum Chlamydiota; class Chlamydiia; order Chlamydiales; family Chlamydiaceae; genus Chlamydia; species Chlamydia sp. 12-01. The sequence goes on along the minus strand of NZ_CP114174.1, from coordinate 927,503 downwards.
TACTAAATTTGTTTTTTGAAAGTTAGGACCAGTAAGAAACGTATGGATGCCTTCAGCTATGCCTTTGGCTATATGCATTCGGTAGCGTGCATCTAAAAGCGCGGCTCGTTCTCTAGAATTAGAAAGGAATCCAGTTTCAATTAGAATTGCCGGCATTGTTGTTTCGCGGATAACAGCGAAGTTCCCGTTCTTCACTCCTCGATTTTTCAATGCTCCGTTTTTTTGCATTGCACTTAAGACATCCTTAGCTAGAGCTTCCGAAGCCAGGCTTCTCGAAGCAACATTATTTTTACCATTATAAAAATATACTTCAGTACCAAAGGCTGATGTATTAGACGAATAGTTACAGTGAATACTGACAAAGATATCAGCTTTGTTTTGATTTGCTAAAGCCGCCCTTTTCCCTAGATCTACATAAATGTCTGATGTTCGGGTAAGAACTGGTTTATACCCCATTCTCTTGAGATAACTCTGCACTGAAAACGCAAGAGATAAGGTTAAAGATTTTTCCTCATAATGGAACTCTTTACTCGCAGTTCCTTGATCTTTACCCCCGTGTCCGGGATCAATAAAAATCACTTCACTACGACGTACGCGTTGTGGAGGTGCACTTTCAGCTGCAACACCTCCTAGAGTCACTCCGAAAACACAGAGAGTAAGCAAGATATAACGATTAGACATGAGATGACAATACCTCGCGTACAATTTCCTTATCATCAAAAGCGATAGTTTGATGTTTAAAGATCTGGTATGTCTCATGCCCTTTACCTGCCACTAACACTATATCCCTATCTGAGGCAATGGACAAAGCATATGTAATTGCTTGTTTTCTGTCGATTTCGATAGAAAAATTTCTTTTTACAAAACCTGAACAAATTTCGTTAATGATAGTTTCTGGATCTTCCCCTCTGGGATTATCTGAAGTAACCACGGCAAATCCGTACCTTTCGACTACTTGAGCCATAATTTTTCGTTTGCTCTGATCTCTATCTCCTCCACATCCAAAAATAACAATGAGCCTTCCCTCTTTAGGGAGTAGAGTATGTAATGTCTTACATACGTTTTCTAATGCATCTGGAGTATGTGCATAATCAATATAGATAGGACAAGGTCCGGAAAATACGGGTTCTAAGCGCCCTCTAGGAGATTCTACATTCGCTATTAAAGAGATTAGCTGCTGGAAATCACAATTGCATTGTTGATGCACAACTGCGATAGCTGCAAGGATATTATAAACGTTATGCTGTCCTATCAAAGGTAGATGACATGGAAAAGATTCCCCTTTATAGATCAAATCAAAGTCCGTTCCAAAAGGAGAGGATCGTAAATTTGCAGCTCGATAATCTGCTGGACGTTCTATTCCATAAGTGACAGGTCGCGCTTGAGTGACCTCTAAAAATTGCGAAGCATAAGATAAATCACCATTCACAACAGCTAAACCTGTAGTAGGAAGCATTGAAAACAACTTGAGCTTCGCTTTTACATACTCTTCAAATGAGCCATGGAAATCTAAATGATCTAAGGTAATGTTAGTTAAAACACCGATATCGAAATTCACATCAGCCAACCGATCTACAACAAGACCTATGGAAGAAACTTCCATAACTACAGCCGCAAGATTATTTTTTACCATCTCAGCTAAATACTTTTGTAATAGACAAGATTCAGGAGTGGTATAACCATCTTGGATACGGTTATTTCCTAAAATATGTTCGATAGTTCCTATTAAGCCCGAAGGCTTATCACAAGCATCAAATAGAAATTTTATCAAATGGGAGACCGTAGTTTTCCCATTAGTTCCTGTAACGCCGACAACACAGAGATTTTGAGAAGGATAGTTATAATACTTCGCTGAAAGTTCTGACTCAAGTCGGGAAAGATCCGAAGAAATAATTTGAACAACAGATAAAAAGGGATTGTAGATCGAAGAAACTACAGCAATAGCGCCATTCTCAACAGCAAGAGAGGAAAAATCATTGCCATCACAATGTTTGCCTTTAGCAGCTATGAAAATATCTCCATATCCAACATTACGGGAATCTTTGGTGAGATTCCTTACTTCTACAGGAGAAATGGTCCCATAGATTTTAGCTTCTACGTTGTAAAGGAGTTCTTTCAAATTCATTTTTTTAGCCCGGGGTCCTTCTTTTAGAAATGACCGCCTCTATATACACAATTGTTCCTAATATGTCTGTAGGTACTCTTTTTTCTTTGAATAAAGAAAGAAGGCGCCACTCGTGTTCATAAGTTATAAATAAGCTTCCAAATATCAGCGATGGCTTAAAAAAATTACCGCCGAACTAGTTTACTTACAACAATTAAAATAGTCCATCTAATTTTTTCCTCTGCTTAAAAAATAGTCTATTTTTAGTGAAAAGAAATCACTCCTTAATAAAACTATATCTCTCTAAGTCAGGAGTACAATATGAATGAAGAGAAAATAAATCTCCGTTTTTACTATGAAGCTAGCGAACGCCACTTATATAGAAATAATCAAGATTTTGTTATACATGCAAGGGGTTTTCCAAAAATTATACAGATAGGATGCATACGCAATCATCTGGGCATTATGCACAACGACTGGCTACTAAATAACAAAAAATCTATTTTAGAAACTCTTGCACGCACCCTCCCTATATTAGGAAATATCTTAGGAGCCGCCAAGCTCTTTAGTATATTCGCAGCTCCCACTCAAGCAGACAGTAAAATAGATATCACCTTTCATACCTTTGCAGCGATCTTAGAAATACTTAGCCTTGGTTTAATTGTGCTAATATTTAAAATAATTTTTACAATTATCAAAGTACTCGTTAGCCTCTGCAAGAGACAGTCAACATTTGCTCAATCCCACACTCTCTACTATAACACAGCAGTATAAATCTACTTTCCTGAACGGTTCCATTCCTCATATAGCGATTTCATAGAAGCGACTTCCTTTTTATAATCGTACTTTTGTTTATCTGCGGGAACTCCCAGATAAGATAATACGCGATCAGCAACCCGACCAAAGACTGGAGCAGCGCATCTACCCCCCATATAATTCTTAGTACCGTCTTCTCGAACTCCATGATCAGGATCATCTATAGAAACAAGCATAACAAGAGGAACACAAGTTTCTTCTGCAGGGTGTATCGGGGTGATGCCAATAAATGAGGCAATATGGCGATGCTTATCATATTTCCCATTTACAAGCTTTTCAGTTGTTCCTGTTTTTCCCGCACTAGAATGGTTTTTAGGAGAAGCTCGAAACCCCGTGCCTCCAGGATATGTAGTAAATCGGGTAGCTTTTAATACCTCATCAACAATATTTTGAGAAAGGATCCTTTCCCCTCTAACTCGAGGATGCAACACATATTCTTGTCCAGAGGTCGCTACAATTTTTTTTATCAAAGTAGGACGCACATCATAACCACCATTAGCAAGAATGGCATAAGCTCTTACCATTTGTATTCCTGTAGCGAGAATATTGTATCCCATAGCAAGAGAATACGGTGTGGATAGGGACCATTCAGGAACACCATTGATATGGAAACGCTTGGGCGATGGCACCAATCCTGACGCCTCTCCCGGCAATTCTATTCCTGTTTTCTTTCCGAATCCTAATAACGATAGTTTTTCTTCATACCAATGGCTCCCTAGATTCTGCACTATACGATCAGCAAGTTGTGCTACATAGACATTAGAAGATTTTTGAATCGCCATATACATATTCAAACGACGATTTGATGAAATATCCTTAAGAGGAAATTGCTTTCTTCCAGGAAAAATAGTACGAGTAACATCAATAGGTTCGGAAGGATCAAATAAAGATTTTCCTGATCTTTTTATCATCTCTTCATTTGCAAGCAACCCAATAGCTATAGTAAGAGGTTTCATAATAGAACCCGGTTCGAAAACATCACTTACTGATGTCACCTTCGTATGCTCTATCTTTTCTTTATCATTGAAAAAATCTTTATACTCTGCAGGATTAAAAAAAGGATATTGCGCTAAAGCAAGAATATCTCCGGTATAAGCATTCATTAGAATCAATCGTCCACCCTTAGCTCGGGCTTCTTTCACACCTTTTTCTAATTCCTCTTCAGCGATTGTCTGTATACAAGGATTAACCGTGAGATAGATATCCGATCCATCCCTAGGGATTTTTGTAACTTTATCGAGATCTAAACGATTTAAAGGAGAACGCAAAAACTTTCGTTCTCCTGGTTCTCCTTCAAGAATATGGTTGAAATACGCTTCTAATCCCCCAGTAGGAAAGGCTTTTCCTGTTTTCTCATCCTTTACTTCTCTAAGGGTATGGAGAACTTGACCTAGAAGCTTCCCAAAAGGATAAGATCTTTGATAGTCAGTCATAAAAAATAAAGCATTAGAAGGTAGTTTAGATTTGGATGCGTATCCCCTCCACCAAGAAAGAATTCGATCACGCTCCGCACGATCTAACCAGAGAAACAATTTCCTATGTCGAGATTTTTTATCAAATTCCCCACGCAACTTCTCATAATCCCCATCACCAATAAGATTGAATATTTTCTCAGCAATGGTATCACGATGTTCCTCTGGAATCGCTATAGAATCCAAACAAAGGTGAAACTTAGTAATATCTACAGCTAGAGGTTGTCGTTGTTCAGGATCTCCCTTACGAATATCCATCTGAGAAAAGAATGTTCCTCTGCGGAAAGGATCCTTAACTCGAAATTCATGCTGCCCCAACGCTTCCGCAGCCCAACGCTTCCCTTCACAAATCTGAATTTTGTAATAACGTATAATAAGGAAAGAGTAGGAGAGCAACACCCCACAAGTGATCATTGTTAAGTATTTACGATGATTCATAAGTCACAACACAAACACTATCTTCTGTTGGATACTGGAGATATTGATATTCAGGAAGGCTTGCTATATGCATGAGATGTTCAGGACTCTCTAGTTTATCAATAAGGAAGCCCAGAGCGATGTTTTCTTGTTCTCTTTGACGTAACTTTGACCACAAAGAAGGAATTTCTAATCGTAATTTAGTCAGATCATTTTGTTTATTGATATAGGAATAAAGTAAACCGCCTAGAAAGCAAAAACAGAAGAACAGACGTAGAAAACGATATTTATTCATAAGGATTTCTTTTCAAAGCAACGGAGTTTTGCCGATCTACAACGAGGATTTTTCCTCGTTTCTTCATATGTAGGCATAACGACTTTCTTAGTAAGAATTTTCCCTAGCCCTGATTTCTCTGCCTCTCTAAAAAACCATTTTACAGGACGATCTTCCGAACTACAAAATGAAATAATCACCAAACGCCCTTCAGGAGCAAGCCAACGCATAGCAGACTCCAGTAATACTTTCAATTGCATGTCCTCTTGATTTACATACACACGCAAAGCTTGAAAAATCAAAGTTAGTGGATGAATTTTTTTACGTAAGCGATACGAAGGAAAAACCTTTGCAGTTGCTTCTTTTAAATCTCTGACAGTAATAATTTTCTTATGCTTTCTAAAATGCACTACAGCCTTGGCTACGTTTTTCCAATGAGGCTCTTCTCCGTATTCACGAAAAATTTTGCCTAACTCCTCTTCTCGAAGTGTGTTCAATACTTCACTTGCCATAATTCCTTTGGAGATATCCATACGCATATCTAAATTATGATCCTCACCCTGAAAACTAAAACCTCGGGATAAAGTATCTAGTTGCATAGAAGAAACTCCGAGATCGGCAAGTATACCGTCATAAACATTTTCCCTAGGATCTTTAGCGAGATCCTCGAATGAAGCGTGATGAAGGTGCACGCGATCTCCAAATTTCTCTAAACGCTCTTTTGCCAAAGATAAAGCTGAAATATCGCGATCAGAGCCATCATAAGAAATTATAGAAGGATAGGCAGAGAGAAAAGCCTCAGCATGACCTCCAGCTCCTACAGTGACATCACAGAAAGATCGTGGATTTCGATCAGAAAACCAAGATAAACATTCATTTACTAATACTGGAATATGGGAAGGAGTCTCAGACACAAAAACGCCCAAATCATTCTAAAAACAACGATGCAAGAAAAACATACACCATTAGAGAGAATGGGAAAAGATTTCTATTATTTGTCATTCTCAATTTTAAGAATAATTAAGACTATTGACTTTTTCCTTTACCCTATTATGATTTAGAAAGTAGGGTTTTAAAGGCTGTATTATGGTAGAAATTTTTAATTACAGTACCTCTGTTTACGAAAAACACGCGTCTAACAATAAAGTAGTGAACGATTTCCGTAAGGAAGTTCACATGGAAAGTCTGACGATCCGTGATGTAGCCAAGCATGCCCAAATTTTGGACATGACACCAAAACCCTCGGCTTTATCTTCTCTTATGCAGACGAATAAGAAAACCCATTGGGCTTTCTTTTCACCTCCTAATAACTTCCATAAACAACGATTCTCGACTCCCTATTTGGCCCCTTCACTAGGCTCTCCTGATCAACAAGATGATGATTTAGAGAAAATTTCTTCCTACTTAAAAGTACTAACTCGAGGGAAATTCTCTTATCAAAGTCGTGTAACACCTTTTCTCTCTTACAAAGATCAAGAAGAAAGCGAAGAAGAGGAAGAAGAAGGTTCTGATTCTGAAGAAGACGTTATCGTTCAAGAAGGAAAAATCTTACTCAAAGCTATTGATCTAGGATTGAAATCTTCTAATATCATGATCGATTACGTTATTTCTCGTATTTTTCAATTTGTTCAAGGCTAAAATATGTTGGATAATGAATGGAAAGCCATCTTGGGATGGGGAGATGAAGAACTCGAAGAGTTACGTATTTCTGGATATATATTTCTTCGTCAAGGACATTATCAAAAGGCCATCCTCTTTTTCGAAGCCCTAGTCATTTTAGATCCATTAAGTATTTATGATTTCCAAACTCTTGGCGGATTATATTTGCAGATCGGAGAAAATGCCAAAGCTCTAGGAGTCTTGGATCAAGCTTTACGTATGCAAGGAGATCATCTTCCTACATTACTAAACAAAACCAAAGCTCTCTTTTGTTTAAATCGTATTGACGAAGCCTCTGCTATAGCTGTCTACCTTACATCTTGTGAGGACTCTATGATCGCTAATGATGCCGAAGCTTTGCTTATGAGCTACACAAAAAAAACAATTAAAAAGCCTGCTGCTATTTCTCGTTAATCTTGTGAGCACTCATTCAGGAGTACTTGCGTTCCTATTTATAATAATTTCTCATCTATTTGAAATCACCCTAGTGTTTTTTGCAGAAAAACTATTGATTGCTTATCAATAGCAATGGTACATTGGCAATTTCTTCCTGAACGAGCATAAGTTGCCCGTCTATAAGGAAATTCTCGATATATTAAAGAGAGCAGCATGTTAACCTGTAGTGATTGTAGTACTTGGGAACAGTTTGTGAATTATGTTAAGACACGTTGCTCCAAAACGGCTTTTGAAAATTGGATTTCTCCTATTCAAATCATAGAAGAGACACAAGAAAGAATCCGTTTAGAAGTTCCCAACATTTTTGTTCAAAACTACCTTCTTGATAATTATAAACAAGATCTGTGTTCTTTCGTTCCCCTTGATGCCCAAGGAGAACCCGCTTTAGAATTTGTTGTTGCAGAAATTAAAAAAGCTCCTACGCAACTTGTTGCTCCTCGAGAGCAGCAAGAAAGCCCTGCAGAAACTTTTGAAGAATCTAAAGACTTTGAACTGAAATTAAACACAGCTTACCGTTTTGATAATTTCATAGAAGGCCCTTCAAACCAATTTGTCAAATCTGCAGCTGTGGGTATCGCAGGTCGTCCCGGACGTTCTTACAATCCTCTATTTATCCATGGAGGTGTGGGCCTGGGAAAAACACATTTACTCCATGCTGTAGGTCATTACGTCAGAGAACATCATAAAAATCTTCGTGTTCACTGTATTACCACAGAAGCTTTTATTAATGATTTAGTACAGCATCTTAGACTGAAGTCTATCGATAAGATGAAGAATTTTTATCGTTCTCTAGACTTACTTCTCGTCGACGATATCCAGTTTTTACAAAATAGACAGAATTTCGAAGAAGAATTTTGTAATACTTTTGAAACATTGATTAATTTAAATAAACAAATCGTCATTACTAGTGATAAGCCTCCAGGACAATTGAAATTGTCAGAACGTATTATTGCTAGAATGGAATGGGGATTAGTTGCTCACGTAGGAATTCCTGATTTAGAAACTCGCGTAGCAATTTTACAACATAAAGCAGAACAAAAAGGTCTGCATATTCCTAATGAAATCGCATTTTATATTGCGGATCATATTTATGGAAATGTCAGACAACTTGAAGGAGCTATTAATAAACTTACTGCTTATTGTCGTTTATTTGGGAAAACACTTACAGAAAATATCGTTCGAGATACATTAAAAGAACTTTTTCGTTCTCCTTCTAAACAAAAAGTCTCTGTAGAAAGTATATTAAAAAGCGTTGCTACTGTCTTTCAAGTAAAATTACAGGATCTCAAAGGTACGTCGCGTTCTAAAGAACTCGTTTTAGCACGTCAAGTAGCTATGTATCTTGCAAAAACTTTAATTACAGATTCTTTAGTTGCTATAGGTTCTGCTTTTGGGAAAACACATTCCACAGTACTTTATGCTTGCAAAACTATAGAACAAAAAATAGAAAAAGATGAAACTCTAATACGTCAAATTAGTTTATGTAAAAATCACATTGTTGGGTAATCGAGGAGGATTCCTAATGTTCCGTAGAACTGGAAAAAGTCCTTTTGAAGATGTTCAGACATTATACGAAGAAGAAACATCTTCACATTCTAATTACTCCTCTTACCCTAGACCTGAGCGTTTAGATTCTCCACCAAATCTTTTTGATTCTCCAAAATCACCAGAAACGCGCCCGTTATCTTCTTCCTACCCTATAAGTGAAGAATCACAAAAATGGACCTCTTCATCTTCTGAAGTCGATTCCCTACCTCCATTTTCTGAAGAACCCGAAACCACTCTCGGAGAAGGTGTAACATTTAAAGGTGAGCTAGCCTTTGATCGCTTATTACGTATTGATGGTACTTTCGAAGGTATTTTAGTTTCTAATGGGAAGATCATCATAGGCCCTAAAGGTTGTGTAAAAGCTGATATACAACTTCAAGAAGCAATTATCGAAGGTGTTGTTGAAGGTAATATCACCGTTAATGGGAAATTAGAGCTCCGTGGTGAGGCAATGGTTAAAGGTGACATCCAAGCAGGCACTCTATGCGTTGATGAAGGTGTACGCCTTTTAGGCTATGTAGCTATTGTTGGAATTAACGAAGAGTCTCAGAAAGAAAAAGACTTATAAGTATTGTAGGTTGCGGAGCATACCTTTCGATACTATTTTGCCATTCACGAGATAAAGGATAATCAGATAAAATACATATAGGTCCTGTATTTATATATCCCTTCAGATTACTCAACTGGTGTTTTAAAGGTAGAATCCCCTGATAGGGAATTCCTGTTTCTTCAGACAATTGTTTGGCAAAATCTCTAGGAATTTTTGATATTAAATAAAAAATTTTTTTAGGAAGAATTTCATGGAGCTCCCATTGTCGTTTTATAACTCTTGTAAAGAATTTGATAGCGGGCAATTTTCCAAGACAGGCCTGAGAATATAAAGAAAGCACTTTCGCAGAGGGAACATATAAACAAAAAGATTTTCGGGAAAATGATGGAAGACAATCTCGGCAAGTTGCTATTTCATCTATTCCTAAAACATAAAAACAATGTGGACAACGTCCTGACACCTTCTCTATTTTCAAAGTTTCCAAACACTCTTGGCATAAAAATTCTCCAGGTTCTCGGCAACCATAACAGAGCTTAGGGAAAATCAAACTAAGAAAAAAACTAAAGAATCTTTGAATCACGGAAAATTTTTATTCCTAAAATTCTAACCAATTTGTTACGTTCTTGAACGTGTAGAAGCTTCAACTTCCCTCTCAGTAGCAATGCTTAAACGATTTGTTAATTCCATCTGGGAAATTTGTCAAAAAGACAAGTTTCAACGCTTTACTCCAGTTGCAGACGCTATTGATACGTTTTGCTACGAGCCTATCCATAAATCTTCATCTCCTCCATTCATTCGTGATGCTGTAGATGTTAAACGTTGGATGATGCTTGTTGTTATTGCTCTATTTCCAGCGACATTCTTGGCTATATGGAATTCGGGAGTTCAAGCTTTAGTCTATGGGTCGGGAAATACCCAGCTCATGGAGTCATTTTTACATATCTCGGGATTTCGTAGTTATCTCTCATTTATCTTCCATGATATCGGCTTATTTTCCGTCCTTTGGGCGGGGTGTAAAATTTTTATGCCCCTACTGATAATTAGCTACTCTGTAGGAGGTGCTTGTGAAGTACTCTTTGCTGTCGTTAGGAAGCATAAAATTGCCGAAGGATTACTCGTTACAGGGATTCTCTATCCCCTAACATTACCACCAACGATTCCTTATTGGATGGCCGCCTTAGGAATTGCTTTTGGTATTGTCGTTAGTAAAGAATTATTTGGTGGTACAGGAATGAATATTCTCAATCCTGCACTCTCAGGAAGAGCTTTCCTATTTTTCACATTTCCAGCAAAGATGAGTGGCGATGTTTGGGTAGGAAGTAACCCAACAAAAATTAAAGAAAGTCTTCTTGCTATGAATTCTACAGCAGGAAAATCGATCATTGACGGCTTTTCACAATCTACCTGTCTACAAACATTAAACTCTACATCTCCTGCTGTAAAAAGAGTTCATGTAGATGCCATAGCTTCTAATATATTACACATGCCACATGTCCCTACAGAAAGTGTAATACACTCACAATTTTCTATCTGGACAGAGTCTCATCCTGGATTGATGTTAGATAAGCTCACTTTAGAACAATTACAAAATTTCGTGACCTCTCCTCTTAGCGAAGGGGGACTTGGATTATTGCCAACACAGTTTGATTCAGCTTATTCGATTACTGATGTTATCTACGGTATTGGAAAGTTCTCTTCAGGAAATTTATTCTGGGGAAATATTATCGGTTCCTTAGGAGAGACATCAACATTTGCTTGTTTACTTGGTGCTGTATTTCTCATTGTGACTGGTATTGCCTCATGGAGAACGATGGTATCCTTCGGTATAGGAGCTTTCGTCACAGCCTGGTTATTTAAAATTTTTAGTATTCTTATTGTTGGGAAACATGGAGCTTGGGCTCCTGCAAAATTCTTTATTCCTGCCTACCGACAGTTATTCCTTGGAGGATTAGCCTTCGGTCTTGTATTCATGGCTACAGACCCCGTATCATCGCCAACCATGAAATTAGCAAAATGGATTTACGGATTATTTATTGGTTTTATGACTATTGTTATCCGCCTAATAAATCCAGCATATCCTGAAGGAGTTATGCTCGCCATTCTTCTTGGAAATGTATTTGCTCCTCTTCTTGATTACTTTGCTGTAAGAAAGTATAGACGAAGGAGAATATAAGCTATGTCTTCAGAGAAATCGAAACGCCATCTGAATCAAACATGGTATGTTATCCTTTTCATTTTTGCGTTAAGTTTATTCTCTAGCGTTTTCCTTTCTACTGTATATTATATTTTAGCTCCTTTCCAAGAAAGGGCGGCTATTTTTGATCGCGATCAGCAAATGCTAACTGCAGCACATGTATTAGACTTCTCAGGAAGATTTCAAATCTATGAAGAAGGTTCTTGGCAACCTGCTACGTACGATAAGAAATCTCACCTACTCAAAGTTACAGATAAACACGCACCTGTTGTCACAAGTTCAGTTTTAGATTCCTATGCACAAGGATTTGTTCGACCTTTACTGACAGATAAACGAGGGAAGATGTTTTCTTTCGAAGAAAAAAATATCAATGTTACAGAGTTTGTAGAGAAACATCAAAATGGACATTTCTATCAACAACCTCTGTTGTTGTTTTATGTAATCTTAGAAAATACCGAACAAGCCAGAGCAATGAGTGCTGCGGAAGTCATTAAAAATCCTTCGGTAATTCACGCTATCATTATCCCTATTTCTGGATTTGGTTTATGGGGGCCTATTTATGGTTATCTCGCCATAGAAAATGACGGGGATACCGTTTTAGGAACAGCATGGTATCAACAAGTAGAAACACCAGGACTAGGAGCAAATATCGCTAATCCCCATTGGCAAAAGCAATTCTATGGGAAGAAAATTTTCTTACAAGCAGCGTCAGGAAATACAGATTTTGCTACGACACCTTTAGGTCTTGAAGTAATTAAAGGATCAGTACAGTCAGCATTTGGAACATCTCCAAAAGCACTATCATCGATCGATGGTATTTCCGGAGCAACATTAACATGTAATGGTGTTACCGAAGCCTATGCACGATCTTTAGCTCCCTATCGTAATTTGTTGATATCCTTTGCTAAGCTTAATAACCAGAGAGATCACAATGGCAGCAAGTAAATCATATAAGAGTTATTTCCTTGATCCTCTTTGGAACAATAACCAACCACTTATTGCTATTTTAGGGATTTGTTCTGCACTTGCCGTAACAACAACAGTAAACACAGCTATTACTATGGGTCTTGCTGTAAGTTTTGTTACAGGATGTTCCTCGTTCTTCGTTTCTCTATTACGAAAAGCTACTCCCGATAGCGTGCGTATGATCACTCAGTTAATTATCATTAGCTTATTCGTGATTGTTATTGATCAGTTTTTAAAAGCCTTTTTCTTTAATATTTCGAAAACACTTTCCGTTTTTGTTGGTTTGATTATCACTAACTGTATCGTTATGGGAAGAGCCGAAAGTCTAGCGAGAAATGTCCCCCCTATTCCAGCATTTTTAGATGGTTTCGCATCAGGATTAGGCTACGGTTGGGTATTAGTTTCTGTGAGTATAATAAGAGAGTTCTTTGGCTTCGGTACTATTCTTGGATTACAACTTATCCCAAAATGTTTCTATGCTTCTGAAGCTCATCCTGATGGATATGAAAACTTTGGTTTGATGGTTTTAGCTCCCTCAGCATTTTTCCTGCTAGGTATTATGATTTGGGGAGTGAATATTCTTAGATCTAAGAAGGCAAAAAGGTAGCTTTATGTGGTTAGGCGAATATACATGGCTAAATGTCTTTGGCATCTTTCTACAGGCAACCTTCATCCAAAATATCCTCCTGTCGAACTTCCTTGGAATGTGTAGCTACCTTGCATGTTCAGCGCGAGTCTCTACTGCTAACGGCTTAGGAATGTCTGTAGCGTTAGTTCTGACAGTTACTGGAAGCATTAACTGGGTAGTGCATACATTTATTACAGGACCCAAAGCCTTAACTTGGATATCCCCTTCATTAGCAAATGTAAATTTGAATTTCCTTGAGCTAATTATCTTCATTGTAGTTATTGCGGCCTTCACACAGATCTTGGAATTACTTTTAGAAAAGGTATCCAGAAATCTCTATCTTTCCCTAGGAATCTTTCTACCATTAATTGCTGTAAACTGTGCGATTTTAGGGGGAGTACTCTTCGGAATTACACGTAACTACCCATTTATTCCTATGATGATATTCTCTTTAGGTGCGGGATGTGGTTGGTGGTTAGCTATTGTCTTATTTGCAACTATTAAAGAAAAACTTGCTTATTCCGATATCCCTAAAAACCTCCAAGGAATGGGAATCTCTTTCATTACCACAGGACTTATAGCTATGGCTTTTATGAGTCTTACAGGTATTGATATTTCTAAACCTTCAGCAACCACACCAGTATCTGAAGTTCTAGAAACTAAAGATATCTCTTCTTCAATAGTAAAAGATCCTAAACCTGTGAGAAAAGCACGAGTAGTACAACAGCGTACAACGAAAGCAAAATCTGCAAATATAAAAAGAGGGAAAACCCAGTAAGCTAACTATTAGAAGACATCTCGATAACATCTCTAGCAATTCCTGGAAATTGACATAGCATATGCTTCACTATAAATACCGCTATATATACAAGGGTACAACAAGCAAAGAAAATCGCTGTATATAGTGCTGCGGGAGTAACTACTGGAGATTGAACAGTAAATATTATCATGACGAGTATAGCTAAAGAAGTTATCAGTGTTGATAATACTCTACGAAAAGTTCGTAATCCTTCAGATTCATCCAAAGGTCCTTCGTGTAGCCGATATAATAAAGTTACTGTATTCGGAATTTCTGGAGAGGGTCGTTGAAATCTTTGGACATTCATCATCATAAGTCATACTCCTTTATCTATTCCTATGTAGGCTCTCCGCTACTCAGTAGATTTTTTTCATAACGACGAAGAAAATGATATTTCACACATGAACAAATTAATGCCACCAAAGTCATAGAAGCACTCATAATCCATATCATTAACTGCATGGCTATTAACGGAGTTCCGAAAAGACCATAACAGGCAAACCCTATTACAGCTAATGCTAACAATACCGTGACAATTGTTAATACCCTAAGCTGCCTGGATAGCTTTAATCGAGCATTCTCTATATCTATAGGAGTAGAGATATTGCTAACTGTTAATGAGGACATAGTAAAATGTGTGTTTTAAACTCTGTTAGGAAAAATTTTACTCCTTCAGAAAATAAAAAAAAACTCTTATCCAGGTTCAAAAAAATATAACTAATGTAACATTTTTTTTGAAATACTAACCCTACTATTCCTTAGACAAAAGATTTTCTGTATTTAATTTTTGATAGAGTTTAACAACCACAAACCAACCAGATTCCTCGGGAGAATCATTGAGAAGTTGTATGTCCTCTTTAAGATGCTCATTAACCTCAATGATTTCCCCAGAAACAGGGCTTAAAACCTCAATAGCAGACTTTGAAGACTCTAAGACAACCAAAACCTCACCCTCTTGACAAAAGCTTCCTACTGCAGGGAGATCGATATGAAGGATCTGCCCCAAGTTCTCTCCCATCCTAGCTGTTAATCCTAGACGTACAACATTATCATGGATCGGCTGAATCCATACATGATAATCAGAATACCACATTACCTGACTCCTTCATCAATAAAATGTTCTATATAACTCCCAAGGATTTCTTCATTTAAATGACCCTTAGCTAGGAAAAGCTTCTCTACACTAGCAGGATCAACACATATCTGATGTGATAAACATTTATAGAAAAATGGGCCTTCTTCAGGGTTAAATTCGATATTTGATAAAGCTCCCTCTTCCATGGAAGCTAAGACGGGATAAGGCTGAGGAATACTTTGATCCCCACGAGTAAATATTTTTATAGATTTCTCAAGATTCCAAGATAAAGTTCCTGCTTGATATATTCCTCCTCTATGCTCTTCTATCAGAGACCATAGACGCTTTTGCCAAAGAGAATCGCTCTCCTCTTCTTGATAACGGGATTTTAAAGCAACAATCACTTTATCAATATGTGAGGTATTTTTATGTGAGGAAATTAAGGTTTTGGCTAGATCCTTACGCAATACCTCACGATAAGGAATCACCTCTTCACCTTCAAAACAAGTATCTACAATGAATGTGTAATAGTGTTCATTATCCTGACTGTAGGCTTCTAAAATCTCATTATCTAATAATAATGACGCTAACTCATTGCCATCTAAAATCCCTTCTAAAACACTATCTTTTCCAGCGGAAAGGAATATCTCATGGTTTTCATGTTTACATTGAGTTAAACCCTCGATAATTCTTTTTGGATGTGCTCTTAAAATCTCCTTTCTCGTAAAGGAATAAATTTTTTCCACAAGAGAGGGTTTAAGAGTTTGGAAATCCTTACTCGAATTACATGTTTCAATTTTAGGAAAATGCTGAAGTAGAACTTGGAAATTTTCAGGATTTTGTTGCCACTGGTGTACCTCAACCATAGGAACCTTCGTTTCCAGATCCTGAAGTTTTATACTCTTGTAGGAAACTAAAAATCTTCGACCTACTAATTTCGGTTCTTTTGCTTTTATTGTCTTGATAGGTAAGGTAAAACGAGGAACATCTAGACAATCCTTTACTGGGACACCTACGAGGCTGATATAAGTTTCAAAAGCTTCTAAATCTTCCCTAGTTTTAAATTGGTATTCACGAGGAAACTTCACCATCTCTACAGATGTTGAATCTTTGCCCATAGAGAAAAACCCTTGCAAAGGACGGTAATCAAAGGTCACACTACCTTCTAATTGCAGAAAAGCTCTCTTACACAGAAGTATCTCACGATACATTTTGAAAAATTCTGATTCATTTACTCCAAGAAAATCAAAATAAGAAGCTACGAATTGATCAAAACTTAAAGTGAGTCCTGCGTGTTTAGTTAACTTAGTAAATGCTTGTTGAGCTTTATCTTGAAAATCCTGTCGTGCTTCCTTTAAAGAGGGCATAGCAATATTTTTTTTCTGCTCATTGACAAAGCGAAGAAGAGCTTCAACAGCCGCAGAAACATATGCATCTCCAAACCAATCAGAAATATTCTTATAACCAAATAAGCGTAGATCTTTTCCTTGAGCTAGAGCGGCATCTTGGGGAAGATTAAACATCTGTCTACGATATTCAAGCATTTGTTTAAGAATATAATGGGGGAACTTTTTCTCTTCTAAAAAGAGTTGCACTCTAGCGACAAATCCTTCAGAAGATACAGGGTTATCTATCTCCTGCAAAGTAGTCAAAGCTTGATATAATCGAGGGGCGGAAGATTTCCAAACTTCTTCAGAAGAAATAAATGGGGTATCGAATCTTCGATAAGATTGATAACGCTTCTCTTTATTAAAAGCTGGATAATCTTGAGAATATACCTTTAGAAACAGCCTTTCTCCAATTTTATTTGTTAAGAAACGCTCTGTAAGTAACCCTTCATTTAAAAAATTCCATTCTTGAGGGTTTCCTGTAAAAGGATAAGCCTCATTCATGAAGAATCTCTTAATGGCTAAAAATTCTCTCTCAGAATATTTTTTCCCTGATACAGAAAAAACAACTTTCCTAGATCCATTATGTGCAGATTCTCCTGGATAGCGTCCCCAGCCTATACCTATTCCAGATACGCATACACCGACAATAACTAAACCAATGAATTTTTTCTGATGCTTATAAAAGAACGCTAGCAAAGCCACCCTCTTGGAATAAACAATAAAAAACTTAGTGTAAACTATTGATCGGAAAAAACCAAGAAGGATCCCCTGAGAAACAGAAAAGAGAGCGACTCTCTCTTTTCTTTAAAGAACTTTATGCTCCTATCTAAGCGGGCATAAAATTAATTTGTAAATGACCAATGAGATTATGAACAGGATTGAAATACCAATCAAAAATTTCAGAATTATCTACAGGCTTAGATAAGCTCAAATCTTTTTTAAAGACAATATTTGCCTTCCTAGCAACTTCTGGAGAATCAATTACAACGATACTTTCGTAATCAAAAAGATCGCTTTTCTTACCGAAGTTATAGCTCCCTATTACAAAGAAACGCTCGTCCACAATCATACATTTTTTATGTAGTTGTGTATCCCGAACAAAATATTCATTTATAAATAGAGAACTACTGGGCTGTTTTTTAGAAAACACGAACTTTTTCCATAGGGAGGGACGCTCGCCATAAGATAAAAAGAAATAGTTCATACGATTTCCCCAAGCATACACCGATGTAAGCTCGGGACTGTTTTCTGTACACCCGTTAGTAATAATTTCTGAGCGCACACCACGAGAAAAACATGCAGATTTTAAACTCTCAATAATTTCATCTTTAGGGATGAAATACATGTTGGCAATTTTGATAGATTTCTCCGCTCTATTTATTAAATCTACATACTCCTGAGTGATTGCATTTTTATTTTCATCAGGACCAGAAAAAATTACACGAATATTTTTAAGCTCGGTGGATACAAGATCTAGACTTTCTTCAATTGCACTACAATATGTAGATGCAGCTTCTTCAGCAGTTAATTCTGGGAAAGGGAGTACACGGAAATCATCAAGATTTTTATTAAACCAAGGTCTGTTCGCGTAAGCATTCCAAAGAGAATAATGCGCGTGAAACTCTTTTCTCAACTCTATACCAAGTTGTGCAGAGCATAGTGTAATATCTTGATCACGAAACGCTAAAGGTCTTTGCACTCCTCCAATAACTAAACGTGAGGATTCCACAGGTTCGGGAATCGCATCCCCTCTGGTACACATGAAATCTTCGAAATTTGTTCCCCCCATAAAAATATACTTTCCATCCACAATAGAAATTTTCACATGACTCTCTATAACATTCGGGGAAAGGATACTTGATCCTGGAGGGCATCCAGTGAATGTATAGAAAAATCTATCGGGCCAATTGGCTTCTATATCTGCAAGAGTACGTTTATCATTTGCATCGATAAGCGTGGGTTGAATAAGCATATAGACACGAAGGTTAGGAACCATAGACATGCGAACATCCAAATGCTCGATTATCCTTTTTAATAACTTTCCTCCGGTCATACAGGGACATAATTCAACATAATGTTCAGCAACATCTATAGCAGATAAGATAGATTCATAAACCTCAATACTATTGTCATGAACAATAACACTCGCGCGTTCTTTAGAGTTGGGGAAATGCACCGTAAAGGCAAAAACGTCTTTTGTTATAAATGAACAAAAGAGTGCAATAACTAAACTCCATCGCATTATATTCATAGATGGCCACTTAAAAATATTTGAATTAACCCTTCTTTAATTTCTCTTCTTGCCTCTGAAAGATCTGAAGAAGGTGCTGACAGACCCAGAGGAAAAAATGCTCGTTTCTCAATGGCCGGAACTATAATATCGATAACTTCGGGCAAAAGAAACTTTTGATAAAACTCTAAAGAACTCCCTGATAAAAATATGGATCCTTGATGTAAGAATCCTTGTTTTACCGTACGCTGAGCAGCACCGCCTACCTTCCTATCTCCCATTAAAACATCATATTTCGAGGCTCTAGCCATACAAAAATTCGATGTCTGAGGGTGATGCGCGTCTTCATCGAAAGAAAGCGTGCCCTCTATACGGAAAACCTTACTTAAAACTTGTAACACCATCTGATTTACTGTGTAGTAATTCTCTAATACGGTTGATGCATACATAGGATATTCCGATGACATTAATAATGAAAATGCGTAGTCTCCGTGATGAAAAACAAAACCTCCTCCAGTAGGTCGGACAGCAGCGTCCATGCCTAGGGCGGCTCTATTATCAATTAAAAATTTTTCTGGACGCATAAAATAGCCATAAGTAAGAGGGTATTGGCTATCCCACTCGTAGAGGTGAAGAATTGCCTCTCCCTTTTCGAGGTGTTCTAACAAATACTTATCTCTGGCCATATGAGCCTCAGAACTTCCTTTTCCGGAATCTACTATGCGAACGGTCATAATGAAATTTGGGGATCTATCAGAGGGTGAATCATTCGTTAAAAATGTAGAAGTAGTATAGCATAGGAGATGGATTCTTTACCATTTTTGTAAAAAAAAATCTTTCGTCTCGGTAATACTTTATCTATTTATCGAAGAGTTGCATCATTATTTTAAATTTCGTATATGCTTAAGGAAAGTTCTACCCGGTCTTTTAGGTTTTTATGTTTGAGAAGTTTACTAACAGAGCAAAGCAAGTCATTAAGTTGGCTAAAAAAGAAGCTCAGAGGTTAAATCATAACTATCTAGGCACAGAGCACATACTTCTAGGCCTACTCAAACTAGGTCAAGGCGTAGCTGTAAATGTATTGCGAAATCTAGGGGTAGACTTCGACACTGCGAAGCAAGAAGTCGAGAGATTAATCGGCTATGGACCAGAAATTCAGGTTTATGGTGACCCCGCACTTACCGGCAGAGTGAAAAAATCTTTTGAATCAGCAAACGAAGAAGCTGGTATTTTAGAACATAATTACGTGGGGACTGAACATCTCCTTTTGGGGATTTTAAACCAGGCCGATGGCGTTGCTTTACAAGTCTTAGAAAATTTACATATTGATCCCAGAGAAGTTCGCAAAGAAATTCTTAAAGAACTAGAAACATTCAATCTTCAACTTCCTCCTTCATCTTCTTCTAGTTCCCGAAGTAGTTCCTCTTCTTCTTCCAAATCTTCTTCCTTAGGTCACACCCTAGGTGGGGAGAAAAGCGACAAGTTATCAGCATTAAAAGCATATGGCTATGATTTAACAGAGATGTTTCGCGAGTCTAAACTTGATCCTGTTATTGGCCGCTCTACAGAAGTCGAACGTCTAATCCTAATCCTTTGTCGTAGAAGAAAAAATAATCCTGTACTTATTGGCGAAGCTGGTGTGGGGAAAACCGCTATTGTTGAAGGATTAGCTCAGAAAATTATTTCTAATGAAGTTCCCGACACTTTACGCAAGAAGCGTTTAATTACTTTAGATCTTGCTTTAATGATTGCAGGAACGAAGTATCGCGGCCAATTTGAAGAACGCATCAAAGCTGTTATGGATGAAGTACGCAAACACGGAAACATCCTATTATTTATCGATGAGCTACATACTATTGTAGGCGCCGGAGCCGCTGAAGGCGCTATTGATGCTTCAAACATTTTAAAGCCCGCGTTAGCGCGTGGAGAGATCCAGTGTATTGGAGCAACAACAATTGATGAGTATCGCAAGCATATTGAAAAAGATGCTGCTTTAGAACGCAGATTCCAAAAAATTATTGTCCAACCACCCAGTGTAGATGAGACTATTGAAATCCTACGCGGACTGAAAAAGAAATATGAAGAACACCACAATGTTGCTATTACCGAAGAAGCTTTGAAAGCTGCGGCTACATTATCTGATCAGTATGTTCACGGACGTTTCCTCCCAGATAAAGCTATTGATTTACTTGATGAGGCTGGAGCACGTGTACGTGTAAATACTATGGATCAGCCTACAGAGTTAATGAAACTCGAAGCCGAAATTGAAACTACGAAGTTAGCTAAAGAACAGGCTATTGGTACTCAAGAATACGAAAAAGCTGCGGGATTGCGTGATGAGGAGAAAAAGCTTCGCGAGCGTCTCTCCAATATGAGGCAAGAATGGGAAAATCACAAAGAAGAACATCAGATTCCTGTAGATGAAGAAGCTGTTGCTCAAGTTGTCTCCTTACAAACAGGAATCCCTTCCGCAAGACTTACTGAAGCAGAAAGTGAAAAGCTTCTCAAATTAGAAGACACCTTACGCAAAAAAGTTATTGGCCAAAATCAAGCTGTGGCAAGTATTTGCCGTGCTATCCGTCGTTCAAGAACAGGAATCAAGGATCCTAATCGTCCTACTGGTTCTTTCTTATTCCTAGGTCCTACAGGAGTTGGGAAGACATTACTCGCTCAACAAATTGCTATTGAAATGTTTGGTGGAGAGGATGCTTTAATTCAGGTAGACATGTCTGAGTACATGGAAAAATTTGCTGCTACAAAAATGATGGGATCGCCTCCAGGGTATGTAGGTCATGAGGAAGGTGGTCATCTTACAGAGCAAGTACGTCGCCGACCTTATTGTGTTGTTCTATTTGATGAGATTGAAAAAGCTCATCCTGACATTATGGATTTAATGTTACAGATCTTAGAGCAAGGACGTCTTACAGACTCATTCGGCCGTAAGATTGATTTCCGTCATGCAATTATTATCATGACTTCTAACTTAGGCGCAGACTTAATTAAGAAAAGCGGAGAGATTGGATTTGGATCTCGATCGAATTTCGATTATAAAGTGATTCAAGAAAAAATCGAAAATGCCGTAAAGAAACACTTAAAACCAGAATTTATCAACCGTCTAGATGAAAGTGTTATCTTCCGTCCTTTAGAAAAAGATGCTTTATCTGAAATAATCCATTTAGAAATTAATAAACTGGACTCTCGTTTGAAAAATTACCAAATGGCATTAAGTATTCCAGATTCTGTGATTTCTTTCTTAGTTACGAAAGGACATTCCCCAGAAATGGGTGCAAGACCTTTACGTCGTGTTATTGAGCAATATCTCGAAGATCCTCTTGCAGAGCTTTTACTTAAAGAATCTTGCCGTCAAGAAGCGCGCAAACTTCGTGCTAATCTTTCCGAAGATCGTGTTACTTTTGAACGCGATGAAGAACAGGCAGCCGAAAGTGTTGTAGCAACTATACCAAATGGGGAATCATAGAAACTTCTATGACCCCGCCCCCTAGGCACTTCTCCCCATCATAAAAGGCAATTGTTTGCCCTGGGGTGATTGCCTTAACGGGGGAAGAAAATTGTACACGTACTTCACGATTTTCTCCTGAATAAAGAATTTCACATTCTTCATCTGCAGAACGATAGCGTACTTTCGCACTACATTTCGTTATAGATTCTGGAGACACAAACCAATTTAATTCCTTGGCTGTAAGTTCTGTCTGATAGAGTAAGGGATGATCTTCCCCACGTACTATATATACAATGTTCTTCTCCATATCCTTGCCAACAACATAACAAGGTTTTTCTGAGCCACCCAAATCTAATCCACGTCGTTGCCCTATTGTGTAGTAGTGCGCACCTTCATGCCGACCCACGACTTTCTGAGAATCATAATCTACAATATCCCCTTCTAAGTTAGGAACGAACTTTTCAAGGAAACTTTTAAAAGGACGCTTCCCAATAAAACAAATACCTGTACTATCCCTTTTTTGAGCTGTAGCCAATCCAGCTTGTGCTGCAATTGCGCGTACTTCTGTTTTTGTCATATCTCCTAGAGGGAAAAGCACATTATCCAGAGATTCCCTTCGTGTGCCGCATAGGAAATAACTTTGATCTTTTTGGGAGTCTATACCACGTAACAAATGAACACCGTCGGCAGCAGAAGATAAGCGGCAATAATGACCTGTGGCTAGGAAATCTCCCCCCAATTCACGAACTTTCCTTTGGAGTAGATCAAATTTTATCTCCCGATTACAAAGCACGTCAGGATTAGGTGTGTAACCTTTAGAATACTCTGTAAGAAAACGAGAGAACACTCTCTCACGATATTCTTTGGCAAAAGATACTGTGTAGTAGGGAATATCTAATTGACTAGCAACTCTTTCCACGTCTTCGTAATCTTTAGCTGTTGAACAAAGACCATCACTATCCTCCTCTTCCCAATTCTTCATGAAAAGACCAAGAACTTTATAAGGAGTAGACTTTTTTAATAAATAGGCAACTACGGAGGAATCTACGCCTCCAGACATAGCAACAACAACAGTTTTATTCATAAAAAACTAAAACAGAAAAGAATTTAAAAAGAATTACTTTATGTTACGTATTGAATAAAATGAATATATTCTTTAAATTTTATCACTATATTCTAAGGAATTCTGTGATATTAAGTCTTTCTAATTCTATTTCGCCAACTCTTCTATCCTTACCTAGTCAATGCTCTCTTCTTTTCAACGTAGAACGAGATGCTACGATGTTACAAAAAAAAGTCGCTATTTTCATTAAGCAAAGTTCTTTTTCTTATGTTTTAGCTATTATACTTTTGATTAGTACAATGATTGGGGGAGCTGTAATTGTAACCTTTGGATGTATTTCTTCTAGCCTTGCAGAACTGATTAGCGGGGTGACTTTAATGGTAGCTTCTCTTGTCTGTATTCTTTTACTTATTAGCATGATTTATCTAATCAAATGCCTTCCATCTAAAGTACAGCAAACTATAACTCTCGTAAAAAATAAGACATCGTCTTTATCTTCTTTCCAATTACTTCAAAATTCTTATTCAAAATTGATTTACTCAATCATAGAAAAAGAACAACACATAGAACAATTGAAACAAGAAGAGCAGCGTCTTTTGGTGAGATTACAAATCTGGCAGGAAATAACAAATTCTTCTCAGGAAATCTATGCTTCTACGTCAAATAACCCTAGTTTAACAAGTTGAGTCGAGTTGTTATGACATTAGCTCCGATCCCTACAGAAAAAAAAGTAGTTCTGCTCCTTCCCTGGGACAATTATCGTGCTAACTTAATATTACGCACCACAGTATGTTTTGCTATATCGGTGCTTACATGTTTAGGAGTTATAGCCTTAATGAGCTACGCTATACTCTATGGTAATTGGCTAATTTTTGGTATTAGCCTAGGCATGATCCTATTACTCATTTCCGTTGCTCTTATTTTGGACTTACCTGTGAAAAACAAGTTTTTTGGGACTTCATTAACTAACGAAATTTCTCAAGATATATCGAAGTTAGGCGTAGAATCTATTGAAAAACTCCGCGTAGCATTTGCAAATATACGGCGTACGTTTATTCCAAATATGCGTGATCTACATAACAAACTACAAAATGATTATGACGTGACCATATCTGCAAAAGAAATACAAATCCAGGATCTATCCCAAAACTTAGATTCTATGATAAGTGATAAGCGTCGGGAACTGGCAATGTGGATGGGAAACAATCCCAACTCTCCTCAAGCTCATGCATTACAAGAGCAGTTAAATCGTTGGGATCATTTTGAACAAAAAAACCTACCTAACAATAAGAGGTTTTCTAATTATTGAGGAGGAAGCTTCCCTTTAGGAACTTTTCCTACATTAGGTCGAATAACCCCTGTAGATTCTACAAAAGCTATCAGCCGCATTTGTATTCCCACTAGATGGTTAAGAATCTGGTGGCAATTATTACCTATATCATGCCAAATGCCTATAATTTGATCTGAGTAACTATCAAGTATATTTTTCCCAGCCTTCATATCACTAAAAAGTATTTCCAAACGATCGATATCTGCTTTTGTTGCTTGTATATCGTTACGATAAGAGGTAAGCACTCTATTTACATCTTCATTTAAAATGAAATAGTCTTCTTCATTCATCATTCTAGGCTTTGCAGACCACATTCTTTCAAGAGTACGTTTACCTGAAGGTGTCCATCTACCACCAAATGCTAAATCATCCTCTTCTAAATGCTTTTCATAATCACTTATAAATGTTGCACCATCGCTATCACTTTTTCGTCTACGTCGAGCAGCACCTATACCTTTAGAGACCAATTCATCAAATCCTGCGTTATCATTCAATAAACCTGCACGATCGCTCACGGGTACCTGAGGATTATAATCTTCTTCAGTTTCTTGAGCATTTTTCCTATCTGAAAGTAGGGATAAACCCCGTTCTAAATTAGTAGCTCGCTTCTGATAAGTTTGGGTCATATGCTTATATTTAAACTCCATCTCAGCAAGTTGGTCTTTTAAAAACTCCAAAGTATCGCGTATTTTGTTGTATTGTGTATAAAAATCTTTGTTGTTCAAAGTCATGCTTTGATCATTTTGCAGTGATATCTTCAACATGTTCATAAGCACATATTGATCTTGAGTCATAACTTTAAGGGCTTTAATATCAATCGCTGATTTCAGATCTTTGAATAATTGTTTTTTGTTTGTCTTGGATCGTTTTAATATTGCTTTTATTGCATAGGATAAACCTAAAACCGCAAGACCAATCCCTATAGAAGCCGCCACAATCATAGGTAAAGCAAAAATACCTCCAGGAATAATTGCAGCAACAATACCCACAGAGGCAATACCGCCAGCTACTAAACCTAAAGTTAACCCCGCATGAACTTTTGACATGCTTCTACTTAGTTCTTGCATCTTTAAAGAGAAGACTCCACCACCTTTAGGTAATCTAGAGGCAATATTATTTCCTAATCTAATAAGTAGTTCATTTTTCTTTGCAACGTTAGGATAACTATCATCACGCTGAGCGTATTCTTCTTTAGAATAAATGGTCTGACGTGCTTTGAGTAAGCTTATACATGTTTGATAGTCACTAATGATCTGATCAAAGCTCTCTATAAAATCGAGACCTTCTTCCATACTTATTTGCTTTAAAACGTTTTTCTCATGTTTACCTATTTTTAGGTTCAAATTAGAGAAATTATCAACCATGTGGTTGTATTTAGGCCAGAGACCTTCTAATATCTCGTTTTTTGGTTTTATCTCCTCAGGATTTTCCTGAAGTAAAATAGTCCGACGTTTCTTCTCTATAGCTGCTCTTTTCATAGAGGCAGCAAAGGAATTCACAGAAGTAAATAGTATACTTCCCCCGACTCCAAGTAAGACTCCTCCTAACGCCATAGAAATAGGCAAACCTACAGGAGTGACCATAATCAAAAATACAGAAGCAACTATAGCTAAAACAGCTAGTATTACTCCTGTAACTTGAATAGCTCTAGCGACTTTAGGATTTTTATCTAAGGACGACTTTCCAACCTCTATCTGATTGAAAGTGGGGTTTTGATGTATGGGCTTAATTTCAGACATAATAAAAAGAAAATAAATGAAATACTTTAACTAAATAATAATCCTTTAAGACAATTAATTAATTATAAAATAAACAAAACTCTATTTAAAATAAGAATTACTAATATAAAAAAAAGACAGAACCCATTAAGGTTCTGTCTCTTTCATATTAAAGCACCCACTCTAAATAGATATTTTAGGGAGCTGGATTTGGAGTCGGAGGAGTTGTAGGTTTAGGCGGAGTCGTTCCACCCCCGCTAGTCGTTGTAGAATCCGAAGCATTAGCAATGATGATAGCTCCGACTATCATAGCGATAACTGTAACGACCATAGTACATACGGAAATGCTTGTATGTGTACGACGTTTAGCAACGCATGAAGAGCAGGGCCAGTCTGTCTCTGAGGAATCACAACGATACTGCTTCGCTGTAAGATAGCTATTTACGTTAGTATTCCCTGATGCTGCTGATACACTGTAAAAATCATCCGCGGGTATGTTACTAGCAATTTGCTCTTGTTGATCTGAAGGACTTGGCTTGACGTTTTGAGCTGATTCTTTCTGATTTCGTTCATTACGTGCACCTCTTCGCGTATTCGAGGCCTTCTGAGCACGAACTTGAGGATTTACAGAAGAGTTACGTCTTACCTTGACAGCCGCAGCTTTCTCAACGTCATAACGCAGCGTTGAAGTGATTTTCCCATCTCTAGGAATTTTATTTTCTTTTACACGAGCTTGGAGAGCTTCTCTAGAAGATTTCCTTTTAGAAACTCTTTGCTCTCTAGCTAAATCCTCAATAAGTTTATTTCTCTCTTCGAGGGAAACAACTTTCACATCTTTTACATCAGGACGAACAAAAATTGGTAAAACTGGACCTTCTTTGATATCATGAACAACTTGCATTTCTTCTTTATTAACTGAAGAGGCTTTTGCTTCCCTATTGATGATCATGGTTTTTAATAATGATCTGGGGGTCTCATTATTAGGAGCTGCACGTACTATTGTACCGGCTCTCTTTCTGATCTTCATCCTTTCTCTTGCTGATAAGCACGGCGTAGCTTGAGTAGATTGCTCATTTACAATAGCATTTTGATCACAGGTATTAGGTCTATGGTATCTTTTGGAGTATTTCCCACCGCGAGTTAAGAGCTTTGCTGTTCCAGTTTGAACAAGTTCTTCACAGCAATAATCAATACCTTGCTTAATATTTTGAACAAGAGAGCCTTGTTTCTCCTTACGCTCCTGAACTTTTAGACAACTCTTTTCTTTGAAAGAAAGATTTTGTTTCTTACGTTCTTGACAGCGAGCTTTTTGATTTTGATTCAATATATCTACAAATAGAAAGGAGAGTTTATTAGACTTTTTAGCTTTTTTTACTGCAACTTTAGCATTTTTTTTAGCTTCTGCAGCTTCTTTTGCCTCCTGCCTAGCACGTCTGTGCTCTTGAATCTTCTCGATTCTCTGCTCTTTCTTGCTTTTCTTGCTTTCCAAAGCAATTAAAGAATCTTCGGAATATGTGGAGCTAACTTCAAAAGGAGCAACTGTAGCACTTGCATAACCAACAGAATGGGTGAAAGTTAACAAAATGGAAAGCATTGCAAGTTGCGAAGTACGCTTAGAACTCATCATGCTGCTATAATCTCCTAGATCAGCCTATGAGATCACCATAACAACAATAGGACTTTTTTCACAACTCGGAGTTGCAAATCTTTTATAGAGATTGATAGTTAATGGATTTGTGATTCCCAATTCTTAATATATGCAAGGAGCTGTTCTTTTTCTGGATAGTTTGTTAGAAAACTCCGAGCTTCTAAAGACATTCCAAGATGCACGATCTTATTGATTAAATTTAAATGACTTTTATCTTGGGATGCAAAAAGGAAAAATAGTACATTCACTGGTTTACCATCAAGAGCACCAAAATCAATGCTCGTTGATAGGAACATGGGGACGACAACATCATAGTATGCATTAATTAGAAAATCTTTAGCATGAGGAAGAGCTATACCTTCGCCGATACCTGTGGACATGAGATTTTCTCTATGAGTAAGCATTTCAAAAAGAACACTGTCATCGAGATTAAACTTTTCTGCTATATAAGAAGAAGCGTATTGCAGAGCCTCTGCTTTATTTTTCACAGTTACATCACGGATAATTCCGCCACGATAAATCGCCTTATACAAGCTATACTTTAAAGAAAGGTCTCGAAACTCCTCTCCATGCTTTTCGTCTTTTTCTAACCCTACTAGGGCTTGATTATGTAAGATCCAATCCTCTATTTCTTCCCGATTGAATCTATGTTCATTGTTCATACTGTAGCTAGGGATGGCTCCCTCATCTAGCCACCGACGAACAGTATTTTCAGAAACATCCAATAGAGAAGCTAACTCTTCTAATTTTAAATCCATAACCGCTACATTCCTAAAAATACATTCATGACTTCTTCAATCGTTGTAACTTGTAACAACTTTTGACGTCGAGATTCATCTCTAAGTGAAAGAGTTAATGTAGATAACAACTTGAGATACTCAGCCTGGGCGTTATCAGGACCTCCTATTAGAAATACTAGACGCACTAAAGCTCCATCTATAGCATCCCAAAGAATCCCCTGAGAATGAATACCTATAGCGATAAAAAAGTCAGAACAACTATTTAATTTACCATGTGGGATTGCTACTCCCATGCCAATACCCGTGGACATGATATTTTCACGAGTCACTAAAGCTTGAAAAAACTCTTCTTTATTCTCAAGTAAGCCGGCAGCACTCGCAAGATCCGTAAGATCTTGGAGAATCTCCTCCCGAGAGTTTTTATTTAAAAACATAATAAGATTGGGAGACAAAAGAGAAAATAAGGAAAAATCAGGTTGACTCTCACAATAGAAAGGCATGTCACTTCTCTCCAGTATGCCCAAAACCTCTACTTCCCCGAGATGTTGCCGTTAATCCTTCTTCTTGATCTACGACTGTAAACTTTGCTTGGACTACGGGAGCAACTACAGCTTGAGCTATACGCATTTTGGGTTCGATGATAAAAGTGCTCTCTCCAAAATTTGCAAGTATAATACAAACTTCGCCGCGATAATCAGCATCTATTGTTCCCGGAGAATTAACGACCATAATTCCGTATTTCAGAGCTAGCCCACTACGTGGACGCACTTGAACCTCGTAACCTTGGGGAATTTGCATTTTTATTCCCGTAGGAATCAATACGCGTTGACCCGGCAATACAGCAATAGGTTCTTCAATATGGGCTCGAAGATCTGCGCCCGAAGCGCCTTCTGTGGAATACTCTGGAAGGTCTACCCCAGATTCTAATTCACAAAATATAGTCATAAGAACAGAGCCGTGGTTACTATGAGTATCGGGTATGATGTTTCATTCACTGTCATCTGTCAATAAAAAAATTTCTTTAAGGGTCTTAGATAGATCCCTAGGTGCCTTATCCTGGCCGCCAGTGTATTCTTGAGCACAAAAGTAATCAAGTAAACTCTGCAAAGTATTCTTCAATTGTTTCCTCTCAACCACTTTATCAATCATTCCATGTTCAAGAAGAAATTCAGATTTTTGAGCGCCCTCAGGAAGATCTTCACCTATAACTTGGGCAACGACTCGGGGACCGGCAAAACAAATAAGAGCTTTAGGTTCTGCGATAATCACATCGCCTAAAGAAGCGAAAGAAGCTGTGACTCCTCCGGATGTAGGATTCGTTAACACAGAGATATAAGGTAGACCGGCCTCATGTAATTTTGCTAAAGCTGCGGATGTTTTTGCCATCTGCATCAAAGAAAATACAGATTCTTGCATCCTTGCGCCTCCGGAAGCACAAACAATAATTACTGGGAGCTTTGATACTATAGCTTCCTCTATAAGGCGGGTAAGTTTTTCACCAACCACGGCTCCCATAGATCCTGCCATGAAATTAAAGTCCATCACGGCTAAAGCTACGGGGTGCTCACCTATGGTGCAAACACCGACGAGAACACCCTCACTTTCTGTGTTGTCTTTTCTAGCTTTAGTTAAACGATTTGGGTAGGTATCTGTATCAACAAATTTTAGTGGATCTTGTGATTTCAGATTTGTATAGAGAGGACGCCAGGAATCTTTGTCCGCAAGCAGCTTTATCCTCTCAGCTGCAGTAATACGGTAATGGTATGAACACTTAGGACAACAATTGAAATTTTGTCCTAACTCATTTGCATGAATCATTTCATGACAATGTGTGCACTTTAACCATCCGCTAAAACCATCAGCTTTTATCTTTTGCACTTTAATCTTAGGTTTATCGTAAGAAAATAAACGCACAAGTTACCCAATCCAAACTTTTAGCAGAAGTAATTTTAAATTAAAGTTATTAACTCTTCAATTAAAAATACTCTTTTAATGAGTTATCTCAGAAAATCTTTTTTCAATATATCCCCAATTAATTATCTGAGGAATTGCTTTTAAATAATCTAATCTAACATTTTTATACTGGAGATAGTACGCATGCTCCCAGACATCTACTCCGAGAAGAGGTACCTTACCGGTAGTCGCCTCCAGAGGATCCTGGTTTACTGTTGCATGTAGCATAAGTTCCTGTTTTTTTGGACAAAAAGCTAGCCAAGCCCATCCTGATCCTTGAATAGGAGCCGCGAATTCAATAAATTCTTTTAAAAAGTTATCGAAAGTTCCCCAAAACTTTTCAATTAGCTTAAGCAACCCGTGTTTCGGGGGTACACCTCCGCCACGATCTATCGGAGCCAACATTTCCCAAAATAGGGAGTGGTTGATGTGTCCTCCACCGTTAAAACGTATGGCAGGCTCTAAAGAAATCAGGCGTGTAAGATCCTGTTGAGCACCGGCAACATCCAATTTCTTCAAAGCATCATTCAAATTATTTATATAACCTTGGTGATGCTTCAGATGGTGTAAACGCATAATTTCTGCACTAATCACTGGTTCTAGAGCATCATAATCATAGGGCAATGAGGGCAAAGTATAGGGTACAAAGGTCATAAGGAAGTCCTTCATATCTGTCTTGAATTTATCAAGAACATTGTTTAGAGATATTTTTTATATGGGCGTATTTTATCTCTTGTTACTAGTATAAAGAAACACAACACGAGAACAAAAATCTAACCAAATTTCTGCAGCGTCAGTGTAGATGTGCTGAAGATATTACTACAAGTGGATTTTAATTTTATTATTAGGACTCTAGAGAGGAAAACTTTTCTTTAAATTCAGAGATAAAATTATCTAATTTTTGCTGACTTTCTTGTTCTCTTTGGATCTGTTCTTGTTTCTTTTCTGCTATCGAATTGTAATGATTTACAAGCTCAAAATACAATTTTATTTTAGGCTCTGTTCCTGAAGGGCGTACAATAATCTTCCCCCCACTTTGGTAATAGTAACACAGCATAGACATCTTCGGCAAAATTAATTGATACGTAGTCCCTGAGGCAATATTAATTCCTATTCCCTGATGATAATTTTCAAATGTTTCTACAGTATATCCTCCTAAAGACATTGTAGAAGGATCTAAAGCTGCCAACTTTTCTATTTGTGATTTCATAAGACTTGACTTTCCCTGATCGAAGGATAAAGACAGTGTTTTATTCATGAAGTATCCATGAGTTTCGTATAAACCTAAAATAGCATCTCGGAGAGTCTTTCCTTGGAGCTTTTGATGTAACGTAGCCTCTGTGATTAATGCTGACGTGCTAATAGCATCTTTATCTTCTACATGTGTTCCATAAAGATAGCCGTAGGATTCTTCGGCACCGAATATGTACTTTTCTAGACTTCCTCGCCAAGCTTCTATTTTCTCCCCGATGTACTTAAATCCTGTTCCTACATTCACAATATCTCCACCATAGAACTTTGTGATTGCTGACAGCATTTCCGTGGTTACTAAGCTTTTAACCACCTTATCTTCCTTACCCAAAGGAGAACGAGCTGACCACGCACGTAAAATATGATCTGCAAGCAAACAGGCAATTTGATTTCCATTAAATATATATGGCTGATCCCCATCTAAACATACGACTCCCAAGCGATCTGCATCAGGATCTGTGGCTATAAAAATATCATCTCGATTCTTTATCATTTGTTCGATTCCCAAAGTTAGTGCTTCAGGATCTTCGGGATTAGGCAAATGTACCGTAGGGAAGTTTCCATCGGGAAGAGCCTGCTTTTCAACAAGCTTCACTATTGGGAAATTCCAATCTTTTAAAACACGAGGAATCATAGTGACTCCAGTTCCATGGAGTGGAGAATAGCTTACATGAACAGCTTGTCCCGAAATACGATTGTCTTCAGGATATAGTTGTAATTGATGCACGGTTTCCGTATATAAAGTCTCATATTCTTCTCCTATGAGATGGATATAAGGATCTTCTAAAGAATCAACAAGTAAAATTTCTTCGACATTTACAGACGCTTGAATAATCTCCTGATCTAAAGGAGGCAATACTTGCCCTCCTGAAGCCATGTAAACTTTATACCCGTTATACTCTGGAGGATTATGAGAAGCGGTGATCATCACTCCCGCTAAAGCTTGCTGCGACCTTAAAGTAAAAGAGACAAGAGCTAGAGGTTCGGGGTCTTTAAATATAAGCGCGTGGATTTTATTACCTGCGAGAACTTTCGCAGTTTCCTGAGCAAAATCGAAAGAATGGTGTCGCGTATCATAACCGATGACTACACGAATCGAATCTCCGGGATGAGGATTATGTTTTTTTAATACTTGGGCCAAACCTTGAGTAGCGCGTCGCACAGTGAAAATATTGATTCTATTGGTGCCTAATCCCATAGGACTACGCAACCCTCCCGTACCAAACGCGAGAGTTTTTCCAAATAGTTCTTCAAGATGTTGTGGATTGTTTTCTAGAATCTCAGCTATGGCATCTTGATCATCTTTACCAAAATCACTAGATAACCAAATTAGGATATTCTTTGCTGTTATAGGGTTACAAAGAGTTTCTATTTTCTTCTGAAGATGCTTCATAAAAGTTCCTAAAAACAAATCGCGATCTTATGCTGTCATAACATAAAAATAGCTCTAGGCAAACAATTTCGTATATTTATCTAAAAGAAGGAAATGTCTTTAAGAAATAGGGATCCCTGCGGAAGAAAAATTAAGCAATAAAGCTGTTTCCCCTGACTCTGGGAAGTAAAGCTCTGTAGGATAGGCCCCAGTAAAAAAGACTCCCTGGCCTACTTTATCTCCTGACAGAGATAAGAGTAACTGACAATCCTCATCCCTTTCGATAATTTCATCTTCAGGAAAAACCCAAAAATCTCCAACTAATGACAATCGAGGCCGATGCACAAGATTAGCGGCAAAAATATCCAAACGTCGCTTTTTAATTAAAGCTGATATTTCAGGAAGGGAACGGAAAATATTTTCTCTCCAGCGCACATCTAGTGTATTTTTAGATACTGATTCTACGAAGTGTCTTAGTTTTATTTCTAAAGCAAAACAATCGTCCGTAGAGACCAAATCTTCGAATAATATACTACCTTGATTTTGAAAATGGCGCAGGTGTTCTAAATGTAGAACAATCCTCATACTTATCCATTTAAGAGAATGTAACCAAAAGTACTATAGACTTTAAGCCCTTTTCCGCCTATAAAAAAACTCCAATAACTAATGCGTTATATTTTAATAGGGCAACATTTCATAATTTTATGAATAATCTGATCAACATTAAAGAAGTTGAAGCTAAATTAAATTTTACATTTACTCAACCGAAACTCTTAGTTACAGCTCTCACACATCCCTCATACAGGAATGAGACCGTAACTATTACCGAAGATAGCGAGCGTTTGGAATTCTTAGGAGACGCCGTGTTATGCTTAATCGTAACCGAACATTTATTCCTATTATTCCCTTCTATGGATGAGGGTACATTATCTACTGCACGCGCAGCTTTAATAAATGCAATCTCTTGCTGCCAATACACTGACGCATTAGGATTAGGAGAGTATCTGCTTATAGGTAGAGGAGAAAGAATTCAAAATGAACGAGGTAGAACTTCTGCCTATGCAAATTTATTTGAGGCTATTTTAGGTGCTGTTTATCTAGATGGAGGTTTAGCCCCAGCGAGACAAATTACCGTTCCCCTATTGCCCTCGAAAAAAGACATACTTCCTCTTATGCTTGGAAACCCGAAAAATCGCCTACAACAGCTCACACAAAAACAACTACGTACATTACCCGTATACCAATGTACACCCTGGACATCACAACAAGGTGCTCCAGGTTACCATATTCGCGTAATAGTCAACGATGAAGTTTGGGGTGAGGGATTTGCTTTATCAAAAAAAGAAGCCGAGAAACTTGCGGCTCAAGAAGCTTTAGACGCCCATGACTACGAAGATAAAAACACAATGGACTTGTAATGAATGCGGAACCAACACGCCGAAATGGTTAGGTCAATGTCCGGGATGTTTACAATGGAATACATTTATTGAAGAACATGTCTCTCCTTCTCAAAACGGAAGACGACCTCGATCACAAGCAATTGCGGTATCTTTGAATACTATAGAGCTTCGAGAAGAGGAACGTTTATGTGTAGGAGAGCCAGGATGGGATCGTATTTTAGGTGGTGGTGCTGTTCGTGGTAGTCTTACCTTATTGGGTGGTGATCCAGGGATTGGCAAATCAACTTTGTTGTTACAAATATCAGCAAAATTTGCCAATCGAGGTCTCAAAGTCCTTTATGTTTGTGGAGAGGAATCTGTAACGCAAACCTCTTTAAGAGCACAACGTTTACAGATTTCTAATGCCAACATTTATTTATTTCCCGAAACAAATCTTGATGATATCAAACAGCAGATAGCGAAATTAAATCCTAATATTTTAATCATCGACTCCATTCAGATTGTATTTAATCCTGTCCTACATTCTTCTCCAGGATCTGTAGCTCAAGTACGAGAAGTGACTTCAGAGCTCATGCATATTGCCAAACAATCACAAATTACGACTTTTGTTATCGGTCATGTAACCAAATCTGGAGAAATCGCTGGTCCTAGAGTCTTAGAACATCTTGTAGACACGGTTTTGTACTTTGAAGGCAACTCACACGCCAACTATCGTATGATACGTTCTGTGAAAAACCGTTTTGGTCCTACGAATGAACTGCTTATTTTATCTATGCACACTGATGGGTTAAAAGAAGTTACCAATCCTTCTGGTCTCTTTCTACAAGAAAAAATTACAGAAACCACTGGTTCTATAATTATTCCTATTATTGAAGGATCTGAAACGTTTCTTATTGAGATGCAAGCTTTAGCCTCATCTTCGCCCTTTGCAAATCCTATTAGAAAAACCTCAGGATTTGATCAAAATCGTTTTTTATTACTCTTAGCTGTTCTAGAAAAGCGCGCTCAAATAAAATTCCATACTGCTGATGTTTTTCTTTCCATAGCTGGAGGATTAAAAATTACAGAGCCTGCTGCAGATTTAGGTGCAGGACTTGCTGTGGTGTCATCATTATATAATCGCCTTTCTCCTCAAAACTATACATTTACTGGAGAAATAGGCCTGGGAGGCGAAATCCGTCACGTTACCCATTTAGAAAGACGTCTTAAAGAAAGTAAACTTATGGGTTTTGAGGGTGCCGTGATTCCCGAAGGACAAATTTCAGGATTATCTTCTGAAATTAAAGATCACTTAGATATTCGAGGGGTGAAAACTATAAAAGATGCTATCCGATTGCTACACTGATCCTTTTCTTTCTGATTTTTGCATGGGAAGACGCCCCTTACGCATAGCTTCCCGAAGATCTATCTTAGCCCAGGCTCAGGTACACGAATGTGTTCGCCTGCTTCACTCATGGTTTCCTAAACTCTGGATTCAAATACATACGGTAAACACTCGTGGAGATAGAGATAAAACTACTCCCCTACGTCTCGTAAAAGATTCACAATTTTTCTCAGATGCCGTAGACAAACTTATTCTTCGTGGTAACTGCCATCTTGCCGTACATTCTGCTAAAGATCTTCCTGATCCATCAATAACTTCCGTTGTGGCCATGACAAAAGGTTTAGACCCTTCAGATCTTTTAGTTTATGGTGAACGTTACTTGTGGAAACGTTTCCCTAAAAACCCTAAACTTGGAAGTTCCTCTTTACGCCGCGGAGAAGTACTAAAAGCATTATTTCCTAAAGGGCATGTTCTCGATATTCGAGGTACAATAGAGGAAAGACTCGAACAGCTAGAAAACGGCAAATACGATGCTATTGTTGTTGCCAAGGCTGCTATTCTTAGACTCCATTTACATCTGCCCTACACTAAAGTACTCCCTCCTCCCTATCACCCTCTTCAAGGACGTTTGAGTATTACTGCAGCAAAAAATGTAGAAGCATGGAAAAAGTTGCTACTTCCCTTAAATACCGCATATACAACCCAAGAAAATTCTCAGAGTCTTGTTTGATCTGAAAATATCTCTTACAATTACCTCTAAAGCATATTTTTAATAAGTATTATTAAAAATATACCCTCATTTTATTGACAATAAATAATTTACACGTAGCTAGTAATAAAGAAAATAAACAACACTTCAATCATAGATCATGAAATTCGTGAGGCAAGATGACATTTACTTCTTATATTACCATACCCTCTCATACCCATATCACAACAAAAAAGGCGCCAATATCTGTTCCAGAAACAAAAATCACCATATGTAAAACAGCGTATTTTCCTGAGATCAGCACGCGCTTCTTAGTTTTCCCAATTCTAGGACTTATTTTTACTATTTTCCTAATCTATCGTAGATTCACAGTAATGCGCACCGCGTATTCAAATTTAGATTATATACCCAATAAATACTGTGAAAACAAACTTTGTTCTCGCCTACATCCTAAGTATCACATACCTCTAGTTGCTATTGGTATTTTAGGAGGAATAGGAGCTTTAACTCCCTTCCTAATTATCGGAATAATAATGTATCTAGTTATAAAAATATTAAAAAAACTCTGTATTTTTTTGTAATTTTATGGGAAAGTTTACGAACTCATTTTCAATAAGGCTTATTAAATAGATAATATTTTTGAATAAGAGACGTTTACTCTTACATAACCAGATAAGGAACACACCTAGATAACAATCTAGGAGCTCATGAGAAATTAAAAAATAATTAAGGTAATTCTCTTATGTCTATTGTTTCTATTACAATTCCCGCACATACTCACTTGCATAAAAACGGTTTCACATCAGATGTACCTAAATCTGCTCCAATCCGCATATCAAGAAACAGAATCTATACCGAGATTACATCTTCTCGCTTAGAAAAGATCCTCTCCTGTATTCCTATTATAGGGTTATTTGTTGCAAGTTATCTGTTGTATCAAAAAATTACTATAAGCAAGGCATTTACAAAGTTAGGCTACATACCAAATAAATCATGTTCGAATTTTATGTGTTTAAAACTAGATCCAGATCATTTGAACTTCATAATTGGTATAGCTGTGTTTGGTGGAACAGGCCTTTTATTTCCTCTCTATGGTTTGGTTGCTTGTATCTTATTAATTATGGTCCTAGTCTCTAAAATCATTTCTTCTTGTCGTGACCCGTATCCTTACCCATAAAGATAAAATTACTTAACATACAGCCTCATCTATACCCAACACTTCATATGATGGGTATTTTGATAATAGATATCCCTCTATGGCGTCGATCCAGGTATATGATGGGTAATTTTAAATCAGATCTTTTGTAAGGAAAACTTAACTATTTATTGGATAGGTTCTAGGGACGAATGCTTCAGTAAGAAATCTATAGAGATAAATTCACGAACTATGATAAAATGTTTGTCCGTAAAATTAGAAAATAATTACTTATAACTTTTATCAATTCTGAATCTAACAAAGGGACTTATGGGACTTGTTACCATTCCTAGGCATACACATATAAGAAGCAATGGCAGCATCTGCTCTGCAACTATTACATTACCCAGAGTTATTAAGGGATGTCCTACGACCCTGGAAGGTGTAATGAGTCAGCTGCAACATATTCCCTTGGTCCTAATCCCCATTGTCGGCCTAGTCTATGCTGGGGTATGCTATTACAGATACAGACAAGCCCAAATTGTGATTAAAGATAGTACTAAATCTCCCCCAAATGTTAGATGTCCTCAATGCAGAAAAACAATCTACGCCATGTTATCACCTGTAGCTATTTCGATTCTTGGTGGTTTAGGGCTTATGTTACCTTTGCTTGTTATTCTCCTTCCAACCCTTTTAATTATTGGGTTATCTAAAACCATTGTAGGTATAGGAAAATGTATCACAGCGGGAGCAAAGTGCTGTTTAAGAAAATAAAGATTTTAAAATCTAACGAATCATCTTATATGCAAGGCTTTAACACTCTTTCAGGATACTTCGCACGAGAATGTAGAGCACTATAGAGTGTTTTAACCATAGTTTCACAGATAGTTGTAAGTTCATCCAAAGTTATCGGAGAATCAGCAAACTGCCCATCATGCATTTTTCCAGATACAATCTTATCTACAAGATCTCTTAAAGCCACCATACTTGTTCCTTCTAAAGAACGCGCTGCTGCTTCAAATGAATCTGCTATCATAATAATTGTAGATTCCTTAGAAGAAGGTTTTCTTCCTGGGTAACGGAAAAGTTCTTCGTCTGAGGCTCCTGTATTAGGATTATTTTGCAAATGACGATGATAGGGAGAAAGAATGACTGAGGTGCCATGATGTTCTTCGATAACACGGACGAAAGAATCGGGCAAACCTGCTTTTCTTGCTAATTCTACTCCCTCGGGAATATGCCGCATAATCATTTTTGCACTCTCCATCGGGGAGAGATTACTTTTTGAAGTTCCCAGCATCTGATGATTCTCAAGGAAAAATCCTGGGTCAATTAACTTACCAACATCATGATATTGCGCTACAACACGACAGAAAAGCCCATCAGCATGAATAGCATTAGCTGCTGATTCTGCAAGAATACCTACTAAAACTGAATGTTGATAAGTTCCGGGAGCCTGTTCAAAGAGTCGTTTTAATAAAGGATAGTCAGAGTCTAAATACGCTAATAAATGATTATGAGTACAGGCACCGAAAGAAGATTCAAATACAGGAATTAAAGCGCCAACACCTAAAGCAGTAATCAAACTATAGACAAAGCTTCCTAAACAATCGGCACGGAAAGCTGTTACAGATGCAGCACCGAAGAACAAACGGAATCCTGTTAAAATTGCTGTGGATACCCACCACAACTTCATACAACACCAAAATAGTGAGGATAGACGTGTCACTCGACTCAATGTGAATAGAATCCTCCAAGAACTTAATAAGTTCATGGCTAGAAACCAGCTATTATTCCAAATATCCGATTCTAAAGTATAGAGAACTCCTAAAAATGTGCAGGAGGCTCCTGCAAGAGGAATTCCTACAAGATGACCAAGAAGAATAGCTGTGAAAGGAAGAATCAGTGGGTAGGAAAGATAAATCTCCCAACTTTGCGGACCTAATGCACAAAGAGTCTCTGTAATCTTCACTCCGATCAATGATAGAGAAAAGATAGCGATGTAGAGCATAAAACGTTTTGGAGACATCAATAATTCAGGACAAAACGTTACTAATGAACGGTAGCCCCAAATTAAAATAACCACTACTAAAAGGAGAACTCCTAAAGCTCCACGGTAAGAAAATAGTGTTGTTGAGGAAACAAGCTGATGGCGTAAGCAACGGAGAATTTTTGCATCTCTAGCACTAATTCTTTGATACTGTCTTATAATAGAACTTCCCTTCGGAAAGTGTTCTAATCTCCGTGTTCCAAGTAAATCTCCTTTAACATAGCCTGATTTTTCCTTATCGACGGCAATATCCAAAGGCTTCTCTCTCAAATTATCTATAATATGCAATCTACAAGATACCGGACAATTTTCAGATCTTAGAAAATTATCCACATGCGCAACGCATTGGTGTATAACTTCTCTAGAATCAGAGCTTACATGAATGCCTAGCAAACGCTCTCTCTCTTTTAGAGCTGAGGGACGCAAATGAAGATCTTGAAGACAAGTTTCTGTAGAGTTATCTATAAAACCTACAGCCCCAAGGAAATCTTGAGTTTTTTTTAGCCAACGCCGCGTTTCCTCTTCTTCAGGTTCTTCAAAACAAGTACTCTCAGAAATACGATAGACTTTTCCAAACACTTCGGGAACTTCAGCACTCTTACTATAAAATGCATGCACGTTCCAACTTATAGAAAAATCGATAGGAGAGCTCAAAGATACTTGAGCAATATCCCCCTCCTTATACACAGGAATATGAAGAACTCTAAGATAAATAAAAGAGAATAACGTTAATCCAAAAATGCCCGTAATACCAAAATATAAAAGATACCTTGACCACGGCCGATCTATTTCAGCAGTAGTACAGCTACGGTAAGTTTGCCTACGGTCTTCCATTTGCTTGATCATATGCTCAATACAGGATATATCTATTATTTTTTAGCTATCACACCAAAGAACAAAACACCATTTTTTATTCAAAACTAGCACTTCAATCTTTTCACAAATAAACTCTGTCACTTGCAAACAAGAAAACTCTAAAAATTTCACAGCAAATGACATTGCTTAAAGCACATTATTATGATTCACGAACTTTACTCTATTTTAATTAAGAATTTCATACTATTGACTATAGCTTGATATATGATAAAGAAAAATGACGATTTCTCATGGTACCTCTATCCTTTATCTAGAAAACATTATGTTCTATCTAATGTACAAATATATTCATTAAAGGGGGACAATTTCCAACCCTTTATATTATAGTGAACATAGAAAAATCTTCCCCAATTGCAAATTTATTAATGAGTGCATTTTCGGGACACCCAGTCTAGAAATCCCGGGAAAAATAGTCACCTGAATTAAATAAAAAAAACTCCTCGTAAAAATTTTTAGAGGCTCAACAAATGACATCTACAACATACCAAGTTTCTTCTAGAAGGTATCGCCCCCAAACATTTTCCGAAATTCTCGGACAAGATGCTGTAGTTACTGTTTTAAAAAATGCCTTGCAGTTTCAACGCGTGGCGCATGCTTATTTATTTTCAGGAATTCGCGGAACTGGGAAAACAACCCTAGCAAGAATTTTTGCTAAAGCGTTGAACTGTAAAGAATTGACTGCAGATAACGAACCTTGCAATCACTGTTGCATCTGCAAAGAGATTTCTTCAGGGATCTCTCTAGATGTTATAGAAATTGATGGCGCTTCTCACAGAGGTATTGAAGATATCCGTCAGATCAATGAAACGGTTCTTTTCACTCCAGCGAAATCGCAATATAAAATCTATATCATCGATGAAGTGCATATGCTGACAAAAGAAGCTTTCAATTCCTTATTAAAGACTCTGGAAGAGCCTCCTAGCCATGTGAAATTCTTCTTAGCCACTACAGAAAATTATAAAATTCCTGGAACAATTTTAAGTCGCTGTCAAAAAATGCATTTAAAAAGAATTCCTGAGACAATGATTGTAGACAAGTTAGCATCCATATCTAAAGAAAACTCTATAAAGGCTTCTCGCGAGGCTCTTCTTCCTATTGCTAGGGCAGCTCAGGGAAGCCTTCGCGATGCAGAATCTCTTTATGATTATGTCTCAGGACTATTCCCTAAATCTTTATCTCCGGAATCTGTAGCGGACGCTTTAGGTTTAGTCTCTCAGGATACTCTATGCACTTTAGCAGAATGCATCCGCACGCAAAAATATGCCGAAGCTTTGCTGCCCGTGACGACTGCAATAAATTCTGGAGTAGCGCCAATAACTTTTCTTCATGACCTCACTGTTTTCTATCGTGATGTATTGCTTAATAAAGATCAGGGGAATTCCCCTCTATCTACAACAGCAACGCACTATTCGAGCGAGTGTCTATTAGAGATTGTTGATTTTCTCGGAGAGGCGGCGAAACATTTACAACAGACTATCTTTGAAAAAACATTTTTAGAAACAGTAATTATTCATCTAATTCGGATATGCCAACGTCCTTCTTTAGAGACTCTGTTTTCTCAACTTAAAACATCAACTTGTGATACCCCCAGAAATATCTCCCAACAGCAAGAATCTCCTAAACCTGTTATAAGACCTGAAAAGCATTATGAAGAGCAAAGTTTCTTGTCTTCATCTTCAAAATCTCCTACTCCTAAAGAACCTCTCTACCAAAAAGAGGCTTCCCCTTCTTTAGTAGGATCGGCTACTATAGATACGCTTTTACAATTTGCTGTTGTTGAGTTTTCAGGAATTTTAACTAAGGAGTAACCATGGGCAGTGGATATGCAAAAAAGAAAAAAGAAGCAAAAATCATGGAACAGCAATTCCTAGAAATGGAAGCTTCTCTAGAACAGAAACGCTACGAAGGACAAGCAGGTAATGGACTCGTTTCTGTAGTGATCAATGGGAAATGTGATATTGTTTCCATAAAAATACAGCCCGTATGTCT
Source organism: Chlamydia sp. 12-01 (assembly GCF_042234205.1). Lineage (NCBI taxonomy): Bacteria > Pseudomonadati > Chlamydiota > Chlamydiia > Chlamydiales > Chlamydiaceae > Chlamydia > Chlamydia sp. 12-01. Next base: position 884,906 of record NZ_CP114174.1, on the reverse strand, counting down.
CGATCCTGAAGAACCTGAAGTTGTTGAAGATCTCTTTCGTTCAGCATTTAAAGAAGCCAAGGAAGCTATGGATAAAGAAATGTCTGTAATGCGTGCAGGAATGTCTTTCTAAGCTAACAGGGCCTGAACTTCTTCGCAGGTCCTTGCTCTTAACAATTTCTCAGTATGTTCCACACAATCACTTAAATTCAAAGAAGCTATCCTTTCTCGTAGTTCTACAATAGCTGGCATAGCAACCGATAACTCTTGAACTCCTAAGCCTAAAAAGAATGGTGTTAAGGAAAGATTTGCTGCAGCCTCTCCACAAATAGATGTATGAATATCATATTGTTTTGCACTAGAGACTACATGCCGAATCATACGCATTACCGAAGGATGTAGTGGGTTACCAAGATAACGAGGAAGGATAGTTTCTCGATTATTTCCTAGGGTATATTGCATAAGATCATTAGTACCTATAGAAATGAAATCGCACTCCTGGAGAATTTCATCAATCATCAATACTGCTGAAGGAATTTCTATCATACTTCCCCAAGCAATATTTTCTATGACATGATCTTTATTAAAAGAACGTCGTATACTTTCTAAACGACGTTTTACTTCTATAATCTCTATAACATCGGCTGTTCCAGGAATTAATACCTTTAAAGAACCTAAAGCCGAAGCTGCTAAAATAGCACGAAGCTGATCATCGAGCATCTGAGAATTTTTCAATAAATAGCGTATCGAACGTTCTTGAATAGGATCTTGACCGGGGCAAAGCTTATCTTCTCCAAAGTCGAATAAACGCAACACAGATACACGCTCTGGAAATAAAGCTAAAGATTTATACACCGTAGCTTGTTCTTCTACTGTAGGTAATCTATCTTCAGCAATCGCAAGAAATTCAGAACGAAATAGCCCTATGGATGTTTGTGGAAAGAATTCTGAAAGCATACGCAGTTCTTCGAGACTAGCGGCATGAGAAGACACTATTGCATGTGGCGATGCTTGTGGATAGGATTTCACACTGTAGGATGTGCTTTTTTGCTTATAACAGTTTTCAAGAGTCTTCGATTTGGGATTGAAGATAATCTCACCACGAATACCATCAATAAGCACAAGTCTCCCAGAATATTCTTGAATACGTTCCCAGTTTTCCTGAGAAAAATTTGCTAAATAGGGAATATTTTTCGCTCTAGAAACAATTGCAGTATGTGATGTCGGAGCACCAACTAAAGAAACAAAGCCTCGAATATAAGAGGGATTAGCGCTAGCAACTTCTGAAGGAGTAAGCTCTTTAGAGAAGACAATGATATTTTGATCCGCATCTCCTAAAGAACTTTTATGCTGACAGCATAAATGGCCAATTACACGGTTAGAAATATCATGAATATCTTGAACACGATCTACAGCTAAAGGAGCTCCTTGCGCTGCTGTTAAAGATTCTTCTATTTTCCCCATAACAGAAGAAAAAACATATTCAGCATTTTTACGATCTTTTCTGATGGTATTTACCACCTCTTCAGTCAAAATAGGATCTTTAATTATCTCCAAATGTGCTTGTAGTATCGAGGATATCTCTTGTTGACCTTGTTTTCCTTGAACTTCTTGTTCTAAAGCAACAATATCAGATTTGGAACGATTTAATGCTTTATAGTAACGATGTATCTCATGCTCTACCTCCTCTTGAGGCAAGGTGAGTTCATGAATTTGCAAAGGAGAGGTTCCTAGGAAAAAAGCTTTCCCTATGGCCACCCCAGACACTAAGGTCATTCCAGGAACTCGCCATTCTTCATTTTTCTCTATAGAAGGCACGGGCGTGTTCATCTACAACTCTCCAAAACCTGAATCAAAAGCATCCTGCACTTTCTGCAATACTCGACTCGCATTTTTTCCTTTAATACGCACAAAAACCTCTCCATTTTGTGGTGCTCCTAATATAAGTATGCTCATGATACTTTTGGCATTTACTGTTTTTCCTGCGTAGGTAAAGCTCGCTTCACAATCTTCACCATCAAACAATTTAACAATAGCTCCAGCAGGGCGAACATGTATTCCGGAAGTGTTTTTTACAATACATACGCATGTCAGTTCATCATCATCTTGAGAGTCCACAAGAACTTCCATATTCTCGATATCCAAAATACATTCTCTACATTCATCCACCATACACCTCTTCACTATGTAAGTAGTTTTCTAACCAAGCAAGGAAAGAAGGATAATGACTTGTAGTTAAATGTAAAAGTTCTATGCTTTCTAAAGTTCTATGTAATAGGCTTTCTTCACTTAACAATACATTGGGTGAAGGAAAATCCCTACGTACTTCAGGATCGAAAAGAAAACACTGATAGGTCAAAGGTTCTTCATAACCATAAAAAGGGAAAATTCCCAAAGAAGCGCAGTTATCTTCGAGAGAAATCTTTTTTAAACGTAGTAGTAGCTCTCGCAATTTATGTTGAACTTTAGCTAAAGAACGGTAGGAAAAAATTCCTTCATCTTCCCACTTTCCAAATCCGTTATGAATCGTAAAAAACTTCTGATAATCATTATCCCCTAAATTAGGAAAACAATGACCCTCTGTTTCTAATAAAGGAGGCTCGCCTTGAAAACCACAACGTCCGTCACCAAAGGTATAGAGCATTTTTGCATCATAAGGCTCATTAGCAGAGCGATAAATATAGACATCCAGACTATCCAATAATGAAAAGAAACGACAAATACCGGGAAATTGACTATTATCAACTCCCAAAACAGTAAGCCAATACTCTTGGAAAAAATCTAACCTATCCTTTTTTGATAACCCCACTAGCTCATACCAACCTCGAGGTAAGCGGGGAGCTTTCTTGGAAATCTCTTCCCAAGACATCTCTTCACGCAATTGCTCTATGGAATATGCTTCAAGTGTAGGAAAAGAATGAATCGATGCTAAAACGTTTTGAAACTTTTTCATTCTCCATCCTTATTCACACTTCATATTCCCTATGGATACAGCTAATTCATTCTTGTCGATACTTTCAACAACAACATCCTTTATTAATCTGTGCACTCTATTGGCTAACAGGAACCCTAGCACGTTCCTACCCCCTATGTGGGATAATGTTACTTCTAGCCCTTTCTCTTTTTATTCCCAAACAACAACGTAAACAACAACTCTTTATGGGAGTTTGCTGGCTTATTCCCTTAATGGCTCTATCGGAATCTTCTTCTATCCATAAAGGGCAATCATCGGGAAGCTTTATTATTAAGTCTGGAAGAGAAAATAGATACTTTGGAGAAGCTATTCACCTACAATATCCCTGCGGACAAAAATATCGTCACATTCCCTGTACTATTCTTATAGATGCACATTTAGAACTAAATAAAAAATACCATATCCAAGGAATGACGTTAGATCATACATCCCAAATTATTTTTAAGTCTAATGGTTGCTATCAAGAAATACAGGCAAAGAAACTAGCACTTATTCAACATAAATTACGAGAATCATGTCATAAACGTATTCTAAACCTATTTTCCTCTGGAGAATCGGGAAGCTTCGCCTCCAGCCTTCTTCTTGGCACTCCCTTACCAAAACGTTTAAAAGAAATTTTCAAAAATAAAGGATTAGCTCACCTATTTGCTATTTCGGGATGGCATTTCTCTCTATTTGCCTCAGTTCTGTTTTTCCTTTTTGGTATATTTCCAACAAAGATAAAATATTTCCTTGCTTTTACCGCACTTTCAGGATTAACTCTCTTATTTCCTTGGTCTCCCTCAGTATGGAGAGCATGGATTTCCCTATCACTAATTTGCCTTTCTCCTTTTTCTTCAGGGTGCTGCTCAAGTCTTAATCGTTTGGGGATTGGATGTATTCTTTGTTCTTTTATATTTTCCCCATTATCTCCCGCATTTTCTCTAAGTTTTTTAGCTACTCTAGGTATTTTACTTTTCTTTCCTCATCTATTTCGCTTTTTCTATGCACCCTGGAAGGAAATAGCTCCCAGATGGTTAATTCCTTTTCTTCGCTATCTTTGGGGAGCTCTATCTATAGCACTAGCCTCACAGATTTTCCTCTTTTTCCCTGTAGTGAACTTCTTTGGATCTTTTCCTTTAGAAGGCCTAATCTATAATCTCTTTTTTCCCCTACTCATACTTCCAATTTTTTCTCTAATTCTCCTTTCTTTGATTCTTCCGTTTATCGCTCCCATGACAAAATTTTGTATTTTATGGATAATTTCACATCCGCTTCTTCATAGTCATAATTTTTTGACATCCCTATCTCCCTCTCCTCTATCTCCAGAAAAACTTACCCTAATTCTCATTCTTCTATTGTTTCTTGGCGTTAGCCTAGAAAAAACAAAAATAGTAGGAAATTTCTCCCTAACTGACTCTATTTCTGAATTATAGAAAAATTTTTTTATTGTGAAACCTACGCGCTTTGCTTAAACTAGACAGAAAATACTTAAGTATACCATTGATTATATTCAACTTAAGGCAAGCTTGTGTCTACTTCACCCACCAATAATCAAAGCACAAATCCCACTCCAGAAACACCAATTCCCTACGTGAATCTTGGGAAATTGAAAATACGCCTTACGCGTATTCTGCAGACAATTACTGCATTAGGAATCGCATTAAATATTGGGGGTATTGTTTCCCTATGTTTAGGCTCTTCATTAGCCATTGCCTTACCTCTACTTATTATTGGCATTGCCTTATTGATTCTTACCTGTTTCTTTTTAGTTTCGCGTTTAAGAAAACCCACTCTACCGACACGAGCGCCTTCTTCCCCTCCAATCACACCAAAACCTACAGGAGTGAAACCCGACGGCACGCCCGCACCAACACCTCCAACGACACCACCAACAAAATCTCCGGTGACAACACCTCCTACTTCTCCTGTGGTAAAAACACTTCCGGTCCCTGTAGAAACTCCAACTCCAGCTCCCGTAGCTACACCCCCCGTCCGCCCTGTTGTGACAGTACGTGTTCCTGAAATTCAAATTCCGGGATTTTTAGACTTCACACCACAACACATAGCTAATTTGTTAAAAATGCGCTTTGGAGTTACTGGAATACAGCCGTCAGGACGTATCAATAAAAATACAAAATATGTAACGGTACGTAGTAACAGACATAATCTGCATATATGCTTCCTAAAAGGACATCCTCTTGAAGATCCATTCTCAAAGAAAACGGATTCTGCAATGCTTGTCCTGACAAATTCTGAAAGAGAGAAGCATCTGCTATTAGGGAGATCCTTAGCTTTAGGTCCGCATATAGAAAAATCTTGTTGGGATGATATTACAAAACCGGACTCTACGAAATTTCCTCCAGAATCTGTTGTTGCTGGACCTTGGGTGAACAAAACCAAAGATATTCCACCCGCAAATCACCTCATCTGTGCAAATCCTCCTCTTATTACGCTTACACGTGATGTACATCGCAGAGCGATTAACTTTGATGATTTCGATTATGAAAAAGAATTCAGAGCTACAGTAAGAATGTATCAAACCATATTCGGCATCTGTAAAGAAAATGGCATTACTTCGATTCAACTTGAACTTCTAGGATTAAATAACATTGGATCAGATCAAGAAGAATACGAAGCTTGGTATTCAGGATGCGCCCTGGCTTTATTAGAAGCTATCCGTATCGAAGAAGAAATTGAGGGAAGCACACTCACGCATATTACTATAAATAGTAGGACAGAACTTCCTTTGCTCTCAGCTTTACAACAAGCGTATAGATCTTAACATGGTGTTCTCCTGATCTCTATAATCTGGAGAATCTTCCCATCTTTTATAAAAAGATTCTTTACAAAACATAAAACTGAAGAAATTCTATTGTGAACGGCCATCTAAATGACTTAAAATGAGCTTCTAATAAGAAAGTATAGTATTGACTATCTTTAACTTAGGTCAAGCCCATGTCTACTTCACCTATAAATAATCAGGGTATAAGTTCGGTTAATCCAACTGCAACTACTTACATACATCTAGGAAATATAAAACTATCACTAATACAGATTATACAGACGACTTCTGCTTTAGGAATGGCTTTAAACCTTGGAGGTGTTATAGCTCTGGCTTTAGGCTCTTCATTAGCGATTGCTCTGCCGTTATTAACTATTGGTTTTGCTCTACTTATTCTTAGCTGTTTTATTTTATTAACACGCCTAAAAAAACCCCATATAGCTCCACCACCTTGTGTAGAGACAGAGAAAATCACACCACCGCTATCTCCTGTAGTAAAGAAACCTCCAACCCCAATAGAAACGCCTAAGACCACTCCAGTGGCCACACCTACGCAACATCCCATAGAAATCTTTATTCCCGAAATTGAAATGCCAGATTTTTTAGATTTCACACCTGAGCATATCGCACATCTTTTACAAACACGCTTTGAACTTACTGGGATACATCCTGCAGGACGTATAAATAAGAATACGGAATATGTGACTATACGGAGTAAAAATACTGATCTCAATGTGTGTTTCCTAAAGGGTCATCCCTTGGATGATCCATTCTTAAAGAAAACAAATTCCGCGATACTCGTTCTGACAAATTCGGATAGACAGTTGCATCTTTTATTAGGAAGATCACTAGCTTTAGCAGCACAGATAGAAAAAAAATGTTGGGAAAAGATTACTAAGCCACACTCTAAGACATTCCCACCAAGAACCATTGTTTCCGGACCCTGGGTAAATGAATCAGGAACTCCTCCAGCAAGTCATCTCATTTGTGCCAACCCTCCGGTTATTCTCCTTACAAACGATGTGTATAACAGAGCAATTACCTTTACAGATTTCGACTATGAAATAGAATACCAGTCTGCTGTAAGAATGTATCAATCTATATTCGCTATTTGTCAAGATTATGACATAACCTCCGTACAAATTGAGCTTTTGGGATTAAATAACATTAGCTCACATCAAGAAGAATATGAGGCGTGGCATTCAGGATGTTGTCTAGCTTTATTAGAAGCTATACGTTTAGAAGAAGAAAAGAAATTCGGAACAACGCTCACGCACATTACTGTAAATAGCCGCTCTGAGCTTCCTCTCAGTTCATCTGTGCTGCAAGCCTACCAACCCCAAACGCTTTTTAACACCTTAACGAGTTGGTTGCCTTTCTCTAGTTAGCAACAAAAATTGTCTATAGATTCTTAAGACTGTAAAAATTTTATTGTGAAGACAATAAGCATATCTTACAATTTCTCCTCCGTATTGTTAATCACACTTATTTTAGGATGTCTTCATGCCTTTAATTCATCATGCCTCAAGGAATCAGACTGATATCCATCTAAAGCTATCAAAAGTATATGTGAGCCTATGTAGTTTAAGAATAAAAAGGTCATACGTTGTACAGGGAATTGCTGCTTTAGGGTTATCATTTTTACTTGGAGGGATATTGGCCTTATCCATGGGACAATCTTTTATCTTTTCCTTACCTCTATTGATTGTGGGAATAGTGTTTTTAGTTCTTTGTGGGATCACTTTAATATCGTCAAGAAAACGCCCATCCATCTCCGTTCCTCAATTTTTAGATCTTACTTTATCTGGTGTTACCAATCGATTGAGAAATACTTTTATACTAGGACAAGTTCTTCCCCATTCAAGTAAGATCAACAAAAATACAGAATGTGTCTTTGTAAGCAACCCAAATACCGGTATACAATTATCCTTTTATAGAGGGCACCCTATAAACGATCCTCTGTTGAAAAATGAAGATTCTGCAATTGTACTCTGTACAAACTCTGAAAGAGATTCTAGTTATGTAATTAATAGGACATTAGCGTTAATCGGAAGTATAGAAAAAGAGTGCTGGAATGACATCACAAAACCCGACTCTATGAAATTTCCTCCAGGTTCTATAGCTTATGGACCATGGATAAATAAATCTCAAAAAACAGCTCCTGCTTCTCATTTGATCTTTATCAACCCACCCACTATCGAAGTTCTTATTCACACTAAGCCACTAAAAAAAGCTATCACCTTTCAAGATTTCAACCGGGAAGAAGCTTTTAAAAACATAGTTGACTCTTATCTACAATGCTTCAGTATCTGTAGAGAAAATAACATCACCTCGTTGCAGCTTGAACTGTTAGGATTGAACGATATTAGCTCACATCAAGAAGAATATGAGATATGGTATTCCCAATGTGCCTTAGCATTGCTAGAAGCTATACGTATAGAAGAAAAACATGCAAAAAAAACGGTAAAACAAATTACCGTAAATCATCAAAGAGAGCTTCCCCTGCTGCCTATTTTACAAAAAGCTTACAACAATTAAAATTCTGCTAAGCTTTTTGCCGCTTGAAGAATTTTCTCCTTCTGAGGAAGAACTTCATTTTCTAGTATCTTTGAATAAGGAACGGGAGCGTGTAATCCAGCAACACGACGAATAGGAGCATCAAGATACGAATATGCCTGTTCAGCTACAGTAGCAGCAAGCTCACTACCGAATCCACAAAACTCTGAAGCTTCATGAGCAATCAAGAGTTTCCCTGTTTTCTTCACAGATTCTAAAACCGTAGCGAAGTCACAAGGGACTATTGTTCGTAAATCTATAACTTCCACAGAAATATCCAAGGTTTCTAATTCCTTAGCTACTTCCATACTCATAACCAACGACATTCCCCAAGAGACAATCGTTAGATCTGAACCTGGATGGGTAATCGCTGCCTTACCAAAAGGTAAAACATAATCCGAAGAAAATACTGGACAAGCACTAAAAATACGTCGTTGATATAAAGCCTTGTGTTCCAAAAAGACCACAGGATTAGGATCACGAATAGCAGCTTTCAATAAAGCTTTTGCATCTGCAGCATTAGATGGATAAGCAACTTTAATTCCTGGACAATGTGCCAAAAATGCTTCTATACTTTGAGAGTGGTATGGACCACCTTGTATATATCCACCACAAGGAGCTCTGATGACTAAAGGAACTTCCCATTCTCCTGCAGAACGGTAGTAAATACTAGAAGCTTCAGAAAATAGCTGATTGATTCCTGGCCAGATGTAATCAGCAAATTGGATTTCTGCAACAGGCTTATGGATACCATCCATAGCCATACCGATAGCTGTTCCAATAATTGTGGCTTCTGCCAACGGTGTATTAAAACAACGTCCGGCACCAAACTTATCGGTAAGATTCCTAGTAACACCGAAAACTCCGCCTTTATCCCCAGCGACATCTTCACCGAAAACAATCACTCCAGAATCTCGGTTCATTTCTTCAACCAAAGCTTCGGTAATTGCGTCGCGCATTACTTTTGGCTGTGTATCACGTAAACGCTGAGCTTCTAAAGAATCTTCATAATCAATTAGAGAAATCGTGTGTGGAGAAAACACATCATGACTTGTAGAACCTTTGCTAGGAAAAGGCATCCCTTCAGCACATGCACAAGCACGAGCAACTTCAGCCTCAGCCTCAGCTTTTATCTCTAAAATCTCAACAGATGAAATACCGCATTCTTCTATCATTTGTTGTTCTAAACGAATTAAGGGATCATTACTTATGCAATGATCTAAATCTTCACGACTACGGTATTTCTCATGATTATCAGAATTACTATGCGGCTCTAAACGCATAACATTGATAAGAATTAAAGCAGGAATAGAGGTGTTTCTAGCTTGATCCACAGCTTTAGAAAAGGCGTCCACTAGACCGAAGTAATCACCACCATCCACTTCATATACTGAAAGATCGTGATAACTTTCCCCTAAACGAGCTAGGTCCGTAGAACATTGATCTTTAAAGGGAACAGAAATTGCCCAAGCATTATTCTGTACTACTGTAACTAATGGCAGTTTATGTAAAGCAACGTAATTTAACATCTCGTGGAATTCACCCTGAGATGTAGATCCGTCTCCTCCGGAAACATAAACTACTTCTTTGGATTTTGTATGCTTCGCAGCCCAAGCACGTCCTGCAGCCTGAAGGAACTGAGTACCAACAACACTAGACTGACAACAAATACGTAACTTTTTATGGGAATAGTGGTAGGGCATCATCCTACCGGAGGAGTGGTTAGGAGCCAAACGTGCAAGGAAAGAGGCAAAAATCTCGGAAAGATCACACCCCAGCCCTATAGGAAATCCTTGATCTCGATAATAGGGAAAAGACCAATCTTTACCTGGGATGAGACTCTTTCCTGCAATAACTCCAGCAAGCTCATGACCGGCACAAGATAACTGGAAGGTTCCTCCAGAATCACTTTGCCTAGAAAGAAGGAGCATTTTGTTTTCAGCAAACCTTAAACTCCAGACTAATTTCAGAACTTCCTTAATAGAAGATCCTAATTCACGCTGTATTGCTACCATGTCTGCTCCTCGGATAGACTGCTCTACCCCTTATCTATACGGCGAAGTCAGAAAAAAAACCCTTTATTTTATCCAAGAAACCACGTTTCTTAGGGAAATTTTCTGCCTTTTCCGTAGTTGCGAACTTACGGAGTAATTCCTTTTGTTCTTCTGATAGATTTTGTGGAGTCTCTACAGAAACTCGAACGAGTAAATCCCCACGTCCTCTACCATGAACATTTGGAAATCCCTGATTTTTAATTTTAAGAATCGTGCCGCTTTGGATTCCTTCGGGAACCGTAAGGCGACACGTACCTTCCTTCAATAGTGTAGGGATTTCTTTTTTCATTCCTAAAGCTGCATCGACAAAACCGATAGGCAACTCTAAAATCAGGTCATCTCCACGCCGTTCAAAAACAGGGTGCGTTTCCACATCAATAAAAACATAAAGATCTCCAGGGGGAGCACCATTTTGTCCGGCATCTCCGTAACCTTCCATCTTTAAGCGCATGCCAGAATCGACTCCAGCAGGAATCTGCACATGAACGTTTCGCTTATCTTTAACTCTTCCTTGTCCTCGACAGTTTGAACAAGGATCTGTTATCACGCGCCCTTCTCCACCACACTCAGGACACGTTGATGCCATAGAAAAGAATCCACGACTTTGAACAATCTGCCCAGAACCTTTGCATCGATCGCAACACTTGATTCCCTGCTCACTGGCAGCACCACTACCTAAACAAGTTTCACAAGTCTTATATCCAGAAACAAGAAGTTCTTTTTCTACACCGCGAGCAGCTTCTTCAAATGTCAGGGTAATATGAACTTTCTTACTAGCTCCCTGACGAGCTCCCGCTGGATCTCCGCGCATTCCAAAAGCTTCTCCAAGACCACCAAATAGGCCTTCGAAAAAGCTTCCACCGCCACCAAATTCTCCACCAAAGGCTCCCATAAAGGTACGTAGAGCATCTTCCATATTGCCCATACCCGCACCACCGAAACCACCGGCTCCAGCAAAAGGTCCATCTTTACCGTAACGATCGTAAGATTCTCTCTTTTGAGAATCACTCAGAACTTCATAAGCTTCAGAAACTTCTTTAAAACGCTTCTCAGCTTCAGCATCCCCTGGGTTTTTATCAGGATGATACTTAACGGCCAACTTACGATAAGACTTTTTAATTTCCTCGGGAGAGGCAGTTTTAGAAACACCTAAAACATCATAGTAATCCATAAATCAAACACCACTAGAGGGGATATTTTTCTAACGACTGCGGTATTTAGCTGCGGCTTTAGATTTAGCTCGCTTCTTTACTGAAGGTTTATCATAAAACCTGTGTGCTTTAGCAGCCTTTAAGATCCCTTCTTTGTCAACTTTCTTTTTCAAAATTCTCAGAGCTCGATCTACAGGCTCACCAACTCTAACTTTAACACTGGGCATGCATTACCTTATTTCGCATAATAATCACTGTTAAGCCTAACACAACACAGCTATACGTCTCACTCTGCTATGTTAGAGGCGCCTCGATTGTAACATCAGATCTATTACCCTTCAAGAGTTAGTTGACGTGCAACGCACTGAAAAAGTGGTAGGATTGATTTTAACCTATCGCATCTGCCAACGGAAGTATCTTTGAGCTAAAAAAAACAAGAACAACTACGGTAATCTGGAGTTAGTTGCTGACTACACTCTAAAAGCATAAGTTGAGATACGACATTCCGCCTAATATGATCTACGGAAGGCGCTGTTTTTTCTATGTGGATTCTATTTGAAAAACTATCAATGAAAAGTTGTGGATTAGGAGAAATGACGTGATAGCAATTATTTGCTAAACAATACTCGGAAGCTTCGTCGTAGGGTAATAAAATTCCGGGACCAACCCCGTTCTTTTCATAAATAAACCCATCTTCCGAGAGATCTGAGCTAAGAGTTAGTACTCCGCCCTTCTTTCCTAAAGGAAGCATTAGGGCCTTACCCTTATCTTTAGGAGTCAGATACCCCTCTAAGGAACTATAACCTATCATAGGTACCTTTCTAGATAGAGCTAACCCCTGAGCAAAGGACAAACCCACTCGAGTTGCAGAAAAATTTCCTGGTCCCGCGGCAACTCCGATCCCCTGAAAACATAAAGAACTATTTTTAAAAATAAATTCTAGAACCAATCCCTGATCCGGACCAACGGGTAGATGCCAGTGTTTTAATACCTTCTGGTGATCTACATAAGCTAAAAATGGTTGATACCCAGAAGTATCAATAATAACGTATCTATGAAAATGCATAATTCAAATTAGAATCGAACAGGTAAACTATAGCAACTAAAAAACTTTTAATCAAAAAAAATAACAAAACTAAATAATAAATAAGCAGTTCTAAGGATTTAGAATTACTTAAACCCAGCGTACAGACACAACAAATCCGAAATGGATTTATTGCTCTAAAAACTTTTTTATTTAGAAAATGTCATTATTTTAATCGAACGACCGCCTACTCTCTTATTGCAAAGAAAGCTCAGAATGCCCTTCATAAACTAAGGAGTCTATAAAAAATTTCTTAATTATTAAAAAACGTTTTATAAATTCCAAATACTCCAAACAGTTAGTAATGAAGATGATCCTGATGATCTGAAAATCATTCTAAATCAAGATCTGATAAAAAAACATGAGAAATTATTTAACATGAAACATATAGGTAAAAACCTTCTAAGATTGTTTTTTTTAAAAATCAGGAAAAACGATTTGCGTTAAACCCTCATCTTTTTTAATTCTTATTCCTTGGCTCTGCTGTTTCTCTAGTAGTTGTGTAGGTGCACTAATTTCGATTATTTTGTAATATGTCGAAAAGAGGATCTTTATTGTTGAAAGTGCTGCCATCAATAAGTTATCAGAGCAACTTAGATAAATGTATCCGATGATTTTAGTATAAGGACAATTGTGGACTCTACAATAAATAACGACTCTCAGATCTTGGATCCTAATCCTGAAGAAGTAGAAAAACTTTTAGATGAATCCGAGGAAGTCGAAGAAAAATCGGACGATCGCTCCCTACCTTCCGATTTATTTATTCTCCCACTGAACAAGCGTCCTTTTTTCCCAGGTATGGCAGCTCCGATTCTTATAGAATCAGGCCCTTATTATGAAGTTCTAAAACTCCTAGCAAAATCCTCACAAAAATATATAGGGTTAGTTCTTACTAAAAAAGAAGATGCTGATATTTTAAAAGTTGGTTTTAACCAACTCTATCGCGTAGGTGTGGCCGCACGTATCTTGCGTATCATGCCTATAGAAGGAGGCAGCGCACAAATATTGCTCAGTATAGAAGAACGTATTCGCATTGTAGAACCTCTCAAAGATAAATATCTCAAAGCTCGCGTCTCCTATCATAAAGATAATAAAGAACTAACTGAAGAGCTAAAAGCGTATTCTATTAGTATTGTTTCTGTAATCAAGGATCTTTTAAAACTTAATCCTTTATTTAAAGAAGAACTTCAAATCTTTCTTGGACATTCAGATTTCACTGAGCCAGGCAAGCTTGCCGATTTTTCTGTAGCACTAACAACAGCTACCAGAGAAGAACTTCAAGAAGTTCTTGAAACAACGAATATGCACGATCGCATTGATAAAGCTTTGATCTTACTTAAAAAAGAGCTAGATCTTAGCCGCCTACAAAGTAGCATCAATCAAAAGATCGAAGCAACAATCACTAAAAGCCAAAAAGAATTCTTTTTAAAGGAACAGCTAAAAACGATCAAAAAAGAGCTGGGATTAGAAAAAGAAGATCGAGCTATTGACTTAGAAAAATTCATGGACCGATTAAAAAAACGTCAGGTCCCTGATTATGCTATGGAAGTTATCCAAGATGAGATAGAAAAGCTTCAAACTTTGGAAACATCATCAGCAGAATATACCGTATGTCGTAACTATCTAGACTGGCTAACCATCATTCCTTGGGGAATTCAAAGCAAAGAATATCACGATCTCAAGAAAGCTGAAGTAATTCTCAATAAAGACCACTATGGTTTAGAAGATATTAAACAACGCATTCTAGAACTCATCAGCGTTGGAAAATTATCCAAGGGTCTTAAAGGGAGTATTATTTGCTTAGTAGGCCCTCCAGGAGTAGGTAAAACAAGTATTGGCCGTAGTATAGCAAAAGTTTTACATCGCAAATTCTTCCGTTTTTCAGTAGGCGGAATGCGTGATGAAGCCGAGATCAAAGGGCATCGACGCACCTATATTGGTGCTATGCCAGGAAAAATGGTCCAAGCATTGAAACAAAGTCAAGCTATGAATCCCGTCATCATGATTGATGAAGTTGATAAAATTGGTGCGAGTTATCATGGTGATCCTGCATCAGCTTTATTAGAAGTTTTAGATCCGGAACAAAATAAAGACTTTCTAGATCACTACCTAGATGTCCGTGTAGACCTATCTAATGTTCTATTTATTTTAACAGCAAACGTATTAGATACTATCCCTGATCCCCTTTTAGATCGCATGGAAATTCTACGTCTTTCGGGTTATATTCTTGAGGAGAAGCTACAGATAGCAACGAAATACCTTGTTCCTCGAGCACGCAAAGAAATGGGGTTAACTGCTCGTGAGATCGCATTCCAACCCGAAGCTTTAAAGCACATGATTAATAATTATGCTCGAGAAGCGGGTGTACGTACATTAAACGGTAATATTAAAAAGGTCTTAAGAAAAGTTGCACTTAAAATAGTTAAAAATCAGGAAAAGACACATCCAAAACATACGCAATACAAAATTAATGTAAGGAATCTTCAAGATTATCTAGGTAAACCTATCTTTTCTAGTGATCGTTTCTACGACAACACACCGGTAGGTGTTGCCACTGGTTTAGCTTGGACATCTCTAGGAGGCGCTACTTTATATATTGAGAGTGTTCAGGTTCCTTCAATAAAAACTGATATGCATCTTACAGGGCAAGCTGGAGATGTAATGAAGGAATCCTCTCAGATTGCTTGGACATATCTTCATAGTGCATTAGAACGCTATGCTCCTGGTTATAGCTTCTTTTCTAAATCTCAGGTACATATCCATATTCCTGAAGGAGCAACACCTAAAGATGGTCCTTCAGCAGGTGTAACAATGGTAACATCTTTACTATCCTTACTTTTGGACACACCTATTTTAGAAAACTTAGGTATGACAGGAGAAATTACCTTAACAGGTCGTGTGTTAGGAGTTGGAGGAATTCGTGAAAAACTCATAGCCGCACGTCGATCACGCCTCAATGTCTTAATCTTCCCAGAAGATAACCGTCGTGATTATGAAGAACTTCCTGCCTATCTAAAAAAAGGTCTGAAGATTCATTTTGTTTCACACTATGATGATGTTTTCAAAGTTGCTTTCCCGCACATTAATTAACTCTTACAAGATAATTTAGAGCCGTTTTTTTATAAACTAACGGTTCTAAATTATTGATAGAAAAAAAACTGTATATTTACAAACGTTCACAAAATTCCTAAACTGCACATTCTTAAAATAAACCCGTGTCGTAGACTTTTATGACTTTCCCTGGATTAACTCCCAATGTTGCTATCCAAAAAAATCATACTAATCATGTTATAACAACAGATCCAGAGAAGAAAGTAGACGGTAAGAATGGTGGCAGCCTTATCTCTTTGATCTGTATGCTCGTCTTAGCTCTACTCACAGTGGTCATGATCGGAGGCTTTCTATCTACACCATTTTTTCCTGAAGGGATTTATATCGGTATTACAGCTCTAGCCTCGCTTCTTATAGGCATGATACTATTCCCCGTAATTATGAGCTGTTTATCAAAACCTCCTGTTCCTGTACGTCCTAAAGATTTAGACTTATCTAAGCTAGACACACGACACAACCGTCTACTTCATGAAATCATCAAAGATGATGAAAAAAAATATGCTCAAGAACAGGAAGAAAAAACCCAACGAAAACAACGAAAAACTTCAAAAATGCGTTCTCAACAGTTGGCAACTCAAAAGACATCTTCTTCTGAAACACCACAACCACGAAGAAAAACCTCAACAATCTTAAACTTGATTCGACCTAAAACTTGCTCTTCTAACACATCCTCTCTCGATTCTGACTCAGATTCCGATTCTACTATAACCAACAAGCGTCCGCATGCTGTAACTAAACCTGTTCTACCTAGGAAATATAAAGATTATCACAACTGTGTAGATTAAATTAAAAATAAGATTCGCATTATCTATAGACAAGTTCTAGTAGAGTATTTTTACTAGATTAGTTTATTCTATTTTTTTCCCCAGAACTTTTCTCCTAAATTTATGAGCTGTAGAGAATTAATTATTTTGGGTTGCTCTAGTCAACAACCTACGCGAACGCGAAATCAAGGAGCTTACCTATTTCGCTGGAATAATGAAGGTTTGCTTTTTGATCCCGGTGAGGGAACGCAAAGGCAGTTTATTTTTGCTAATATTGCACCTACCGTAGTCTCTAGAATCTTTATCAGCCATTTCCATGGGGATCATTGTCTAGGTTTAGGCTCCATGCTTATGAGGCTAAACCTAGATAAGGTTACCCACCCCATACATTGCTACTATCCAGCTTCTGGGAAGAAGTACTTTGATCGACTACGTTATGGGACTATTTATCATGAAACTATTAACGTTATAGAGCATCCTATAGATAAAGAAGGGGTTGTTGAAGATTTTGGAAATTTTCGTATTGAAGCGCGAAAACTTGATCATCTTGTAGACACTTTAGGATGGAGAATTACTGAACCCGACACGATAAAATTTATTCCAGAGAAAATCAAAGCTTCAGGATTGCGCGGGCCCATCATGCAAGATCTCATTCGCAATGATCAAGTAACAGTAAATGGAAACATTGTATATCTTAAAGATGTAAGCTATGTGAGAAAAGGAGATAGTGTTGCTGTTATTGCCGATACGCTGCCTTGTCAATCTGTTATAGATTTAGCTAAAGATGCAAGAATCATGTTATGTGAAAGCACGTATCTTGAAGAGCATCGTCATTTAGCAGAAAGTCATTACCACATGACAGCAAAACAAGCAGCTACGCAAGCTTTAGCTGCTGGAGCCCAACAACTCGTGCTTACACACTTTTCAGCACGCTATTTAAATGCCAAAGAGTTTGAATTAGAAGCTGGAGCAATTTTCCCTAATGTTGCTGCTGCTGAAGAATTCCGTAGCTATTCCTTTCCTAAAAACCCTTCTTCTAAATAAATCTTCATAAGAAGATACTTTGGAAAAGTACTTGGGAAAACTATGGTTTCAGCTTTTTATGCTTTTCTTGATTATCTAAAAAATATAAAAACGGCATCTCCTCATACTTTAAGAAACTACTGCATAGATTTAAATAGCTTCAAAAGCTTCTTAGAAAAACGGAGCAAACTCTCCCCATCTACTCCTATCTGCTTACTTTCCAAAGAAAGAAAAGAAACTGAGCTTCCCTTTTCTTTATTTACGAAAGATCTAGTACGTCTCTATATTTTAGAGTTGATGCAAGAAAATAAAGCAAAACGCACGATAAAACGGCGCCTTTCAGCAATTAAAAGTTTTTCACAATATTGTATAAAAAACCGTATCATCCTTGAAGATCCTACAGAAGCAATTCATGGGCCTAGATTACCTAAGGAACTGCCCTCACCTATTACCTATGAACAAGTAGAGATCCTCATGGCTACTCCTGATTTATCGAAATATACAGGATTTCGTGATCGTTGCTTATTAGAACTATTCTATAGCTCAGGATTACGTATTAGCGAAATTGTTGCTATCAATCATTGGGATATCGATTTTAATTCTAATCTTATCCGCATCCAAGGGAAAGGGAAAAAAGAACGTCTTGTCCCTATTACTCCTCATGCAGCTCAATGGCTACAACAGTACCTAAATCATCCTGAGAGATCTGATATAGAACAGGATGCTCAAGCAATTTTTTTAAATCGTTTCGGGAAAAGATTAACTACTCGTTCTATTGATAGGAAATTTCAAAAATATCTTCGTCAGTCAGGCTTATCAGGGAATATCACTCCTCATACGATCCGTCATACGATTGCTACACACTGGCTAGAGAACGGTATGGACTTAAAAACAATTCAAGCACTTCTTGGGCATAGTTCTTTAGAAACCACAACTATCTATACTCATGTATCTATGAAGCTTAAAAAGCAAACTCACGATGAGTCTCATCCTCATAGCTAAACCTTAGGCAAACCTCTTGTGCTCTAAGACCCTCTTTGTTATGCTAGATGCTATGAGCATCGTACTTGATAAAATCGGCAAAACTTTAGGCACACGCGTACTGTTCGACGACGTTTCTGTCGTCTTCAATCCTGGAAATCGTTATGGATTAACGGGACCTAACGGCGCGGGGAAATCTACGTTATTAAAAATTATCACAGGCTTTGTTGAACCTACTCGCGGATCAATTTCCTTACCTAAAAAAGTCGGTATCTTACGACAAAATATTGACAGCTTTGGTGATATTTCTGTCATAGATTGTGTGATTATGGGCAATGCCCGTCTATGGGATGCTTTGCAAAAAAGAGATGCCTTATACTTAGAAGAGTTCACCGATGCTATTGGTATCAAACTTGGCGAGATGGAAGAAATCATCGGCGAGGAAAACGGTTACCGAGCAGAATCTGAAGCTGAAGAACTTCTCACAGGTATTGGCATTCCTGAAGAATTATTCAATAATAAAATGTCCACGATTCCTATAGATTTGCAGTTCCGTGTGCTTTTATGTCAGTCTTTGTTTGGTCATCCAGAAGCCCTACTTCTTGATGAACCTACAAACCACTTAGATATCCATTCGATCAATTGGTTAGGAAATTTTTTAAAAGATTACGATGGTACTGTAATTGTTGTTAGCCATGACAGACACTTTTTAAATACCATTACTACCCACATTGCTGATATTGATTATGATACCGTCATTATTTACCCTGGCAATTACGATGCCATGGTAGAGATGAAAACAGCTTCTAGAGATCAAGAAAAAGCCGATATCAAATCTAAAGAGAAAAAAATTGCCCAGCTTAAAGAGTTTGTCGCTAAGTTTGGAGCAGGTTCTCGAGCAAGTCAGGTGCAATCTCGCTTAAGAGAAATTAAAAAACTCCAACCTCAAGAATTAAAGAAATCCAATATTCAGCGTCCTTACATACGTTTTCCCTTATCAGAAAAAGCTTCTGGGAAAGTAGTCTTTTCTGTAGAAGGTATCACCAAAAGTTATAATGATGAAGATCCTGTATTCCGACCTTTCTCTTTAGAGATTTATCAAGGAGATAAGTTAGGAATTATTGGGAATAATGGTCTTGGAAAAACTACATTAATGAAGCTTTTAGCTGGTGTTGAGGATCCTACTCAAGGATCTATAAAAATTGGTCATCAGGTTGCTTATTCTTATTTTCCCCAAAACCACTCTGATGTTTTAAAAGATTGTGGAGATGAGACACTCTTTGAATGGTTGCGCAACCGCAAAACAGGTATTAACGATCAAGAGATTCGCAGTGTTTTAGGTAAGATGTTGTTTGGTGGTGATGATGCCTTCAAGCAAATCAAGGCATTGTCTGGGGGAGAAACAGCACGTTTGCTGATGGCAGGGATGATGTTGGAAAATCACAACGTACTTATTCTTGATGAAGCAAACAACCACTTAGACCTAGAATCTGTTTCTGCATTAGCTTGGGCCATTAATGATTATAAAGGGACATCCATATTTGTTTCTCATGACAGAACTTTAATCGAAGAGTGTGCAACCAAGCTTCTTATTTTCGATAAGGGTAAAATTACTTTCTTTGATGGAACAATGGCAGACTATACAAGTAGCAGCAAGCTAGCCTAAGCCATATAGAAGTCTAGAACATATTTTATTGAGGGCGTATGGAACCACAATTAATCTTAGGTTCTTCTTCTCCACGAAGAAAATCAATTCTACAATACTTCCGTATCCCTTTTACTTGTATTTCATCAAACTTTGACGAACATACCATTCCCTATCAAGGTGATCCCATTGCGTATTCACGAGAATTAGCCGTAGGGAAAGCCGAATCTATAGTTAAAGACTATAATCCTGAAGGTTTGATCCTTACTGCCGATACTGTTGTCGTCTATAAAGGGAAAATTTTCAATAAGCCGGGTTCTTATGATGAGGCTATTGAGATGTTGAAAACATTAAGTGGTCAAACACATTCCGTAATCACTAGTATTGCTCTTCTTAAGAATCAGAAATTGGTAACTGGAGAAGAAACAACACAAGTGACTTTCACTCCACTTCCCGAAGAATATTTAGGAAAATATGTCGAGGCATTTTCTACTTTGGATAAATGTGGAGGCTATAGCATCCAAGAGGGTGGGGGATTAATTATTCATAATATCCAGGGTTGTGCGTATAACGTCCAAGGTCTTCCTATTAAAACATTGAAACATCTCTTGTTGGAGTTCGATATTAACTTATGGGATTATCTCGTTTAATCGCATCTCTAGGATTACTATTAAGTTTTCCTAGTTTAGTATTTGGCAATTTCCCTGATCCTGTAAGTCATAAGATCCTTTACACCAGCCAAAAATCTGTAGAACAAGCTCTTGTTGCCTATTTAGAAGCTTTAGATACCCATGGGGAACACGACTTTCCTCTATTAAGAAAAATCTCTGAACGCTGTTTAAGACAAGGACTTCGCTCGGAGGATCCTTATGTGAGAAAAAGTACAATTATAGGTGCGGGTATTGTAGGTTCTTCAGAAGCTTTGGAGATTCTCTCACAAGCTATGGAAACAGAAGATCCTCTGCAGCAATTATTAGTATTATCCGCTTTATCTTCACATCTAGGAAAAACATCTGATGAACTTTTATTTAAAGCTCTCGCTTCTACCTATCCTGTGATTCGTTTAGAAGCTGCCTATCGCTTGGCAGGATTAAAAAATATTAAAGTTATCGATTATCTCCATTCTTTCATTCATAAACTTCCAGAAGAAATCCAATGTCTTTCTGCAGCTATTTTCTTAAGATTAGAAACTGAAGAATCAGATACGTATGTACGTCAGTTACTCTCATCTACGAAAAGTACGACAAGAAATTACACAGCCCTACTTATTGGCGAATATCAACAAAAACGATTTCTCCCCACATTACGGAATTTATTAACAAGTACCTCTCCTTTGGATCGTGAAGCTGCTGTTTATGCTTTAGGTATGTTAAAAGATGGTCAAAGCTACCAAGCTATAAAAAAGTTATCAGAGAGAAACGATCCTGATTTATCCTTAGCTGCCGCTCAGGCATTAATTGCTATTGGTAAGGAAGAGGATGCTCTTCCTATTTTTGAAAAGCAGGTGCAAGAAGAACGTTCGAACGCTTTATATACAGCACGATTATTATCAAAAGAGGTGGGTACTCCCCTAGTGCTCCCTATATTTTTGAATACTAAAAACAGCGAAGCGAAGTTAAATGCCGGCTTAGCATTAATACATTTAGGATGTGATCATCCTCACCTTCTTGACTACATTACAGAATGGTTGATACAACCCCACTATAGCCAAGCACTCATCCCCGCGTTTTCTAAAGGACGTGCCACACAAGCATGGAAGTATCGGGGGATTATCCTCCCTATAAATCCTATAGAACGTGCTAAGGCTTTATCGGTAATTCAAAGTTCTGAAGAGCAGATTCTTGTTTCCCTATTACAGCTTCCTAAAGAAGCTTATCTTCCCTATATAGAAAAGATACTGTTAAGTCAAAAAACTACCCTTGCTTCTAAGGCAATAGCCTTTTTAGCGCATTCTTCACATCAACAAGCTTTAGAAATTCTTTCACGAGCTTCTCAGCTTCCTGGAGAACCTGTAATTCGTGCTTATGCTGATTTAGCCTTATATAACCTTACTAAAGATCCTGAGAAAAAACTCTCTTTACATCGTTATGCTCAAGATCTCATTCAAGAAACCTTATTGTTTATTGATACGGAAGATAAACAACCACATCCTGATTCTCCCTATCTCCGTTATCAAATTACTCCAGAGACACGAGCTAAGCTTATGTTAGATATCCTTGAAACTCTGGTGGCCTCGAAAACTCATGAAGATATCCGCTTACTCATCCAGCTTATGACACAAACGAAAGCAAAAAATAGTCACATCCTAGCTGGTCTATTGATGAAAATCATAGAATGATGGGAGATATATGAAACGTTATTTCCCTTATTTCCTTGTATCTACCCTCCTGGCATTTTCATCTTCTACTGACGCGTTAACGCATAAGGAAGCGGCAAAGAAAAAAGTCTCTTATCTTAGCCATTTTAAAGGGTTATCAGGAACTTTAGATATCGAAGATGGTGTGCTTAATATTCACAACAATCTTCGTATACAAGCAAACCGTGCCTATGTAGATAATGTTCCCGATCGTGGGATGAAGTTAATTGCCCACGGCAATGTTATGGTCAATTATCGAGGAAAGACATTAGTTTGTGATTACCTAGAGTATTATGAAGATACTGATTCATGTCTTTTGACAAACGGTAGATTCGCTATGTATCCATGGTTTTTAGGAGGGTCTATGATGACACTGACCCCAGAAACTTTGATTATCCACAAGGGGTACATATCTACATCCGAAGGCCCTAAAAAACATATTTGCCTTTCCGGAGATTATCTAGAATACTCTTCTGATAATGTACTCTCAATAGGGAAAACAACATTTAGTATTTGTAATGTGCCTATACTTTTTCTTCCGCAATTTTCCATTATGCCTATGGAAATCCCTAAACCTCCGATTAATTTCCGTGGAGGTACGGGAGGTTTTCTAGGATCATATTTAGGGGTTAGCTATTCACCAATTTCTAAAAAGCATTTCCAATCTACTTTTTTCTTAGACAGCTTTTTTAAGCACGGCATTGGTGTCGGCTATAACATGCATTTTTCTCAAAAAGACAATCCTGAAAATGTCTTTAATATGAAAAGTTACTATGCTCATCGCCTGGCAATTGATATGGCAGAACCTCGAGATCGCTATCGCTTCCATGGGGACTTTTCTCTATCGAGAAAACAAGCGAAATTATCAGGAGAATATCATGTTAGTGATAGTTGGGAAACCGTTGCGGATATTTTCCCTAACAATTTTTCGTTAAAGAACACGGGTCCTACACAAGTTAGCTTTACATGGCGAGATACATTATTTGATGGGAGTTTATCTTCTTCTGTAAAGGTAAATCCTTTCCAGAATGTAAATCAAGAGCTCCCCTATTTATCTTTGAAGCAGCATCCTGTAAATATTAAAAATACAGGCATTTTTGTTGAGAACCTATTTGAGTGTGGGTATTTAAATTTTGCCTTCAGCAATAATATTCCAGGATCAAACTTCTCCTCATTACGAGCTTCGGCATCTCCTAAAATCTACCGTACGATTCCTCTGCTTATAGGAACGTTAACACCAACAGTATCCGCATCTGCAATTTACTATAGCAACGTTCCGAAAACTTCCCTACGGCATTGCCAAGCTTCTGCGCAGGTAAATTTAGATTATCGTTTCTCAGCATATAAAAATTACCTACATACGAAACATATTATAGAACCGTTTGTTTCTTTTACCTCAGCAACGCATCCTTTAGCGAAAAATCATGAGCACTATATCTTTTCTATAAACGATGCCTTCTCCTCACTACATTTATGTAAATTCGGTATAGAATCTTCTATATTGAATAGAGTTTCCCCTAGTGCTCCTCGAGCATCAGCGAAACTTTGGACAACACAAATCTTTAAAAATACATTTGCTAGATCAACATTCCCAAAAACAGCGTGTACGATTTCCTTACCTTTAGACCGTAAAAACACCTTATCTTTAGACGCTGAATGGATATGGAAAAAACATTGCTGGGATCATATGAATCTCCTCTGGCAATGGGTAGGCAGTGATAATATAGGCTTAACCTTAGAATTCCTTCATAGAAGTAAGTACAGCCTTCTTAAATGCGATAAGGAAAACTATATCTTAGATGTTAGCCGATCTCCTGAAGAACTTTTTAATTCTCCTCTATCCGATCGTAGGAACCTCATTTTAGGGAAAGTTTTTGTTCGTCCTCATCCCTGTTGGAATTACCATCTAACACTAAGGTATGGCTGGCATAGAACAAATACACCGAGCTATCTTGAATATCAGATGATTTTAGGAACAAAAGTCTTCGAACACTGGCAGTTATATTCTGTTTATGAAAAACGAGAAGCGGATAACCGCTTCTTCTTCTATCTAAAACTAGATAAACCTAAACGTCCGTTTAATAAATAATCTTGGATAAGAAAGATAAGGATTCTCGTAAGACTTGAGGAATCCTTTACATGATGAACACAAATCTTAGGGAATTAAGAGGCGCGGTCTTCTTCTTTTAAATGGGCGTTGTAACGACGTCGTATCTTTTCTAATGCTGCCTTAAATTTTTTGGGATCTTTAGGATCTTCCATCTTATCAATGTATAAAACACCATGAAGATGATCATTTTCATGCATGATAATACGTGCTGGAAATCCTTCTAAACGCTCTATGAATTCCTGACCATCAAGATTAAGAGCTGTTACAGTAACACTTCGAGGACGATAAACATCCGCACGTAATCCAGGGATGGATAGACAACCTTCCCTACCAATTACAAGATCTTCAGAAGCGTCAGAAAGAACAGGATTAATGTATACCTTAGGAAAATCACAAAAGATCAAATCTCCATCTTCTGTCTCTCCCTCAACACACATAACAAAAAGACTTACACTCTGCCCTACCTGAGGAGCAGCTAAGCCTACACCTTTATGAGCCACCATAGTCTCATACATATCCTGAACTAACTGACGAATCTCAGCAGTAATTTCAGGGATTATATCAGCCTTTCTACGTAACGTATGGCTGCCGTAATATTCTAATTCTTTAATCATTATTCATCACCCGCAGATTAAGCTACTAATTAGCTTCTTCTATTAAATAGAAGGGACAGATCGTAGGTAATGGTGAAGGATGCTCTATCTCTTCCTGAACTTCTTCTACAGAAAACATTGTAGAGAAGGGTAGTAGACCACAGAGACAAAATATATAAAAGATTTTTTTCATAAGATCATGACTGTTTAAAATTTATTTCCTAAGAATGAAGAACTCATCCTATAAAGACCTATTGTCTTTATAAAATATGTTATTCATTAGGAACTTGTTCTCCGTCTGGAGAAACTTGTTCTAGAGCACTTACAGGGAGCTCTTGAGAATTTTTTCCTAAATATGTTGTAGCGAAGGATAGAAGTAGGCAGCTAAAACAAAAAGCTACGGCAAGCCAAGCGGTTACTTTCTTTAAGATATCCGGAGTAGATACACCAAAAACAGAGTCTCCAGAATCTACACCAAAAGAAGAACCTAGTCCCATACTCTTGCTTTCTTGAATCAAAATCAATCCACAAAGAATTACGCACAAAAGAAGAAAAATAAATAAAAATGAATAAAACAAGCCAGTCACGACGCTTCTCCTAAATCAACAAACCTACTTGGGGTGAATTCCTAGCCCTTTAATCTATCATCTTCTTTTCCTACAGGCTTTTCAACAAGCTGTAAAAATCCCTAAAAAGGCTCAGACAACATTCTCTTATAAAACTAAATTAATCACCATATTGAAAAACATTTTATTGCTTTGAAACACTATTCTCAGACACAACCTTGACGTATTTTTTATGAAATACGACATCAAAAACAATAAATTTTTTGATCCCACAAAACCTAGAGATTAAAATTCCCTATAACATCAGCAAAGACTTTAGGATCCAAAGAAGCTCCTCCAACTAATAAACCATCCACATCAGGACAACGAGCAAATCCTTCAGCGTTATCAGCTTTTACGGAACCTCCATAAAGGATAGAAATTGTATCTGCTTTCTCTTTAGAGAAAATTTGAGCAAGAACCTCGCGACAAAATGCATGAACTTCTTGCACATTGGCACTTGAGGCAACCTTACCGGTACCAATCGCCCACACAGGCTCATAAGCAATGATTATAGAAGCAGTTTCGGGAAGCTGAGCAAGGCCCAGCATTAACTGATTAGATAGAATATCTTTTGTTGTACCTTTTTCTCTAACTTCTAAAGTTTCTCCGATACATAATACGGGAAGAACTCCCTCACGAGACGCAGCTCCCACTTTAAGAGCAATTGTAGCATCTTCTTCATGAAAAATGTGACGGCATTCTGAATGTCCTAAGAGCACATAATCCACATCAAACTCTTTAAGCATAGGTAAGGATACTTCTCCAGTAAAGGCTCCAGAAGTATTCTGATGGACATTTTGTGCACCCAACCAGATAGGATAGCTAGAATCTTTTATTACTTCACTACAAGCACTTAATGCCGTGTATGACGGAGTAATACCAATTATAGATGCAGGGGTTGTTTCCTTGAGAAACGGACCTAAGACAGCTATATACTCTTTAGCTTCTCTAACTGTCTTATACATTTTCCAATTACCAAAAACATAACTCTTACGTTCCATCTATGTCCTCAATTTATTACTTGATTCTCATATCTCACTATAGACACGGATTCACCGTTCTTGCTAGTTTTCTACTAAGAAGGTACTTTATTTCTAAAATAAATAGAACTTGAAACCTCTCAGTATTCCAGAGTATGACAACTTCATCTCCTCCCCAAGCAGTAACAACTCTTACAGAATCTATAAAGAATCTTCTTGAGTCAAACTTTTGCCATATCGTGGTCAAAGGAGAGTTAAGTAATGTCTCGCTACAGCCTAGTGGACATCTATATTTTGGGATTAAAGATAATAAATCTTTTTTAAATGGGGCTTTTTTCCATTTTAAAAGTAAATATTTCGATCGTCGTCCTAAAGATGGTGATTCTGTGATCATTCATGGAAAACTCACTGTTTATGCTCCACGAGGTCAATATCAAATTGTAGCCCATGCTCTAGTATATGCTGGAGAGGGAGATCTCTTACAAAAATTTGAGGAGACTAAGAAACGCCTCGCCGCTGAAGGCTATTTTGCTATAGAGAAAAAACAAACACTTCCCAATATCCCTAAATGCATTGGTGTAATTACCAGCCCCACAGGCGCAGTAATTCAAGATATTTTACGTATTCTTTCTCGTCGTTGTTATCAATACAAACTTCTTATTTATCCTGTGACAGTTCAAGGAGCAACTGCAGCCAAAGAGGTCTCTCAAGCTATTGAAGTTATGAATCAAGAACAATTGGCTGATGTTCTTATTCTAGCACGCGGTGGCGGCAGCATTGAAGATCTCTGGGCCTTCAATGAAGAAATCATTGTAAAGGCAATAGACGCCAGCTCTATCCCTATCATTTCGGCTGTAGGTCATGAAACAGATTATACACTTTGTGACTTTGCTGCTGATGTCCGAGCTCCCACACCTTCTGCTGCCGCGGAAATTGTCTGTCAAAGTAGCGAACAGCAAATCCAAGTATTTAAAAGTTATTTGCATTACCTGAATGCACATTCTCAACAACTTCTTTCAGGAAAGATGAAGCAAATTCAGCAATGGAAGCGTTATCTAGATCATGTAGATTTTTTCCGCTCAGCGCAGCAATCTCTAGATTATCTTTGCTTATCTATAGAACGGTCTGTGCAAACAAAACTTTCGCAATGTAGACAGCGCTATATGCAATATACACGCTGGCTACAAAGTGATGTGTTACAACGTATGACGTACCAACTCCAAAATCTTTGGAAAATGATTGTTCAAGCCTTTCACAATCGCCTACTCGCTTTAAAACATCTCTGCACACATATGAAAAAAAATCTTGTTTTTCATAATACACAGCAGTTTTCTCAAAGACTAGATCCGTGGAAGCAACAGATTCATAGAGCTTTATCTCAACGCTTAAGATATTTCCATCAATCTCTAGAGCATAAGCAAACACTATTAAAACATTTTAAAATCAAATTAGATCAGCAATTTATTAAAGAAAAACATACTCTTAATCTTTTAAGGAAACGTTTGATTAGTATTTTCACTAATACAGTAGACGAACATCGGGAACATTATTTTCGCTCTAGGGAAACCTTCATACTTTCCCTACACCATCTTGTGGAAAGAAATCGAGAAAAGTACCATGCTGCATCTAAACAGCTGAGTTCATTAAATCCTAAAAATGTTTTAAAACGCGGGTATGCTATGCTCTTTGACTTTAATGAAAATTCCGCTATTATCTCCGCAAAAAGCTTACATAAACATAGTTGTGTAAGGGTACGACTGCAGGATGGGGAAGCCACTCTCACTGTAACGGATATTCAGAATTTTGAAACTCAAGAGTCCTAAATTATGGAAGAAATTCCCTTTGAAAAGGCTATGGAAAGGTTAGAAGAGATCGTAGATCTTATGAACCAACCTTCAACATCTTTGGATTCTTCTTTAAAACTTTATGAAGAGGCAGATGCACTAATGCGTATTTGTGAATCTCGTATTCATAAAGCAGAAGAACGCGTACGTGAATTATCCGAAAAGCGCAATGGGTCTCTTCTTTCTGAAGAAGAATCTTTTGTGCATTAACTGTAGAGTGAGCGATGTTACTTAAGGATTTAGATTCTATAACTCAAGAACTTCGTTCTCTACAAAATTACTTAGATACTCTTGACTCTTTAGAAGACATCTTAGTCACGTACGAAAAGATGTTTTCCTTGATAAATGAGGGTTTAAATGAGATCTTAGTCAAAGATCAACAATGTTATATTCTTTCCGTACAGACTAACGGCGCTATTTTAAAAGATACGTTAGACCAGCCTGTTTTACAAACATTTGCTATGACTACAAAGCTATGACTTCTCACATTTCTTCTATTTTAAGTCAGATATCCTCTCCTAAAGATCTAAAAAAGCTTTCTTTTTCTGAGCTTGCTCTCCTAGCTGAGCAAATGCGTCATAAAATTATTTCTGTTCTCACAAAGACTGGAGGACATTTAGCTTCTAATTTAGGTATTATTGAGTTAACCATAGCTTTGCATTATGTATTTTCCTCTCCCGAAGATAAATTTATCTTTGATGTAGGACATCAAGCTTATCCTCATAAATTACTCACTGGGAGGAATACTGCGGAATTTGATCGGATTCGCCATGATCATGGTTTGAGTGGATTTATCTCACCTTCTGAAAGTATTCATGATTTGTTCTTTTCAGGTCATGCAGGTAACGCTCTTTCATTAGCTTTAGGCATGGCAAAAGCTACAGAAAATTCTAGAACTCACGTTCTTCCGATTCTTGGTGACGCAGCTTTTTCCTGCGGATTAACTTTAGAGGCATTGAATAATATAAATGCTGATCTATCTAAGTTTATTGTCATTTTAAATGACAATAACATGTCTATTTCTCAAAACGTGGGTGTCATGTCCAAGAGTTTATCTCGATGGATTCACCATCCTAAGTTTAGCTTACTTTCTAGAAAGGTAGAGAAATGGTTAATGAAGATCCCACGTTATGGCGATAGCATAGCCAGACGTACTCATAAAGTCTCTACCTGCTTAAAATCTTTCTTTTGCCCAATTCCTATTTTCGAGCAGTTTAACTTGGCTTATATGGGGCCTGTGGATGGTCACAACATAAAAAAGTTAGTATCTTTATTTCAGACGGTACGTGATTTACCTTTCCCTATTCTTATTCATGTCTGTACCAAAAAGGGTAAGGGTTTAGAAATTGCTCAAGACAACCCTTCCAAATACCATGGAGTGAAGGCAAATTTTAATGCTGCTGCTGAAGATAAGCTTCTGCCCGCGATTAAACCACAGCTTACCTATCCCGATATCTTTGGAAAAACACTCTGTACTCTTGGAGAAGCTTTTCCGAATTTACATGTTATTACTCCGGCGATGTCTTTAGGATCACGGTTAGAAACTTTTAAAGAGAAGTTTCCAGAACGTTTTGTTGATGTTGGTATTGCTGAAGGCCATGCTGTGACATTTTCAGCAGGTATTGCGAAAGCTAATGCTCCTGTTATTTGTTCTATTTACTCTACATTCTTACATCGTGCTATGGATAATGTGTTCCATGACGTATGTTTACAAAATTTGCCGGTAATCTTTGCTATAGACCGTGCTGGGCTAGCGTATGGTGATGGCTGTAGTCATCATGGTATTTATGATTTGAGTTTTCTTCGTGCTATGCCCAATATGATTATCTGTCAGCCAAGAAGTGCTATAGTTTTCCAACAACTCCTTCACTCCTCGCTACAATGGACACGTCCCTCAGCAATCCGTTATCCTAATATTGCAGCACTTCAAGGCGATCCTATAGCTACAGATGTCAATATGCGTCGCGATCCTGGATTAGGAGAAATTCTTAGTCAGGGGGAAGACGTATTGATTGTAGGCCTTGGACATATGTGTAATGCGGCATTATCAATAAAATTGCAGTTACTCACGTACGGGATTTCCGCAACTGTTATTGATCCTATATTCATCAAGCCGTTTGATAATAATCTCTTTAGCATCCTATTGATGCATCATTCTAAAGTTATCATTATAGAAGAGCACTCTATTCGTGGAGGTTTAGCCTCGGAATTTAATGATTTCCTGGCCACCTACAGTTTTAAAGTTGACGTCTTACACTTTGGAATTCCCGATGCGATCTTTTCTCACGGGGATAAAGATAATTTATTAAAAAGAGTGGGATTGGATACTGAGAGCATGGTTAAGCGTATTCTCACACACTTTAATTTCCGTACAAAAAAGTCTTCGTCTAATAAACTAGGTATTATCTAAATACACTTTGTTTAGAGACTACGGAATCATTTCTAAAGAACCTCTCTAATGCTAACCTATTACGGATGCTACAAATGTAATTTTCCCGCTGCAACGACTAAAAGGTGATAAATACAGTGTAGGAAGACACTGATCTGCTTGTAACATGATCGGGGATAACATTGGAAGGCAGGGAATGTAGCTCTGCGTACGCATTTTGGAATAGTATAACCAAGTCTCCATGAGAAATTCCTAGAGTATTTATTGAAATTTATCCAAAAACAAAGACTTTAGAGGTCAAGCCTCTATTTCTCTGTTAATCTCGACAGAAGATAATACCATATTGTGCTTTCTATTTCGTTAAAAAAAACGCCTTTATAAAATAAAAGAAATCATTAATAAATACATAAAATTAAAATTTCATACATTTAATTTATATTTTAAAATCACAAAGTAAAAATCTCTCTTAGAAAAGTCTCAGAATGATTTAAAGATATGAAGAGAGAAGGTGAAAAAGTCTTAAATAGTCATCAAGAGAGAGTGTTTCCGGACGAGTTTTTTCAGAAAAATTTAATTGGCTTAGAGCTTCAAAAACCTGTTCTTTAGGATAAAGATCTTTAAGAGCATTAGCTAGAAGCTTTCTTCTTTGTCCGAAAGCTGCTCGAGTTAAAGTAAAGAATTGCGTATGAAAAGAAGTTTCGAGAGGGAAGGTATCTTTTACCGTCATGTGAACAACTGCTGAGGACACCTGAGGTTTGGGTAGAAAACAGCCTGGACTGACTTTAAAGGCGTAGCGCACATCAGCGAAAAACTGTAAAAAAATAGTTAAAGATCCATATTCCTTTCCTCCCGGCTGAGCAGTAATACGGCGGGCAACTTCATCTTGCATCATCACCGTGACTGTTTTCCATTGGTTGGGAATTTCTAAGAATAATTTTGTTAATAATGGTGTCGTTATATGATAAGGAAGGTTTGCTACGACTCTTCCCTTCCCCTGCCAACCTTTGGTCTGTAGTTGCGCCAAAGGATATTTACAAGCGTCTGTAATTTCTAAATCTATAGGAAGTTGCTTTAGCGTTTCTTCAAACATAGGATCCTTTTCTAAAGCAACAACGTGGGCACCTTGATTTACTAGCACTTCAGTAAGAGCTCCAAATCCTGGTCCTATTTCTAACACCCAATCTCCTGTCTCTACACCGGAAACAGCAAGAATTTTCCTTAGGATATTCCCATCTATTAAAAAGTTTTGAGACAGGCCTTTTTTAGGACGACCATGAACCTCAGCTAAGAATCTAGTAAGTTGTTCTGGAGAACTGCGTAACAAGTGATCTCCTAAAGTAATGAAAATAGAGGCGGAGCTTCTTCAGAAAGCAATTTAGCAATCATAGAAGAGTCAAAACCGTAGCGGACACGTAATTTTGTTTTATATTGACTCTCTATAGTCTCAGCATAACTCATAAATAGGGTTTGCTTAATTTGTGTCTCCATTTCTTCTAAAGACTGCATTGCCATTGCAGATTTATCAAGAAGTACATAAAGCTTGTATCCAGATTTATGTGCTTTAGGCTGGCTGCAAATGGTTATCGGATAGTCCACACTAGATAATTCTATTTTATGAGAGTCAGACAGCTCTTTATCATTACGTGTGAACTCTTCGGAACAGACGAATTGTCCTCCTTGAGAAAGAGCCAGAGCAGATAAACGCTCTTTATTCCAACTTTGTGTTTCGTTTAGCCGTGCACATATCTTATCAGCAATCTGACTTGATAGCGACTCTGTAGCTGCCTTAATTGTAACTACACGATATTTCCATACTGTAGTCTTTGCGGCTTCCTGAGCTAGTTGATCATAATGCTCGCGAATTTTCCCAGGGGTAACTTTTAACATGACTTTAGAACGTACCATCATGCCCATCACTCTTTGAGCAACCAACGTACGATTTACCACGTTGAATATATCCTCAGGAGTCATATCAAAATGTAGATAAAAGTAAGATAAATCCCTACCGAACATCGCTTCGATTTCTTGATTCACCGTAGTTGGATCCACATAGATTTTTTTAGCTTTAGCATCAGCAACCATGAGAAATTCATCAATCACAGATTCTAAAACTACTGGCCACATAGCTGTGTAGTATTGTGAGCGTGCAGGATAAGAATCTATAAGCTGTGGATAAGAAGAAGCAAAAAGAAGATTTAACTTCTGAATAACATCTAAAGTAGTGACAACGTTATCTTCATCAATTTTAAATAGTACACGATCATGAATAGCAATTCCTGCAGGATCTTCAGGGACTCTTTCCGAAAGATTTTGATACTCGTGTTGTGTAGGAAGAGAAATCTCATGTCCTAATAAAAATCCCGGCGAACAAATCAAACTCACCAAAGAGAAAACGCTTAGTGTTTTGTTCTTCATGATTTGCTACTCCCTAATGGTTGACGTGTCTAGGGATTAACTATAAGAAATTAACCAAATTTTGACCACTTCGAGAAAAATCTTCATACGAAATATATGAAATACAAAGAGTTATTTTGAATTTAGGTAGATACGAAACTCTTCAATATTAGAAAATTTCCTTCCTATTCCTGATTCTAAAAGACAAATGACTGTAGAGGTTTGTTCTTCCCTAGGAATTAGACAGTGTTCATATTCAGGAAGAACCTCCTCTAAAGATTCCCTGTCTTTTGCATTCATCCAAACGATAGAGACCTGGGGGAGAAACAATCCTGCAAAACAAGATAGGATAGCTTCACGATCATGATCGTTAGCTAGAGAAATAAGAATTTTTTGATGGTTACGTGAAAAATATAGTTGTGCTGCTAATAGATTTCCCAAAGAAGAAAATTTATGTGTGTGCCATCGAGCTTGGGCAATTTGTAAGATATCTTCAGCATAAGTAAGATAGTGCTTCTTTTCCGTAAGCATATGCAATTTTATCAATGCTTGGCAAATAAGAGCGTTTCCGGATATTGCCTCCCCATCGGAGAGATTTTCCTGTTTTAAAAGTAATGCGGAATCCCTTCCGTCTGTTGTATAAAATCCCCCACTTTCTGAACGGAACGATAAGATAACCTCTTTCATAAGATCTTCAGCTAATAGCAACCATTGTGCGCCGCAGCCTGTCTCATAGAGCGCCAGAGCTCCTAAAATCACCCCTGCATAATCTTCCAAACCTCCAGAGTATTTGGCGTCACCATCGCGCCATCTACGCATTAAGGTAGAATGCTGATATAAATGCTTACAGATAAACTCCCCACATTTCTTTGCTATATCTATGTAGGAAGAGTCTCCGAGGATCCTTCCTGCATATGCCAGGGTATACACCATCCAACCGTTTTGAAATGTCAGTGATTGATCGTCTTTAAAGGGAGGTGTTTTACTATTTCTACGGAGACGTAATTTTTCTTTTAGTCTATCAATAATTTCATGAAATTCTTCGACACTACAGCCATATTTATCTGCGATCTCTTCAATATCAATATACGAAGGAATATGTAAGATATTTCTTCCATTACAAAATCCTTCTCGAGAAATTCCATAATATTCACAAAATAGCTCAGCATTTTCTCCAAGCACCTCGCGTATTTCCTCTCCTGACCATGTAGCATATTTCCCTTCAGAAACTCCCCAATGTTCTCCATGTTCTGAGGTATAAAAAGCTCCAACTTCAGGATTATAAAGCTCTGACAGAACATAACGTAGTGTCTGTTTAGCAATAGAGAGATGCTCAGGTTTTTTAAGACATACCCCAGCATCGAGATAATCGAGTATTAAGAAAGCATTATCAATCAGACGTTTTTCAAAACAGGGAATCAACCATTTATCATCTATAGTATAGCAGTAAAATCCCCCACCTAAATGATCAAAAATTCCTCCCTTAGCCATCATGTCTAAAGAACGATCCACGAAGAATAAACTTCTGTTATCTTGATATTCCACACCGTAGCGCAGAAGAAACTGACTTAACAAGGCAGGTGGAGTTTTTGGAAATGCCTTGACTCCTCCATAATGGGGGTCTACATCTTTATATAGAGCTTCTACGGTCTTACGAAGAGTTCCCTCTTCTAACATCTCTTTTCTCGAGCATCTTTCTATAAACGAAGCAATTTCAAGAATCTTATGTGCTTGATGAACAAGAACCTCACGTTCTTCAGGATCCTGCCACATCAAATTGAGCTTTTCTATCGTTTGTGAAAACGAGGGCACCCCTAATTTCACCTCAGCTCCTAAATAATTCGCAGAGAAAAATGGCAATAAATCAGGAGTTAAAAACACATTCAATGGCCAAGAAGGAGAACTTTGATGTTCCTCAGATATAGAAAGCATTTGCGCAAGATCAAAATAGAGATTTGCTACATGAGGAAGCTCTTCCTTATCTACTTTGATACTAATGAAGTGCTCATTGAGCATCGCAGCAACTTCAGGATTTTCAAAGCTCTCCTGGAGCATCACCTGACACCATCGAGAATGTGCACAACCAATAGAAAGGAAAATTGGCTTATCTTGTTCTGTAGCAAGATCAAAAGCCTCGCTACCCCATGGATACCAATTTACCGGCGTATGAGCGTAGAGAAGCAAATACGGAGATTTTTCACTAATAAGTCTGTTTGTATATAGCGGCTGCGACATGATAAAATAAAAAAACCAAAAGTCTATAATTCATTTTAGATCAAAAAATGTACTTTTAATATTATTTTATCTGTTTGTTTTTATTAACCTGCTCACCTATAAACTTATAATTCTAATTAATTTTATTTAACATTCACCATATAAACAAAAGAATTTCTCATCTCTTTTATTTTCAATAAACTGCCTTGAGCATCTGTTTTAAGAGGTAGAAGTACAAAAGTGTAGCAAGAGAATCGTATCATCTTGTTTTTAGTACCTTAGGAGGTATGGAGAAAATTATGGTTGAGCTTGATTTCCTAGCGAGGAATGCCTACACTAATACATTCACGGAAGAGTGGCAGAGTGGTCGAATGCATCTGATTCGAAATCAGAAGTTCTCTTACAGGAACCGGGGGTTCGAATCCCTTCTCTTCCGTTTCCTATCTTTTCTAAATGATTAAAAATTAGGGAAAAGTCTTTAGACCTTGTCTCAAGAATCTTTTCCCTAATTTCTTAAAATTCTATCCTTGACCTTCAGGACCAATTACATAGGTAAGTAAAGATTGAAAATACTTACCAGAAAGTTGGTTATGCAATTGTAACCATTGTAAATTAGCAATATCTGATTTGTATCTTTTTATACGTTTTACAGCTGGGCTGTAGTGCATACCTATGAAATAGATGTTAGCTTGTTTACAAGCTGCCTCTGCAGAGATTAGATTGTCTTTATTTGCATCTAAATAGATCACTTGCTGGGGCAGGATTTCTAAAGTTGCAAATAGGGTAGAAAGAACCTCCTCCATGGTAATCCCGTTAATAAGACTTCCTGTAAAAAGTACTTGATCTTCTATAAACATGGCGTGTTGAGGCTTTCCAAATGTTTTTAGATGTTGCATCCATCCGTCACCACGGATTTGCGGACATGAAGAAAATCCTAATCCTAAAGCAACGGCAGATCTAAGAAAATGGTTGGCCATAGGTATAGGCAATTGGGAAACACCCAATACCCAAGCTTCAGATAATGCTAGTGCGGCTATAGCTTTAGGAACTTCGGGATGAATGAGCTCATAATCTACAGCAAAAGATATGGCAATCCTTTCACAAAAAGCTTGTTCAATAGGATCAAGATCCGATTCTTCTTTTTTTAAATTTTCCAGACGTTCTTGAAACCATGCTGTTGTTCCTAACATTTGTTCAGGAAATACGATGGTTTCATCTAATGCTAGCAAAACTAACGAACCTTTTTTTGCATATTTATTGACAGCTTGCACATCAGAAACTTTGATAATACTTGCTTCTAAGGAAAATACTGAAAAGAAAAACGTGATAAAAAATATTACCTTCATAGCAACGCTCTCGAAGAAAAAAAATTATCTTATTGTACGGAGCATCTCTTTAGGAGGAAATATCTTTTTATATAAAGCTACCTATCGAATTTATTTAACTGTGTTAGATAAAAAAAGGGCCCCAAGCATCCTCTCAGGGGGACAGAGAGGATACTAAAGGCTTGTTTCAGATAAATAATGTTAACTCTTTTGATGAAGAGAATCTAGAGATAATTGTGCAGTAGTATCGGAGATAACAGCCAATGCTTGTTCCTCTTGAATCTCTACAGCTGCTGAATACGGATATACATAAGAAAATAAAGTTTCTGCAGCAGGGTAATATACTATACCAAAAAATGTGATCCCGCAACTTAAGCATTCTCTTCCTAAGGCTTTGATTTCTTCGGGATTATCACTTAAAAATACAATGCTCTTTGGCATTTTATTTTCATAAATAAATAGTTGTTTCATTGCTTCTGAAAGCTCTGAAGTACCACAAAATAAAATCCCCTCTTGCACTAAAGCAGAGGTACTACATTTTATCCCTGTTTCTAAGAAAAAATCCTCCGTAGGAAATGCTTTAGAGCGTATTTCCAATTCACAATCTTTAAGACTTTTTAATGTTGAAGAAACACCTTCAATTCCTAATGAAGAAATTCCTAACACAGAACATCGACACTCAGAAAGTATACGAGAAAACTGATCCACAATATTCGCTTCCAAACATTCTTTACTTGTGAGCGTGTCTATAATAACCTGCTCTTCATTAGCCTGCTTTTTTGCCTTAAAAAAATCTCCATACCGTTTGGATAGCTTAGTTAATCTATTTTGATACCAACCTGGAGAACCTATATACTTATGTTGAATTATACTATCTACGTTAATGCAAAATAACGTCTCTTCGCTACTTTTCTCTAAATGTACGAAAATATCATCAAAAGAATACGCCATTGTTATCGGCACGTGCTTTTTCTTTCCAGCTTCAGCCGTAGTCAACACACCTAAGATTACAGTCGCAACCATTGAAATCTTAGGGAGATATTTCAGCAATCTTATCATGATTTATTACGTCCTGATTATAACAAGGGTGAAAGTAATAGGAATTTTTTTAAATAAAATCAACAAGAAATATTTTATTCGTTCAAAAAATTCCCTCTAAAACCCAATCTCCGCTATTTCCATCCCCTCAATTCAAGTGTAAAGTATTTTTTTGAAAAAGATAGATTTTAAAAAAATTATTTGATAATAATGCTTCCCACTTAAAGCGCTGAAGGTAAGAAACAAGGGCTTTATAGGAGTGAAAAAATTCCTAAGAGTTCTTTCCTAACGAGCGCTTAAAAAAACAGAAAGGTTCGTTTTTAGTTGTAAATTCAAAAGACAGTTTTAGCTGTTTTTCCTATGTCTTTAAAACTCATCCAGAGATGCGTTAGAAATACATTATGAATGCACAGCTTTAAATGACTTTAAAAGAGGTATGAGTATGTGCTTTCCTGGTTTTCCAAATTTACCTGGTTTTTCCTGCAGTTTTCAAAGAACAACTGAAACTGATGACTCCGGTGAAGATAATGCATCTTCTACGAGTAATCAATCCCCATTGGTTACTACACAGTCTGGAGCTACACAAAAACAAAGCAAAACAAAAACAGAAGTAAAAATTACTTTAGGAAATCAACCACCCACTAATAATGAAGACGGAGCAACCGGAGGAGTAGAGGGACATGCACAACAAATTCAAACTATAGTGGCGACAACGCAAAGTATTATTAACAATCCTCAAGTACAAAAAGGTTGTAAGGTTTGTTACGATCATTGTAACGATCCGTGTATTAATCGTTGTGGATGTTTTGGAAGTTGGTTTTGCGCCTGCTTTAAAGCCTGCTGCGTTATAGAAGTAGATATGGACACCAATATCCCAGAGATTATCAAGGATATGGATAGTAAGTATGGTCCTCTATGTCTAGCTATGTCATTACAACATCTAGGCTGGGATGTCCTTACAATGTCAAAACAAGGAATTTACTTATCAACACAACAAGAAAGTCAGCTTGAAGAGGAATGTAAAAAAGCTAAAGAGAGACTCGCAGGAAGTTTCAATTATCTTTCTCAAGAGCGCTTTTACACAACCTCTATTGAAATACCTGGAGATAAAGAATTAGAAAATGTCTTACCCACTTTACTTAAAATTATGGGAGATAAAGCTTGGAAAGATCCTTCGTTTAAACCTAATCCCCCAACCTGCTGGGTTCTAGAGCCATCAGAGAAAACTGATGCATCTTCACCTACATCAGCACAACCACGATTCAGTCTACAGGGGCCTTCCCTATTTGCTTCAGCAAATACAAACATGACCTACGACCACGCTACAGGAACAAAGTATAAACAAAAGAAAATGACAAAATTACTCTCTAGTCTAGAAGTATTATCACTACAGACTGGAGCTATAGGTACATTAGGGGCTAAAGAGGCTCATTTAGTAACTACAATATTCAAGATTTTCCTCTGTTTAATTGCTGGGGAACATTCTCCTATCGTACAAAGTGGTGGCTGTGTCTGCTATGATATAAATCGATTCGTTAAACTCTTCATGATGATTTTGCTTTGCTGTGGCTACGTTCCTGTGGATAAAGATGGAAAAACTACAGTGAATTATGATGATGATGACGATGATTGCGTAAAAATATATAGAAAATCATTACGCATTTACAATCAATCACAACGAGGAAGCAATGAAGACACCGTTGATATGGCAACAATGGATCCAGCAGGCGCTGCTGGCGGTCCTATAGTACAACAACCGACAAAACTTCCAAAAAGACACGAACTTCTCCGTCAAGGTAGCATACGCACTCCTACAGGAGATCACGACCCGGAAGACGATTGGTTAAAACAAATGATAGATGGCGATGATGGGGACGATGATGATGACGGAGGTATTGCTCAGCAAAGAGGGCTTATTGATAGCTCCAGTGCTTTGGATAAAGTATTTTCTGCCATGCGAAGATTTAATGAAGGAATATAGAATGTCTTCTTAAAAACTTGTTTGAGTGGTTTTCTTATTAAATAAGAGAGCCACTTAATTCAAAAAAATTTTATAGACTTAAAATAATTTTTTGAATAACATGTGCCCGCTTAAATGCTTTTTAGCACTAAAAATGAGGCTTATCCACGCTTTGGTTTCTTAAAAATTTTCTCCAAACTTAGCAATATGTTCCCTACTTATAGGAGTACCGATTCTTATAAACCCTCTTTAAAACAACTTTAAAAGTGCATAAAGCCATTTAGCAAAGTTAAGAATCATCAACAGTATGAAGATTCTTAGTAAACAACATTGTTATTTATGGAGTAAATTATGTGCTGCCCTGGAATTAGTGCAAGCTGGCGTTCCTCTCAAGATGCCGGACAAGAAGAAACCATTTCTTTAAACGGAATTTCACAACAACCCGGATCCTCTTCGGAATTTAATTTGAAAATTGGTGATCCATCATTATTAGATACTATTCGAGCTGCTGGAGATCTCGTTTCAGATGCTTTAAATTCTGCGAGAGTTCAACGTACAGGCCAATTCTGTCAAGATTCTTGCAGACCTTGCTGTGAAAAGAATTGCTGCAGTCCTTTCCTTTGCTTATTTGATTGTCTTTGTACTTGTTTGATCACCCCAGAGGACCGAGTAGGCTCTGATGATAAATACGATGATTTATCTGAGTTTATCCAGAATCAAAGAGATGAGTACGGTCCTATTTGCGTTGGTATCGCAATGAAAAATGGTCCTTGGGATGTCTCTAAACTGTTAGCAGAAGGTCTTACTTTCTCTTCAGAGCAAAAATACCAATTCTCTCAGAAATGTAAAGAAGCAAAAGAGCAGTTAGGAAGATGTTTAAAAGGTGGTTCTCAAAACGAACTATTTAAAATAGCTAATAATTCGCATCTTCTCCCTTCAACAGGTTCTACAGAATTAGAGAATGTAAGAAAATCCTTAGCAGAGTCTGTTAAAAATGCACCTATCCCCTCTCTTCCTACATGCCTAGTTCTTTATCCTTCTGAGAATACTGACAGTGCTTCTAGCGAGCAAAGATCAGGATATACTTTAAGCATTCAAAGATTACAACAACAACTCAGTCAATTAGAAGTTTTAGATTTAGATTCTAAAGAGAGTAGTTTCTTAGGATTTCAATCTCGAGCAGTTATAAATGTCTTGATTTTCACTTTAAGTAAGTATGTAGATGAGGCAAAAAGTACTTTTGATTCTCCAGGATTTGGATTAACCCTCGAAGAGTCAAAATACCGTATTTTACTTCTTCTTTCCTTATTATCTTTAGGATTTGTTCCTTTAGGCGCACAACAAGAACAGCCTTCATGCTTAGAACAATTACAAAACACAAGCAAAGAATTACGCGTAAAAACTCGCATCACTCCTAAATCACCGCTGCTTGATAAGCGTTCTTTAGGAACTGAAGTACGAGTACATGCCGGAATGCATTCTACGCTACCCGTATATGGACAAAGAACTATCCTCAATGGACGGATACCTGCATGTGCTGATAACAGTGCTGGAGCATCGTGTGTTGACGGAGTAGCACCTGGAGTTAGCAATGGTGTTGAGCTTTGGGATCCTGCAGATCCTAAATCTCAAGAAGCCCTACTTAAAATGGCTAAAAACATCACAGCTATGACTTCAAGTCTATTTTTAAGATAATTATCAACACACGATTTAGAGGCGGCTTCCTCCGCCTCTTCGATCCAACAAGCCTTTCAACTTATACAGATATTCAACAATCTTGACTACGTGAAAATACACGAATTTTCACGCAACTCTTGTCCTTTTATTTATCTTTACAGCCCTATTACTCATCTCACAGATTTTCAATACCTTATCGAAAAAACTCCTAGCTAAAAAAAGTCGCATTTTGAGATTATGCTGTATTTTTTTAATCACAAAATACAGGCCATTAACATCTTATGCCCTGTCTTTTGCTATAATTTCGGAGAAGAGCTATGTGCTGTCCCATTGGGTGTGGTTGTAAATTTACTATAGAAGAAGGTCATAATCCTGGTCAGAACGAAACCCAACCACTACAAAATCCTATAACTACACAGCCTAGGGGGAAAGCATCTTTAGAGATTAAGCTTGGTGATGGTAGCGGCTTACTTGGTAAAATTCAAGAAGCGGGACAGTTAACAGCTGCTGTGTTAAATGCCGCTAGCACACAACGTGGTGCTGGATATTGTAAGGAGCATTGTGGGCCTTGGTGTGATCAGCACTGTCCGAATTGGCTATCGCATTGCTTCCAATGTTTATGCACTTGCATTATAAATCCCAGTGATTCTCAAAACGCAAATCAAGATCTTTCAAAATTCCTATCGGATATGAAAGCAAAGCATGGCTCTATTGTCTTAGGTATGGGTATGCAGCATGGCGGAATAGATTTCCCCTCTCTTATGTCCGAAGGAAAAACTTTAAATCAGGATCAAAAAGATGATTTCGATAAGACATGTTCTGCGATAAAAGAGGATTTAAAAAAGCTCTTAATGGGTGGTCTGCAACAAGAGTTATTCGACACAGCTAATGATCCTAATAAGCTCCCCAAAATAAATGACAACGACACTCTCATGACAAAACGCGGTTATGGTGATGTCGTGAGAGGAATACGTCATACACCTCCGTCTGTTTGGATTGTCTATGATAATAACGAAGACTCTAAAGATGATCCTAAAGGAGCTGCAGGGGGTTCAAAGATACACTACACTAAGCAGTTAGACTGGAAAAAACTCCGTCAGCAATTAAATTATCTTGGCGTTGTACAATTAGATAGTGGTGAGAAATTTCCTCTAGGTGGAAAAGAAGGGGAAAAGGCACTAGGGATATTGAAAAATACCTTCTATTGGCTAACTCAAGGAGCATCATGCTTTGAAGAAGGAGATACAGGCTATGGTCTTACAATTACCTCTGAGAAACTATTGAAATTGATTCTTCTTTCTCTTCTATCATTAGGATACGGCCCTACAGATAAAAATAAAAAGGCTCCTGGTATAACGTATGCTGACTTACAAAGACTCTCCACGTTCTTACGAGAACAAAAAGATCATAATGATCATCTATTTGTACCAGGGGACCCCAACAATCCATATGACGATACAGAGGTTGATGGTCAACAGCAATCAAGTAGTTCCTCATCAAATACGGGAAATGATCAAGGTCCTGATGAAGATTGGTTCTCCAAGGAGAATCAGGATGAGTTACTTAACCTTTCTGGAAAAGTAAATGGCCTAGTTGGCATCCTTGGATAAAGAGTTTAAAGCAGATTAAAAGAGATAAATAAAAGAGGCAAAATTTTGCCTCTTTTTATTTTACAGTGAGATTTCTCAATATCATTTTAGAAAATAGAGAGTAGGGATCCCAACCACCAAATTACAATACCGCCGACTACAATCAGTCCTGCCCACCAAAGATTTGACCAACTACGGATAGCTTTTTCTGGAGAGTTTCTTCCTCCCATAGATTCTAAATCTAAAAGCATCTCCATATTATGTTCTGAAAATTCTTTGAAGATTTTCATAACATACGGATGGTCTTGAAGAATACGCTCACTATCTAATCCTAAATAAGCTGCGTATTTCTTTATAAATCCCTGAGCATAAATTGGAGAAATGAGTTTGCCTAAATAGCCATTTTCTATAGCTTCTAAGCATGAATAACGTATAGATGTTGCTGCTTCCACATCTTTTAAGGACAAGGATTGTTCTTCACGTTTCGTGCGAAATACCTCTCCTAAATGTAAAAGTTCTTTATGAATTTGTTCCGCCATAGAGATTCCTCTGCAGGTACCTTAAATGAAAACCTCTAGATCTCATTAGAGATTTTCTAATCTCATTTTATGGAAAATGAGAAACTCTCCCTTGTTTTAAGATCCTGCCCACTTGCAGGAATATACAGGATTAACGTTTAATTTGTACTTCGAAATCCGCATATACACTATATATCCTTATGCTATGTATAGCATAACAATAAATATGCCTAGTAAAACAATAAGGATAGAGATTTCCATCCTTAGCATGCCAAGATAATTCGACACTTTTTTTTATGTCTACACCGTTTGTTACCCAACTATCTCCTTCTTTGCACGGCCTATTAAAAGATCGTCTTGAAGAGAAAGGCTTTGCTTTAACACAACCGCAATATACAATTTTTCAAGCACGTTCTCCATCAGTAAGTTGTACTCTCTACACTTCTGGCAAACTTGTCGTACAGGGAAAGGGATCTCAAGAATTCATTGAATTCTTCCTAGAACCTGAAATCTTACTAACCTTTACCCATAACCGTATAGAAGAAGATCTTCGTCCTCGTATAGGTGTGGATGAATCAGGAAAAGGAGATTTTTTCGGTCCCCTCTGCATTGCGGGAGTTTATGCTCGTGATGAAGATACTCTGAAAAATCTCTATAAAACAAAAATCCAAGATTCAAAAATGCTCAATGATACACAAATCTTATCATTAGCAAAAACTGTTCGTGCATGCTGTAGCTACGATGTCATGATTCTTTATCCTGAAAAATATAATCAACTTTATGGAAAATTCCATAATCTAAACATTCTTTTAGCCTGGGCACACGCCACAATTATTGATAAGCTCGCTCCACATCCCTCGGGAGAGGTATTTGCTATTTCCGATCAATTTGCCTCTTCAGAAAGCGTTTTACTCAACGCCTTAAAAAAGAAAAATACCGATATCTCGGTAATTCAGAAAGTACGCGCAGAACAAGATATCATTGTTGCTGCTGCGTCTATATTAGCTCGAGAAGCTTTTGTCACTACCATGACAAAATTAGAACAACGCTTTTCTATCAAACTCCCAAAAGGCGCCTCAGCACATGTAAAAACTGCTGGAAAATCTATCCTAAAAACACATGGAAGAGATGTTTTATCTCTTGTTTGTAAGACACATTTTAAAACGTTTGATGAA
This sequence comes from Chlamydia sp. 12-01, assembly GCF_042234205.1. NCBI lineage: Bacteria > Pseudomonadati > Chlamydiota > Chlamydiia > Chlamydiales > Chlamydiaceae > Chlamydia > Chlamydia sp. 12-01. The sequence goes on along the minus strand of NZ_CP114174.1, from coordinate 840,050 downwards.
ATTTGTGACTCTACAATCCTCTAAAAACATAGTGTGGAAAGAACAGCAATCGCTATTGAAATAAAAAACGCACTCATCAGTAACTCCTGTGAAAATAAGTAGTAATCTATCCTATGAAAGTATAGTCTAATTTTTATTAAGATAGATTAAAATAGCTAAGGACTCGTTTCCGAAAAACAGGATGGTATCTCTCCTCTTTAACAAAGCACTCTGAGGGATATTTCCTACGAAAGCTGTAAATAGAGATATGTTGAAGTTATTATTTCATGTGATGACTCTTGCTGGTCATCTACTCTCCACCCCCATCTATATTGTTCACGATGCCTGTGGCGTCGATAAAGAAGCCCGTGATGCTTGTCCCAAGCCGCGTCCTTTTTCTTTGCAAACACAGTATCTACAGGTAGAAAACGCTGACTTTAAAAAATTACCCAACCAATCTCTTGGTTATCGCCAATTTGATGCGACTTTTCTTTGCACAATCCCCTTAACCTCACAATCAGGAATACTATTTTCTACCGGTTATGTAGGAGCGAAGATCCTTTGGGATAATACTCAACCAGTAGCTGGAGATCCAAATTCTTTAGGATACTATACCTTCCAAGATAAGTCCTATTATAGCTATATCCTATTATCTGCAGGTGCCTACACATTATCCTTAAAAAATTGGCAATGGTCCGCTGTTCTTTCCAGTCTTATCGATCCAGAAAATATTGAAGCGGGTTACGGACTATATCAAGCAGTACTCTCTGGAAAATATCAAGCTACACAACAACTTTCTGTAATTTTTGGTGTAATCAATGAAACAGGATTGCATCAAGAAAAGGCTTGGCCTTTATTAGGTGCTACCTATAAACCTAATGACAAACTCACAATTAACTGTATTTATCCCGTAAACTTCTCCGTAGAGTATAAATGCACCTCTGTGTGTGATTTTGGAGCTGCCTACCGTCTAACACGATTAAGAAAGAAACTTCATACTAATGATCTCGCTTCTTCTGAAGGTATTTTCGAATATCAAGGACGTGAAATCGAAGGTAATGTTAAACTTTGCCCCTGGCCAGGCAGTTTTATTAAGTTATTTTATGGATGGTCAATAGGTAGTGATATTTCATTAGCGGATAGTCATAATAATAATGTGACAAATTATCCTTTTAAATCCTCAGCTTTCTTTGGCGGGTCCGCTATACTTTCTTTCTAAAATAAGAATAAAAAAATTATTATATGATTTTAATATAAATAATTAATTCTAATTAGAATTTCGATTGTACTAAATTTTACAACTATCTAAAATTTTTGCATTCTAATGTAAATGTATTAAGTTCATTTTTAAGGTTAAAATGAATTGCCGTGAAGTTTGTAAAAAAAGCTCACAGATTTATTTCGATTGTACGTTCCCTGAAAGGGTTATTGCACGCCGCTGTCAAAATAAAGCACAGCAATATCCTAAGATAGCGATGACCATTGAGGTAATAGCCTCAATCATTCTTGGGACAATTAAAATTATTACCTTCCCATTAGCCACGTTCTCGGCTTTGGGATTAATCCCTGTTACGTGTATAATTAAAGGAATTTCCACAAGAAGCTGCAGTCATGTTCTTTCCTATGTGGCAGCATGGTTTATCAGTCTTCTAGTTTCAGCTATTATTATTGGTGCTGTTTTTGGTTTAGTCATGATAGCTCCAGAAGTCGTTTTCTTTATGATTGGTATTTGCGGGGCCGTAGGATCTAGTGCTACCCTACTCAATATCCATAGAGAACTATTTTCTTTAAGATCTTTACAATCTCAAGAAAGTAAAAAATCCATAATCTCAGAAGAAAGTCTCTCCCCTCCACCCTCTCCATCTCTAGGTTTCCTTTCTCCTAACCGGAAAAGTTCTTCTGAAACCATAGATCACAAGATAGAAAATCCAGAAAACGGAAATTCTTAATTTTTTATTCCCCGTTTCCACGCTTATCCCTGGGAATCTTTACCTGGTATACGTGAACACCAAAATCTTTACTAAAAATTAACATAGTTAAAAAACAAAACTATCACAACTAAACAACAACTTTTATAATATAAGTAAGTAGTTATGAAATAACGATCTTTATTAAAATGTTATTTCACATCTAATAAAAATAATAAAAATAGAGATACGCGCATGAGTAATCCTATCGATCCTTTAGGACAACCATACCAGCCGGTTCCTAAGAGTCAGGTACCCGTACCACAAACGGGTATTGGGAATCGTATTCGCGCCACTTCAACAGGATTCTTCGGAAGACTTCTCTCTCTTCCTGATCGCAATCCTAAGATGCGCTATGTTTTTGATATTGGGATTATTGCAATTGCCGTTATCTCCATTGTTGGTATTCTTGTCGCTTCTCAAGGACAAGGATTACTGCTATTTGGATTAATCCCTGGACTTATCTTTGGTGCTTTAGGAGTGACTATGCTCATTTCTGATATTGCCAATACACCAAGATCTCAAAAAATCGCCGATACTATTACTGCTGTTCTCTTGCCGTTTATTCTTTTAGGGATAGCTTCGGCTTTAATTGCTTCAGCATACTTCACAGCTGGGGGAAGTACTCTTATTCTTGCTAACCCTCAATTCCTTATGGGCTTTATGACCATAGGTTTGGCTTTAGTATCGTTAAGTAAAGTCACATTCCAGCATTTTAAAACTGAATCTTTAATAAAGGCTCAGCAAAAGGTCATCGAAGTTTCCGAGCAATCTCTAACTCCGAGTATCCCTTCTGAAAAAGATGTAAAACGTGTTTCCCAAGAGAGAAAGAGAGATCTTGCTTCGGATGCTCGACGTAAGCATGATGATCAAGAAACCCGCACGCATACACGTCATCGACACATTTCCAGAGGTTCTCAAGGAGTGCTTCAGCATAGATCTAAAAACCAAATAGCATCTGAACAACCCGATTCCTCCCTAGATCTAAATGACGAATACGATCCTCTTGTACAAGAAGATTTCGCTTTATTAAACGATATCTTTAATCCATTCTCACCCGCATACCAACCTCCTCAATCTGTAGAAGAATCGTCATTTACTGCGCAAAATGTTCCCTTGGGTCAGCCTATTCCTGGTGATCCTAGAGGGATAGGACCTATTACCTCAACACCACGTAAAGTACCTCGAGTAGGAGCTACAGGATCATTACGACCTAAAAATAGAGATGAGGACGAAGAAAGACAGGAAAGAGATCAAAGTTCAGGAGATGATGAGTCTTCAGATGTAGAGAATCCTGACTCACAACGTAAACAAAGTAGAAAAAAGAAAAGAAAGAAAAGTTAGTCTCTTACCAATTTTTCTAACTACGAATAAAAACAAAATGGCCCTCTCGACGTTTCTTAACTTCAAGAGGGCCACTTTTCCCTTAGATAATCAATAGCTTATAAAAAGCTCCTAGAATTTTCAATCATTATTTATCTAATTCAATGAGTAAAAGCTCGTTCACTCTATTTGGAGGAGCTTTTCCTTGGGTGCGCTTCATAATTTGCCCAACTAAAAATCCTAAAGCCTTGGTCTTACCACTCTTATAATCGATAACAGATTGTGCATTAGCACCTAGTACTTCAGCAATAATTGCAACTAAAGCACTTTCATCTGTCATTGGCAACATCTCAGGATGTTCTTTAAGAATATCTTCAGGACTCTTTTCTGGAGATTCCATCATCATATCGGCAAGATCTTTAGCTATCTTTCCGGTAATCACTCCCTTATCAATAAAATTAACAAGCTGAGCTACACTACTAGGAAGAATCCCTGAAAAGGCAAGATTCTTACCTTGAGTTTTACAACGTCCTGCAAATTCTACAGTCACCCAATTAGAAAGAGCCCTATAGTTTTTGCATTCCGTAGCTGCTAACTCAAAGAAGTTGGCAATATGCTTATCACTAATCAAAATAGCGGCGATATCTTCAGCAAGAGCATAATCATGCAAATACCTTTGGTATTTGTCATAGGGAAGCTCAGGAAGCGTATCACGAATTTCATTGATATACGCTTCTGTTAATTGCAATACAGGAAGATCCGGCTCTATGAAATATTTGTAATCTTCAGCACGCTCTTTAAGACGCATCAATACTGTTTTTTTCTTTTCAGGATCCCAACGATATGTTGCTCCAGGAATAACAGTCTTTGGATCTTTACTAGGATTTTCTAAATACGCATCTATCTGTCGGCAGCGCTCTGCTTCTAAAGCTTGTGCCATAAAAGCAAAGGAGTTCATGTTTTTAATCTCTACCTTATTGCGTAGTTCTTCACTACCACGAGGCCGCACAGAAACGTTTACATCGAAACGTACGGAACCCTCTTCCATATTACAATCAGAAATTCCAATGTAATCTAATAGAGATACAAGAGCTGTAGCATAAGCAACAGCATCGTCTGCGCAAAACATACAAGGCTTAGAAACAATTTCTATTAGAGGTACACCGGCCCGGTTGTAGTCCACTCCAGCAAATTCTCCGAAATGTTTTAACATTCCTGCATCATCTTCAATATGCGCCTGGGCAAGTTCAAAATAACGCTCTTCACCTTGAACAATAGCTTTTACATGTCCCCCACGTACTATAGGATGCTCAAATTGCGTGATTTGAAAATTCCTAGGACTATCGGGATAAAAGTAAGACTTTCTATCAAACCGGCTTAATAAAGCTACCTCTCCTTGAACTGCACAACCAAATAAAATAGCCTTTCTTACAGCTTCTTTATTCAATACAGGCAAAGATCCTGGCATCCCTGTACATACAGGAGAAATATTCGTATTAGGTTCATCACCAAAACGATTTCGTGCACAACTAAATAGCTTTGATTTTGTATTTAACTCTACGTGGACTTCAAGACCTATGACGGATTCCCAATCAGCATAAATATCGCTCATTACTTCACCTCTCCATCAAAAAGCTTGTTACATCCTTTAGGGTATAAATTCTTAATTCCTGCATGTTCTTGAAAACTATAGCCTACCTGGCATACCTGCTGGTCCTTACCCGGTTGACCAATCACTTGAAATCCTAAAGGTAAACCCTCTTGAGAAAATCCTGAAGGAACGGCAATGGCAGGCATATAAGCCAAGTTCATGGCAACTGTATAGATATCTTGTAGATATAAAGAGATAGGATCGAGAATATCCCCATCAGCAAATGCAGGGCAGGAACATACCGGCATAGCAATTACATCACATTTTTCATAAGCTTTTTGGAAAGCTTGAATAATTTTAGCACGAATTGCAGTACCTTTTTTATAGTATACACTTTGACGCTCTGCAGATAATACGTAGTTTCCTAAAAGGATCCTACGCATTACTTCCTTACCAAAGCCCTGAACACGAGAAATAGTATAAATATCTTCCATACTGTGAGCTTCTGGAGAACGGTATCCATAACGGATACCGTCAAATCTTGCGAGATTTGTAGCAGCCTCTGCAGAAGCAACTATATAATATACAGAAACAGCATGATGTAAAATATCGAGATCTACATCAACAATTCGACTTCCTTGGCGCTCTAAAACATTCAATGATGCGAAAAAGTTCTCTTTAACATCGTCTCGTAATCCCTCTAAAAATCCCATAGGTACGCCAATTAAATTAGGAACTTCTAGTGATAACGCATCTTGGAAAGACCCTGTGAAAAATTCCCGAGAAGTAGCATCTCTTTCATCCTTACCAGAGAACACATCCATAGCTAAAGCAACGTCTTCAACAACCGTTGTTAAAGGACCTATCTGATCTAATGAAGAACCAAAAGCGACTAAACCATAACGTGACACAGCACCATAAGAAGGTTTGAATCCAACAACACCACAAAATGCTGCGGGCTGACGTATAGAACCTCCGGTATCGGAACCTAAAGCTATAGGACAAAACCTTGCAGAAACTGCAGCTGCAGATCCTCCAGAAGATCCCCCAGGAACACAAGATAAATCCCAAGGATTTTTTGTTGGATGAAAAGCAGAATACTGAGTTGTAGATCCCATAGCAAACTCATCCATATTGAGTTTACCCAAAATAATCCCATCTTCAGCTTCTATACGCTCAACTACAGTAGCATCAAAAGGTGCTATATAATTTTCCAACATTTTAGAAGCGCATGTCGTACGCAATCCCATAATATGGATATTGTCTTTTATCCCTACAGGAACACCTGCAAGTTTTCCTAAAGGTTCTCCTCTTGCACGTTTTGCATCTACAATAGCAGCTTTTTCATAAGCTCTTTCCTGGCAAAGAGAAAGAAAAGCACCTATGTGGCTATCTTCTGTTTCTATTCTACTATAAAAATACTCTGCTATCGCTGTAGCTGAAGATTCCCCGCTAACTACAGCATTTCTTAACTCTAAGGCACTCTTTTGATACATATTCCTAAAACCGCGATCTCTACTTAATTACTGTGGGTACTTTCACTAATCCCCCTAAAGATTCGGGGACATTAATAAGAAACTCCTCACGAGAGAAACTTGAGGCGACGACATCTTCTCTTAAATCTTCAGGACTAATGACATGGGATAGACCAACCTCAATAACTACATCTGTGACATCCATAGAAATAGATGCTTTCATAATGCCGATAACTTCGTTTAAAGAAGTCTCATATTCTTGGATAAGCTCTTCACTTAGTTCCAAAGCCGAGCTTTTCGCTAAAAGTAAAATTTCTTCTCTAGTTACATAGGGTTGTGTCATTTCCTAATCCCGATATTTTATTCTGGTGAAGCTAATGTCCATTTGGAGTTCTTTATTAAAAAAAACTTCTTGCACAACTTAACTCCTTGTACGCAAAAAGTCAATGCCTCCCCAAAAACCTAAAAACAAAAAAAAACTTTATTAAATTATCAAAAAGATTAAAAGATGGAATTAAGTATACATCACTTAGGAGAAAAGCAATGCTAGGCAAACTCGTTCGGGGATTATCCTCTCTTATTGTTGTTCTTTGTGCATTGAACGTAGGAATTATAGGATTAACTCATCATAAAGTAAACCTTATTGCTCGACTATGCGGAGGCGCAAGTACAACAGCAACACAAATCACTTATATTGTTATTGGAATCTCCGGAATTATTTCTTTAATAAGTTTTTGTAGTTGTTGTTCTAAAAAGCATCAAGGTGGAGACTGCTGTACTAAGGGTCATACATCTCATCATTGCGATCCTAAAAATTAGACCTTCTCTTCTCAAAACCTGAGATTTCTTCCTAAAATAATTCTCCTAGTTTTATAGACATCGACGAGAAAATCAAAAGCCACATTATTTTATGTGGCTTTTGATGTTTTTCATTTCCAATACTAAAAGTATTCCTTTCGTTTTTACTCTTCTGTTGTCTCTTGATTTTTTAATTTCTATCTCCTATTGCGTGAATGAATATTCCATATCACCAAAAGAACCTTGTTATGAAGTCTTCCGTTCCTTGGTTGTTAATTTCCTCAGCGATTACACTCCCATTATCCTCTATTATTGCTGCCGAAGATGCAGTGGTAGAAGTTGCCAAACAAAAAGTTTCTCAACCTCAAAATGGAAACGTAAGTTTAGGTCCTACTGATAGCTATCCTGGATCAGGAAGTAATGGAGCAGGATTTACTTATAAAGAGACATCCAACGCTTCTGGGACTATTTATACGCTCACAGGTGATGTATCTATATCCAATGTAACCACAACTCAAGCACCAGCCTCTAACAATCAATCCCAGGCCCAATCAGAACCAACTGCTGAATCTATAGAGGAAAATGGTAGGGAGTCTCAAAACGGCAAATCGAGTAACGAAAAAGATAAGGAAGCAAGAGAGCCTTCAAGTTCTGGAGAAGATCATTCGGGTTCTGAAGATAGTCATCCGAGTTCCGAAGAAAGTCGTTCGGACTCAGAACACAATACAACAGTCTCAGAATCATCTAGGACAGAAGGAGAATCTGAAAGAGATCAATCAAGCCCTGCAGATAGTCATTCAGATGCAGAATCCGGGACAGGAGAACCAACCACTACAGTTAGCCCAGAAAACACCTCTTCTGAACACACAGGAGATACAGTTTCATCGAATTCACATGAGAACGAAAACAACCAAGATTCGGATTCAGAGAGAAGATCTGAAGAAAATCAATCTCATCCGAATACAGAAGATTCAACTCACCCGATCCCTACAGTTGATAATGAAAGTACACCCCCTGAACATAAAGAAAATACAGATGTTGTATCAAATCCAAAAACAGATAGCGAAGGTGATGGTTCGACGATTGTAGAAGAACATTCAGAATCTCACTCAGATACGGAAAACTCAGCATCATCTGATGCAATTACTACTGAAAGCAACTCCATCACTAATCCTACTGAAACCACAGAGAATTCAAATACTGATACAGTAACTGCAGAATCTCTCAGTTCGGCTAAGGCATTGAGAGCTGATGCTAATATTTCAGATGTAAGTAATTCCGAAAGTTCCTCAGAATCCCATAATGGAAATCAAAGTTCTCAAGAAGGAGCTCAGAGTTCTCCTAAAAGCTGTTTCTTAAATACTGTAGGTCCTCTTACTTTTATCGGGAAAGGTAATTCCCTAACTTTCAATAACATCACTATAACAGCTAAAGGAGCTGCTATTAATAATAGTGCTGGATCTACTCTAACACTTTCAGAATTCAACAACCTATCCTTCACTAACTCTACAAACCAAACTCAAGATCAAGCAGATAGCGCAATCTATGTTGGGCCTAAAGCAGCATCTGGAAATGGTGGAGTAGTTCCCGGAGTCGGTGGTGTTCCCGGAGCTGTTGGAGCTTCTGGAAATTCTGTGCATGAGGGTGCATCAGAATCAGAAGTTGCGGCAAGCCTTTGGAGGATATCTTCTGAAACTTCTTCCGATGGTAATAACGGTATAGGTGTTGTAGCTGCTGAAGGTGCCATTCAAAATGATGTTGTTGGTGATGCAGGAGCCGAAAGTGTCGTAGAAAGCTCTCCAGCCATTATTCTTAAAGGAAATGTCAACATCACATTTTCTGGTAACTCCTCTAAAAAAGCTGGCGGAGCTATTAATGTTGACGGTGGTTCAGCAACAATAGAAAATAACACCGGCACATGTACCTTCTCAAATAACAATGCTAAAGAACAAGGTGGAGCTATTTCTGTTAACGGAGATTTCAATATCATTGGAAACAACTCTGTTATTTTTTCTGATAATAAAGCTGCAGTTGTTCCTGCTCCCACAGAATCACCTGAGAGACAAGCTGTTGCTATTGTTTCAGATCAATCAGTTCAAGCACCCGTAACCGGAACTGGTGGAGCCATCTATTGTCTATCAGCTCCTGTTTCTGTACCCGGGAAAAATGCAGAGCAACCTAAGGTTGTTTCTGCAGAGGGAGTCCTTCCTTCTATACAAGCTATATCACTGTCAGCAGATAGTACTCCGAAAGCAAAACAAGGAGAAGCTGATCCTACTCCAGCTGCCGATCCGTGTGTAAATATCTCAGGAAATACTTCGGTTACATTTGATAACAACTCCTCCACTACTAGCGGTGGGGCTATCCATACTAAGAAATTAGTTCTATCTTCTGGTGGAAATATCACCTTCTCTAGCAACTCTTCTGGAAAAGGTGGAGCTATCTTTATTACTGACAGTGGAGATATCAGTATTACTGCTGCTACGGGATCAATTACTTTCCAAGGTAATACGGTTACAGCAGCTGATATAATTACTATTCCTGCAAAATCACAAGCAGGAGCAGAAAACTCCGCTTCAGATGGATCAGTCTCTAGTAACGGACAAGCAGATGTTGCTCAAGCAAACTCTGTTCAACCTGAAAAAGTTTTAGTAGCATTTTCGAATTTTGCTAATAAAGCCGAAGCTAAAGTAGATGCTAAAGCTAAAGTAGATCAAAATCAGAAACCTTCCCACAACGCTATTCATTTAGGTAGTGGAGCTACAATCTCACAATTACGTGCTGGAACAGGACAAACGATTTTCTTTTACGATCCTATTACAACTACAAAACCAGTAGCTGCTGGCGTAGGTTCTGCTGTTGCCGGATCTGCAGTTCCTTCAGGACATTCCATAATTGTAAGAGCCGCCGCCGCTGCTTCACCAGGAGCTGGGGCAGCTGCAACACCTAAAACTCCTCTAAAAATCAATGCTCCTGATGAACCAGCTCCATCAGAAAAAGAGGCTCCTATTGAAGGAGTAGTAAAACAAGCTACCACTTACAACGGTACTATTGTATTCTCTGGAGAGAAACTCTCAACTGAAGATGCTAAGAATCCATTGAATGCCTTAAGTGTTTTCAATACTGATGTATCTCTTGAGGCAGGAACTCTTGTTTTAAGAAGAGGAGCTGGCCTGCTTGTAGACTCTTTTATACAGCAAACAGGTTCTTTAATCATTATGGATGGTGGAACATCAATTATAACAAATGTTCCTGCTTCTAATCCGATTACTAAAGTTGCCGAAGTGCCAGCAGTTCTTAAGAATGTAATTCCTGTTGTAAATGCATTCTCTAAACCAGATCCGAAAGTTATATCTCAGTTAGTAGCTTCCTCTTTAATGAACTTTAAACAGAGAGGTCCTTTAGCAGCAGCTCCTGCTGTTCCTGCAGTACAAAATAATCCAGATGGATCAATCGTAATTAATAATCTTGCTGTTAACCTAGATTCTTTAGGTGAAGGTAAGATGATCACACTTGCTGCTACAGGAACAGGAAATGTTACTTTAACAGGAGATTTGAAATTCCAAGATAGCAGTCAGAACTTCTATGATAATCCTTTATTAAACAAAAACTTCTCAGCAAATATCTTGGATATTTCAACAGCTACTGGTGGACAAGTAAACACTGAAGGTTTCAATATGATCCCTCAGGGTTCTACGAGCTCTAATGTTGGTTATCAAGGAAATTGGGAAGTTGTTAAGAAAGAAGAAAATGGAAAAACTTATTTCGAACTTAAATGGATATCTGCAGGTTACACACCTACTCCCAATCGACGTGCAAGTTTAGTTCCTAACAGCTTATGGTGCTCTGCTATTGACATTCGTGCTATTCAACAACTTGTTGAAGTTAGCACTCAAGGTGAAGACTTTCATAAAGGAATATGGATTTCAGGAATCTCTAACTTCTTCCATAGAGACTCTATGAAAGTTCAAAAAGGATTCCGTCATATTAGTTCCGGATATGCTGTAGGATTAAGCGCACAACCTATCACTGATAAAGTGATTGATATCGCTTTCTGTCAAATGTTTGGTAAATCTAAAGATTACTATCTTGCAAAAACTAGATCGCATATCTATGCGGCATCTATCCATACAAAACGCGAGAAATTACTCAACCACTACAAACTCTCGAATAAGAAAGGTTCTATCTTTACCAAACTTCCTGAGCAAATTCCTGTTATCTTTGATGCACAACTTAGCTACAGCTTGAGTCATAACTCTATGACTACAAAACAAACTCCAAAACCTTCATCAAGAGGTAAATGGAATAACCATTGCGTAGCTGGTGAACTTGGAAGCTACCTTCCTATAACTATTGATAATCCAATAATCGAAGAGCTCTCTCCTTTCGTGAAACTTAATGTTGTCTTCGTACAACAAGAAGATTTCAAAGAAACTAAAGGAGGAGATGCTAATAGGAATTTCCAAAGTGCACACTTTGTAAATATTTCCCTACCTATCGGTATAAAGTTTGAAAATATAAACAAATACAATATTTACAACATCAGCCTTATCTATCAACCTGATATCTATCGTGATGCTCCAAAATCTAAAGTGTTCTTACCTTCTGTAAACACCTCATGGTCTACTGGAGCTACAAACTTAGCTAGACAAGCGTTAATACTCGATGGTTCTAATCATCACCATCTAACAGATAACTTCGAAGTCTTCTGTCATGGAGCCTTCGAACTACGCGGATCTTCTAGAAATTACAACCTCGATCTAGGAGGCAGATACAAATTCTAAAACTCCGCCCTCTCTGAAACGACAAGGCCTCTTACCAAAAATGAATAAAACATGTCAAGTCTTTTCTGTATTAGACTTGCTTTCTTTTGTACTAATGAGTATTTAACGAAACTGTTTTTTTCATTTCACCACAAGTGTATAAAATGAGGCCTTCTTTATATAAGATTTTAATATCGTCAACTCTGACGGTACCATTATCTTTTCACTTCTCGCAATTACATGCAGAAGTGGCTTTAACTCAAGAGTCTATTCTCAGTCCGAATGGAGCATTCAGTCCGCAATCTACAGACACTGCGGGAGGAACTACTTATAACGTCGAGAGTGATATTTCGATTGTAGATGCGGGACAAACGGCAGCTCTTGCTACCTCTGCTTTTGTCCAAACTACAGCTGATCTAACTTTCAAAGGAAACGGACATAGCCTATCCATAGAAAACGTAAACTCCGGAGCAAATCCTGGAGGAATTAACGTTTCTACCGCAGACAAGATTCTCACTCTAACAGATTTCTCTCAGTTGAGATTTACAAAATGCCCAGACGCTACAGTGGCTTCTGGTAAGGGTGCTATGACTTCTGGAGGAGCATTAAATTTAGCAAACAACGCTAGTGTGCTTTTTGATCAGAATCACTCCGCTGAAAATGGTGGAGCGATCTCTTGCAAAGCTTTTTCTCTAACTGGCTCGAGCAAAGAAATCAGCTTCACCATTAACACAAGTGCGAAAAAGGGGGGTGCGATTGCTACCACAGACGTTACTGACCTATCAGACAACCAAGGATCAGTCATATTTTCTGGAAATACTGCCATTAATTCTGGAGGAGCACTATATGCAGAAAAGACTACGACTATTGCAGGAAACAGTTCTGTTACCTTCAGTAACAATTCAGTTTCTGGAGCAAACGATGGCTGCGGTGGAGCTATCCATTGTAGCAAAACAGGTAATACACCGGTCCTTACTATAAGAGATAACAAAGTCTTGATTTTTAAGGGAAATACTTCTGCACAAAAAGGTGGGGCTATTTATGCCGATAAGTTCTACTTAACTTCAGGCGGTCCTACATTATTTACCGATAACAACGTTATCCATGCCACACCTAAAGGTGGTGCAATTGGCATTTCTGGAAACGGAGAGTGTAGTTTAACAGCTGAACATGGGGATATTACTTTTGAAAATAACCTCGTGACCACATCCAATAATTCTACGGTAAAGAGAAATGCGATTACCATTGAAAATAATGGTAAATTCATCAATTTACGTTCTGCTTCTGGAAACACGATTACTTTCTACGATCCTATCGTTTGCGAGGGAGCTTGCGCCGATCTTCTCACTTTGAATAAAGCTGAAGGTGATAAGGTCTACAACGGGAGAATTATCTTTTCTGGAGAAAAGCTCACCGAACAGCAAGCTACTGTTGCCGACAACTTAAAGACAATATTCACACAACCTATAACTTTAGCAGCTGGTAATCTTACTTTAAGAAATGGTGTTACAGTAGAAGCAAAAACTGTTACGCAAACAGAAGGTTCTCAAATTCTTATGGATGCAGGAACGAAGCTGTCAGCGAAAACAGAGGGTGTTACGCTGACAAACATAGCTATTAATCCGAATTCTTTAGATGGGAAAAAACTAGCTATAGTAGAAGCTGTAGCAGCAGGAAAGAATGTTGTTGTATCAGGAGTTATTGGTGTCATTGACCCTACAGGGAAGTTTTATGAAGATCATAAGCTAAATGATGCATTAGCTTTAGGAGGAATCCAATTTTCTGCAAAAGGAAGTGTAACAACAACAAATGTACCTAGTGCGACTATAAACACTCCTGGGACACATTATGGATATCAAGGAAATTGGTCCATCTCTTGGATTAAAAATGATACATCAGACCCCAAAACACAAACAGCAGTCTTTAATTGGAACAAAACAGGATATATTCCAAATCCTGAACGCCGCGCTCCCCTAGTATTAAACAGCCTTTGGGGATCTTTCATGGATGTACGTTCTATTCAAGATGTAATGGAACGTAGCGTAGATAGCATTCTTGAGACACGTCGCGGTCTTTGGGTTTCTGGAATTGGAAACTTCTTCCACAGAGACCGAAACGCAGAAAATCACAAGTTCCGTCATATTAGTTCGGGATATGTATTAGGCGCTACAACGAATACCTCTAGAGAAGATACTCTGAGTATAGCTTTCTGTCAGCTCTTTGGAAAAGATAAGGACTACCTTGTTTCGAAAAACGCTGCGAATATCTATGCAGGTTCTATCTACTACCAACATGTAAGTAAGTTTGATGATTTAACACGATTATTTAACGGGCCTAACACTTGTTGTTCAGGATTCTCTAAAGAGATTCCTATTTTCTTAGATGCGCAAGTTACTTATTGCCATACTAGCAACAATATGACAACAACCTATACAGATTATCCTGAAGTTAAAGGCTCTTGGGGTAATGATACTGTTGGTTTAGCATTATCAACTAGCGTTCCTATTCCTATATTTACTTCTTCTATTTTTGATAGCTATGCACCATTTGCAAAACTGCAAATCGTTTATGCTCATCAGGAAGATTTTAAGGAACCAACAAGAGAAGGCCGTGTTTTTGAAAGTAGTGATCTTCTCAATATTTCTGTACCTTTAGGTATAAAATTTGAGAAACTCGCCTTTGGAGAAAGATCGGCTTATGACCTTACATTGATGTATGTACCTGATGTGTATCGTCATAATCCAAGCTGCATAACAGGTTTGGCTATCAATGACGTTACTTGGTTAACAACAGCTACGAATCTTGCTCGACAAGCTTTCATAGTTCGTGCAGGTAACCACATTGCCTTAACATCTAAAGTTGAGATGTTCAGTCAATTCGGTTTCGAATTACGAAGCTCTTCAAGAAACTACAATGTAGATCTTGGAGCTAAGGTTTCTTTCTAAAAAGCACCCCCCTGCCCAGATATGGGCAGGGCTTCTTTCTTTTCAACACTCTCAATCCCCTTGACTTTTAATTATTTTTATGATCGGGTAATGCTATCTCAATTCACCCAGAGCATGAAAACATGAAACACCCAGTTTACTGGTTCTTAATATCTTCGGGGTTGATAGCTTCAACTTCATTGAGCTTTGCAGAAGCAACTCAAACAACCCTAGGACCCACAGACAGCTATAACGGAAACACTGCAGGAAATGCAGAGTTCACACCAAAATCGACTACCAATACAGAAGGAACGATTTATACATGTACTGGAGATGTGTGTATTGCTTATGCTGGAGGAACAACAGGACTTAGCTCTAGTTGTTTTACAGATAGTCAAGGCAACTTAACTTTTACAGGAAATGGGTATACCCTTTGTTTTGAAAATATCAATGCCGGAACCAGTCACCCCGGAGCCATTAATGTCAGCGGTTCTGATAAAACCCTAGATATTAATGGGTTTTCGTCATTTTCATGCTCTTTCTGTCCTCCTAGTTCTATAAAACAAGGAGCTATCAAATCTACTGGAGCAACAACTTTTAATAGTAATTCGAAAATTCTATTCCAAAAAAATTGCTCAAACGAAAACGGTGGGGCCATTACCTGTAAAGGATTCACATTAAAAGGGACTTCTTCCTCTGCTAAATTCACAGGAAATAGCTCTCAAAAATCAGGGGGAGCTATTTATTGCATTGACACAACAAGTAATAACGCAGAATTAAAACTCTAAGGAAATTCCCAACTAATTTTTTCAGAAAATTCGGCAAATACTAGCGGTGGAGCCATTCAAACTAATAAGCTGACCATCAAATCTAACGGACCTACCATTTTTTCTAATAATTTTGTAACTAATTCAGCACCTAAAGGTGGGGCTATTTGTATAGCTGATACAAGTGGTGAGTGTAGTCTATCTGCTGACAACGGAAATATTATTTTCGATGGCAATAAATTAATAACAACAGGTAGTAGCGGTTCAATAAAAAGAAATGCTATCGATATAGGCACCTCGGGTAAATTCACTCAATTAAGAGCTAAAGACGGTTTTGGTATTTTTTTCTATGATCCTATTACAGGCACTGGAGATGCCGATACAACTTTAGATATTAATAAAATAGAAGGAACTACAGTTTATTCAGGTGCCATTATTTTCTCCGGAGAAAAATTAACGGCTGAGGAAAAAGCAGTTACTGAAAATCTTCAATCTATATTTAAACAACCTATAACACTATCAGCCGGCGCTCTTGTACTTAAAGATGGTGTTTCTGTTACAGCAAAAACAGTAACACAAACAGCAGGTTCTTCTGTTATTATGGATGTAGGAACCTCCCTAAAAGCGTCTACAGAAACCATAGCTCTTACTAATTTAGATATCAACGTCGCCTCATTGGGGGGGGGGGGGGTACTCCCGCCAAACTTGAAACAACAGCAAGCAAAACTATATCCGTTTCAGCTGTTAATCTAGTTGACTCTGACGGAAACGGCTACGAATATCCCGTGTTCGCTGCAACACAATCTTTCTCGACAATAGAAGCCAAAACCAACAACAGCACAATCACTCCACCAACAACCAATCTAACTAACTATGTCCCTCCTACCCATTATGGCTATCAAGGAGATTGGACTGTTACATGGGCAAAATCTAATAATAATGCCACACAAACAGCTACATTTGATTGGAAACAAACCGGTTACCTTCCCAATCCTGAACGTCAAGGACCTTTAGTTCCTAATACATTATGGGGATCTTTTTCAGATGTACGAGCTATTCAGAATCTTATGGACGTTAGCGTCAATGGTGCTGATTACCAAAGAGGCTTCTGGGTATCAGGGTTGGCTAACTTCTTACATAAAAGTGGGACAGAGACAAAACGTAAGTTTCGTCACAATAGTGCAGGATATCTATTAGGAGCCTTTGCTAAAACGCCTTCTGAAGATATCTTCAGTGCTGCTTTCTGTCAGTTGTTTGGAAAAGATAAAGACTATCTTGTATCTAAAAACAGTTCGAATATCTATGCAGGCTCTATCTACTATCAGCATACCTCCTTCTGGAGCGCTTGGGATAGATTGCTGCAAAACACTATCGGTGCGCAAGCTCCTTTAGTCCTCAATGCACAACTAACCTACAGTCATACTTCAAATGATATGAAGACTCATATGACTAAAAAATATGCTCCCGGAAAAGTCATCTACCCAGAGATCAAGGGTGATTGGGGTAACGATTGCTTCGGAGTAGAACTCGGCGCTGTTGTGCCTATCGACTCTCAGTACTCTACCTTATTTGATATGTACTCACCTTTCTTAAAGCTCCAGCTTGTCCATGCTCATCAAGAAGACTTTAAAGAAAACAGCAGCAGTGAAGGAAGATACTTTGAGAGCAGTAATCTTACAAACATTGCTATGCCTATCGGTGTGAAGTTTGAGAGATTCTCTGCAAATGATAGTGCTTCTTACAACCTAACTCTGGCCTACTCACCAGATATCGCAAGAAGCAACCCTGATTGTACAACGTCTCTGCTAGTTAGCCCCACCACAGCCGTTTGGTTAACTAAAGCGACAAACTTAGCTCGACAAGCCTTCATCGTAAGAGCTGGAAATTATCTTTCCTTTAGCCAAAACTTTGAAATCTTCAGTCAGTTCGGTTTCGAGCTCAGAGGCTCTTCTAGAACCTACAATATAGACCTCGGATCCAAAATCCAATTCTAACTCACCTCCACCTCCCCTGCCCCCAACACGGGGCAGGGCCTAATTAGGCCCTCTGACAATGCTGATATTATAAATAAAAAGAACCTCTATCATATGAGAGAGGATCTAAAATAATGATGAAATGCTAGCTATATTAAGAGATTAACCTTCAATTTTTTTGAATAGCAAGACGTCTTTAGACATCGTCAGCTCTATAGAAGTATCAGACTTAATATCACCCTTAAGTAGCGCTTTTGATAATAGTGTCACCACCTTCTGCTGAATCAGCCGCTTTAAAGGTCGTGCGCCAAAAGAACTATCATAACCTTGCTCACTTAAATAGAGAATCACAGAATCATCCCAAGTTAACGTTACACGCCTTTCTAACAAACGTTGTGCAACCCTACGCATCTGAATACCAACAATTTTAACAATATCTTCAGTATTCAAAGGAACAAAAGGAAGGATATCATCAATACGGTTAATGAACTCTGGACTGAAGTATTTTTTTAATGTAGGGGCAACTACAGATAATACGGTATCCTTACTCACCTCACTACCTTTCTTCGCGCAGTAATCAGCAAGTTCTTGAGAACCTATGTTTGAAGTCATAATAAATAAGGCATTTTTACAGTTTACCTTACGCTTCTTACTATCTGTAAGAATTCCCTCATCAAAAATTTGTAGGAGAATATTAAAGACCTCCTTGTCTGCTTTTTCGATTTCATCGAAAAGCACTACGGAATAAGGGCGTCGACGTAAAGCCTCAGAAAGACTTCCTCCTTCTTCATAGCCTACATAACCTGGAGGCGACCCTATCAACTTAGATACAGAATGTTTTTCCATATATTCGGTCATATCAAAACGTACCATTGCCTCTTCTTTATTAAATAAAAGATCAGCTAAGGCTTTGGCTAGTTCTGTTTTTCCCACCCCTGTGGGTCCTAAAAATAAAAACACCCCTAAAGGACGCTGTGGATCACTAAGTCCTACACGTGCAGCGCGTATAGAATCACTAACTGCTGCAATGGCAAATGGCTGACCTACAACACGCTCTTCTAAAGACTCTTCTAAAACAAGAAGTTTTTCAGCCTCACCTTCTAACATCTTTTGAATAGGAATTCCTGTCCAATTTGCCACTACTTGAGCAATAAGACGTTCATCTACCTCTTCTTGAAGCAAACGATTATCTCTTTGATTTAAAGCTTCCTCATCTTGGCGTATCTCTTCTTCAAGAGCGGGAATTAAGCTATAGCGTAGCTCCGCAACGCGATTGTAATCCGCAACACGTTCTGCTTCTTCTTCAGAAAATTTCATATTTTCTAAAGAATTTTTCTTTTCTTTAAGACCTGCGATGAGTTTCTTTTCCTCATCCCAACGTAATCGTAAAGCTGCGAGCTCTTCTTTAAGTTGCTCTATAGACTGTTGCATAGCCTCAGCTTCTTCTTGATATGACGGAGCTTTTTCACGCTTTATAGCTTCTTGCTTAACAATCAAAGCTGCAAGTTCACGTTCTTTCTCATCAATTGGCAAAGGTAGACTACCAATTTGCATACGAATTAAACTCGCAGCTTCGTCTATTAAATCAATCGCCTTATCAGGAAGAAAACGATCTGGGATATATCTATAGGAGAGAAGAACAGCAGCATTTAATGCTCCTTCAGTAATACGTACGCCATGGAAAATTTCATACTTCTCACGAAGACCGCGAAGAATAAACACTGCATCTTCTAAAGAAGGTTCTGTTACAAAAATAGGTTGGAAACGTCTTTCTAAAGCAGCATCTTTTTCAATATACTTTTGATATTCATTAAGAGTTGTAGCACCAATACAGTGTAAAGTACCACGCGCTAAAGCAGGTTTTAATAGATTCGCAGCATCCATAGCTCCGTCAGTAGCACCAGCACCTACAAGAGTATGCACCTCATCGATAAATAAAATGCTTTCATCATCGACAGATTCTACATCTTTAAGAACACTTTTTAATCGCTCTTCGAATTCCCCGCGATATTTTGCTCCTGCAATTAACGCTCCCATATCTAAAACGTAGAGCTGTTTACCTTTCAAACTTTCTGGAATATCTCCCTGAACAATACGCAGAGCCAATCCCTCGGCAATTGCTGTTTTTCCTACTCCTGGCTCACCTATAAGCATAGGATTATTCTTCGTTCTTCGTGATAACACTTGAACTGTACGACGAATTTCTTCATCCCTACCAATCACAGGATCTAACTTTCCTTCTTTCGCTAATGAAGTTAGGTTCTTACAATACTTTTCTAGGCCCCGAAGATTATTTTCCGCACTAGGAGAGTCCATACGATTGCCACGCCTTATATTAATAATGAGTTTTTTAAGATCGTCTAAGGATATTTTTACCGTTTTTTTCCAAGAAGCGAAGGGCTCTTTGTTAGATTTCCAAAAAGCTAATAATACATGATCTCCAGAAAGGTATTCATCTCCGAGATCTTTAGCCTCATGCTTCGCATCTAAAAGTAGACTTTGTAGCCCTGGCGAAGGTTTAGGCATCATGTCTCCTTCAACAACTGAAGGTTCTAAAGAAAGTGCCTCATCTACTGCAGAAACAAGTAATTTAGGGTTGCTGTGAATATCCTTAATTATCAAATAAAATAGTGATTCTGTATTCTCTAAAAGACATTTGAGAAAATGATTTTCACTTACATAAGGATTTTTTGCTGATTTAGCGAGCTCAAAAGCTTTTTCTAGAGCCTCACTTACCGCATCCGATATCTTATCCATAAAATAGCTCTAACGTGCTGCTGAAACATTTTATTCATTACATAGAAAAAACAAAAAATCTACCTATTTTCTAAGGTGACTCCTTGTTGCTCAAGACTCTGTCTTTTCTTATCTTTTGCCCTTTGCTGTTTTTTCCATTGTGAGTTGTACTGATATAACAATCCGTAATCTTTAACTGTAGATGCAATATCTTTACAATCCCCCATTAACCCATCGATACGATCAATACGTTCATTATCTAAACAATCTGCCAATCTATTAGCACTCTTATGTATAGATTCTATTGCTAATCGTGCCTGTTTCACTAATGAAGCATCTTTCTCTGCATCGAGCAAGGTTGATAATTTAGAATAAATATTTTCAGTTCCAGTTTCTAGTTTCTCTAGAGCTTTATCAGCCTTGTCAACAAATTGTATCAATTTCTCAATAGGGTCAATATTATTACCATAAACTAAATCGTGAGCATACAGACGATTATTTTCATCTCTTGTTTTCCCAGGAATGATATTCACGATAGATTCTCCTATAATTTTAGGAGAATACATAGCAAAAGTGTCCTCTTTATATAGGGAAATTCCTGAATCAATTTTTAATACTAATTCATAACAATAGAGCTCTCCAGATTGCCCAGAGATACCCTTATCCATAATATTTTGTACAGAAGCTACGGAGCCAATAATTTTTCCCGCAAGACAGACATTCATTCCCTTGCTCACACCACTAAGATGAGTAAAAGCCACATGGATTTCTTGCTTTCCATCTCCGCGACTTTTGGGAGTGAACAGCATTACAGAAAATAAACCTAAAATCCCCACACAAAGAAATAATCCAAAAAATATTGATTTACGATCTTCTTTAGACACTAACCCTCCTTAATCGGCATTTTATAATGTTACTGACTGGCCAAAAATTGCCTCGCCAATACATCATTCGTCTGTATAAATTCTTCCTTTGTATAGATGTGGGGAATTGTTCCATCATGATGAATAGCAATACGATCTGCAAGAGTTAATGCTAATGTGATATCATGGGTAATAACAATACCCCCAATGCCCTGCTCCTTGCGTAAACGAAAAATTAGGTGTGTCATTTCTCGACTCGTCATAGGATCTAAACCTGCTGTAGGCTCATCATAGAGAACAAGCTTAGGAGAATAAACTAAAGAACGTGCTAAAGCTACACGCTTTACCATACCACCTGATAACTTATTCGGCATAAACTCTGCAGCATAACTCAATCCCACATTAGATAACGCTTGATCTACCTTAGCATTTATCTCGCCTTTAGAAAATACCTTATGGCGTTCATTATATGCATGAAGACCAAAAGCAACGTTCTCTCTAACGGAAAGAAAATCAAACAGGGCACCACCCTGAAATACCATACCAATAGTAAGATCTTTTAAACGCCCTTTATGCGTAAGTTCCTTGGCATAACGCACCTCCCCAGAATCAGGAATCTCTAATCCCATAATATGACGGAGAAGGACACTTTTCCCTGTCCCAGATTTCCCTAAAATCACTAGAAGCTCATCGGGAAATACCTGTAGAGAAATCCCATGCAATACCGTATGACCTTGACCTTCGGTATTACAATAACTCTTATAAATACGATCTACAGAAATGCAAGGCTCTACCATACCTCTCCCTAGTAACCTAGAACATGAAAGAACGATGTAATCACACAATTAGCAAACAAAATAGAGATGTATGAAGTCACAACTCCCGCAGTAGTTACCTTAGCCACATCTGTAATGCGACAATGCTTTCCCAATCCCTGATAGCAGGCTAAAGATGTAATGATAAATCCAAAGACTATAGATTTAATAATCACCATCACGATATCGGATATAAACACATTTCCCGACACCATGTATAAATAGACTTGCGCAGGCAATTGAAAAGCGTAACGACATAGTAAATACCCACAAAAGATTCCCGACCATACCGCAGCAATCACTAAAGCAGGCATAGCAATAATCCCTGCTATGATTCTTGGCAGTGCAAAATAGGCTAAAGGGTTAACCCCTAAAGTTTCCATAGCGCTAACTTGTTCAGTCATACGCATAGTTCCTAAGAATGCAGAGATTGCTCCACCTACTCTTCCAGAAAGAGCCAAAGCAGTAAGCACAGGACCTATCTCCACTAAAATACTTTTCACAACGAAAAATCCTATAGCGCAGGATAAGCCATGAATGCCTAATTGATAGTAGGACTGTAAAGCTAAAACGATTCCTGTAACAGCTCCTGTAAGCATAACTACAGGCAAAGAGGCAACACCGATATCATATCCCTGTATACTTACGGATCGAAATAAGCTTTTCTTCCATGAAAAACTTTTTATTACTGCGTAAGTAAATCCCATCCATCTACCTAATTCCAAAGGGAATAAGCACAGTATACGAAAAATACGAGAATGTTTTTTTGCCTCCATACTCATATCCTCAAAACCTTGAAAAGACCTTTTATTTTAAATGCTTTCAAACGTTTTCACTAAGCTATCAATAAGCACATTTTGCGTATAGGCTAGATTTTCTTTACTATGTACAGCAGAAAGAAAACTCGCTTCCATAGAAGCAGGAGATAAATACACTCCTTGAGAAAATGCATATCGATAAAATACTCCGAATGCTTTCTGATCACATTGCGCTACATCATGGAGATTCTTAGGAGATGTTTCTCTAAAGAATAAGGAAAACATGGAACCGGCTCTTACCAATGCTACAGGGAATCCTTTAGAACGAATCGTATCTTCTATAGGAGATAAAAACTCTTCTGTGAGATTTTCTAACTTAGGATAAAAATCGGTCTCCAGGCAAAGTTCTACAGAAGCTTTGCCTGCAGCCATAGCAATAGGATTCCCAGAAAGAGTTCCTGCTTGGAATACTGTTCCCACAGGCATCAAATGATCCATAATACTTTGATGAGCTAGGAGTGCAGCGACAGGCATACCTCCACCTAAGATTTTCCCATACACAGTAATATCAGGGGCAATGTCCATTATAGAGCGCATGCCTTGAACACCCATACGAAATCCTGTAACAACCTCATCCATAATTGATAAAGCTGCATGCCGTTGGCATGTGGTTATAATACTCTCAATCCATCCAGATTCTGGAAGAACAACACCCATATTGATAGCTATAGGCTCAAAGATCACACAAGCTACATGTTCCCCTATTTTCTGCATCACTTCTTCAAAAATAGTCGAATCATTGTAAGGTAAGATCAATGTAAGGGGCAGACAAGGATGCGAAGAGAAATATCTGTCTACCAGATGAGGAACTTCCATGAGATTATCCCCATCTATAGCAATTCCCTTTAACAAAACATCAGCATGTCCGTGGTAACATCCTAAAAATTTAATAATTATTGAGCGTTTGGTTGCTCCGCAAGCAAGACGCACAGAAGTCATTGTAGCTTCCGTTCCTGAAGAGACAAAACGCAGTTTATGGTCTCTTAATTGCAAACAAGAAAATAGAGTAGACGCTAGAGAAATTTCATTTTCTGAAGTAAGGCCGTAAGAGGTACCTTGAGATGCTGCATTATAAATTGCATCTAAAATCTTTGGATGACTATGACCATGGATTAACGATCCCCAAGATCCACAAAAATCGATAAAATTCTTTCCAAAACTATCTATGAAAATATCTTGAGAAGCTTTAGAGACAATGGGAGGAACAATCCCCACGGGAATGCATGCACGTATCGGAGAATTTACTCCTCCAGGAAAATAGCGACAAGCATCAGCATACGTCACTGTTGTTTCATCAATAACCGGCATATAACCCCCCTAAGAAAATCCGGGATTATTTTGAGCCATAGCCGCTTTAAAACCTAGGAAAAGACTCATCAAGATTAAATAAACTCTAGTCTAATTCAGCAAAAGATTCTCAGGAACGGTGGATAGCGAAGCATATTTCCCACCCAAATCTTTAAGAATCATAGACCAAAGATTTTCAGGATTATCAGTAAATACATACTCATAACTCGCAGGAGCTAAAAACCAGTTTCCATCTAAAAATTCTCTTTCTAGCTGTCCTGCTTGCCAACCACTATAACCAAAACACAAATTTATTGTTGGTCCCGTCTCACTAGAGGCAATCTCTTGCAAAAAAGATAAATCCCCTCCTAAATATACAGAAGGGCAGATTTCTAATGTCTGTTCAGGAATTCCAGAACAGGAATGTAAAAGCATCATTTGGTTCGCTTGTAAAGGGCCTCCCATACAAAAACGAATGTTGTTATTAGACACCTTATCGAAAGTAAAAATATCATCGGATATTTCTAAACCTAATGTCTTATTTAAAATGAGTCCGAACGAACCATTAAGACTATGCTCACATAATAAAATTACACTGCGAGCAAACACCCCCTGATCCGTATCAGGAGAAGCTAACAACAATGAGCCTTTCTCTAAAATAGCATAGGGAATTTTTACCATAAGATACCGTGGTATTTTATTCTTCGTAAGCTACGGCAGCATCAAACACAGACTTCACACAAAGAATAGGTACTTTATGTGTAAGTGCTAAAGGAATGCTGTCGCTAGGGCGAGCATCAACATCAGTAATGTAGAGAAAATCTCCTTGTTTTTGCTCTAAAAACATCCGTGTGTAAAACACATTATCTTTGTAGTCGCTTATGACAACACGCAACACATGGATATCAAAACCTGAAAAAACAAAGTTTAGAAGATCATGAGTTAACGGTCGTGATAAAGAAAAGTGTGTAGGATCAGAATTTTGAAATGCCTGACCCATGGATACGTGTCCGTATATCGCAAATTTTTTCTCTTCGGTACCTAAGACAATTCCTGCGTAATGACAAAAGCTGACTAACTTGTAAAAGTTAAGCAAAATCAAAGGGGTATCTTGGAGCAGTTCTTTCTCTATACTCATACTCTACCAGTATTCTTTTTACCAATCTGACCGTTGGTATAACCAAACCATACCTCTACATTCGCTATAACAAACCCTACTTCAATAATACCATGAATTTGTAATAGCTTCAGAAGATCTTCCTCGGGATGAGGATATACATTTGGAGTATGAATATCGTAAATATAATTCCCGTTATTGGTGATAAAAAAACCTCCACGAGGATTTTCTCTTAAATCGCCCTGATATCCAAGATTCTCCAAAGTAGCAATAATAGACGACTTTCCAAAGGGGCTGATTTCTATAGGAACACCAAATTTTCCTAAGACTTCAACACTTTTACTCTCATCAGCAAGTATTAGACATCGTGGACTCGATTGTAATAGGATCTTTTCACGAAAGATGGCTCCACCACCACCTTTGATCATACGTAGATGAGGATCTATCTCATCAGCACCATCAACAACAAGATCAATTTCAATGAATTCTTCATCATCAATCAAAGGAATACCTAAACTACTCGCTAGAGAATACGATTCTTTTGAAGAAGCTACAGCACGAATATCTAAGCTTTCTTGCTTTTGCTTCTCAGCGACAGCTTTGATAAACTCTCTAGAAGTCGAACCACTTCCCAATCCTAAAAGCATCCCAGAGGTCACTAAGCCAGCAGCTTCACGAGCTAAATGTCTTTTCACTTCTAAATAGGGATCTTCTTTCACAATACCTCTATTTGTTTCATTCTCTATAGCCTTTAGCTCAAAAAATCTCTCTATTTTAGACAGAAACTAAAAGTCTAAATCATACTAATATAATTGTCTTTGCAAGGTCAAATGAGGATATTGCTAAATTAAATATACATGAAAAGACGACTCTTATACTTCTGAATATTATATCAAAAATACAGCTGTTTTATATCCATTCTTCCCAGGTTTTATAAGCAAGATTGGGTTGAAATTCAACATCATCAACATCTGTAGATATACCTAAAATACGATTCCAAATTTGTTTTTTTGCAAACTTATTTAAGTACTGACCCTGACGATCACTAAGATCTTTTAGTAGAGCTTTTGCTTCCATATTTAATGTGCAAATTCCTAACCCAGAATACAGCCAAATAAAAAAGTCTTCCTTATCCATCTTCGATAAAGACGGCTGTGTAGCTAAGGCAGTATTTACTATCGTTTTCACATTAATATCTTCTTTCCAGATAGTATACATCGATTTCTCTGTAGCCGCAGCTATTGTACGATAATCTTGTAGACTTATCGAAGAGAAAATCGGTAGATATTTAGGATGAAAAATCCCTGAGAATGCCATTTGTCCAGTGATTAAACTGTTTAAGACATCGCTGTTATAATCTTGAAGAATTTTAGATGAGAAAGTCTCTAACCAGTAACATGGACAATTTTCTTCAATAATAGAATCTAAATCTAATTCTCCATTGTGCATCAGATTCTCTAAATTCTCTCTAGATTCTGTAGATAGACTACTAAAAGCTGCTAACAATTCTTGAGAATCTGTAAGGGAATCTACATCTGCTCCCGCAGCTAAAACTCCTAATCGATAAAGCTGAGCAAATGATAAGTTATATTTATCTAATAAAAACACCGTCGCAGTAGACCCATCTTCTTTATATAGGTGAGATAAAAAAGCTCTAGGATACTTAGAAAAAACTCGATCACGTAATTTATCAGGGATTTTCTTATTTTCAACAATACGATTTCTTCTATGTGCACGGATACGTTGTATTCCAATCAATGCAAAAATACAGCCAAAGGCAGCTGCAGCAATTAAAGGAAGCCCTACACCAATTGTTAAGCCTAATACAGGAATAGAAATAGAAAGGGCTATTATCACAATAGCTAATAGCATGATTATTGCTATTAAAGCGTAGGAAATTTTAGATTTAGCGAATTTATTAAAAACAGAAGGCGTGGAAACCCTATCTCCTGCATATTGGGTATCCACGTGTCTTGGATTATCTATTCTCATTCTCAATACAAACGAAATATCTTTAATATAAATTACGTATTAACTCTTAGGAGATAAAATAGTAATTGATAATAGAATAATTTTTTTGTGCTTAGGTATAAAAATTGATTCTCAAACACTTAAGAAAATCAATAATATAACATCACGTCAAAGTCGCCATTCCCATTAATAAGATTGCTGATCAACGATATCTTACTCCCGTATTTGGATCTATGAGATAGTAATGAAGATGAGACGAGGAAAGTTTTGGTTTCTGTAAGTTATGTTTGCTGTGTTTATTAAAAAATTCTAAAGTCCCTTTATGAAAACCATAAACACGATGAGAATCATGATGATAAAAATGCATCCATTCTTTCAATGTAAGTAAAGCTATTTTAGGGTCAAAATTTTCTGTATTCTCCTCATGGATGTATGGAGAAACAATAAGTAATAATTCCATGAGCATACCTCCAATACGAGATGTATCAAATGTATGAAGGAAACTTAGCTGGCGACATTCTACATTTTTAAATAACTGTAGCTGCTCCCAAGTAATCCCATGTTTACATAGTGCCAATAACCAGGAAGCACGAGATTTATTGAAATCTTCTAATAACCATGACCCCCTTCGTTCAAATCCCTTTATAGTTTTATTTTCTAAATACATTCTAAATCGTCTATATAGCTCTTCAACAAGACTATGTACCTCTCCCCAAGTACTATTTCGCGCATGTTGGCATAGCACACTGTATTCTTCTTCAGAAATAAGACGTGCTAATAACCAAACAAAAGGATGAAACGCTGTTTGATTTATATCTGATAAACCTACTCGATTCACCCAATACACAGTAGGCTCCATATGCTCAGCTTCAGGAAATTCCCTAGAACCAAGGTGAATAAACTTATTTATGAAGTATAAAGGACAATGCTTTAAGAGGATCTTTTCTAAATTAGGAAGCGCTATACCCTCACAGGCTTTTTGCAAACGCTCAAGACCAAATGATTTCACTCTATTCTTACAGTCTTCAGAAGGAAAATTAAAATTCCCCGAAGACAATCCCAATAAAACAGCACGAAATTCTTGAAGATTAAGAGCCTTGGAAAATACAAGATCATGAATAATTTTAGGGTAAGCTTTTCCTATCAAAGAACGAAACCCCGAGGGAAGAGGGTGGTTTAACTCACGCATTGTATGACGTAGCGCCAAAGCAGCCGTTACCCCTACAACAACTAAAGAGAGAGCCAAACCTATTACAAGTAAAGGATGAGAAAATCCGTAGATAACTACCGATAGCAAGCTGACAACACAGATAAAACAAAATATGCCCGCTATAGCTAAAGTATTCTTATGCAATGTATCTATTGCGTGATGCGTCTTCTTTCCTATATTTATTAAGGATAAAAAATGAAAAGAGTGTGTATCAGGGAATATGTTTTTTAAAGTCATAGCCCGCCTAGTTATTTTAAATTTTGGAAACAAAAAAAATCCGAGATTTTTTAATCGCATCTAAAATTAAAAACAACAGACAAAATGAATTCATATCAGGATCTTTTATTTCTTAGAGAAATCAGAAATAAAAATTATGGGTTACCATCAGAGAATGAAGAGCAAATCGGTGGGGAGCTCTGTAAAAATATACTACTCGAGTATTCTCATTCCCGTTGTTCTATCTATTGAATAAATAGGAATATGCGGAAGCTCTTTTCCTATTAAAGATTCTCCTCTACGTTCATTCAAGAAGCTAATCGTCCTATCATAGAAACGCCAATCAGGATCTTCTTTATTTTTCTCATAATCATTAATCCACTCATCCCAGGTAAGTAGTGTAATGGAAGCATCAAATTCATCACGATCTTCCTGAATATGTGGGTATATAGAAAGGATAAGCTGTATTAAATTCGCACCTCCGTTGGCATCATTGAACATGGAAAGGAAGATCATGTTTCTACATTCTACCTGTCCAATCAACTGTAGTTGATCCCAAGAAACACCGTGCTTACAGAAGTACAGCAACCATTCTAGAGAGAATTGACTGAAACAATGGGATAGCCAAGCTCTATCAATATGAAAATGTTCCACAGGCTCATTTGGTACACGACCTATAAGTCGAGTGCGCAGTTCCTCAACCATAGGAGATGCTTCATCCCAAGTGTTATTTCGAGCATGGCTTAATAAAGTTTCATATTCAGATTTAGAAACTACTTTAGAAAAAATCCAGATATAGTGATGAAAAGCCGTATCTAAACGGTGTGTTAATCCTGTATGAGATAACCAATAGACTTCAGGATCCAAATTTTCAGCTTCTGGAAATTCTCTAGAACCGATCTGAATAAATGTTTTTATGAAATAAAATGGACAATGTTTTAAAAGCAGGCTTTCTAAATGGGGCAATTGAATACCCTCACAAGCCTTCTGTAAACGCTCAACACCAAATCTCTCTATCTTCTCCTGACAATCTAGTGAAGGAAAAGTAAATGTTCCGGAAGATAAACCTGTGAGAACAATACGGAGTTCTTGAAGTGTAAGTCTCTCCTGAATGGTTAAATCATAAATTGCTTGAGGGAATTCTTGCTTAATTACCGAAAGGAATCCGGAGGGAATGGGCAGTTTTTCTCGGCATGGACGGTATAAACGATATAGCGATGCAAGCAGCACTCCTGAAAGAGCTAGAGAAATTATTAAACCTAAGACAATGGAAAAATGGGTAGATCCTAAGATAATAAGGGCTGTAAATGTAGCAGCAAGAGCAAGGAAAACAAGGCTCCCTATGGCTAGAACACATTTACGCAACTTTTCGGTTACACAAGGCTTAGTGTCTCCGTTCTTTCTCATTAATATCAAGGAAGCATTAGATCCTGGGAGGGGCGAAGTCTGTATAGAATTCATAATCCGTACCCTACTTAATCCAATAAATTTGGAAAATTGTACCAATTTATACAGGTAAAAACAATCAATAAATCCGTTTAGTACTGTCTGTGAATTGAGGCAGAGAGGGTAGTCGAAATAAATTTAATTCATAATTTTCAGCCATCTCTTAGATTTGCGATCTCCGGTAATAGGATCGTAAGAATAACAGGGAATGTTAGAGATAATCTGTTTCGTTAAATGGTTTTTACTACGGGAATTTAGAAAGTCTACTATTCCGTCATAGCTAGCACGTTTTTTATCCTCTCCCAACTCATCCCAAGTTAGCAAGGCGATATATGGATCAAATCCTTTTCTATTTTCATCAATATAAGGAACAATTGTGATCATTAATTTCATTAGGTTGATTATCCCCTCTAACCTATTGATCTTATTAAGAAACGTCACATCATCATAACGTATTTCTTTAAACAGTTGTAGTTGCCTCCAGCTAACACCGTGTTTACACACGTATAATAGCCAGGGCAGCTTAATACAGGTAAATAATGCCTCTATTTCTACCCAGGAAGCATCTAGAGACATATTCCCCATCTCCATACGGATTTTATTGATAACAGTTTTTACCAAATCCTTAACTGCAAACCAAGTTCCCTTCTTCGCATGCAATAGCAGAGTTTCATATTCATCTTGGGAGATTACTTGAGCAAGAATCCAAACATAAGGATGGCATACGGTATCTAGTCTATCTGATAAACCCATACGAGAAAACCAATAGATGGAGGGCGGCATGTTTTCCGCTGCGGGAAATTCTTTAGAACCTAATTGGATAAATTTATTCATGAAATAGAAAGGACAATGCTTCACAAGTAATTCTTCTAAATCAGGAAGCTCGATCCCCTCACAAGCCTTTTGTAAACGCTCAAGACCAAACTCTTCTACTTTTTCCCTATATTCATCTGATGGAAAAGTAAAACATCCCGAATGTAATCCTGATAAAACAACGCGTAGTTCTTGAAGCGTTATTCCTTTTTCAACAACTAAATCATAAAGCACTTTAGGAAAATGCTTTCTAATTATGTAACGAAAACCTGAGGGTATGGGTAATCTTAAATCTCGTGTTGCACAACGATGCAAAATCAATGCTAAAAGTATTCCAGAGAGAATAAAAGATATCACTAAACATGTAATGATTATAGGCTGAGCTATCCCAAAAGCCACTAGTGTTGTGAAAACAGCAGAAAGAAGTAAACAACAGATACTACTAATAAGTAGAGAGTTCTTATATAAAGTATCTAGAAGGTGAGGTATTCCACTATTTTGCTCAACTACTAGTAAAGTGGGGGAAATACCTATTACGGTCATAGTATCCGGTACAACTGTTGCTTAGCTGATAAAAAATGTAAATATAGTAAGATGCCCCCATCTATCCAAGTCTATCATCCTTAAGTAACGAAACAGATAAGAAAGTGAAGCTCTAATCCCTTTCTTGATCTGTTCTATCGGAGGGATTGTGATCAAGGGTTCTTTTACCTGTATTCTTATATAACTTATTCTTAAAAGAGGATTTCACTATAGGTAAAATAGCGCTGGTATCCGAATGTGAGGGTATATTTGTTAAATTCATGATATGATCACTAAGTGATATGATTAGAAGGCATTATGAATTAAAAAACTTCGTTCCTTTTGGAGAACCAGATTCCAAAACTCTCTCACCTGTACGAATATTTGTAGAATATACAGGAATCTCGAACGGTAGTGGAGGCTTTAGTCTCTTCCCACTGTTCTTACTTAAAAACTTTAAAGTATCAGCAAAAAAGAAATTAGGTCCTTTTATTTTTTTATATTCTCTAATCCATTCTTCCCAAGTAACTAGAGCAATAAACGGATCGAATTCTTTCTTATTCTCATTAATATGAGGAGCAATAACAAGCATTAACTTCATGGCATTCAAATTCCTAGCTGCCAATTCAAATAGAGTAAAGAAATTTATGTATTTGCACTCTATTTCCTTAAACAGTTCCAACTGTTCCCAACAGACTCCGTGCTTACATAATCTTAGTATCGACGCTAAGGACAGACTCGATAACAACATCTCTCTATTAATACCGAAACATTCAACATCTGCAACTTCTATAAAGTCTTTAAGTCTAGGCTTTAATTCGTTAGCAATAAAAGTCGTTCTAACTTGGTCCCAAGTATTATTTTTTGCGTGCATTAAT
This sequence comes from Chlamydia sp. 12-01, assembly GCF_042234205.1. NCBI lineage: Bacteria > Pseudomonadati > Chlamydiota > Chlamydiia > Chlamydiales > Chlamydiaceae > Chlamydia > Chlamydia sp. 12-01. The sequence continues at coordinate 807,798 of NZ_CP114174.1, read as the reverse complement.
AGCATTTCATACTCTTCCTGAGTGATCACATGAGCTAATACCCATGTATCAGGATCGAAGGCGGTATTATATATAGAATCTAGCCCTTTACGACACACCCAATAAATCTCAGGATCCATATTTTCGGCTTCAGGGAATTCTTTAGGACCTAATTGAATGAACTTATTAACAAAATACAATGGACAGTTCTTCAACAGAATCTTTTCTAAATCGGGCAATTGAATTCCCTCACAGGCCTTTTGCAAACGCTCAAGACCAAATCTATCCACCTTCTCTTGGCATTTGCTCGACGGAAAAGTAAATATCCCAGAAGACAAACCTAAGAGAACAGCGCGCAGTTCCTGCAGATTTAGTCTCTCCTGAACTACTAACTCATAGATAGCGGCGGGGAATTCTTTTTTTATTACGTTAAGAAAGCCTGAAGGAAGCACGGGTCGCGTTTCACGAATATGACGCACCGTTAAAACTAACATTACTCCAGCAACAATAAGAGATACTAATAAACAAGCAAGAATTGCAGGCTGTGTAAACCCACAGGCAACTATAGCTACCATAGCAATAGCAATAGCTGAACAAAAAATACTGGTTACAATTAAAGCATACTTACGCAACTTATCTGTTACGCACGATTGAATATTTTGTTTAATTATTGAAGATCCGTTGGAACCAGAATGTGAAGGTATACTTGATGGATTCATAATTCCCTTAAATTATTAAGAATAAACAAACTAAAGGGCGATTATAACATTTTTAAAATTAAGAATCTAGGAATAGCTATTCCCTTCGAATTCTCTCCCCAGTAGACCTATTCATGTCATATTTACAAACCTCAGGAAATCCCTCATCGTCTAATTTTATAAAAATTTTTTTACAATACTTGTTCAAAAGATCTATAGTACCGTTAAAAAGCTTCCAATCATCTTTATGTTGATTCTTTTCATAATCTTTCATCCATTCCTCCGATGTCAGCAGAGCAATTCCCGGATCAAAATCCTGAGAATCTTCCTTCAAGCGGGAAGCAATAACCAATAATAATCGCTGAATATTCAAACCCCTAAGTGAATAGTCAAAAGCATTCAATAGATTGATACTTTGACTACTCACCTCATTAAATAACTGTAGTTGATCCCAACTCACTCCATGCTTACATAAGAATAATAGCCACGGAGAACCAACTATGAGACCAATTCTTTTCACACCAAGTCCGCTAACATCGTATTCCTTCAAACCATTCTTGACTCGGGATACTATTTCTTTGGTTAAATTGCTGACTTCATTCCAAGTATTATCTCGTGCATGATGTAGTAATGTTTCATACTCTTCCTTAGAAATAACTCTTGCAAGAATCCAAATAAAAGGATGCAACGCTATGTCAGCATGATCCGACAAACCTGTTGGAGATACCCAATACATGTCAGGATCCATATTTTCGGCTTCAGGAAACTCTTTAGGACCTAATTGAATGAACTTATTAACAAAATAAAATGGGCAATTCTTCAAAAGAATCTTCTCTAAATCGGGCAGTTGAATTCCCTCGCAGGCCTTTTGCAAACGCTCAAGACCAAACGATTCCACTCTATTTTTACAATCTTCAGAAGGAAAATTAAAATTCCCCGAAGACAATCCCAATAAAACAGCACGCAGTTCTTGAAGATTAAGAGCCTTAGAAAGCAAAAGATCGTGAATAATTTTAGGATAAGCTTTTCCTATCAAAGAACGGAACCCTGAAGGAAGTGAACGACGCATCTCACCGCGTACTATACGATAAATCACTAAGGCTAACATCACTCCATCAACAACAAGAACTAATAAACAGGTAAGAATTATAGGCTGCGCAAATCCACAGGCAACTATAGCCACCATAGCAATAGCAACAGCAGAACAAAAAATACTGGTTACAATTAAAGCATATTTACGCAACCTATCTGTTGTGCATGAGCGGGTATTTTGTCTAACTACTGAGTTGGTGGTATTACCCCCAGAATGCGAAGAGGTACTTACTAAATTTATGAGCTCACTCAACTTGTTAACAATAATAATACATAAAAAAAATCCACAAATCAGACATTATCAGCCCCTATAAGCACCTTCTTTCCTGTACGTCTGTCTAGTTCATACTGAAAAGCTAAGAGCGTATCTTCATCCCAGCATTTTTTCGCGGAATTTATACTCCGTTGATTTAAGAGTGTGAGTATTGCGTCATAGAAGCACCAGGTAAGTTTATCCTCATTACGTTTATACTCTGCCCACAACTCATCAAAAGTAAGTAAAGTAATGAATCGATCAAAATTTTCCGGATCATTCTCATCGATATAGGGTGATAGAGCGATTGCGAACTTCATTAGAGTTTTTCCTCTCATAGAGATGTCCAAATGGTGCATAAGGCATAAGTTTTCACAATCTATATCCTTAAGCAACTGTAGTTGCTCCCAACTCACTCCATGTTTGCATAACGATAGTAACCAGGGCCCACCCATAAGCTTCTTCAGACTCTTTTTAGGATCAAATGTGGAAACAAAATACAGGTCTAAACCTTCCTCTACACGAAGTTCTAAGTCCTTAGTCAAATCTTTAATCTGGTCCCAAGTAGAATTTTTTGCATGCTTCAAAAGTATTTCATATTCTTCCTGAGTCACTACTCGAGATAAAATCCAGAAATAGGGGTCAAAAAATGTGTGCGGATAATCTGTCAAACCTAAATAGGATAACCAATAGATTTCAGGAGGCAGGTTATCTACTTCGGGAAACTCTTTAGGACCTAATTGAATAAACTTATTCATTAGATAAAAAGGACAGTTCTTCAATAGAATCTTTTCCAAATCGGGCAATGGAATGCCTCTACAGGCCTTTTGTAAACGTCGAATACCATATCTTTCCACCCTATTCTTACAATCATCAGAAGGAAAATCGAATATTCCAGAAGATAAACCTGAAAGAACAACGCGCAGCTCTTGAAATGTTAATCTCTCCTGAATAATCAAGTTGCAGAGCACTTCTGGATATTCTTTTTTAATTATTGAAAGAAACTCTTTTGGGAAAAGGGATCCAAATTCACGTCGTACGTAACGACGTGTCGGTGTTGACAATAGCAAACCGGCAAGTGCTAAAGACACAACCAAACACACAATCAAAGCAGGATGTGTAAATCCATAGGCAACTATGACAATTAATGCAACTGAGGTAATAGAGAAAAATACACTACCTATAACTACAATATGATTGCGCAACCTAGTTACCAAATTACGCGCACCACTCCCCCGCTTAATTACTGATGCGGTATCGGGAGAGCTCGGATATTGATAACCTGGAAGTGGATCCATAAATCTACCTCGATATCTAGATTTAGAAGCTAATCTACGATTGCAGCTGTATCTCTATTTATGCTACGTTGAGGCAGGTCAGGGATGTCTCTATCTACATCACATTTTTTCAAAATATTTTGGCTACGTTTTTTTAAGAGATCCATAGTCAGGTTATAGAAACTTACATCCTTGCTCTGGTTCCGTCTATCATTAAAACATTCCATCAATTCGTCAAAAGTAAATAAGATTAGGTGTGGGTCAAAAGTCTTAGAATTACTTTCATCAGCATAAGGTGAGATAGAAAAGTACAACTTTATCAAACAACATCTTCTATTAGAGTTTTCTAATTCATCCATTAGGCTAACACTTAAACAGTCTAATTCTTTAAGTAATTGCAGTTGCTCCCAACAGACACCATGTTTGCATAGATACAATAGCCAGGAACCACCGACAAGAAATTTTAGCGCACCTTTAGTCATACCAATCCCGTTGACAAAATCCTTGTCTATACCCTTTTCTACACGAAGTCTTATATCCTCAATTAACTCTTTAATCTGGTCCCAAGTAGAATTTTTCGCATGCTTCAAAAGTGTTTCATATTCTTCCTGAGTCACTACTCGGGATAAAACCCAAATACAAGAATTAAAAAATGTATCATGACTGTCTGACAATCCTAAACGACTTAACCAATACACCTCAGGGGGTAAATTGACAGATTTAGGGAATTCTTTAGGACCTAATTGGATTAATTTATTTAAAAAATACAGAGGGCAATTTTTCAGAAGGATCCTCTCCAAATCAGGCAATTGAATACCCTTACAAGCCTTTTGTAAACGCTCAAGACCAAATCTCTCTATCTTCTCTTGGCATGTGCTCGAAGGGAAAGTAAATGTTCCGGAAGATAAACCTGAAAGAACAACACGTAGCTCTTGAAGCGTTAATCTCTCCTGAATAATTAACTCATAGATTGTCTCAGGGAACTCTTTTTTTATTATTGAAAGGAAACCTTCAGGAAGGGAGGTTGCGAATTCACGTCGTATATAACGACGCATAGATATTGCCAAGAGAACCAAGGCAAGAACCGAAGATATGACTAAACATACGATTAAAGCAGGCTGAACTACTCCACAAATTAAAGTAATAGCAAATACGCAGGCGAGAGCTAAACAAAAAACACTACCGATTCTTAAGGCATTTTTACATAACTTATCTGCAAGACAATGAAAAAAAGTCCTTTCTTGAACTACTTTAAACCCTAAATGGAGGGAGGGGGGGTTCATCAATACCTCACTAAAAAATTCCTCCGAATTTTAGATCAAAAATCCACTAAGAAGGAGGAAAGAAATCCCATTTTATCATAAAACCTAAAAAATATTAATCATTTAACAAGTTAAAATTCAATAAATTAAGAAATAATAAAGATCTAGACTCTGCTTCTTTCTCCTGTTACTTTATTTATCGTGTAATAAGGGACATCCTCTTCATGCTCAATCTTATGCAAAACATTTCTACTGCGCCTATTCAAAAAATCTATAGTACCTTCATAGAAACTCCAATTAGGATTTTTCATATTTTCTGCGTAATTGTGCATCCATTCCTTCCAGGTAATTAGAGCGATAGAAGGGTCGAACTCCTCACTATCTTCATGAATGTAGTTAGATATGGAACTAACTATTCTTGCAAGATCTCCTCCTCCAGACATTTTTTCTAAATTATAGAGAAATGAAACGGGATTATCATAGAGTTTCCCGAGTAGTTTTAGCTGTTCCCAAGTGACACCGTGCTTACATAAATATAATAACCAAGGAGTAGCTATTTTTTTCACTGCAAGATCATGCTCCGAAAACTTAACTTGGTCCCAGGTAGAATTTTTTGCATGTACGATCAGTGCTTCATATTCTTGTTGAGAAGTATATCGTGCAAACATCCAAATGTTGATATGGAATATCGTATCGAAACTATCGGATAAACCTAAACGACTGAACCAATAACTCTCTGGATTCATATTTTCTGCTTCAGGAAATTCCTTAGGACCTAATTTAATGAATTCATTGAAGAAATAAAATGGACATTGTGTGAGTAAAAGATCCTTAAAGCTTATAAGTTCACAACCATTACATGCTGCTTGTAAACGCTCAATGCCAAACTGCTCAACCTTCCATCTACACACATCTGAAAGAGAAAGTAAATTACCAGAAGATAAACCTAATAAAATATCGCGTAGCTCATGAAATTGCAATCTCTGCTCATAAGCTAGATCGTAGATAACTTTAGGGAAAGCGTTTCGAATTAAAGATAAAAAAACCTCAGGCATTGGACAACTCGTTCTCAAGTTTAATAAGATTCCTATAAAGACTAAAGAAAGTCCTAGGCAAACACTAGAGATCAAGAATCCAAGAAGTATAGGATGTGATAGTCCACAAACAAAGATAATGACAAAGACAAAAGTAAGAGTAAGAAAACAAATACCACTGATAAGCATAGCATCCTTACACAATTTATCTAGAAAATAATTGAAAAATAGATTTCCCCTAACTAGAGGATGCATACGCGGAATAGTAATCATCACACTGATCTCCTGATTATAGAATTTGATTTTTTATTAGTTCGAATTCACTGAAAATCAAAGGGAAGAGATCACAATATATATCTAAATAAACTTAAAAATTATTTTGCCTCCTATAGATCCATTTGACTTATGAAGAAAAAATTCAATCCACAATTCTTTCCTTAGTATTCCTATTCAATAGTCGTTAGGAAATACCAAATAAATTTGGAAATGACATTTCTCTTAGATATTTTTGTTGTATTCCTTAATTCATACATTCCATGTAAGAAAAGTAAATTATAGAATAATGAACATTTAGCCTCTAAAAAATGCTTTAAAAGCTAAATGAATACACTTATTCATGAAATAAAAAATAAATAGTATTTTAAAGACAATAATGAATCGAGTCGACTTCTCTCAAACACTCAATATCAAAAGGATCTGATTATAAGCTTAACACAACAGACTATAGATCTTTGAGAATCAACTTTTCTCAAAGATCTATGTAGAAATCATATATTTTAAGAATAATTCTAATTATGATTAGTATAGGTTATGTAACGCATCTATAAAATTAAGAAAGGCTCTAAGAATAAACTCTTGAACCCCTTTGATAATGTCACTCAATACTGATTCTTGCTCCCGTCTTGCGATCATAAGTATGATGTACTATGCTACTTATCTCTTCGTTATCGCTTGAAGTTTCCATTAGAACCTGTCTTCCATTTTGTCTACAATTTAGTAACTTAATGGTTGATGCGTGAGCTCTCCACGTACAATATCCTTCGGGGCGATTCTCATAATCTGTAATCCATTCTTTCCATGTAAATAGTGCAATACTAGGATCAAAATTTTCTTGTTCCTCTTGGATGTAAGGAAAAATAGCCAGCATATTCCTTGCTAAATGTCCTCCTCGACCCTGCTGTTCAATTTCACAAAGGAAATTCACATAATGGCAATCTATTTTCGTAAATAATTGTAGTTGCTCCCAACTTAATTCGTGCTTACACAAATACAAGAGCCAAGAGGAAGATTGCAGTTCCCACCTTATATTATTTGGTGTGAATGAAAAACTCGGCTCATACATGTTATCCAGATAGATATTTAGTCGATTGTATAAATGAGAAAGCAAATTCTTAACTTGATCCCACGTATTATTTTGAGCATTCTCTAGAAGCATCTGGTATTCTTCTTGGGTTACCACTTGAGATAACATCCAAACATAGGGGGTGAAAACTGTATCTATACGATCTGAAATTGCTGTACGATAAGTCCAATAAACTACAGGAGATAATCCCTCTGCTTCAGGAAATTCTTTAGCCCCCAAAGAAATTAGTTTATTGATAAAATAAAAAGGACATTCTTTTAGTAAAATCTCATCTAAAGGCTTTCGCTCAATATCGCGACTATTTAACTCTGCAATGGGAAAAGAAAAGCGTTGTAATTTTTCCCTAAGATTCTCAGGATAACTTTGAATATCTATTCTTTGAATCAATCCTTCTATAAGAATACGTAACTCTTGTAATGTTAAGTCCTCCCGAAAACATAGTTCACTAATTATTACAGGATAATTATTCTTCACTACAGAAAGAAAGCCGCTTGGAAGAGGTGTGCCTTCACTTACATGAATCGTAGTATCAATTGGCTCTATAACAATATGAGGACGCCTAGAATAATATAGAGCAGTAATTAATACAGCTCCATAGAAAACTAGAGAAACAACTAAGCCTAATATAACTATTGGTGTAAAAACACCACTAACCATGAAGGAGACAGAAACAACAATAAGTATGCCAAAAAAAATACTAGAAATGATTGTTGCAAGTTTACATAAACGATATGTAATACAATCACATAAACAATTATCAATCAAAGACAATTTAGAATGACAAGAAGTGGTATCAAGACAACTCATTGATCAACATATATCAATTTGAACTATTAAGAATAGTTTTCTTATCTTAATGGCAGGGAGGATAGCAAGTTGAATAAATCACCCTGATGCATTGGTAGCAGCAGTATATTTATAACTAACTAATTAGTGAATTAATATTTATAATTATAAATATAAAACATTTAAAATGTGATACTTATAAACAAAAATAAGTGGAATATGCACGACAAAAACATCCATAATAGAAACCAATAAATCCAAGAAAAAATAAATACTATGCGATGCAATATAGACCTCTGCTTCTTGGTAAAGATTGTCAGGAATTTTCATTTATGAATTAATGATGAATTCCAATAACTATTGCGATCCTATTTATGAACGTTGCTGATCTTCTCATCTATCTAAATGATCTACTATCTTCAGAATCATTTCCTGACTATGGTCCCAATGGACTACAAGTAGGAAATTATAATATTGATGTCCAAAAAATAGCTGTTGGAGTAACCGCAGACCTATCAACAATACAAGGAACCATCGAACTTGGAGCTAATGTATTGATCGTTCACCATGGATTATTCTGGCAAGGTATGCCCTATCCCATTACAGGAATGCTTTATGATCGTATACAATTCTTGATTAAGCATAATATACAATTGGTAGCTTATCACTTACCCTTAGACGCACATCCTGTTATTGGAAATAATTGGAAAGTGGCTCATGATCTACAGTGGTCAAACCTTCAGCCTTTCGGAAGCTCTATTCCCTATTTGGGAGTCCAGGGATCGTTCCCTCCAATACCTATAGAAGACTTCATAGAGAATTTATCTAACTATTACCAATCCCCGATAAAAGCTCAGGCACTTGGTGGTAAGAAAAAGATTTCCTCAGCAGCATTAATCTCGGGGGGAGCTTACAAAGAGCTATCTCAAGCAATTCTTTGTAAAATTGATTGTTTTATTACGGGAAATTTTGATGAACCCGCATGGTCTACAGCTTTAGAAAATCGCGTGCATTTCCTAGCGTTTGGCCACACAGCAACAGAAAAAGTAGGACCAAAAGCTCTCGCTCATTACCTAGAAACAAACCTACAAGTTTCCTCAACATTTATTGATACCAACAATCCATTTTAATCTATAAAAATGTGCATGATCGTTCTTGGCTTTTTCTTAGAACTTACCTTATAGTAAGTTCTTTTTTACTATTTCACAAATCCACAGACCGTCATGACCGTAGATACAGAAAAACAACAAGTAGTTCGCTCAAGAAATGAAATCCCTGCTAAAGATTGCTGGGATGTGAGTCCTTTATACCCTAATAGGAAATCCTGGAAAGCAGATTTTGATTCTTTTAGATTAAAAACCGACGGCTCTCCCACCTGGCCAATGTTACAAGCAAAGCAATACCAACTTGAGAATTCAGAGTCTCTACTTTCATTATTAACTAATCTTTTCTCTGTTGAAAGAAAACTGGATAAACTCTACGTTTATGCTCATCTAGTTCACGATCAAGATATTACAAATCAAGAGAGTATGGCGGATCTTAAATCTGTCACACACTTATATACCCTCTTCTCAGAAGAAATCTCTTGGATTCAACCTACTCTAGTCAGCTTATCGGAATCTGTAGTAGCTCAACATTTATCAGCCCCCTGCTTAGCTCCCTATAGATTCTATTTAGAAAAGATCTTTAGATTATCCACCCACACAGGCACTCCTGAAGAAGAAAAAATCTTAGCCTCAGCATTTGCTCCCTTTGAAGTAGCTAGTAAGGCATTTTCTTCTTTAAGTGATTCAGAAATTCCTTTTGGACAAGCTATGGATTCAGAAGGAAATGCTCACCCTCTTTCTCATGCATTAGCCTCATTATATATGCAATCTACAGATAGAGAGTTAAGAAAGACAGCTTATCTAGCACAATGTGAAAGGTATTATAATTACCGACATACCTTTGCTAATCTCCTTAATGGGAAAATTCAAGCACATCTATTCTATACAAAGAACAAAAAATATAGTTCCTGCTTAGAGTCTGCGCTATACCACAACAATATTCCAACAACAGTTTATACTAATCTTATAGATATCGTTAAGAAGAACTCTTCATTGATTACCAAATACTATTCTTTAAAACAAAAAGCTCTAAATCTAAAAGATTTTCATTTTTATGATGTTTACGCTCCTCTCAGTCAATCCGAAGAGAAAAAATACTCCTATGAGGACGCAGTCGATCTCATCTATAGTAGTCTCTCACCACTAGGAACCGAATACGTTAATATTTTAAAACAAGGGTTAACCACAGAAGGTTGGGTAGACAAATATGAAAATCTTAATAAACGCTCTGGGGCCTATTCCTCTGGATGTTATGATAGCTATCCCTATATCCTATTAAACTATACGGAAACACTATACGATGTATCTGTAATTGCTCACGAAGGCGGTCACAGCATGCATTCGTATTTCAGCAGAAAAAATCAATCTTTCCATGACGCACAATATCCTATTTTCCTTGCTGAAATTGCTTCCACACTCAACGAAATGCTTCTTATGGATTCGATGCTTAAAAAGAGCAATTCTAAAGAAGAAAAGATCACAATCCTTACAAGATGTTTAGATACGATTTTTTCTACACTATTTCGTCAGGTTTTATTTGCTTCTTTTGAATACGAAGTACATTCTGCTGCAGAACAGGGTATTCCTTTAACCGAAGAGTATTTATCCTCAACTTATAAGAATTTACAAAATGATTTTTATGGAGAAATTGTAACATTCGATACTCTTTCCAGCATAGAATGGGCAAGAATCCCCCATTTTTATTACAATTTCTATGTATACCAATACGCAACGGGCATCATTGCCGCCCTATGCTTTGCAGAAAAAATTCTTAACAAAGAAGATAACGCTCTTGATTCCTATCTGAACTTCTTAAAAAGTGGAGGTTCTGATTTTCCGTTAGAAATCTTAAAAAAGTCGGGATTAGATATGGCAACAAGTGAGCCAATCCACAAGGCTTTTTGTTTTATCGAGAGAAAAATTCAAGAGTTATCATCTTTAATTTGAAATAACTAAAAAAAATAGCACTTGATATTATTAAGTGCTAAAATCATTGCCAAAAACGGGAGACTCTGTTATCGTTTTCGAGAAACGGCAAAGTCTCTTAGAACATGAAACACAAGGAGCTTATAACATGTCAGATCAAGCAACGACCTTAAGGATTAAGCCCCTGGGCGATAGAATTTTAGTGAAAAGAGAGGAAGAAGATTCTACATCGCGAGGCGGCATCATTTTACCTGATACAGCAAAGAAAAAACAAGACCGAGCAGAGGTTCTCGCCCTAGGCACAGGAAAACGAGATAAAGATGGCAATGCCCTACCTTTTGAAGTTACAGTGGGTGATATTGTTTTAATAGATAAATACGCGGGACAAGAACTTACCATTGATGGTGAGGAGTACGTCATTGTTCAGGAAAGCGAAGTTATGGCAGTTCTCAAGTAAGATAAATTATTATTTATAGATTGCAAAAAGTTAAGGAGCACAAAAAACAATGGCAGCAAAAAATATTAAATATAACGAAGACGCCAGAAAAAAAATCCATAAAGGAGTTAAAACTCTTGCAGAAGCTGTAAAAGTAACCTTAGGTCCTAAAGGACGTCATGTGGTTATTGATAAAAGCTTCGGTTCTCCTCAAGTTACAAAAGACGGTGTAACTGTCGCTAAAGAAATTGAGCTCGAAGACAAACATGAGAATATGGGAGCTCAAATGGTTAAAGAAGTTGCTAGCAAAACTGCAGATAAAGCTGGTGATGGAACTACAACAGCTACTGTTCTTGCTGAAGCTATCTATAGTGAAGGATTAAGAAACGTAACTGCAGGCGCTAATCCTATGGACCTCAAAAGAGGAATCGATAAAGCCGTAAAAGTAGTTGTCGATGAAATTAAGAAAATTAGCAAACCCGTACAGCATCATAAAGAAATAGCTCAAGTAGCGACTATCTCTGCAAACAACGATGCTGAAATCGGTAATCTTATTGCCGAAGCCATGGAAAAAGTTGGTAAAAACGGCTCTATCACTGTTGAAGAAGCTAAAGGTTTTGAAACTGTTCTCGACGTTGTCGAAGGTATGAATTTTAACCGTGGATACCTATCTAGTTACTTCTCTACAAACCCTGAAACACAAGAGTGTATTTTAGAAGAAGCTCTTGTGCTTATCTATGACAAAAAAATCTCCGGAATTAAAGACTTCCTTCCAGTTTTACAACAGGTTGCAGAATCTGGACGTCCCTTACTTATCATTGCTGAAGATATCGAAGGTGAAGCTTTAGCTACTTTAGTGGTAAATAGACTACGTGCTGGATTCAGAGTTTGCGCAGTAAAAGCTCCTGGATTTGGTGATAGAAGAAAAGCTATGTTAGAAGACATCGCTATCTTAACTGGTGGTCAACTCATCAGCGAAGAACTTGGAATGAAACTTGAGAACACTACTTTAGCTATGTTAGGAAAAGCTAAAAAGGTGATCGTGTCCAAAGAAGATACAACAATTGTTGAAGGTCTTGGAAGCAAAGAAGATATTGAATCTCGATGCGAAAGTATTAAAAAACAAATTGAAGACAGTACTTCTGATTATGATAAAGAAAAACTCCAAGAACGATTAGCTAAACTTTCTGGAGGTGTAGCTGTAATCCGCGTAGGCGCTGCTACAGAAATTGAAATGAAAGAGAAAAAAGATAGAGTAGATGATGCTCAACATGCAACTCTTGCTGCAGTTGAAGAAGGTATTCTACCTGGTGGTGGCACAGCTTTAATTCGTTGCATCCCTACTTTAGAAGCTTTCGTTCCTATTCTTACAAATGAAGACGAACAAATTGGAGCACGTATTGTTCTTAAAGCACTATCCGCTCCATTAAAACAGATCGCAGCAAATGCTGGTAAAGAAGGCGCTATCATCTGTCAACAAGTGCTTTCTCGCACCTCTAGCGAAGGCTATGATGCCCTACGTGATGCTTATACTGACATGATCGAAGCAGGAATCCTTGATCCAACTAAAGTTACACGTTGTGCTTTAGAAAGCGCAGCTTCTGTAGCTGGACTTCTATTAACAACAGAAGCTTTAATTGCAGATATTCCTGAAGATAAATCCTCTTCTGCTCCAGCAATGCCAGGTGCAGGAATGGATTATTAACCCCTAATTTAGAGAACATTTTCTCTAACGTTATAAGGTCTCCTTTCATCTATTTTGAGAAGAAAGGAGGCCTTTTCTATTTTCTAATATTTCTTTCTTCATCTATGTTAGAAACTAAGATAAATAATATTCTCACCATGCATGTTTAAACTTTTAAAGAATTTATTTTTATTAGCATTTTGCATTATTGCTTACTTTTGGATTCGCAAAGAAAGCATCGTTGAGCATTGGTTATCTGCAAAATTACATACTCAAGTTACTGTGGGGAGAGTCTCACCTAGAACTTCAGGAATGAAAATTCGCTACTTATGTATTCATAATCCTGTACCATCGGAGAGGTTTCCTTATGCGATGGAAGTTGAGTATGTAAACTTACGTTTTTCTCTGATTTCTATGTTGCTATCTAAAAAAATAGAGATTTCCGATCTTCTTGTGCATGGAGCTAATTTCGCTATACTTCCCTATGACAATCAATCGTCAAAAACGAATTGGTCACTATTATGGAAAAATTTCACTCCACAAAACCAAGAAACTCTTGGACTATCTTCATCTCAATCGTTTTCATCAAAGCTTGATAATGCCCCCGTGTTAATCAAACGCTGTTTATTCATAAACACTCGCGTTCACGGAATAAAATCAAATAATAAAGAAATTCCATATCTTGCTGTGCCTTCTTTGGAATATCGTAGTAATGTAGACAAACAACATTCCTTACCCAATCTAGCAACAGCGCTAACATCTATTCTCTACTTAGCAGTAGAAGAAAGTTTATATCACGTAAATATCCCTGGGGATATTGTTAAAGCTCTATCTAAGCAATCTCATACTTATTTTAGCTCCGCTTATCCTACTTTAATAGAAAGTGAGGAATCAGAGACCACAACAACTCCAAAGAAATCCACAGATGAAATCGTAGGATTTGTTAGGGAACTATTCTTTCATTAGAAATGGAAAATGATAAGGTTCTGAGCCTTTTACTATTATCTTTATCACCACACTTTAGCAACTGTCTTAACTTGAGAATACATTTATACAGAAAACCTATTGACTTTTTTGCTATTTCACTTAGAATTGTCTTCTTTGGATATTCCGGAGTAGCTCAGCGGTAGAGCAGTGGACTGTTAATCCATTGGTCGTTGGTTCGAACCCATCCTCCGGAGTTTTCTTTATTAGGTTCCACGGGGCGTAGAGGAAATGATAATCTATGACCAAACCTATTTCACAAGAAATAATTACAATAAATCAAGTTCAAGCTAACTTTCCTCTTTGTTGCAATCGCTCTATTTCTTCATCCGCTTTAGGGGTACTTGTTAGTGTATCCGCTATTTTATCTACAGCAACTGTAATTACGTGTTTAAGTTTAGCTTGTGCACCAGAAATACTCATTATCATAACAGCATTAATCACAGGGATTCTTGTTATTCTCTGCTTTTTACAAATTATCTTTCATATTCATGATAAGAAGCAAAAAACAATAGTACACACATCTCCTCCACAACCCCTACTGATACGTTCTCCAAAGCTTTCTCGGACTATATTAAGAGAGTTGAAACAAAAAATGTCCACAGCCTCTGGACGAGCAACAATAGAAAATCTCATACATGTCAATCAAGAGGACTTCTTTCCTGATTGTGGTGCGTGGGCAGAAATTTTCCTAAAAGATCCACAATTTTTACTACAAAGTATGCTTACTTCGTGGGAAGCTAATCAAAAAGATGACTACGAAGTCACCCTATCACGAGACTATATAGGATTTGATATTGTTCTTACGACTCGGGATTTTGCACAACTCGAAGTAGAACCTGTTATCAACGAGCAACGAAAACGCTGTTATTTACATCAGGTGCTTCAAGAAGACCTTCCCAAAGCAATAAATAGTCAGGTCATAAGAACAAAATTGGGAAATACAACCTATACGCTCCCCGTTCTTCAAGACCTATTAACTCCTGATGAAAATACCGATGAAATTCTTTATAAAATCTTTAGAAGCTTCTTTATAAAGTACTATGTAGCTTTAAACGCTAGTGTCTCTAGAGAAAAAATTATTACTCTACAATTACTTAGATCAGGATGTCTTGATATTAGAGTACGCCAGATGGAAATTCTCGCGTTATTTTGTGCTATTGAACAAATGCGTTATACAAAAACTCCAGAAGTACCAAATTCACATAAACTTGTCACTAAACGTGAATCTCAAATCACCAAACCTGTAGCAGCTACTTACCAGTCTCCTTACAACCAACTACGAACATCGGTACCTACGAATCATCCTCCAGCTCCTACAGAGGCAAATCCCACTTTTCAATCTGATGAAATTCAGAGTTTCTTAGTTGAGAAACGTTTGCAACAGGACATTCCAACAAATGCAAGTCAAACTTCCGTCTATATTCTGTCCCCTAAAGATTATTGGAAGATATTTGTAGAGAAAAATATGGTGTCATTCCCAAGAGAATGTTCTCCATATGGACTCATTTCTCATCCTAGAGATGACCCAGAAGACTCAATACGCAATCTGAATCGTGCCCGCTTCATGGAAACCGAAAATATAGTTATCGCTAACCTAACTGAAATGGAAATCGAAAGTCTCAGCTACCTGTCTAAAAAAATAGCTCCTGAATAATCTCAAGATAATTCATATTAGTCTATATAATCACACAATCGTAGATGTAGTGATATTAAGGAGGCGGGATAAAAGAGATACACGGTACTGATTCAAAACCGTAGCATTTATTAGAGTCTTACGAGCCTGAATAACATTGTCTTCTGACATCTGGCAATGCTCAGGAAAGTACTCTATATGCAGTCCAGAAAGAACGACTAAACCTCTGTCTAAACATCGAGAAATAATTGCAGCGGGTTGCTCAGGAAGATCTTCATAACGCGCTTCTACACAAATGCCAGTATAAGTATCCGCATATTCAAAATACGGACCGCCATTAAACAACGCCCAACCATGCATGTTCAAATTAGAGAAAAGCAGCGGTGCAGCGCGTACACCTATCGGACTTGTATAAGAGAATACCTTACCATAAGCAGGACCTACAGCACGACCAGGAAAAAATCCTAATCCTCGACTAGCAACATAAAGAGAGCCGTCGGGCTCATTAAAACTTAAATTTTTACATGCAAAATAAGCGCCTGCACAAATACCTAGATAATTCCCACCCTCGCGAATATAATTATCTATTCTTGCGGTCCCTAAACCATGTAGAACTTTATGATAGGGACGGTCAGCACCCCCGGGGATAATCAGTAGCCTAGCCGTAAATTCCCATAAAGGATCGTAAAGAAGGAAATTCCCGTCTATACGGCAAATTTCTAAGTTTTCCTCAGAGGGAAGACTGTTTTTTAACCAACGGATCAAGTGACGTAAATAATAGGGAGAGACACCCTCATCAGAGTAAACGAGTACTTTGGTTCTCATAGAAAATAAACCGAGGATTAATACTTGGATTAGAATCACCCAAGTATTATAAAGTGTTCAATCCATTAAAAATGTTATTTATGGTAAAATATCTCTTTTATCGCCTATAAAACCATTTAATTCTTTCAAAGGCAGATATGTTTGTTAACGATTCTCAAACAAAACAATCCCGTAGCGTTCCTATAGGACTATTTCATAGTCTCCTGGCCTGTCTCTACTGGGGAATAGTTTTCGTAATTCCCAATTTGTTAGAATCTTTTCAAGAACTTGATATTGTCTTAACTCGTTATACCATTTTTGGTATTTTTTCTCTGTTTCCTATCTTATGGAAAAGACAAAATATCTTTAAAAACGTCTCTTTGCATGTTTGGGGCCAAAGCTTCCTCTGGGCCTTTCTTGTGAATATGGTCTATTATTTTGGCATTGCCCTAGCCATTCGTTACGTAGGAGCGGCTATAACCATTATTATCGCAGGATTAGCTCCTATAGCTGTCCTTTTTCATTCTAATGTAAAGAAAAAAGAACTCTCTTACACCCTACTTTCTGCAGTTAGCTGTGTGATCTTCTTAGGAGTCGTGCTAACAAACCTCTCAGAGTTTCATTCAACAACAGCAGTAAATCCTCTACAGTACTTCATAGGGCTTTCCTGTGTAATTATTTCTACAGGGATTTGGGTTGCCTATATTATCTGCAATTATGACTTTTTGTTAAAAAATCCTAATATTTCTCCAGATTTATGGTGCGGATTACTGGGGATAGCCTCATTGGTTATTTGCCTACCTTTGATCATCATTTTTGATTGCTTGGGTATCACACATATTGCACATAATTTTATAGCTCACACGCCGACATCAGAGCGGTTACTCTTTATTCTTCTATGCTCAGCTATGGGAATATTCTCCTCATCACGAGCTATTACATCTTGGAACAAAGCAAGTCTACATCTATCTCCCGCTCTTTTAGGAGCTATGTTAATCTTCGAACCTATTTTTGGTTTGATTCTATCCTATCTTTATGAGAAGACTCTACCCACATTACAAGAAGGTATTGGGATTTTCTTAATGTTAGGAGGAAGCCTCATCTGTCTAATTCTTTTTGGAAGAAAGGCAAATCAAAAGGAAACAGAAGAAGCCGAGATCCTTTCCTCTACGGAATAGTTCAAGAAATTACCCCATAAACTGGGAAAACAAGAAAAATTTTTCACTAGAAACTTATGAAATTCTCCTCTAGAAGTCTTAAGGTGATTTTTCACTCCTAAAAATATATCTTTAAAAATACTCATCGAATAAAAAATTTATCTTCAGCTACACTCACCTTACTGTCTTAATCAACAAAACTTGATGAAAGATTAAATCAAAATCTCGCATTTGAAAATACAGAACATGATTCATAATGCGAACATCTTGGTGAGAAAAAAGAAACTACGTAAGTGTTCTTATGGACACATTGAAAATACTAGTGTATAGGTGTCTTTCGTTATTACGCTTAAGCACTAGGAAGTTTTCCAATCTCTAATAGATAAAAAATATTGGAGAAAAGTAACTAGCGTGCCCTAGGAGGCAAGCAACTTGAAGAAAGTCATACTCCCGAATCTCCTAAGTTGTAGCTGTGGAAATATGTTAGTTAATTCTCCTACGACACTGGTTCCCCGAAATTAGATTTAAGAATTCTATGGAGAAAATTTCCGGAAAATTAGAAAGCGTACTTTTTGAAGATCAAAATTCGAAGGAAATCGCCGCACGTATGAGAATACCCTATAAAGGTACAATCATTGTCATCAAAGGTCAATTCCCTGATT
Source organism: Chlamydia sp. 12-01 (assembly GCF_042234205.1). Classification (NCBI taxonomy): domain Bacteria; kingdom Pseudomonadati; phylum Chlamydiota; class Chlamydiia; order Chlamydiales; family Chlamydiaceae; genus Chlamydia; species Chlamydia sp. 12-01. The sequence goes on along the minus strand of NZ_CP114174.1, from coordinate 789,659 downwards.
CTTTTCTACAACTCGGCACACAGCTACATCTATATGGAAAATGGTCAGAAAATCCTAATTTAGGGAAATATTTTCAAGTGTACAGTTGTGACTCTCTAGAAATGGGAGATACTCGAGGGATAATTAATTATCTTACCTCCAAGCTTATTAAGGGTATCGGACCAAAAATCACCGAAAAGATTATTGAGAAATTCCAAAATGAAACTGCTGACATTCTTGATAACCAACCGGAAAGATTAATTGAAATTCCAGGAATTAGCCAAACCCGCTGTGATAGTCTCTGTGAGCAACTTCGCGAACAAAAAGATCTGAGAACTACTCTACTCTTTTTACAGCAATATAATATTGCTATTCACTATGGAGTAAGAATTTACAAAAAATATAAAGAATACTCTATAGAGAAAATCTGCGAAGATCCTTTTCTACTCGCTAGAGAAATGGAGGGTATCGGATTCAAAACCGCGGATCTTATCGCCACACGTTTGGGAGTACCATTAAATTCACAAAGCCGATTATTTGCAGGAATACAACATTCTCTAGAAGAACTTCAAGAAGACGGACACACTTGCTATCCCTTACAAAATCTTGCCCAAGCTGTAGAAAAACTCCTAAATCAAGATATTCCTGAAAAACTAATACAAATTGAAGAGATCATTTCCCAAATATATAGTATGCAAGAGAAAAATCTTCTGCATATTCAGGAATTAGAAAACATACCTCACGTATGGGTAAAGCATATTTACCTCGCAGAGAAAACCGTAGTTTCTGATTTAAAACGCATCTTATTTTCCTCAAGGAAAATTCGTCCTATAGATGGCAATAAAGCCATTCAATGGGTTGAGGACAATCTAAGTCTACACCTAGAGCAAAATCAAAGAGAAGCTGTTCGTGCATGTTTCTTAGAAAAAATCCATATTATCACTGGAGGACCAGGAACAGGAAAAAGTACCATCACCAAGGCTATCCTTAAGATATTCGAGCAAGTGACTTATAAAATTATCCTAGCAGCTCCTACAGGAAAAGCAGCAAAACGTATGACGGAAATTACCGGAAAGCATTCGGTGACTATTCATGCTCTGCTACAGTATGATTTTAAAACACGTTCCTTCCGCAAGAATTATGAAAATCCTATAGATTGTGATCTGATCATCGTCGATGAATCAGGAATGATGGATACATATCTCTTATATCATTTTCTAAAAGCACTTCCTGATCATGTGATTGTCATCCTAATCGGAGATGTACATCAGCTGCCTAGCATCGGTCCTGGAAATATCTTAAAAGACATTATCAATTCTAAAAAGATCACCGTAACCACATTAAATAAGATTTTCCGTCAGGTTCACGATTCGAATATCATTATCAATGCTCATAAAGTAAATGAAGGCGAATTTCCTATACTTTATTCTGAATCGGGACGTAAGGATTTCTTATTTTTTCAGAAAGAGGATCCTCAGGAAGCTGTAGATCATATCATCCATCTAGTCACACAATTTATTCCTAAGAAATACCACATCTATCCCAAAGATATTCAGATTCTTGCTCCCATGAAAAAAGGCATCTTAGGAATTCATAATCTCAATAAGGTACTAAAATCTGCTTTAAACCCTAAACAAGCAATTCTCCACGGTAGGTTTCACTCCTACGCCATTGGAGATAAAGTTATGCAGATCCGTAACAACTATAATAAAGAAGTATTCAACGGAGACATTGGCTATATCTCTATGATCAACTTTGAAAATAAACGTGTTATAGTAAATATGGAAGGAAAGTACATTGTGTATTCTTTCTCGGAACTTGATGATCTTGTTTTAGCCTACGCCACCTCAGTACATAAATATCAAGGAAGCGAAAGTCCCTGTATTGTCCTTCCTATACACACATCCCATTTCATGATGCTCTATAGGAATCTTCTCTATACTGCAATTACAAGGGGAAAACAGCTTGTTATCCTAGTAGGAACAAAAAAAGCTATTGCTATAGCCACAAGAAACGATAAAGTACAGCATCGCTGTACAGGACTTGTGCAAGCTCTCGATCAACTTGCACAGCCCGAAGAAACTTTCTCAAAAATGAAAGGTAGTTAATCTACAATGGTAAATAACAACTGCGGTGTTGTTAAAGAAAAAACCTCATCAGAGAAATCTAAAAATTCTGTATTCCAAAGGTTTTTCACACGATCTTTATCCTGATTTTCAAGATCTAGAGATTTTGGAGAAAGCATGTTCCATATCTCCCAAGATGCTCCTGGAAGAATAGGATATGCAATCAATGCTAATAATTTCTGACAATAACATGCACAAAACAGTATAGCTTCTACACGATGAGATAACCCCTCTTTAAGAAGCTTCCAGGGAGCCTGATCGTTAAAATATACGTTCCCTAGAGCTGCTAGCTCCATAATTGCTGAGCACGCCTTCCGTAGACTATATTTACTATAATGTACCTGCGCTTCTCGAACGATTCTTTGCGCATCATCTAAGAACTGTCTGTCCTTATCTTCTAAAATCTCTGCGGAATATACTAGTTCCCTAAATCCATTCTTTTCTGCGAAAGCAAGTACACGATTAATAAAATTCCCAAACTTACCAACAAGCTCCGAATTACATCGTGTTTTAAAATCTATGAAAGTAAATTCACTATCAGAAGTTTCTGGAGCTGTTGCTGCTAATACATAACGCAACTTATCAAGGGAATATGTATTCAAGAAGGCATCCATATCTACGTAATTCCCTTCGGATTTACTAAACTGATACCCTTCAAGAAGGTAAAATTCAGAAGATACCAAGGCATCCATCCTCTTATAAGGGATACTTTGACCTAATTCCATAGCTGGAAATATCGCCGCATGAAAAGGGATGTTATCTTTACCTATAAACTGTACATACTCTGTAGAATCTTCTAGCCAAAAGTCTTTCCAAGCATCGGAATGATTCATAGATGCTGCCCAATCCATAGTCGCACTGATATAACCAATAGGAGCATCAAACCATACGTAAAACACTTTATTAGGAAAATCAGGAACAGGAATCCCCCAAGATAAATCCCTAGTAATAGCACGTGGACGCAAATTCTTAATATAATCTACAACAAACTTACGGATATGCTCAGGTAGGTATACTTTTTCTATAAATGCTAATAGAGGCTCGACCATACGTTCTAAATGAAAATATGCGTGCTCTGTTTCTCTAAGAATTAATTGTGATCCTGATAATTTAGATCGTGGATTAATTAAATCGGTAGCTTCATAATCGGCGCCACATTTTTGACATTCATCACCACGGGCTCCATCAAATCCACATTTTGGACATATACCTTCTACGTAACGATCAGCAAGGAAACGATTTTCTTCTTCAGAATACAACTGAAGTGAAATTTGATTTTCTATTAAGCCTTTTGATTTTAGCTGTAGGTAAAAATCCTCAACAAGGGCTTTGTGAAAAGGATTTGTTGTACGCGAGAAGAAATCTAGAGAAATCCCCAGCTTATCAAAAGTATCTTTATGTATCTTATGATACATATTTACATATTCTTGATATTCTAAACCTGCACGTTCGGCATTTAATGTAATAGCTATTCCATACTCATCAGAACCACAGATATAGAGAACGTCATCTCCTAATAATCTGCGAAATCTAGCGTAGACATCCGCAGGTAAATAGGCTCCTGCTATATGTCCAAAATGTAGAGGTCCATTTGCATAAGGTAATGCCGAGGTAATCAAAACGCGCGCGGGCATTATTTTACATCACTCCATGTATAGGCTGAAGGATCTTTTCTTCTTCCTGATGAAACACCTTCTCTTTTTCTTTCAGTAACAGGAGCCGCAATATTTTCTACATCTTCTTCTATAAAATCTGCTTGTACACCGTCCCTTTCTAATAAAACTAATGCTTCAATAGCAGCATTAGAAGAACGCACGTCGCCTTTTGTTATTCTAATTTTTGCCTGCTTAATCGCATAATTCACTAAACTAAACGGGCTTTCAAACAATTGGTTTAACTTTTCATTTGTTAAACGATCTTTGTTGCTCATAATACGTTCCTATGTTCTTCTGCTATAAAAATACTCTTCAAAATCTCGTAAGATTTTTTCAAATCATCATTGATAATGACGTATTCAAATTGGTTCGATGCAGCTTGTTCAACGAGACTGTGCTGCAACCGTTCTTGTCTCTGAGAATCTTGTTCAGACCCTCTATGTTTTAAACGCCTCTCTAGCTCTTCCTGAGAAGGCGCGGAAATAAAAACAGTGACTGTAGGTATCTTATTTTTCAAAGACAAAGCACCTTTTACATCAATCACTGCAACCGCATGTTTCCCCGATTTCCAAATTTCATCAATTTCTAAACGACTGGTCCCGTAATATTCTCCAAAAAGTGAAACCCACTCTAAAAAATCATTACTATCTAACCGTCGCTTAAACTCTTCTTGGGAAACAAATCGATAATCCACACCAGGAACTTCTTCAGGACGAGGAGATCGTGTTGTTAGGGATAAGGTTTTTTGAAAAGAATTAGGAAATTCTTGCGTCAACATACGCACTAGTGTAGTTTTCCCGGCTCCTGCAGGAGCACTAATAGTAAATAGTTTCGGTGCACACAAAGGTTGATCAGGAGAAAAAGGAACACGAACTTTATTTTTCATAAAATATTAGAATACCTGCCTTATGGGAGCAAAACTCTTTCTATGACAATCACAAGGACCAAAAGCCTTCAATGCCGCTAAATGCGCAGCAGTTCCATAACCTTTATGCTTATCAAAGCCATAATCAGGATAGCATTGATGAAGCTCACGCATTAAATCATCTCTATATTCTTTAGCTATTATCGATGCTGCGGCTATAGATGCGGACTTCGAATCTCCTTTAATAATCTTCTTACAAGGAATTTCATGGGGGAGATGTAAACCATCAACTAAAAGAAAATCAGGATGAACAGGTAGATCCGCTATTGCCTTTATCATAGCTTCCTTGGTTGCTTCAAGGATATTAATCTCATCTATTCTTTCTACAGAGACAACTCCGATTCCATGATACACATCTGGATCATTCAATAGAATATCGCGAATTTTGCCTCTTTCCTTGGGTGTCAATTTTTTGCTGTCATTCACTCCGACAAATATTTTCCCTCGAGGGAGAATGCAAGCTCCTGCAACTACAGGTCCTGCTAGAGGACCTCTACCGACCTCGTCTACTCCAGCTATAACAGAAAAACCTTCATTAAAAACTTCTTCTTCAAAGATAGTCTTAGATAGAAACAACCGTTCTTCATCAATAGCTAGTGTCTTCATAGATCGGTATATCTTAAGTAAAATCAGAAATCAGCTAAATCCAATAGCTATCAACAACTATTTCTTAGCAGCTCTAGGACCAATATATTCTTTAACTTTAGCAGCCTTACCAGTTTTACCTTTTAAGTAGTATAAACGAGCTCGAGAAACTTTACCGCGTTTCACTACCTCAATACTTACAATTTTAGGACTATGAAGTAAGAAACTCTTTTCCATACCTTCACCGTAAGCTACCCGATGCAAAGCAATAGTTTCCCCTGCTCCACCGCCCCTACGAGCCATAACTGTACCTTGAAATACTTGTGTACGTTCTTTACCACCGTCTACAATTTTTGTAGCTACACGAATTGTATCACCAACACGAAAATCTGTAAGGGCTTCTGATCGAAGTTGTTCGTCTTGTAATTCCTTAATTAAGTTCCCCATATACTTCACCTAAATTCTCTATTTCTATTTCGCCTTTTTGTAGGAGATTGTCCACTGATGTCCGTCAACATCACGAACTACCCTCACCGCTCCACGATCATCAGCTTGTTCTAGAGTCCCCCCAAGCATTTTCCATCGTCCTAAAAAACTAAAAAAATCGTCTTCACAATTTAATCGAAGCGACAAAATGGCTGTATTTTTATTTTTTAACCCTACTTCCTGCAAATGTAGTACTATTTGCGTTTTTCCTGGGATCCGCAGCCTATCATTACTAGGTTGATTTAATCTAAACATCTTAGAATAAAACTTTCGTGATCGCTGTATGTCCTCAACTTCTAAAATTACCGCACTCTCCCCGTCCAACATAGATTGATTCAGATCCTCTTCCTGTTGGGGATCTTCCCCATTCTTTCGATCATAAAGATAGCGCATATATAAATCAGGACGTCTTTCTCGGGTTCTATCTAGACTCACCTGCTTTCTCCATTGAGCAATTGCTTGATGATCTCCTTGAAGAAGCACTTGGGGAACCTCTTTACCTTCAAATACTCGAGGACGTGTATATTGAGGTCCCTCTAACAACCCATTTTCTAAAGAATCCCTTTCGGCACTCTCCTGATTTCCCAAAACTCCGGGAATAAATCGAGATAAAGCATCGATTACAACTAAGGCAGCAATTCCGCCGTTAGTCAAAACATAATCTCCGATACTTATTTCTTCATCTACTTCACTTTCTAAAGCTCTTTCGTCAATTCCTTCATAGTGCCCACATAAAAATATCAAATGAGAACACATGGCTAATTCTCGGCTTTTCCGCGCTGTCAAAGGTGTCCCTTGAGGAGAAAGATGAATTACCCTGGTATCACTTCTTTTAATATGCCGTATAGCCTGTACTACTGGCTCTGCCATAAGAAGCATCCCATCATTATTAAAGGGAGTGTCATCTACTTGCTTCCACTTTCCCAATCCAAAATCTCGTATATTTCTGGATTGAATTTTCAACAGCTCGTTCTTAATAGCCCTACCCAAAATACTGGAACGTAAAGGACTATCAAAATAGTCTGGGAATAAAGAAAGTATATCGATCTCCATCCCAACCCTAAAAATTATTTCGCAACAGCTTTCGCAGTTTCAGCTCTTTTTGAAGAACGACGTTGACGATAAGCACGACGTTTTTTACACATAGCAACTTTGCGAGCTGTTTGTTTAGCCATCAATTCACTATAAACTCCAGGAGCACCTTGTTTAATCAAAACAGCAGCTTTTTCTGTAAGTTCAGCACCTTGATTTAACCAATGGAAAATTCTATCACTTTTCAATTGATAGTTAACTGCACTGTGAGGATCGTACCAACCTAATAATTCTATGTATCTACCATCACGAGGAGACTCAACATCAGCAAGTACTAATCTATAGACTACGTGATTTCTTCGCCCTTGTTGTCGTAAACGAATTTTTAACGCCACAGGTTTCCTCCAGACATTTTCTTTTTCATTTGTTCCATTCTCTCTTTACTCATATTTTTAAAAAACTTTTTAGATTGCGCCATACGCTTGCGAAACTGATTTACATCACCTAAAGTCAATCCGCAACCAGCAGCTATTCTTTTCATGCGACTCATGTCTAGCTCAACTCCCTCTTTTCTTTCTTGGGGAGTCATAGAAAGAATAATCGCTTCTGTTTTTTTCATATGTTCTTCAGAATCCGCTATATCTTTATCGCTAGGTTTAGTACCGCCGAAATTCGGCATCATCCCCATAAGCTTTCTCAGTGGACCCATACGTCGAAACGCCTTCATCTGCTTATAATAATCTTCATAAGTGAAGGTCGACTCTATTAATTTTTTCCCAAGTTCTTCGTCTTCTTCTTCAGAAATACATTCACGCATTTTTTGGACAAAATGCACGGTATCTCCCATACCTAAAATACGATCTGCCATAGATTCGGCATTAAAAGGCCGAAGATCTTGTATTTTCTCACCACAGCCTTCAAATTTTATTGGTTTTCCCAATAAACTTTTCATAGACAATACAGCGCCGGCTCGAGCATCTCCATCTGTCATGGAAATAATTACCCCGGTGAGATCTAAATAATCATCAAACGCTTTAGCTGTGGCAACAGCGTCCTGTCCCATAGCTAAATTCATAACAAATAGCCGTTCACATGACTTAGAGACCTGTTGTATAGAAGCCAACTCCTTCATCAATACTTCATCCACATGTAATCGGCCTGCTGTATCAATCAAAATTAGATCATGACCATGCTGTTTTGCATAATCTAAAGCCTGAGAAACCACTTTCACAGGATCTTGACCTTCGCTATTATACAGCTCAGCTTGAGTTTTTGAAATCAAGTTTCTTAATTGATCTACTGCTGCAAAGCGTTTCAAATCGCAGGGAACAACGAGCACTTTCTTTGCTTTGCGCTCCTCTAGAACATAGGCGGCGAGTTTAGCACACGTCGTAGTTTTTCCCGTCCCTTGTAAACCACAAAGTAAAATTACTCCAGGATTCCCTGAAATAACTAAATCGGCTTTACCGCTGAGTAATTCTGTCAATTCTGCATGCAGGTATTGTATAAACTGCTGTCCAGGAGAAACGTGTTTCCATACTTCCTCTCCAAGAATTTTTTCCTTTACCTTAACAATAAAACTTTTAACGACATGATAATTCACATCAGCATCTAGTAAAGCTAAGCGGACTTCCCGGATTGCTTCGGAGATATTTTCTTCAGTAATTCTACGAGAGGAAATCAACGAAGAAAAAATTGAGGATAGTTTTTGCGATAAAGAACTGATCATCTACTCAGCAAAAATCAAGAATAATCTCATGAGGATACAGTATCACTTGCATGATTTTCAAGAAAAAAAATCCTATCGCATCCAGAGAGATCCTGGTGTACACTTCCTGAAATACCATGATTTGTAAAAATTTTTTTTACTGCATTCCCTTGTTTATAGCCAATTTCAAGCCAACCGACACCTTTAGAGCATAAAATAGCGTTCAGACCATCAGCAATTCGTTCATAAAATTCCAATCCAGAACTACCTCCAGCCAAAGCTTTCCACGGCTCGTGACAACGAACTTCGGGATCTGTACGTAGGATTTCACTAAAAGAAAGATAAGGAGGATTACAAACAAAGGCGTCTGCAGGACAAGAATAAGGAGAAAACAAGTCTCCATTAAGAATTTCAACATTTAAATTATTTTTAAATGCATTTGTTTTAGCTACAGCCACTGCTTTTGCGCAAATATCTGAAAGAACAACTTTAATATCAGGACAATATTTTTTTATAGATAATCCTAAACACCCACTTCCACAGCAAATATCATAAAATGTTTGAATATGTGGATGTTTATTTAGATATTTTACAATCTGCTCGGCCAATAATTCTGTTTCCATTCTAGGGATAAGAACTCGAGAATCCACTTCTAGATTCAACCCTAAAAAATGTACACTGCCGTGAATGTATGCTGTTGGATAACGCCTGGCTCTTTTTTGAATACGTTCCCAATAAGTTGGGATGAGATCTTTATCTAATACAATAGAGGCTAATTGTGCTCTGGAACTGATTCCAAGAAAATCCATAAAAATATCAGAAGCTTCTCTATCGGGGAAAGCTACGCCATAACACTTTAAATATGCGGTAGCTTCGCTAAGAATTTTCTTCGTTTCCATGTTGCAAGAGCTGATGATAAGCGTGACTAACTAAAGCTGAAGTAATAGCATCTAAATCCCCTTCCATAACCCTATCTAAATTATAAAGAGTAAGACCTATCCTGTGATCGGTCACGCGATTTTGTGAGAAATTATACGTGCGAATTCTTTCTGAACGATCTCCACTACCTACTTGAGCTGAGCGCATAGCAGAAGCTTCTCTATGGCGTCGTTGCATTTCCGCATCACGTATTCGTGCTTTTAAAATACGCATGGCCTTAGCTTTATTTTTATGCTGACTACGCTCATCCTGGCAAGTAACAACAACACCTGTAGGCATATGAGTAATTCGAACCGCAGAGTCGGTAACGTTTACGTGCTGACCTCCAGCTCCAGAAGCTCTGAAGGTATCTATTTTTAAATCTTTCTCATCAATAAAGACTTCTTCATCATCTTCTGCTGGTTCTGGTAACACAGCAACAGTAATTGCAGAAGTATGTACGCGACCTTGTGTTTCAGTTTCAGGAACTCTTTGGACGCGGTGCGTTCCTGCTTCATACTGAAGTAAACGTTTTACACCTGTTCCAGATATACCCATTACATATTCTTTATAACCACCGATATCAGACTCGGAAGCAGAAAGCTCTTCATATTTCCACCCTTTCGCAGCAGCATATAAATGGTACATACGGACACAGTCTCCTACAAAAAGGGCTGCCTCATCTCCGCCTGTACCTGCTCGCAATTCCATGATGACATTTAAATCATCATCTGGGTCTGGCGGAACTAATAGATTTTCTAAAACTTTATAAAGCTTATCAATTTCAACTTTTCCTGATTGAATGCCTTCTTCTAACATAGCAATCATTTCAGGATCTTTTTCTTGAGCTAATGCTTCTTTATCATCGTTGAGAACTTTTTCTTGTCCTAAAACTTTGTCATACACGTTCTTTAATTCAGAAAGACGAGCATGTTCCTTACTTAAGCTACTATACTCTTTAGGATTTTCAAAAATTTCTGGATTAGAGATCTTAACTTCTACTTCCTCTAGACGCTTCAAATACTCTAGAATCTTTTTTTCCATGAATTACTTCTCAATCAAGAGTTCCCAACATACTTTTCAAACTGAACACCGAGGAGTTTTTAAATTCTTTACTCATTAAAGTCATGCAAATTTTCCCCTTCAATAGAACAACTATTGAAAATGATAGAACACATTAACGCTGTACGAAGTACAGCAAGTATTATTATTATAAGGAGATTTTCAATCACCTTGCTAGTCAACATCATGAGTCAATGTTTTATCATATCCTGTCAATATGAGTCACTGCAAACGAAAAAAACATTCTAGTAACTACTTATAGATACAAAAATACGTGTATTGAGTGATATGAATGCTTCCGAAATGAAACATTAAATAATAAAACACGTTTCAATACATCCTAGAATAAGGAGAATGACAACGTGTTTACACAAAAAATAGCAAAACTTAAATAAATAAGATTATTTCTTTTTCTTTGCTGGAGCTTTTTTCTTAGACTTAGCTATAGGCTCTTCTTCTACAGAAGCTTGAACAGGTTGTGTAGGCTTTGTACTACTGTAACGTTTTAAGAACTTATCTACACGGCCTTCAGCATCCACTAATCTCTTACTTCCTGTGAAGAAAGGATGTGAAGAAGAAGATACGCTGACGTAGCATACAGGATACTCTTGTCCTTCATAAACTTCCTTCTTATCGCTCTGATATGTAGATCCGCAAACAAACTTATATCCTGTAGAAGAATCCACAAATAAAACTTTGTTATAGTCGGGATGAGTGTTCTTTTTCATATTGACAACTCCAAAATCACCATCTTATGGTATGTGGGAAACAACATCATGAAATACTAAAGGAAAAGTGTACAGAAATACCTTATGAAAAAGCAAGAAAAAATACGCTTATCACCTCTGTTTCAAAGACTTTTTATTTTAGTAATTTTTCTCTGCCCATTCTCCGCCCTGACTGAAGTTCCTCATTCTCTAAAACAGAATATTTTTCACGCCCGGACCGGCGATTATGCCGTTTTCAGCAAAGGCATTCAAAAATTTTTTCTATTTGTAAAGTCTGTATCCTCTGACACTGTCTGGATAGAAATGACGGAATTTCCCCACCTATCCCAACAAGACCGAACTTTAATACAAAATGCACAGTGGAAAAGCTTAATTAACGATTTACATTCCCCTAGAAGGGTTTTTTTAATCTCTCTATCAAAAGAGAAAATGCATATCTTTTGCTTAAATCCAAAAACTCAGCAACTGCGTCGTTTACAATCAGAGGATCTTCCTATTTTCTCCACACTCTTGCAACTTTCTTTAAATAAAGCACCAGATCATTTGATAAAAAGACAGGGTAAAAATCAAGATCCTTGGTCGCCTAGAATTACTGTAGAAGGCAATCGTTCTGTTAAGATACCTGCACAAGCTTGGCATGCAAACTGGCCTAAAGATTCATCCGTGTTATCAGAGAAAAATGTACTCATGTATTTCACAGCTTGTGAAATCTCCGCATTCCCTTTATGGACTAGTATAGAAACTCCGAAAGGAACGGTTATTTTAAGAACTATTGATGTAGGTTATGATGCTTTATCTCCTTATTCCTATACCCTTCCAGACATTAAAGAATAAACCAGATGGACAAAACCTATTCCAAAATAATTTCTAGACGTTTTTTATAGATTAAATTTTGAAAAAAATATGGAATTCTTAAACGTATCTAGAAAATATTTTTGATTGAAAAATCTAATACAGTAAAATAGCAACCAGGGCTTTTGTTAGACGCTCGTATTTTAATTTTTAATATTACGATTAAAATATACAGCGAAACTTTTGTCTGTTTTAGGTGCGCTAAGCATAGCTACAATCTCGATTAGGGAAATGCCCTTTTCGAACCCTCATTTAATATGAGGATATTCAAACTCAAAAAGAAATTAAGGGTTTCACTAGGCATCTTCATGAGACATCGGTATTCCTTAAATAAAAGTCGTCAAATACTTCATTCGACTTACAAGTTACTTAAAAGCAAAAAACTCTCTCAACATCCCGACTCTCAGAAAGAACTACAAACATTACTAGAACAACTTGAAGAAGCTATCTTTCAACAAGACCAGGAGACAGCTAGTCAACTTGCGGAGCGAGCACAGCAATTCAGTAGGCGCTATCCTGCTTCTTTTGCAAAGAAATCCTGGGAACTTACTAAAGCTATTCTCTTTGCCGCTGCAGTAGCCTTCCTTATTCGTCAATTTTGGTTTGAGCTTTATGAAGTTCCTACTGGTTCTATGCGTCCAACAATCCTAGAACAAGATCGCATGATCGTTTCTAAAACAACTTTTGGTCTACATTTCCCATTTAAGAAAAAGCCCTGGGGATTCCATCCCGAAGCCGTTACTCGTGGTGGCCTTGTAGTCTTTACCGTTGGGGATCTCCCTATTCCAAATTCTGATACTAAGTACTTCGGATTTATTCCAGGAAAGAAACGTTATATTAAACGTTGTATGGGAAAACCTGGAGACACTCTGTATTTTTATGGAGGAAAAATCTATGGCCTCGATAAAGACGGAGCAGTGATTCATTTTCCTAATGATTTTGGCCTTGAGAATCTCTATCACGTCCCTTACATATCTTTTGATGGCTCTGTAGAGATTATAAACAACAACACAACTACTGCTCTCTTTAAACAAATGAATCAACCTTGTGGCAAGATTTCCCTACCTCAAGAAGGTCCCTACGGTAAATTTTTCCACAATAATTCTTGGCACAATGATGTCCCTGACGCATTAAAAACTCCCCATATATCTCCAGTTAGTTATGCCGATCTTTTTGGTATAGGTAACTACGCTATGGTGCGTATCCTTACACATAAACAGGCCAGCTTATGTCATACCATTCCAACCCCAACTGCTCAAACTTATTTAGAAATTTGTCATACTCCAAATGTTTCTTATCCTACACCCCATCTTCAGCACTATAATAATCAGATAATTCCTACTATACAACCGATGAAAACGCTTCTTCCACTACGTCAAGAACATATTCATCTTATTAGGAATAATCTCAATACATCACGGTTTGTTGTTTCTGATGGTGTTGCTTATAAATACCAACCATTTGCGACTGGATCAGAAGATGCTGCAAAACTCTTTGCTCTACCCTTCCCAGGTGTAGAGAATGGTTGTTATGAGTATTCTAAAGGTGAAGCATATAAAATAGGCTTTGGAGGTATGCGTTATAAGCTAAAGCCAACGCATGCATTAATGCAATTAAATGACAATCAGGTCATTGATCTATTTAACTGTGGTATCAATTTCAGCTCATTTTTCATTCCAAAAAATCCTAAATACAATCCCTTGCCAAGTCGCTATGCATTTTATAATCAAGGGAATCTCTATGTTATGGATTCCCCTATCTTCATTAAAAATGATCCCGCCTTACAAAAGTTTGTAGAATCTGAAAAAGCAAAACAAGAAGCCTCTTCAGAAGATCGCCCCTATATAAGTTTTATTGATAGAGGTCCTCCTCCTCAAGATCTAGAACAGTTCTCAAAATTCATTCGTAATTTTGGAATACAAATTCCTGAAGGTTATGTTTTAGTGTTAGGAGACAATTATCCGATGAGTGCTGATAGCCGTGAATTTGGCTTTGTTCCTTTAGAAAACCTTTTAGGATCTCCTTTATGGATTTTCTGGCCTTTAGGACATTTTGGACATTTAAAAAATGTTCCTGCTCCAACTACTCTACCAGGATATTTAGTCAACAGCCTAGCTTTAGGATTCTTTGTTTATATCTTTGGACATATGTATTACCAAAGGCATCGTCGTCTATTTCCAAAAAATGATACGAAAAAATAAAAGAAGAAAACCCTCTGTTTTACAGAGAATCTTCTTTAAAGAAATTTAGAGTCTTATTTTACTCTAGAGGCCACTGTAAGAGCAATAATTGTGGGATGTCCATTGATATCCCACTCTTCACCCTCAACAGTATCTTTAAACTCAAATTGAGTAGTTAATGTCTCTTCGCAAATATAATCTTCATAATGCAAAAACGCACTTTTAACATCTTCTGATGTATTTATTTGTAAAAGAATACGATCAGAAACATGCAATTTATGATTACGACGCATTGTATTAATTTTATTCACTAACTCTCTAGAGATTGCCTCAACAATAAGATCTTCAGTTAGTTGACAATCAAGAACTACGGTAAATAATGAAGAACTTCGAGCAACATATCCTGAATCTGTTTCCCAGGAGATCAATACATCATCAATATCTAAAGTAATCTCTTCAGAACCTAAATTAAGAGAGATAAATTGTTGTTTCAGCAATCGCTGTATCTGCTCTTGAGAAAGAGAACTCAGAACTCTTTGTACATCCTTTATCTTCTCTCCAACCTTCCTACCTAGCGAACGAAAATTAGGTTTTATAGTCGTCTTTACAAAGCTTGGTGTCTCTTTATAAAATACAACATTTTTTACATTGAGCTCTTCTGCGATGAGTTGTTCAAAAGAAGTTAACTCATCTAAACGATCTTTAGGACCTACTATATAAAAATTCGCTAAAGGTTGACGTACTTTTAATTTATGTTCCTTACGCAAGGAATGCCCTAACCCTACAATCTCACGAGCATCACCCATGCGTTGTTCTAAATCTGAAAATACTTTAGTGAGATCTATATGAGGGAAATCACAAAGATGTACTGATTCTTGAGAATGTACAGTTTTAATCTGTTGATAAATATCCTCAGAGATAAATGGGATGAAAGGAGCAATCACTCTACAGAAAACAGTAAGCACTTCATACAGTGTGGCAAAAGCTGCTCTTCTATCTAGTGTATCTTCAGACTCCCAAAAACGTCTACGACAACGACGGATATACCAATTTGTTAAATCATCAATAAAAGTAACAAAAGGATTGACAGCAGTATTTAAATTGTAAGAGCTCATACTCTCACGAACTTTACCAACAACAGTATAGAGATTAGAAAGGATCCACCTATCAATCTCACTATAAGCTATCTCTTCCTTATCATAATTATCGGCGTCAAAACCATACAGATCTGTATAAGTTTTAAAAAATGATAACACGTTTGTTAGGGGTAGAAGAATTTGTTTAAGAATAGATTCAACACCCTTATCAGAAAATCTTAAATCTTCAGCTTTAACAACAACACTGTCTAACAAATATAATCTTAAAGCATCGGCTCCATAGGTATTCATAATCCTCATAGGACTGGGATAGTTATTCAACCTTTTGGACATCTTATTGCCATCTTCAGCTAAAACAATACCATTAACTATCGCATTTTTAAATGCTGGCTGATCAAATAAGGCTGAAGAAATCACCGTGAGAGTATAGAACCATCCTCGCGTCTGATCTAAACCTTCGGCAATAAAATCCGCAGGGAATCCAGCTTCAGTTTCCTTCTGATTTTCAAAAGGATAATGATTTTGCGCATAAGGCATAGCACCTGAATCAAACCAACAGTCAAATACATAAGGAACTCTTTGAAAAGTCTTCCCATCTTTTTCAACTTTTAATTGGTCAATAAAATGACAATGTAAATCAGAGATCTTCTCTCCAGTAAGCTCTTCAAGCTCTTTTATGGAACCTATAACTAAAATTTCCCCGTCTTTACTTTTCCAAATAGGAATCGGAGTTCCCCAATAACGATTCCTACTGATCGCCCAATCTCTAGCACCCTCTAACCACTTACCAAAACGCCCTTCTTTAATATGCTCAGGCACCCAGTGTATCTTCTGGTTAGCTTGCAACATCTTATCCTTGATCTTCTCAACAGAAACAAACCAAGAATTCACTGTCTTATAGATTAATGGCGTGTCTGTTCTCCAGCAGAAAGGATAGCGGTGCATTACAGTACCATGATAGAAAACCTTTCCTAAATTTTTTAAAGATTTAATGATTCCTTTATCACAGCTCTTAATATATTGGCCTTGATACTCAGAAATCTCTTCGGTAAAACAACCATGATTATCTACAGGACATACTATAGGTATGTGATGTTCTTTACAGACGAAGAAGTCCGCCTCACCAAATGCAGGAGCCATGTGCACAACCCCTGTACCCTCACTCTCTTCTACAAATGAACCAGAAAGAATTTTGTAAGCTCCTTCTGCACGTTTATGTTTGAAAAATCCAAAGGGTGGTTCATAACTTTTTCCCACTAATATTGTCCCTGGGAAACTTTCTAAGATCTCATATGAATCTGGATCTGAGAACCAACGAGATAGACATCCCCGACCTAAAATCCATTGTTCTCCAGAAACTTTATCAACAACACGTACGTAAATAATTTCAGGGCCTACTGCAGCTGCCATATTGGATACTAATGTCCATGGTGTTGTTGTCCACACTAATAAAGATGCAGGATCTTCATGCAAAGTAAACTTAATAACCACAGAAGGATCATCAACTTCTTTATAATTTTGACCTGCTTCAAAATTAGATAAAGGTGTACCTAATTTTGTAGAAAAAGGAACAACTTTTACACCTTCATAAACCAAACCTTGATCATAAAGAGAACGGAATACCCACCAGACGCTTTCCATAAATGAAGCATCCATAGTCTTCCACGTAGCAGAAAAATCTACCCAGCGCCCTAGGCGATTTACATAATGTTCCCACTCATCGACATAACGAAAAACAATCTTTCGACATTCCTCATTAAACTTAGCAACTCCAAAGTCCTCTATAGCTCCTGGAGTCGTGAGGTCTAAGGATTTTTCTACCTCATATTCTACAGGAACACCGTGACAATCCCATCCAAAACGTCTAGGAACATAATATCCGTCCATAGTGGCGAAACGTCCGACCACATCCTTAATTGTCCCTGCAAGAAGATGACCGTAATGAGGTAAGCCCGTAGCAAATGGCGGTCCGTCATAAAAAGAATACAGAGTTTTCCCTTCTCTGTTTCTTAAAGATTTTTGAAAAATATGATTTGTTTCCCAAAAATCCAATATTTTCTCTTCTCTGTTAGCAAGACTTTCCTTGCTCCCTTCGCCTTCCATATTCATACTTTAGCCGTTGAGTGCGTATAGATGTAAAAATCACTCCCAAAATAAAGATTTCTCTGGTTTTCGTCCACCTTACCCTTGAAATTAAGAAAAATTCTCCTTCTCTTGACAACATTAAAAATAGGGGGATACTTAAGTTGCACAAAAGCGAAGAAAAATTTAAAATATACCCTGGGGGTGTATAGGTTTCGACTTGGAAATGAAGTGTTAATTGCATGCGGAGGGCGTTGGCTGGCCTCCTAAAAAGCCGACAAAACAATAAATGCCGAACCTAAGGCTGAATGCGAAATTATCAGTTTCTCTGAACTCATTGAGGAAAGATTAGCTGCTTAATTAGCAAAAGTTGTTATTTAGATAACCTCTAGATAACCCGGTGCTCATAGACTCCACCAGAGGTTTGTGAAGTACCGTCATCTATCTGGTTGGAATCTACCCTCTCTAATTCTCAAGAGGGTTTATTCGAGATTATTGAGAGTCGTTGGCTTCCATAGATGTTCTTAGCTGAGGAAGTTCAATGTAATACTACTAGGGACTAAGCATGTAGAGGTTAGCAGGGAGTTTACTAAGGACGAGAGTTCGAGTCTCTCCACCTCCATATTTTTAATTTTTCTCCGAATACTATCGAGTGCCTTAACTCATTCTTTATCAAATTAGTAAATAATTTCTTGAAATGTACACTAATTTCAATCAGTATCTACCTGAAAACTTACTTTTGCGTTATAGTTTCTCCTAAACCTCACAATAACAAGCCTGAGCAAAATATGGGAATCACACAAAACACAGTTTTAATAATAAATCACCAGCACACGTCAACTGGTAATTTAGATCATTATTTTGAAAAAAATAAGCAGCACGTTGTTCAGAACCCGTTGTATCGTTCGTGTTTTGAATCCTTCTTGAGCTATCTGCCAATTTTTAGTGCAATCACTGGAATTCGTGCGTTATTAGGAATTTCTCATATTGAAACTGCTTTGCTTCTTCCAACAGGAGGTTATAGTAAAGTATGTACCATTTCCCCTTGTCTCGAAATCAATGAAGCGCTGCCTACGATCCGCAAGGATGCCTGGTTAGAAATTTTCGGAATCAAAGGTCTTCTAACCATTTGCCAAGTAGTTCTGAAAGTTCTTCGAGTAGTGGTTAATTACTTTAAAAAAGTCTGTGGTTATGTCGCACCAACATCTGCTGATATTGATCCTAAGAAACAACCCATGTTCCCTCAAAAATCTGCTCAAGAAGAACTCCAAGATTTTCTAGGCTAAGCCGCTAAACTATAAGATAGTTGCGGCAGCAGCAGCAAGTTCAGAACGTTCCGTACGTGTCATGAACATATGGCCATAAAGAGGCAAATGGTGAAACTTACCCACTAAGTAAGTGAGCCCATTGGAATTTTCATCAAAGTATGGGCTATCAATTTGTGTAGGATCACCTGTTAGAACAATTTTTGTTCCTTTCCCCGCACGAGAAATAATTGTTTTAATCTCGTGAGGTGTAAGATTCTGTGCTTCATCGATGATCATAAACACTTTTGGCAAAGATCTTCCACGAATGTACGTCAAAGCTTCCATCTCTAATTTCTTAGCCTCCATTAACGATTGTAGGACCTCTGAAAAATCTCCCATACCACTAATATTAAAAAGGAATTCCATATTATCGTAGATAGGCTGCATCCAATGTAAAAGTTTTTCTTCCTTAACTCCCGGAAGAAATCCAATATCCTTCCCCATAGGAATGATAGGACGACTCACTAGTAACTTATTGTAATTCCCCTTATCAAAGACCTGGTGCATAGCAGCAGCTAAAGCTAAAACAGTTTTCCCAGATCCTGCCTGCCCCATAAGAGTAACTAACTTTATGTCATCACGCAAAAGAAGATCTAAAGCACACTTTTGTTCAGTATTTAAAGGTTTTATTCCCCAAATTTTATCTGGAAGAGATTTTAGAGAAACAATTCTCCCTTCACCTGCATGATAACGACCAAGAGCAAAATAATTCTCTCCTCCGGAAATGAAAAAGTATTCATTAGGCGATGGATCTATATCCAAAGCTAAATCTAAATATCCGTTTATATAAAAACTCTCTATATCAGATGCAGATACACTTAATTCACGATAACCACGGTATAGAGATCTAAAAGAAAATCTTTTATTTTCATAATCTCTAGCCTCTATTCCTAAAGCCTCAGCACGCACCCTACGTCCTAGACTCTTTGTCACAAAAGTCATAGGCTCACGTTGTGCTATTACTTGAAGCAGCTCTAAAGTGAGAAGTTTTCGACGTTTATCATCATTAGCCAAGTTAGCAATCGAAGATACTTCTATACGTAACTCACTGCCATTAGGAAGCGATATTCCCTCAGCATGATTACCAGAACGTTCAAGTAACAAACGGATATTACTTAAAGCTCGTGAAGCATTTTTCGCTGACTCATCACGATCTTTAGCAAATGATTCCAACTCTTCGATCACAGTAAAAGGAATGATAATTCGTGTATCCTCAAAAGATGCTAAGGCCTCAGGATCATAAATAAACACACTCGTATCAATGACCATTGTTTTCTTCATTCAGCTAACTCCTAATGAAACAGGGCTCCCACCCCAATTAAGACATTCTATATCCACAAATATCTTTCCTAATAAAATAACGAAAATACTTAAAATAAATACTCAGGAAATCTGTATTTACACTGACAAAATTTTATTAGAAACTTCTTGACCCTTTTATATAATTCTAAGTAAAAAAAACTCTATTCTTATTCTTCTAAAAAGAAAAACTGCTTAACATCTTCAAGAAGTTAGATTGAATTTAGCAATCGACAATATCAATTGCCAATTCTATTGTCAAAAAAACAATGCTCCTCTACAATGACGTTAAGCAATGACAGTAGAGTTTACCCACTGGAGGTCGCTATGAAAGTGAAAATTAATGACCAATTGATTTGCATTCCTCCCTATATTTCTGCACGATGGAATCAAATAGCCTTTATTGAATCACAAGAAGGGGAAGTTAAGGGACAAGCTACCCTTAAACTACATTTAATTGATGGTAAGATCATCTCTATTCCTAATCTAGATCAGTCGATCATTGATATTGCCTTCCAGGAGCATCTTCTCTATTTAGAATCTTCTCAAATGATTCGAGATGAATCTGGTCGCGAAGATGATAAGTTGGGTATATTAATGAATGTACTTCAACAATTATCTAAAGATACTGATGTCCAGATGTTTTCGCACAAAAGTCTAATGTCTCCGTTATTTTCTGGAACTAGTCCTATGGAAATGATCCTACAACATACACCAGAACATAAAGATCATCCTGATGCACCTGCAGATATTTTAGAAAAAATGGTTATGGTGATTCGCACTCTGGCGGGAAACAATCCAAATCTTCTCCCGAAAGCTGAACCACATTGCAACTGTATGCATTGTCAAATTGGCAGAGTAATCAGTGAAGAAGAAGATGCTACCGTATCTGAACAAGATTTATCTTTTCGCACATGGGACATTAGTCCAAGCGGAAATAAATTATACCTTGTTACCGATCCTTTAAATCCAAATGAACAGTTTAGCGTATATCTAGGAACACCTATTGGATGTACGTGTGGCAAGTTAAATTGCGAACATGTAAAAGCGGTTCTCTATACTTAAGGCTTAATCGAATTTGCTCGTTTGGTAAGATAATTGACTTTTTCACTGCAGTCGATATAATTCTTTTTTCTAGGGGTTGCTTCCCCTAGAGGACTAGGTCACATCCTTGTATCGGTTTCTAATGTGAACACATTGTAGGAGTAAAGCATGCGAACGCTATCGATTTCTATGCTTTTGTTTACCATCGGGTCAGGAATAAGTTCGGCAAGTTTATATGCTGCTTCTTCCGCGTCGCAGGCATCTGTTGCGCAAATGGACCAGTCTTCCTTTTCTCCATTTACAGGGGAGATTAAAGGAAATCGTGTGCGTCTACGCTTAGCTCCTCATGTAGACAGCTCCATTATCAAAGAGCTCTCTAAAGGTGATTACATTGCTGTTATCGGCGAGAGCAAAGATTACTATATTGTTGCTGCCCCTGAAGGACTCAAAGGCTATGTGTTTCGTACGTTTGTCTTAGATAACATTATCGAAGGCGAACAAGTAAATGTACGGTTAGAACCTTCTACATCGGCTCCTGTACTTGCACGTTTATCCCGAGGCACAGAAATTCAGGCAACATCGAGTCAACCACAAGGAAAATGGTTAGAGATTACCTTACCTTCTCAATGTGCTTTTTACGTTGCTAAAAATTTCGTCTCTCAGAAAGGTTCTATAGATCTTTATAAACATAGAGAAGGTCAAAAGAAAATTGCTTTAGACTTACTAAATTCCGCTGTGCAATTCGCTCAAGATGAGTTAAAGAAAACTTTAGATTCCGTGGATTTAGAAGCAATTTATAAAAGGATCAATCTTGTCCAATCTGAAGAATTCAGCGACGTTCCTGGTCTCCAACCACTAATACAAAAAGCTCTGGAAGAAATTCAGGATGTTTATTTATCCAAATCTTTAGCAAATCAAGATAAGGCTATTGGAAAACAACAAGTATCTAGCTCTACTGATACCCTCTATAGTACCGAAAGGCCTACAACTACCGGATCCTTATTATCTCGACATATCCGTAAGCAAACGGTAATTAAAACTTCTCCAAAAACTCAAGGAAGAGAAAGTCTTGAATATTCTTTATTCAAGATTTGGGCAAGCATGCAACCTCAAGAACATGCTAAAAAGCTGACTCAAGAAGCTTTTTATGAAGAAGAGAAAAAGAAAAAGCAAACTTTCGTGGGAGAGCTTGAAGTTTATCCCCATGTTGTAAAAAACAATCCCGGCGATTATTTACTTAAAGATAAGGAAAATACTATAGCCTTTGTCTATGCAACAAAAATAGACTTAGAAAAGTGGTTAGGAAAAAGAGTTTCTGTAGAATGTTTACCTCGTCCAAATAACCACTTTGCTTTTCCAGCTTATTACGTAATCAATATTAAAGAAGTTATTTCTTAGACTACTCTTTTATGCCCTCTTCCAAATTGTCAGTGATCCAATATATAGGACAATTTAAAAGTAGAGCTTCTTCTTCAATTCTATAGTACTTAATACGCTGATTCCCCCAAGCATCCTTACCCGTATAGACAAGATGCATATACCCTTGTTTATCTAAATATGCGCAAGGATCTACACTATAACCTGCATCAATAAGTTTAGGATGATTCCAAGTGAATCCTTCATTATACGAAGGAAAACATGTCAGCTGATCTCCATTAGGAGCATTATTAGCAAAAAGAAATAATCTCCCACTTCTTCCCGATTGAACAGCAATACTACTATTGTAACTTCGCCAAGGAAGATTCTTTAATTTTGACCAAGAAGTTCCACGAGTTGTTGATGTTGACATGCAAATATAGTTATCGCTTACAGAAGCATTTCTACAAAAAATTGCCAGCCTATTTGATGTTAAAGATACAATCGCAGGTTCTATGGGGACTTGATTTCTTGTCTTCCCTAAAATAGGACCAAAACGCCCTTCCCAAGATCGAGAACAGAAATTATAAATTTCAACCCAAGAAGCTCCTACAAGCTCTTGATCTGTTAGCATTCCATAGATATTATATGAGGGAATATATATTTGATTTCTTATTCTATCCACATAGGGAGGATTTCTTGTTGTCCCCTCTATTCCAGGGGGTAAGAGTTTATGCTCAGACCAATTTCTTCCCGCATTAAAAGAAAAAGCTAGATAAGGACGACTCATGCTCTCCCCAAGAAGCTGTTTCCTATAAAACAACCATATTTCCTGAGAGTTGATTCTCACTAATACGGGTTGAGAGAAACTTGCAGATTCCTGAGGAAAAATCTCACGAGGCTCTGACCATAATCCCTGATCACAACACCTTCCTATGAGTTTATTCCTCTCTTGCCAAATAACAAGGAGCTTACCAGAGGCTTCTACAATCGTAGAAGATTCTGAAATGCTATTTTCAGAGGATAGCCACTGCTCTTCGTAAGGTTTATATTCTCCAGCATATAAACCTAGAGGAGAAAATACGCATAAAATAATCCAAATTTTCCACATGCATGCAACCTAAAAATAAAAAATAGGAAGCATGTTATAAAAATTTTAGAGTTTTTGTAATGAGCAAAAATAAATCATCTCTAAAACTTTCTAATATACAGAAGGAAAATCCGTTTTACCTCTAAAAACACGATAGATGTAGACACCATAAGCTATAATAAATGGTAAACCTACAAGTACAATTACTAAAAGACTCTGTAATGTTTTCGTACTTGCTGCTGTATTGTAAATGGTGTAGCTATGCTCAGGACTTACAGTAGAAAATAGAATATTTGGGAAAATCAAAGTCACCGATGATAGTATCAACAGAAGCAAATTCAATGAAGAATAGAGAAAAGCACAACCATAACGTTTTCTAGATATGCAGGTCTTAGTTGCTAGGCAACTTCCTAGAGTCATAGCAAGTAACAATATCAATACAGGGTATGTAGGAACACCAGCAAAACTTCCTACTTGGAAAGAATATCCTTTTGTTTGTGGTATCATGGCAAGAGTAGCACCAATCAAAAGCAGATAAATAACTAAAAATGCTGATAGGACATAGGAGAAACGCTTAACAATCCGTTGTTGCAATTCCCCAGTAGTTTTCATTAAAACAAAAGTGGCGCCATGAATTGCGAAGGCACTGACAACGAGAGCACCACATAATAGTGTGTAAGGACGGAAAAATAATACCCAGGATAAAGAAGAATATGGAGTCGTAGGAGATATAGGTAATCCTAAGATCATATTCCCTACTAAAGCTCCTAAGAAGAAACTAATCGCTATTCCTGATAAACAAAAAACAATATCCCAGAAAGCTTTCCACTTAGCCGATTCTGCCTTACTACGAAACTCTAAAGAACACCCTCGAAAGATATAAAGTAAAACTAATGTCCATATCGGCATATAAAAGATAGACAATAATGCACCATAGGCTGGTGGGAATCCTGCAAAAAGTCCACCAAAAATAATAATAAGCCAAACTTCATTACCATCCCAAACAGGCCCTATAGAATTGAGTAGTACACGTCGTTCTTCCTCTGCACGGGACATGAAATAGATTGTACTCAAACCCAAATCAAAACCATCTCCTAAAGAATAAGCAAATACTGCAACCACTAGTATGACATACCAAGCTATCGGTAACATTGAAGCTAATGAAAATTCCATGATTATACTTCCACCTCATTAAGATCGTTTTGATCAGGTCCTCGTTGTATTTTCTTCCATAGAAGAAAGAGGAATAAAGATAAGAGACAAACAAACACTATACTAAATAAAATCAGGGTCTGAACAACCTGGCCTCCACGTATTATAGGAGAAACAGCATCGCTAGTTCTTAATAAACCGTAAACTACCCAAGGTTGTCTTCCCATTTCTGCAGCAAACCAACCCACTTCATTACATACCTCAGGACAGAGAATGGATAATGAGAGTACAGACAAAACAAAAGGTTTTAACGCCCAACGTCTTTTCTTATAAGCACACCAGGTAATGATTGCCAAAAGAACCATCAACCCCCAAAGCATAACCATTAAATGGTAAAATTGAAAAACTAGCTGTATGTTAGGCCACTCATCTTGTGGAATTTGATCTAAACCAACAACAGGAGTTTTAGTATTTCTATGTACTAAGAACGAAAGACCTCCAGGAACAGGCAGTCCTATAACCTTCTGATTCTTAACATCAACATAACCGAATAAATAAATCGGGCTATATTCTTCAGTTTTAAACAAACCTTCAAATGCCGCTAATTTCGCAGGTTGATTCTTCGCAACACCACGTGCTGTAACATCTGCAGACCATAGTTGCAAAATAAGTACGATAATCCCAGTAATTGCACCTAATTTTAATCCCTGACGGGCAAATTCTATATGGCGTTGTTTACGCAAATAGTATGCACTCACACTAATCACTAGGAAAATACCTGATAACCAGGTTCCTAACACAACGTGAATATAACGATCTATACTTGAAGGAGAGAAAACTACCTGCCAAAATGAAGTCATCGTAGGAACAAGCTGTCCATTATGCATGGCCATCTCATAACCCGAAGGTGTTTGCATCCAAGAATTGGCACATACAATCCAGAAAGCACTCATATGAGCTCCTAAAGCCACCATACAAGTAGAGAAGAAATGCATTTTCTTAGAGACTTTATGACGTCCAAATAACAATACACCTAAAAATCCTGATTCTAAGAAAAAGGCAAAAACACCTTCACTGCCTAAAAGTGTTCCAAAAACGTTTCCGGTATATTCAGAAAATCTCGACCAATTGGATCCAAAAGAAAAAATTTGCATGATTCCAGTGACTACGCCAACAACAAATGTTAAAGCAAAAACACCAATCCAAAACCAAGTCATCTGCTTATAAATATTCTTCTTCGTAACTAGATATAAGCCCTCCATTAAAACAAGCATCATACTGATACCCATACTCAAAGGAACAAACAAGTAATGAAACGCGATAAACAAACCAAACTGTATTCTAGATAAAATCACTGTATCCATGTGTCCGCCAGAAATCCGAGAACAAATAAAAAAGCTGTAATGTGAAGTATATAACAAACTATTGCAACTATAAAATACTTTGCTGTTAACCTTTTTCTCTATATGCTACAGTATTATATTACCTTCTTTTAGAAAGCAGTCACTTGCCTTTAAGGTGAGAATTTCTTCGAGTATTCTATTCTAGGAAACTAGTAAAGCTATGCCCATAGATATTACTTACTATACAACACCCTTGTTAGAAATTATTCTGATTTGGGTAATGTTAAATTATCTTCTGAAGTTCTTTTGGGGAACTCGAGCTATGGACGTTGTCTTTGGCTTGCTGGCCTTCCTGTTTCTATTTGTCCTAGCAGATAAACTTCATTTTCCTATTATCCGACGATTGATGCTGCATGTTGTTAATGTTGCCGCCATTGTCGTCTTCATTATTTTCCAACCAGAAATACGTCTTGCTCTATCTCGTGTGCGGTTTCATGGGAGGAAATTTGTTATTGATTTACAAGATCAATTTATTGAGCATCTTACCTCGTGCATCTATCAAATGTCTGAGAGACAAGTTGGAGCACTTGTTGTCCTTGAAAATAAAGATTCTTTCGATGAATTCTTAAGTTTTTCTTCAGTGAAAATTAATGCAGATTTTTCAGAAGAACTCCTAGAGACAATTTTTGAACCTTCTTCTCCTCTCCATGATGGGGCAGTCATTCTCAGAGCAGAAACAATAGCTTATGCACGTGTTGTTCTTCCTTTAGCTCAGGATACAACACAGTTATCACGTTCTATGGGAACTCGCCACCGTGCAGCTTTGGGAGCTAGTCAACGTACCGATGCACTAATCATTATTGTATCTGAAGAAAATGGTTATGTATCGTTATCTCGTGATGGAATTTTGACACGCGGAGTGAAAATGGATAGATTCAAGGCAGTACTAAGAAGTATCCTCGCTCTGAAAGAACGTAAACGTAAACCTTTTAGCTCATGGATTTGGAAAAAATGATTGATTTCTTTTCTCGTTTTTTCATTCGTAATTGGCTGAGAAAAGTGGTGTCTTTAGGTTTTGCCGTCATCATTTGGGTTCTCGTGGGACAAACGGTAACTATTACCCGCACGCTAAACAATGTTCCTGTTCGTATTATTGATCTTGATCCTGATCAAACAGTATTAGGACTACAAAGTAACGGCCTATTGGATAAAAAAGTCTCATTAACCATCACAGGAAATAAAAATACTGTTCATGATCTTCGTCCTACCAACTTAGAAGTTGTTATCAGTGCTACAGGACACACAGAAAGCTGGATAGCTGCTATTGATAAATATAATCTTGTAAGTCTAGATGGTGAAACCAATATTCGTAGAGATATTCAAAGTGTCTCTGCTGATGATATCTTTATTCGTCTAACACAATATGTTACCGAAGATATTACAGTAACGATTACGACTCCTGTAGGTAGCCCTCCTAAAGGTTATGAATATCTAGATGTTTGGCCAAAATATCTTATTCAAAAAGTTAGTGGTCCTAAAGAATATGTCAACGCTCTTAAGGAACAAGGATTAGAGCTAACCTTTAATCTCAATAAGGTATCTTTCGAAGAACTGGAGAGAAACCGTATTGCTCAAGGCAATCACGATGAGATTATCTTCCCCATTCCCGAAGATTGGAAAAAAATTCTCATACCTTTTGGGAATACTAATACATACGAAAATCTGAATGATCCTCAAGCGGATTTCTTGCGTTTACTCTTTTTAAAACAAGAATTTATTCCCTTAAACCTTAATCTCCCTGTTTTACTTTTCTTCCCTGTAAAGTATAGCAATACCTTTAATCCTCTAGCGTATACTTTAGAGCCTTCTCATCCTATTATTCTTAATCAAGGGATCTATCAAATTGATATTCCTCTCTATGCGAAAGATGTCAGTAAGCTTTTCTTAGATGTTGTAAAAAACAACATTGCCCTAGCTGTTGTTATGGCTCCTCCACATGGGAATAATTCTGTGAACTGGGCTGTAGAATTTATAGA
The DNA here is from genome assembly GCF_042234205.1 of Chlamydia sp. 12-01. NCBI lineage: Bacteria > Pseudomonadati > Chlamydiota > Chlamydiia > Chlamydiales > Chlamydiaceae > Chlamydia > Chlamydia sp. 12-01. The sequence goes on along the minus strand of NZ_CP114174.1, from coordinate 761,617 downwards.
TGAAAAGACTCTTGAAGATACCTTTGTTCAAGCTATCATGGCTCAAGAACATGGGATTCTCCATGATTTTGCTTTAATTGATGAGACAGGAATACGTCATCGATTCCGAGAATATTTAAGGAAACTTGCTTTATTTGGGAAAGACGGATCTCCACTAAATCTCTCTGCAGAGATTTCTCATAATAAAGTGATTATTCGCTCAAAACCCAAAGAAACTTCGAAATTACATAAGAAAGAATGGTAGTAATTTCAAAATTACCACTACTAAGCATTCGCAACTAAAAGCTTATATAGTCCATAGTAGGGATAATTATAAAAAGAGTTGGAAGAGTTATCGAAGCTACTGTAGTGTCGATGATAACAACTCATTCAGCCCCATGAAAGAATACGATCTACTATAAAGAAAGTAGCATCTTTTTGTTTCCCAATCTCTTGTTATACTATGTAGAGTAGAGATCCTTAAGCATGTTGAACATACGTCGCATAAAACAATCCATCATAGATTTTTTCGTTTATTATTTAGGGATAACATTAATTAAGATTTTTAAATATATCCCCCATTCCCTGCTATGTCGTTTTGGTAGAGCCCTAGGAACTATCATTTTTTATACGATCTCCGACTATAGGAAAACAGCACTCACAAATCTAGCTCTAGCTTTCCCTGATAAGCCTTTCAAAGAGAGAAAACGTATCGCCAAACACTCTATACAACATGTAATGATTACTATCTTAGAGTTATTAGCAGTAGAGGGATTGATTGGGAATCTAGATAATTTAATTTCTATAGCAACTGCGGACACTCATCCAGAAGGATTTTGTAGTGATGAAGTCCTTACACAAAAAGAATTAGAGGATACATTTTCTAAGCTAAGTGAGAACGAAGGAATTATTTTATTTTGTGGTCATCAGGCAAACTGGGAACTTCCTTTTCTATATATTACTCGAGATTATCCCGGCTTAGCCTTTGCAAAACCAATAAAAAATAACCGATTAAATAAAAAAATTTTCTCCCTAAGGGAAACTTTTAAAGGGAAAATTATCTTTCCAAAACAGGGAATAAACCTGGCCCTTCAAGCTCTACAACAGGGACATGTTATTGGTATAGTCGGTGATCAAGCATTACTCATATCCTCATACGCATATCCCCTATTTGGAAATGAAGCTTTCACAACAACATCTCCGGCACTACTTGCCTACAAAACAGGAAAACCTGTAATGGCTGTGTCAGTATTTCGTCATGAAAATGGGTATAAAATTGTTCCTAGCAAAAAGTTTTATGCTGATAAGTCTTTACCTATCAAGGAAGCCACTTCTTCACTTATGAATAAACTCATGGGATTCTTAGAAAAAGGTATAGCTCATAAGCCCGAACAATGGATGTGGATGCATAAGCGATGGAAAAGAAAACTCTTCAGCAATCTGAAAAAAAGACATGCTTATAGTCATATTCTTGTTATTGCTAATTATACAGAACTCGAAAAGTCTAAGATATTTCTTACTGATCTTGCTAATCTTTATTCAGGAGCTCTATTAACATTAGCTTTAAAAAACCCCTCCAATGAGAAAATACCTATAGACTATCTTCCTCAGTATATCATAAAAGAATTCTCATCTTTTGAAGCTCTGCGTATCCTTCCCAATAGCTTCCCCGCTGTTTTTGATCTCGCGGGACTCCCCTCAAATCTACACAAACATTTCAAGACAACGGGTTCTTCGGTTCTTTATACACGCAAAGCACTAGAAAAAAAATTACCTCACCCCCAAGCCTCTTTAATCACAGCATTAAATCAATTCTCAAAAAAATCTTAATATAATTTAAAAGATTTTTTTTTGATTTTTTTCCTAATTTAAGAGAAGATATTCTTTGTATTTTTTAGATTAGAAGAATTTTATGTGCTTAACGGGGTGTTTAGGATCTACATTTGAATGTACTCTTAACTGTGTTTGCTTTTGTCAAGACTCTCAGAACAACAAACGTGGTCTTGCCTTGATTTCAGCATTAGCATTTGCAATACTGGCAATAGCAGCTATTGTTGTTTTTTCATTAATATGCGCTGGGACTATTCATATTCCTGATACTCTATGGGGAATCAGCAAGTATATTCTGACCCCGATATTACTAGTGATAGCTCTTGTGACAGCCTCACTATCTGCCGGATGTTTTAAAGCAAGAAATCGCTTTGTAGTTGCATAAAGAGCATCAGCTTATTTAGCTGATGCTGCGATGATATCATTTACCGTTGTCAATGTAAGATTGTTGGTATCCTTCATTTGGGCACCACGACTCAAAACTAAAATCTTATCGTAATTCGATAAAATTCCTCGTTCGATTCCATAAACACAAGCTTGATGTCTCCATACTGTACGGTCAGACTCTTCCGTAAGCATAGGATATACTCCCCACTCTAAAGCGAGTCTGTAATACACAGATAAGTTTGGTGTGACAGCGATAATCGGAAAACGTGGACGATACTTAGAAAGGAAAATCGGTGATCCTCCTGATTCTGTATAAACGATAATGGCTTTAGCATTAGCTTTCTCAGCAATTTGAATTCCTGATAGACCTATAGACTGAAGATAAGGAGATACCTTAACCGCACATTCACTATCATTAAGCTCTAGGAAAGACATATAATTAAGATTTTTTTCTGTCTCTTGAATTACAGAACGCATAATTTTTACAGCTGCCACAGGATAACTTCCCGAAGCTGTTTCCCCCGATAGCATTACTGCGGAGGTACCATCATAAATCGCATTGGCAATATCAGAAACTTCAGCACGTGTGGGTAAAACATTACGAATCATTGATTCTAACATTTGCGTAGCAGTAATGCAAAAACGCCCTGTTTCACGAGATACCTTTGCCATAAACTTCTGTAAACTAGGAACCTCAACAACAGAAAGCTCGATTCCCAAATCTCCACGAGCAATCATAATCCCATCCGAAACTTTAGCAATCTGGGAGAAATTCTCTACCCCCAAACGATTTTCTATCTTAGCAATAATTGGCATATTCGAGCATCCAGCATCTGCTAAGCATTTGCGCATACTTTCGATATCCTCAGCATAACGAACAAAAGATGCAGCAATAACATCAACACCTTGTGCAACCCCAAATTTGAGATCATGGATATCCTTTTCAGTCATAAAAGGAAGAGCTAGATCAATTTCCCTTATACTCAAAGACTTGTGCGACTTCAATTCTCCAGAATTAATAAACTCTAATTCTAATTGATCATCACCAACAGACGTCACAACAGCTTGAATATATCCATCATCTATTAAAACATCAGCACCTTCACGTACATAAGGAAAAACACATTGAGGATGTAAGGTAATTCCATCTTCGGCAGATCCTTCAACTTCTTTTCCTACCAAGGTAATTTTTTGACCCCGAGACACCTTAATTGGTGTGGAAATCTTTCCCAAACGAATTTCTGGACCTTTGGTGTCCAACATAATCGCCAAAGGAGCACCTTTCCTCTCCCGCAATTCCTTAAGAAGACGAATTGTCTCACCATGACTTTCATGAGTACCATGACTAAAATTTAACCTGGCAACATTCATACCCGCATCTAAAAGCTTTTCTAGCATTTCTGGAGTATTTGTTGCTGGACCTATAGTACAAATGATTTTCGTTCTTGCGATCATATTTCCCTAATTTCTCAAACCAATCGAAAACTTATTTACCTTATAGCTAACATGGATCTCTTAGTACAAAAATAATTTAAAAGATACTTAGGAAATATCTGACACGCTTCGCTACACAAGATAAGATACATGATCTTATCTTAATTTGTATGTTGAAATACTTAACATTATACTATTTTATGGAAAAATATAGCTTATACTTATCTCTTAATCTTCGAAAATGAGTAGTTTGCTTTTTTTTCTTTCTATAAAGTTAAAAGTAAATCAAACTAGTTCCCTACGTAGTTATAGTCACCCATGTAGAATATCTCTTCTTCTTTCCTAAATTATTGTGAGATTTATGCCCAGCCTACCTGTTTGTATTTCTGGTATCACAGTTAGAAATCTAAAAAATATCTCTATAGAATTCCTTCCCGGAGAGATTGTCTTACTTACTGGAGTATCAGGATCTGGGAAATCTTCATTAGCTTTTGACACGGTTTATGCAGCAGGAAGAAAACGATACATAGCCACCCTACCATCATTTTTCGCTACGACATTATCTTCTCTACCCGATCCCACTGTGGAACAGATTCAAGGACTATCCCCGACCATTGCTGTTAAGCAAAATCACTTTGCTTATCATGCACACGCCACTGTCGGAAGCACCACAGAACTCTCCCAACATCTTGCTTTATTATTCTCCCTGAATGGAGAGGCTAGAGATCCTCATACAAAACAAGTCCTTCACTTACAAAGCAAGGAAAAGATTCTCGCCACACTTGCCAATATCCCTGATGGAACACAGGTAACAATTCTCACTCCTCTGATAGATAAAAGTATAAATTCTATTCAAGAATGTGTGAGGCAGGGGTATACAAAAATCCGTATAAATAATGTCATTTCTTCTATTTATCCCTTTCTATCTTCTCCTCTTACTGAAGATACCCCCGTAGCTATTGTTATTGACTCTTTCATTAAAAATGAAAGTAACAATGCCCGAATGAAAGTTAGTTTATTTTCGGCTCTTGATCTAGGGCAAGGGCATTGTTCTATAAATACCGAAACATATGAAGAAACCTTTTCGACGCAGGTACACATTCCTGAAACCCAACAGACATATACACCATTAACACCACAGTTATTTTCTCCTCATAATCTCGAAGATCGTTGCATGAAGTGCCAGGGATCAGGAATTTATATCACCATTACAGACCCCTCTCTCATTCAAAATGACTTATCTATTCGGGAAAATTGTTGTAAATTAGCAGGAAATTGCTCTACCTATTTCTACCATGCTCTTTATCAATCTCTCGCGGACACTTTAGATTTTAGTTTAGATACTCCATGGAAGGATCTTCCGGGCTCTATCCAAAATGTTTTCCTCTATGGTCAAAAGCATCTTATTCTTCCTGTTCGTCTTTTTGATCCCGCATTAGGAAAGAAATCCCTATCACATAAACTTTGGAGAGGCATTCTTAATGATATTGGAGAGAAAGTCCGTTATGGAGCAAAACCCTCCAAATATATTCCTGAAGGGACAACAGCAACACTATGTCCTACATGTCAAGGAACTGGAATCGGAGAATACGCCTGTGCAGCCACATGGCAAGGAAAGACTTTCGTAGAATTTCAGAAAATGCCTCTCGATGAATTTTTTTCTTTTACATCTTCTATAAAAACTACATCAAATTCCGTTCGTGAAGTACTAGATGGTCTAAATAGCCGCCTTTCAACATTGATCAACTTAGGACTTTCCTACCTTACTCCAGAAAGAACACTAGCAACATTATCAGGAGGAGAGCAAGAACGCACTGCTTTGGCTAAGCATTTAGGAGCTGAGCTATCAGGAATTACCTATATTCTCGATGAGCCATCCATAGGACTACATCCTCGCGATACACATAAACTGATTCAAGTAATTCAAAAATTACGCGATCAGGGAAATACCATTCTTCTTGTTGAGCATGATGAGCAGATGATCTCTTTTGTTGATCGCATTATCGATATTGGTCCACGAGCAGGGATCTTCGGAGGCGAGGTACTATTTAACGGATCACCTCAAGATTTTTTAAAAACCGGTGATTCATTAACAGCAAACTATCTGCGACATGAACTTACTATAGACATCCCTATAAGACGTCCTAAATCAAAAGCCACACTTACACTTTCTCATGCCACGATAAATAATTTAAAAAATGTCACTATCACCCTACCTCTAGAGAGAATAACGGCAGTAACGGGAGTTTCTGGATCAGGAAAATCTTCTTTAATCAATGATACACTAGTTCCTTCTATGGAACGCTTTATTCAAGGAGATATAGACTCCCATTTATATATAGAAGGAGGCATCGTAGAACGTATTGTACATATTACTCGCGATCTTCCAGGTCGTTCACAACGCTCTATTCCTCTAACGTACATTAAAGCTTTTGACGAGCTTCGAGAATTATTTTCCCAGCAACCTAAAAGTAAACGCTTGGGATTAACAAAAGGCCATTTTAGTTTTAATCTTTCTTTAGGAGCTTGTACAGAATGTCAAGGTATAGGATCTATAGTCCTTGATGATCATACCCAAATTCCCTGTCCGCTCTGTCATGGAAAACGATTTCAATCTCAAATCTTAGAAGTGCATTATCAAGGAAAGAATATCGCTGATATTTTAGAAATGACAGCATATGAAGCTGAAAAATTTTTCATGTCCACTCCTCATATTCATGAAAAAATTCATGCCTTATGCTCCTTAGGTCTTGATCATCTCCCCTTAGGAAGACCTTTATCAAGCCTATCAGGAGGAGAAATCCAAAGATTAAAAATTACCTATGAGCTACTTGCTCCTTCTAAAAAATCTACACTTTATATTCTTGATGAGCCGACAACAGGATTACATACTCATGACATCCATGCTCTTATCCATGTTCTCCAATCTCTCACCCAACAAGGACATACTGTAGTAATCATAGAACACAATATGCATATTGTGAAGATCGCTGACTATGTTATTGAACTCGGTCCTGAAGGCGGAAATCTCGGAGGATATCTTTTAGCCTCATGCACTCCTGAAGAACTGATTTTCCTAAATACACCCACAGCAAAAGCTCTGCAGCCCTATTTTAAAAAGACTAAAGCTCTTCCTAAGCTAACTGAGAAATCTCAAAATAAGCATCTTCTCAAAGATATTTCTATTCAAGATGCCTATCATCATAATCTTAAACATATTGACATGACTCTTGCTCGCAATGCTCTAACAACAATTTCGGGGCCTTCAGCATCAGGGAAACATTCTTTGGTTTTTGATATTCTGTATGCTGCAGGAAATATTGCTTATGCCGAGCTATTTCCTTATTATGTTCGCCAAGCTCTTATTAAGAAAACCCCTCTACCACAAGTAGAAAGTGTTCGAGGATTATCTCCGGTTGTTGCAATAAAAAAAACAGGGATACGAAAAAACTCAAGACACTCGTTAGCGTCATCTTTAGACATTACCAATGGTCTTGAAAAACTCTTTGCTCTCCTAGGAAAACCTCATTGCCCATTAACAGGTAAGCTCCTTGAAAAAATCACTCCACAAACAATTGTAGATAAACTTTTCCAAAAGTATGAAAATTCTTACGCAACAATAACGGCACCTATATCTCCTGAAGAAGACCTGTTCATCGCTTTGGACATGAAGAAAAAAGAGGGGTATTTAAAGCTCTTTGCTAATAATGAGATTTATGATCTTGAAGAACGTCTTCCAGAAATTTTAGAAGATCCGGCAATCGTTATTCAACATACAAAAATTTCCAAAAATCATGAATCCTCTTTGTTATCCTCATTAACGTTAGCTTTTTCATTATCGCCAACAATACGATTACATATTCATGATCAAGGGAAAATAAAAGACTCTCTATCTTACACTCTAGGTTGGCAAGATTCCTTAGGAAACAGTTATCCAAATATCACACGCAAACTCTTATCCCGAGAACATATTGAAGGACAATGCCAGCAATGTTGTGGATCAGGAAATGTCTTAAAACTCTCTTTAATGAAGCATAAAGATAAAATTCTTAACTACTCTCCTACAGATCTCTTTAGGCTATTTTTCCCCGATAGTTCTCCAAAACGTGTGGTTGATCTCATCAAAGAACTGAAAATTTCCTCATCTACACAAATCCAAGATCTTAACATCCCTACTCAGGAAAAATTATTTCAAGGAACTCAAAAGCATGCGGGACTAGAAAGAATTCTCATGGAACAATTTAATCTTGTTCCCTCATGTCCTCTTTTACATCCTCTAATTATATCCGACACATGCTCAGCATGCTCAGGATGGGGAATTCATACCTATGCGCAACATGTACGTATAGGTAAAACGTCTCTCATAGATATCTACCAAGAAGATACTAGCTTCCTCAAAGATCTTTTAACGACTATCCATGATGATCAAGCACAACCTATCATTCAAGATCTACAAAACCGCTTAGCATTCATTGATAAGGTGGGATTGAGTTATATTACTTTAGGGCAACAACAAGATACTTTAAGTGATGGTGAACATTACCGCCTGCACCTAGCAAAGAAAATCTCCACAAATCTTACAGATATTGTTTATCTTCTTGAAGATCCCCTATCAGGACTACATCCTCAAGATATTCCAACATTAATAAAATTGCTTAAAGAACTCGTCGCTAACAATAACACTGTTATTGCCACAGACCGTAATAATCTATTAAAATTTTACGCAGATCATACTATAGATTTAGGCCCAGGATCAGGACCTCAAGGAGGCTATCTAACAGCTCAACCACCGTCATCTATAGAAGATTCTGATCATAAAGAAGTTCTCTTTAAAGAAACTTTAGATGTGCATCTCACGATTCACAATATTTCTAATCTTCATGTACAAGCTCCTCTTCATAGTCTTGTGGCTATTGCTGGAGTATCGGGATCTGGGAAAACTTCACTATTAACCGAAGGTTTTTATAAACAGGCACAAAAATTTATAGATGCTGGATATGAACACTTCTTAAATGTAGTGTTCTTAGATTCTCATCCTCTATCTTCTTCACAAAGATCAGATATCAGTACATATTTTGATATTGCTCCGTGCCTGAGAAACTTTTACGCCTCACTCACACAAGCAAAGGCCTTGAATATTACAGCAAGCATGCTTAGCACAAATACAAAACAGGGACAATGTTCAGATTGCCTAGGCTTAGGATATCACCTAATAGATAGAGCTTTTTACGCTTTAGAAAAACGCATATGTCCTACATGTTCCGGATACCGTATTCAACCTCTATCTCAAGAAGTTGTTTATGAAGGGAAACACTTTGGGAAGCTCTTACAAACTCCTATTGAACAGATCCTTACTATCTTTCCTTTTCTTCAAAAAATCCAAGCACCTCTACAAGCTCTGATACATTCTGGACTTGGCTATCTTCCATTAGGTCAAAATCTCTCTTCTCTATCGTTAAGTGAAAAAATCTCTGTAAAAATTGCTCGGTTCCTCCATCTACCTCCTAAAGAACCCACGCTATTTCTCCTAGATGAAATAGCCACTTCCTTGGACATAAATAAGAAATGCCAACTGCAAAAGCTATTTCGCACGCTAATATCCCAAGGACATTCTATTATCTATGTTGACCACGACATACGGTTGTTAAAACATACCGATTATATTATAGAACTTGGACCGGGATCTGGGAAACATGGAGGAAAGGTGCTCTTTTCAGGACAGCCTAAAGATATGGTGACTTCTAAAAAGTCGGTATTAAAAACATATATGTGTGAATTATAAAGGACGCTCTATAGAGAGGAGATCATAAGCAATACGACAATTGTCACGTTCTTCACTATTTCCTAAACAATGGAAAAAGATAAATTTCTGTAAAAGTAGTTGCCGACGTTCTTGATAACTCAGCTGCTCTTCACAAATACCTAATGGACTACAAAATACTCCAATTAAGGTTCGTGGAAATACAGAATCTTCTCGACATCCTGAAAGATGTAAATAAGCTAAGGAACTATCCTCAACAAGTGCTAACCAGTAACCATAAAGAACAAAGGCAAGGCTATTATCGTCTATCCACAAAGATTCATCGTAATTAGATAATAGATCGTAAACTTTACTCCCATCTTTCATCCACAAATAAGCAAGCACTTCATAAGATAAAAGATATTCGTAACGCTGTTGAGGGGAAATATACTTTTCTACTAATGTAATAGCCTTGAGAATCTCTTCACCTCTACCACGGACCAAAGCGTCTTTAGCAAATAAATCAAACAAATACAAAATCAAAACAGGATCTAAATTTTCAATACGGTCAAAGACCTTTTCTGTAGATTCCTGGAGAGAGATAATCTTTAATCCTGAAAGGAAATGTAGAAGCTGATCAGGGAGAATTTCTACGATTTCTTCAGTGAATATCGTTTCTTGAATATTCTCACGTAAAATTTCTGAGTATACCTCAATAAATTCTTTATTCCCTAAATCTGCAGCTGTATAAAAAATATCTGCAAGGGCACGATAATCTTTTAAATCCCAGGATCTTTGAAATAACCCTGGAAGAAATGCCGTAAATCCTGACCAATAACTCAATAGCAATTCCATTTTAGAAGAACGGAAATCTATAAGAGAAATGTCTAAGTTACAAAATAGAGTATCTTGAATTTTCCCATGTAAATTTTGAAGGAAATGCTCTTCCTCAGAAGAATTTATAGATTCGGGGGCGACATGAAGAGCAAGAAGCATAAAGACTAAAGAGATGCGATGATGGCTATATAATGCTTCATGCAAACGATAGACAACATGATCGCGAACACGAGAGATTTCTGGACGTTGACAATAGCGCTTTAAAGCTAATAATAAGCTTTTAACTTCTTCGTTATACTCTCCTAATCTTTGATATATTAAAGCTTTACCGAGATACTCTAAAGGAGCTGCAACGCTATTGTGTAAAGTGGAGAACTCTTCAAGGGCTTGAGTAAATCCCCCAGCATCATTACTTTCAGAGGCTTTTTCTAATAGAGCAATTCCTATACGAAATTGTGCTTCATACCCTTCCTTACGTCCTGGGAAAGATTCAACAATCCTACGATAAAATGTAATTGCACGATCATACAACTTTTCATTAAGAAAGGCATCAGGAACTGCTAAACAACTGACTTGTAAAGATCCACTACTTTCTAAAACAACAATATTTCCACAAACATCAGCAACATCCTGAATGATTACCCCAATACGTCCTCCCCGAGCGGGAAGATAATCCATATGAATCATCCACACGATATTATCGATAATCAATGATAAACGGTGATTTTGTTTTTCAAAAGCTATGAAAAACTTGTCTTTATTTTCATCTATATTTCGGGAAGTTTTTTGTATCTCTAAGCCATTTTTCACTAAGGATACAGACAATACATTTTCCTTAATGTGTAGCCAAAAACCATAACCATGATAGAAATCTCCGTGATCCACATCTTCAGAAGGAGGAAGTAAAATTCCAAAGCCTTCTTCTAATCCCTTCCGTAATAAGGTATATTCCAGACGAACTTCAGAAAAACTTTCTATCTTGGAAATTGCTAGGCTATACCATAAAGCTGGCGATACCTCCAGCATTGGGAAATACTTAGATAATAAAATAGGTTCATGAAACTTCCAACATTCTGTATCTTGAGTATGTAAAACAATCTTAGGAGTCCATTCGGGACTTCCTTGTAGATGTTGTTCTATATCTGCTTTCAAAGCACTTACAGAACGATAACGCACTTTAGGATCTGCTGCTAAAGCTCTCATGACCACTTGAGAAAGAAAAGGAGGAATCTCTCTATGAGGAGCAATTTCTTCAGGAAAACTAATTTGATGACGAAGACTGATTTTCTGACCCTTTTTCTTTCGATAAGGAAAAGATAATGTCAGCATTTGATAGAGAATCACTCCTAAAGCATAAATGTCTGTACTTTCTGAAGCTGGAGTACCTCGCAAACGTTCAGGAGCCATGTAATCAGGAGTGCCTACAATCTTACCTGGAATAGTCATGCTGGAAAATAATGATCCCGCAATAGGAATATCAATATCTAAAAGGAAATCTTCCTCCATTTCTTTAGATAATGCAGCTCCCCAATCTAAGATAACTACCTCACTAAAAAGTCCGAGCAAAATATTATCAGGCTTAAGATCTCGATGAAGAATTCCACGAGAATGTACATATTCTACAGTAGAACAAATCTTATGAAAGATAGAAAGGAAGGTTCCTACTGATGTTTGCTCAGCAAGATCCTTAGGAATGGAATCGCATTGCCATACACTTTTTAGCAAACTTTTAAGAGTGTACCCCTCTATATAAGGCATTGTATAATAAACAGGATCACTGTCACTACAAATCGCAAAAACAGGAACAACCCCAGGATGAACAAGATCAGCAGCAATCTTAGCTTCTCTAAGAAAACGCTTTTTCAATAATTCATTGTCAGAAAGATCCTCACGGATCCTCTTAAGAGCAACCTTACGAGAGCATACGGGATCATAGGCTAAATAAACCTCTCCCATACCCCCTTTACCGATCATTCTGATAATATCGTAACGCTGCAAAAGTGCTTTGTCCTCTAGTTCTAAGAAAACGACGCTAGCTTATCAAGAATACTTTGTAATTCCATACGATTATTTTTTAAAGCTTCTTTTTTAGAACGTACAAGATCCGGATTAGCCTTTGCTCGGAAACTTTCACTATCCAGTAAGCGTGAGACACTTTCGATAGCATTTTCTAAACGTGTTTTCTCTTTTTCTAGGCGATTTTTTTCCTTAGTAATTTGTTCTATAGGAACAAACACCCCAAGACGAATACCCTCAACAACTCCTAAACTATAGACACGATCCTTAGGCTCTTCTAAGAGATACTCAAGAGAAGCTATCCCAGCAAGAGCGCACATCATAGGCACATAAGCCTTGATAGAAATTCTCTCAGGGCAAATAACAAACACTTCTAAAGAAGCTCTAGGGTCTAACTGCATCTCTCCACGAATATTCCTAATAGTATAAACTAACCTTTCTGCAAGGGCAAAAGATTCATGAAGATCCTCAGGGATAGCAATATTTATAGCTTGCGGATAAGGAGCTACCACATAAGATTCTGCTCGCAACATATTTAAAGCATGCGCTGTGATAACATCAGAGCATTGCTCGTTAACCTCACCTATTACTTCTTTTAGCTTCAAAAATAGTGTTTCTGTAACAAAAGGCGTTATAGGATGTAAAACCCCTAAAATATTCACCAACAAAACTGCTAATAGCTTTTGCTTTGTAAGCCGGTCTTCCTCACTACCTTGCTTCCCATAAAGTGTAGGCTTGATAATCTCTATATATGTAGAACAGAAATCATTCCTGAAAAATTCATAAGCCATAGTTGTTATCTTATCAAAAGCATAGCTTTGATATGCGAAATCTAACTGTTTTAACAACTGATTGAATCCATCAAGAATATAATAATCTTCTAATCCTAGGAGATTCTTATCTATACCATTGGCGAGATCTTTACTCGTCAAATTAGAAATATGACCGAAGATAAATCTCGCACCATTCCAAATCTTATTCGCAAAATTTTTGTATTCTTCAAATAAACGATAGTCAAGATCTATTTGCTCACCACGATTCGCACATGAACATAATGTCATACGAACAGCGTCAGCACCATACTTAGCAATCATCTCTAAAGGATCAATAACATTACCCTTAGATTTAGAAAGCTTTTCCCACTTTGCCACAACATCTTTAGGAAGAGTTTTTCCTATGTCATAAGCATGTTTCTCTTCTCCAGAAATGTACGTCCATTCTCCAAGATCATTATAACGCTTGTAAGACTTACCAAAAATTAACCCGTGCAAGAAAACATCATCAAAAGGTTTCTCTTCAACCATAGCACTGCAAAGCAGCACCATACGTGTTACCCAGAAAAATAGAATGTCATGGCCAGTAATGAGAACCGCTGTAGGATAAAACTTCTCTAAATCTCCAGATTCTACATCAGGCCAACCTAAGCATGTTAATGGCCAAAGCCCAGAAGAAAACCAAGTATCTAATACATCGTGATCTTGATACCAAGAATCAGGATCTTGAGCAACCTCTTCGGGAGTTCCTTCACCATCGTAACAGAGTATACGATCTTCATCGCTCTTATGATACCATACAGGAATACGATGTCCCCACCACAACTGCCGACTAATACACCAATCACGAAGGTTATTCACCCAAGAGAGATAATTCCGTGTAAATTCTGGAGGAAAAATCTTTATAGAATCACTGGCGACAAACTCACGTAAAGAATCTCGAAAACTATCTACAGAAACAAACCATTGTTTCGATAAATATGGTTCGATAACCGCTCCCGAACGATAAGACACACCGACCCTAAGTTTATAAGGCTCTTTTTTGACAAACAGCCCCATAGCGTCTAATGCTGTAATAATATCTTCACGAGCTTTCTCTTTACTTAATCCTGCAAATATTCCCCCATTCTCATTGATCTCTCCAGTAGGAGTCAGAATATTTACCATCGGTAAATTATGATTGATTCCTGTGCGATAATCGTCTCTATCATGGGCAGGAGTAATTTTTACTGCTCCAGTACCAAATAAAGGATCTACAGACATATCCCCAATTATAGGGATTTCACGATCTACAAAGGGCAAATATGCCTTAGCTCCTAATAGATGACTATAACGCTCATCATCAGGAGAAATAGCAATAGCCGTATCCCCGAGTAACGTTTCTGGACGTGTAGTCGCTACGATAATTTCTTCACAACTATCGACTATTTTATAACGAATATAGTAAAGCCAACCATCTTTTTCCTCATACTCTACTTCATCATCAGCAAGCGCTGTTTGTAAAACAGGATCCCAGTTAACAAGATAGTATCCTCTGTAAATATGTCCCTTATCAAAGAGTACCTTGAAGGCTTTTTTTACAGCACGGTTCGCTAATGGTTCCATAGTGAAACGTAACCGAGACCAATCGCAAGAACATCCCAACTGACGTAATTGAGAAAGAATTACTCCCTCACTCTTCTCTTTCCATTCCCAAACATGCTTTAAAAATTCTTCTCGAGAAAAATCTATACGACGCTTGCCTAAAGCAGAATATAAATGTCTTTCTACTACTGTTTGTGTAGCAATACCCGCATGATCTGTACCAGGAACCCAACACACCTCGAATCCCGACATACGCTTATAACGAATAAGAACATCTTGAAGAGTGTTCACAAGCGCATGTCCCATATGTAAAATGCCTGTCACATTCGGTGGGGGCATGATAATAGCATAAGGAGGCTTATCGCTTGCAGATTGAGCCGTAAACATACCTGACTCTTCCCAAGAAGCATAAAGCTTTTCCTCTAATCCTTTAGGATCATAAGCTTTGGGAAATTCATCCTCTTTCATAATTCTATATCCAAATCTTTATAATATTTTTAGATGTCGTAGTAAAAATCTAATTCTAAGAAGCATCTACAGAAATGACTTCCATCCAAAGATGATGGCGTCTGCTGACTATTTCTCTATCTCCACTAGATAAAGAAACCTTATAAGAAACAATGCCCTGGCGCTCTTCGTAATCATCACCTTTCAGACAGTAAATACGGTAACCAGAAAGCTGCCGCACTTCATATGTTAATTTTTCTATTTTCCCATCGCCGTAGTACACCCAAAGGTGCAAAGTCGCAGGAAGCATATTGTGCATCCGATAAGGTAGACTCCAGGTAACAACAACCTGCTGACCAAATATCTCATGAACACAAGTTTGCTCCACACCCAGATGTGCCGCAGCCGTATAATCGTTATCTACGAATTCCGTGAATGAGGATAACGAGGGTTGCGAACACGCTGATAAACATAGTACTGATACCAAGGGAAAGAGAACTATGACCAATAAGATTTTAGAATAATAATAACGCAAAAACAAAAGCAAAGAGTGCAAACGATTCAACTATCCCAATAGATGCAAAAGATTTACCATAAATAGCTGAGGAACGTGCGTATGCTTGGATGGCACTCACACAACACTTCCCCTGCATTACAGCAGATATTAACAATGCTATGCCAACAGAAAGCCCCATGGCAATAGCACCTATAGCTCCAACTTTACCATCTTTAATCCCATCTCTGAGTAAAAGCATGAAAATCAATCCATAAATAGATTGTGATGATGGCATCGCTGATAAACCTATAATCTTTCCATGTCCCTCGTCAATTCGGGACATCACAGCATGTGAAGCCACCCCTGCCATACCACAACCAATGGCACTGCCTATCATTGCTAAGCCCATGGCGAAAACAGGACCAACAACCGATAAATCAATCATTATGTACCTCTATATCTAATAATAATATCTCAAGAAAACCTCGAAAAATCAGTTCTTTAGTTATCTTGTTTATAATTTAATTTTTCCAAAGATCACGGATTCTATCAAACCGTAGAATTATTACCTAAATCTATCCCTCGGAATCCACAACCTTGTGACATACTACTTTCTTTAAAGGATGTAGGAGCTTCCCACCCCCATCAAAACTGTAGTGATACCACTCAATAAAGTTTAATCTAAGTCCATGAATCACTCCTCCCATAATAGAAAGAAGTATATTCACTGAATGACCGAATAAAATGATAATAAAAGCTATAGCAGGAGGGAAACGGTTGCTAATCTGCACAATTGTTGTTCCTACCATGGCTCCTGCCAATCCTAATGCGTAGATACGCAAATAAGACAAAACATCTGAGAATACTTGAATAATTGCTGTAATCTCATCAATACCGCTAACACCACGTTGTAAAATAGCTCCGGAAACTGCAAGACCTATACCTACAAATACTCCGTAATAACCAATTATTCCTCCAAGATCATAAGGAACGTGAAATAAGTAATGAACCAAAGACACGGATTGTAAATACAAAGGTAGATACAGATAGGCTCCGCACATAAAAATAATCCATCCTAGACCTGAATAGCGCTGACGCATATAACGCAACATCCCTAGAGCCATATGAATTACTCCAACAAATAACGCTAATTCCATTAGGATGTTATCTGTAAACTTATCATAGACAACAGCACGTGCTACAGTCTCCCCACTAGATTTTTCTGTAGCGAGAAGAAACTCTTCTGGATTTTGTTTATCTTTCAATAAAGGATGTTCATTGACTAACTCTTTATATCCTTTAGGATGCTTATCCAGGTAATATTCTGCTTTTTTCAAAGCCAATATATGGGTAAGAGAATACTCTCGTAAAGGATTTGAAGGACTTATAGAAATTCCAAAAAATGATGTTGTAGCAAATCCCCAGAAAACACATCCCAATCCCAAAATGGAAAACATCTTCAAGAAACGTGCCAGAGGCTTAGAACCTTTAAGCGCACGACGTGCTTTAAACGTTATGAAAAGCGAAGTTGCTAAGAAAACAAGTCCATAACCACCATCGTTGACGATCATAGAGAAGAAGAAGAAAAACGAGATAAACACCCATAATGAAGGATCTTTATCTGAAGATGCCGGTGTATCATAAATGTTTACCAGATCTTCTCCGATACGTCCAAGGCCACTATTTTCTAAATATGTAGGGATAATCTCATCAGGATCTGGAGCTACTTTATGTAAGCAAATATCAAACTGGTCACACAGATGCTCTAATTCTTGAATACGATCAGAAATTACCCATCCTGAAATAGAAAAGACCTTACCATCAAAGAGTTCTTCCACACTGTCTTCGGCATGTCTTAATCGTTGTTCGTTATCATAATCGCACAACCCTTCAAGAACATCCTGACGATAAGCATAAAGTTCACAAATCCTCGATTTTTTAAGATGAATATCTCTTAAAAGGATAGATTCCTTAGACTGCAATTCATTAACAGAGTGTGGAGCATCGATCTCTGTGAATTGATCTTTTGATAAGCTAACGACACCAATCACAGCATAGTAATCAAAATTGTATGCCGTAGACAAGTAGAAGACATTGGATTGCTCTACTTCTACATCTTGACCATCTACATGTTTCCGATAGAAAAATCTTATCGTTAATCCAGTTTTCCTTGTGAATTCGATAATATCATCAGAGGAAAATGCTCCTAAAGGTTTAACTCTAAGAATCTCTTTCCTTAAAGCTTTTGTAGCTTCTGTTAAAGAAAGGATCTCTTGATGAAGAGAGAACACTTCATCTACTATCTGCTCAACAGTTAAATCTTCGGATTTTGATAAGGATAAGTCAGCTGAAGGATATTCTCTTTTTAGACAATTCAAAATTTTTAAACACTCGGAAAAACGACGTAATTTTTCTGAAGTACTCAATCTTTTATCAGAGATAAACTCGATAACTCCAAGTTCTCTACAAGCAGTAAAAAATTCTGATCGATTTCTTCCAATAAAGAGATACTTATCAACATTTACGCGCATTCGGATTCCTCCTTACGCTGCTGTATCTTTTTCTTAGCCATTTTTACTTGGCCAACATCTGTAATGCTACGATCGCTTAAGAAAATTGCAATTTTCTTAATCATCCGCGTAGTCTCTGGAATCAACTTTTTCTCAAATAGATTTACACGAATGGATACATTTCTTAATTCTTCTTCTAGAATTCTCTGCTTTTCTGCAGCCACTTCAGAACGCACTTTATTAATCACAAACTCTCTAGAGTAAGCCACAAGCGTATCGATCCAAATGGGAGTGTCTAAAATAGAATAAGAAGATTCAGATAGAACGATGTCTCTTACTACAGGAACTTCTACTCCTGTAATATTCTCATAGTCTCTTTCGACTTTTTCTATCTTAAAGCTATTTGTAATAGCATCGACATAAAGAGGAATACTGTAGAGCTCTGCGAAAGCATAAATACTTTCCCTAGATGCTTCATATGCTTGTATGCTTTCACTAGCCTCGCGAATAGCATTGGTAACTTCTACTTGCAACAGCGCTTTTTTTAGTTTTAACGTCGGTAAATATGTTTCCAGACGTGAGAGTTTTACCTTCTCTAAACGATAGGCGTTCTTTGTTAGCTTTATCTGTGAAGACATGACTTCGGCCAATACTTATTGATCAATTGTTCCTTTATACCTACTTCTTCGGAATGGAAACTCTGAGCAAGAATTTTCCAACCAATATCTAAAGCTTCTTCTAAAGGAATATTTACTTCTAAACTCATTAATCGTGTTTCGAAAAGCTCAGCAAATGCTAATAACTTCTTGTCCCAATTTGACAACTTAAAGCCCATAGACATTCTTTCAGCAGCTTTTCTAGAATCGGCATAAAGCCGTATTAAGGAGTTTGCAAGATCTCCATGATCTTCTCTAGTTACCTTACCGATAACCAATTGCTTCAAACGAGATAAAGAACCAAACGGATCAATACGATTATTCTTCAAGTAGAACTGTCCTTCTGTAATGAATCCCGTATTATCAGGAACAGGGTGGGTAATATCATCTCCAGGCATCGTGGTCACACTAATTAAAGTAATCGATCCACCATTTGCTATATCCACAGCTTTCTCATAACGTAACGCAAGATCCGAATACAAAGATCCTGGATACCCACGGTTTGCAGGAATTTGGTCCATAGTAATGGCAATTTCCTTTAAAGCATCTGCGAATGCTGTCATATCTGTAAGTAAGACCAATACGTTCTTATTGTGATCTACAGCAAATTTCTCAGCACATGCTAAAGCCATATCAGGAATTAAAACACACTCTACAGGCGCGTCTACAGCTTTATGAATAAACATCACACATTTATCTGCGAATCCTAATCTCTTAGATTCATCAACAAAAAAACTATAATCAACAAACGTTAATCCCATACCACCGATGATTACAATATCGGCATCTGTTTGTGCAGCTATACGCATCAATAAAGCGTTGTGATTCTCTCCAGAAGAAGAGAAGATAGGAATTTTTTGAGACTTCACTAAACAATTGAATACATCAATCATAGGAATATTGGTTTTCACCATATCCCTAGGGACAACACGACAAACGGGGTTAAATGTAGGTGTAGAGATTTCAATCGGATCACCAAAACATTCTCCCTCACCATCAATAGGTTTTCCCACACCATTTAAACGTCTACCTATTAGAGATTCCCCGTAAGTAACCTCCATAGAACGACCTAAAAATATCACTCTGTCCCCTGTCGACAATCCGGAAGTTCCACCAAAGACTTGTAGAGTTACTTTCTTAGCATCAAAACGTAACACGGAAGCGTATGAAGATCTTCCATCTACTCTCTCAATTTCTGCCAATTCGCCTAAACGCGCTCCCTCAGCTTCTACGGTTATCAAGTTTCCCTTGATGTCGGTAATTTTTGTATATATTGTCTGCATAACCTTTACGCTGTTTGTATCATCTTCGTCTCTAATAACCTAAGAACCACTTCCATTCCTTCCTTGTATTCCTCAGAAAGAAACTTCTGTCCATTTAAGGTTTTGATTTTACTTTGCAGTTCAAGGAAAAAACTCCTCGCATTATCGGGACAATCGAAGCTAAATTTCGCATCAAAAATACGACTCATTAATGAAAATAACTCAATTTGCCGATCAAAAGGACAATAACAATCTACAGCATCAAAAGCATTCTGTTGGAGATAACAAAAATCATATAACTCTGCTTTTAGATAGATCTCCATATCATCCATGGGGATACCTTCTTCTCCAACGACTTCCATGCGTTTGCCAATTTCAGATCCCTCGCGAAGGAAATAATTTGCTTTTTTGACTGCCTCTCCCCAACCCTGAATCTTATTCTCTAATATATCCCCAACTTGATCTAAATATTTTGACCACGAAATCATCGGATCAATAGAAGGATAACGACGAGCATCAGCGCGAGCTTTGGAAAGACCACAAAAAGCTCCGACTACAGATAAAGTAGCTTGTGTTACAGGCTCTTCAAAATTCCCTCCTGCAGGAGATACGGCACCACATATTGTCAAAGAACCTTCTGATCCATCTTTCATACGTACAGCACCACCACGCTCATAAAAAGCGGCTATTCTTGATGCTAGATAAGCTGGAAAAGCCTCTTCTCCTGGGATTTCTTCTAATCTTCCTGAGATTTCTCTTAATGCTTGAGCCCATCGCGACGTTGAGTCAGCAAGCAAAAGCACGTGTAGGCCCATCTGTCTATAATATTCTGCAATAGTAATTCCCAGATAAATTGAAGATTCCCTAGCTGCTACAGGCATGGAAGAGGTATTACAAATAATACACGTTCTATGCATTAAAGACTCTCCAGTATGAGGATCTGTAAGGTGAGGAAATTCTTGTAATACCTCTACCACTTCACCAGCACGTTCTCCACATGCACAAAGAATAACAATATCTACAGCAGCATACTTAGATAAATGGTGTTGCAAAACTGTTTTTCCTGCACCAAACGGACCAGGAGTACAAAATGTTCCGCCCTTCAATACAGGAATTTGCGTATCTAAAATACGCACACCCACGTCCATAATCTCATGACAGGGCACCTTATCTCCTTGGATAAATGCCTGCTTAATTGGCCATTTCTGAACCATAGTAAAGCTGTATTCTTTCCCATCTGCATCTCGAGCTTTAGCAACTACTGTATCAACGCTATAGCTACCTTCTGAGATTACCCAGGTAATTGTCACCTCTTTAAAACAAGAAAACGGCACCATAATTTTATGGTTAAAGTACCCTTCCTTGACAAAACCTAAAGCATCGCCGCGAACAAGAACATCTCCTACAACAGCCTTT
Organism: Chlamydia sp. 12-01; assembly: GCF_042234205.1. NCBI lineage: Bacteria > Pseudomonadati > Chlamydiota > Chlamydiia > Chlamydiales > Chlamydiaceae > Chlamydia > Chlamydia sp. 12-01. The sequence continues at coordinate 740,250 of NZ_CP114174.1, read as the reverse complement.
GGCGTATATTCCCACAATGTATGCTTACAAAGAGCATTAACATACTCTCCTCTTTTCAAAAAGAAGCTACTTTCTGCCAACACTTGTAGACGATTTTGTAATCCGTCAAAAATCCCCTGCAATAATCCAGGGCCTAATTCAGCTTCTAATAAGTGTCCTGAGAAAGTAACTAAAGCTCCGCGGCAAACGTCTTGAGTATCCTCAAAAACTTGAATCTTGACCTCTTGACCAACAACCTCAATAACTTCAGCTTTTAACCATGTGTCGTTAACGCTAACATAAGCAACTTCCCCCTGACGTACGTGTCCATCAAAACGTACACGCAATAAATTGCCGTAGGCCTCTACAACATATCCCTGAGTTGTTTGTCCCGAAGTTGCTACCATGTGATTGCCTTTTCCATAGAATTAATAATATTTTTACCTTTCTCTAAATTTACCATACTATTACGAATAGCAAATAAATACGCTGCAACCCTTGCTAAAACTGCATTTGCATCAAAATATTTATCACGATACATCTCTTCAATCTTATGAAACTCGTACAAAGATAGTGTACGGTTCAATGTATGAGGTAAACGTCCGTAATCCTGTAATACATCACTCAAATCTGAAAATTCTCCCGGAAGCTCGTAATTAGGAGCATCTTTTTGCATCAATACTTGAAGCACTACAGGATCAGAACTATCTTCATCTCTTAATACATAAGAAACATCTAGCTTCATGACTCGGGAGCGAAAACCTGCCAAAATAACACGAAGATTTTGTTTAAATGTAAAATATGTACGAAGGAATTCAGAAGAGCTATGTTGGTAATGTGATAGAAATTCTCTAACTAATGAAGAAAAGTTATCTACACGCTCTTTAGGAGTCTTATATTGCAATAGGAAATCCTTAAAGAAATCCTCAAACTCACAATCATCCGACCATTGTTGAAGATTAACCATACTCTCAACATTCTCTTGTGTTACTACACCATAAGAATGTGGCAGGGGTTTCCCAGACCAGAAAAACGCAAAGTTCTCAAAATCGAAAAAACGTTTTAAGATGACGTAATACCCTAGATCCTTATTAGATAGATTTAAATGGAGAAGATCATCAAGAACATCAAAAGAATAAACGGGCCGAGACTCAGGAAGCTGAGGAAGAAAAAACGACGACAAAAAGTAGTATTGAGTCATGGCAATAACTCTAAAATTGGTTAGGACTCTGTATTTGAAAAGAAAACCTAGGAGCCCTGAAATATCATTTCACGAAAATCTTTCTGCAAATAACGCATTAAAAGATCAAGCAAGGTATCTGAACTAAGATCTAAAACCCAGTTCTTATCTTCGACTTTTAATTGAACACCACCGACAAACTTACCGACAGTCACTCCCTTACCTTTAAGTTTTGTCAATACGGATTTTCCTAGGAGTTCATTAACAGCTCTTGTTGCTACGTGTTTGCCGATATAAGCTGTAAGATCCCCGGAAATGCCTTGATCTTCTATAGCTTGTATCAACGCTGCAACAAGTTTAGCAGACACCTCGGGATCAGCTAAAGCATTGTCTAGCCACTCCGCCAAGGATTCTTTAAATATTTTATTTTCTACAGCTTGCTTTAAACTTTCTAAGGAACGCTTTCCTGCTTGAGCTAAAGCAGATTCTCCCTGTTTTAGCTTGTGATCAGCTTCTTGTTGAGCTGAAGCAATAATCTGACCAGCTTCTTGTTGAGCTTCGTCAATTATCCTTTTCGCCTGTTCTTTCGCATTACGCACAATGGCATCAGCTTCATCTTCAGCAGGCTTTAAAGTTTCTATTCGTAGAGCATCGCAGATTTGCTTTAATTTGTCTTCTGCACCGAGATCTGCCATATCATTGCTACCATGAGAAAACAGAGTTTATCTTAAAAAAAATTTCGATTATAATTCAACTAATCCAACAGATTATAACATTAGATCATTTAAATAAAATTAAATAAAAGATTTCCATGAAACTTCATGCTCTTATTTCTTTTCTGTTTACTAGTTTGTCGCTCACAGTAAACGCAAATCTACAAACACAAAGAACTCTTCAAAATAATGAAAAACAGTCTCACAGACGCCCCTCAAGCGTTTCTCAACGAAGAGCATTGAAAAGATCTCAAGCTGTTGTTTCTAATGAAACTGCTTCACGTTACGTTGCAAAAAGAGCAAATAAAAATAGAAGAATAGCACAAACAGAAAAGACAAAACACTTAGTTTCATGGGTTTCCTATTCCGGAGATGAGTATTCAATTCGCATTCCAAGTAATTGGCAATGCATAAATGATAAGACACAACTTCCAGAAAAACTCGATGTAGTATTTATTGGACAAGGAATGGGCTCATTAACCCCTACGATCAATATTTCTCAAGAAATCACATCCAAAAAGCAACCTGAATACATCGAAGAGATTCTTGCTTATCATAAAGCTAATGAAATGACGTTAGAATCTTCTGTATTCACTCATATTCAATCTACTAACGGGGAATTCACTATTATTAAAACGGAAAAAAATTCTTCTTGGGGAAAAGTTTTTTGTCTACAAGGCGTTGCGGTTATCAACCATAAAGCCTACATCTTTACCAGCACAGCTACCCTGGATGATTATCCCAATGTATCTTTGGTTTTCTTAAAAACTGTCTCTTCATTTAAGCTCTCAGCAAAAGAAGCTGCTTCTGGAGATACTATTCTTGAAGAAGCTTTGAAAGCCCTTCAAGCAGAAACAAAATAACATCTAGAAATTTTAGACTAAAGACTCACTCTCTTTATGCAAAACTTCTCTTTTAAGAGCATCGAAGATAAAGCGAATTGCTATCTTCTTTCCCTCAACTGTTAAATTGAAAACTACAGGAAATCTGGAGAAGAGTAGTTGAAAAGGAATCTCCACAGCACTGTCTTGAACAGATACAGAAACTGTAGCATTTCCTAATATAGGAGAAGCTTCATGGATCCTAAGACATAGTGCGGCGAATTGACGAATAGAGTTTCGCATTGATGGGTCGAAGGTATATGTAGAAGAACAACAACTACAAGCTAGGACTTCCTCCAAGCTAAATACAGAAAAAGAAACTTCTCCTTCGCAGCAGCACGGACAGGAAAAAACAAGTAACGAGTTATGGTTCATCTTATCTTCTTTAATTTGCCTTTAAAGTACTTAATCAACTCAAAGACAGTTTTTCTTACGCATCTTGGGCAGCTATTTGCTTAATAAATTCTGTAACTGCTGCTTCAAGAATTTGAGTATCGCCAGAAAATATACGAATACCCTCAGCAAGTTTCTCTGTAGCCATAGCATCTTCATTCATTAAAAAACGAAATACGCTTTCTGTCAATTCAACAGGTTGAACATCAAGTTTCTTAGCAGCGGTTACGTCTAATTTTCTCGCAACCGGTGATTGATCTTTTTTCAATTCATCTAACAATTTCGGAGAAACTGTTAGCAAATCACATCCTGCTAAAGCTAATACCTGTTCCTTAGAACGGAAAGAGGCAGCCATGATTTGTGTAGGGATATCAAACTTCTTATAATATGTATAGATATTCGATACAGAGGCAACACCCGGATCAGCATCTATAGAGTAACCCTCATCTCCATAAGCTGCTATCCACCAATCATAAATACGACCAACAAATGGTGAAATCAATGTTGCTTTTGCTTTTGCCGCAGCAATAGCCTGAATTAGGTTAAAAACAAGAGTGACGTTACAAGCAATACCTTGTTTTTCTAGCAATTCTACAGCTTGAATTCCTTCCCAAGTACCAGGAATTTTAACTAAAAGACGCTTCTTATCACCACCAGCAGCAGCAAATAATTCGCTTAGAAAAATAGCCCTTTGTACCATTGCTTCTGTATTAAACGAAAGCCGTGCATCAATCTCTAAAGAAACTTTGCCTGGAATACAGTTTAGAATTTCTAAACCAAAGTTTACCTGTATCTTGTCTAAAACGAAAGTTAGGGTTTGAATATCATCGCCGTTTTGTCGAATTCCCCAAGCGATTGCTTCAGTTAGCAATTCTTGATATTTCGGCTCTTGCGCAACCTTAAGAATAAGAGACGGATTCGTCGTCGCATCTTGAGATCCTGAAGACTTAACTAATTCTGGATCACCAGTATCACAAACAAGAACACTCAAGAGTTTTAGTTGCTCGAATTGGCTAGACATAAGCACCCTGTTATCACTATTCGTCTTTCGATGAGGCTACCAAAAAAAAACATTACTATCAAGGAGGTTATGGATCAAAACTTAACCTCCTATTTCGATCGTTAAAGCCTAAAGCCTAGTTAGCAAGCACATTCAGATTCGCTTACAAAGTCAAAAACAAGATCCTCTTGCTCTTTTTCTAAGTATTGCTTAATCCGCTTATGCGTATCAAATCCTGTACCTCCAGGAATCATATGTCCCATAATGACATTTTCTTTGAATCCTAAGAGATAGTCTGTCTTACTACTGCAAGCTGCATCGGTTAATACACGAGTCGTATCCTGGAAGGACGCTGCAGAAATGAAAGATTCTGTGCCCAACGAAGCTTTAGTAATTCCCAATAACACAGGAACAGCTTGAGCTGGTTTACCACCATCTTCTTCTGTACGTCTATTTTCTTCGTAAAACTCTTTCTTATTAACTTCTTCACCAAAGAGTAAAGTTGTGTCACCTGGATCAGTAATACGAACTTTCTGCAACATTTGACGAACAATAATTTCAATGTGTTTGTCGTTGATGTCCACACCTTGTAAACGATAAACTTCTTGAACTTCATTCACCAAATATTTCTGCAATTCGCGAACACCACAAATTTCTAAGATTTCATGAGGGACAACTAAACCATCTGTTAGCTGCTGTCCTTTCATCACGTTATCTCCACGCTGAACAATCAAGTGTTTAGTCAACGGAATTAGATGCTCTTCTTCCATTCCTGTAATTTCATCACGAACAACAAGAATACGTTTATTTTTCTGAATTCCTTTAAAATCTACAACACCATCGATCTTTGCAATATCCGCAGCATCTTCAGGTTTTCTGGCTTCAACTAATTCAGCAACCCGAGGTAGACCACCAGTAATATCCTTAGTCTTAATCGCCCCTCGAGGCAATCTTGCTAGTAACATACCTGGATCAACTTTCTGGTTTTCTTCAACAGAAATAATAGCTCCCGAAGGAATTGCATATGTTCCAACCAATTCTGTTAAACCAGCATCAGAATAAATAGCAATTTGAGGATGTAATTCCCCACGATGCTGCTTAACAATAAGTTCGACTAATCCAGTATTCTTATTGACAACCTTCTCTGTGGAAATACCTTCCACTAAGTCTTCATATTTTACGAAACCAGGCTTATCACAGATAATTGGAATGTTGTGTAATTCGACTTCAGCAATTCTTTGACCCGAGGATACTTTTTCCCCATCGCCAACTAAAATCTTCACACCAAGCTCTACAGGATAAGTCTCTAAACTTTCTATAGATTTGGTACTTAGAAGTTTCTTATATTCTTCTAGATTACGTCCTTCATCACGAACAACATGAATAGCTCCCTTCTTGTTCAATACAAGATGGTTTCCATCTTGACCTACAACCACACGTAGATCCATATACACTAAAATACCGTCACTATCTGTAACAATTTCTGGAGTTGAGGATGTGGCAGCGATACCTCCAAGGTGGAACGTTCTCATTGTCAACTGTGTTCCTGGTTCCCCAATGGACTGGGCAGCAATAATACCTACAGCTTCTCCTAAACCAATAAGACGACCATTAGCGAGATTTAATCCATAGCATTTAGCGCAAACACCACGACGGCTTTCACAAGTAAGTGTAGAACGAATTTTGATACTTTCAATGCCGGCATCGTCGATAAGCTCTGCCTGAGCAGATGTAACAACATCTCCGTTCTTAGCAAGAAGCTTGCTCTTATCTCCTGGCTGATAAATATCTTCTGACACTGTACGGCCATAGATACGATCTTTCAAGGGTAAAAGCTCTTCAGAGCCTTGGCGAATTGCAGAAATTTCAATATGATTCAACGTTCCACAATCTTTCTCTGTAATAATCACGTCTTGAGCTACGTCAACAAGTCTTCGAGTTAAGTATCCAGAGTCCGCTGTTTTTAAGGCGGTATCGGCTAAACCTTTTCTAGCACCGTGAGAGGAAATCGAGTATTCAAGAACTGTTAATCCTTCGCGGAAATTCGAAGTAATAGGTGATTCAATAATCGCTCCGTTTGGCTTCGCCATTAAACCACGCAAGGCCCCTAACTGTTTTAACTGAGATTTATTACCCCGAGCTCCAGAATCAATCATTAAGAATAAAGGATTATGTTTACTCTTAGCTTGTTTACTAATCTCAATATAAAGAGCATCTGATAACAATTCAGAAACTTCTGTCCAAATACTAATAGTTTTGGAGTGACGTTCGCCATCCGTAATAATACCATCGTCGTATTGCTTCTTAACAACAGTAACTTTATCGTAAGCTTCTTTAAGAATTTCACTCTTAATCTCAGGGATTCTAACATCTTTCAATCCCATAGAGATCGCGGCTTTCGTCGCTTGGATAAATCCTAAATCTTTAAGATCATCTAGGAAGCGTACAGTAGCCTCAAGACCTACTTTTTTATAGCATTGCAAAATTAACTCACTGATACGCTTACTTGGCATACTGTAATTCTGAAACCCTAATTCTTTAGGAACAATTCTATTAAATAGCACTCGTCCAGGAGTGGTTTCAATAATCTGGCCGTCAATACGCACTTTTATTTTTTCATGAATATGAATACCACGACCTGTCTCATCACGACGATTACCTATACGTTCATCAAGAAATCCACCTGTATATAACGCTCGCAATACTTCAGTAACATCTCTAAAGATCTTGATTTTTCCACCATGATCTTCTGGGAAATACGTAGGGTCAGCCATTAGATAGTAAATACCCAATGTCATATCTTTAGAAGGTGTAGCAACAGGCTTTCCTGAAGAAGGTAGGAAGATATTATCAGGAGCCATCATCAAAACTTTAGCTTCTAGCTGTGCTTCAATAGATAGCGGTACGTGAACAGCCATTTGGTCTCCGTCAAAGTCAGCGTTAAACGCTGCGCATACTAACGGATGGACACGAATCGCTTTACCTTCAATTAATACGGGCTCAAAGGCCTGTATTCCTAAACGGTGAAGTGTAGGAGCCCTGTTAAGCAATACTGGGTGACCTTTAATGATTTCTTCTAGAACGTCCCAAACTTCAGGAGCTCCACGTTGAATCATTTTTTTAGCAGAACGGATAGTGTAGACACTGCCTTGATCTTTGAGTCTTTTAATAATGAAAGGTTCAAACAACTCAAGAGCCATTTCTTTAGGTAGACCACACTGATTAAATTTCAATTCGGGACCAACGATAATTACAGAACGTCCAGAATAATCGACACGTTTACCTAAAAGATTTTGTCGAAAGCGTCCATTTTTCCCTTTCAACATTTCAGAAAGAGATTTCAAAGGACGATTTCCTGCTCCCATCACGGGATGTCCATGACGACCATTATCAAATAAAGCATCTACAGCTTCCTGTAGCATACGTTTCTCATTGCGAACGATCACTTCAGGAGTCTTTAATCTTAAAATAGCCTTTAGACGATTGTTACGGTTGATTACACGACGGTATAAATCGTTTAAATCAGAAGTTGCAAATCTTCCACCATCTAATGGAACTAGTGGACGAAGATCGGGTGGAACAACAGGAACACTTTTTAAAACCATCCACTCAGAGTGATTAGAAGAAGAAACAAAACCTTCGATAATCTTCAACCGTTTAGCAAGTTTCATTCTTGCTTGCTGAGATTTTGTCTTTCGTAAACGATCCTTAAGCTCTTTTAATAAACTTTGAAGATCTTCTGACTTTAATAAATCATAAATAGCTTCTCCGCCCATTTTAGCTACGAAAGCATCTTTACCCCACTTCTCAATAACTTCTCGATATTGAGCGTCGTTTAAAAGCTGTTTCTTATTTAAATCTGTCTTACCTGGATCGATAACTACGTATTCTTCGTAGTAGATAATCCTTTCGAGATCAGATGCAGTCATTCCTAAGACATTACCTATTCTTGAAGGCGTAGTCTTAAAAAACCATATATGCACAATAGGTACTGCTAGCTCAATATGAGCCATACGTTCACGACGCACCTTAGAAAGAGTCACCTCTACCCCACAGCGATCGCAAACAATCCCTTTGTGTTTGATTTTTTTATATTTACCACAACAACATTCCCAATCCTTTGTAGGACCGAAAATCTTTTCGCAAAATAGTCCACCTTTTTCAGGTTTAAACGTACGGTAATTGATTGTTTCAGGCTTTTTGATTTCCCCACAAGACCACTTATCGCGAATAGTAATATCTGAGGCAATTCCAATTTCTAATTTATCAAATAGCCCCTCTTTAGATAGAGCGACATTGTCTCGAGAACCTTCTCCGAACATTATTGTTTTTCTCCAATAAGTGATTTGTTAAGCATCTACTACCATAGGACGGACATCAAGCCCTAAACCTTGCATTTCTTTAATCAAAACGTTAAACGACTCAGGTGTACCTGATTTAAGGAGATTTTCTCCTTTAACAATGGATTCGTAAATCCTTGTTCGTCCAGAAACGTCGTCAGATTTTACTGTAAGAATCTCTTGAAGCATATGGGCTACCCCATAAGCTTCTAAAGCCCACACTTCCATCTCCCCAAATCTTTGACCTCCCATCTGAGCTTTACCTCCAAGAGGTTGCTGAGTTACTAGAGAGTAAGGACCAATAGATCTAGCATGGATCTTATCCGCAATTAGGTGACTGAGTTTCAACATATAAATGTAGCCAATAACTACAGTATTATCGAATCTCTCTCCTGTCTTCCCGTCATATAGGTAAGACTTACCATCTGCAGGCAACCCTTGTTCAATCATCATGTCCCAGATACGAGATTCTGGGAATCCTTCAAATACTGGAGTTTTTACATGAATGCCGGCAGTTTTCGCAGCATAACCAAGGTGTGTTTCCAACACCTGGCCTAAGTTCATCCTCGAAGGCACCCCAAGAGGATTTAAGATCATCTGTACAGTTTCGCCATTAGCTAAATATGGCATATCAGCTTCAGGAACGATCTTAGAAACAACTCCTTTGTTTCCATGACGTCCAGCCATTTTATCTCCAACCTGGAGTTTTCTTTTTGAAGCTACATAAACTTTAACCTGACGAATGACGCCGTGATCAAGATCAGCATCTCCCTCACGAATATGCTCAACTTCTGTTTTATAATTGACTTCCAGACGTTGCAAGGAAGTCTCATAATCAGAAAGTAGACCTTTTAAAACATCATACATTTCACAAGGAGGCATAAGAAGATCGACTAAAGTCTCTTGTTCAAGAAGTTCTATAGTCTCTTGATCAAATACTGTACCTTCTTGAACCAAGATGTCTGCTGTACGGCGGTGAATAATCGAAGCTGGAGCTTTTTCATTAAGTAATAACGCTCCGAGTTTCTCACGATATTCGATCTTCAATACTGAAATTTGATTCTTATAACCCTTCTGTAAGTCTTTTAAATGAACAGCTTCTTCCACAAGCTCGTCATCACTCTTAGAAAGTCTATCTTTTCTACTAAATACCTTAACATCCATGACGACCCCTTCTGTCCCAGGAGGCACCGTCAAAGAAGCATCTTTAACATCAGCAGCTTTCTCACCAAAAATAGCTCTTAGTAGCCGTTCTTCAGGAGCGAGTTCTGTTTCTGATTTTGGAGTGATTTTACCAACAAGAATATCGCCTGGTTTTACTTCAGCACCAATCCGAATAATTCCGTCTTCACCTAAGTTTGCTAAAACTTCTTCGGAAACATTAGGAATATCACGAGTAATCTCTTCTTTTCCTAATTTCGTATCTCTAGCTGTCAGTTCGAATTCTTCAATATAAATCGAAGTATAGGCATCTTGCTTAATGAGCTTTTCAGAAATAATAATCGCATCCTCAAAGTTGTATCCATACCATGGCATGAAGGCAACCAAGATGTTCTTTCCTAAAGCAAGTTCTCCTTGATCTGTAGCAGGGCCGTCAGCAATAACATCACCTTTAACTACTACATCTCCAACACTACATAAAGGTCGTTGATTGATGCACGTACCTGAATTTGATCTTAAGAACTTTTTAAGATCATAAGTACGCTTCAATGTCGGGTTATGTTTAGCAGCAACGACTATCTTATAACCGTCAACATAGTCAACAATTCCGTCTTCTTCAGCGACAACAATAGCTCCAGAGTCTTTAGCGGCTCGAGATTCTAATCCCGTTCCAACAATAGGAGCTTCCGTTTTTAACAAAGGTACAGCTTGACGTTGCATATTTGATCCCATGAGAGCACGGTTAGCGTCATCATGTTCTAAAAATGGAATCAAACCTGTAACAATCGATACCAATTGTTTCGGAGAAACGTCCATATGTGTCACGGTAGTCGTGTCAGCTTCAAAAGCCTCTCCACGACACCTTGCCCAACATACAGGATCCACAAACATATTATATTCATCTAAAGTTGCTGAAGCCTGAGCAATCACACATTCTTCTTCAACATCAGCAGTCATGTATTCGATTTCATCGGTGACGATACCATCTCTAACAATGCGGTATGGTGTCTCAATAAATCCAAATTCATTAATTTTTGCGAAAGAAGAGAGAGAAGTAATTAAACCAATATTCGGTCCTTCTGGAGTCTCAATTGGACAAATACGTCCGTAATGGCTCGCATGCACGTCACGAACTTCAAATCCAGCTCTTTCCCTATTCAAACCTCCAGGACCCAAAGCTGATAAACGACGCTTATGCGTTAATTCCGCCACGGGGTTAGTTTGATCCATAAATTGAGAAAGCTGAGAACGACCAAAAAAGTCTTTTAAAACACTTGCAAGACCTTTTGCTGAGATGATCTTTCCAGGAATTAATGTATCGGAAGAAAAATCAAATAGATTCATTCTCTCGCGAACAATTTTTTCCATTCTAGCCAAGCCCGAGCGACATTGGTTTTGAATTAATTCCCCTACAGAACGTACACGACGATTTGCTAAATGGTCAATATCATCAATGGAAGCTTTTTCATCACCCATTTTTAAACGGATAAGATACTTTAAAGCACCAATAACATCTTCTTTTCTCAGGGTAACTTGTGATAGAGACTCATCATCCATTGGGAATCCGAGTTTTCTATTCAATTTATAACGACCCACTCTTCCTAAGTTATAGCGCTTAGAATCAAAGAATAGACGCATAATTGTAGATCGAGCATTTGCTAATGTTGCAGGCTCACCTGGGCGTAATCTTCTATAAAAGTCTTTTAAAGCAGCTTCATAAGAGTCTGTTGGATCTTTCGCCAACATTTTGATGATAGGGTGATTCTCATCTGCCTCTACAGCTATTTTTAAAGTTGAAATGTCAGCATCTAGCATACGTTTTAACATTGCTGTACTGAGTTTCTCTCCAGCTTTTCCATAAACTAAAGAAGAAGCTTCGTCTAAAACATTATCAGCTAAGATTTTACCAACTAAAAGAGTGAAATCTTTTTCACTCTTCAAAGAACGCTCTTCTATTTGGAAAAATTCTTCAATAATATCGGCATCAGATGAATATCCCAAAGCACGAATAAACGTCATAGCCAAAATTTTACGACGACGTTTCTTTCTATCAATGTGAATGTAAATCAGATCATTGATATCAAAAATAGCTTCTAGCCAGCTACCTCGATAAGGAATGATTCTGAAAGAAAATAAAATATTTCCTTTAGAATGCTTTTCCTGTTCAAAGTTAATTCCCGGAGATCGGTGTACTTGAGAAACAACGACTCTTTCAGCACCATTAATAATAAAGGTACCTTTATCTGTCATAATGGGTATAGTGCCCATATAGACTTCTTCTTCTTTGATTCCTGTTTCATCAGTCAAACGGAAGCGAACTTTCAAAGTTACACTATAGGTGATCCCTCTACGAATACACTCTTCTGGAGAATATTTCGGCACACCTAAGTTATAAGATAAATACTCTAAAATGGTAGCTTCATTATAAGATTTAATTGGAAAGATCTCTCTGAAAACTTCTTCCAAGCCGACATTATCGCGCTCTTCCGCAAGCTTCCCAATCTGAAGAAATTGCTTATATGACTTAATTTGAATTTCAATAAGATTTGGAAGATCTAAGATGTCTTCCTTTTTTTTGACGCTAACCCGCTCCGGGCATTTGAACATGCGAGCTCTCCTAAGACTATTGTGATGCCAAAAGACTTCCCTTAAACAAGCCTACGTATGCCTGTTAAGGGAGTACTACGATTGTATACATGATAAAAAAAGAAAAGAAAAATCTTATAGATTTTTCTTTTCTATGAATTACAAGCCTTTAAAGGAAGCTTTTGCTCCAGCTTCTTGTAATTTTTTAACAGTATCTTCAGCATCAGACTTAGAAGTTTTCTCTTTAACAGTCTTAGGTAAGCCTTCTGTCATTTCTTTAGCTTCTTTTAAAGCCAATCCAGTAACTTCTCGGACAATTTTTAAAACGCCGATTTTTTTATCTGCAGGAACATCCTCTAAGATCACAGCAAATTCTGTTGACTCAGCAGGAGCAGCATCTCCACCACCAACAGCAGCGCCAGCAGCAATAGCCATCATAGGAGCAGCAGCAGTGACATCCCATTTTTCTTCTAACAATTTTTTTAAAGCAGCTAGTTCTAGTACTGTTAAGTTGCTTAACGTCTCTACTAAAGTTTCCAAACTTTGTGTCGTCACTTTTGTCACCCTTACTTAATTTGAGAGTTTTAACATTCTTCTTAGTTTTTTTGTGTTTTCTGGTCGATACAAGAGATAACACCAGAAAGAGCCGAGCCCATAATTCCAACAACCTGAGACATCGGAGCAGCTAATAGTCCCACAATTTGCTGTCTGAGTTCTTTTAATGAAGGTAATTTAGCAACAGCTTCTACTTCTTTACCCGACAAGTTAGCGCTATCAATTCGCCCGGCAAGAAAAACTAGTGAATCGTTATGTTGTTTATTAAAATCTAATACTTGTTTTGCCGCAGAAACAGCATCATCATAAGCAAATACTACACCTAGATGTCCTTCTGTATCTGAAGAGTCTATCTCAAAGCCAGCACTTTCTATAGCTTTGAAAAAAATTCTTTTTTTCAATACTTCAAATTCTGCAGAAACTCCGGAGAGTGAATTACGAAACTCTCTAGAATACGCCGCCGTAAATCCAAGATATCTCAATAAAATAAAACCTTGGGATGCGGAGATTTTCTCTTCTACCTCTTGAAGGAGTAACTTCTTTTCTTCTTTCATGTTCCCTCTTGAATTAAGACGCCATTAACTCTCTAGTATCTATGGAAATACCTGGCCCCATAGTTGAGGAGACAGTAAATGATACTAGATATTGCCCCTTAGCTGCAGGCGGCTTAGCTTTAATTAAAGCAGAACATAAAGCTTCGATGTTTTCCTTAAGAAGGTTTCCATCAAATGATAGTTTACCTACACCAGCATTGCATACTCCAGCACGATCTGCTTTAAATTCAATTTTTCCCTTACGCAATTCAGCAACAGCTTTAGTAACATCCATAGTTACTGTACCCGCTTTAGGTGTAGGCATAAGATTTCTAGGACCTAGAACTTTTCCTAACTTTCCTACTTCACGCATCATATCGGGAGTGGCAACAGCGACATCAAAATTGATCCAGCCACCTTTGATTTTTTCAACAAGATCGTCACTACCTACGAAATCAGCTCCAGCGTCTAACGCTTCCTTAGCTTTTTCTCCAGCAGCAAACACAAGAATTTTTAAAGTTTTTCCTGTGCCATTAGGCAGGGAAACGGATCCACGAATTTGTTGATCACTTTTCTTTGGATCTATACCCAACTTGATAGATACGTCGACAGTTTGATCAAAGCGCACTGTGGGGCATTGTTTTAAAATATCTATAGCTTCTTGCAAAGAATATGACTTTGAAAAATCATAGCTTTTTAAGATGCCTCGTATACGTTTTCCATGTTTTGTCATAATTATGCAGCCCTATTACAATTTACTCGACGTCTATACCCATACTTCGGGCGGTTCCTTCCACCATGCGTTTTGCAGAATCAAGAAGAACGACGTCCATATCTTTCATTTTTTGTTCAGCAATAGCCATCACCTGTGCCTGAGTCAATTTTCCAACTTTATTTCTGTTAGGAATTTTAGATCCAGACTCTAGATTCAATGCTTTTTTGATCAAAGAAGATACGGGAGGTTGTTTGGTTATGAATGTAAAAGTTTTATCTGAATAAACAGTAATCACTACTGGCAATAGGTCTCCAGGACGATCTTGCGTTGCAGCATTAAACTCTTTGCAAAACCCCATAATATTAACACCAGCAGCACCTAAAGCAGGCCCTATTGGAGGAGCTGGATTGGCTTTACCGCCAGGAATTTGCAGTTTAATTAACTTAATTACCTTTTTATTCGACATACTAAACCTTACTCTATCTTGACGCCCCTCTATGAATAAAGAGGAAGAAACGAAAAACTAAAATTATAAGAAGATAGAGAATAAGAATACACAGATTTTCTTACTCTTATTCACTTTCTTGTTCCAGAGCAACCTCTTCCACTTGCCAGAACTCTAAATCATCAACACGAGTTTCTCTTCCAAAGATGGATACCATGACGCTGAGACGTCCTTTATCATGGAAAACTTCAGAAACAACACCGATGAAGTTTACAAAAACACCATCATTAATTTTGACTCTAGAACCAACGTCAAACTTATGTTTTTGTACAACACCCGCTTTTTTCTCTTCGATATCCTTTAAAATATTTCTTACTTCATCTTCAGATAAAGCTAGAGGAACTCCTCCACCTAGAAACTCGACAACACCCGGATTGTTTTTCACATATAACCATGATTCATCCGTTAGATGCATTTTAATTAATAGATATCCCGGCCAGATGAACTTCTCGACTACTTTATGTTCACCCTTTTTTACTTCCATAACGTTTTCTATAGGCAAGACAATTTCTTGTATAAAATCCGTCATTCCAGATGATTCTTTGAAATCTTCTAAAGCTTTTTTAACTTTTTTTTCTTGAGCCGTAAAAACTTGAACGACATACCACTTAAACATGCAACTAACCAAACAAAAAGCCTGTTATACTACTTAACAATGTAAGTAGCTTACGAAACACCAGATCCACACAATATATAGAAAAGCCTAAGCCAAAAATACTTGCTATCACGATTTTAACGTATCTTTTCAGATCACGCTTACTGACCCATTCAATTTTTTTAATTTCATCTAGAAAGCCAGCTCCCGCTTGCTTTTTAGCTTTAGAGATTTTTTTAGAGAGTGTCTCTTGGTGATTGCGTTGTTTCATAAGCGAATTTCTAGATCAAAAATTAAGTCTATACGGGTGCGAAGGGAGTCGAACCCCCGACCGGCGGCTTTGGAGGCCACTGCTCTACCAGCTAAGCTACACACCCAAAAAAGCATGATTAAGACGAGTAATCTCAATCATGCTTATAAATTTACCTATAATTAGGCAATAATTTTTGAGATCGTTCCAGCGCCGATTGTACGACCACCTTCACGAATAGCAAATCTCATACCTTCTTCTAGAGCTACTGGGCTGATTAATTGAACATCAAATTCAACATTATCACCTGGCATAACCATCTCTGTACCTTCTGGAAGAGTTACAACACCTGTTACATCTGTTGTGCGGAAGAAGAATTGCGGTCTATATCCAGTGAAGAAAGGCTTATGACGTCCGCCTTCTTCTTTTTGTAGAATATAAACAGTACCCTTAAATTGTGTGTGAGATTTTACGCTGTTGGGCTGGCAAATAACCATACCACGCTCAACATCATTCTTACCGATACCTCTGAGAAGCAAGCCGACATTTTCCCCTGCCTGGCCTTCTGGGAGTTCTTTTCTAAACATTTCCACGCCGGTAACAATAGTATCTCTAGTATCTCTTAAACCAACAATCTGAACTTTATCGCCAACTTTAACGATTCCACGCTCGATACGTCCTGTTACTACAGTACCACGACCAGAAATAGAGAATACGTCTTCGATTGGCATTAAGAAAGGCTTATCAATTTCACGCTCTGGTGTAGGGATGTTGTCATCCACTGCCTGCATTAATTCACGAATCTTTTCAACGTAGCTTGCGTCACCTTCTAAAGCTTTCAAAGCAGAACCACGGATAATTGGGCAACCTTTGTAACCTTTCTCTTCCAGAAGTTCAGCTAATTCCATTTCAACTAAGTCTACAAGCTCAGCATCTTCTTGAGAAATCATGTCAATCTTGTTAAGGAAAACAACGATATAAGGAACACCCACCTGTCTTGCTAAAAGAATGTGTTCTTTCGTCTGAGGCATAGCACCGTCAGTAGCTGAAACAACGAGAATTGCTCCGTCCATCTGAGCCGCACCTGTAATCATGTTTTTAACATAGTCGGCGTGACCAGGACAGTCTACGTGAGCGTAGTGCCGGTTAGGGGTTTCGTATTCAACGTGAGATGCGTTGATAGTAATCCCTCTAGCTTTTTCTTCAGGAGTATTGTCAATAGAACTGTAATCGCAAAAATTAGCCAACCCCTCTGCTGACAGTGCACGTGTAATTGCAGCTGTTAGCGTAGTTTTACCGTGGTCAACGTGTCCAATGGTCCCTATATTGATATGGGGTTTATTACGTTGAAAAGTTTCTTTTGACATTTCAGAATCCTCATTAAATTAATTTTACTCCAACCATTGCTTCTGCCCAGAATAGGAATTGAACCTACGACCGCTTGCTTACCATGCAAGTGCTCTACCACTGAGCTATCTGGGCCTATATTCACTGTTTCATAATGGCTCAGAGAATTGCCTAGTCTATGTCACTTATTTTAAAACATCAACAGAAAACAGTTAACGATGCCTGTATACAACTCTAGCTTTTGTTAGATCATAAGCTGACATTTCAACGGTAACGCGATCTCCAACAAGCAAACGAATATTACTCATACGCATTTTACCGCACAAATGAGCTGTGACCGGCATGCCATTCTCTAATAATATTTTGAAATGCATCCCGGGAAGGAGTTCTTGCACTCTACCCTCAAGCACGATAGTGTCTTCTTTTTTTGCCATGTATTAATTATCCTTAAACAAAATCCTCTCGGCCAAAGGCATCTTAATATTGAAGACTGGCCAGACGGGCAGATTTGGTCTTTTTAAAGAATAGAGCTCATCCCATTCCACTCCATCCATAAATGCAGCAGAATTATATTCAGTGTGAAGAAAAAGTCAAACGCCTTTCACGGATAGCTAAATATTATAAAAAAATATTGAACATTTCGGATCAGGTGAGAAAATCTATTACAATATTTACAACTAAAATCAATTTACTTTACTATGTAGCGACTTAATTATCTTTAATAAATATAGAATGACATCTTCTGTTACTTTTAGAGCGCCTTCTCCTAGTAGCTTGGAGAGTGTGGTAAGCGTGCAGCATTATAGTGAATCCGATCAAGGATCGGGTATTCCTATAGAGAGTCCTCAGTTACCTGACAGCAAGATTAATGGAATCACTATATCTTCTTCTCTCCCGCCTCTATCTTCCCTAAAAATTTTACCCTACCGTCCCTCTCCAAAAACATGTAGGGATCATATACGTTCCGTAGGAGAAAAAATTAGTTCATTCTTAAGGGATAACTGGAAATATATTTTATTATATATTCTTGCTTGGGCTTTGATATTAGCTTGTCACCATACTATGGCGGTAACTTTAACCATATGGCTTGGTATAGGCTTAGGTATTGGTGTTGTTTTTGGTATTTTTACTGCCAATGTCTTGGATAGGAAAAACAAGTATAAAAATACAAATAGCCTTTGGAATTTGATGAATTATGGGTTACAGCAGCTAGACCCTAATGGAACGCGTCAGATTCTTTTAGCAACGATCATCGCTTCCATTTCTTCCTTAATTTATGCTATTCCCGAAGCTGTTGGCTTTACTATTGGGGCATGCATTGGGAATCAAATCAGTATTCTTATCTCTTATGGCCTACGTCTGGGTGATGATGAGAACTACGTTGCAGATCAGGAAGCTTTTGATAGAAAGGTAGCAAATATTCAAAAAGCGATTAATCACTACCAATTGATCAAAAATCAGATGATCATGCAAAAACAAATTTCTGCAATTGCTGTGCAGCAAAATAATCCTCAAATGACCAATGCATTACATACATTGCAGTTACAGATGAATGCACCTTTACCCTATGTATTTGATGCACCTACAACACAATATCAGGATCGCTTACATTTCAGTGATCCTGATATTGTTATTGCTTCAGCAAATCAAAGAATCCTTACCCTATCACAAACTTTAACCCATCTAAAACAAGAGCCTAATCGTGTTGTTGAGGAATAGTTTTGGAACCCTCTGTATGCCCACTACATCACGCTGGATGTTTAAAAAAACAGCATCGCATTTCACAGACACTATTTCCTGAAAAGTTTCATAAGGATGCACTATATAACACTCTTTTAGATTTCGGATCACAATCTAAAACTTTTGATAAAAGTAAAATTATAAGAGACAACCTTGTATTAGGCTGTCAAAGCGATTTGTATCTTTATGAGATATACCAAGAGGGTCGCTTATTTTTTTTCACCTATACAGAAGCTTTAATCTCTTCAGGTATTGCAGCATTATTTTCTGAGATATATTCCGGAGAAACTCCTGTTACCATATTAACGTGTAAACCTGTATTTTTTGACCAACTTAGCCAGTACCTATCTATCGGAAGGATAAATGGTGGAGAATCTCTATATATGCGTATGAAGCAAATCTCCGTACGCTATCTAAAATCTTCAGAATAGATGGCGGATATCGCTTGCTTGTCAGAAGCTTATATGCTACTATTCGTTCTCTTAATCACGGGGCAGTAGCTCAGCGGTTAGAGCCACGGACTCATAACCCGTTGGTCACAGGTTCGAATCCTGTCTGCCCCAAGTTCTTTTTCATTCCCCTCATAACTATCTTTTTTAAATCTCATTCAATTAACATTTATATTTTATCTCTATCAATCACAACTCTCTCATAGTGTTTGACTTATTAGAGAACTCCGATCTAAAATCTTCTGAATTTTAAAAACTTATTATTGCTTTATGAGACTAACTTCCAATGCGATACCTTTGAGCAATTCCACAGATAGTTGCATGGTAGAATAGTGTCAAAAACACGTTCACTACATTTAATATATTTAGGAGATTTTAATGGAGCCACCTACCAACCTTCCTCCGCCTCCACCACTTCCTGCGTGGTTGTTACAACAAACTGAATCTGGAGATACTATAGAATCTACCGGGGATACAGGGATAACCACTACCCCTCCCTCCCCCGAAAAATCAAGAATTTCTAAAATTCTTTCTTCTAAAATCACCTGCATTGCCGCTGTAATTTTTGCCCTATTAGGGGTAATAGTGTGTATCATAGGTGCCGCTCTCTTTCCTATGAGTCCAAACTTTATTGTTATTGGGGGTGCTATACTTTCAGTAATTGCTATTGCGCTAGTATCTGTTTTACTTACTCATGGAAAAAAAGAGATAGGAGCTCTTCGTATAGAAATAGAAGCTTCTGATGCCAAAATAGATCATCTTTTAGATCAATATAATACACTTGTTGATGAGTATAATGCAGAGGACGACGATGAGGATGACGAAGCTCTCGAGAAACTCACGGCAGATTATAACTTATTAGCTCAACAATACAATGATCTCCTCCAGCAATACCAAGAGTTGCAAGAAGAAAAAGGATGGAGTGAAGACGAAGTAGCTGATGCTAATGCGCAACGAATTATTCTATTAGAACAAGAAAATACTGCTCTGACTACTAAAAATGCTGATCTAGCACAGCACAATCTTGAATTACAACACGGCTATAACGAATTATTTGCAGATAAGAGCGAGGTAGATGCTCAGATACGAGAACTCACAGAAAAATGTGAAAGTTTACAAGCTGAAATAGCTGGATTAAAAACTTTAATAGAAGGGAAAGAAGCTGAGCTCACTATAGAAAAATCCCAAAGTGAGACCCTACTTTCAAAATCACAGAATCTAGAAGAAGAAATCGCTCGTCTTCAACTACAGATAGGAGAAAATCAAGACTCTTCACAAAAATCACAATCACAACTCGAACAACAATTAACAGCTCAACAAGAATTGGTGATAAAAACTGAAGAGGCTCTAAAAGCATCAAAAGAAGAAAAACAAAAACTTGAAGATCTATTAAAAGAGGCTGTAGGCACATCTACGGGCATTACACAACAACAACAACTCTTGATAGAAACCTCAAAAAATAAAGTTGAAAGCTTAGAAAAACAAATAGAGCAGCAACAGTTAAAAGTAGAAACTCTTCAACAACAATTAGAACAAGGAAAAATAAGAGTAAAAGAGCTGGAAACACAGCTAGAAAGCCTTAAAGTCAAAACAGAACAGGAAATTAAAGAACTTAAAGAGAAAATCTCTAAATTAGAAAGTGATAAGAGAAACCTCCTTGCTGCATTAGAGACATCTCAAAATAATGTGAACCGTTTACAAATAGAAATCACTAAATTAAGAGAAACCTTTAATACAACATCGAAAATATTACAGGATGAAAATGCTAAACTTAAAAAAGAGATTGATAATTTACAAACACGCCTCGATGTTTATCTCTCAAATCGAAATCTAATTTGTGAGAAAATTGTCAATACCGTCAAAGTACAGCATGTAGTAACTGCTAAAAATAACACCCAGAAGATTGTCAGGACAACCACACATCCCGTAACTAATTGGGAACCAAAAACAGTAATCATTAACATGCAAGCTTTTGATAAAAAAACTTTGAAAGCTTCCAAAAAAGCTAAAGATACATCTCCAAAAACTGATTCCAACGTAACAAGTACATCTGAAACACCAAAAGAGACCCCTGGGGAAGAAACGCCTCCTAAAGGAGAGAAACCCCCAGTACCGCCAAAACCAAAATCGAAATTTTTCAAATTTTTCCGCTCTAAAAAATAATCAACACCTAAGGCCCTCACATGTAGTTGTAGGGCCTTTTTATTATAAAAAATTTTCCGAAAATATTCATAAGCCCATCTTAATGTTTGACTTACATAAATTTCATTTTCAGAATCTTCAATTTTTAAATAACTTGAATGTGTTATTTATAGAAATTGTTGTTGATTCAGAATCTATATAATTAAAAATAAAGTAATAATTTTACATTGGGAACTACTAAAGTTATAAAATATACTCTATTTTATTAAATTCTTAAGCGCTGTCAAAAGTCTCTTCTTCATAGAGGGAATTTTATCTTCATACCGCGTGTATTTTAAGTCAGTCATACTATTTGACTTAATAAATAAGGCAGCTTTATTCTTTCTTCAACTATCAAATTATCGAGTGTTACCTTTATGCAAATACATAGTGATGTTACCACCAATACACTTACCCCCCCCCCCCCCCAACAACGCTGCACTAAAATAGCTACTTTCCTAGCAACTACAATAGCTTGCTTAGGTATTGCAGCCTGTATCACTGCAGCTATATTTTCCCCCTCACTACCCTGTCTCATCATTATCGGTGGAGCTCTTGCAGGACTAATCTCAATTGTATTCTTATGTGGAACAATTCTACGACTGAGAAAAGAAAATCTAGATACATTAAAAAGTATGGGTAAAGATATTTCAGATCACTTAGATAAGAAATATGAAGAATTAAAGAAAGACTATATGGCATTCATTTCATCAACACAAAAGGAATTGAATTCTATACAATTATCTATAAGTAAAAATAAAGATCAGATAGATCAACATCAGGGGTCTCTCAATCGTCAACAAAAAGAGATAGATACTATAAACAACGCGAAAAAGTCTAAGAAAGCTTAACCAAATAAGGTTTCTATAAAACAATAGAAACCTTTTACGAACCGCGCAACAATAATTATTCTTTTAAACTAGAGAGTATCTCTTTGTAAGCAAAGATGGATCCTAATAAAAATTATTAAATCTATAGACAAATAGACCTTATATTGTTGTTAAAATATAACTCATGCTACAAGAGATCTACCTGCCTATCCGTGTAAAAAATGACAAATTAAAGCTAACAATTCCTTATCTACAACAAAAGCTTAGATAACGAAGATAGAAGCTATTTCTGAGACAATTATAAAACCATATTAGGAAGCATCTTTGTAAGAATGAATTTGCTCCTAGAGTTCTCTAGGGCTATTTTTTCTTATTATTGACTTAATAGAAAACTCTAAATTACTCTGATTTAAATTTCTAAAAATCACATACAATTTTTCTATGAGTCAAGTCAGTAATCTTAGATTATCGGGACCTTCTGCAGAAGATACTCCCATGCAAACACATTTAAAGTCCAAATTGGCGATTACTTTAGTAGCCTTATCAATTTGTGCAGGTCTCGCAGGATGTATTGCGGGAGCGATTCTTTTACCTACACTACCTATTTTGATGATTTCTGGAAGCGTTATCATTTCACTCATTTCTATTATTTGTTTATGTGTTCTGCTTATGAAATCGATCAGAACAAATAAAGACATCCAACAAATAAACTATGTTCTATTGCAACAAAATCGCGAGCTCTTCCGTGCTCAATCAAACCTACAGAACAAGTATAACAAGTTGCAGCAAATGCTCGTCTCAACTCAGGATGATGCGTCCACCACTGAGAATTCAATAACAGACATATCTTCTAAATAAAAAAAAGGTTTCTACACATACTTGTAGAAACCTCTTCCTATAAAGAATTTTTTTATAAAAATTAAAAATAGCGCTTCTGGAAGAACTGAAGAGCTCCTTTACCTTGAATAACAAGAAGAATCTTTAGCATTTCTCCTATAACAAATGGTACGGCACCTAGTTGGAAACCTTTAATGAGATCTACAGTCTCTGTTATCGACATTATATAGAAGTAATATGCAAGCCATAGTGATCCTAACACCAACATAATAAAAGCGGCTCCTACTAGGATAGAGGCTAAAATATAGCTGTTAGGACTCTTAAATTGACGATAAAGTAATGACATAAACACTGTTGCTATAGGAAACGCGTAGAGATATCCTGCTGTTGGTCCAAAAAACGCAGCTATACCATATCCTGAACTATAAAACACGGGAAGGAATAATCCTTCTAGAAGGTAAGCAATGACACTACTGATGGCAATCATCGGAGAACATGCGATACCAATACAATAAATTCCCAAGGTTTGAAAGGTAATAGGAACGGGAGTAAAAGGAAGTGGTAAGGCAATTTTTGCTAATAAAGCAAGGAAAAGAGACCCTTCTAAGATTTTAACTATTGGGCTGCTCAATATCCCTAACAACCAAGATTTCTTTACTAGGCTATAACTCATACCCCTCTCCCATATATTATCTTCGATGTCTGATATTTTGAGGTTATTTTGTAACTTTATATCGCTCTTGTCAATTTCTGATTTTAAAAAGTTATCTTTATAATCTATAGAAACACATCTCATAAGAGTAAATTATAAATTAATTATTTTAATTAAAAAATCGTAAGTAGTTAATTGTGAAATTATTATGTTTTGAATTAAAATGCGTGTGAAGACTTTTTATTTTAGAACATATTTTCATGTTTTGCTTCTTATCTTCTACTGCATCTACACACCCTCTTGGTTCCTCTTTCCGTTCGGGGGGGGGGGGGGTTAGCCTCCATTGTCCTTTTTCTTACCGGCATGTCTCACGTTCTTTAATAGAGAGTCGGAAAGAAAAAGGGGTAATTTTACATGTCATCACCATCATCCAGTAGTTCATCTGCAGGATCCCCAGAGCCTGCAGCAGAGTGTCCATTTCGAAATTGGACGCGTCCGGTTCCAAATCCTACACCAGCAGAGGTTGTGAGTTTATCACAACGTATTGGTGGTTTCGTAGATAACTATATTCCTTTAACTGGTGACGGCTGTTTAAAACGTATTCCTGGATGCTCTTCATGCCCTCCCGGGGCTTGCATTCACTCGGGTCGTGGCGAACCTATGATGGATCTTTGTCATTGTTGGACATGCTGTTTCGGTAAGCCTACTGGAAATAGTATGCGTAATTTTTACATCAATTTGAAAGAGTACGCTAGACTTCATGGAGATACATGTGCTGCTCATTCTCTATTAAAATCGGGTATCAATGTCGGAGTAGTATCAAAACAGCATGGTGAACTATCTGAAGAAGAAAAAGAGCAAATGCAGCGTTGCTGTCGAACGGAGTTAAGTGCTGTTGATAAAAGACACATCTCAATTACCGCCAGAACAAGATCAATGATGAAATTAGCGGATAATATTAGAGAAGAGGGTATTCTTGAGGGTATATCTGGAAAAATATTAGACCTTTGGCACGCGGCTCCAGAAGATACAGACCCCGAAGATGCTCAAAAAGTTTGGATAAAAACTAGTGATGGTAGTAAATCTCCATTCTGCTTTGCGAAATGTTTAAACTACCTCAGAACGATTCGTTGTTACAGAACGATTAACGACTGTCGTGGGCACAACTTTTTATTTAGAGAAAGTCCTGGAAGTAGCATTGCCTCATGTGTGATGTATACCCTTGCGGCTATGGTCAAAAATGAGAATTTCCGAGATCTTCTACTTGAAGAAGAACCTGATGGTGCAGGTGGAACAATCTATACCTGTTCTTACGAATTAGTTAAAACAATTCTCTTACTTTCTATAGTGGCCAGAAATAAACACCCGCATGCCGGTTACACAGATAGACGTAGACAATTCGAAGAAGAAGACGCAGATACGATCATTCTTGCTTCGAATACCTTCAGAGAGAGAGTCTTAGGGAAACTTATATTTGATAGACACGGCACGCAAATTCCACAAGCTATCCTTAGAGAATTTCCTACATTATCAATGAACACGGGTCTAAAACCTTGGAGCAGGGTGACTTCAACTCAACCGGATCCATCCACTATTTTTGGACCAGAAGGATCCGGCGAATCTTCAGGAGAAGAAGAGGACATGCCAGAAACACCTCCACCTCCAAGAAGACAGAGACGAAGACGCCGACCCTCTTCCTCATCTTCAGAAGCATCCTCGACATCTTCCGATAGTAGCCCTTCTTCTCCAATACGACCTTCTGAAAGCAGTTCGCCTTCAGCAGCTAGTACGCGTAGATTAAGTGTTTCCTCAACTTCAACCTTCATTACTGTAGGGGAAGATTCTGTTGGTTATGTATCTGATGTCGAGCAAATCGCCGCAACCTATCCAATATCGATCCCATTGTCCCCACGACTGACCACACCCAGACCAAGCTCCCCTCAATTTAGGATTACCTCTTCTCCACTACCCTCGCCTCAATTCTATATTGATGAAAGTGATGATGAATCATCTTCCTCGTCATCAACACCAACACCACCGACAATAGATCCGGGGGTAGAAGCAGGATCTCCTGAAATGAGATACTCCTCTTCAGAAGGATCGCTTATAATAGTAAGTGATTCTGAAGAGGACGAGTCAATCGAAGAAGAATCAGGTATTCAAAGTCCGATAACTATTTCTTCGGATTCACCTAGATCAAGCATCATCTCCTCTGTATCACCCTATCTAAGTTCTTACACTGAATATGAAAGCAATAGTACAGATTCATGGCCTATACCGTCAGTACCTCCCGCTGACTTTAGAAGACCTAGTTTCGATTACCTCGATGAATCTTCGACATCTGAAGCTACGCCCTCAACACCTTCGACACCTAAATCTAGTCCTTGGGGATCTAGTCCCTCTCCGGAACAGCCTTATACTAGTTACTTCAGTGGGGATTCTGAAGGATCTACGTCACCACAGCTTAGAAGTCCTCGCAGCCCTCTGAGCTCAAATGGTTCACAAAGCCCTAGAGTATTGCGGATATCTACAAAAACAGGATCTGTCATGCTCGGCTCTCCGTGTTCCTATAGGGATTCTACATCTACAACACCGACAAGCAGTCCAAGAAGATCTCCTGTTTTCTCCTATTTTGATGATACGAGTTCCTCAGGAGAAACCACTATCACATTAGCTAGCCCGGGAAGCCCACCTCTCTCTTCTTTAGGAGGTGTATCTCCGGTTACAGGTTCATCTATACCTGGATCGTCTAGCGATGAAGAAGAGCAAGAAGCACCTGTATCACGTCCTTCGGTAATTCAAACTGTGGGAGATCCTCATACAGGAGCAGATGAAAGTTCATCAAGAAAACGTTCCGCCGATAGTGAAAGTGGAGAGGGATCGTCCTCTCAACAGCCAACTGATGAGCCAGGGACGGATTCTACAACAACTCCAGGAGATAGTAGACTACCTCCTAGAAAACGTTGGAGAAACTGGCAACCCACCTAATCACAGATACTGAGAACAACTTTACTTAGGATTTTTCGTTATCTCCTTCTACGGGAAACACGGAAAATCCTAGTGAAGATCACTAGATTTGCTATAAAAAAGAAAAAACAAAATACAGCGTTAACGATCTAGCTAACAGCGTATATATCTCCGTCCTCTAAAGCTTCAGAAAATGATGGGAAAGGATATGTAATCATCTCTTCTTCCGTACTGTTTACTGTTCGGCAACTAGAGTGTAGAGATATTCCTGCCATGGATATTACCATAGATATGTAGGGGAATATCAATCCGTGTACAGCTATTAAAGCAGCTTCAGAAACCATACGTACATCCTGTACTACATCTCTTCCTATAGGGATAATAGCTATCTGATTACTTAAATCCACTTGCTCATTGTTAGTTTCAGATAGCGATTCCGTATTTTCATCATTACGAACCTCTGTATTTCTCTGAACATTATTATTAGAGGAATCAGAATTCGGACGTATGGGTGCCGTCATCGGAGTCTATATCCCAAAATCAAGAAATTCCAAAAACAATACAGCGACCCAAAACAAGAACCCTCAGAAAAGGCCTCGAGGGGAAAAAACATAAATAAAAGGCTTACTTACAATGAAAAGACATAAACTTTTACAAAGTCATTCTAAGATGCAAATAATAAAAAGCAATCGATTTCAAAAGTAAAAAATCATATTACATGATTAATTATCAACGACTAGGGTCTATCTTTTAAAACTGATTGCTCCGAGTTAAAGACCTATGGTTTTAACTACACACGACATGATCAGGGCATTCACAAATACTTCCCCACAATTCCCTTTGCCGATAGTTCTTATCCAATGAACCATAAACTAGGTAATTAGAAGAAAAATGATTATAAATAACAACTCCGCGAATAAGAGAAATAATACTCACAATATAGAGACTAAAACCTATAACACCTGTTGTTACTGAACCCAATACCATCCCCACGATACTACAAATCACTCCGAAAATCACAAAAACGATAGAGAAGACTATACAAATACGCTCTGCTAAAGGAAACTCCTTCCACAAATTGATCTGTCGTTGATTTTGCATACATACGTGTGTAGTAGATGCTGTTGCTATAACCATTATCTTCTCTAGCTTTGAGAGATCAAAGCATAAACTAAAATTCAAAAAAAAACTATTTAGTTTATCATTTTTTACTGTCGTCGATTTCTACGTACTAAATCCACCATGATTATGATATTTGCTATCAAGACTATCATGCATATGAATAGATTTATTGTTTGTGATACCGCTAACACATCTCCTGTTTTCCAAGATGCGGAAGCATTGTGCAATTGATTAGAATATACACCCGTATCTGTAGTAGAGTTTGCTCTCAACAACGTCCGAGGAACGTTTATAACTATACCATTTAAAACACCCACTGCAAATGCTAGAAACATTCCATGCGCAGTGCCCATCATCATCTGCACAGAGCTTATTCTATTTCCTTCTTCAGAACGCACAATAACCCTAGATTCTTCAGACGATCCTGTCAACCTTTGTAAAATTGATCTCTGAATACGCCCACGCAGTCCACCTAAACAGTTTCTGAATACCTCCATAAAGAGGACACTACCAGTTAATGTTGATGCTACGACAAATATAGCAGGTAAAATCGCAGGAGTTCGTCCGTACCTTCTTAAACAGTTAATATTGTCAAGTAGAGTCACCAAGAGAATCAAAGGCATCGCACTATGAGCTACTAATCTTACACTTCTAAACATATCCCGAACAGAACGACGATTTGTAAGCAAAAGAAGTAAGTAACGAATTAAATTTATACTGTAGCCACACACAATCACATAAGAGACGTTAACATCTGGATGATCAGTAACAGAAAGAATGATGCACTCTTGCAACACACCACTAATTCTAAATATACTGAATATACTCGACAAAACAATATCGGTTGCTGTTGTTGGAACGAAGTTAAACTCCGCTTCAGCAGAAGTATCTCCCAATTGTAATAACTCAGTTAATCTCTCAAGTGCTCCATCCCCACGACCGATTTCTACTAGAGAAACTTGACTTGAAGCTCTCTCGGCATCTATTTCGGGGGGGGGGGGGTTCCTGCTAAACGCAAAGCCCAAAGGTAGCTCGGACAACGTAAACTTGGCAAAAATAAACCCTCCGCTCCTGCTGAGTAAGAAACAGTAGTCACATTAGCCTGTGTAAATCCATCAGAATCTAAAAGAGTGGAGACATCTCCAGACACTCTAAAATGATGCACGTTAGGTCCTCTCACGTATACTGTAGGAGCAATGCCAATCACATAAATTCTATCTGCATATGGAGAGTGGTCTAATACTTGCTGAATTACAGCACCACCATCTCCGTAAAATATAATTATATGTTTCCTACCTTCATTTCCTGAATGAGAGAAGAAATGATCCAGAGAATCTAACAACGCTTGACACAGGGGACTAAACTGGGAAAAAACAGGTCTTCTAGATAATCGAGAACACCAGCCTCCTGATCCTGAATTATACAACATGCGCACAGGCACGTTACGCACTTCGCTAACATATAAAGATTCAAGCTGTGCTTCGGGTAGCGTTTGAGCACTACCATTAATGTAGGTAACGTCAACATCATATGCTGCAGGCATTTCTCTATTTTGATCATAAATACTTACAGCTTCAAATACGTCTGAGGATTCCGTGACAAATGGTCTAGGACCCCCTTGAATAAATAGATTTACTTGTTCAGTAGTCTGTTCAGGAAAGTGTTGCTCGGTATCATCAGAATTCGTTTGCGAATTTTCTAAATCGATACTTTCTAGATTCGGACTGCTGCCAAGATCGACAGGCAAAACCATAAAAACATCCAGCCAGATAGGCAGATATAGGTGTTCATAAACTCTCCTGCCAAGAAAAGGACGGTCCTATTTCCCAGCAAGTCTCTGTGCTGCGCGGAGCACTTCATTCTGTAAAATCAAACCTAGAGATGTTTCCACGACGACATCTCAATACTTTATTCTTATAGAAATCCAATCTATATAAAGTGCTTGAGATAAACGAACTTACATACTGTGATTAATATAGTAATTCGTATCTGTGAAAAAATTGACACAAGGTTTTGATTCATTATCAATATTTTGTCCAGAGTTTTTTCAAAAAATCACTCTAGCCATAAAATAAAAAAAGTATCTGCGAAAGACATCACAGATACTTTTATAAGCTCACTAAACTATGGTGTTTGTTATTTATCTTTTATGTACCACCATATCCCTAGCATATTTCTCGCGTTTCCACGCGAGCTCTTTATCTGTCTTTTCTTTCTGCCAAGCAAGAAGATCTCTCTTAAATTCTAATTCTCTCTCTCGCATTTCGAGATCTTTATAGGCATATTCCATATCTTTAGAATGTCGATAATAGCGCCAAATCTGGGCTATTTCATCGAGTTTTTGTAATAAAACATCGAAGGAAAGGTTTTCGTTATTTAAATCTTCAGAAGGAACATCCAGACAAGAGAAAATATCTCTACAAGCTTGTAGAATTTTCTGTCCTGAAGGAGATTCTTTCATCAGTTCCACAGCTTGTTGATTGCTTTCCAATTCTATATTCTCATTTTTACACACGAGAACAAGATCACGATATAAATCCTGACCTTCTTCCACTAGAACTTGAAATAAAGAATCTAGCTGATCAGCTAAAGCTTCTCTATCCCCATCACTTATAGAATCAAAGCAACAATCTATTCTAGAATTCTGCTTTTCGACAGGTTCTTGCACAATAGTATCCATGTTTTCAGCAAAAATATTGCTGCAGCATAATAAAGGCGAGAATGCAACAGTTAAACTATAAATAAAAAATCTCTTAATCATACTAACTCTTATTCTTCCTTAATTTGAATCAACTCACTCAAATTCAGATGTAGTATAGGAAATAAAAAACGAAAAAGCAAACAAATGCTAAAAAAAACAAACTTGCTATTTGTTATAAATAAAACTACAGAAGTTAAAACAAGTAGCACTGAATTTAATGTGTCTTACGAAGAAAAAGCTTAAGAACATCTTCTCAACACCTTTTTTGATTCGATAGTGGTATTCTTATCCTCTACAGGATTATGCATACAGAAAATATGTAGGACACAAGAGATCGATATATATACCACCGAGATAAACATCAGTATAGCATGATAGATAAAGGTAGAGAATCGTGTTAGCCCTATTTTTGATAGAAACTTATAGATTCTATCCAATTTGAGTATTTCTAAAATGAAATTCAAGAAACTTAATTTACAAATTGTCTGACTTTGATCACTTTTTAGTGCAGCTACAGGTTGAACAGACCGAATAGGTGGTATAGGAATTTTAGTATGTCGATACATCTGTAATTGAGTAGAGAAAGGCGCTAACGAACAAAAGAAAATGTGACATAAGTCATTTAAAATCAACAGGAAAGAGTTGTGAATTTTCGTAATACAACTCATTAAAAATGAGTGTTTCTCCCCTAAAAACTATGTATGAGCATACTCATATGTTTGTGACCATTGCGACATTTTTCGTACAAATATTGGCAAGGATTCTGCATTTTGCAGATCTTTAATCGATAGAGGTAAGCGTAATACACTATGTGCAATATCTTGCTTGTAAGCAAGCAGTGCTTTGATAGCGATGGGATTGGTTGTTTGACTCAGCCAATAAGAGAGCTCATGCCATATTACTGAATTATTCTTGTTAAGAGGGTCCTCTACATAGTTATGAGATTCTCTTGGCCAACCATTAGATAAAACAGAAATTAATCCTTGTGCTCCACATTGTTGCATGTGTGGCCATAAACCATCATCCCCACAATAAAGAACAAGGTTAGGACTTATGTGTGCATATTCTCGACATCTATCAATAGATCCTCCGGAATCTTTCACACCATAGAGAAAAGGATGCTCAGATAAAGCGCGCACTGTTTCTGAATATAGTATTGTTCCCGCTCTGGAGGGAATGTTATATAGAATCGCGGGCTTATTTGTAACATTTAAAAGAGATTCAAACCAAAGAGTCTGACCATGAATTCCTGGCTTAGCATAAATAGGACTGGTGATTAAAAAGCCATCAATAGGATAAGACTGGCATATACGTATCCATTCTGAAGCCTCATGTAATGAGGTGCCAGATACACCAATAATTATAGGAACCTTCAAACTTAAGGAACATGCAAAGGAAACAATCGTTTCCTTTTCCTTTACTGTTAGGGAGAGGTTTTCTCCTGTACTCCCAAGAAGGATAACACCATTACCTTCTTTTTCTTGAGGACGTAACAACTTTTCAAAACTCAGAAAATCTATAGCGTAATTAGGAAGGAAAGGTGTGACAGATGCAGTGAGTAATTTCATAATGATCAATCGTTATACTACAGAGAATTTCTGCTTAACATAATCATTATGGAGTTGTTCTACAATATTTCCTGCTAGATTTTCAGGTACGACTAAACTTAATGCCATACAACTTTGACAGCAACAAAATACAGGCGAAGGATAATTCCTTAACTTTTCTGTAACAGTTGTTACAACTTTTGTTGAAGCTAATCCAGAACCAATCATAGTTATCAAAGCTAGGTCATAGAGCATATGCACCGTACCTATACTTGATAGCTTACAATAAAGATCTCTAATAACATCCTCAGAAACATCATCATCATCGGTCGTAAAAGATACCGTACTATCTTGAGACGTTATCAATCCAGGAAGGACACGATAAGTATCTAGTATAGGTAAAATCTTATCCAAACTTACGGCTCCTATGCCACCGCAATCTACTGACCATAAACGTTGATGCTGACGTAAAGATAATGCTTTTACACGTGGTTCGTACCCTACAATCTTATCCATAGCATAGATCCACGTACCTCCTTTAGAAACATCAAATGTTGAGGTCACAAAAATAGGGATACCAGCCCGCACACAAGGAGAAAGCATGGGAGGATAGAGAATCTTAGCACCAAATGTGGCAAGATTTTGCATTTCTTCAAAACTCAACTCTGGAATGAGTTGTGCATCTTCAATAATCCTAGGATCCATGGTATAAATACCATTAACATCAGTATAAATACGCACTTCCTTAGCACTACTCATCTCTGCAATTAAAGCACTAGAATAATCACTTCCTCCTCTACCTAATAAAGTCGTTTTCCCTGAAGAATTGGCTCCTATAAATCCTTGGGTGATATAACAAACATTATTTTGGAAATGGAGTGTCTGCCAATTTGTATGCATGCGAGAAACATCTGGAGTTGCACGGCCATATTCATCATCTGTCAATATGACAGTTCTAGCTTCTAAAAACTCTACAGAAAAATTTTTGCTATAACAGAAGGCTCGGAAGAGAGAAGCCGATATATCTTCACCTACAGCAAGAATCTCTGCACGATTACTAGGAGAAATCTCTTCCTTATCTATGCAGTTATTTAACTTTTCTATCCAGGGAGATATGGAAAATGCAAGTTGTAGATCATGAATTATCTCATTATGCTTCTTTACAATATCAAGAACGATTTGTTCACGATATTCACTAGAAACAGAACAAAACATATCTAATAGATCTGTAATACCCGCTACAGCACTAACAACAATAAACTGTGGTGTATTCTTACAGATAATATCGTATACCTTTTTAATACTTTCTGCGGTTCCTAAACTCGTCCCACCAAACTTGTACACTACTGGGGGCATGCATATTCTCCAGAATTCTGAAAACAGTAGTTGTGCATATTCATCAATAAAGCTCCTGCAGCTCCCCGCACAAGATTATGTATCAACACATTCATCTTTATTGTTCGGGAGTCTCCTCCATAAGTAATAGGGCCTATATGTACACGCATATCATCATCTGTAAGATCCTTTCTTGCCTGTGGATGCCAAGGAGAATCATAAAGCTTATACGTCCCAGGAAACTCTGTATTCCTACAGTGATAGCAATAAAGAATATCTTTAATATCGATAGAATCAAGAAAAGTCACATGTAAAGTTAATGTATGTCCGTAAACTACAGGAACACGATGTACAGTAACTGCTATAGGAAAATCTGCAGGCTCATCACACTTTCCTAAAATCTTTAATGTTTCTCTAAGAATTTTCTCCTCTTCTCCTACTATATAAGGAATCGTATTCCCTAAAATATCCATAGAAGAGACTCCAGGATGCCCAGCACCACTTGCTGATTGCAGGGTAACAATATTTACACGATCAATACCAAATTCTCTCAGAGGAGCCAAAGCTAAAGCAATACCGGAAACACAACAATTAGAATTTGTAATGATTCTTCCCTGAAAGGGTTGCTTATCTACAAGCTGAAGATGTTCTTGATTGATCTCAGGGATGACAATAGGAACAGAGGGATGCATCCTATAAGCTGACGCGTTAGAAAAGATTAATTTTCCCTTAGATAAGCAATACGTTTCTAAAGATTCTGCCACGACCTCTGGCAGGAAAGATACTATAACATCAGACTCAATCTCTTCGATTCTACGGATGGGCACGTGCTTCATGCTTTCTGGCATAGGGCCTAAAGACTCCTGCCACATACACACAGAACCATAAATCTGACTACATTTTGTCTCGGAGGCAACAACTTCACAAATATGCCAAGGAAACCATTGATGCAAGAGAGCTACAAATTTTTGACCTACAAGACCAGTAGCTCCCAAAACAGCCACACGCATGTGTTGCCTCCTGAAATCATACTATATCATCCCTGATAATGAATAAGAAAGCAGGTCAACAAAACAGCTACTTAATCTAGAGTGTCGACAACGCAAAATACGTACGCCTCTTATTTAAAAATTAAAGAATCTTAGAGGCCGCATTGTAATAACCGTTTTGTTTTTTAAGCAAGAACTGTTCGTTTACACAGAAACCTTTAGCCCTACTTCAGGTCCATAACATCCAGGAAGCGGAGATTCATCCGTTAACCAATCTAAAATCCTTAAGACTCCCTCTGCAAAAACTTCTCGTGAAAATACTGTATGCCGTATAGTAATTTGCTCTTTATCACTGATAAAAGCAACTTCATGTTCCCCGAAAACATTCCCCACACGTGATGCATGTAATTCGATATTTTTCATATTTTCACAACTAGGACCAACACAATATTCTTGCCGCCATTCTTTTTGCTTAGCATCACAAAGAATAGAGACTAGTTCCTTAGCTGTTCCAGAAACAGGATCTTTCTTACCCCGATGATGTACTTCTGCAACTCGAATATCATAAGTATCATCAAATACCTGAGCAAGTAAAGCTGACAGACGTTTTTGCACATAAGCACCTAAACTCGTATTTGAACAGATAATAACAGGAACATGCATAGCTAAATGCTGTAATTTCTCATCTATAGAGCAAGATTCAGCGGGCTTTGTTGTAGCAAAGATTAAGGGTTTAGGATTAGAAAGTAGGGCAATAAGAAGCTCTTCAGAGAAAGATGAAGAGGAAAAATCCACAAGAACATCATTATTCGTTATCACAAAATCTAAGGAATGAGAACTCTTTCTAGAAAATCCCGGGCCTAAGGTAAAACGTGTTGTTGAGCTCAATAGGGCACTCAATAATGTACC
Organism: Chlamydia sp. 12-01; assembly: GCF_042234205.1. Taxonomy (NCBI): domain Bacteria; kingdom Pseudomonadati; phylum Chlamydiota; class Chlamydiia; order Chlamydiales; family Chlamydiaceae; genus Chlamydia; species Chlamydia sp. 12-01. The sequence continues at coordinate 705,258 of NZ_CP114174.1, read as the reverse complement.
CATTCTTCCCGAACATCCAACAATACCAACGCGCATATATCCTCTCAAAATTCAGAAAAAACACTACTATTTTCAACCCTGAGAGATACCAGCTTTCCCTCGACAAAAATCCTAAAGGACTCTAGAATTTAAATCTCTTTGATTCTTTTCAATATGAATCATTCCTTATAATTCGTAATAATCAATATAAATAGAAAGCTTTTTAATTAAAGTAGATCTTAAACTATAAACTTCCGATCATCTATGGCTTACCATATTGCCACAATACTTTCTAATTCTGAAAATTATCCGGAAGCACTTTTAAATTCTCGACTTGATTTATGGAAGGCTCATTGTCCCCAAGTTTTCTTTGAGTATTTAGATGTCCTACATTTAGTTAAAGGATCAGCCATAGATTTTGACCACATCAACAATATCTTATCGTCAAAATCAGGATTTACATTATCGCCAATACAAGATTATCTTCCGGCGCATAATTACTTATTTGAGTTGAGTCAAAAGCATTTCCCTATAGCTATGCAAATGCGTACATTGGATAATGATGGCTTTTCAATTCTTCCTGATCTTATTCACGATTTATTCTGCCATGTTCCTTGGTTACTACATCCCGAATTTATAAAGTTCTTCTCAACTATGGGACAACTATTTATAAAAGCTATACGAAGAGCAAAAGATATCTATCCTATCGAAGATCAACCACGAATCCTCAACAGCAACATCCTTGCCATCTCGCGATGTTTTTGGTTCACAACAGAAAATGGGCTTATTGAAGAGCAGGGAAAAAGAAAAGCTTATGGAGCCGCTATATTGAGCTCTACTGAACAATTATCCTATACTTTTAACAATAACGTATTTGTCTCTCCATTTAAAATCGAGCACATTATACAACGTCCTTATGATCCAAATTCCCTACAAACAACATTCTTTATCATTCGTGACTTCAGTGAATTAAATGATATTTCAGAAAAAATGAACCTTTTTCTAGAGCAAGGGCAACTTGATTTTATTGTTTTTGGTCCTCATGACATATATTATCAAGATATCACTTACTTTTTAAATGAACATGTCCTTCCGTAAAAATAGGATGTTTTTCAACCTATCACTTACTTTTTCATTGATTCTGATCCTATCGAATCTTGTCGCAGCTTCTAGACTCATTATCACACCTTACTTTACTATTCCTGGAGGCCTGCTTTTCTATCCCGCAACTTTCGTCATTTCTAACATTGTAAATGAGATCTTTGGTCCTGAAAAAACCCGTCGTATGGTCTTTTCCGCATTTGCCGGTAATATTCTCTCTTTAGTTTTTCTCCAGATTATCTCTCTACTTCCAGCATCTTCTCTAGAAGTCTCAAATGCTTGGCATATCTTATTTGATATTAGCCCAACAGCATTTATAGCCTCGTTCGTTGCTTTTGCTACGTCTCAACAGCTAGACATCACCTCTTTTAACTTCTTTAAACAACGCTTCCCTAAATCCCCTGCATGGATACGTAGTAACGCATCCTCTATGCTCTCTCAAATAGTTGATACCCTCATTGTTGATTTTGGGGTTGTTTACCTGGGGATGCACCTCTCCTTTACGAAAACCTTACAAATCATGACTTATTCTTATCTTTACAAAATTTTCTTTAATATAGTCACCATACCAGTTTTTTATATCGGAATAAGAAAATTCTACATCAATTATAAAGACAACATAAAAACACAATCTGAGACTTTAGTATAAAATATGGGCATATTATTAAAACTAAATGATTTTTTTTGTTAGAAGAGTTATAATTTTTTCGAAAAAATAAAAAAAACAGTTTTTATGGCCAATTTTCTTCTGTCCCCACCAAATACACAACCGGGTTCGATTTATACTTTATATAATCCCTCCCCACTTCTTCCTAAAGAAAAAGGAATCAAATCTGGGGATAAAAAAAATCCTATCACTGGCCCTGGATCCTTTGATAACGCCTCATTTCTAAGTAAACTAGCCAGAGTCATATTGGCGGCCATACTGATTATTATTACACTAGGATTAATTCTATGTTTTGTGTCTATAGATAACCTCTCAGATCTTAATTTCGATGAAACCCACTCTGACCACCCAAAATACTCATATTCTTTACACCCCCCTTATGAATATGATCCAACATCATTCAATGTGGAACCAGAAATCAGATTTGCGTCCTGGGATGGAGGGCAAATTCTAACCCACTTCCTGCGATTATCTGAAAAATATCCAAATCTATTTGTCCCCTCTCTGGTAACAATATCTACTTATTTCTCTTTGGAACGTAATATTTTCTCTGATCTCCACCTTTTTAATCGAGATACTCGACAATTTTTAGATCAACCCGATCTAAATCAATGCCATCATACTGAATTGACTAGTTATCCACATTTAGAGGGGAAAAACTGTCAGAATTTTCGTATACTTGCCTATCCTATGTGGCACCATCCTATGGCCGAAACTGAAGACGAAATGATAAATCGAATGCTGTCAACAGCACAAAACGGATACGCAGGGATATCCCATTGGACATCAGTAATTATAAATTTAGATACAAGAGAGATTCTTTATTTTGATAGTCTCGCACATTTCATACCGAGTGCTACACTTGATCCAGTATTAAATTCGATAGCAACACGATTAGGGAAACATTATCCAGATAATACTAAAACCTCTACACCGTTTACTATAAAAAAGATTGTAAGAACTGCGGTACAAAAAGACGGTTCATCCTGTGGAATCTGGACTTCTTTGTTCCTTGAAAGATATTTAGAAAATCCTGATTATGTAATTCCAACTATGGGATATACAGAAACACAAAACTATGTACAGGCATTCTTAGACACCATTCCCAAACGCCCTCTAACTCAAGCTTCTCAGCGTACGCACAATGTGTTAAAACTTATATGTATAAATCCGTCCGACTAATCCGTTATCTGGTAACTGCTTTCTTTTTATTTTCCTCCACCTGTGCATTAGTAACAGCAGAGGAAGATAATCCTTGCATTATACTTACTGGAGCCTCGGGACAATTAGGATCAGATATCGCGCATTATCTTCACAATCGAGGTTACTATTTACTGCTTATTGGAAGACAAGATAGCAAACTCCAAGTATTACACGAGAAATATCCTAACTCCTCAACTTTAGCCATAGACTACTCCAATTCAAAATATATCTCAGATTATAAGAAAACACTTAAAGAGTTCGATCGTCCTATTCAAGGGTTGGTTATTTCAACACCCCGTCCTACTTGGGGTAGCGTTTTACAGTCTTCGGAATTTTGGGAATCTACACTACAAACAACATTCATAGCACAGACAGCCCTAATTCAAGCAACTCTTCCCTATATGAGTGAGCAAAGTGCTATTGTTATTATAGGAGGAATTACATCAGTTCAATACCTACCCACCTACGGACTCTCCTGTTTGATTCGAAATATGTGGACAACATACACCAAAGTCCTTGCTCATGAATTAGGTCCACAAGGAATTCGTGTAAATGTTGTCTCTCCAGGAATTGTACACTCCCCATTTCATGAGAAAAGAATCCAAGAAAAAGCCAGGATAAACCACTCAAATTATACAGAAGAGTATGAAAGAGAAATCGAATCTATACCTCTACATCGTCACTGCGAACCAGAAGAGTTGGCAAAAACCATAGAATTTCTTCTTACACCATCCTCCTCCTTCATTACAGGAGTCAATTTACTTCTAGATGGAGGATTTACCTCCTCTTTGAACTAACCAAGATTTTCTGATTTAAATTAGTTAATTTTCCGAAATTTAATGAAGTAATAGGGAAGTTTTCAACACAATCCTATCGAACTCGTTTATTAATAAGTTAGTTTAGATTTTAAACGAAAAAATAATATATCTTCCTTATTTTAAATATTTTAACGTAGTCTTCAAAAACCCGTTAATATTGACTTTCTTCAGATTCTGTGTTAAGAATTGTCTCCTTTGTCTACATTTTCAATCTCTTTCTAGGAAAATACTATTTATGAATGAATGTCCTGAACAATGGTCATTAGAAGCTATTAAAGAAGTATACGACACACCTGTTTTTGAATTGATTCATAGGGCGAACGCTATACTAAGAAGTAACTTTCCCCATTCAGAATTACAAACTTGTTATCTTGTCTCGATAAAAACGGGGGGCTGTACTGAAGATTGCGCCTACTGTGCACAATCTTCTCGTTATCAAACTAATGTCAAGCCAGAACCAATGATGAAAATCACCGAGGTTATGGATAGAGCAAAACACGCTGTAGACTCTGGAGCTACACGTGTATGCTTAGGAGCCGCCTGGAGAGAGGTAAAGGATAATCATCAATTTGATCGTACTTTAGAGATGATCAAAGGAATTACAAACATGGGCGCTGAAGTTTGTTGTGCTTTAGGAATGTTAACCGCTAGCCAAGCAGAAAAACTTTATGAAGCAGGTCTCTACGCCTATAATCATAATTTAGACTCTTCCGAAGGATTTTATAAAACTATCATCACCACAAGAAAATACGAAGATCGCTTGAGAACTTTAGATGTGGTTGAAAAGTCTGGGATTAGCACATGTTGCGGAGGGATTGTTGGTATGGGGGAAACTGCTGACGATCGCATCGGACTACTTCATACCTTAGCCTGTAGAGAACGCATGCCAGAATCTGTACCTGTGAACGTCCTCTGGCCTATAGAAGGAACTCCCTTACAAGATCAGGAATCTATATCCTTTTGGGAAATACTACGTACGATAGCTACAGCACGTATTGTGTTTCCTCATTCTATGGTACGCCTTGCTGCAGGACGTGCTTTTCTATCTGTAGAACAGCAAACATTATGTTTTATTGCTGGTGCGAATTCTATTTTCTATGGAGAGAAGCTCCTCACTGTGGATAACAATGATATGAATGAAGATACCGCAATGCTGAATTTACTTGGAATGCGTCATCGCCCAGCATTCTCAATGAAAAGAGGGCAACCATGCCAATCTGCGAACTGCTAACAGAAAGATTAGAGAAACAAAAATATAGAAATACGTATCGAACTCTAAAAACGACTTCGGCAACTATAGATTTCACATCTAATGACTATCTGGGTTTTGCTAGATCATTAGAATTGAAACAAGCATTCTCTGATACATTAGATCATGCCCACTCCTTAGGTTCTACAGGATCGCGTCTTCTCACAGGACAATCTCTTTTAGCAGATCGTGTGGAACAATATATTGCTGCCTATCACGACAGGGAAGGTGCATTGATATTCAATTCTGGCTATACAGCAAATTTGGGATTAGTCTCAGCGTTAGCCTCTCAAGACGATCGTGTGATTCACGATATACACATCCATGCTTCTATTCATGATGGAATCCGTCTTTCCAGAGCTCAAGGAATTCCCTTTCGTCACAATGATGTTGATCATTTAGAAAAACGTTTATTACAACCACATTGTGGGCAGACCTTTGTCTGTGTAGAGTCTGTGTATTCTCTACATGGTTCTGTAGCCCCCCTAAAAACTATTTGTGAATTATGTAAAAAGTATTCTGCTCATCTTATTGTTGATGAAGCACACTCTATAGGTGTCTTTGGAAATAAAGGTGAGGGACTTGTAGCTGCTTTAGGATTGCAAAATGATGTTACAGCAACTGTGTATACTTTTGGAAAAGCTCTGGGAATTCATGGTGCAGCTGTTATGGGAAGCTCTGTCCTTAAAGACTATCTGATTAACTTCTCGCGTCCTTTTATCTATACAACTGCTCTACCTCCTCATGCATTTACAATGATAAACCTCGCTTATCAATACAATGAAACAGCTGTGGATCTTAGAGAAAATCTCCAAAAGCTAATCGCCTATTTCCGAGAGAATGCGCAACATATGCAGCTGCCTATACTTCAAGATAACATCAATACTCCGATCCAGCCCTTACACATACCAGGAAGCAAACAGGTACGTGCTGCAGCTAGTGAACTACAAAATTCTGGATTTGACGTACGCCCCATTGTGAGCCCCACAGTAAAACAGAAAGAAGAATTATTACGTATCTGTCTTCATGCATTTAATACAAAAAATGAAATCACAGAACTTTTGAATAAATTATACGATATCCAAGACAACTTATGCATATCATCGTAGCAGGAATTGATACAGAAGTAGGTAAGACCTTCGTTAGTGCGATCTTAACTACTTTACTTCACGCAGAGTATTGGAAACCTATACAATTAGGATCCTTAGAGCGCTCTGACAGCTCTATAGTTCATGAACTTTCAGGAGCTTTATGCCATAAAGAAGCTTATCGATTTACCTATCCTCTAGCAGCACATCAAGCAGCAAGAATTGATAACATTCCTATTTACGAAGACTGCATCTCCCTACCAAAAACACAAGCTACTTTGATCATTGAAACTTCTGGAGGGTTTCTCTCACCCTGCACACCAAATTTCCTACAGGGAGATTTCTTTGCTAAGTGGCCATGCTGCTGGATACTTGTTAGCAAGGCTTACTTAGGTAGCATCAATCATACATGTTTGACAGTGGAGGCAATGCAAGCAAGAAATCTAAATATCCTAGGAATGATTCTTAATCAATATCCTAAGGAAGAAGAAGATTGGTTACTTAATACAACAAGACTTCCTTTGTTAGGACGCTTAAATTACGAAAATACCATTTCCAAAGAAACAGTGCAAAACTACGCAAATCTGTGGAAGGAAGCTTGGAAATCTAAAGAAGGAAAGTTATGCCTACAGATATAAAAAACTTACCTAAACAAAAAACACATTCTAAAATATGGCATCCTTTTGCTCAGCCTGGATTAGATCATGATCCTATTCATATTACTCGCGGAGAAGGTGCTTATCTTTATACAGAATCTGGAACCGCTTATCTCGATGCCATATCTTCTTGGTGGTGTAATCTTCACGGGCATACACATCCCTACATTGCTAAGAGAATCTCTGAACAAGCACATCAATTAGAGCATGTAATTTTTTCTAATATCACACATTCTCCTGCTGAAGAACTTTCTCAAAGACTTACTGAAATACTTCCTAAAGGTTTAGAACGTTGTTTCTTCTCTGATAATGGTTCCTGTTCCATAGAAGTAGCTATGAAAATTGCTCTACAATACTTCTATAATCAGGGAATAAAGAAAACACGTTTTGTTTCTTTGAAACATGGCTATCACGGAGATACTTTCGGAGCCATGTCCGTAGTAGGACCTGCAGATATAAACAAACCTTTCCAAGCCTTATTCTTTCCTACAGACACTATAGATCCACCTTACTATGGAAAAGAGGATATTTCCATACAACAAGCAAAAGCTCTATTCTCTACTGGTGAAATTGCAGGGTTTATTTATGAGCCCGTTTTACAAGGTGTTGCTGGTATGCGTATGCATAATCCTGAAGGATTAAATGCCATTTTAGAGATCGCTAAACACTATAATGTGTTATGTATAGCTGATGAAATTCTTACAGGATTTGGACGCACGGGACCTTTGTTTGCTTCGGAATATATGCAAACAGCTCCTGACATCCTATGTCTCTCTAAAGGCTTAACAGGAGGATTTTTACCTCTTGCAGTAACTGTAGTTCGAGAAGAAATTTATCAAGCCTTCGTTTCTAAAGATCGTAAACAAGCGCTTCTTCATGGTCACACCTACACAGGAAATCCTCTAGGATGTGTAGCAGCTCTAGCTTCTCTAGATCTCACGTTATCTTCTCAATGTAGACAACAACGTGAAATGATTGAGAATTGTCATAAGTATTTCCAATCACATTATGGAGCACATTGGCAACGCTGTGATGTTTTAGGGACAGTGCTTGCTATAGATTACCCGACATCTTCATTAGGATATTTCTCTAATCTACGTGATACACTCTATAACTTCTTTATAGAAAATCATATAATTTTACGTCCTTTAGGAAATACCATTTACGTGCTTCCTCCCTACTGCATCCATGAGGAAGACCTTCATAGAATTTATCATTATCTCCAGGAGGCCCTATGCTTACGAGTACAATAAAAACATTTGCATCCTGTGCAACACGTTGGCAATCTGTCCTTAAGAACATAGTTGCCTCTGATGATTTACACAGTAAATGGATCAACACACTATCGTTTCTAGAGAACTGTGGAGCGAAAAAAATCTCTGCAAGTGAGCACCCTACACAAGTGAAAAGGGAAGTATTAAAACATGCTGCTGAAGAATTTCGTCACGCTTTTTATCTGAAAACACAAATATCAAGAATCTCTAATGAACCCTTTCTTGATTACTCTTTGGGGCAAATGCTCGGTACTTATGGAATAAAATATTACCTACATCTTCTAGATTTACGCACGTGTAAGGTACTCAAAAATCAGTACCATCTTTCTGGACAAGCACTAAAGACTACTGCCTATGTACTTGTAACATCTGCTATAGAGATGCGCGCCTCTGAACTCTACCCTATCTATCATAATATTTTAAAAGATGCGGGAAGTAAGATCACAATAAAATCAATAATCTTAGAGGAACAAGAACACCTGGCGGAGATGGAATCAGAATTAGCAACAATACCTCATGCAAAAGAACTTCTCTCCTATGCTTGTGAATTTGAAAGTACCTTATGCTTACAGCTGCTAAGTTATTTAGAACAACTCACAGAAAAGACCTGCACAGTTTAGTCCTGGGTAAATATTACATTTTCTTAGACGATAAATGACGATTCAGGCAAGCTTTTTGGAAAACTAAAGTAAGTTAGCCAAAATGCTTGCTTATAAGATCTCCCCCTCCTCTATCTCTGGGAATGTTTGCATTCCTCCATCGAAGTCTCATACTTTACGAGCAATTTTTTGGGCTTCCGTATCTCATGGCACTTCAGTAATAGATAATGTTTTGGAATCTCCTGATTCAGAAGTAATGATTCGAGCTTGTGAACAGCTTGGAGCAAAGATTCATAAAAGATCCACATCTCTTGAAATTATAGGAACACCCTGCCTTAGTTTGCCGAAAAATACAATTATTGATGCTGGGAGTTCGGGAATTGTTTTTCGTTTCTTCACAGCATTCGCTGCGATTTTTCCTGAAAAAATAACAATTACGGGATCTTCACAACTACAACGACGTCCAATAGCCCCTTTAATTCGAGCTTTAGAAAATTTCGGAGCCACTTTTTTTTATGAAGCAGAACCTTATAGTCTACCCTTTTCTGTTTTAGGACCCATTTCATCGGGATATACTGAAGTTATAGGAGAGGATTCGCAATATGCCTCAGCACTCGCAATGGCATGCTCTTTAGCAGAAGGTCCCTTCTCCTTTACTATAATCAATCCTAAAGAACAACCCTGGTTTAAATTGACCTTATGGTGGTTAGAACAATTAGCTATTCCCTATTCACAATCAGAGAACACCTATTCATTCTTAGGAAAAGCTCAACCTGAAGCTTTTTCCCACACTATTGGGGGTGATTTTAGTAGTGCAGCATTTCTCGCTGCTGCTGCACTACTTTCTAAATCCCCACACCCTACATACTTAAAAAATCTTAATATCGATGATGTCCAAGGAGATAAGGAACTATTCTTTTTGCTTCAACAACTTGGAGCGAATATTGTTTTCGAAAACAATACAGTTATTGTTTTTCCTTCAACATTCTCTGGTGGGAATATAGATATGGATCCCTTTATTGACGCTCTCCCTATTCTTGCTGTTCTCTGTTGCTTCGCTACTTCTCCTTCACATCTATACAACGCTCGAGGAGCCAAAGATAAAGAAAGCAATCGCATTATTGCAATTACTGAAGAATTACAAAAAATGGGAGCCTGTATTCAACCTTGTCACGATGGTCTGCTCATTAATCCTAGTCCTTTATATGGAGCTTCTATGCGTTCCCATGATGATCACAGGATAGCTATGGCTTTATCTATAGCGGCCATGTATGCCTCTGGAGACAGTACTATCACTGATATTGAGTGCGTAAAAAAAACTTTTCCAAATTTCGTACAGGTTCTAAACTCCTTACACACAAATATTCAGGAATATCATGAACCTATTTCTATGCGGATTGCCGACAGTGGGCAAAACCTTATTGGGTCGTGCCCTTGCTAACTATCTATCAACTTCTTTCTTTGATGTTGATGATTTAATTGTAAGTAACTATGGCAACAAGCTATATTCCTCAGCATGCGAGATATTTCAAGCTGTTGGAGAAGAGAAATTTACATCCTTGGAAATAGAAGCTCTACATTCTTTACCCCTAGATAACGATATTGTAGCTTTAGGTGGAGGTACAATTATGCATCAAAAAGCCTATGACATAATTAAAGATAGAGGGACGTTGGTCTATCTATCTCTTCCTATTACTGAAATTTATAAGCGGCTCTTGAAACGTGGTCTTCCCGAAAGATTAAAACGGGCGCCAAATGTAGAAGAAATTTTGCAACAACGTATAGATCATATGCAGCGTGTAGCGAATTATAGTTTTCCTCTAGATCATGTAGATCTCTTGGATGAACATTCATTGTTATCCGCGTGTAAATCTCTTAATACTTTACTAAATCAATGAGAAATCGATTCGGTTCTTTATTTTCTCTAACCACGTGGGGAGAATCTCACGGACCCTCTATCGGGGTTGTTATCGACGGTTGCCCCGCGGGTCTACTTCTTGATCCCGAAGATTTTATTCCCGCAATGTCACGTAGATCTCCAGGAAGACCCGGGACATCCCCACGTAAAGAAGCAGATATTGTTCATATCCTTTCCGGAGTATATCAAGGAAAGACAACGGGAACACCCATCGCACTTCAAATTCTCAACACTGATATAAAAAGTGATCCGTATCACAAGCAAGATGATCGTTACCGTCCTGGTCATGGGCAGTTTGCTTATGAGAAAAAATATGGTATTGTGGATCCCTTAGGTGGAGGAAGATCATCTGCTAGAGAAACAGCGTGCCGTGTAGCAGCAGGTGTCATTGCAGCAAAATTGCTTGCCCATTATGATATTTATTGTTTGGCCTTTCTATCTAGTGTAGGAAAAGAATCAACTGAAGAATATCCGGAATTTTCTAAAGAATTTTCGCAAAGTATCTACAACTCTCCTTTCCTTTCTCCCCTCAATAACAACTCCATTCTCCAAATATTAACTGACCTACAAACCGAACAAGACTCTTTAGGAGGTGTGGTATCTTTTATTACTTCTCCCATTCATGAAAGCCTTGGCGAGCCGGTATTCAACAAAGTGCAAGCAGTTTTAGCCTCAGCACTTATGAGTATTCCCGCTGCTAAAGGATTTGAAATCGGATTAGGATTCGCTTCTGCGGATAGGTATGGGTCAAACTATATTGATCCATTTACTGTTATAGATGGGAAAATTTCCATGGGGTCAAATAACTGTGGAGGCTCTTTAGGAGGAATTACTATAGGGATGCCTCTCAATGGACGTGTAGCATTTAAACCAACATCCTCTATTAGGAAACCTTGTCTCACAGTAACAAAAACTGGAGAACCTACTATGTATGCTACACACAAAGAAGGTCGTAATGATCCTTGTGTGGCTATAAGAGCAGTGAGTGTTGTAGAAGCTATGGTGAATCTTGTTCTTGCTGATTTGTTATTACAACAACGGTGCACCAGGCTATGGTAGAGAATTTCATCTCCGATCCACACAACGTTAAGCTTGTGGAAAATTTCTTCAACAAGAAGTTATTTTCTTTAATATCCATAGATTACCCAATTGTAATTATTAGTGATCTTTATGTAGCAGAAGAAATTCTTCCTCCTATTTTAGATTTCATAGACTCTCTCGGCTACAAAGTAATCTTACTCACATTTCCTCCTGGAGAAAAAAATAAAACATGGGAAATCTTTATTTCTCTACAAAATCAGCTCGTTGATCAAGATGTTTCTTTAGGGTCTACAATTATTGGTATTGGTGGAGGTATAGTTTTAGATATGGCGGGATTCTTGGCTTCTACATACTGCCGAGGAATTCAACTATTTTTAATTCCCACCACGATGACAGCGATGATTGATGCTTGTATTGGAGGAAAAAATGGCATTAACCTACGTGGATTAAAAAACCGCCTAGGAACTTTTTATTCTCCAAAAGATGTATGGATATGTCCCGAATTCTTAGCAACATTACCAAAAAAAGAATGGTTTCATGGGATTTCTGAAGCTATAAAACATGGGTGTATTGCTGATGCTTATATCTGGGAGTTTCTTCATAACTATAGTGACATGCTCTTTTCCTCTCGGGAAATTCTTAACGAATTTATTAAAAGAAACTGCCTGATCAAGGCGGCCATCGTTGCTAAAGATCCTAAAGATAAAAATTTAAGAAAAATACTTAATTTCGGTCATACGATTGCTCATGCTATAGAAACATTATCTAAAGGATATATCCCTCATGGATTAGCAGTTAGCGTAGGAATGATGTTAGAAATGAAAATTTCTTTAGAGTCAGGGATCATGAAAAATCCTTATCTCATTGAGCAGCTATACAATCTATCTAAGCATTTTTATCTACCTACAACTCTTGAAGAACTACGAAATCTTATTCCTCAACATCTTCACAATGGATTTTATAACCCTGAAAATATCATTCACACTCTCGGCTATGACAAAAAAAATCTATCTAAGAAAGCTGTCAGAATGGTTATGATAGAACATTTAGGACGAGTTGCTCCATATAACGGTGCCTACTGTGCAACACCAAAAATGGATATCCTTTATGAAGTTCTAAAAAGTGAATGCCATGCTATGTGCAACAATTAGCGGTCCTTCTTTTTCTGAAGCAAAACAACAGCTTCTATATTCACTACCTCTAGTGGATAGCATAGAATTACGTATCGACTATCTTTTATCCCTATCACCTAATCAGCTGAAACATTTGGTCTCTTTAGCAAAGAAACCCATTCTTACGTTGAGAAAACATACTAGCTTTTCTGAAACAGTATGGGTAGAGCGTACCATGGAATTAGCAAAACTACAGCCTGACTACCTTGATATCGATAAAGATTTTCCTAAAACAGCTTTAAAAAGGATCCAAAACCAGTATCCTGATATAAAAATTATTCTTTCATATCATAGTGAAACTTCGGAACATGTCCCAGATATTTATAATAAGATGCTCAAACAACAAGCACATCATTATAAAATTGCTATCACATCAACAAAATCTATAGACACCCTTCGCTGTATACAGATAAAGAAATCCCTTCCAGAAAATACTACATTACTTTGTATGGGCAATGAAGGCATCGCTTCTCGTATCCTGTCACCATTAATAAAAAATGCTATTAATTATGCTTCAGGGATAAACGCCCCTAAAGTAGCTCCTGGACAACTCTCTATAGAAGATCTATTAGCATACAACTATTCTAATCTCTCTTCTGAAGCAAGTATTTATGGTCTTATTGGGAATCCTGTAGATCGTAGTATTAGCCATCTTTCCCATAACAAACTATTTTCAGAATTACAGCTTCAGGTAAGTTATATAAAAATTCTGTTATCCTCTCACGAACTTAAAGAATTTTTCTCCTTAGCTCGTGATCTTCCTTTTCGAGGACTTAGTGTAACTATGCCCTTGAAAACCGATGTTCTTGATTATATCGATATTCTTGATACTTCTGTAAAACATTGCCAATCTTGCAATACCTTAGTTTTCAACAATAATAAGATTACGGGATATAATACAGACGGTTCAGGACTATTGAACCTTTTGAAACGCAAAAATATTGCCTTACAAAATACACATGTAGCTATTGTAGGCTCTGGAGGAGCAGCAATGGCTATAGCAACAACATTTGCTGATTCGGGAGCTCATATTAGCATTTTCAACCGAACAGAAGCAAATGCTAAAAAACTCGCTGAGCTATGTAATGGGAATGCATTTCCTTTAAGCTCTCTATCAGAAAATCATAATGTAGATATTCTAATTTTATGCCTCCCTCCTAATGTAGAAATCCCTGAGGTCTTCCCTCCTGTAATTATCGATATCAATACATTACCTAAAGAAACTGCCTATACTAAGAAAGCTAAAAATCAAGGATGTCAAATCCTCTATGGATACGAGATGTTTGCAGAGCAAGCTTTATTACAATTTTCTCTATGGTTTCCTAAAAAACTCTCCGAAGAAGATAGCAAGAGATTTCGTATAAGCGTAGAAAATATCGTTAATGCCATGTAAAAAATCCTTATTTTGCTTTATGCTTTCCAAAATTTTTTATTCGAAAGCATATGCAAAAATACTGGCTATTTCTTTTTTTCCTCTTCCCTCTAGTTATTCATAGTAGCGAAACTACACGTTATGTTGAGGTGAAATCTATCCACGAAATTGCAGGTGATATCCTTTATGATAGCAGCGACTTTTGGTTAATATTTGATCTCGATGATACTTTATTGGAAGGTGCTCAAGCATTAACACAATCGTTATGGCTACAAAAAACAATAGAAGGATTTCAACAATTGGGACTTTCTGAACATGAAGCTTGGGAAACTACTTATCCCTATTGGGAAAGTTTTCAGGAAAAAGGATCTGTAAAAACTATAGAGAATGCTATACAGATCCTCATCACAAAGATCCAAGAAAAAAAGAAAACACTCTTTGCTTATACAGAACGTAAGCTCTCTTCAAAGAATATCACTTTACAACAATTAAAAAGCTTAAACCTAGTATTAGATAATACAGCTCCTACTCTATCTACCCAACTACCAAAAGGAATTCTCTTTTCTTCAGGAGTACTATTCGCAGAAGAACTCCATAAAGGACCGGGACTACAGCTATTTTTAGATGCCATTGATGCCCATCCCGAAAAAATCATTTATATTGATAATCATAGGGAAAATGTTTTGCGTATTGGTGAGTTATGTAAATTAAAAAAAATTTCTTATCTGGGTATTACCTATACAGCTCAAAAGTTCCTACCCCCAGTGTATATTCCTGAAATCTCTAAGATTCAATATACATACTCTCAAAAACTCCTCAGCAATGAAGCCGCTGCCTTACTCCTAAGACACCAAATGACAGAGTAATATTGAGATAATAAATTCTCCACTTCCACCAAAAATGATGGCATAAAAAAACTTTTTTTTTTTAGAGTCACAACAAAGAGCAGCATATCTTTTCTTTTGGTAGTTCATGGCGTCTTTTCGTTTTTCTCTATTAACCGCTCTATGTACTTACGGTATGTTGACGATGCCTGCTTACGGGATCGACCCAAATCATCCTGAGCATCATCATCATAAATACTCCGAAAGATTGAAAAAGAGTAATGCTGAAGATTCTGATACCTCCTTACCTTCAACATCAGAATCATCTGAAACCTTAAGCCAAGAACCTCGTCGTCACATACTTACCCCAGTACGTAATGTCTTAGAAGATCACCCTTGCGATGAGGGGCTGTCTATCTCAAAATTGTTGTACTCGATAGAAAAAGAGACCAACTCTCAAATATCTGTGGATTTTACTATTCTCCCTCAATGGTTTTATCCTAAAAAAGGTGCCCTAACAGCAATCGATGAAAAGCAGCCTACTTGGCAATTTTACATGAGTCCTAGCGTCTCTTGGCAGCTATATAATAGCCCTACAGCAGGTGTAGGAAGTATTGATTTTTCCTATACGTTAATACGTTATTGGAGAAACAATGCACAAAACGCCAATAACGCTATAGGCATCGCCGGTGGAATCAACGACTATAGTTCTCGAGCGAATACATTATCCCAACTTACATTTTCTCAGACATTCCCTGGAGATATGCTTACTATTTCTCTAGGCCAATATAGCTTATATTCTATTGACGGAACTTTATACGACAATGATCAGCAATCTGGGTTCTTAAGTTATGCACTATCACAAAATGCTAGTGCAACCTACTCCTTAGGTAGCGTTGGTGCTTATGTACAATTTACACCTACGCCTTCTATAAATATTCAAGCTGGTTTTCAAGATGCCTATAACATTTTAGGTACCTCTTTTGATGTCTATAACCTGACAAGGAATCGATACAATTTCTATGGTTACTTTTCCTGGGCTCCACAAAGTACACTGGGTAGTGGCCAATATTCCGCATTAATCTATTCTACAAGGAAGGTTCCACAGCAGCCTACACAAACAACAGGATGGTCGTTGAACTTCGGTCAGCACCTAGGAGAAAAACTTTACATATTTGGAAGATGGAACGGAGCTACAGGAACGGCAGTAAATCTAAATCGTTCTTATGTTCTTGGATTAGCATCGGCAAATCCAATTAACCGTAATCCTCAAGACCTTTTAGGGGCTGCTTGCTCAATGAGTAAAGTCAATCCTAAAGTTGTTACAGAGAAAAAAATTCGCAAATACGAAACTGTAATAGAAACATTTGCGACTATTGGATTTGGACCTCATATATCCTTAACTCCAGATCTACAAATCTATATTCATCCAGCACGAAGACCTGATAAACGTTCAGCTAAAGTTTATGGCGTCCGAGCTAACTTCTCTACATAAAATCCTATCACTTCATATCTTCAGGAGTTTATACATGCCTTACGGGACACGTTACCCAACATTAGCCTTCCATACGGGAGGAGTAGGAGAATCCGATGATGGAATGCCTCCTCAACCTTTCGAAACTTTCTGCTACGATTCTGCCTTACTCCAAGCAAAAATCGACAACTTCAATGTTGTTCCCTACACATCAGTTCTTCCCAAAGAACTTTTTGGAAATATCTTCCCTGTGGACCAATGTGCAAAATTCTTCAAACATGGTGCCGTCTTAGAAGTAATTATGGCTGGACGCGGAGCTTCTACAGTAGCAGGAACTCAAGCGATCGCTACAGGAATAGGTATTTGCTGGGGACAAGATAAAAACGGCGAACTTATCGGTGGATGGGCTGCAGAATATGTAGAGTTTTTCCCTACGTGGATTAACGATGAGATCGCAGAATCCCATGCAAAAATGTGGTTAAAGAAATCCTTACAACATGAATTAGACCTTCGCTCTGTTGTCAAACATAGTGAATTTCAATACTTCCATAACTATATCAATATTAAGCAGAAATACGGTTTCTCATTAACTGCATTAGGGTTTCTCAACTTTGAAAATGCCGATCCGGCAACAATTAGGTAAGGAGAATTCATGATTTCTAATGGGGGTAAAACCAGGAAAAATCTTGGAGCCATAGCTCTAGCGGGTATGGTAATTAGCTCTATGATTGGGGGAGGAATTTTTAGCCTTCCCCAAAATATGGCAGCATCCGCAGGAGCAGGAGCTATTATCTTAGCATGGATCCTGACAGGCGTAGGCATGTTTTTTATTGCCAATACTTTTAAAATTCTCTCATTAGTACGCCCTGACTTAACAACAGGGATCTATATGTACAGCCGAGAAGGATTTGGGCCTTACATAGGATTTACTATCGGTTGGGGATATTGGTTATGCCAAATCTTTGGTAATGTCGGTTATGCCGTAATGACCATGGATGCGTTAAACTATTTCTTCCCTCCTTATTTTAAAGGAGGAAATACTATCCCTGCGATTATTGGAGGCTCTATTCTTATATGGGTTTTCAATTTCATAGTCCTTAAAGGAATCCGTCAGGCATCTTTTATCAATATTATCGGAACAGTATGTAAACTCGTTCCTCTTATTGTATTTATTGTTATCACAGCATTCGTATTCAAACTTGCCATTTTTAAAACGGATTTTTGGGGACATACAGCCACAAAAGCACAACCGTTATTAGGGTCGGTAACTAGCCAGTTAAAAAGTACAATGTTAGTTACTCTATGGGCCTTCATTGGAATCGAAGGAGCTGTTGTTATGTCAGCACGTGCGAAAAGCTCTAGTGCTGTTGGAAAAGCTACCATACTAGGTTTTATAGGATGTTTAACTGTTTACATACTTTTATCTATCTTACCTTTTGGTTCCCTATTCCAACATCAACTTGCTGGTATTGCCAATCCTTCAACTGCTGGAGTATTAGATATTCTCGTAGGGAAATGGGGTGAAGTCTTAATGAACGTGGGTCTTCTTGTAGCCATACTCTCCAGTTGGTTATCCTGGACAATGATCGTTGCAGAGATCCCTTATTCTGCAGCGAAAAATGGTACGTTCCCAGAGATCTTCACAATAGAAAATGCTGTACACTCTCCTAAAGTCTCGTTATATATAACGAGTGCTCTTATGCAAATCGCTATGCTTCTCGTATATTTTTCAACAAATGCATGGAATACGATGTTGAGCATTACAGGAGTGATGGTTTTACCTGCCTATTTGGCAAGTGCTGCTTTCCTTTTTAAATTTAGCAAAGACAAAAATTATCCAAATAAAGGACCAATTAAATCATCAACTGCGAAATATACAGGAATTTTTGGTGTTATTTATTCTATCTGGTTGATCTATGCTGGAGGTTTAAATTACTTATTTATGGCTATCATTCTCTTAGCTTTAGGTATTCCCTTCTATGTAGATGCTGGCAAGAAAGGTAAGAACGCTAAAACTTTTTTTGCAAAAAAAGAGGTTACAGAAATTACAATAATTGCTTTGTTGGCGTTATTAGCGATTTTCCTCTTTTCAACGGAAAAAATCCGTTTATAACGATCCCAATCACCCTTTGGGAGAGGCCTTCGGGCCTCTCTCATTTTTTCTTTAAATTTCCTTTCTTTCCTTCTACATTCCCCTCTGTTATTTAATGCATTATTTGCTTATCCTCAGAAGTAGATAATAGAGATAAATTCTTAATTAAGATCCTAGATTTCAAGGTAAACGTATGCGTATAGCAGTTTTAGGAGCAGGATATGCTGGTCTTTCTGTAACTTGGCATTTGCTACTACACTCTCAGGGAACAGCAACGATAGATCTTTTTGATCCCGTTCCTTTAGGTCATGGCGCATCAGGATTATCTTCAGGTCTCCTTCACGGTTTTACCGGAAAGAAAGCAAGCAAACCCCCGCTCGCAGATTTAGGAATTACCTCTACCCACGGCTTAATCACAGAAGCCAGTAAAGCATTAAATATTCCTATTGTTCTTTCCCGAGGAATCATACGCCCAGCTGTAGATGACGAGCAGGCGGAAATTTTTATGAAACGCGTTGAGGAATTCCCTAATGAATTAGAGTGGTGGGAAAAAGCACGTTGTGAGATGACAGTTCCGGGTATAGTTGCTAATCTTGGAGCCTTATTCATAAAGAACGGCGTAACTATCAATAATAATGCCTATATCAATGGTCTTTGGGATGCTTGTGCCAATCTTGGTACGCAGTTTTATGATGAACTTATAGAAAATATCGAAGATATCAAAGAATTTTACGATCACATTATCGTAACTCCAGGAGCTAATGCTCATGTTCTCCCCGAATTACAAAAACTTCCCTTATCTAGTGTAAAAGGTCAACTTGTAGAAATCTCTTGGCCTGAAGATCTGGCAATGCCACAATTCAGCATCAATGCGCATAAGTATATGGTGGCAAACACGGAAAACAATACTTGTATTTTAGGAGCGACTTTCGAACATAACCAGCCTGAACCTGTTACTGACGAAACTGTTGCCTATAATGAAATCATGCCACCTGTTCTCTCACTATTTCCTGCTCTTAAAAATGCAAAGATTCTCAATTATTACGCAGGAATGCGTTCCTCAAGCTCTACCCGCTTACCTGTGATCAGTAGAATAAAAGAAAACCTTTGGTTCTTAGGAGGCCTAGGATCCAAAGGTCTACTTTACCACGGTCTTACCGGAGATATGCTCGCCCAGGCTGTATTAAAACAGTCTACAGCTTATGTAGCTAAAGAATTCCTATTCACTCTTTAATTAAATTTTCTTTCGAAGTCTGCTTCTCTAAGTAAAAATCAAAAGAGAAATTGAAGAAGAAGGAAACCGCCGGTGTAAGAATCAATGCTATTGGCATGACCAATACCAAAACTTCCATCAAAAACGATCCTGTATTCATATCTGATAAACAAACTAAATGCGACATCAAATAAAACGAGTCTAAAGCTAGCCAGCTACACAAAGCTAAAGGTGTTGCTGCTATAACAAACCCTATAGACTGATTTAAAATATTCCCCTGAAAACAACGAAGTAATTGCATATAGTCGACACTGTCGTGATCACTTAAAGCGGGTATACAGAAAAATAGAGATACAAAAGCACCTAGAAATAATAAAATCAAAGTTGTTGCTGAAAGGTAAGGAACAAAAATCAGCAGGGTATGAAAGAATTTACCAATCCAAGGCAAAGAGCTTAAAAATACCGAGAGTAAAATTACTGTGCTTACTACAACCATAGCTATAAAAAATGGCATAGAAACCAAAAGAGATAGCCACAGTGATTTCCAATTCTTATGAAATGCTGTAGCTATTTTACCTACATTTCCTGTGGATTCTTGTTTTAAAAGTGCCTGTACAATCACAGCGGAAGCACAAACAATACTAAAAGAAGAAAAAAAAGCTCCCAATCCTAATGTGGATAGCGAGAAACTAAGCACAAACTGTGAACATAGTTTTAAAAATATAGCAAAAACAAAACCAAAACAGCACAAACTAGAAAAAATAAAAAGAAATCGCTGTTTATTAAAAATCTTCTTAAAAGCATTTTGACTTAATACATCAAAAGATTGAGTCATAAATCACCCCCACTAACTTACGCTATAACAAAGAGACATTGGCTTTTTCCTGAGAAATTTCATCCAAGGATATTTGAATCTTATTTTTTATAAAGGCGTCCCAGGATAATCCAGGGACAATCTCGTAATCCCCAGAGGGCAACATACGACATGGGAAACCGAAAATTAAATCTTCAGGAATACCATAAGGATTGTAGTCAGAACATACTCCAGTAGAGAACCACTCTCCATCTTTAGGAAGGAAAATAGAGCGTGCAGCCTCTGCTAAAGCACGAGCAGCAGATCCTGCGGAAGATTTTCCACGAGCTTCAATCACAGCGCTTCCTCGATTTTGAATAGAAGGGAACATGATGTTTTCAAGCCAATCACGATCACTTATAACTTCTACGGCAGATTTTCCTGAAATTAATGCCTGAGTGAAATCAGGAACTTGTTTTGCAGAATGATTTCCCCATATAACAACATTGGTAACTTCATCTAAAGGTACCTCCGCACGATGTGCCAACATCGTATGCATACGGTTTTGATCCAAACGCAGCATAGAGTGAAAATTCCTTCTGTTCAATTTTGGAGCTTGATTCATAGCAATCCAACAATTGGTATTTGCAGGATTACCAACAACAAAAATCTTTGCATCTCGTTTGGCAGAGGTATTTAATACGGAACCTTGAAGCGAAAAGATCTCTCCATTACGCTTTAAAAGATCCGAACGTTCCATTCCAGGACCTCGTGGTGCTGCTCCTATAAGAAAAGCTGCGTCAATACCATCAAAAGCATCTTCTAAAGAAGTTGTGACACGTAGGGATTGTAAAAGAGGGTAAGCGCAATCATCAAGTTCCATACGAACACCGGAGAGCACCCTTTCTAAACCTGGGAGGTCATACACACGTAGATCAATGCCACAATCACTACCAAAAACATCGCCGTGAGCTAGAGCAAACAAAAAGCTGTAGGCAATTTGCCCTGTTCCACCCGTTACAGCAACGCTAACTGTACGTGTTAGTTTCATAATCACGCCTCCCTAAAAAAAATCACTATAGTCTTTAAATAAAAACAAAATCAAGCGCGTCTATTTTTCAATAGCCAAAGAAAAAATTCCCCAGCTAAAACCATATTAAGAGGCGAAATAAATAAAAGCGCTACACTCTTATCCACAATACTCCGCATCTGAATTCTATACCAAGACTTATGCTTTACCAACGTTTCTGTCAAACCTTAGTTCCCATCCAGAACTCCTATAAAAGATCGGAATTTCCGAATAAAAATAGAGTAGAAATCTTAAAAAATATTGGCGTATAAAAAAGACAAAAAGAAACATTCTCGTTTCTTAAAAACAGTTGTAAATCAAGGAATGATAAGAAAAGAAGACTGACTAGAAAGCTATACGGTAGAAAATAGCTCCTCGAGTCCCTACCCAAACTCCCGTACCAGATTTGATAACCTGTTCTCCCTTACGAGTAGATAAAATACCGTGAATATCTAAAAACCCTACTGAACGCACACGAATAAAAAACATAGTGTTTCATCCATCGCTTAGAAAATGAAAGCACTAATTATACCATAAAACTATTAAAATATTCAGGGAAAACGAGTTCCATCTCTCTGAAATCCCTGGATATTTTTACTTTTTAGTATCGTTAAAAAGTCTTAACAGAGCTTCTGCCTCAAGAAGGGTTCCTTCTTTTGCCTGCCCCTGCATAATCTGCAAAACCTGATTTGCCAGATCTTTCCCTAGAGTAACTCCCTCTTGATCGAAGGAGTTAATTCCCCAGCAAAAGCCTTGAAAGACTATTTTATGTTCATAGAAGGCTAAAAGAGCTCCCATAGAGTAGGGAGTGAGTCTCTCAGACACAAGAAGAGAGGAAGGGCGATTTCCTCTAAAATTTTTATTCGGATTCGTATTTTCCCGTCCTTTTGCTAGGGCTATCGACTGTGCCACCATATTAGCAAAAAGCTTTTGAGAAGAGCTAGATCCAGCTATAACAATATCCTTTCCCCTCTGATTTTCAAGAAAACCAATAAATTCTATAGGTACGATATCACTACCTTGATGGAGACATTGGAAAAAGGAATGTTGGCTATTTGTTCCGACTTCACCCCAAATAATAGGGCTTGTAGCAAAACTTATTATCTCCCCGGTTTGAGCCACACTCTTTCCATTAGATTCCATACCACATTGCTGTAAATGCGCAGGGAAATACTCTAATCCTGTAGCATAAGGAACCACAACAGAAGTAGGATAACGTAAGAAATTACGATTCCAAATTCCTAACATTGCTGATAATAAAGGAAGATTTTCACTCATACGAGGTTCTAAAGCAGCTAAATCCATAGCTGCAGCTCCCTCAAGAAGCTGTAAAAACGCGTCAAATCCATAGACAAAGCCTAAAACAACTCCACCAACCATAGATGTAGAGGAATAACGTCCTCCAATACTATCCCAAATATGGAAAACTTCGAGATATTTACTTGTATCATCCATAGGGCTACCTTCACAGGTAACAGCAATGAAATGCTCTTGAAAACTCAATCCCTGTTTTAAGAAATGATCCGCTAGTAATTCTTCATTAACAGCAGTCTCTAATGTAGTTCCTGATTTAGATACGGTAACAACTAAAGTTTTTGCACAATCTATCTCTTGTAAAACCTCTGCAGCATTGTCAGGATCTACATTAGAAACAAAATATACTTTCTTATCTGATGGGCAACAACCTTTCAAAGCACAATGCAAAGCTTTAGGACCGAGTTCCGAACCCCCTATCCCAATTTGTACAATAGTTGTAAACGCATCCCTATATTTATTGAGAAAATCTTTTAAACGTTGCGCTTCGATTTTTGATCTTATAGCAATATCCTCAGCATTACCTTTTAAAGGGATTTCCTTAACCCACGCACGTGTCGCGGTATGTAGAGCAGGTCGAGATTCACTAGGGAAGTTATCAATATAGTTAACAACTTCTCCATTTTGCATGGCTTGCATGGATTCGATAAGACCACGTTCAGCAGCTAAATCTGTCAATGCAGATAAAATCCCCTCATCGATACGTTCCGTAGCATAACTTAATGTAAAACCCTCTACAGATAAGGAAAATCTTTCTATACGCTCTTTAGAAATTACTCCGGAGACTGTTAAATCTATAGGCATCACAGCCAAATCTTGTAATATCTTTGTTGAGGAGCTCTCTAAAAAGCCTTTTCTATTCATCGTCTACCTCGTCCTAGCTTAAAAACTACCTAAATATCTATACTAAAAACTATACCAGCCGAAGTTAAATCTTATGACCTCAGCCCAGTTTTGCGATGTTATCCTTGAACAATTTGTTCTTTTTCTTTCGGTAGATCGCGGTCTTTGCCGCAATTCCATTTCTGCGTATTGTCAAGACATTACCTTATTCCTAAACATAAACGCCATTACATCAACTGAAGAAATTTCCCAAGATAGCGTATATCTGTTTGTTCAGCAGCTACATAAACGCAAAGAAGCTGAATCTACTTTAGCGCGTCGCCTGATTGCCTTAAAAGTGTTTTTCCGATTTCTTAAAGAAGCAAAGCTTCTTGATCACCCTCCCCTTATCGAACATCCGAAAATTTGGAAACGTCTTCCCTCTGTCCTGACTCCGAAAGAAGTGGATGCTCTTTTAGCCGCCGCTCAACAATCTGAAACCTCTCCAATCATCTCTGCCAGAGATACAGCAATTCTCCATACACTATATTCTACAGGTATTCGCGTATCTGAACTCTGCGGTTTATACATCGGTGATGTTAGTGATGATTTTCTTCGTGTCACAGGGAAAGGCTCTAAAACACGACTTGTCCCTCTAGGGCAACTCGCCTGTAAGGCTATCGACACCTATCTGAATCCTTTTAGAGAAAATTTCCAAAGAAAATACCCAGAAGAACACCATCTATTTCTCTCTATACGTGGGCATAAGCTAGAGCGTTCCTGCGTGTGGAGGAGAATCCATCACTATGCAAAGCAAGTGACCCATAAACGCGTCTCACCACACTCCCTAAGACATGCCTTTGCCACACACCTATTAGATAACAAAGCAGACCTCAGGGTCATTCAAGAAATGCTCGGGCATGCCCGTATTGCCTCTACAGAAATTTATACACATGTAGCTGCGGATACATTAATAGAGAACTTTCTCTCCTATCACCCGAGAAATCCTTAATCACAATAGTAGAAAAACGTACCATCTTCAAAACGAGAATAACAGTCTTCGTCACCCCGTGATGTTCCAGTATATCCTCCGTAAGTCTCTGGATAATAGTATCCATACTCATAAGGATAGTAGAAGCTATAGGGAACATGACCGTTCTGTTCTTGGAACTGTAACCCTGATACAGGCATCGCCTTTACTAAGGATGCAGACTCCGAAGCAAGGGAATTTTCTCCAAAAGCTACAGAAAAACAAAAACTTAGGGAACAAGTAAGAACCAGAAGCATTTTCTTCATAAAATTCCTCAAAAAAATCTAAAACTCTAGATTTTATTTTACTATGAATGGGAATTTAATGATTTTCCTAGAGAAGAGATGTTGAAATGCCCAGGATAGGACTTGAACCTACATGCCGCGAAGCACTGGATCCTAAATCCAGCGTGTCTACCAATTTCACCACCTGGGCAGAAAAACATTCTAGATGGTTAGCAGGTTCATTTTGATTCCTATTACCGTTTTTGTAAATAGAAAATCCCCATATTCTCGAGTATTCTCTCCTATCGTCTAACCCTTTTACAATCAAACTTGCAGGAAAATGGGGTTTTATATAATTTTCATCGTTTCTATGTCCCCATAACTTATTCGTGCGAAAATTAGTATGAACACTCCCCTGCCTTCAGCAGTTCCATCAACCAACATGACGTTAAAGGAAGATGCTTCTTCTTCATCCTCAGTATCAACATCTTCCAGTATTTTAAAAACCGCAGCCGGAGATGTTGCGCTTTCTGTATTTTCTTCAGAAGGATCAGCACCAGCCTCGCTAAGTTCTCTCGCTGCTCTTGCTCTTGCGCAAATTTCTGCGACCTCTGGAGAAAATGCTAGTCCTTTACAAGATTGCGCTCATAATCTTGTTTTCCTTCCTCCGGAAACTGTTGAAGTTGAGATACTCATCTCCGATCTCCTGCAAACTTTAGAAACTACGGATCTTACAAAGATACAAGAAGAACCAACAAGTTTAGGAAAACAAGAACAACTCCTTCCTCAAGAAGGATGCAAACCTCAGGATGTGGCACCAAGATCTACAAAAGAGACATACGCCACACCAAAAGAATCACAAAAATTCTCAAAAGCTTCTACCGGCTACTCTTCTGCAAAAGCTGCTGATTCTCGATCTTCTACAATCCTCTATTCAACGCAATATACTTCGGGACCATTTGCACAACGTGCTGCTCAGACCACAACAACATCTCAGCAACCTCGCATGGAAAAAGATGGGGAACATATTTCTCCTCAATCTCATAGCTCCTTTCTTATAGAGAAAAAAGAACAACAAATCTTTACAACAAAATCTCATGAATCTAAACAAGATCGTGAAAATCGAGATCAAAAACAAGATCAACAACGCGATGGACAACATCAAGAAGATGATTCTCAAGAAAGAGGTAGAGGAAGAAAATATAAAGCAAAGATTTCTGTCGAAGAAATCGAAGAGGTTTCTCCTCAACTCTCTGTAGCACATCTACGTTATCTTAATGATATACGCCAATCCCGAGAAATTAACGTTGAAGAAGAAAAAACATTTAAGAGAAAAGCACAGTCTCCGATGGCACTTTTCACCTCAGCAACTCCTCCACAAGGATTTACTCCAATCCCCACTCCAAAAGTTGAAAATGTATTTATACGTTTCATGAAACTCATGGAAAGAATTCTTGGACAAGCTGAAGCTGAAGCTCAGGAATTGTATCTACGTGTTAAAGAACGTACGGATAATGTGGACACATTAACTCTACTTATTTCTAAAATTAACTCTGAGAAAAGTGCTATTGATTGGAGAGATAATTCAGAAATGAAAACTCTTGTAGATCAAGCTAGAAAACTCGGTGTCACGATAACAGATACATTACAATGGTCTGAAGAAGAGAAAAAGCTTCTTAAAGAAAATATTCAAATGCGCAAGGAAAATATGGAGAAAATCACGCAGCTTGAACGAACAGATATGCAAAGACATCTTCAAGAAGTCTCACAATGTCATCAGGCGCGTTCTAACGTATTGAAACTTCTTAAAGAACTCATGGATACCTTTATTTACAATTTGCGTCCGTAATGTCATATTTAGCTTATTTATTAGAAAAAATAGCTTCTTCAAGCAAAGAAGATTATCCCTTTCCGGATGATTTGGAAAGTTATCTATCGGGATATTTTCCAAGTAAAGATCTACCATTAGATACATACCAAAAATTTTTCAAAATTTCTTCTGAAGAACTAGAACGTGTTTATAAAGAAGGTTACAACGCCTACCTCAATAGAGAGTATCAAGAAAGTAGTGAAACTTTTCGTTGGTTAGTCTTTTTTAATCCTTTCGTTTCTAAATTCTGGTTTTCTTTGGGAGCATCTTTGCATATGAGCCAACTTTACCCTCAAGCTTTACACGCTTATGCTGTGACTGCGTTATTGCGAGATAAAGATCCCTATCCTCATTATTACGCCTATATCTGTTATACCCTCATGGACCAACATGAGGATGCGAGTAAGGCTTTAGAACTCGCATGGGAACGGGTGAAACATCATAGCGCTTATCAAGAATTGAAAGCAGAAATCTTGGATATAAAAAACCATGCATAATCCCATAACTCTAGGGAATTGACTATGTCTTCCTGGCTCGCACAATCTACAGAAATTCTCTTAAATCAACAGCCTTATATTCCAGATAATCCTAAGCAATCTGAAGGGACATCGAGTATCAAATATTCGATCATTGTAGCTACAGAATCTTCAGGAAAATCCTTAGAGAAATTCTTCACGAATAGACTGAGTAAAGCCTTATCCACAAAGAATGATGGACAAATTATTACAGATAAACAACTTACTCCTGCAAGTTCTAGAGAGAAAATCTTACAATTTGGAAGCTCTCCAGCGTCACAATTACCAAAAAAAGAACAGACATCATCATCCTCACCATGGAATCTCTTTTCACAAAAGAATTCCAAAGAATCGATGAGAACCTTGCTTAGAGATTTAATGATGCCAAAAACTCAGGAAAAGGCTTCAGAAAAAGGCTCTTCTTCCGAGAAATCTCTAACCACACCCACATCTAAACAATCTGAAGAACAACCAAAAACTCAACACAGTTTAAAAAGAACAGAGATCTTCCGCGAATCTACAGAAGATCTAGAACATAAAATATCATCTGAGGAGAAATCACTTTCTTCTCGGGATGCTGATTTGCGCAGCAAAGAAGAAGACCGACTAACTCTAAAATCGCCACAAGGAAAATACAGCAAAGGATTATCACAAGATGAGCATCCAGGAAAACAGCAGCATCAAGAAAGTCTCTTTAAAAAATTCCAAAAAAATAAAAAAACGCGAGCAGCTTCTGTTGTTCCTATTATTAGCCCTCCTTCTGTTGGTGTATTTACTTTAAGTTACCTACTGACAAAACAAGGGATACTTTCAGATTTCTCTGCTTATGCATCCTATAAAGATTGTGTAGAGACAACTCAGAAGGAATTAGAAGCAACACATGAAGAACGCATAAAACAAATTCAAAAATCTATAGAAAAAGAAGAACAAGCAAAACGTTGGGGTTCATTAGCTACTATTGTAGAATGGATCACTCCATGGATCTCCATAGGACTTGCCTCCGTTGCCATCGTTATGGGTGGAGGCATCTTCTCTTGGGTAAGTTTACTTGCAGGTCTTATAGCCCTAACTCTCACTTTATTAGATGCTCTAAATGGCTGGGAAGCAATTGAAAAACTTCTTCCCGGAAAGAATAAGCAGTTAAAACAAAAGATACTGAAAATAGTACAAATTTCCCTCTATATTATATCTACCTTACTTTCCATTGCCACCTTACAGATAGAGAACCTCGGGTTTTCTCCACTTGTAGAAGGAGCCATGCGTGGGATAGGCCCCGCTTTAGAAGGAGCTTTAAGTCTTTTACGTGGGGGAATGCTTTGGATACGATCAAGTCTATTTAAAATCAAATCCCGATATGTATCTCTTGAAACAAAAATAGAGTTATTAAGTTTGGAAAGAGATGATTACCTAGCTCGCACTCAAGAACTCATAGAAAGTATTCATGATTCTTTCGAAAATCTCGCACGCGTGTTACAGTTGTGTAGAGAAATCGACAGAACGTTTCTGGAAGCTCTAAGGTAAATTCTTTTTTTAAGGAATATTATGACAGCATCTTGTTCAACAACAACGAGTACAATTTCAGAAAGTGCCGAGCTTGATTTACTAATTACAGAATCAGGATCAGAAGCATCTTCAACAACTGATACTGAAGTTAGTGTTCCTGATTGTTGCCAAATGGCTATCTTACGTTCCATGTCGGATACTTGCTTAAACTTATTGAATCAATCAGGATCAGTATTTTCACAACTTCCTCCCCAAGATAAACCTGCGCCCTCAGAAACTTTAATGGCAAAGAATGGTATGTTGATGAAGTCTTCATCCCTACCAAATCTATCATCACAAAAATCTCTGGATACATTTTCCTCTGCTGATAAGAATCCTGCTTTACGGCAAGCTAACCAATCCTCATCTTTTGCTTCTGTAAAAGAAGAAAAAGCACAAGCTAGTATGGGATTTTCTTCTTGTCCAGCTCCTAAAGACGAAAATCTTATAGCAAAAACAACAACGCTAGTCTTACATCTACCGGAATCTAAAGACGATAGTTATGGGGAAAAATCATCCCTTACCCTATGTGAAACACAAGTTGAAGTTCAAATTTATGATAAGCAAACCATAAAAGAACATAGCTTGAAAGATACTGCTAGAACTTCTGAAGAAACTGCAAAATCTGCACCATCTTCACCAAAACCCTCTACATCTTCTCTCAGTCCTATGGCTCTATTCAGCCATGTACAAAAAGAAACTGCAGAAACACGTCTCGATACAAAATCTCAAGAAAGAGAAGAAGGAAAAGGAGAACACGGACAGCAAGAACGTCAGGACCAAGAACAGCAGCATCATAAACAAAAAAGAGACTTCACTATTGAAGAACTTTCTAATCAGATGTCTGCACATTATACGCAATCTCACAGCCTACCTGATGAAATTATTGAATTTGCTCTTTCAGAAGCACAGTTAAGCTCTCTGATGCATATGCGTGTATCAAATTTAGACGTGCTTAGAATCTGCGCAGAAATTATGAAGCTCATGTTGAATAGCAGAGAGCAAGATAATCTTTCTCGTTTAGAAGCTAGAAAGCATCTTTTAGAAAAAGCTAAAGAGCTTATCGAAAGTTATGAAAGTCAAGCTAAGATTTCACAATGGTTAGGAATCGCGACAGCGACTCTAGGTATTATAGGAGCTGCCACCCCGATTATCGGTGAGATTTCCGGAAAACGTATTCTAGGATTCATCCAAAAACATACAGGATTATGGAAAGGAGCAACAGCACGAACATTCTTTAAAGGTGCTGGCAAAATTTGTACTTCTCTATCACAGCTCACAGAAGCTTCATCGAAAATCTATGAGTTGAAAGAGACTGCAACGAGAACATTTGCAGAAAATTATAAAGAGATATTCCGTATGGAACATGATGAAATCACCCGTTCTATTGAAGAGGTGAAAGATCATTGGAAAAATATGGATAATTTCTTACTACAGGTATTACAAACGGAACACGACGCCGTTCGCAGTCTCTATCAATAGAACGTGCTCATTTCCGTATATTTTTATATGCTTTTGTCTTACCCCAAGGAAAAGTCACATCACAGCTTCTCTCTGTGAAAAATAATACATCTCCATCAGGCAAGGAATCCAAAGGAAAGGAAATACTAATAACCATATTTCCTGGCTTTAACTTTTCTAAAGCTATTAAAACACTTTTCAATACCTTCAAAGAATACGACGAACCATAAAAATAGACACAGGAAGCTTGTGATAATTCCGTCTCATGAAAATATTCTTTAAAAAATATCGTAGGTTGTGAAGACAACAACCTATGCATATAAGAAGCGAAGTTAATAAAAGTAGATTGGTTATCTACACCTACAACATGACATCTCAGAATATGAGAAAACCAAAAGCATACTTTTCCTAAACCACAACCCAAATCATAAATAACATCTTGAGAGGTAACTCCGAATTCTCTACTCACTTTATTTAATGCTGACCAAGGAGTCTCTCCGTAAACATTTCCCTCCTTTAGCAACGAAGATTGTGGCGAACGACGTAATCTCTTGTAGGGATTCTTCAATAAAGAATAAAAAAACTTTGCTAGATCATATACGATTAATTTTGGATATTTAATGTAGAGCGAGAAGGATAAATAAATACATTCTCTAATAGAGAATACTATTCTATGAATCCCTACTCGCAATACATATAAGAATGAAGACTTTTTAATTACGAAGTTCTTTAGGCGGTTGGAATACGACATCTTCTATAGCAAATATATCTTCTTCAACTTGTAAATTAGGTATTAACTCTTTCAACCTGGAAATACAAGATTGAACGATATGCTCAGGAGTTGATGCTCCTGCTGTTATTGCAATATCTCCAGAATAATTTAAAATCTCATTAGAAATATCATCCGGACTATTCACTAGCCTTGCGGGTATATTTCTTTTTTCAGCAACTTCTCGTAAACGATTAGAATTTGAGCTCTGCACATCTCCAATAACATAAACGAAATTTACCTTCGGCAATACCGAACGTAAGGCTTCTTGGCGATTTTGTGTAGCATAACAAACAGAAGAACTAGGTAAGGTAATAATATTTGGATAACGTACCTTTAATGCTTGGGTAATTTCTGCAACATCATCCAAACTCAACGTTGTTTGAGTTACAAAAAATAAGGGTACATTCACTCCAAAAGGTAGATTGGCAACATCTTCTACTTTTTCTACTACCGTAACACTTTCAGGAGCTTCTCCACGAATCCCAATAACCTCTACGTGCTTTTTCTTTCCTATCAAAATAATTTGATAACCTTTGCTGGCATAAAGCTTAACCGCAGAATGAATCTTAGTTACTAAAACACAAGTTGCATCAATATCAAAAAGATTTCGAGTTTTTGCTTCCTCACGAACCTCAGGAGAAATGCCATGAGCAGAATAAATAACCTTTTCTCCATAAGGAACATCACTAAGATCTTCAATGAAGATAGCCCCTCTTCTCTTGAGATCATCTACCACATGACGGTTATGAACAATTTCATGTTTCACATAAATAGGGGCTCCCCACTTCTCTAAAGCAGCCTCTACCACTTGGATAGCACGAACTACCCCAGCACAAAATCCTCTAGGATTACTTAATATAACCCTGCGCATACACCTCACCTCCAGACTTGAGCATGATGCTTAATAAAAAAAACCTTCAGAAAAAGATTTTTTACTTTTTCTAAAGGTTATTAATATAACAGAAGATTTTTATATTGTTATATTTATTATGATCTAGTTTCTATACCTCTACTTTCTTCAGAATGCGGAGTATTTGTATCTGATTCTTTCTCAATGAGATCGAGAACTAGACTTTTTACATTAGTAATGTAATCAGAATATCTTCCTGTCTGTAAATCAGAATCTGTAACATCTAAATATACATGAGGAGCGACCCCTAAATTCTCTATATAGGAACCGTCCGATCTCACTGCTAGAGATCCTGTTAAAGAAAGATTTTTAATTCCTGTTCTATTGGGAAACTCTACATTAAAGACAAAACCTCCAGCCCCTGCTGTGGTCATTCCCACAATAAGAGCCCGATCATTATCTTTCATAATCGCAGGGAATAAATCTCCACAGGAGAAATCTTCTTCATTAATTAAAATACACACAGGATGTGTATAATGACATTCAGGATGTGGATGCACCTTAGCAAATCCTAACAAAGGCATAGGCTCGGAAAGATTGATATCTCCATTTGCCCAACACTTTAAAACAGTATCAGAGAAGGTCTGTAAGTATCCTACAGCATTCATATCGATAGGATAACCTTCCATATCATTACCAAGAGCATTTCTTGCTTGCTCATCAGTTTCCACACCTTCAAGAAGATTCAACCATTTTATTGCAGATTGAACTTCATTTTGGGTTAGAATCATTCTATGTCTAGGTGTCTCTAGAGGCTTATCCGTTAATCTGGAGATTAACGCATAAAGGTAGAATACACTACCACCAGGATTATTTGTCTGATCGACGATCAAAGCTTCTGTTTTATCCTCAAAAACTTGAATGATCTCACCAAAATCCTCCCAAGGAGATTCCGCATTCATAACACTACGGTCTTCCATATCTGTCCAAGAATATGTGGAAATTCTAATAAATCCAATATTATGAGATTGTCCTTGATCATCCCTACATGTGAATATGTAAGCATGGTAAGGACCATGTTGAGCTCTCCATATCACATTTCCAAAATCAGGGAAGAAGCCTTTTTTACTTCCGATATTGTAATCACTGTTTAAACCACGTTTATATTGCTCACGTAATTCACTCCAGAAATAAGGGACCATTTCATTTGTGAATAAGCATTTCTCAGAAGCGTTGGAGAGTAAAGGTAAAGCACGTCCAGATTTCATCTCAATTACTGGATCTTTTATCAAAGGAGCTATCAACGATAGGTCTTGAATATGTTCAGGAATATGACGCCATTTAACTTTTACAGTACGAGTCAAACCACTAGGACGACGAATTTTTAACGTAACTATTCCTATAGGCACTTGATGACCTAAGGAAGCAGAACGAGAAAAGAGTGTGCGTACAGCTGCTGCATAGTCAGATGGAGCACCTCTACCTTCACGTACACTTTCGATCATTTCCATAATCGGTACGCCATCCATCTCTAAAATTTCATCACCTACATTAATCTCCGAATTATATGTATGTACATCGACAACAAAGCATTTACGAGAGTTGCTTAACTTGATTGTGTAGGGTAAATGAGAATTCTCTGTGCTGAAGAAAGTAACCCCGGCGTGGTAATCGTTTAAACCCGAAATATATTGCGCAAAAACTCCTTGGCAATATTTTGTAGAAGGGTTTTCTTCTAGATATAATTTTAAACGCGCTTGATCTGTTGATTCCTTTAAATCCCACTGAAAAAGCTTATGTTTCCACTCTTTAGGAGCGTATTTAACATCAAGCAAGTGTTCTAAAAAACTCAAATCTGAATATGCATTTTCTTGAACTAAGGTCTTAGCAGAACCTGAAATTTGAAAACCTAATACTAGGGAGCAAATTAAGGCTGTAATTTGTTTTACTTTCATATTTACCTCTCTTCCAAATAGAGACTGTTTATAAGGAGGCGGTATGATAGAGGTATAAAGATTTTATTAAAACAAAGTTTTTAAAAAATTTTTTTTAACTCAGAGACAACCAACTCAAAAAAACATAGCGATGCGCTCGAGCATAAAATATGAAAGAAGACCACCAAAATAACTAGCAAGTGCAATCCACGAGATCTTCTTGAAATACCATAGAAAATCAACTTTCTCGATACCCATGAAGGCAACTCCAGCAGCTGATCCAATGATTAAAATACTTCCCCCGGTGCCTGCCGCATAAGCAATCAATTTCCATAGAGTATCATCCAGTGGGACTTGATACATACCCATAGTCGCAGCAACAAGAGGAACATTATCCAATACGCTTGAAATAAGACCAATAAAAATAGCCACAACATTCCTAGAAAATATCTTATCCATACTCATTGAAAGTTCAGAGAGAACATTAGAAAAAGTCAAAGCATTAACGGCCAATAAGATGCCTATAAAGAAGGTTATCGAGGAAATATCGATCTTCGTTAAAATATGAGGGATACGTAAATGATAGCGATCCTCACCGTGGGGAGAGTGAATCCAGTCACTAGCTAACCAAACAAGTCCGAGTCCTAGTAAAGCCCCAATAAATGGAGGAACTCCTAAACAAGCCTTCCAGATGGGAACCATCAATAAGGACCCCAGGCCAATACAAATGATCAAACCACTTTTCTTCGGAGATCCCTCCATTTCAACATCCTTAGAGATCATTCCTGTGGTTCGCTTTTTCAGCATAAATTGTGCACAAATTCCGGCAATAAGAACGCATACCAAGCTAGGAACAAATAAAGCACGGATAATACCCCAAGAAGTCACTTTATTATTAATCCATAACATCGTTGTCGTTACATCTCCTAAAGGAGTCCAAGCACCTCCAGCATTTACACTAATGACACAAATAGCTCCTAAAAGTAAGCGATCTTCTCGAGATTTAACTAAGCGCTTCAAAATAGAGATGATAATGATAATAGATGTTAAATTATCCAAGGCAGCTGATAGGAAAAAAGAAAGTCCTATAAGCACCCAAAGAAGTAGGGTTCTAGATTGTATGTAGCAACATCGCACTATAATCGAAAAACCCTTGTGTGCATCTATGAGTTCAACAATGGCCATCGCTGCGAATAAGAAAAAGATTACTTGAGCCATATCAGCAATTTCTTCGGCTAGAATCATATGATCTGCATGTTGCATATGGGAAAAACAAACTAACCACATTAAACCTCCCATAGCAAGAGCTACGGCAGACTTATTTACTCGCACAATATGCTCGAAAACAATCGCGATGTATCCAAATAAAAACAGAGCACACAATTGGAATTTCAACATAATGACCTCAAAAATAATTCTACGAACCAGTGTACTCCTATTTACAGGTTAGGTAAAGTAGGAAAAATCCTTCCAGATTAAGAAAAGCATTTCTTTTTTATACACTAAAATAAAAAATTTATTATCTGATACTGCTTTGTATAGCAATTCTATACTCTTGAATCTTAGATTTGATGAAACAAAACGTCTACAAACATAACGAACTATTTGACAAAGATACTGAAGAAAAGAACAATAATAAAGTTCTCTAGTTCTGAATCCATGTTAGGAGTCTAGTGAAAGTCGCCCTATCGTTTAAACACCTTGTCCCTAAGCTCTATACTTGTATTAAGGAGGGTTATACCTTCAATACATTTAAGAAGGACTTCATAGCCGGACTTACTGTAGGTGTTCTAGCATTTCCATTTGCTATTGCTATAGCAATCGGTGTAGGTGTATCTCCTATTCAAGGTTTATTGGCCTCGATTATTGGAGGTTTCATAGCCTCTGCTTTAGGTGGTAGTCGTGTTCTTATATCAGGACCAACAAGCGCTTTCATCTCCATACTCTATTGTATTTCAGCAAAATATGGTGTTGAGGGGTTATTTACAATCACCTTAATGGGAGGGGTATTCCTAGTAGCCTTCGGTCTCACTGGGCTGGGAACTTTCATTAAGTATATGCCCTATCCCGTGGTTACAGGACTAACAACAGGACTAGCTGTTATCATTTTCTCCTCTCAAATTAGAGACTTTTTAGGTCTGCAAATGGGAGATAGTATTCCTACAGATTTCATTGCTAAATGGATAGCCTATTGGGATTATCTATGGACCTGGGATAGTAAAGCTTTTGCCGTAGGGTTATTCACTCTATTGATCATGATCTACTTCCGCAATTATAAGCCTCGATATCCAGGAGTGATGATTGCTATCGTCGTAGCTTCAACATTAGTGTGGTTACTAAAAATTGATATTCCTACGATTGGTAGTCGTTATGGAACTCTTCCTCAATCGATACCTCTACCTTCGTTTCCTCATCTTAGCCTAACAAAAATTTTACAACTTATGCCAGATGCTCTGACTATTGCCGTTCTCTCTGGTATAGAAACTTTGCTTTCAGCAGTAGTTGCCGATGGTATGACAGGATGGAGACATCAATCTAATTGCCAGCTTGTTGCTCAAGGCATTGCAAATATTGGAACATCATTCTTCTCCGGAATGCCCGTAACAGGTTCTTTATCAAGAACCGCAGCAAGTATTAAATCTGGAGCCACAACACCTGTAGCAGGATTGATTCACTCAGCCTTTATTTGTGTTATTCTTTTGGCTTTAGCACCGCTAACAGTGAAAATTCCTCTTACCTGTTTAGCCGCTGTTCTTATCCTTATTGCTTGGAATATGAGCGAAATCCATCATTTTATTCACTTATTCACTGCTCCTAAAAAAGATGTTGTTGTCCTTCTAACCGTCTTTATTCTTACGGTTATGACAACTATCACCTCTGCAGTGCAAGTGGGTATGATGCTCGCTGCATTCTTATTCATGAAACAGATGAGTGATCTTTCTGACGTAATATCTACGGCAAGATATTTTGATGAAAATAAGCAGGCGAAAGATGATGATCTATTTTCAAAATCTGAAGTTCCTGCACATACGGAAATCTATGAGATCAATGGTCCTTTCTTCTTTGGAATTGCTGATAGATTGAAAAATCTTCTCAATGAAATAGAAAAGCCCCCAAAGATTTTCATACTATGTATGAGTCGTGTACCTACAATTGATGCATCCGCTATGCATGCTCTAGAAGAGTTCTTCCTAGAATGTGATCGTCAAGGAACACTTTTACTTTTAGCAGGGGTGAAAAAAACACCGCTAAGCGATCTTAAACGCTATCATTTAGATGAGCTTATCGGTGTTGATCATATCTTTTCGAATACGAAGAGTGCTCTCTTATTTGCTCAAGCTTTGATTAATTTAGAGAGCAAATCCTCTCATTAATGTTTTCCTATCATGGATTCGGGAACAACAAGACGATCAAATTCTTCCGCGGATAGGTATCCCATCTGTATACACGCTTCTTTTAAACTTATATTGTCATGAAAAGCTTTCAAAGCCATTTTAGAACACTTATCATATCCCAAAACTGGAGTTAATGCTGTAACGAGCATTAAAGAATTATCCAAGTATTCTTTAAGACGAGATTTGTTTACACGTAAACCTGAAACGAAGTAATCCGCAAATGCTTGCATACCTCCTGAAAGAATATTCACAGATTGTAAGAAGTTATAAATTATCAATGGTTTCATAACATTGAGTTCAAAATTTCCTCGACTTCCACCGATGATTACCGCTTGGTTATTTCCTATGACCTGAGCACAAACCATTTGCAAAGCTTCACATTGTGTGGGGTTAATCTTACCAGGCATTATCGAAGATCCGGGTTCATTCTCAGGAAATAATAATTCACCTAAACCACATCGAGGACCCGATCCTAAGAGACTTAGATCTGTAGCTATCTTTGTTAAAGCACAAGACAAAGTAGCTAAAACACCATGGGCATTTACTAATGTATCGTGGTTAGATAATGCTGAAAAGTAATTCGATGCAACGATGAAAGGCTCTCCTGTTTCCTGACGTAAATAGTGAATAACTTTATCTATAAACCCATCGGGAACATTCAATCCCGTACCTACTGCAGTTCCTCCTATAGCCAACTCATACATATGTGTAAGGGAAAATGCAATCCTCTCTAAAGATTGACGCATCTGATTACTATAACTAGAAAACTCTTGTCCTAACGTCATAGGAACAGCATCCATTAAATGTGTTCTCCCTATCTTCACACAGTCGCGAAATTCAGCAACCTTAGCATCTAATGCCCTTTGCAAATGATCCATAGCAGGAATAAGCTTCTTTTTCAGGCTGATTACCGCAGCAATATGCATAGCTGTGGGGAAAACATCATTAGAAGACTGAGATTTATTTACATGATCATTAGGATGTATCGGTGCTTTACTACCTACAACACCTCCATGACGTTGAATAGCTAAATTAGCAATAACCTCATTCACATTCATATTTGATTGTGTACCACTACCTGTTTGCCATACCTTTAAAGGAAAGTGCTCATCGAAATTGCCTTCAAGAATTTCATCAGCAGCAGAAACAATCATGTCACAATATTTTGAATCTAAAAATCCTAGATCACGGTTTGCCTTAGCAGCACATTTTTTAATCCATACTAAAGCACGGATAACTTCTTGAGGCATAACCTCAGGAGCCCAAGAAAAATACTTTTGAGAACGCGCTGTTTGCGCTCCATACAACTTATCTTCAGGGACTTCTACAATTCCTAAACTATCATTTTCTTGCCGCATATATCCTATTTCCCTTATGATTTTTTATTATTTTTCCCTCTACATTTACAAAATGAAAAAAAAGTTTTTATGTTATTTTCTAACTATTTCACTTTTACTCTTGTTTTGGGAAATTTTTGCTAAAAATAACGCATCTTTTTCCTTTCTCTGTCCTCCGCCCTCAAAAATAGCCGCCAATTTTTCAAACTCTATAAATCTTATTCTTTCTTCTTCCTGGTATACTCTGCGAGGAATTTTAGGGGGATTCTTTTTAGCGCTATTACTATCGATAGGACTGGTGATCCTTATGCTCACCTATAAGCCAGCAAAAGATCTCCTAAACCCATTTTTCATACTGGTGCAATGTACACCAATGTTTACCCTAGCACCATTGATCGTTCTGTGGTTTGGTTGGGGATTAAACGCTGTCATTGTTCCTACAGCACTTACGGTATTTTTCCCTTTGACCATCACTATTTACCAAGGGATCACATCGACTCCTGAAGAACTTCTAGAGCAATTCATTTTGCACCAAGCAACCAAAAGACAAATATTCATTAAACTACGCCTCCCCCACGCTCTTCCTCATATATTTTCAGGATTAAAAATCGCTATGGGATCTGCAGGATTTGCAGCTATAGCTGGAGAATGGGTAGCTTCACAATCTGGTCTAGGGATTCTCATTTTAGAAAGTCGAAGAAATTATGATATGGAAATGACCTTTTCAGGATTGTTTGCTTTAACGACTGTTACCTTTATCTTATTCCAAGGTATTTTACTAAGTGAAAAACTTGTCTTTGCTCTATTTCGTATAGAGAAAACAATAAAGAAATTTAGACTACCAAATAGAAAACTTGCTTTCTTACTTGTTCCCTTGCTTATCCTTCCCCTATGGAAATTAAATACTAAGCAGGTCAATCAAAGTAATTTCACTCCTATAACCTTACTTTTAGACTGGACTCCTAATCCTAATCACATCCCCTTATATGTAGGAGTTTCTAAAGGATTTTTCCGCGATCAAGGTATAGATTTACGTATTCAAAAAAGTACGGATACCGGCGCTGTTATTCCACATGTTCTATTTGAACAAGTAGACCTTACTCTCTATCATGCTCTTGGAGTAATAAAAACCTCTCTACAGGGAGCTCCTATACAAATAGTAGGATCTTTAATCGGTTCTACTCTACAAGGGTTTATCTATAGGAAAGAAGATAATATCTCAAAATTTGAAGACTTAAATAATAAGATTTTGGGATTTTGTCTAAACAACTCACGAGACCTCTCTTGTTTATTAGAAACATTACGTCTACATGGAGTTGTTCCCTCAGATGTGAGAAATGTAAGCTCTGATTTAATCTCACCAATGTTGTTAAAGAAAATTGATTTCCTATATGGGGCTTTTTATAACATCGAAGGCGTAAAACTAGATACATTGGGAATGCCTGTAGGTTGCTTCTTTTCTGACTCCTATGGGCTACCTACAGGTCCTCAACTTCTCCTATGTGGGAAAAAAGATACAAAAGCTACATCACCTGAAGTCGTCGAAGCTATTCAAATGGCACTTCAACAAAGTATTGATTACTGTCAGAAGTACCCTAAGAAAGCATTCCAAGCGTATCTTAAAGCCACAACCGATACACCTAAAATTGTTAAAGACGAAGTTCTTCAATGGGAAGCGACACTTCCCCTACTTGCGAAATCCCAAGAACCATTAAGCCAGGAACTAAGAAACACTTTATTACAAGCTATAGTACATCGTTATCCGAACTTTGCAGATAAGATCGTAGGTTTTTCTCTAGATCAGATATACCCATCTAATTCACAGGTTTGCCAGGATGAGAAAATACATGAGCAAGCCGAGATAACACATCTCGAAGTACTTCCATCGGTTTCTGATCAGCACTAATACGAGAAATCTTATGAATAGGATAGTGTTGAATGATGGCATTAATATCTTTTTGATACGATTGCAAACGTTTTTGCAATACTTCAATACCAACTTCGTTGATTCTTCCCTTACTATAAAGAGATTGTTGCGTACGCTCAAGTAACTTGGCTTCTTCATGCACCTCTAAAATAATTACATGACGTACTGTGATATATGAATCGAGGAGCTTTGCTTGTCCTACAGTTCTTGGAAGACCACTTATGAGCAGATCTTGACGATCTGGGAGGAATTGTCCAGTAGCAACTAATCCTTGCACATAGTAATTCCATACAGCAACAACATCTTCATCAGGAATCAAGGACCCAGAAACTGCATACTTATGAAAAAGCTGTCGAATAGGAGATCCTATAGGATAACAACGGAAAATGTCCCCAAGAGAAACATAGACCTGACTATCCCCGTGGGCTATAAAATTTCCTAATAAATCTTTACCAGCTCCGGGAGGGCCAAACAAAAGAATGGAAGAGAAGGGTTTAGTATAAAGTTTTATGCTATCTGCTATTGATTCATCTATCATAAGATAATTTAGCTACCGGTATCGTAATTTCCATGTTTCTCCATACTTTAGTTGATTACCTTGAAAAATAATAGCCCTAGCATATAAAAATTCTTCCCATGGACACTATTTATTTTTTATTACCTCAAGCTTGCATATTATTATTAGCAGCTGATGCTTTAACTAATGTTTTAGTATTAAATCACGTACTTGCGCGCTATTCTAGGAAAGAACGCTTGTCACTATTAGCTAGGGAAAGCGTATTTGCTCTCTTCAGTATGTTTGCTCTTTATGAGGCAGCTTTGGGCACTTTATACGTATTGAAAACTCCTCTATGTGCAATACAAGTTGTTGGGGGTATTGCCGTCACTTTGACAGGGATGCGAGCTATTTTAAATCTCAGTAGAGAAAACAGCTGGAAAGGCTTTACATCTCCCTCCGCTTTATCTTTAGTAACACCTATTGCTCTACCTCTTATGATTGGGCCTTCTTGGTTAGCAGCTTGCTGCATTCTAATAGGTAAACGTTATAACTTTGCTTCTGTTTCTCTTATTCTCATTCTTTCTTGGATCCTCATTTCTTTAGCAACGATCATCTTACAAGTTTTTGTCGGCGGAGGAAAAGAAAAGGCTAAGGTACTTCTTGCTACGCAAACAGTACTCGGTCTTTTTGCGACGATCGTAGGTACACAGCTACTTATGTCTGGATTACAACTAGCCTTCTTATAAAAGAGACGTTTTATGCTATTAACTCTGATTAATCTTAGTTTACTATTTTACGTGCTCTTTGATGCTCCGGGATCCGTTCCTGTTTTCGTATCCTTATTGAAGCACTACTCTGCGAAAAGACAACAACGAATCATTCTTAGAGAATGCATCTTTGCCCTTGTCACCCTATTACTTTTTGTCACTTTTGGAAGAAAATTCTTTCAATTTCTTGATATCTCCCTATATGCATTTCAATTCATCGGTGGCGTTCTATTATTCTCAGTGTCATTGAAAATGATGCTAGTACCCCCACCTGTAGAATCCGACTCATCTGAACCTCAATCAGAACCCATCTTCTTTCCTCTAGCTTTCCCCGTAATTACTGGACCCGCAGTCATTACCTCATTGCTCAGCTATATGGAAGAAGATCTGTTTTCTAAAGAACTCATTCTCGGTGCTATGATTATTGCTTGGGTACTATCTGTATTCACTCTGTTAAGCTCGAGTTTTTTCAATCGCATTCTCGGATCCTCTGGTTTAGTTGCTCTAGAAAGATTATTTAGTGTTGCCTTATTATTAATGTCTGCAAATCTTATGCTTAAAGGTATTTCGATAGCGTTTAACATAGGTTTTTATATTAAGTAGTGTAATTAGATGAAAAGAAATGATCCCTGCTGGTGTGGAAGCAAACGCAAGTGGAAACATTGCCACTATCCCCAGGCCCCTCAAGTATCTTGGGAACAACAAAAACAATATTACGCGTCACAATATGACATTATCTTAAAGACTCCTGAGCAAATTGAGAAAATTCGTTATGCCAGTCAAATTACTGCACGCATCCTCGATGCACTCTGTAAAGCTTCTGAAGAAGGTGTAACCACAGAAGAATTGGACCAACTCTCTCGTAAATTACATAAAGAATATAATGCGATTCCCGCGCCTTTAAACTACGGATCGCCACCCTTCCCAAAAACAATTTGCACCTCGCTTAATGAAGTGATCTGTCACGGAATCCCTAATGATATTCCTCTAAAGAACGGCGATATCATGAACATCGATGTTTCTTGTATTATTGATGGGTTCTATGGTGATTGTAGTCGCATGGTGATGATTGGAGAAGTCTCAGATATAAAAAAGCGCGTATGTCAGGCATCCTTAGATTGCCTCAATGCAGCCATAGCTATATTAAAACCTAATCTACCCCTATATGAAATAGGCGAAGCTATAGAAGCTTGTGCTGATACCTACGGCTTTTCTGTAGTAGATCAGTTTGTAGGTCATGGGGTAGGAATAAAATTCCATGAAAACCCCTATGTTCCTCATTACAGAAACCATAGCAAGATACCTCTAGCTCCCGGAATGATATTTACTATAGAACCTATGATTAATGTTGGTGTAAAAGAAGGTATTATTGACTCAAAAAATCACTGGGAAGCAAGAACCTGTGATAATCAACCCAGTGCACAATGGGAGCATACTCTGCTTATTACTGAGACAGGTTATGAGATACTAACTCTTCTAGAAAAATAATCTCTTCTTCTAAGCATTCTACATGCGCTAGGAGATTTTGAATCATTTCAATATCTTTCATATCTGCAAAGTTCGAGGTAACCTCCTC
Organism: Chlamydia sp. 12-01; assembly: GCF_042234205.1. NCBI lineage: Bacteria > Pseudomonadati > Chlamydiota > Chlamydiia > Chlamydiales > Chlamydiaceae > Chlamydia > Chlamydia sp. 12-01. The sequence goes on along the minus strand of NZ_CP114174.1, from coordinate 661,821 downwards.
TTGCTTCTGTAAAGCAAGATACTCCTCACGAACTAAGAAAAGCTCCTTACGAACCTCTGCTAATGCCTCAGTCTTCTCAGCAAACTGTTCTTTTAGCTGTAAATACTTATCCTTATAAGATTTAAACTCATCAGTAACAGGAGTCTTAATAAGAACTTCTCGTTCACTCACAAGATTATGCAATTGTATAAGTTCTTCATCCTTTTGATTTAAAAGATTCTGAAATTCTTCCAACCGCAAGCGTAGTTGATCTACCTCTTGAATATGAGACTTAAGATTATGACATTCATCTTCTAAACTTTTTCTCAATAGTTTTTCTTCAACAAGTTCATTTTCCAAAGATGTCATCTTTTCATCTTTTTCCTGCAAAGTACGAAGCCATAATTCAGCATTCTCGTTTCTTCCTTCACTCCTGGGAAAAGTCTCCTTCCCAGATACCCAGGAAAATACAGAAGTAGTTTCATCTCCAGCTACAAGACGAACGTATTCATTATGTAAGACAGCATAATCTTCCAACCAACTATTTTTCTGATCAGCAAGAATTTGTAAGTCTAAAGCCATATGCTCCTGCTTTTTACAAGAATCTTGCAATAAAGCTCGACACTCTTGAAGCTCGGATTCTAAAGTATGGGCACGTTTCTCTAAAAACTCACATGCCATAGCTTTATCAAGAACTGCTTTATCATAAGATACTTGAATCTCAGTATACTCATTCGACAGTTGATCGTACCTTTGTTTTTGTTCATCATTTTCTTCATCGATAAGGGATATACCAAAAACAAAAATCCCCCAAGATAATAAAAAGGCTGTAGATAGTCCTAAAGCCCATAATAACGAAGAACAAGTAGCAATATGCTTATAGTAGTATACAGATAGAAATGCACAAGAAACTACACCATATCCCCAAAAACGGAAATATACAGAAGCAACTAATGCCAAAGCAGAAAAACATATCGTCAATAAAAGTAAAGAAGTGCCCATAATAGAAGCACAACCCAATCCACCGAAAATCAAAACTATAGATGATAGAAATACCCATTCTATCGAGAAAGATCTACATCTACCCACCAAGGTTTCCCACCTAAATCCTTGATAGACTTTTTGATAAAGATGCTTATTAAAAACGTGCATGGCCTCAAATCCCATACAAGAATACTCCTAAGACTCTTCCAGAGAATCTTGAGCTTTAGTTAATAAATAGCTAATTACAGCAGGATCCCCCTCATAGGTCATCTCCACTTTCATCTTGCCATCTGAAGACGCATGCCCGCAAGTCACCAGTACATAAGCACTCACATCCTCATCGAAAGTTCCCGTACTGTCATCACATTCGTTTCCAGACACTTCCTTCTCCTCTCTAGCTAAAGGTCCCTATTCCCAAGCGTGTGACCTCATATTCACCGATTGATAACAAGTCCTTTATTTTCTTTAGAAACTCTAAATTTTAGAGATCAAAACTTTTTTACTTTCCTTGCAAAATTTTTTAATTCTATTTGTTACTAAAGGAAAACAACTTATCAAACAAAACAATTATTAATTGAATTTACTATTTAATAAAACGCTTTGTTTATTGGTAAAATAAAACTAAATAAAACTAAAAATTTTTCCATCATGACAGTACAACCTATAAGCACCACATCTAAGGCTTCGATAGCGACTAGAGAAGCGACGCAGGCTGCTCAACTTCCCCCACTGGATCCATTAAACACACCTCCTATTGGCGCATTGCTTTTTAGCATTTACGAGCTTCTTTTACAAGCGATTGAAATTCGACAACAAACAGTTCTGACTCAATCACAACAATTAAATGATAATACTAATATCCAACAACAATTAAACCAAGCAACTAATCAAATCAAATTTGCTGTAGTAAGTGCTGGGGGTAAGGAAGACGAAATTACTCGAGTACAAAACCAAAACCAAAACTATTCTGCTCAAAGATCGAATATCCAAGACGAATTAGTAACTGCTCGACAAAATGGACAAATTATTCTCTCACACGCATCTACGAACATTAACATTATCCAACAGTTAGCCTCTCAAGACTCCTCATTCTTAAAAACGACAAGTTCTATTGGAAGTACAGTAAATCAACTCAACAAACCTCCTTCATAAGCAAGTAGGAAAACAACTTAAAGTGAATCGAAGAAAATAGGTAGGAAATTATGTGGTTCTCTTCTCCAGCACTTCAAACTAGTCCTAGAGCCGCTATTGACGTTCCCGGAACATCTATCACAGGTGGGCCCAATACAGCAACAGCTGATGAAATTATTGCAAAATTCGCGAAAGATTCCAATCCACTGATTATTACCGTGTATTACGTGTACCAGTCTGTATTAGTTGCTCAGGATAACTTATCTATTATCGCTCAAGAACTTCAGTCTAATGCTTCTGCTCAAACTTTTTTGAATAACCAAGAAGCTTTATACCAATACGTAACCATTCCTAAGAACAAATTAAATGATAACTCATCATCATTCTTACAGGATGTTCAATCAACAAACCAAGCTGTTGGAGCTTCTCGACAAGCACTACAAAACCAAATTTCAGGTTTAGGAAATGGTTCTCAGGTGATTTCGAGTAACTTAAATACCAACAACAACATTATCCAGCAGTCTCTACAAGTGGGTCAGGCTTTAATTCAAACGTTCTCACAGATTGTGAGTTTGATAGCAAATATTTAATCATAAGGAACTTAGTATAATGAGCATCTCTCCTATAGCACCAGATGTTGATAAAGTCCCAACAGTTGTTCCCCCAAGTACAAAAGTTGTCCCCGATAGCATTGTGATTAATAAACCTTCGGCTATCTATTTTTGTATTTCTGTAATGCTACAGTTATCTACATCAACTACAGAATTTGGGAAGTCCATCATGGCAGTGCTACAAGACAATACGGTAGCACAACAAAAGAAAACAAAAGAGCTAATCAATTTGCCTCTCTTGAAAGTTCCTGATCTTCAAAAAGTTGATAACTTTAATCAAGATAAGCCTGAATATAAAAACCAGACAGAAATTCAAGCTTATCAAACCTCAAATCAGCAAATTACTGCTAACCGACAGCTAATCCAACAAGAACTTTCTGCTGCGCAACAAAGAGCACAAGCAAACCAAAAAGCTGTAAATGCCACATCTACGGAATCTATGAAGTTATTGCAAGCAACTAATGCTCTCCTATCTTCATTAAAAGAATATACTATTAAAGCAAATCTAACGACGTCTCCGTCTGATTAATTATTTAGATAAGGACTTCTAATAAAACAATCCATGATCTAATATAAGGCATTACTGAAAAGACAAGAATCAGGTAAAACCTCCATGAGGGTTATCTTCCCAGATAAACATAATAAAAACCCGTTTCTCACTCAGGTACTTAGACAGCTTCCTTCGTTTATCTTAATAACCTCATGTATCTCTCCTCTACTTTCCTATTTGATGAAGAAACTCTTCGGTGTTCCGGGTATTATTGAAACTCTAGCACTATCTACAGCAGGAATTCATAAACACAAGTTTTGGCAGTTTATTACTTATCCTCTCATTACTGCAGATTCTCTATGCATCCATAAAGAAGGATGTATGGACATTACTCAACGCTTACTTATTAGAAACGTGCTTGGGTTTACCTTCTTTTACAAAGCAACCAACCACATCATTCGGAAACTAGGATCCATGACTTTCCTAGTTCTTATCGTTAGCCAAACCCTGATTACAGGAATTGTAATTTGGGGATGCCTGAAATTATTTCACAGTTCACAGGCCCTATTCGGCCCAGAATGTTTGATTAGCACATTAGTGCTAATTTGGGTTTTCCTCGATCCTGAAAAACGTTTAGGACTCAACCCTTTTCCCATTACTCTATCACGTAAATGGGGATTTGTTGTCCTAGCCACATTTTACTTCTTTATCCTATTATTCTCAGGAGCCTTTGCTATATTCTTTGGTTCGATCTTATCTATAATGTTAGGAGTTCTCTTTTGCTATAAAGAAAAAATTCCTAACCCTTATAGAATATCCCGGATGTTTTAAACTTCATCGGCAAACAATGCTAAAATTGCCGCTCTTGCCTCCCCTAATCCAGAAAGAACACCCTCTTCAAAACGAAAGAAAGGATTTTCTTCTAATATAGAAAAATCCATAGGCTGTAATACATCATCGGAAGTCAAATTCGGAATGATTTGTTCACCCACACTTTGTAAACGAGATTTTTGATTCTCATAAAGCTGGTTTAATAACTCGTGAATTTTATTTTTCATTTTTCTCCCTTCGCTTCTTTATAAAAAATTGTTTCATCAATTGCTCAGACTCTTCACAACAGATTCCAGAAAAACATTCCACCTGATGAAAGGGGTGTTTTTCTGTAAAAACATTTATCCAACTTCCTCCTGCGCCTAAACGTAAATCTGGAGCTGCCCAGACAATCCTACGAATACGAGCTAATTGAATAGCTCCAGCACACATCAAACAAGGCTCAAGGGTACAGTAGAGCACAGTATCTACCAAACGCCAATTTTCTAAATATTGTGCTGCAGCGCCTATACATAAAATTTCAGCATGAGCTGTGGGATCCTGTAATTTTTCTGTAGTGTTATGACCACGAGCAATTATTTTATTATCTTTGACTATAACACAACCTACAGGAACCTCATCCTGATCATAAGCTTGGCGAGCTTCTTTGAGAGCTTGATTCATAAAAAATATATCTTTTTCTATATCCATTGGCCTTATATTAAATAACTCATAACTACTTTTTGAATTGGATTATAAAAAAAAATCCTCCTATTAATAAATAGTAAAAAGTCTCCGTATTAGTTTAACGACCATTTTTGAATCATATCAAAGACATAGAATTTTTATTTGCAAATCAAAAAAACCCATCTCACCATACCAAAAGGTGTACATTAACAATCTTCTCAAGTATAATTGACTTTTGCGGCAATTATTTTATTTTAAGGAGACATCCAATGTCTTTGGATAAGGGAACTAAAGAAGAAATTACAAAAAAGTTTCAACTTCACGAGAAAGATACCGGTTCAGCAGATGTGCAGATCGCTATATTAACCGAACACATTACGGAACTGAAAGAACACCTCAAAAGATCTCCTAAAGACCAAAATTCTCGACTAGCCCTACTCAAACTTGTAGGACAAAGAAGAAAGCTCTTAGAGTATCTTAACTCTACAGACACTGAAAGATATAAAAATTTAATTACAAGATTAAATCTAAGAAAGTAATCTTTCATTAATTTTCCCCGAACAAAAGATCTAATTAGGAGACCTTCATGACATTTGAAACTATTTCCGTTACCCTTGAAGAAGGCAAAACATTAGTATTTGAAACGGGGAAAATTGCTCGTCAAGCTAACGGAGCTGTTCTTGCTCGTATGCAAGAAACTTGGGTCTTTTCATCTGTTTGTGCGGCCAATCTCGAAGAACCCGTAGACTTTCTTCCTTTAAGAGTCGATTATCAAGAAAAGTTTTCCTCTATAGGGAAAACTTTAGGCGGATTCATTAAAAGAGAAGGTCGCCCAACAGAAAGAGAAATTTTAACTTCTCGTCTTATAGATCGATCTATGCGTCCTTCTTTACCTAACCGGTTAATGCAGGATGTTCAAATTTTATCTTATGTGTGGTCATACGACGGAGTGACTCTCCCCGACCCCATAGCAATTTGTGGTGTTTCTGCGGCATTAGCTATTTCCGATATTCCTCAAATTAGTATTGTAGCTGGTGTTCGTGTTGGTTCCGTTAATGGTAAGTGGGTGGTTAACCCAACGAAAGCTGAAATGGATGTTTCCAGAATGGAGCTCGTTTTAGCAGGAACTGAAAATGCCATCTTAATGATTGAGGGTCATTGTGACTTCTTTACGGAAGAACAGGTAATTGAAGCCATCGAGTTTGGTCATAAGCATATTGTGACAATATGTGGAGCAATAAAAGATTGGCAAAAGAAGATAGGTAAGACAAAGAACACTGATGTTATTGTTCCTCTTCCTGAGCAAGTACAATCTTCTGTAAATGCATTTGTTGAAGGTAAATTCTCTGATCTTTTGAAAATTAAAGAGAAAAAAGCTTTTGAAGCAGCTTCAAAACAATTAGAAAATGAAATTGTAGAGAAGTTCCTAGAAGAAAATGAAATCTTCACAGCATTGAATATTAAGACAGCTTTTAAACAAGCTAAATCGGATTACATGCGTACTTTAATACGCGAACAAAGTGTTCGTTCTGATGGACGTTCAGTAACAACAATCCGCCCTATTTCTATTGATACATCCTTCCTACCAAGAACTCATGGAAGTTGTTTATTCACTCGTGGAGAAACACAAACCATGGCCGTTTGTACTTTAGGTAGCGAAGCCATGGCACAACGCTATGAAGACTTGAATGGAGAAGGATTAGCTAAATTTTATTTACAATATTTCTTCCCTCCTTTCTCTGTTGGAGAAGTAGGAAGAATAGGCTCTCCAGGAAGAAGAGAAATTGGTCACGGTAAGCTTGCTGAAAAAGCTTTAAGCCACACTTTACCTGATCCCGCAAAGTTTCCTTACACTATCCGTATAGAATCCAATATCACTGAATCTAATGGTTCTTCATCTATGGCTTCTGTTTGCGGGGGGTGTTTAGCTTTAATGGACGCTGGAGTCCCTATTAAAACTCCTATAGCCGGTATTGCTATGGGATTAATCTTAGATAATGATCATGTAACTATTCTTTCGGATATTTCTGGATTAGAGGATCATTTAGGAGATATGGACTTTAAGGTTGCTGGGAACACTGAAGGAATCACAGCATTCCAAATGGATATCAAGGTAGAGGGTATTACTCCTGCAATTATGCAATCAGCCTTAGCTCAAGCTAAAGCTGGTCGTCAACATATCCTTGACACCATGAAAGAAGCCCTTGCAGCTCCCAAAACAGATTTATCACAATATGCTCCTCGTATTGAAACGATGCAGATTAAGCCAAACAAGATCGCTACTGTTATTGGGCCTGGAGGCAAACAGATTCGTCAAATTATTGAAGAAGCTGGAGTTCAAATTGATATTAATGACTCAGGTCTTGTCAGTATCTCAGCATCTTCTCCACAAGCGATAGAAAAAGCTAAGTCTATTATTGAAGGTTTAGTTGGCGAAGTGGAAGTTGGTAAGATCTATGAAGGTCGTGTGACATCCATTGTTCCTTTTGGAGCTTTCGTAGAAATTCTTCCAGGTAAGGAAGGTCTTTGCCATATTTCTGAGTTCTCTAAGCAACGTATAGAAAACGTTGGCGATTTCGTTAAGCAAGGAGACATTCTAGCTGTTAAGCTGTTAAGCATTAACGAAAAAGGCCAATACAAACTCAGTCATAAAGCTACTCTTAGTGAATAGTCTTTACTGTCGTCTTATAACTTCTCTACAGGTCACTTAAGAAAATAAAAAAGCCACATAAATTATGTGGCTTTTTAATGTTATTGCTAAATTCAAAAACTAGCTTAAGTAGTGGTGTTGTTTAATTTTAATGTGCCATCTTTCATAGCATCTTCTTGAGGTGGAGGAGGAGGCAAATCATCAGATACCTTTTTGAATAACATCCCCTCTTCTTTCAGACGCGCTCTTTTCTTTTCGGGATCCCATGTATGATCCATGATCTCTTTGACATCTTTAGCATCTAAAGTTTCAAACTCAATTAACATCTGAGTCATAAGCTCTACTTCGTCTCGATGCTCTCTGATAATTGTTAAAGCACGCTGATAAGCAGCATCTAATAGTGCTCTCAATTCACTATCAATAGCTTTTGCTGTTTCTTCTGAGTAACTTTTCTCATGATATGATCCGTAACCTGTAGAGACATCTGAACGCTCGTCATAAGTTACAGTACCTAATTGTTCACTCATTCCCCATTCGCAGACCATACTACGGACTAATTTTGTAGCCTGAGAAATGTCTTGCTGAGCACCACTAGAAATATCTCCTAAGAAGATATCTTCTGCAGCACGACCTCCCATAAGAACAGCTAATTGATCGAAAAGTTCTTTTTTCCAATAGCTAAGCTTATTCTTCTCAGGAAGAAAATGCGTGGCTCCTAAAGATAAGCCTCTAGGAATAATTGTTACTTTATCTACAGGATCGGCATACTGAACGCAAAGACCGACAACAGCATGTCCTGATTCATGATATGCTGTGGTTTTTCTCTCTTCAGCATCCATTTCTAAACTACGACGTTCTTTACCATAAAGAACCTTATCACGAGCCTCAGCAACATCTACAGCAGTCACTGCAGTACGATCCTTACGGGCAGCGAGAAGAGCGGCTTCATTTAATAAGTTTTCTAAATCAGCTCCAGAAGCTCCTGGAGTGCTTCGCGCTACCGCCATAAGATCTACAGTAGGATCTAATTTAATTCTCTTAGCATGTACAGCTAGGATTTCAAATCTACCTTTAATGTCAGGTAAATTCATAACCACACGACGGTCAAAACGGCCAGGACGTAATAACGCCTTATCTAATACATCAGGACGGTTAGTCGCAGCCATAAGGATAACACCCTCATTCGTACCAAAACCATCCATCTCAACAAGTAACTGGTTTAATGTTTGTTCACGTTCATCATGACCACCACCAATACCCGCACCTCGATGACGACCTACAGCATCAATCTCATCAATGAAAATGATACAAGGAGCGTTCCTCTTAGCTTGTTCAAACATATCACGGATACGGCTAGCACCAACCCCAACAAACATTTCTACGAAATCTGAACCTGCTATCGAGAAGAATGGTCGATCAGCTTCTCCAGAAACTGCTTTGGCTATTAAAGTTTTTCCTGTTCCTGGAGGACCTATTAATAATACACCTTTAGGAATTCTTCCCCCTAAACTCGTGAACTTTGTAGGATTTTTTAGAAAATCTACAATCTCTATTAATTCTTCTTTAGCTTCCTCAATACCTGCAACATCAGCAAAAGTAACCTTATTCTGCCCCTTCATTAACAAACGCGCTGGAGATTTGCCAAACGACATCGCAGAGCCATTCATACCACGTACTTGTCTGGAAAAGACAAAATAAACAAAAACAAGTACAAGGATAATAGGCAAGAACGTAAACAAATACCCTATATAATGCGGAGCAGGCTCCTCACTCTTAAATGTTTTCTCTAATACCAAATTACGTGGCTGATCAGGAGCTTTGAAAGTCAGGGTACGGTTATGGGAAAAACCTTCCCACTCTTGTTTCGCACCAGAAAACCAATGAGCAAATACCTCAGGATCCTGTTTCTCTAAAGCTCGAGAAGATAATTCCTGATTATTGAAATACCAAACTACCTGGCTAAGTTCACCTCGGAGCTTATCCAACTGTGCTTGATTGATCTGGCTATCTTCGACAAGTTTCTCATATTTACTACGCTCTTCACGATATAGACGTACCGAACGCAACTGACCAAAACGCTCTCCGTTATCAGATAAAGCTAATGATGATGAAATTCTTTGTAGAGAACCTAAAACTTTTTGGTAAAGAATACCAAGCTGCTCAACATCCATTGACTGAGTTAAAGAAAGCTCCACCTGTTGATAAAGATCTTTTAATTCACGTTTTAGACTCTCAGAACCTATACCCAAAGCTGGAGAAAGATATTTTCCAATAAGTTCATATAAATCTGAACCAAATGTACGTAAACTTTCACTCGATCCAGGAAGAGTTTGATAACGTTGCTCTAAAGAACGTAGATTGATAATTTGGAAATTATTCGAACCTTGGACTACAAGAGCTCCTAAAGAAGATTTCCCTAATTCTACACTAGGAGAAATCAAATAACCTGTGTCAGGAATAGATGATCCAGAAATTGCAGAGAACCATAAAACAGAGCTCTCAACCTCTTTTGAAAGATTGTCTAAACTCTTATTTATTTCCTGGAGATCAAATTCTAATTGATGTCTTTGATCTATCAACTCTAAATAATGATAGCGCAGCTGACTTTCAGCTGTCGGAGACTCACGAAAACGTCCACTAAATGAAACTAAATTATCATTCAAAGCAATCTTTCGGCTATCTTCGGGATAAATCAATTTTAAGTTTACTAAATGCTCTAGCTGATGGCTAAAACTGACCCGGGCTTTTTTGGCGACTAGAAAATTTTGAACGGCAATCACACCGAAAATCACACCAAATAAAAGGAAAAAAAATACTGTAGGGAAATTCTTTTTCGATTCGGGCTTCATTTTTTTATCTTTAGACATAAACTACACAACTAAGCTAATCAATCAGACAGGTAATTATTTAATATAGCATATTTTTTATTATTTTGTTTATAAAACCTGGTTATAAAATAAAAAAAATATGAAACACTGTATATACAATGACCTACTACTCATCATCTTCGAATACACAATAAGAATCATCATTATATACTTTCTATTCTATCATTACTACTCCAGCTTTTACGATCACTCTTTTATCTCGAAGTCGCATTTGTGCTGATGAATTACGGTATAAGTGATCGTAAACCATTTGTAAGAAATGCCTTGAAACGACTATTCCAGCCCTAAGAAAGAATTCCTTACAGACCCATTTAGCTAAAAAAACTTGTTCTATCAATATCTTAGGAATCTCAATTTTCCAAGTTGCATTTTCATTCCATATATTTTCAAGAAAGGGTTGCGCTTGTTGTTTCATATAACAAGAAAGTTCCTCAGAATCTTGAGCTAGTGTCAGTAAAGGTTGTGTTATGTTCTTACCAAAAATCTCTTCTAACCAAGGAAATATTTTCTTACGCATTCTAGCACGCAAATAACGCTCATCAGTATTTGTTACATCTTGAACATAGAGAATATTTTCTGCATCTAAAGCATTCACTAAAACTTGCTTGGGAATATGCAACAAAGGTCGAAAAAGAGGAATACCTTCATAATTCATCTCTTGAGTCATCCCTTTTAAATTACTTAAGAATGCTCCTTCCAATAAACGCTTTAATACAGTTTCTGCTTGATCATTAGCATGATGGGCTAGAAATATTCCCGAAAGATTTTGTTCCCTACATACTCTATGAAACAGTGCATAACGATAACGACGTGCAGCATTCTCAGGATCTTTTGAAGTTCTATATTCTGGAGGAATGTGATCTACAATGATAGGAACCCCCTCTTCCTGACATCTGACTTTAAGTTCTTCAGCCTCACGATAAGAAGACTCTCTCCACCCATGATCTACATGAACGGCAGTAAAAGATACTCCTCGAGATTTGAGGAGATATAAAAGGAATAATGAATCACTTCCTCCTGATAAAGCAAGTAAGTAGCTTTTTTTCATATCTAAAGCAGAAAAAAAAACTTCTAATCGCTTATCATTTCTGAGTAGACAAGATAACATGATCTAAATACACGTCCATATAAATTCATTATAAATATGTTAAGGCTTATCGACTTGAAGAGATATTTTCCTTTATCCTTAACTTTGAAGAACTCCTGATATCAGGTATGCTATGCCTATTTTATGGAAAGTCTTAATTTTCCGTTATTTAAAAACAGTTACTTTTTGTACGCTTAGCCTTATCTGTATTTCTATTATAAGTTCTCTTCAAGAAATCGTTAGTTATATAGCAAAAGACGTTCCTTACCCAACAGTTTTGCGATTAACAGCTTATCAGATTCCTTACTTATTACCTTTCATTCTTCCTATTTCTTGTTTTATTTCTGCCTTCGCACTTTTCCGAGGTCTTTCTGACAATAACCAAATCACTTTCCTTAAGGCATCTGGAGCTTCCCAAGGGATTATTACTTTTCCTGTCCTTATGGTTTCCTGCGCTATTTGTTGCATAAATTTTTATACATGTTCTGAACTTGCTTCTATTTGTCGATTCCAAACCTGCAAGGAAATCGCTAATATGGCTATGACCTCACCAACACTCTTACTTCAGACACTACAGAAGAAAGAAAATAACCGTATTTTTATTACTGTTGACCATTGTGCAAAAAGTAAATTTGATAATGTAATTATCGCTTTAAAAAGAGATAAGGAAATTGCCAATGTTGGGATTATTAAAACTATTATCCCTGACGTTGCAAATGATACCGTACAGGCAAGAGACGTGGTGATGATTTCAAAACTTCCTTCCACATTGACAGATCAACACTCCCCAAATTCCAAAGAATACTATATAGAAACTTTGGATGAGATGCTGATTCCTAAGATCACCTCAACGTTATTTGCAGGAAAATCTTATATGAAAACACGAACAGATTATCTACCGTGGAAGCAGCTTGTTAAACAGTCATTTAGTCATGCCCACCTACCCGAAACCTTGAGAAGAATCGGCATAGGTTTGCTCTGTATTACTCTTACATATTCAGGTATGGTTTTAGGGACCTATAAGCCAAGATTTCGTAAATCCATAACCCTCTATTGTATTTTTCCCGTAATAGATTTGATTTTATTAATAGTTGGTAAAAATACTACTACACTATTTCCTGCGCTTATGTTGTTTATTATCCCACAAGTGATCTCTTGGATAGTATTTGCTATCCGAGCATATCGAGAAAGCAGAGGCTATGCATAAATTTATGTATATTTGGAAACGTTACGTATTAACCAAATTTTGGCTATCTTTAGTATCTTTAATAGTACTTGCTTTTGTTTTTTATGCTTCAATTCACCACTCTCTTCACGCTATTAAAGGAAATGCAACCTCCTTAGCCTCAGGGGCATCTTTGAAGCTTTCCATCCTATATTATCTATCCCAGATAGCTCTTAAAGCAGAATTTCTCATTCCTCAATTGGTTGCTGTAGCTACAACAATTACATTATTTTCGATGCAAAACAAACGTGAGGTTCTTCTTCTTCAGGCATCAGGACTCTCATTGAAATCTCTAACAGCTCCTTTAATTCGCTCAAGTTTTATTATTACCCTACTTCTATACGCGAATTTCCAATGGCTACATCCTATATGTGAGAAAATATCTACAACTAAAGAACATATAGATCGTGGAACCTTAGATAAGGCACAAGACAAAGTTCCTGCTCTCTACCTCAAAGATCAAACAGTATTATTATATTCTTCTATTGAGCAAAAAGCCTTAACTCTTAACAAGGTGTTTTGGATTAAAAATCCTAAAACTATCTATACGATGGAAAAGCTCGCGTTTACAACGCCATCGCTTCCTATTGGTCTTGACGTCATATGTTTTTCAGAGACAGAATCTGGAAATATGGAGCTCAGTGAATTCTCAGATATGAAAGAATTTCCTGAGATTGAATTCGGATTTTATGATAATCCCTTTTCTAAGATTTTTACAGCCGGAGGGAAAAATCGTCTTTCGGAGTCTTTCCGGGCTATTCCTTGGAACGCTACAGGTTTGGGATTATCGACAACTATCCCTCAGCGTATTTTATCTTTATTATCTACATTCTATTATATGCTAATTTCACCTTTAGCTTGCATATCAGCAATGATTATCTCTGCTTATCTTTGTCTGAGATTCAGTCGCGTATCTACAGTGACTCTTGCCTATCTTGTTCCTTTAGGCACAATAAATACCTTTTTTGTCTTCTTAAAAGCGGGAATGGTACTATCTAATAGCAGTGTCTTGCCGATATTACCTGTTATGTTATCTCCTTTAATTGCCTTAGCAATATTTACAAACTATGCTTATGCTAAGCTTCAGTAATTTCATCTAGATAGCCTGAGAAAACCCATTTCTCTAAATCATAGCTAAAGAAAGGCTTGAGGTTGGACAGATTTTGTCTATTTTTTCTCAGGCAATTAAGAAACTTACTCATGAGTTCTATATGATGCACAAAGATTAAACGATCTCTGGCAACTAGTGTCGGAGCAAGAATTTTCACCATCAGTAATTTTAATCTATGTTCATCCCAAGACTCTTCTCCAGCAAAGAAAGTAAAGCCTGATATGAATATCGATGCATAATCTAATCCATCCTTAGACATAACCACGAGATTATTCGGGTCTAGAATTTCTATAAGTTTGAAGACGATTAGATAGGAGATAATATGTAAAAGCAATAATTTATCATTTTTGAATAATATCTTTTTCTTAGAGAAGAAAGTATCTTTCAAAACTAAAAGACTATTATCTAAAAATTCATGAATCGGCTTTTTAGATACATTAGGGATCGAAAATAGGGATAGAGATCCTGATTTATCAAATTCTTCTTTTAAAATCGAAAAGAATCCACAAAAGGTTTCCTGCTCACCATGAACTCCCTCTATACTTTTTAGTAAATCTTCGGGCTCTGGAAATGAAAATATATGTGCCTTATCAATGTTATCTAAGCTCTCTTCTACAACACGACTTCTCGCACGATCTTTTCTAGATAAACGATTCTGTATATTTACAATTAAAGTCGTATCTCCTAGATCCGCCTTGGCATTAAGAAACCCTATGAATTCCTCATTACAATTGGCGTAAAGTATAGAACTCTGTGTTACAGGACTCGGAGATCGTATAATAGTTATAGATTTATCTCCTAATTGTAGGATTCCTTCCATTCCAGGAAACATACCCAAAACAATAGGATCGAATACCGAAGAATGAGGGTCTAGCATTCTATCTATAGCTTTAAATAGAGGCCCGTTTGGATATTTAGAAATTAACCGGTATAACTCTTCATATACTTCAGAGACATATTGTCCCGAAGATAGAAATTTCTTACCTCCTTCAGATTGCAACTTCGTATGTATATGGAAATACAAATATCGGGCTGCTTCTGTAAATGTGAGTTTACCTTCAAAAATTCCACTACTTAAAGCAGACATGAGTGTATGTGAACGTTGATAATGCATTTGATCATGGGTAATATTACTCAGGGATTTCCATGCGTCTCTAAGAAAATAAATAAAATCATTAAAATAATGGAGATTATCCTTCTTAGGATTATTAGAGACTACTGTAGCATCATATCTAGAGAAAAATAACCCCATGACAGCATTGTGGATTTTTTCCGTAGATTCTGTTTCTAAATCACTCAAAGCTTTTTGATAAAATAATCGTATAGGCATATCGTTGGTGAATACTAACGAAGAAGCTAAGTTATGGAGTTCTTCACTATTCCATAAAAGTGTTTTTGTTAAGGGGTCACCTTCATGAGCTGTTTCGTGGATCTTCCCTTGCTTACAAATAATCTGAGTAAGTGTATCTGTATAGAAACGCTTATTCTCTTCATCAGACATATAGAAAAGTTCGTAAGAACGATCTCGCTTAACCTCGACTAGGTTATTTAAGAAACGCTCTTCTTGATGCATTTCTTCTAATGCTCGTTCTACTGAATCCTCGTCTTCTTCCTCTTCTTCCTTAATGATTTTTCGGCTAAGATTTGCTTGAGTCTTATTATAAACCTTACTCAGCTCAGAATAATCATGAATTAAGCTCTGATATAACTCTCGCTCTCTATTTTCTAAGAAGGAAAATACATTTTGTACGCCAGCAATCAGGAAATTCGACTCTTGCAGTGCCTTATTTGCTTCACTCTTTGGTAAAGAACCTGCTTTCTTGAGATAATCTTCTATATTCTTCAAAGCTTGCTTCATTTCATCAACATGATGATCAACAGAAAACATGTCATCAAGCTTAACGTCTTCTATAAAAGATGATGGAGAACTATAAGAAATCTTTTTTAATTTCTCTAAATGCTCCAATGCCTTTTCAAAATTATAACAAGATCTTCTCATATTTCCTCGTAAAGGAATCAAAAAATTAGATTATTATTTCACAGTCGTTTTATTAGTTTATTATAAAAATAATTTAACTATCAATTAATTTTAGAAGACAAATAAAACTATAATTAATAAAACTCTGAGCTAAAGAAATTAAAAACAAATAAAAAAATAAAGAAAGAAAAAGAAGATAAACATAGAAGAAGGGAAGCTAGAATAAGCTAAAAGATTGATATCTAAAAAGAAACGGAAGAAGAGGGATTCGAACCCCCGGACCCTTTCAGGTCTCCTGTTTTCAAGACAGGTGCATTAAACCGCTCTGCCATTCTTCCTTAAGAAAATTGCTGTAAAAACCTTAAGTCGTTTTCACAGAAAAGACGGATATCAGAGATTTCATGTTTTAACATAGCTAATCTTTCAATACCCATGCCAACAGCATACCCTGTATAGATTTCAGGATCAACATTGCTGTTACGCAAAACTTGAGGATGTATCATACCAGCTCCAGCCACTTCCAGCCAACCAGTATGTTTACATAAGGAACATCCGACTCCTTGACACTCACAAGAGACATCGACTTCTATTCCTGGTTCAACAAAAGGAAAGTAGCTATGGCGTAAACGCAACTCTATTTTCCTTTCAAAAAATGTATGGTAAAACTCCGTTAACATCCCTGTCAAGTCAGAAAGTGTTACATTACGATCAACGTAGAAAGCCTCTACCTGATGGAAAATAACGTGAGAACGTGCTGAAATATCTTCATTACGGAAACATAAGCCTGGAGCTACAACCTTAATAGGAGGTTGCCCTTTACTAAGTTCTCTAACTTGGACGTTAGATGTGTGTGTGCGCAATACTGTTTTAGTATCTAAATAAAAAGTATCATGCATTTGCCTGGCAGGGTGATCTTCCTCAAAATTTAGCAAAGAAAAGTTATTTTCTTCACTCTCAATGTTCGGAGCTTCACGAACACAGAATCCCAAATGAACAAAGATATCCACAATATCGTCTAAAACTTTTTTAACAATGTGCTTGCCTCCAGGAGACCGTGGCTCTCCAGGTAGTGTGATATCGATTTTTTCTTTGAGAAATTCTGCAGATTCTTCTTCTAGAAGAATAGAGTTATTTTTATCTCGGATTGAATCCTCGATATAAGTTTTGCAGTCATTTATGGAAGCACCCATTAGAGCTTTCTGATCCGAAGGACACTCCCTTAGTTTATCTGCAAAACAACGAAAAAGACCTTTCTTCCCTAGATAGCGAACTTTCAGGTCAAAAAGATCTTTTGAAGAGTTAACTTGACTTAATTCAGTACAAAATTGTTGCTTTGTAGCTTCAAGCTCCTCTTGAATCGTCATGAGATTAGTTTCCTAAATAGTTGCCTCTAAAGCTTTCTTAGCTTGATTGGCTACTTCCGCAAAACCCATCGGGTTATGAATAGCCATTTCTGATAGCATTTTTCTATTTAAATCGATTCCAGCACATTTTAGGCCATTAATTAAACGACTGTAAGATAGACCGTTTATTCTAGAAGCCACATTAAGACGGGCTATCCAAAGACTACGAAAATCGCCTTTACGATCTTTTCTATGCATATAATTGAATGCCATAGCTCTCATTACGGAAGATCGGCTCTGACGAATGTGGCCTTTCCTATCTCCCCAAAAACCCTTAGCTTGTTTCAATATACGCTTACGACGGCGTCTGGAAGCTACTGAACCTGTTGCTCTCACCATAATAAAATCCCTTTATTCTTAAACAAGCATCATTCGCTTATACATTCCTACCTGACCTTTATCTACTAAAGGTTGCTTAGATAAGTTGCGTTTTTCCTGCGAAGATTTTTTTGATAACTTATGCCTCTTCCCTGGGCGAGTTCTCTTTAACTGACCAGAACCTGTCAACTTGAAACGCGCCGCAACGGACTTATTACTTTTCATCTTGGGCATTGAATTTGTCCTGCTTTTTCTTAGTTTTTACCGTTCCTGGAGCCATTACGCAAATCAAGGAGCGGCCATTTAATTTTGGCTCGGATTCTATGAATCCCACATCTTCGAGACCTTGACTCATTTTTTGCACAACTTTGTGCCCATGTTCTGGGTAAGCAAGTTCACGACCTCGGAACATACATGTAATTTTTACTTTATTGCCTTTTTCAATAAAAGCTCGCGCCTGTTTTAACTTTGTAGAAAAGTCATTTTCGTCAATATTTGGCTTTAACTTGACTTCTTTTACGCGCACCTGATGTTGAGCTTTCTTAGAATCTTTCTCTTTTTTCGTTAGATTATAGCGATATTTGCCGTAATCCATAATTTTACATACAGGTGGCTCGCTGTTTGAAGCAACTTCCACAAGATCTAACTCAGACTCTTTGGCCAAATCTAGAGCATCCTTAGTATTCAATATGCCCAGCTGTTCACCAGCAGAACCTATAAGACGGACTTTAGGAGCTCGTATCTGTCTGTTAATTTTTAAATTTAATGCCACACTCTATCCCGATTGCTCGTTAACACGATTCTTTAAATGATCAGAGGCTAGTACCTTGCCCGGGAAAAATCTAATAGAAATAATCTTCCCCTTACCTAGACAAGAAAGCCAAGATCTTAGAGCATCCTTAAAAGAAAAGCAATTGAAATCCCATTGTCTGGTGGTTTGTCTGACAACTTCCATTCCCTTATTTAGGAAATCAAATCTTTTCAAAACTTATTTTTACAATATTTTTAATAAAAAGCGCCCAGGGAACACCTCTGAGGTTATGATTTTTTGTTGCATTTAAAACTTTCTAAAATATAACCTTAATGCTTTCTCACTTCGCATCTTTCTATACTAAGTTCCTAATTTAGCAAACTGAAAGTGTATTTTTAAACTAATAAATCGTCGTTGTTTTGGTGTCATAATGTCTACGCTGACCCCTGAAAGCTCCTTAGGGTCTTACGTCAAGCTTCCTCGTCCCCTCCCTAAACAAAAAATGCGGGAGATTGTATTGCAAATGCTTTACGCCTTGGATATGGATCCCACGTCTGAAGAGAGTCTTGTTCCTCTTTTAATGTCTGAGACTGCCGTGAATCAAAAACACGCTTTTTCTGCTCTAAGTTTCTCTAAAGAAATCCTTGCAAAGTCCCCTGAGTTGGATTTATTAATTGCTCAAACAATTAAAAGTACCTCCCTTGAGAAATTAACTTTAATGGAAAAAAACGTTTTGCGTTTAACACTATTTGAACATTTTCATGGTCAACCTGTAAATACTGCTATTTTAATTTCTGAAGCCACAAGACTGGTGAAGAAATTTAGCTATATTGAGGCCTGCACCTTTATTCATGCAGTTTTGAATGATATTTTTCGTTTGGCTATGCCAGTAGTATATCCAGAAACTTCATTAATATGTTGTTAAGCCCAATCACATCTTAACTTACCTGGAATCCTAAATGTGAAAGAATCTACTGTCATTCATTTTCCCTTCTCAGTCCGTCGTAGTGTTTGGTTAAGTAAGTATTCTACATTCCGTATTGGGGGTCCTGCAAATTACTTCAAAGAGGTACATTCGGCAAACGAAGCACAGCAGGTTATTCAATTTTTACATAGTCAGAATTATCCCTTCATTATTGTAGGCAAAGGCTCTAATTGCTTATTCGACGATCAAGGATTTGACGGTTTTGTTTTATATAACAGCATTCAAGGAAAGGAATTTCTCTCAGATACCTCTATCAAAGTGTATTCGGGAATGTCTTTTTCTTTTTTAGGTAAAACTCTTTCCACATCAGGATATTCAGGTTTAGAATTTGCCGTAGGTATTCCAGGATCTGTTGGAGGAGCTGTTTTTATGAATGCTGGTATTGGTAGTCAAGATACTGCCTCGGCAATTGAAAGCGTTGAAGTGATTAATCCTAGTGGAGAAATCCTTTCATACCAAGCGGAGGAATTAGATTTCGGCTATCGGAAATCACGTTTTCAAAATCATAACGAATTTATTTTATCCGCAACCTTCCGCATATCCAAAAATTCTTCATCTGTACAAATTGCTAAAGATCTACTTCAAAGTAGACTACTTTCCCAACCCTACCAACAACCCTCCGCTGGATGTATTTTCCGTAATCCCCCTGGAAACTCTGCAGGTAAATTGATAGATGAAGCGGGTTTAAAAGGCTTCTCCTTAGGAGGAGCTCAAATATCTCCAAAACATGCGAATTTCATTGTCAATACGGGTAGAGCCACTTCTTACGAAGTTAAGGAGCTCATCCAAGTAGTGCGGGATAAGCTAAAATCTCAAGGAGTCAGCTTAGAAGAAGAAATCCGTATCATCCCCTATCGTTTACCTTAAGGGAACGGAAAACCAAGAGTCTTGGAGCTTTATTTCTGTTCATAATATAGAAAGATCCTACTTCCCATAATCTAGGATCTAGCTCACTTGCAAGCTTCTCAACAGATACTGTCTCACTCTCTCCCTCTTCATGACCTGGATAACATACAACAGTGATCACTCCCTGAGGAGCCACTAAATCAAGTGCTTTCTGAATACTAATCAGTGTTGTTGTTTTTAGAGTGGTAATGCTCTTATCTCCGTTTGGAAGGTAGCCTAAATTATAGTGAACTAACTTCGCTCCCGCCTCATTAATGTGCTCATGAGACATTTCTTTAAATTCTATAATAGATCTCTCTTCAGGAGACAAAGATCTAGTACATAAAAGAGAAGCCTTATCCAAAGCTTCCTTTTGTACATCATAGGCTATAAGTTGCCCCTTCCCTTCTAATAGTCGAGCTAAAATCAAGCAGTCTTTACCATTACCACAAGTAGCGTCAACAACAGTATCTCCAGGAGTAAGAACCTCTTGAAAAATTTCATGAGATAAGCGAACAACATTTCCTTGAAGTAATCCTATTCCTCTAAACATCAATAAGCCTATTGCAAAGATACTCTTTTCTCGATAACATTGTGCCCAAGTTTGGGGTATTAGCTCAGTTGGTTAGAGCGTCACGTTGACATCGTGAAGGTCAGCTGTTCAAGTCAGCTATATCCCAACTTTCTTTACGAATTCCGTATAAAAAATTTCCTGTCCCTTGGATCTCCATAACCTTTCAAACCAAGAATCTCCGTAATTATCTAATATTTTATAATAATAAGGATCTTCCATTGTGGGAAGCAAATGCTGTCTCATGATCATAATGGCTTCAAGAAGATAGTTTTTATCATCTGTAGCAAGAACTAAGATTCCAGAGTCTCTCAACACCCTAACGATATCATTCATGAACTCATCTTGAAATAAACGATGTTTACGATGACGAAACTTAGGCCATGGATCAGGAAAGTTAACAATTATACGTTGTATAACCTCATGTTTAAGATAGTGACGAAAAAATGTTTGTGCTTCCCCACAAACAATCCGCAAATTGTTGACCTGAAAATTATGCATTTTCGACCAGATTTTCCTCACTCTATCAAAGCGCTTTTCAACAGCTATCCAATTCATATTTGGCATATCTCGGGCTCGAGACACTACCCAATCGCCATTCCCTGAACAAAGCTCACAAGAAATGGGATTATTATTTTTAAAAAGCTCTTCCCATGATGGCATGACGAATTGATCATGTTTGAAATAGTGCTCAGGAATATAGAGGACATCGTCCTTTATTTTAGTGCTACGTTCTTCCCAAAAAAAAGGAACTTTTAAATCTTGAGGTTTCATTTAGAAATAATAATAAGAACTTATATTTCAGGAAATTATAAAAGCTCTTTTAGTTTTTTCTAAGGATTTTCTTTTCAAGAAAAAAAGATTGAAAATGATGTTTAAATATACAAAAACGACTTCCAGGATTACTGAAAGTCGTCAAAACATCTATAAAAACTATTTCAGATAGAAATTACCAATTCAAATTCGCAGAAGTTTGGTATTCTGTTACGCGGGTCTCAAAAAAGTTTTTCTCTTTATTAAGATCGATAGTTTCACTCATCCAAGGGAATGGGTTTTTAGAGTTATAGATAGGTTTCAACCCGATTCTTTCTAAACGACGATCGGCAATATGACGTACATAGTCAATAAACATTGAAGATTTTAAGCCTAAAATACCTCGTGGCAAGCAGTCTCTAGCATATTCGATTTCTAGATCTACTGCTTGCTGAATAAGAGCTACGATTTCATCTTGAAGTTCTTGCGACCATACCTCAGGATTTTCTTCTTTAATGCCATTGATAAGATCAATACCGAAATTCAAATGAATAGTTTCATCCCGTAAGATATACTGATATTGTTCTCCTATTCCTGTCATTTTGTTTTGACGATGGAAAGAAAGAATCATCACAAAACCACTATAGAAGAAAATCCCTTCCATAATGATATAATAACCTACCAAATTCTTAATAAACTGACGTAATCCCTCCACAGAATCTGTTGAGAAATTCGGGTCTAAAACATCTCCGGTCAAGGTCATTTGGAAATCATCCTTAGCCTTGATAGTCGCGCGTTCATTATAAGCATTGAAAACTTCCGCCTCATCCAGGCCTAAAGATTCACAAATATAAAGAAAAGTATGCGTATGTACAGCTTCTTCAAATGCCTGTCTCAATAAATATTGACGTGCTTCAGGATTTGTAATGTGTTTGAAAATAGCCAATACAATGTTATTCCCTACTAAACTTTCTGCCGTACTGAAAAACCCTAGATTTAAGAGAATTACTCGACGTTCGTCTTCGGAAAGATCATTAGATTTCCATAATTCGATATCACGAGCCATCGGGACTTCTGTCGGCAGCCAGTTATTTGCGCACCCATTTAAGTAATGTTCCCATGACCATTTATACTTAATCGGGACTAATTGATTGACATCAACCTGATTACAATTTACCAAACGTTTACTATTTAATTGGACGCGTTTTGATTTACCGTCTAAAATGTCTGCTTCCATTATTTCCATCCTTCTCTTTTGTATTACTGGCAAGATTCACAACCTTCTTCGAGAGAACAGATGGGTGTTTCCTTAGTTCTTTCTACGATAATACTCGTAGAAGCTGACTTATTCTTCATCCATCGAGGTTGAATTCCTCGTTTATTGATATCAGTAAACGATTTCTCCACAGAGGTAGCTGCCGAGGACCTTAAGTAATACGTGGTTTTCAGTCCTTTTTTCCATGCTGTGAGATACATAGCAGAAAGTTTTTTACCGTTGGGCTCTGACAAATATAGATTGAGAGATTGACCCATGTCTATCCATTTCTGTCTTCTAGAAGCACATTCGATAATCCATTCAGGTTCAATTTCAAACGCTGTAAGGAAGATTTTTTTCAAATCATCGGGGATGCGTTCGATTTCTAATAGGGACCCATCGAAATATTTCAAATCATCCAACATATCCGCATCCCATAATCCTAATTTCTTAAGCTTCTCAATCAGGTACACATTAGGAATTGTAAATTCTCCAGAAAGATTAGATTTTACAAACAAATGCTTATATGTAGGTTCTATTGATTGAGTAACTCCAATAATATTAGAAATGGTTGCTGTTGGGGCAATCGCCATAGTATGGCTATTTCTCATACCATAGGATTTGATAGCTTCACGAACGGGTGTCCAGTCCTTATGTGATGTAGTATCCATAAGAACATTTTCTTCACCGCGGTATTCTTTTAATAACTCTATAGTATCTAGTGGTAGATAACCTCGATCCCACTTAGATCCTTTGTAAGAGCTGTATGTCCCCCGTTCTTTCGCTAATAAACTGGAGGATAGTAGTGCATAATAAGCAATTAATTCTGAACTCTTATCAGCAAATTCTACAGCTTCTGTAGATGCATAACTGATATTAAGTTTGTATAAGGCATCTTGAAAGCCCATGACTCCCAAGCCCACAGCTCTATGCGTTAAGTTTGCATTAGCTGCTTCTTGAGTTGGATAAAAGTTAAGATCAATAATGTTATCTAAAATACGGATAGCTATGGAAATGGTCTCTCCGAGTTTCTCCTCATTGATATCTCCATTTTCAATATGTTCTACTAAATTGACAGAACCTAGATTACAAACTGCTGTTTCACTTCCTGAGCAGTTTAATAAAATTTCTGTACATAAATTCGAACAACGAACAACACCGGTATGATCTTGTGCAGAACGGATATTTGAAGGATCTTTAAATGTCATCCAAGGATGCCCTGTTTCATAGAGCATGCTTAACATCTTACGCCATAAATCTTCGGCGGGGATCTTCTTATATAACTTGATCTCTCCAGTATCTATTTTTCTTTCATATTCTTCATACAGCTTATCAAATTCAAAACCGTAAGCTTCATGTAGCCCAGGAACATCATCAGGACTAAACAGTGTCCATGTACCTTTCTGCTCTAAACGTTTGAAAAATAAATCAGGAATCCAGCTGGCAGTATTGATATCGTGGGTTCTTCGACGTTCATCGCCTGTATTCTTTCTTAATTCTAAGAAATCTTCATAATCTAGATGCCAAATCTCTAGATATACACACATAGCTCCTTTACGCTTACCACCCTGATTCACAGCAATCGCTGTATCATTGGCTACTTTGATAAATGGAATCACGCCCTGACTTTTTCCATTAGTTCCTTTAATTAAGGAACCTGTAGCACGCACTCCAGTCCAGTCGTTACCAATACCTCCGGCCCATTTAGAAAGCATAGCATTATCTGCGATAACTTTGTAAATGTGTGCGAGGTCATCCTGCACAGTGGACAAATAACAAGAACTTAATTGTGAATGACGCATTCCAGAATTAAATAATGTAGGTGTTGCTGGTGTATAACGGAATGTAGACAACAGATTATAGAAAGTAATTGCCCATGAGGTTTTATCTTCACCTTCATTTAACGCAAGCCCCATAGAAACACGCATCCAAAAGATTTGAGCTGTTTCTAGTCTACGTCCTTCATGCTGATTAAAGTACCGGTCATAAAGATTTTGTACTCCCATATAAGAGAACTGACGATCTCTGGATATATCTAAAGCTTCGGCAAGAGCATCAAGATCATACTCTTTTAAACGAGGGTTTAACCGATACTTTTCTCCATTCAAAATATAATTTTTAAAACACTGCTTTTGTGCTTCAGCAAGATCAGAATCTGTGGCACCTTTCCCCATAGTTTCTTGATAAACAACATCGGTAAGCAACTCTGCAGCTACATAGGCATAGTTGGGTTCTTTTTCAATATTGGCTCGGGCCGCCATAATACAGGCTAGAACAATTTCTGATTCTTTAATTCCAGAATAGAAATTTGTAAACGCCATGGTTGCGAGTGCATGAGGATCAGTTGTCTCAGGAAATCTTTGACATGCCCAAACAAATTTATCAGTTAACTGGGCTTTATTTATTTGATAAATAGTTCCGTCACTCTTAACGACGTCATAAACTTCCTCAATACTTTCTTTTTGTGTAGCTGAATCCTGTTTATTTTCACGGATTCTAGAACGTGCTTCTCGGTATAAAATATAGTTTTTCGCAACATCATAATGACCAACGATCATCAATTGTTTTTCAACAATATCTTGTATAGCTTCTATGTCGATAGTTTGTTCCGAAGAACAAACTGCTAAGATTTCTTCAACAATTTTATTGGTCAGCTCATTTATCTCAGAAAGAATTTCTTGAAGAGGGATATCTGTAATTTTTTGTGTTGCCCTAAAAGCCTTTTCTAAAGCCGCGGAAATCTTCATAGGATTAAATCTTACAGCGTTTCCATCCCTACGCACCACCGAAACACAGTGCCAAGATCCCTCACGTTGCTCTTTATGATTATCTCTATAAATAATATAATCTCTAGCAACATCTTGCAAGCCATTTACATACAACTGGTTCTCTACCATATCCTGAATACGTTCAACGGTAACTACCTGGCCGTCTCTGATTTTTTGAATCACCTCATTAACAACTCGATGAGTGATATCTGAAATAGAACTTTCTAAATCTTCAGGTAAAGGAGAGTGATTTTCTAGACTACGTGTATCACGAAAAGCAGCTTCTAAAGCTTGGAATATTCGATCCTGATTAAAAGGAACGAACATGCCATTACGTTTTACAATAGTATAATGTTTCTCTACCTCGACCATATGTCATCCCCTAACAGCTGTATTTTCGATTCAAATAAGTATTTCTCAGCAATAACGAAATTCGACTAAACACTTAGGGAAAATTCAGGGGATCTCTCATAGTGGAACATTAAAAAACTTAGAGAAAACCCTTCCCCTTCTAGAAGATGTTTCTTCTAGAAAACCCAATATGTAGTGAAACATTATGCGCTTGTATACCATATATAGGAATAGACAACGTTTCGTGCAATTGAAAAGTACTGTCATTCTCCGGAAAAAAATACGCTTCTGAGGAGTATTTTTTAACTTAGCTACATGATGATCTCTTCGGCAAAAACTTGTTGATTTTAGACGAATATATTATGCTAAGACCGTAACTAACTTCCGGAATTTTCATGGCAGAATTGGAACCAGAAATCCGAGGCAAGCGTCGTGTAGTAACTCCTAATGCTATCACAGCTTTTGGCCTCTGTTGTGGACTTTTCATTATTTTTAAGAGTGTTTTAAAAACATCGTCATCTGTAGAACTATTGCATCGTCTACAAGGGCTTTCGCTTTTATTAATCAGTGCAATGATTGCAGATTTTTCTGACGGTGCTATTGCACGCATTATGAAAGCAGAAAGTGCTTTTGGTGCGCAATTTGACTCTCTTTCTGACGCTGTAACATTTGGTATAGCACCTCCGCTTATCGCAATTAAAAGCCTTGATGGTGTGTATGCTGGGGGGTTCTTTTCTTCACTCCTTTTGGTAACTTCGATTATTTACTCTCTGTGTGGTGTCTTAAGATTAGTTCGTTATAATTTATTTTCTAAAAAACCTACAGATACGACGCGACATTCGTGTTTTATCGGTTTGCCTATTCCTGCAGCAGCGGCTTGCGTTGTCTCCTTAGCTTTATTTATAGCTTCTGATTTTTCAACGGTATTACCGGTACAAGTACGTGTTGTTTTGATCTCTTTAGGGTTACTTTTTATCGGAAGTTTAATGATCTCTCCGTGGAAGTTTCCTGGAATCAAAAACCTGCGTTTTAAAGTATCTTCTTTTTTACTTGTCGTTACTACTGGGTTGGTAGCGTGTTTATTCTTCCTAGGTCTTGTTGATCACTTTACCGAAGTATTTTTCTTAGTTTCTTGGTTATATGTTTTGGTAGTTTTTCCTATTTTTGCGATCACATATCAAGGGAAGAAGAAGCATCAATGATAGATATCTCGATAACGCATATCATTACTGCTCTTATCACTTTTGGGTTAGGGATCTCTTTATCTTCTCTTTATTATCGCAAAAGAGAGACTTCTCAAACTACATTAAGGAGAAATTTAGAGCATGAAAATGAACTACTTAAAAATTCTTTAGAGTTATCGCGTCGTCAAGAACAACTCATGGAAGATTTCAGTAACAAGCTCGCGGTATCTTCGCAATCTCTTATCAAAGAAATGAAAGAAGAAACACAAAGCTACTTTTCTGAAAAATCTAAAACTATTGAGTCTATATTAACTCCTGTTCAGGCTACATTGACAGCTTTTAAGCAAAACTTAGAAACTTTTGAGACTAAGCATGCTGAAGATCGTGGCTCCTTAAAAGAGCAAATTACCCATCTTCTCGCTGCTGAGAAAAAGCTTGAGAAAGAAACACAAGCGCTTACAGACATCTTAAAACAT
Organism: Chlamydia sp. 12-01; assembly: GCF_042234205.1. NCBI lineage: Bacteria > Pseudomonadati > Chlamydiota > Chlamydiia > Chlamydiales > Chlamydiaceae > Chlamydia > Chlamydia sp. 12-01. The sequence goes on along the minus strand of NZ_CP114174.1, from coordinate 634,490 downwards.
CCGGGATCACGCGGTCGCTGGGGAGAAATTCAATTAGAAAGAATTTTAGAACTTTCTGGAATGCTAAAATATTGCGATTACGAAACCCAGGCTACTGATGCCCAAGGTTCAGCACGTGCTGACATGATCATCCGCCTTCCTCATGAGCGTTGTTTGATTATTGATTCGAAAGCTCCGTTTTCAGAAACCTATTTCTCTCAAGATACCTCTGATAAGTCTGATCTTGTAGGAAAGATAAAAGATCATATCAAAACTCTAAAATCTAAAAGCTATTGGGAGAAATTTCATTACTCTCCAGAATTTGTGATTCTTTTCCTTCCTGGGGAGAGTATTTTTAATGATGCCTTACGTATTGCTCCCGAGCTTATCGATGTTGCAGCAACCTCCAACGTCATTCTATCAGGGCCTTTAACACTACTGGCATTACTAAAAACTGTTGCCCATATGTGGAAACAAGAAAACCTACAAAAGCAAATACAAGAAATAGGTCAATTAGGGAAAGAGCTACACCACCGCTTACATGTAGTCTTCAATCATTTTCACAAGATTGGAAAGAACCTTAATAATGCTGTGCAAAGCTACAACGATATGTCCTCTAGTTTGCAACATAGGATATTGCCAACATTGAGAAAATTCGAAGATTTAGAAGTATCTTCTTCTGTACATAAGATAGAAGATCCATCTCCTATTGATAATCCTGCAACCTCTTTATTGCCAAGTTATGAAGAAGAGGAAATTTCTGTAGAAAATTCCCTATTACAAGAAGATAAACTCTAATGCCTCATAAAGCCGATTTGATTGGTAGCTCTTGATCAAAGTTCGTCGCATTATCCTCGAGCATTTCTTTTCCAGCAAAGGAAATGAATGTTGTCTTACTTATAGGATCTTTTAGGTATTTCTGCATAACAGAGCAGATATGTTCTTTTGTTACATTAAGAACAGCTCTACGAAATGTCTGACGCAAAGCAGGGACCCTTCCACAACGCAATCTGTAATATCCTGTAGATGCACGACTTCCAGGAGCTATTGGAGAATCTAAATTTTGGATCACTCCGAGAACTCCTTCATGGATATCTTCATTTGAGAAATTTCCTTTAGAAATTTCATCGATACCATGAAGAAATGCCTGATGCGTATCAAAAATTGCTGGATCACGATAACTATAACAATAAAATGCTCCTCTACCAAGGTTTACAGCAGCTCCTGAGCCATACGCTCCACCTTGTTCGCGGATTTTTGTATGTAAGACAGTATTATCGAGGATCTCAGCAGCTACAGTAAGGGCTGCAGCATCAGGATGATCGTAAGGCAAATCTCCGATAGGGAAAGCTAAAGCATTAAAGGCTGCGCGAACAGGAATATAGAGTCCCTGTGATGCTAGAGAGATATCTATAGAAGGATTTACCCATGGCTCATGTGGCCGACCTTCCACATCTAAAATTCCGTAGAAATTATTCTCATGTAAATGTTGATAATTTGTATTGCTACCACTCAGGATTAGCTGGCGCTTACCAAAGAAACATTTTTTATATAAGGATTGTAAAATACCAACAACACTATCTACTTCTTTATCAAAGTTGCTCGTCAAACTACGGATCCTATCTACATAAGGCAACCCTGAAGCTAAATAGGACATAGTTGCTGATATAGATTTATCCATACAAGCCATGCTCACAGCATAACCCATAGGACTATTACGCACACTATTTGTCAGTGCTTCATTGTGCTGCATAAGCAGCTCTTTGATTCTGGCTATATCCGTAAAATCGACACTTGTTAGTGTATCTCCCATAACTTGAAATAGCTTATCAGATTTGGATGCCAAAGCTTTTCCACGAATACCTATCGAAGGTGATAACAGAGCATTTTTATTTGCATGTGGAGAAAATTCATAAGAAACATCCACACCTCCCGTATGTTCCAGGAGAAACTCTAGTTGCTCTTTATAAGATCTCCCCGCGCATCCCAACTGTAGCATTAGGAAAACAAGCAAACGCAACCAAGGTAATTCTTCAACAGACAATGGAGGAAGATCCATAACCAATTCTGCAAAAATTAAATCATTGGTAAAGCAATCGTGATGGAGAACCTCTCCGTAAGAGATATTTTCCTTAACAAGATTGTATTCTTTTCCTGAATTAGGAACTTTATCTAAAGAGAAATTGGGAAGGATCTTATCTAGATCTTCGTTCTGTGCCTGATATTCTTCTAAAATTTTAGAAGTTAGGCGTATTTTTTCTATATCCTCTGGAGAAAGCCTCTCCTGAATTTCTTTAAGAAGAGCTTGCTCCTCCTGATTTTCAATAGAAATCAAATCAGAATCCGGAAGAAGAATCACACGAGCAAAATGTGGATTATCTAGGAAATACTTCCTAACAAGCTTCGGAAGGTAATCTGGCTGTTTTAATTTTTCTCTAAGATCTGCAAATAGACTATGAATTCTTAATCCATCTTCAGCATGACCTCCATGCTGTCGTAATAGCCCTGAACGGAAAAATAATGACAATCCGTATGGTAGAGAGTAGCCAGCAATTTCCTTTCTAGCTAGCTCTAATTGATGTACAGCAGCTTCAACTAGATTATTAGGAATTCCTTCTCTTATGATCTCCTCTAAGCAGGCAAAAATCCAAGATTCTAATTTTTGTGCGCCCCCATGGGAACATCCCTTACAAACAATAGTAATAGGAATTTCACGAATCTCACTATCGATTCCCATATCTGCTTGTTTACAGAATCCTGATTTTAATAATCGGGATTTTAAAGGAGCAGCATCTGTGCCCATAAGAACAACATCGAGAACATGTAAAGCTAATAGCTCTTGCTGATCTAATATTGAACATGTCAACCAAGACAAACCAAAAAGCACCTTATCTTGATCTTGACTATCTGAGGGATATTTAAGGATATTCCTGACGGGCTCTTTAAATCTTTTTTGGAGAGGAACAGCAACTGTTTGTTTTTCTAATTTACCTATATGACGTAGGAGTTTCTCTTCGAGAAAATCTAAATGTCTAGAAGGTTTAATATTTCCATAAAAATAAAATAAGCAACGCCCAAGAGTATATTGGCTCTGATGAAATGCTACTATACTTTCATGAGAGAGTGTAAGGATATCCTTAGGTTCACCTCCGGAGTTTATTCCATAAGTAACAGAAGGGAATAAGGCCGCATTTAAAGCTTCTGATAATCGAGATTCTCCCGACATCATTGCACCTTTCATCTCATTGAAAACTACACCGGTATAAGTTAAGGTATTTTCCGGATTTAGTTCGTATCTCCATCCTTCTTGCAAAAAACTATTTTCTGTAAGTAAGGGATGAAAAACAGCGTCTATATACACACTGAGTAAATTATAGAAATCTTCAGGAATTTGCGATGCTGCAGGATAACAGGTAAAATCAGCTCCTGTGAAAGCATTCATAAACGTATTTAAACTACGTCGTGTCATGGAGAAGAATGGATCGCGTACTGGATAATTATCAGAACCACAAAGGACCATATGCTCTAAAACGTGAGCTACACCATTAGAAGTTTGTGGGCAGGTTCTGAAGCAGATATTAAAAACATTTTCATCATCATTATTGATAATCATCATGATAGAAACGCCTGAGGGTTTATGTTCTACCTCGAGCAACTTACTTTCTATCTCAGGGAGATCCTGACTTAATTTGACAATAAAATTTCTATATGTATCTCCAGCTTTCATACTCTGTCCAAATCCCTAATGTAACACATCAGGCGTTCTCCATTATTTTTTAAATCTATAGTATTAATTACACTATAATGTTCTTACTTTTCAGCAAAACCAACTTAAGTTACCTTGGGTATTATTTTCAATAACTCCTAGGGAAAGTTATGAACAATGATCTCAATTATTTTGAAAGTCATTATGAAAAATTACTTAAAGAATTTTCAGATTTCCTTCATTTTCATTCTATATCTGCAGATCCTAATTGCCTTACCAATTGCAAAAATTGTGCAGATTTCCTAGTTGACAATCTTAAAGATATATTCTCAATAGAATTATGGGAAAAATCGGGTCACCCTCCTATAATCTATGCTACTTACCATGAAGCAGGTTCGACTGCTCCTACTCTACTCCTCTATAACCATTATGATGTACAACCTGCAGATCTTGCTGATGGATGGTTAGCAGATCCTTTTACTATGAGAAGGGAAGGAGAACGCCTTATAGCTCGTGGAGCTTCCGATAATAAAGGACAATGTTTCTACACCTGGAAAGCCCTTGAACATTATTACAAATCTCGAAAAGGTTTCCCTGTCAATATTTCATGGATTATTGAAGGTGAAGAAGAAAGCGATAGCCCTGCTTTAAAAAGTTTTGTTAAAGAAAAACAAGAAGCTCTAAAAGCAGACTATTTCCTGATTGTTGATGGAGGGTTTTCTTCTGCTAAATCTCCCTCTGTTAGCATTGGAGCACGTGGTTTGGTAACTATGAAAGTTACCCTAGAAGAAGGTAACAAAGATATGCATTCGGGGATCTTCGGTGGTCTTGCCTATAATGTAAATAGAGCCTTAGCAGAAATGCTTGCCACATTACATCATAGTGATAATTCTATTGCCGTAGAAGGTTTTTACAACGATGTCTCTCTCCCAAAAGAAAGTGAATTCTGTGATATTCCTAAAGGGAATCTTTTAAAAGACGGAGAAAAAACTTTAGGTTTTTGTCCTACTTTATATGCTCCTGCAGCAACGGCTGAAGAAGCTTTAAGTTTATACCCTACTTTAGAAATCAATGGGATTTCTGGCGGGTATACGGGACCAGGATTTAAAACTGTTATTCCTCATAAAGCTACTGCATATCTTTCTTGCAGGTTGGTTCCTAATCAAAATCCAGAAAAAACAGCAAAACAAGTTATTCAACATTTAGAAAAACTCGTTCCCTCCACATTAAGATTTTCCTATGAAATTTTTGAGGGTTCACCAGGATGGAGAAGTTCGCCGAATCTCCCTATTGTTCTAGCATTGCAAGAGATTTATTCAGAACTCTACCACGAGCCTTGTCTTAAATTATTTATGGAAGCAACGATCCCTATTGCCTCATTACTTGGTGAGATGTCGAAAACAGAGCCTATCATTTGTGGTACATCGTATTTAAGCGATGCTATTCATGCTGCTGAAGAAAACTTCTCCTTAGAACAAATAAAAAATGGTTTTCTCTCTATTTGTCTTCTTCTTGATAAATTAGGAAAAGCATAAAAAAAAGCACTCTCTAAGAGAGTGCTTTTATGAAATAAGCTTATGAAAAATGTAGGCTTATTCTTCTGGTTTTAACACAATAAAGCGAATTACTTCTCCTTGTGAGACCATCAAAAGAATACTTTCATTACTTCCATCTTTTAAAACAGAATTCAGTTCTTCTACTGTAGAAACCTTTTGTCTATTTACAGCTAAGATAAGTTGTCCTGGAGCTACTCCCGATGATCCTGCTACCGAGCCGGCTTCAACTGCAACGATAAGCACACCCTTACTATCAGGAGCCATACCTAATTTTTTAGCAGTTTCTGGATTAAGATTTTGTACACGAATACCTACGCGATTTAAAGCGGAGATGCCGTCATCTTGAGGAGCTTGAGAAACAATAACAGGAATTTCTATAATCTGCCCTTCACGAACTACTTTAAGTAATACACGTGTATCAGGATTCATCAAGGAAATCGCATTACGAAATGCACTGAGAGATTCTACTTCTCTACCGTTGTAGGCGATGATCACATCCTCTTGCTTTAATCCAGCTTTATGTGCTGGAGATCCTTTCACAACATCTGTAACTAAAGCACCATATACTTTATCTAGTTTATAACAGGCTGCTAGCTCAGCATCTATAGGTTGTAGGGTAACTCCTAAAAATCCACGAATTACCTGACCATCGCTGATTAACTGATCGATGATTCTCTTAGCCATCAAACTAGGAATAGCAAAACCAATACCAATATAACCTCCACTACCACTTACAATAGCAGTGTTAACACCTATAACCTTTCCATCGATATTAAGAAGGGGTCCTCCGGAGTTCCCTGGGTTGATAGCAGCATCTGTCTGAATGAAATCTTCAAAATCTGCGATATGTAGCTGATTTCTACCTTTTGCACTAATTACTCCCACGGTTACCGTAGCTTGTAAACCAAAAGGATTCCCAATAGCTATTGCCCAATCCCCTACTTTCAAATTATCAGAATTCCCAAAAGTAAGATGGGGAAGCTTATCAGCATTAATTTTGATAACTGCTAAATCTGTTTTAGGATCTAAGCCTATAACCTTAGCAGGATATTTTTGACCATCATGCAAGGTAACATGAATTTTCCCAGCATCTTCAACAACGTGATTATTGGTAACTACATAACCATCTGAAGAAACTATGAATCCTGTACCACGAACAGCTTCTTTAGACATCGGACGTTCTTTTTGTGTAGGTAGACCGAAGAAACGATTAAAAAACTCATCATTGAAATAATCAAAAGGATTGTCATAAGGACCACGACGTCCTGGTGCAGGATTTACAGGACGATTACACTTAGGAAAACTCTCAATATAAACAACACCCGGAGTTGCCTGTTCAGCAACCTTAGAAAATCCTCCGGAAATCTCCTTTAAAAGCACCTCTTGAGGCACCTCTGCTATCCGTGCATCTTTTTTTACAGCAGCAAATCCTAAAGGAGAAAGTGTAGGAATACTTAAAAACATCGCTGTGGCTAATAGTAAATATATTGGCTTCTTCGTCATACCTTTTTCCCTATAGGTAGGCTCTAGATTCTTTCTAGATTCCGTGCTCACGTTTTTGAAAGCTTGTGAATCCTAATATTTTTTAAATGCGTACTTTACAAAGCATAGTGACTCACATGCCTTTTCGGATATAATCACGAAAAGCGAATTATATTGTAGCAAGATATTACTACAAAGAATTTTTATCTTAAGAACTTTCCGGATATGAATTTATATCTTCTTAAAAAGAATCTGAGAACAAGAAGAAATAGTAAGCTATTTTCCTGATTTATAAACTTCTATGCACACAAGAAATAAATTAGAATAATACGCACAAACAATTGCGGATGAATAGTTTGCAAAGCCTACAGTGAGCGAAATACAGCTTCTACAGTTTCTCCAATAAGGGCTGGAGATTCAACAACAGAGACTCCCGATCTTCTCAAAGCTTCTTTCTTACTTTTTGCATCTCCAGAGTTTCCAGAGATAATAGCTCCGGCATGCCCCATACGTTTTCCTTTAGGAGCAGTTTCCCCTGCAATAAAAGCTACAACAGGTTTCGTGCAGTAGGTTTGAATCCATTCTGCAGCCTCTTCCTCAGCACTACCTCCAATTTCCCCGATCATCAAGATAAGTTCTGTTTGAGGATCATTTTGAAATTCTTCAAGAACATTAATAAATGAAGTTCCATTTAAGGGATCTCCCCCTATACCAATGCATACGCTTTGGCCTATGCTCCGTTGTGTGAGTTGCCAAACGGCTTCATAAGTTAAGGTCCCTGATCTAGAAACTACACCTACATTTCCAGGAAGATGAATATATCCTGGCATAATACCAATTTTACATGCTCCAGGTTTAATAATGCCTGGACAGTTAGGACCTATAAGTCGAGAAGCACTATGTTGCATAACATGGCTCACTTCGAGCATATCTTTTACTGGGATACCTTCTGTAATGCATACAATCAGATCAATGTTTGCAGCTTCAGCTTCTAAAATAGCTTCTGCAGCATAAGCAGGGGGAACAAAAATCATTGTCACTTGACAATTGGTAGCTTGTTTTGCCTCTAATACAGAATCATACACGGGGAGATTCAGATGCTCTGTTCCTCCTTTCCCTGGAGTGACTCCCGCAACAAAATTAGATCCATAAGCTAAACATTGCTCAGTATGAAATGAGCCTGCTTTACCTGTAATTCCTTGAGTGATTATCGGTATTCTTTTACTTAATGAGCAAAACATAGAGCTCCCTAAACTTGTTTACTTAACGCCACGGCAAGCTGTGCGCCTTCATTTAAGGAATCTGTAAATTGGCAGGGGATTCCTGAACGTTGTACAATATCTTTTCCTAATTCTACATTTGTTCCTTCTAAACGCACTACTGTAGGAATGAGGTTCTCTCTAGTTTGCATAACGGCCACCAATCCTGAGGCAACCGCAGAACAATCCATAATTCCACCAAAGATATTGATAAAAAGAACTTCTACATTTTCATCTGAGAGTACTAGAGAAACAGCTTCTTGAATCTGCTGCTCTGTAGCACTTCCTCCTACATCAAGAAAGTTTGCTGCAGATCCACCGTGAATTTTAAGAATATCTAGCGTACTCATAGCCAATCCTGCACCATTTACTAAACAGCCAATATTCCCATCTAAGGCAATATAGGAAAGTCCTATCTGTTTAGCGAGTACATCGCGGACATTTTCTTGAGAAGGATCATACAATACCTCAAGTTTCGGATGACGATATAAGGCATTGTCATCAATGGTTACTTTAGCATCTAAAACGAGGAGATCCCCTTCGTGAGTAAGTACCAAAGGATTGATTTCAAGAAGAGAAGCATCATTATCATAGAAGCATTGGACAAGTTTTTTAATTAGCTGCACACCTTGTTTTCCTGTATCCCCTTTCCAGTCCATAAATTTAATGATTTGTCTAAGTTGATAATTGTATATGCGAGCAAATGGTGTTAGAGGCACTGTAAGCAACTGATCGGGATATTTTTGAGCGACTTCTTCAATATCCACACCACCTGCTTTTGATAGCATAATTGCTGGGCAACGGTTTTTCCTATCCATGATCACTGCGAGGTAATACTCAGCAGCAATATTTACCAAAGGGGTAATAAGAACTTTCTCCACGGGAAGAGCTTCTCCGGAAGTCTGGTTACTTACGAAACGCATATGCAACAATTTGTCAACAGCTGCTAAAATATCAGAAGGAGATTTAGCAACGATTACGCCACCGTTTTTCCCTCGACCTCCAGCATGTACCTGTACTTTAACAACGCCTGCGCTTATACCTAACTCCTTAAGAATCTGTTGAGCTCCTTCAACAGAAGAGGCCACACGATAAGGAGGAATAGCAATATCATAAGAGACCAAAAGATCCTTAGCTTGGTATTCATGAAGGTGCATAAATAACCCTTTGAATTTTCCTCCTTATCTTGTATCATTTCTTTTACTTCAACTAACTTTGCTCTAACCTGTGTTCAAGTTCTTTAGTAGCAAGATTCAGTCTTTATTTAAAAAATCCCTCTCCACCGATCTTCTAGAATTTACAGAAAGTTTGTTTTATGAGGCGGATTTCGGTTCAGATCTTACCGAAGAGTTGTGTTCTCGACTGCGCAAGTGCCGCAAACCTGATGAATCTACTGTTAAAGATCTTGTCTGTTCGCTACTTCGTGAAACAGTAGCCAATCTTCCTCATATAGAGTCTATTAAAACACAGGGCCCCATTGTATCCTTAATGTTAGGAACAAATGGATCTGGGAAAACTACAACAGTGGCTAAACTCGCACATCATTACCAATCTCGATCGGAGAAGGTCATGATTGTCGCTACCGATACTTTTCGTAGTGCCGGTATGGATCAGATGCGTTGTTGGGCAGAAAAATTAGGTTGTGGATTTGTATCTGGGAAACCTGGTGGTGATCCTGCAGCCATTGCTTACGATGGTATTGCTTCTGCTATATCTCGAGGTTATGATCGTGTGCTTATAGATACTTCAGGTCGTTTGCATACCCATACCAATTTACTCAACGAGCTATCGAAAATTGTTTCTGTTTGTGATAAAGTCCATCTAGGGTCTCCCCATGAAAGGCTTATGACTATAGATGCAACCTTAGGGGGCAATGTTATTGAACAGGTCCGTGTTTTCCACGATACCATTCCCCTATCTGGATTAATCCTTACTAAAGTTGATGGTTCTGCTAAAGGTGGAACTTTGTTCCGTGTAGCAAAACAATTGAAGATCCCTACAAAATTCGTCGGTTACGGCGAACTTATTGGGGATCTTGAAGAATTTCATATAGATCGATTCTTAGAAAAGCTTTTCCCTTCATCCTAAATGTAGATCTTTTTAATTTCTTTTCCCCGAGGAAGAGAAAATCTGTAGGAGATACCAAAATATCATAATGACGTTGCAATACATCTTTAATGCCATAATTAAAGATAGCTTGTAGCTTAAATCTCCGTCATTACCTACATTTTGAGCTACCTTACGGATTGCTTGAGCATCTACAACAGTCAATCCCACAAAAATTGCTAACCCTAGATAGCAAATTAGCAAGTAGAAAATTGGCATGTAAACAAATATGGACACTAATGCGAATATCACAGACACCAGCATTAAACCAATTAGAGCAAACATAAGTATGCTGCTCATCTGTGTAAGATCACTTTTGGTAAAGGCTCCATAAGCAGCCGACAAACCAAAAATCAATCCTGCGGATCCAAAAGCAGCCCAAACAATTCCCCCGCCATACTGAGCAGCATAAACAGGAACTAGTGTTCCAAAGAACAACCCCTCTAAAGCAGAATAAGCTAAAAACAATCCCATAACTGCAGGAACAGAAAGCTTATGAATCTTAGCATTAATGTAAAAAGATACTCCTAAAGTAGCAATACACCAAATCCACCAGAATGAAAATAAACTTTTATACATCCCAGAAAAGTATAATCCTAATGATACAAAAGTCGTTACAGCAAGACCTGCAGTCATCCAGCCATATACTCTAGATGTAAACGTTCCCGGTAAACGAGATTCTTGTGCGTAATCACGATCGTATAGTCCCATGTAACCTCCTATACTCACATATAATTAAAAAATTAATAAACGTGCTCTTATTTAAAACTTATAATAAAGGCTAGCCAAATTAATTACTATTACCAAGAGCATTAGCAATAAAACAAATTTTCCACCAGGTACTAAATGTTTTTCTTGATAATGTTTTTTCCCATAACGTCCTTTCCAGACCATCAACACTGGGAAAACTCCGATAATCAAGGCAGCACCTATGCCTCCAGCATAATTGAGACATTTAAGAACGATCTCAGGATAGCACATTGACCATGCTAAAGGGACAATAAAAGTTAAAAAGAAAATAGAAAAACTGTGTTTCTTTTTGTTCCACTGGAAAGCATCAACTAGGAAATCCATAACACCTAAAGCTACACCTAAAAATGAAGAAACTAAAGCAAAGAAACCGAAGAATTCTCCAGCAATGTAAAACATTGAACATTGCAATGAATTTTTCATAGCTTCTACTGCTGTATAACCATTTTCTTGAGCTTTCATAAGAAAGTCTAAAGGAACTACTCCCAAAACAAGTGCTTCCCAAATCACATATAAAATTAAAGGAATCAAACTACCGATAACGATAGCTTTTTTAACATCTTTAACTTTCTTATCCATGTAGTAATACAGTGAGGGAACCACACTTTGAAAACCAAAGGAAAGGAATAGAATAGATAAGCCATCCATAGAACGTATCCACGAAGCACGTAAAAGTAGTTCGGGTTGTAAGGCTAAAACTCCTAAGATACAAAATACCGTAAAAGCAATGGCTAATCCGAAAACAAAAAAGCGGTTGCAGTAATCTACAACTTTTGTACCCATCATTAATGTAGGACAAATCAAAACGGCAAATGCCAAAGGAGCTGCATGACGTATCCAAGGAATATCTAATCCCTGACAACCAAAAATACGAAATAGGATATTTCCTCCCTCACAAAAGTAAGCAATAAGTAGGGAGTAAAACAGAAACAGGTAAAGGAGCCACATGAAGATCTTACCCATATCCCCTAAGGTATATTGGGCCATCGACAGCATGTTAACTTGTTGTTTTTCCTTAAACCAAGTCATAACTTCGAGAAGGCAAAGTCCAGATCCCATGGAGAAAAGCCAAGATAGCACATAAAGAAGAGTTGTGGGAAGAAAACCTGCATATGCTGTCAATACAGGAACTGCTAACACACCAGCACCTATGGCTGTCCCCGCAATAATAAGGGAGCCCCCTAAAACCTTGCTAGACATAGAAAAACCTTTCGAATTTTGTCTTATATTTTAGAATTAAAGATAATTAGAAATAAAAACACTAGGCTTTTACTTTATTCAACAGTTACAGACTTTGCCAAATTCCTAGGACGATCTATCTCATTGCCTTTCTTCAAAGCCATGGAATAGGCCATAATCTGCCCTACTATTGTATAAAGAATAGGAGATACTAAAGGATGACTATTAGGAACATATATTTGGGAATCTGAAACAGCAGCGATATCGTCTTGTGATTCTGAAGCTATGGCAATCACATGTGCTTGCCGAGCTTTTACTTCCATAATACACCCCACCATCTTTTCATAGACGCTAGGATCACCACAAAAAGTAATCACCGGTGATCCTTTACTAATCAAAGCAATAGGTCCGTGTTTCATTTCGCCAGCAGGATAACAGTTAGCTTCAACATATGCAATTTCTTTCAATTTTAAAGCAGCTTCCATACAAATAGGATACATCAAGCGACGTCCTAAAAATATGAATCTATCTTCATCGCAATAATCATTCGCCCATGAATGCAAATCTTCGTTTGCTAATAAGCGATTACATAATTCTGGAAGCTCAAACAAAGCTTTTCCACAAGCACGTTGTTCTTCTAAACTCAGTGTTTGTTTTGAAGTAGCTAACTTTAATCCTAGTAAAATCAATAAAAGCAATTGTGCGGTGAAAGCTTTTGTAGAAGCAACACCAATTTCAATACCTGCTTCCAAAAACAAGCAATGATCCACACCTGTAGCTAATGCTGATTCTTCGACATTACAAATTCCTAAAACGCAAGCGACTTGTCTACGACGGAATTCTTTTAAAGCTGCTAACGTATCAGCAGTTTCTCCAGATTGACTGATTAAGATCGCTAGGGTTTTCTTTCCAATGTACGCCTGTCGATAGCGAAATTCCGAAGCGACTTCCACATGAACAGGAAGTGAAACTAAAGATTCAATGATATATTTCGCTAAAAAGCCCGCGTGATAAGAAGAGCCGCAAGCAACAATAGAAATTTCATCGAAATCTTCTATAGGAAAATTATATAAGAATTTCTCACTTATATATCCTTGAGGATCTAAATACTTATGAATAAGGCGTTCTAAAACTTCCGGCTGTTCATAAATCTCTTTAAGCATGTAATAACTGTAGCCCTGTTTATCTGAACCCGCGTCAGTATAAGTAACTTGACGAATTTCTTTATGAATACGCTTTAGAGCAAAATTATACGTTTCGACTTCATTCCCAAAACCTACAATCGCCAACTCTCCAGAAGCTAATGCTTGAACATTCTTTGTATATTTTAAAAATGCACGCGTATCAGAAGCTATGAAGTTCTCTTGTTCCCCTAATCCAACAATTAAAGGGCTCTCTTGCGCTGCACAAAGTAAAACATTAGGATGATCTTTATGAATAAGACCACAGGAGAAACTTCCCTGAAGTTGTGATAAGGTCCAAGAAAAACTATGAACTAAATCTCCTGTAGCTTGGTAACGAAAAGCAAACAGCTGAGCAATAACTTCGGAATCTGTATCTGAAGAAAAAGTAATACCTTCAGAAAGGAGTAAGGTTCTTAATTCTTTAAAATTATCGATAATCCCATTGTGAACAATAGCACAAGTAGAGTTTTCATCAACATGAGGGTGAGCATTTTTTACTGTAGGCACGCCATGTGTTGCCCAACGGGTATGACCTATAGCTAATGAAGAGGGAACGTCATCTTTCTCTAAGGAGTTTCTCAACTCATCGACACGCCCTATCGTTTTCTTTACGAACAATTGCCCGGGGATAACAGCTGCAAGTCCTGCGGAATCATAGCCCCGATATTCTAGTTTAGCTAACCCATCTAAAACTACAGGAACAGCTAGTTTAGAACCTAGATATCCAAATATTCCGCACATACATTACCTTATTCTATAATGCCCGCTCCCAACTCAGAATCAACAATATCAGCTATAGTCTTAGCGAGGGAATCCACTTGATGCTTCTTTAAACCTTCAACCATAACCCTGCAAATATTTTCAGTTCCAGAATATCTTAACAAAACACGACCAGAATCACCTAAAGATGATCTCACATCTCTCAGAGCTTCTTGAACTAAAGGTAAAGTATCTAAAGGGATTTTCTCTTTTACAGATACATTGATAAGCGCTTGAGGACTTTTTACAATTGGGGATGTTAAATCTGAAAGTGTAGATTCACTTTCAATCATAATGCGTAGTACTTGCAAAGCAGAAACAATACCGTCTCCCGTAGTGTTGTAATCTAAAAAGATCATATGACCGCTTTGCTCACCACCAAGATTTGCTTCATGTTCCAACATGTTCTGCAGAACATGACGATCTCCTACAGGAGAAATTAATGTCTCTATGCCTAAACTTTCTAGGTATTTTAATACTCCAAAATTAGTCATTACAGTAGCAACAACACGATTACCATTTAAAAGATCCTTTTTCTTTAAATCGTTCGCACAAATACTTAAAATCATATCGCCATCAACAATATGACCTTTTTCATTTACCATGATAATGCGATCACCATCGCCATCTAAAGCAATACCTACATCTGCCTTATGCTCTATTACTGCTTTCTGAATTACCGAAGGAAAAAGAGCTCCACAGTTATCATTAATATTACTTCCTGTAGGCTCACAACCATAACAAATCACTTCAGCATCAAGCTCCTCAAATACAGAAGGAGCGACTTTATAAGCGGCACCGTGTGCGCAATCTAAAACTATCTTCAGACCCTTTAATGTTCTTCCTCTAGGAAAAGTAGCTTTGGCAAATTCTATATAACGTCCCATAGCATCTACTACACGCTTATTCTTCCCCACAGCATAATCTTCGGGAAGATTTCCAAAATCTCTATGAGCTACCATTTGCTCAAGACGCCGCTCTATAACATCACTAACTTTGAATCCTTCCGAAGAAAAAATCTTTATCCCATTATCCCAGTAGGGATTATGGGATGCAGAAATCATAATTCCAGCATCCGCACGATAGGCACGAGTGATAAAAGCCACTCCTGGAGTAGGAATAGGGCCTAACACCAAGGTTTCTATCCCCATAGAAGTTAAACCCGCAACAAGAGCATTCTCAAACATATATCCAGACAAACGGGTATCTTTACCTACAACAACACGGTGTTTCCCAGGTTTACTCTCTTGTAAGACACCTGCAACAGCTTTCCCAAGCAACACAGAAAGCTCTACAGTCATAGGCTCATAATTAGCTCGTCCTCGTACTCCGTCCGTACCAAAAAGTTGTTTTACTTCCTTTGTCATTTATTCCCTTAAAGATTTATTCCTAATAGCTTGTAGAGTTGATTATATACCAAGATTTAGGCCTAAAATAATATGTGCATCGATTCCCCGGCCACTCAGATAAACTAAAAACTCAAAATTAAGTTGCTTCAAAAAAACGATCACTTACGTTTACTGAATTTGAAGTTCTTACAATCCTCTTAATACTTTTTAAATCTTCTAACACAAAATTAGAATTGTTATTATAGAAATCATGTTCTTCGACAAGAGTTTTTGACAGAATATACGAAAACCTCTACTCCAAGATTTCTAAAAGATAAAAAATTATTTAAAATCCTAAAAACCATTTTGATTCAAAAATAAGATGCCTACTTAGGTATAGATAACCCCGAATCTCTCGACAATAGTCGAGTTAAGAAACTGTAGGAAATCAAAATAAAAATTCTCTGAAAAAACATAGATAAATAATAAAAAAAAATCCTTGTATAGGGTATAAAGGAGTGTCTTTCGGCTAGGTATTTTGTTCTTGCAAACTTCAATATTTTTGCTATGGTGAAATTCCCCTAGAAAAAAGAGTGCTTTTATAAACCCTTTTTCTTCCAAGACTTTTTAACACTCGATATCTATAATAAATGGTCTGTGACAACAAAACTCTCTTGCGTAGAGGCTTAGAATTGTTTAGAAAAATTTCTAAATCTGCACCCGCTCCAATTATCTATTCAACTGCCGACCACAACATAAAACTTAAAGACTTTTCTCCACACGCACTCTCTGTAGTAAAAACCTTACGAAAAGCTGGACACAAAGCTTATATTGTTGGTGGGTGCATCCGTGATTTATTACTCAATACGACCCCTAAAGATTTCGATATTTCTACCTCAGCTAAGCCTGAAGAAATCAAAGCCGTCTTCAAAAATTGTATACTTGTTGGAAAGCGATTCCGACTCGCTCACATACGCTTTTCAAATCAAATTATTGAAGTCTCTACCTTCCGTTCCGGAAGTGCCGATGAAGATTGTCTAATTACCAAAGATAATCTTTGGGGAACAGCTGAAGAGGATGTTTTAAGAAGAGATTTTACCATCAACGGTCTTTTCTATGATCCTACAGAAGAAACAATCATAGATTACACAGGTGGAGTTAACGATTTACAGAATCGATACTTACGTACTATAGGAGATCCCTTTGTACGTTTTAAACAAGATCCTGTAAGAATGCTGCGTTTATTAAAGATTCTCGCACGAGCTTCTTTCACTGTGGATCCTAAAACTTTAGAAGCACTTCAAGAATGTCGTTATGAGCTAATCAAGAGTTCTCAAGCACGTGTTTTTGAGGAGCTTATTAAGATGTTGGGGTCAGGAGTCTCTTCTGAGTTTTTCAAATTAACAGTTAAGTATCAGATATTAGAGATCCTCTTCCCCTATATGGATAAAGCTTTTCGTTTGAATAAAACTTTAGAAGAACAAACCTTCGCTTGTTTGGATATTTTAGATGAGAACGTATTAAGCAAGAAATATAACTATGATCGTCATCAGCTTATGGCAGTATTTCTATTCCCTATTGTAAATTTCAATGTGCGTTATAAACATCGACAACATCCGAGTTTATCTTTAACCTCTGTTTTTGATTATATTAAGAACTTTTTAGGAAAGTTCTTTGCAGATTCCTTTACAAGTTGTTCTAAGAAAAATTTTATTTTAACAGCTCTTGTTCTGCAGATGCAATATCGATTAACTCCATTAGTACCAACGAAAAAAATTCACTTCTTTAACCGTAAGTTTCTAAACCACGTACGTTTTTCAGAAGCTCTTTCTTTATTAGAAATTCGTAGCCTAGTTTATCCTAAACTAGATAAAATACTTGCTGCTTGGATTCGTCACCACCAAGCTTTACAATATAAAAAGGAACTTCCTTCTTGAGTTAAACTAGCCATGCTTCCTATTTATCTGGTTCATGTACTGTATCCTATAGGATTGATTGCCAATTTATTTTTTGGCAGCGCGTTTACTATTCAATGGTTCTTAAGTGAAAGACGAAAACAAGCCTGTGTCCCTAAGGTTTTCTGGATTTTGTCCTCTATAGGAGCGATTATGATGATCGCTCATGGTTTTATCCAAAGCCAATTCCCTATAGCACTACTCCATGGGGCAAATCTTGTTATTTATTTTAGAAATCTCAATGTTACCTCCTCTTATAAGCTTTCATTAAGAACAACATTGATAATTCTTATTTTCACCTTATTGTTTACAACACTTCCGTTTGCTCTAGAAGCGTACTACCATCCCCATATGGAATGGATGGCTTCTCCTAATATCTTCCATCTTCCTCTACCTCCACCAAATATTTACTGGCACATTGTTGGTTGCCTAGGATTATTTACCTTTTCCTCAAGGTTTTTTATCCAATGGTGCCATTTAGAAATGAATGATCGCTCTACTCTACCGGCGTTATTTTGGCAGGTAGGCTTTGTTGGTGGCTTCTTGGCATTCGTATATTTCATACGTACTGGTGATCCTGTGAATATCCTCAGCTATGGCTGCGGATTGCTTCCTTCACTAGCAAACCTACGTATCATGTACAAGAAATCACGCTTACCAGAGTTTCATAACCATAGCTGTTTCTTATCCGCAGGAGAACCCAGTGGGGACATTTTAGGAAGTGATCTTCTTCGCAATATTAAAGCTCTCAATCCCGATATACGTTGTTTTGGTGTTGGGGGCCCCTTAATGCGACAAGAAGGCCTCGAACCTCTCATCCGCATGGAGGAGTTTCAGGTATCAGGATTCTTAGAAGTTTTCTCCTCTATCTTCAGTTTATTTAAGAAGTACCGAAAACTTTATAAAGCTATTCTTAAAGAAAATCCTGAAATAGTCTTTTGCGTAGATTTCCCAGATTTCCATTTTTTCCTAATTAGGAAGTTAAGGAAATGTGGGTATAAAGGAAAAATCGTTCATTATGTTTGTCCGAGTATTTGGGCTTGGAGACCTAAAAGGAAAAAGATCTTAGAGAAGTATCTCGATACGTTGTTACTAATACTCCCTTTTGAAAAGAAGATTTTCAAAAACTCTCCTTTAAAAACTATTTATCTAGGGCATCCTTTAGTAAAAACAATTTCCAATTTCCAAAATTGCAGCTCATGGAAACAACAATTAGAGATCTCTGATCAACCTAGTGTCGCAGTATTTCCAGGTAGTCGACCTGGGGATATCTTCAGAAATTTACAAGTACAAACTCGAGCATTTCTATCATCATCGTTAGCTCAATCGCATCAGCTCCTTGTCTCCTCCTGCAATCCTAAACACGATAAAAAAATCCTAGAACTTCTAAATAGAGAAGGTTGTTATAATAGCAAAATCGTTCCCTCAATATTCCGTTATCAACTTATGAGAGACTGCGATTGTGCTTTAGCAAAATGTGGAACAATTGTTCTTGAAACTGCATTAAATCAAACTCCAACGATTGTTACCTGTCTTCTAGGACCTTTCGATACCTTTTTGGCAAAGTATGTCTTTAAAATTCTCATTCCTGCATATTCCTTACCAAATATTATTACAGGATCAATCATCTTCCCAGAATTCATAGGTGGTAAATATGACTTCACTCACGAAGAGATAGCAGCAGCAATCGACATTCTTGCAAATCCTACAGCTAAAGAAAAACAAAAATACGCCTGTCAAAAACTTCTCGATACTATGATGAGTAATATAGTGACTCCTCAGGAGTGCCTACAAGCCATATATTCACAGAAAAGTCGTTTTCACTTAGAGAATGATTTTCTCAAGAAATTTCATCCAAAAAGCTCGAGAGCTTAATTCTTAATCTATTCAAGAATATATCCTGTTAAAATAATGAAGTTATTCCATTCAAGAACGAATGGAATAACTAAAGAAAATAGAGTCTCAAATAAAGTAAAACCCTAACTTAAGGTGAAAAAGAGTGTCTAATTTTTACCATCAAGGATGTCTTGAATTTTCTTCTGATCTTCAGGAGGTAGAGAGCTCTTCATCAGCAAACAAGTTGCTTTAAGTTTCTCTAATTCTTTTTCGGATTTTATTAACTCCTTAGTCAAATCACCAGTGTATCTGGCGTCCTTAAGATCATTTTCTAAACTTGTTATGGTTGCTTTAAGTTGAACAATCTGTTTGTTAGCATCATCCAATTGGCCTTGTAGCATAGTTTGTTGGAATCCAGATACATCTGCTTTAGTATAATGGGTTACTCCTGTTTCAACATTCTGAAGTACTACTTTATCTTTTTTAAACTTCTCTAACTCACTGACTTTTAATTTTGTAATTTTTTCTTCATACGAACTAACCATAGCCTGATAAAGAATTAATGTGTTTTTCAGTCTTATGATTTCCTGTGCCTTCGTATTCAGCTCCTGTTTCTTTTGTTCTAGTTCGTTATTAGTCACATCATTCTTTCTTTTACAGTCATCCCTTTCAGTCTCTATCTTCGTTTTTTGAGTTTCATAATCAGACTTATCTTTATCGCGAGCTTGTTTTAAATTATTAATACGTTCTTCATATGTAGCTTTTATCTCGTCTATCTCTCTAGCATGGATCTGTTTCAAATTATCTAAATGCTGCTTATGTAATATGGCATCTTGTTTGTTTTTCTCTTGAGCTTCTTCTAGCTGTTGTTGAAGGATCTTATTTCTATCATTAACAATGTTTACCTGATGACTAATCTCGGTTAATTTTAAGATCGTCTGATTAGCTTCTTTCAACTGTATGAGTAATTTCTCAATCTCAACTTGCGACGCAGATCTTTCCTTATCAGATTGCTCGTTGATATTTCTTAATGCTTCGCGTAGTTCTTCAATTTCTTTAGTCTTAGTATCTACACTTTCTCGCCATGTGCGGATTTCTTTTTCTAACGCATCGATCCTACTTTCAAGAACGCAACGAGCTTTATCTTCTTTGAGCTTTCTGATCTCACTATTCAATTGTTCAGAAACTTCTATTTTCTCTTGAACAAGCTGAGCAATCTTCGCTTCTAATTCTTTTTGCAGTTCTTCTTTTGATTGTCTAAGAGCAGCAAGAGCCTGTTCTAGTTCTTCTTTTGCTGCTATATCAGCTGCATTCTTAGTTTCTAATTCTAGAAGACATGCTCTTAGCCCTGTTTCTTGATTCGTAAGATCGAGAATACGTACTTGAAGATCGAGAATTTTCGCCTCTAGAGCATCGATAAACGCAGAGCAATCTCTGACTTGTTTTGTTAATAGTTCTTGTAAAGTCTTATATGCTGGGACCAGTAACTGAACGCCTAAGGATTTTTCTTTTTCAAGAATTTCTTGATTTATAGCCTCGAAAGCAGCAACGGCTCCTTGATAAGTAGCAGCAGCCTCTTCAAGGTTATTCTTACAGGTAGTAACATCTCTTTGTAGAGAATCCCAATTCTTTGCGGAGGTTACCCCCCCCCCCCCCGAACGATGGGAAAGATCCGCATCTAAAAGAGTTTGTTGTTTGATCTTTTCAGTGACAGTAGCCAACAGGGTTCTTGTTTTTGCATATCTTTTGCTAGCATCAAGCATCTCTTTATTGGCATTATCACGTTTCTTGATTAACTCTTGGTGCTCAAGATTAATTTTTTCGTAATCTTCAATTACCTTATCTAAATTCTTATACGCCTCATCAATACTACCAGAAGTAGAAACAATGTTTTGCTTTAAGTTAGAAATCTGCACATCATCGATATAACGACGCTTAGGCTCGTCTTTCTTCTCAATTCTGATGGTCTTTGAAGTTAAAGAGCGACAAGTTAAACAACTGGCTCCTAAAGATAAAAGTAAAATCCCTACAGCTACGGATGCTCCTAAGATCACCATAGTATAAAGCATACCAAGTTCTGCTCCAAAAAGAACTGAACAAGCTAAACCAGCTGCTAAAATAAGTACACCAACTATGATAGCAATGATATTAGCAACTTTATGAGTCCTCGACTCACTAATACAATGACGTTGTATGCACGTTCCATCTGAAGGGTTAAGAGCGTGCAAGGGCACAGTCTTCATAAGTAACTCACAGTTAAATATTAAAATTGCAGATAATTGAAACTGTTAACTTTCATTTATTGCAACCGTTTTATAAACAGTTACTTACAACAAAAGAAATTATGAAGATAACCATTTTGAGACTAATCCGTTATTTAGACATGTTCTCAGAGATTATTTAGAACGACATAGATCGGGATCTTTTCTCTTTAATCTCTTGTGGTATTCTTGATAATTCTCCTTGAAGATGTGCTATTTGATTTCGTGAACCTTGTAACTCGCGAGCAAGACGTACATGAACATAATCCATAAGTTTTACACGTTCCTTAGCCTGATGTATCTCGTCACGCAACTCCTGAATCTGCAATCGTTGTAGTTCTATCATTTTATTAGCTTTATAAAGCTTTCTACTCATCTTCTGAAGTTCTTCTTCATAAGCATTGGTGTTTTCAAGATTCGCTTGTATTTCTTCTTGACGCCGATTTTCCCAGTCATCTCTTTCTTTCTCTAAAACAGACATGTGTGCTTGCAACCCCTGAACATACTTTTCGAGGTCTTCATATTGCTCATCCATTTCAAATTGTAGATTTTCCATTTTCTCAATATAGTATTCTTTATCTGCCAAGCGCCCTTGAATAAGAGTCTCTATATCCTTTTCCATATCAAGCATATAGCGTTTCTGCTTAAGAATTTTATCTTGCAGATCTTGGATTTCTGAAAGTAACTTTTGTATTGCTGTACGGTATTCATGCCTCTCAGAAGAGTCCATAAAGTCTATTTTTGAAGGATAAGCAAGTACGTACTTCGCTCCTACAGTAATTAAAACTATACCGATGAGAACAAAGGCAAACAAAAGAACAGAACACAATATGGGTAGAGAAGAAGCGTAAGCAGTCAAAGCAATGAGATTCGCAAGAATAATCACAATACCGATAGCAACAGCAGTGGTATGTGACAGCAAGCATTTTTCAAAACGGTGCATAGGAATACTATTTGTTAATATTTTCTCAGGACTAGTAGGGGAGGATACACCGTTCATAATATGCAAATACTCTCAGTAGAAATGTGAAAAACCTTAGTGTTGATCTCCTCTATCCTGGGAATCATCCGGTTGAATCACTATATGATTAGTTATAAGCTCTTGAATATCAGAGACATTACTATGCAACGCGTGTGCTCTTTGCGTCAAGTTATTAGCCATAGGAAGTTCTAATTCATTACTAGCTGTTCTCTCGGTAATGTATTCCTGAAGACTTTCTATATCAGTTTTTAATGCTGCAAGTTTCTCATTCAATTCCTGAATAACATCATATTTCTGCTCTCTATTTGCTATATTGTCAGTGATATATACCTGGAGATCAGAGATCTCCTTTCGCAATTCAGATGATTTCAGAGTCGATTTATCAATTATCTGACTTTTATCTTGGATTGTTTGCATTGCTCTATGCAGTTGAGCTTGTAGCTCTTCACAATAAGTTCTTAGGCTATCAGCAATGATTTTCTCCGCCTGTTGAGCCTGTCGTGCAAGTATAGATTCGGAATATAGAAGCTCACTATTAACCCGTAACCTTTCTACAATCGTATTTGAGGTCTCCTTATTTTCTTCTAAGTCCTTTCTAAGCTCTACTAGTTCAGTACGTAACCGAATAATTAACTCTTCGAAATCTGACCTTTCCTGGGCCATAGCAGCATATCTGCGTGTAAGATTTTCCAACTCTTCTTCCTTAAGCTTCAACAAGTCTCGAAGTTTTGTGGGCTCTTCATCCAATTGTCTTTGTAAATCACGAATTCTATTTTCTTTTTCTAATAGACAATTTTGTAGATGTTGAAGTTTCGTTTGAAATTCCTGAAAAGTATTTCTAAATCCTAAAATCTCTCTTCTACGGATATGAGCTAATTTAAAGATAATAGTGAAATGTGCTCCTCCTATAAGAAGGAGCAGCAAAACTCCGATAATAATGCTGACAAGAATCCCACTAAACACTGCTGATGCTTGAGCTCCAAACAAAACAAGCAAAGCTATGCTAGCTGCTATCATAGTTAAGCCTAAGATCGTTGCAATGATGGAGGTGATATAAACAATGTACGGTTTATTGATACTGTAATGACTGGGAGTCGGTTGCTGCGTATTAGCAAGCCCTAAGGGAAGGGAAAAATTCATAAATTGCTCGCATAAACAATAGTGTAATAAATAACTGATTCTAAATAGAATAAGCTGAAAACATTCAATACATCTAATGTATTTAATAGCAAGTTATTTATTCTTAAAACCAAAGAAATCAACAACTTAATCTTCTGTCGCTAGATTCCTATTTATAAAA
Source organism: Chlamydia sp. 12-01 (assembly GCF_042234205.1). NCBI lineage: Bacteria > Pseudomonadati > Chlamydiota > Chlamydiia > Chlamydiales > Chlamydiaceae > Chlamydia > Chlamydia sp. 12-01. The sequence continues at coordinate 610,868 of NZ_CP114174.1, read as the reverse complement.
TAAGAAAGGGGCTCCGCATCTAAGATGAGGAACCCTTTTTAGTATTATTATTCTATAAAATTATCTAGGGAATCTGTTCTTGGGAGGCATTCGCCTCATTATTTGCACTATCGGCTTCTACAATCATGTATTCGATATTTTGTTGATTAGTTGGAGATCCTAGAACATTATCTGCTTCAAACCAATCAGGATCTTCATCGCCTTCATCACTAGAGGGCAATTCTAGCTCCACACTTACACCTTCAAGTCGCGATTCCAATTCCCGAGATAGGTTAGTAATCTCTTCCCTTGCTGATTTTAGCTGCTGCTCTAAGTGTTCTCTATCTGCTGCGATGCGATGTAAATCTTCACTAAACCTACCTTCGCTATGTTGTGATCTGTTAAACTGCGAGATGATTTCTCCCCTAAGACAATCCAGCTCGATTCTTTGCTCTTGTAATTGTCTGTTCAGCTCTCGCTCTGCTTCTTCTAAATTCCTTACTTTTCGATGCAATGCTCCTTTTTCATCTTGATGGCGACGCGTAGAGGTATAAAGATGAAACAGGTTATAAATAGCCGCACAAATAAGTAAAATAGCTATGATTATCGTTAGGGTCACAAAAACAATATGAAGAGGCCCTAATCTTGTATGAGAGGCGACGCGCACAGCGATTTGCACCCCAAAGACAATGAAACTCAAGGCTATCGCGGTGATATTCACAAAGCGATGACCTTGAGGTCCATGCACAGTAAAACAAACAGGAAGTCTGTTTATACCTGTGTCTGTGTAGTTAGAAACTCCATCCACAACTTTCTCTTGGATAAAATGAAAAATATATTCGTCAAGAAACATAAAAGTTTCATGTATATGTGACGCGAAGATATTCGGAATAACTCTCGAATATCTCGATATTGACTTCTATCCCAATAAGGTTGCTGAGCGTGGATACAAGCGTTAACGAGACTGCACTTTAGTTTCTAATTCTTCCACTTTTTTTGTCGATTCGTTAAGAATTTCTTCCTGACGACGGAGTAATTTCAAGCTCGTAGCATGACGTACCAAATAGTAACCCATCATACAAATGAGTAAAAGTCCGGCAGCTATAGCCATACCAAGAGCAGCGAGGAACCGTATGGGGGCACCTTCACCGAAGTGGATTAATAGAGTAAATAGGCCTCCAATAAGTGCTAAGCTTGTAAATATAGTAATCAAGCTGGCAACACGGTTGACCCTTACATTACGTACATCACAACAAGAAACACTCTTAGTCTCCATGCCAATAGGGGTACTTGTATTAACTGACATAAGCCTCTCTCCTTAAATGAATTGCGTCATATTAGCAATTTACAACAACAAGTTTAATTAATATGACATAAAAAGATAAACAAATTAAATGCGATAATTGAGAAAAACAATAAATAATTAAATCGGCATCATTTCTAAAAGAATCAATTGATTATACAATTAGAAATAGGCTACGTATTTTAATCTATGGGGAATAACGCGTTTATCTGTTTCTAGATATCTAAGGAGGGGAAAAGAGAACAAAGTTCCCTATAAAGGCAGCTCATAAAATGAGTAGCTATTCAACTATTTTTTTTATCGCTAAGATTAAGAATATCTTCCTATATTTTAAAAAAATATTTCTACTATCCTATATAACTAACTATTATTAATCTGCTGATTTTCTGTATTGCTCTTCAGTTCAATTGGAACAGAATACTTATTCATGAAGTAATCTACAGCCACATATAGAAGTATTAAACTTGCCAGCATAGACACAACTAGGAAAACAAGTAATATAGAAGAAGTGGGGTTAATACAAAAAAGAACCAACAAGGCCACGTGAGCAGCAAATAATGCTACGCCACACAACATAGCAACTATATGAGCAATGTGAACAAGCTTGGACTTGTCTACACTAAAAAATGTGGATTTAGTTTGATTCTCAATACTAATACTATCTGAATTAACTTTCATAAGCCGTTTTAATTGTTAAAGATTAAAAAAATTTTTACTAATGATTATAAAAAGCAATTGACCCTATCTATTCAATAGGGTCAATAGAGCTTATATTATTAACTTAAAAGACAGTAAATGTAGATTTACAGCCTTTTATTTCGTAACTATCGATTCAAATTATTGGACATTTGTATCGTTAGTTCCTCCATTGTTATTTCCTTGATGATCTTCTCCGTCCTGGTTTCCTTCGTTAACATCGACGTCTTGGTTTTCAACATTCTCTACATTATGTCCTTCTGGAACATGTGGGAAGTGTTCATCATCCAAATCTACATTGTTATTGATCGTTGCCAATTGAGCTTGAAGGTCTTCTACTTGAGCTTCTAAAGCTTGAACCTGATTTTGTAGAACTGTTATCTGTTCATCTTTCTCATTAATCTGAGCTTGTAACTCGCGGACTTCTTGCTGATGATTGGCCTGTTGAGTATTTAACTCTCCGGCTATCTGCTGTCTCTGTGTGGTCAACTCGGTATTTTGTTGCGTAAGCTCAACTATTCTCTGCTCTAAAGATGAGATCTGCTCTGCTAAACGTTCTGATTCTTGTGTTGCCAATTCAACATTAGCTTCTATAGTTAATTCTAATTCTTTAATTTTTTCTTGTGCCTTAGTTAGCTCTTCATTTTTCGCATTCAATTGCTCTTGAAGCTCAGCAATTCTAGCTTGGAGCTCTTCTTCTCTTCCGGCGCCTCCTCCTGCTTGGAGCGCAGCAATTCTAGTTTCTAGACGCACCTTCTCTTGATTTAATAAATTAATCTGATCTGTTAACTCTTGGATTTGTTTCCGACCTTCTGTATTTTGATTCTCAAGATCTTTCACTCTATCCTCGAATAGGTTTCTTTCTGCAAGAAGAGAACTATTTTGTTGTGTGAGATTATCAACCTGTCGATTTAGCTCTTCGATTTCTTGATTTTTCTCTATTAATTGCGCTTGAAGCTCAGTAACTCTAGCTCGTAGACGCCGCTCTTCTTCACTTCCAGAACCTTTCTCATCTTGAAGCTCATTAATTCTGACTTGTAGAATCTCTATCTCTTGATTTTTATCAGAAATTTTCTTCTCAAGATCACCGATTCTTGATTGCAGACCGGCTATTTCTTGGGCTGATCCATCCTGAAGCGCTTTAAGTTGCCCTTCGAGCTCACGGTTTCTATCTGTGAGTCTAGCAACTTCTCCCTGTGAAGCTTCTAATTGTGCTTGTAAGTTTTGTACTTTCTGTTCTAACTGGTTAGTTTTTTCTGTAGATCCAGCAAGTTCTGCAGTTTTTTCAAGAAGCTCTTGTTGCATCTTCACGAGTTCCTGCGTTACTTCCGGATGACCTGCTTGCAACAATTTAAGAGTAGATGCGTGTTGTTCTTGCAACAATTTAACTTGAGATTCTAAAGATGATTTCTCTTGAAGTGCAGTTTCTAAATCACCTGTTGTACTTAATAGCTTTCCTGACAAGTCGGTATTACGGGTTTCCTCTTCCATTAATAGGACCGCATTACGTGTAAGTTTAGCTTTTAGCTCAGCAACTTCTCGTTGTAGGCGCGTATTTTCTTCGACAAGTTTCACATCACCGGGAACCTGTCGACATCTTGCAACTAGCTGATACATGGCCATAGACAGGAGAATAACGCTAGTGATCAGAGCAATTGCGACAAGAGCAACAAGAGACGCAGATGTAGGTAAAGCAAAGAAAACCAAAGCCCCTACTAGGACTCCAATAAGTACTATACCTGCTAATAAAGTAATAGCAGCAGCAATTCGTTGATATTTACTTGCTTGTATGTTACAGAATGGTTGTTTTGTTTGTGCAGGTACCGGTATCGTTGTAGGATTAGTATTCACTGGGTTAGTTGTCATAAACCGCTCACTTTAAATAGAATAAACTTAGAATATTGAAACGGTCGTAATATTTTAAATGCAAGAACTTTATGCAAAATGACAAGTAAAAGATTTAGGTGAAAATTTAGACGGAAATGATCTAGAGACAAATAGTTACAGATTTCAGAGAGAATCGCTTATCTATGACCTAAGAATCTGAAATTACACAATTCTTTTATATACTTTACAGTGGAAAAGTATTTTTAAGAATGTGGCCGTATTTTGTAATAAGGAACTAAAGATCCCCACAAATAAAGGAGGATCTTTAATTAAGACGTAGAGTTTTATTCTTTTTCTTTGAATTGTTTCAATTTATCTTCAGCAACTTGAAGAGCTAAATCTTTAGATTGAAGCTCCAGAGATATCTGTAGTATCTGATTTTGTGCTTCAGAGAATCTATTTGTATAGTCTTCTAATTGAGCACGTGCTTCTTCTAATTGTTTGCGGAGATCTTCATTAACTTGCAATAACTCTTGCTGCTCTGCTAATGATCTCGTCTCTATAGTATTAGGACTGAGTTTTTCTTCATAAGATGCTAGAATACTAGAAAACTCCTTAATTTTTGCGTCTAGTAAACCTACATAGTCTCTTGACTCTTCTAGTTCTTCACGCAGTGAAAATAGCTTAACTTCCCTAAGATCCAGAACTTCCTGTTCTAATTCATAAAGAGCTACAGAATCAATAGGAGCATTTTGGGGAAAATTAAATTCACGAACTCTTTCCTCAAGTTCTATATCTCCATCACAATATTGCTGTAGTCTCAATGCCCTCATACTATCCACGTGATTTCTTACCGGCACAGGGTTCTCAGAAAGGACAAGACCGAATAAATCATTTTCTAAATCAAAGATCTTCTGGTAATCAATTTTGCTTTTTGAACTTACTTCTAATTGACTAACATCATCTGCTAATACAGAGTCTTTACTGAGCCTTTTTAGTCTTTCAATTCTCAGATTTGCCATATTTGCGTGCTCAAAGTTCTCTAGCTGCATATGAGTTCTTATTTTTCGTCTTTCCTGCTCTAACTTAGCTAAACTGGCAGCTCTCTCGGCAGCTCTCTCAGGATCTGAAGTCAGTTCCATAGATGTTTTCCGGCTATATTCCTGTACAATTGCAACTAATTCTCTATTGCGCTGATTCGTAATATTAGCGGCCCTGTTATTTTCATTCATTTCCTGATGCAGAATTACCATCTGTTTTTGTAAATCAGAGATAGTGGATTTACTTTCTTCTAATTCTAACTTTATTTTCTTATTTCGATTTATTTGTTTTGTACATTTTTCCTGAATATGCACTTTAGAATCTGATAAAGCCTGTACATCCGCAGAGAGCTTTTGTATTGTTGCTAGTTTTGATTGATTTTCTTTTTGTAAATCGTTAATTTTGCCTTCCAGTTCTGTTCTTATAGCTCGGAAAGACTCAGCTTGTTGACCCTCGCCCTCACCTAAGAGAAAAGGACGCTCACTTTGCAAATCCTGAATAGTATTTCTAAGAGTAGAACATTTCTCCTCAAGTTCCTTTATGATTTTCTCATGTTCTTCATCCAAGCAAGTTTGAACCTGAGATTCCGTTGCCTTAACAGCAGCTGCAAGTTCCTGTTCTAATTCCTGCATTCTCACGATTGCCTGAGATTGACTTTGCTTTAATTGCGTGATTTCTTCTTCATAATGGCGTTGTTTCCCTTGATATTCTAAAGTACAACTAAGTATTTTTTCTTCTTTCTCTTTAAGTTCTTCTTTTAACTTGCTAATTTGCTCAAGGGCGTTTTTTCTTCTTTGATTCAGCTCCGCTATCTTAGACTCATATTGCGATTTATTTCTCTCTAAAACAGATGTAGATGCTACATCTTTGCATGCCTCCAGTTGTACAAGTTGAGCTTCCAAGTCAAAGCATTTTCTACGCAACTCATCTCTTTGTCTTTCCAATATAATACGCTGTGTCTCATATCTTTTGGCAATAAGACCGTTGTTTGATTCTTCTTGATCCAAGGACTTTTTTAGTTTTTTCATCTCAGAGTATGCTTTTGAGCGAATGGTCTCTAATTCTTCTATTCTTGCCTCTCTTCCTCTTAATTCCGTTATACAACTCTGCAATTGTTCACGCTCAGTCTGTAAAGCAGATGCATGCTCTTCAGATTGAGATTCACTAGCAGCAAGTGCTTCCTCTAAATCTTTAATCCTTGATTCAAAAGCATAGTGTTGGCTATTCACACTTAGATCTGCATGCTCCTTCTCTTCAAATCCACGGATCCTTCCCCGATTCTCTTCATATTGTACAACCTCAGATTCCAACTCTGAGATCCTCGTAGACATGAGTTCCCGTTCTTTTTCCATTTTCTGTATTTGCTGACTTTTGACATGTAGCTCTCTTTGTATTTCATCAAGTACCTGAGTATTTTCCGAACATACTCCTTGAGTACGAGATCGCAACGATACACTACCTTGAGATAGACTCTGATCCTGCAATACTCCCATACGCGTATTCTGTCTTCTATTTACTAAGTAATGAGAACTCATAGCCAGGAAAAATAATGCAGCTAAAATACACATACCTAAAACCACACTATGAATAACTCCTAGTTCAATACTGAAAAAAACTAAAACAGTTATACCAGCAACAAGAATCGATAAAGATAGGAATATGGTAAACATATTGACAATCAAACAAACCTTGGATGAGTTTGTCTTGATTAAACAAAAGTTTGTTTCTGAAGTAGGCGTCAGACACGCAGGGATACATCTCATAATTATCTCACAAACAATAACAACGATTAAAAAATAAGATCTAAAATTATTGTTTTCAGATCTTCTATTCAGAGAAAATATGTTTTAAATACTTTCTTCGTATTAAAATTAAGCAGGAGCGAAATAGGATTGGCCTCACAACAAATTGTGAAGCCTATTTTAGAACATAGGTGTGGCGGTCTATATACTCGATGATCGATTACGTGTTCTTAAATTCAGTCGTGGATTTACAGTTTCTAATAAAGCAATGCGATCCTCATGCTGTCGAATACGAATGGAAACAGCAGGAAGGGAATCTCTATGAACACTTGGTTCAGGATTTTTATAGTAATTTATATCGCATTGTAAGTTTCTTATAATTGTTTCTTTTTCTTTTACTAAAGTTTCTAATTCTCGAATATGATCAAGATCTACATCGTGTTGCTGATTTATAGTTTGTTGTAAATCAGAAATTTGCTGTTGTTTTTCTTTTAGATCTTGATTATATGATGTTATTTGCTTATTTATCTCTTCGTTTAAAGATTGAATCCGTTTTTGTTCGGATCTTTCCTTAGATTCTAATTCTTGTTGATGGTGCTCTTGAAGCTCGACACGTAGGGCTATTTGTTTTTCTATCTCTAATTGGCACTCTTCATCCTTATTCTTCAAAAGTGCGGCGTGATCTTTTCTCAATTGACGTATGTTATTTTCTAACTGTACAATATGCTCGTCTCTACCCTTCAAAAGAGCACTTTGTTGTTTAGATAGAGACTCATTACTTTCCTGTTGATCTACTGAATATAAAGCACGTAAGGAAACAAGTTCTTTCTGAGCAGAAGCTAGTTGTTGTGATAATTCCAGAATTCTAGCCTGTTCAATATCACTTCCTCTGGTTATAATTTGCCTGTCAGGAATCCTCTGACAGCAAAAATACACTCCAATAGCTATGAGCAATAGCCCGGAAATAATGATAACACCTAAAAGAATCATGCTCAATAATCCTAGATCTACTCTTAAAAACACGCATCCTACAATGCTGGAAGCAATAATCAAAATTCCCGATACTATTGCAATAGTGTTTATAATAGTGCGAGAATGCGTTCTATCTACATGTGTAGATAAAAATTCTTGTCCATCTAATCTAGAAGACAAATTCATCTGCATACATTTCATAAAGAAACCCATAATAAAATAGATAACTTGCATACGCTCGTCTTTAGCGAAATGGATACTATCAAGTATTCAAGAAGAATGGCCGCACAAAATATCTGGATAATGAAAATTAAGAATCTTTCTCTTAGAACATCTAAATATTCACTACAGAGAATCCACCCTCTTTTTAAATCTTAAAAAAATCTCGAGCAATAAATAGGGGAACAGAGTTCTGTCAAAATCTAACCTGCCCATTTATTATAAGTACTAATTTCTGCCTCTATATGGATATTGACAGAGCTCCTTGGGCAACAATATCATTCAAAGTCTGAATGATCCCTTGCATCCACAAATTCATCACTATCTATGACCATATCGTAGGTTATGTCTTCCTCTAACATCATATCAACTGTCTCTAGGGTAGTGACGTCATACATACTCTTTGAAATCTGTGATCTCAAACTAGTGATTTCAGAAGATTGTTGAGAAACCCTTTCTCTTAGACTTGCGACTTCTTTTTCTCGACTTTCACGTTCATCTTCAAAATAGCGCGAAAGCATAATCTCAACTTGTTCTTTTGTATACTGCTCGGGATTTTCTAAAGGTTCTATTAAAAGATCCTCTCCAACTTGTTGATTCTGTGATTCTTTACGGCTGTTTATGTTTTCAAGTGTTTTATAATAAAGTGCTAACGTCAGCTTAAGTTTGTTATTTTCTTCTTGAAGCGATTGAATTTTTTTCAGATCATCAGGCTGTAATATTTGTGTAATATTCTGCCCTACTTCTCCGCCTATTTTTATAAATGGGGTGTTTTTAAGATCTTCTTTAGTTTTACTTACTTCTTCCAAACGCATTTGCAAAGCTCGTATCGTTCCCTTACTTGCTTCATGCGCACTCTGTAGCTCTCCTAGTGAACTTCGCAATTCTTTTTCCATCAAAGATAACCGTTCAATATCCCTAGCACGGACACTTAATTGATTTTCCAAAGTGTGGATACGAGTTTGAGCTTCCGTTTCCTTTTCCCGTGATAGAATATGAATATTTTCATACATAGAAGCTGCCCGTTGGAAACCAGAGAGATAGTGCGTAGCACTAATTTCCTGAAGGACTCCTTCATAGATATGTATAGCACGAACATATTCTGAACATTTTTCTCTTAATACAAAGAAGCTCTTTCGCAATTCTTCACTTATTACATTGTTATCAGTTAGACATTGCTGTTCGAATTTCTGATAATTTAAATATGCACTTTCATAAGCCTCTTTAGCGGTATCCAATTGAATTTTCACCGCGTTCTTCTGATCTACAAGATCCTGATAAACAGAACGCGCTTGAGCATATTCTAAAAGAACATCATTTAGATTTTCTTCTATTTCTACGCTTCTATTTAAATCTGAAGATGTTTCCTCAGGTTTTTCATCATTGATATAAGGTCTTACGGTATTTCCTGAGATATGCTGTGATCGAGACACTAAGGCACAGCAAGTAAAACATCTCAAACTTACGCTGAAAAGCAAAACTCCAATAGCTACAGATAAACCAATAATTATCGTAGAATACAATACACCTAGCTGTGATCCAAAGAGAATTACTACAACCACGGCTCCAGTAATAATCAATAAACTTGCCACTATTGATACAATAGTCGCTACTAACTGCGCTCGAGTACCAAGAAAATTACAACAACGATCATTAGAGTCCTCTGATTTCGAATAGAAACAAGGAGAGGCACATCTCATATAAAATCAACCCAAACTATAAACGGCTGAAATATAATATTTTCTATTTTGTTTTATTTCAAGTTCTTATTAAGAATTCTTATTTATTTGTTAATCTGTTTTATCGTAAATCATTTGAAATCAGATAAAAAGAAAACGATAAACCGCTTAGAAAAATTATTCTAAACAAAAGACACATAGAATTTTGATGGCTGTAAGATAGGAGCTACGCAAGAAAAAGAACTCGAAAATATATTTTCATGAAGTTATCCCCCTAACATTCAAAAGGATTCTCTGTTATTTTCTTCTCTATATATTTTCATCATTTGTCTTTAAGGCTAATTTTTGATTAGAATTGCCTTCTTTTATGATTATCAATTATAAAGCTTCGCTACCCATATCACCTACTATTTAAATACTCCTAGTCTTAGAGCAAGTATAATTTAGATACGACATCCTAGAAATTTTATTTATACCAATTAACTGCGCTGCATAGATTTGTATGGAACAAATCTAAGCTAATCATACATATGCTACGAAGCATTGGATGATGAATCGATTAATTTTACAAATTGAGTCGTTTTCCATGGCAAATATCGTCTCCCATTGTTTTCCTATCTATTCTGAAAACATCGTTCCTCAAAAATCTTTAAAACAAAATCTACAGGTATGTGCGGGAACTATCCATTATCACGTTCTCTACACTTTTATAAAAACTGGACTACTAAAACAGTTAAACAATACTAGAAGTTCCGGTCATTGTCAGACGACTCTTATTTCTATCTTTGCAGTAATTGTTAGTACGATTCTTATTTTACTTCTCTATCCTATAAAACTTGCAATCATAGCAGTCAGCTTATGCTTAAAAGATCCAAAAATACCTACAGCATCTCCTATAAACACCTTCATACAGAAATTACATGACGTGTGTAACCAGCCTCTTTATATCAATCCCGGCAATCTCCATATAATTCCAGAATCTTCTCTCTTCCTAAAAACATTCTTAATTCCAGAAGCGAATACTTGGAGATTTCATAATCTAGAAGAAGAGATACTCAAGCTATATCCCGCTATCCCTACATCATGGTTTAAGATACTTTCCTATGTGAAATCTAAATTTTTTAGAGACTCAGAGATCCCCCATCTGCATGAAGAATCTCATGACGGATCTCTATATTATTCTGTCATGCAGAAACTCACTATGACACTGAAAGATCCAACTATCTCCGAAGAGAGAAAACGACAACTACTAGAGTATGTCGGGTCTTATGCTCATGCATGCTCCCCTACATGGATTGAGGTCATATTTAGAGAATTGGTTGATATCTATAATAAACGAAATTCGAGCATCAATTACGTCCTATTTTGTGTACAGATGTTTAAAGAAAACCTTCTACAATCTATTGCAAATCGTTCTTCAGACGAATGGCACCATATAGCAAGTTTCAAACATTACTATGGACAATCCCTAGGATTGAATATGGATGCTTTAGCACGCATTCAATTTACTAGCCATCTCATCTTGAGAAAACAATCTCTCTATACCTATGTCTACAAAAAATTCCTCTCTAACTACAAAGCCTCCGTGAGAAATCTCATTGAATATACTCGTTATCAAATTTCTGAATCTCAGCAGGAATTAAAAAATTTCCTATCATCATATCTATGTGAAATAATGAGAACATTACAAATTCCGGAAGACGAGATGTCCACTGTCCTCTCCTCCATATTTTACGATGAACAATTCGAATTGAATACCACAGGAGTTGCCTTCATTCTACTCACACAGGGCATCCTGACTGTTGAACCGCAAACAACTAGTGAGAAAATAACAAGGAAGCTTTCTACGATCTTCTAATTCTCATAAATTATAAAAAAATCTTTATAATATAAATTAAACTCTCGTGAACACCAACTATATAGAAATAAAGAGGTTGTAAATAATTCTAAGTTTATTTAAACTTTTTTAGCTTTTTCTAAAAGTCGTAAAAATAACCTCTATAAAAGAGGGATATTTTGGCACATTTTTTATTCAGGTAAACCTTTATGTCACTGGAATACAATAATTTCCGCGCTAATTCTGCATCTCAACCACCCGTTTCCGCATTACATGGAATTTCTTCAATTAATATTGCAAATCAAAAACTCTCTTTTAAATCTATATACGATACGTTATGTCGTAAGCTCGGATCGTATCTTTGCTTGAATCCGGAACTTCGTCGTGGAGCAGGTTGGACGTTTACCTTTGTTATGTCTGCTATTATTACTATCCTTCTCTGTATTCTACTTCTTCCAATAAAACTCATCCTACTGGGACTAAGCTGCTGCCCTTGCGTCTCTAGACCCGTAGTAAGAGGTGAAGCAATTCATGTTACGTCCCAAACACCTCCATCAAGTAGAAGAAGTTCTGTTTCTGATGTGCCTGCGGGATTAGATCCAACTAGATTTTCCCCTAGTTCCTTTGTTCCTATTCATCCAGAACCCCCAACACGTCGCTCCTCTCTAGATCCGGCAAGCATACCTGGTCATTTATCTATTCCTCCAGCAGAAGCAAGTCTCCAAGAAATTACCCTAAGAGAATATCTTCAAGCAAACCATCCTCAACTAGATCAAAGTATTATTACCATTGAAAATCTAGGAATTATTTTCATACAAGAAGACGACCTTCCTCCTGGGACTACTCTATTGAATCTCCCTGTATCTATGTTCCCCGAAGGAACTCTTGATCTCATTCAACGACTTGATCCCACAAATCAACAAGGTGATGTGGGGGCTACGGCCTCAACTAGTTCTCAACCTCAGGCCATTGAACCGCAACCGGCATCAATGATCGCCCCAACTCACCAAACAGTACCCCAAGATCAAAGTACATCTAGTCAGCCAGAACCTCTTATTGTTGATACATCTATAGCTGTTGCCCCTGTAGAGACAGAAACTCATCAACACTTCACTGTCCGAGAGTTCTTAAATAGTGTTTATCCAAACAGGGATCACACCATATTTATTCGAAATGCTCGACTGAATGCAGAACTCCAAAACATTACTGTAGGAGCTAGCGATGATGACGTCCTCAGCCTCCCTGCATCCATTGCTTTCCCCAATCTAACTTCTGGATCACCTGTACGACCCTCATCTCTGGATCTCCCTAGTGATCCAAGATCACTTTCTATCCAACCAGAATCCGCACTTCCTCCCGCTCCTCCTTCTACTGCAGAAGAACCACTCTCTCCAGATAATCCTAGATATGTCTTCCTACAGAATCACTTCCCAGAAATACAACCGCAAGATTACACTAGACATATCAATTTACTTGCTTCGTTAGCAGGTGTAGAACCTGAGCAATTCGATCTTCTACAACTACCTCTGAGCACATTCACTCAAGAATCTCCTCCTAAATCCGGTCCACTCGACTACGAACCTGTTTCTATAGAACAAGCCCAAGAAAGATTCAAAGAGCTCTCCCCTACTGAATATGCAGAAAAGCAGAGCGCTTTTGTTCAATATTTAATAGCGAATGCACCAAAACACTGGAATTTCCTTGGCAGACTAAGACTTAACATTTCCAGAGTAACCTCAAGCTCTGACCTATTTCAAGAGTGGTCTCAAATGTTAGACGTACTATTTAACCAAAGTCACGAAGATCTTGCAGCAAAAGAAACACATGATCTTGCTCGTGCTTGTCTATTCAAAATCAACTCTCTACTAAAACATCCCGAAGTCTCTATTGATAGGAAACTAGATATTTTAAAATATATAGCCTCTTATCAAGAGCGCTCTCCTCTTGTATGGTTAGATGCTATGCAACAGGAATTAACACTACAAAGGGAAATGGATCCGAGTATGTTCCCTTCTGATACACCACTTCCTTGCTTTTTGACGATCGCCAAGATTTTTCCTCCCTTTAATCCTCAAGAAAAGCAAGATCCCGAAGAAAATCAAAAAGAAGTAGAAGGTTATGCACAACTACTGAAAGAAAATCTATCGCATTCTATAGTCACAAGTTTAGACAATGTCCATCTTGCTCCAACTAAAAATGCATATCTAGAGGCATTAAGCAAAGATATTCCTAGAAACTGGGACACGATCCAACAACCATTGATGAATCGTATCCGCAGACTTACATCCGATAGAAATCTATGTGATACATGGGATTGGATGTTAAATATTTTATCAAGTACAAGAAGACGCGCTCTCGAGTCAGAGGATGGTCAAGCTCTTGCTCGAGCTACCATGCGTCAATTGCTCCGAGCATTAAACAAGTCAGATTTATCAAACGAGAAAAAAATATCAATTCTCTCTAACATAGCTTTCTATAGTGGTAGATGTGTTCCTACTTGGATACGGGCTTCGGGTCAGGAGTTACAAAGTATTTTCAACTCTACTGATACTTCAACAAACATTGTATTTGCTTGGTTACAAATGTTTAAGGAACAACTCCTTGCATATGTATTCCAAAACGAAAGTGAATGGCACCTAATGACGGCATTCAAGAATCATCATGGTGATGAATTAGGATTGGATAATGGAGGCATTGTCGATGATCAATATACAAGGGCTTTATCAATTTGGGCTATGAGAACTATACATATGAACCATTTAAAAAAATTCCTAGAGGCTTATGAAACCTGTGGTGAAGACATGGTCGATTCTATTCTAAATCAAGCTCTTACGGGATCCCAAGATCAAATTACGGCTATAAGAGATAGTATCCTCGCTGACTTAACAACCCACAATATCCCTGAGAGGTACCACTCAGATATTATGGAGATCTTCTTCCCTGAAGATAACGACTATCAACCATCTCGAGAAGCAATTTGCTACCTATTACTAAGAGTAGGAGTTATTGCTATTTTCAAACAATAAATCTTTAATCACTTACGTTTATCTCTCTATCGATGCTAAGGCGATATACCCCTCAGGTATATCGCCTTAGTCTTTCATCTAATGTAAAAAATGTATTCATTAGATGTTTCGGAAAAATATGATCTTGTTATGATCATCAATTACATTTTTTGCATACAATTAAAAGCTACAATATACGCTAGGTTTCATTCCTTTGACTGAATCATAGATTCTTTCTTCTCTTATTTAGAACGACCTTATATCTTCTATTTGTACTTTATAGTTAGAATTAAAATTAAAGAAACTATATTACAATAACTTATAAAAGTAATTCTTGAATTAGAATTAAACTGATATAATGTTAAAATAATTAATCATTTTAACCCTTAGTGAACTTAAACCAATGAGAGTATTCCCTAATCCAAATAATTCTCAGTTACTCACACCGACATCTCCACATCCTACACGTTATAAACATATAGCTACTTTCATACAACAGGCTACCCTCTGCGTCTTATTCTCAAAAGTTTTCCGAGAAATAGGCTCTACTTTTAATCTAGAAAGTCCACGTTCTCGCTTAGATTATATATGGTTTGCTTTAGCATGCCTGGTATCTGCCCTTATTTCTTTCGTGCTCTATTTTCTTCTCATTCCAGCAAAGTTATTCATCCTAGCAATTACATGCCCCTGTTGCAGGAAAACTGAGGAAATCTCTCCTCCCGCTGAAGCTTCAAAAGTCTTCAAACCATTAACAGAAATACAGTCAGAATTTGTTATAGGAATACAAACAGAAATCCTTAAGAAAGTAGCCGATGAATTTAAAACTAATATGTTAGCGGAGATCTTGCGTTTAGCTCCACCACCCTCACTATTTTTAAATTCCTTAGCAACAACATCTTATTCAAAGAGTTCTCATATCTACAAAAAGCTTCCGAATCTAATTGATAATCTGAATTGTTGGGATAAAGGTTGGGGAATTATCATAAATTATCTTACTACTGAATTATTAGATCCACATCCACATCCCGATGTACAGACTTTCTCTATCATGGTATACCATCTAACCCTGGCTCTAGAAGATCCTGATATTCCTAGAGAAAAGAAACGTGCCACTCTTAAAGAGATTTCTTCCTATGCAGAAATGTGTAGACCTACTTGGGGAGAAGCTATTTTCAGAGCTGTTAACAATCTTTATAGCACACGAGATTCCGGAAGAGATCAGATACTACTGTGGGTGCAGATGTTTAAAGAAAATTTACTTGTTCAACAGCAACTCGTTGATCATCAAGAAGAATGGCACCAAATTAACGGATTAAAACGTATATATGGAGAAGATCTCGGATTAATAACAGACCATTTGCATGAAAATCTTTCTAACCTGACCCTACGTCAAACTTCAACGCTTCCCGAGAATACATTAATATATACAGAACTCAAGAATAGTTTCCAGATAGCCTATAGAGACTCATGCTCTGAACTGATACAATATGTCTATGACGCGTTCCTAAAATCAAAAGCTGAAATACAAGCACAGATTCATAATTTCCTACTTGAAGAAGTCGCTAACATTATCAATCTCCCTGAAACAGGAGCACATATCGATCTAGTGGTAGATGCCTTCTATAACGACAACTATGAACTCAAACGAGAAGGGATCATTTACCTACTCTACATTATGGAGATCATAGTTCCTAAAAATACCTAGAAGTTTTCGAAATCTTAAAAAAAAAGCGTTGTGTAAGACACACAACGCCTTTCTAATCTCCAAATCCGTGTAATGCTTCTTAGAAAATCAAACGCATACCACCATTCAAATCATAAGATATTGTATGTTCTCTCCACTCATAGGTAAATCCTAAGAACGTAGAGAAATAGGAATTCCACTCTGTATCATTACTAAATTGGGCTTTCATAGACTTTTTAGAAAGATCAGAACCAATCCCCTCCCAGGAATAAGAAGCCGCAGGAAGATTGATAAGAACCTTAGGAGCTTGACGATAGACATCTAGAGCATAAGAAAAACTTAAGCTATTCACTTCAGAACGTTGCCCCCGAGAATAACTATGCTCCAAAGTGATACCAAAAGGAATCGCCACATTTTGTAGATGCCCTTCGGCAAATGTTCTTGCTTCATTACCCAACTCTGTGAATTTAGGAAGGTCGATGTAGACATATTCAACCTCTACGAAAGGTACAACTGCGGAAACAATCGATGAGATAAATCTGCGTGAATTCACAATATGACGATAGTCTACGTGAGCATCTGCTAAGATTCCTTGGCTATTCCAAGATCCTTTAGACTTACCTATATTTGGTGTAGGATACGTTGTATTCAAATCGTTATGAATATCACTGTAGATAAATACCCCTTTGAATAACCAAGAACCCGCAAAGATACCCACATATCCAGATCCTAAATAACCACTTTGATCACTACGTGATGAATATGACTGACTATCTGTATAACCAAAGAACTGTGCGAAGCTTCCTCCTATCAAGAAATCTTCTATCAATTGTGTATCCAAACCTAAAGCATAGCCGCCTGCACGGTGAGTAAAGCCATCCACTCTAGCAATCGTTGCACAATTGGAGAATGTTCCCATTCCAGATCCCCAAATGTTCGTTGAGAAATCTAATTCCATTCTTTGTGCAGTAATATTATGAGCCAATTGTTGTTGCTTCAAAGATCGCAAATCTCCGTATTGTCCCCATAAAGTGTTCAATACAATAGATCCATCTTTTTCAGGATTTAACTTATAGCTAGTAGGCTTCCAATTGATCATTAACTTACCATTGACAACCTGAGGATCTGACCATCTTCCCATATGTCCATAAGTCTCTTCAGTAATTGTCGGCACAGAAACTTTAACACGCAACTCTTCCAAAGAATGGTCTAAATCAGGAATATCTGAGATTGCAGACGCACTTCTAAACGAAAGTAAAGTGATATCCGCCTCTTTATTTAATAGAGCATGGTTTTCATAGCCAATGCCTGCAGAATCTACAAGATTCAAATCTAAAGATCCTGAACCAATTGTTGTGCCTTTAGGAACAATGATTTGCGGAGGCTGTGGAGTTATTTCATCGTCACCAGCAACAAAAGAAGCTAGATCCACACCAATAACACTAATATCTGCCAAAGTCTTTTCATCAGAATTTCTACCAGAATCATAAGCACTATAGTAAGATCTTGCAGAAGGACTTTCAGGACCTTCTGTAGACTTGACATTAGGGTCGAAAATACGTAATACAGTTCCTGCTGAAAGTAAGATCTCACTACCTTTTTCTTGTTTCAAACCACATAACCATAGCTGGGCCTTATCAGATAAAATAAGAGTTCCTGATTCTAATAAAGCCACCTGAGGAATCTTAGATGTCGCATAGGCAAAGCGGATATTTCCAGAATGAGAAATTCCAGCATCATCTTTCGCTTTAGAGTTAAATATCAACGTAGGATCATTTAAAATATCCTCATGATAAGCCGAACCTTTTCTCAATGTTAAATCTTCAAAGACAATAGCATCTGAGAAATTAACAGTATTTTCCCCGGTAGCAGATACCTCGACTAATTTTGATTCTTTCCCTGCAAAATATAGTCCGCTAGAGATATCTTCAGAATTTCTATTTCCTTGGAAAACAATATCTCCCCCTAAAGCTTCTAAAATCACTGTTCCTTTTTCACTAATACGTACAGCACCACCTGTGGGGGCATAGTTATTATAAAAAGCTACAGAACCCATGTTTTTATTAATGGTCAAATCTTGAGTATAGATAGCACCACCACCAAATAAATTATGCTCAGGATGCTTTGAAGCTGTAGTACTGTTCCCTGAAAAGATCACATCTCCAATATTCTCTGTAATGACGACTTTAGTATTGTCACTCACCACTTTAGAAGCAAAACGCTCTTGATTTTCAGGAGTTAAAGAGCCTGTTAAAATTGCACCACCAAAACACCCCGAGGAATTCCCAGAGAAAAGTACCTTACTTTCATTCTCACGAATTATTACGGAAGTCTTAGCAAAAACAGCACCACCACCACTATGATGTCCTGCAGTATTAGCCTGTCCTTCTTCAAGATTATCTACATAGGGATCTCCGAAAACTAAGTTATCCTTAAATTCTACCTTCCCAAGATTTCTAGAAATAGAAACATCACCTCCAACACTAGCGAGTGCTCCACCAGCAGACACAGTTCTATTACCAATAAAAGATATTGAAGATTCGTTATTGTTAATGCTTAGAGTATTTCCTAGAGCACAAACGGCACCACCAAGGAACTTTGAATAGTTACGGATAAATTGAACTTTTCCATTATCAGAAATAGTTACTACTTTAGATAAAATAGCACCACCACTACTGTTCTCACCAGAGACATGATTATTAGAGAACGCAAGCTCTATGTTATTTCTCAAACCAACTTCGTCTGTTCCAAATAGAGCTCCACCACCTAAAGGATTTTCTTTCTGTGCTTTATTGTCTCTAATTTCCATAAAATTGTCTGAGAAAGATAGCGCTGCAGAGTTATCCTCAATCTCTATGTGCTTAGCAAAAATAGCACCACCACCACGAATTCCCAAATCTGTGGGCAAAGATTCTGTAGGAGTAGTTGAAGTACTTTCTTCTTCAGAAGTTATAGGGACTACAGGAGAGGGAAGGATTTTTCCTTTATTGTAAGAGAAAGTAATCGCTCCCGAATTATCTGTAATTTTAACAGTCTCATTAGCAAAAATAGCGCCACCACCAATGCATGTGCTGTTGGATTCACATTGACCAGCAGTATTCTTAGAGAAAGTAATATCTCCAATATTACCCGAGACAAAAATATTCGATCCATAGAGGGCTCCACCACCAAGATGGCTATATGTCTCTGTAGACTCTAACAAATTCTCATTAGATTCAAAGTTTATAGCTCCTGAATTATCAATAATCTTAATGTCCCCTGATCCGTATAAGGGTTCTTCAGGGTTTGTATAAGGTTGCTCAGGAAGCAAACAATGGATAGCACCACCACCCAACTTAGAAATATTTCCTTCAAAAGTAATATTTCCAAAATTCTGACCTATTTCCACCTGATTTTGAGAACTAATTGCTCCACCCGCAGCTTCAGCAGAGTTTTCTTTAAACCAGGAATTTCCAACATTCTCTACTATTCTTATATCTCTGGATAAAAGAGCGCCGCCAGAGGATTTAGAGATATTTTTAAAACAATGAATTCCCCCATTGTTCAAGAAATTAATTCTTTCTCCAGAAGCTAAAGCTCCTCCACCCAAAAACGTAGAGTCTTGAGAAGAAACTGAAGCCTGATTATCTAGGAATTCTATAGAACCCACATTCCCAATAAAATCAATAGATTTTGAAGAAGACACTGCTCCTCCGGATAGAGCATGGTTGCCTACATAGTGCACATCTCCACGATTTGCAGAACAAACAAATTTTCCACAAGCCACAGCTCCACCGTTGGCCTTATCTGCATGATTGCCATCTATCAAAATACTTCCAGAATTATCTAAGAAGATAACTTCTCCACTAGGAAATCTAGATTTATGAGATTCACCATGTACTTTGTGAGCGTTAAAAGCTCCCCCACCTTTGGAAAAATCTGTGATTTCTCCAGAATGTATAAGATCCAGACCCGTCGTACAGCTAACTAAAGTAACGTCATGACAACCATTCACGGCAATACTACGCCCTGAAACAGCGCCACCACCTACTTGAGATGCACAATCATCAAAAAGGAGTCTTTCTTTAAGATGTTCAAAAACAACATCTTCATCAGAATATACTGCAGCTCCCGCAGCCATGGATCTGATATTAGAAAAAGATAGTCCTGATTTAGGTCCTGTTCCCACAAGAGCAATACCTAAAAATCCGGGCGTAGTTTCGTCCACAGGATAATCTGATGAGTTTCTATAACAAAAGGCTAGTCCTTGCTTAGGATTATCTATAGTATATTTTTGATCTATTTCAGATCCTTCAGAAACAGAAATACCCTCGGAGCTGATAGATAACTCGGTATTTATGTTCTTCCATGACAAAGATCCTGACGTCTCAAACAAAGTACTCCTATCGACTACATGCTGTCTTTGAGTCCCTTCCGCGTCTAAAATCTTAATAACACATGAAGAAGCACCATCTATAATTGAAGTGTCTACATGTGTTTCTGTTTCTTTACTTTCTTTCTTAGGCTCTTGCGTATCTGTAGATTTTTCTTTTCTAAAGATACCTGCAGAGGCTGTTTCTAATTGTGTCTTCGAAGAAGGATTATTGAGAAGTACCTCTGAAACTGGTTCATAACCATATAATCGGTGATTATTAGCAATCATCCCAGTGGAAACTAGTATTGCTAAAACTACGGAATGGGAAAATGTAGATTTGGGAAATCTTGATACCTTTTTTGCGACCATCGTAAACCTAATTCAGAGATATTTCAGTATTCGTTTTCAAAAGGTTTATCACTATCAACACGATCCCGTCAATAAAGAAAAGATAGTAAATAGATAAACTTAAAGACTAGGATAGACTGAATAAAATCTGCTCACAAACACGCGCTCGGGCTAAATCTATAGATCCGGAAATTCCATTAAATAAAGATCTACCACAAGCTTTTCCATGACACTTTATCACAAGTTTAGATAGCCCACACACCATGGAACCGGGATAAATCGTATAATCTAACTGACGTTTGACATCAGACTCTAATTTATCCCCTAGAATATGACGCAGAAAATCAAATACACCCTCTGCTGTCTTTAGAAAGATATTTCCTGTAAAACCATCGGCAACAACGACATCCACATTGCCGCTAAAGACATCTCCACTTTCAATATTCCCAAGAAAAGCATCCTGAAATGTTTCTTTAAGAATACGAAATGTTTGTCTATGCGCTTCAGTCCCCTTGCGTTCCTCAGAACCAATATTTAATAAACCTATAGTAGGATGGTCTGTTTTCCCAAGACATTGCCTATAAGCTAAACCCATACGGGCAAAACCCAACATCTCTTCAGGATTCACAGAAACATTAGCACCAACATCTAATATAACCGCACAACCCCGCATAGTAGGAACTCGAACAAGCAAAGCTGGACGACGAACAGTAGGAAATACAGGAATTTTAGCTCGAGATAAGGTAATTAATGCTGCGGTATTTCCTGTGGAAATAAACGCGTCAATCTTATCTTCTTTAAGATAATCTAAACCCAGAGCCATGGATGAAGACTTTTTACGAATAGCAGATAAGGGGGAATCGTCCATAGTGATAAAACTTTCTGCAGCAATTATTTCTGGACGTTCCTTATATGTACAACTATTGAGTATCTGCTCCTTCACCTCATTAGAGGCAAAAGCAGTAAAAGAAATGTGCGAGTTCGAAGCTCTAGAATTGAGTACATCGATTAGCACTTCCCAAATAATGAGAGGTGAATGGTCTCCTCCCATCAGATCTATGCCAATTTGTACGTTCATAACACAAATATATTCTTATTTCTTTTCTACAGTCATAACGGCTTTCCCGTTATAAAAACCACAAGAAGTACAGACCGTATGAGGAATAAAAGCTTGTTTACAGTTGTTGCAGACAGCCGCATGCTGTGGTTTTTTTGCATGATGACTTCTTCGGATATTTTTTCGCGCATTGCTATGTCGATTGCGTGGTACTGCCATATCTCTCACCTTTTATAAATTATCAAAAGGAGTTTCCCTCTTGATTCTTTTTCTATCTTCTAAAAATTGTACGATATTTCCTCTTTCAGGACAGCCTTCTTTATTACATTCTTGAAAATGATCGCTCTCCAAGAGGAGTTCTTGTCTAATTAAATCTTTACAATCAAACACACCTGACCTGGCATCTTCGTGACAAATTAGATGTGAGATTTCTATTGAACCCACAGAATATAAAAAACTTTTATCACAAACACAACATCGTAATCCTAATTTTGTAGATACGTTTAGAGATAAAATCCACTGTTCATTATCTACTTTCTCTAAACTTCCAGATACTTCAATAGGATTGCAGAAAAGCTCTTCCTCACCAGACTCACGAACACTCTCTGGATTTAAAGAATATTTTATTACTTCTTTTTCTCCGGGGAGTTTCAGTCGGCAAATGTATAGTTTTAAATCATCAATATTTCCCATAAGAAGAATCTCAAAGCTTAGTTTGGTGGTGCTGTGAGTTTGAAGACAAGAGTTTACCAAACAAGGTAATTATAGAAAACAAAGACATACTTTAAATCTATTGAGAGAATAAATAAAACCATCATTTTTAATTTAAAAGAATCAATAAACCATTTCTGTAGAATTTTTTACCTATTTTTTTTATAATTTTTTTCCGCAGCCAGTAGACAAATATCTAGGAAGTTTAGAACTACGCTTCTACAAACAAACCTATTCCCGAATTATATCCAAGCAATAGCAGGAGACACGGATTAGGCATCAAGGAAGACCATGGAAAACGACATCTTATTAAATATAGAGTCTAAAGAAATTCGCTACGCTCATTTAAAAAACGGTCAGCTTTTTGATCTCATCATTGAAAGAAAGAAAATTCGCCAACTCAAAGGCAACATTTATCGAGGTCGCGTAACTAATATCTTAAGAAACATTCAATCTGCTTTCATCAATATTGACGAGAGAGAAAATGGCTTCATTCACATTTCAGATGTATTAGAAAATTCTAAGAAATTTGAACAAATGTTCGATATGGATTTTGATGTTCTCCCTAAAGAAAACAATGAGAAACCTGAGGCCCCAATAGAAGAGTTATTAAAGCTAGACAGTCCCGTATTAGTTCAGGTAGTTAAAGAACCCATAGGAACCAAAGGTGCGCGCTTAACTTCAAATATTTCTATTCCTGGACGTTATTTAGTTTTACTTCCTAATTCCCCTCACCGTGGTGTATCTAGAAAAATAGAAGACCCCCATATGAGAGATCAGCTAAAACAGTTGATTCGCTCTTTTGAAATGCCCCAAGATATGGGGCTTATTTGTCGAACAGCTAGCGTACTCGCCTCTACCGAAGCTTTAATCAACGAAGCTCATGATTTACTCGCGACCTGGAAAAGTATTTTAGAGAAATTCCACTCCACAGATCAACCTTGCTTACTCTATGAGGAGACTGATATTCTCAAAAAGGCTGTGATCACCTGTATAGATAAGAATTATAAACGCTTATTAATTGATGATTATTCTACTTATCAAAAATGTAAGCGAATGCTCAAAAAATACTCTCCAGATTCCTCTGTAAAGATTGAATACTATCGCGATTCGATCCCTATGTTTGAACGCTTCAATATCGAAAAGGAAATTGATAAAGCAACTAAAAGGAAGATCTGGCTTTCAAGTGGTGGTTACCTATTTTTTGACAAAACAGAAGCTATGCATACAATTGATGTAAATTCAGGAAGAAGCACACAATTAGAAAGCGGTGTTGAAGAAACCCTAGTTCAAATCAACCTAGAAGCTGCTGAAGAAATCGCTAGACAACTCCGACTACGCAATGTTGGAGGCCTAGTTATTGTTGATTTCATAGATATGAAATCACGTAAAAACCAGCGTCGTGTTTTAGAACGTTTAAAAGAACATATGAAATACGATGCCGCACGTTGTACTATTTTAAGTATGAGCGAATTTGGTCTTGTAGAAATGACTCGTCAGAGAAACCGTGAATCTCTCATGCAGACTCTATTTACAACATGTCCTTATTGTAGTGGAAACGCAATTATCAAAACTCCGGAAAGTGTGGTTATCGAAATTGAAAGAGATCTCAAAAAAGTGATCAATCACAAAGAACACACACATTTATGCTTAGTTGTTCATCCGGAAATTGCTGGTTATATGAAACAGGAAAAAGACGATGATGAACTCATCCGATTAGCTAAACATTTAAAAGCTAAATTACAAATTAATACTTCAGACTCGCTTCATCTCAATCATTACCAATTCTTCTCATTAGTTACAGGAGAGAGTATTGAGTTATAGGCATGGTTATGCATTTTTCTACCTATTTATTAGAGGCCTTTGGCAATCAATCCTTACCCGAACCTTTGTATCAGAAGTTTCAGATTTACCATCAAAACTATCTTGATGCTGCCACGAAAAAATGTTCTTTTGAAAAAGCCGAAGAATTATGTTCACAATGGCTGAAAATCGTCATTGAAGATTTAAAGGATCCCTTTATCTTTCCCCCATACCATAAGAAAATCCGCTCCCCGATAGATTTATTTAATTTTGGTAAGCAGTTTTTTTCAGTCCTTGTAGATGATGAGAATTCTAAAATTTATAATCTTCATCAATTGGATCAAATTCAAGAATTTATAGATCGCAAAGACAACGTGATTTTACTTGCGAATCATCAAACAGAGTGTGATCCCCAATTGATGTACTATGCCCTAGGAAAAACTCACCCCGAGCTATTAGAAAACATGATTTTTGTAGCAGGAGATCGTGTAACTTCTGATCCTTTGGCACGTCCATTCAGTATGGGATGTGATTTATTATGCATCTATTCAAGACGTCATATTAATAATCCTCCAGAGCAAAAAGAAGAGAAGCTTCATCACAATCAAAAAAGTATGAAAACGTTGAAAACTCTACTTAATGAGGGAGGTAAATTCATTTATGTAGCTCCTGCAGGAGGGAGGGATAGAAAAACATGCGAAAATCTTCTTTATCCCACAGAATTTCAACCAGAAAGTATAGAAATGTTTCGTTTACTAACGAAGGCATCAGGAAGACCTGCGCATTTCTATCCATTCGCATTAAAAACTTATGATATTCTCCCACCACCACCAACAGTAGAAGATACTATTGGAGAATATCGAGCGATTTTCTTTGCTCCTCTTTTCTTTAGTTTTGGAGAGGAGATTTTATTAGACCGTCTATGCTCTGAAGAAGAATTGTCGCAATGTGATAAGCATAGCCAACGAGCATTGAGATCAAAAAAAGCATTTTCCATTTTAACACAACTATATGAGGAATTATAAGAATGAAGTGGAAGGCACTGTCTGTTACTTTACTACTATCTCTACTAGTAACATCATGCAAACAACACACACAGACAATCTCTGACCAGTGCCCTCTAAAAGTTCTTACCCCATCCATAGCAGATCAAAAAACTGCCAAAATCATCTGTGCAAATGGACTACAACTGTTAATCATTTCTAATCCTGGGATTTCTATTTCAGGAGCCGCTCTAGTAGTAAAAACAGGCAATTCCTCAGATCCTCAAGAATTTCCTGGATTAGCACATTTAACAGAGCATTGCGTCTTCTTAGGAAATGAGAAATATCCAAATAGTGACGGGTTTTCTCATTTCCTAAGTAGTAACAATGGGACATACAATGCCTATACGAGTTCCTATACGACAAGCTATCTATTCTCCATAAAGAACTCAGCATTCTCCGAAGCTATTGATCAATTTGTACATTTATTTATTGAGCCTCTTTTCCATCAAGAAGACATCGATAGGGAAAAAAATGCTGTACATCAAGAATTTGCCATGCATCCCAATAAGGATCTCCGTCGTGTACACCGTATTCAACAACTTATTGCACCGAAGGGGCATCCCATCCAAAGATTTGGATGTGGAAATTCCTCTACATTAGCACAAGTACAATCCCAGGACATGCACAAATGGTTCAATCGGCATTATCATCCTAAAAATATGATTGCTGTTATCCACACAACGGAACCTATAGAAAAGGCTGTGAAAGTATTCTCAAAAATATTTTCCCAAATCCCACCCAAGAAAAATCGTAATATTGCAGTACCCTCTTCTTCAGAAGATAACCTCTCCCTAGGGAAACTCTATATCAATTCTGCTGTAGAACCCACAGCAAGTATAAAAATCTACTGGCATCTATATGACACATCTAAAGCTCCTCTGGGCTGTTATGCAGCACTTGCGTATGTTTTAAATCATGAAGCAACAAACAGTCTTGTTTCTTTATTAAAGGAAGAAAAATTGATTACAGAATTTGATTCTGGATTTTATAAAACTTCAGAAGATACAGGGAGTTTCACTATATATTATCAGCTAACTGAAAAAGGTGAGAAAGAATATTCCAAGGTTTTACTTCATACTTTTGAATACCTGCATCAAATCCAAAACCAAGGGATTCCTGGATATTGTTTGAAAGACATCTCTACTATTAATACTTTAGAGTATTGCTACAGTTCAAAAACAGATCTCTTTAGAACTCTTCAAGGGCAAATTTCAGATCTTGTTGATGAGGATTTAACAACCTATCCATATCAATCACTTGTCTATCCTCAATACTCTCCTGAAGAAGAACGAAACATCTTAGAGATACTTTCGGACCCCTATCGAGCGCGTTATGTGTTATCAACAAAAAATCCTGAAAATTGGCAAGAGGCAATAAAGCATCATGATACGATTTTCGACATGACCTATTATGAAAGATCTCTGCCAGATTTAGAATCCTACAAACAAGCCTCCTCACAAGAGCCTATGGCTTTACCTCAACCAAATATTTACATTCCAAAAAATATTGAAATTTCAGACATATCCAAAATAGAAAATAAAAAATTCCCTTTCTCACCTAAACTAGCATATAAAGATACTGGTCTTACCTTCTACTATTGTGAAGATCATTTTTATACTATGCCTAAGCTTGCTATAAATTTGCGCATGCGTTCTCCTAATATCTCTAGGAAGGATATCCGTTCATTAATAGCTACAGATCTATGTTCCTTAGCAATTAATGAAAATCTTCTTAAACAATATTATCTAGCAGCTCAAGCGGGTCTCTTTTTCTCTACTTCTTTACGTGGAGATGGATTAAATTTAGAAATTACTGGATACAACGCTACGGCACCTATCTTATTAAAATCTATTTTATCTTCTTTAAAACCCTCCATAAATCAGGAGAGATTTGACATCCACAAGCAACAGCTTATGGAAACCTATCAGAAAAAGATTTCAGAATGTCCTATACGAGCGGGTATGGATAGACTCTGGTCCCATACATTGCACGATGTATACTCCTACCAAGACAAACTCTCTACTCTTAAAACAATGGACTTTGAAGAAGTAGAAAACTTCTCAACAATCATGTTTGAACAATTACATGTTGAAACCATGGTTTTAGGACCGCCTTCAAAAAAACAAGAACAAGAATTGGTAACTATCGTTCGAGACTTTGTCGCTGCTTATCCTACATATAATGCAGACTCTTTCTATTATCAAAGACAGGATAAGGAAATCTCAAATATAGAAATAGACTATCCTCTATCAGGAAACGCTATGTTATTGGTTCTTCAAGATAAGCATTCTTCTTCTGTAGAGCATATTGTTGCCACAGAAATGATGTTTAAATGGTTACATCACATCGCTTTTTCTCATTTACGTACGGAACAGCAGCTGGGTTATGTCATAGGGGCGTGTTATCACGAACCTTTATTGTGCCCTTCAGGGATGTTTTATATTCGCTCTAATGCCTATACACCTCAAGAGCTCATAGCCAAAACAAAGACATTTATCAAAGATGTTGCTACATCCCCAGAGAAATTTGGTATGTCAGAGCAATATTTTTCCAACTTAAAAGATGCTTACATAAAAAATATTACCGATCCTACGTATTCCTTAGAGTCCATGGGATCAGCACTATTTTCCTTAGCTTTTGAGAAAGCTTCAGTACAATTTTCACTACCTAACGAGAAAATCTCTGCTGCTAAAAATATGGATTACGCGACTTTTAAAGTGTATTGTCAGGAATTTTTAAATCAGAAATTAGGATCAGAAATTCCCGTATATATTCATGGGAAAGATTTTTAAAGCCTTCCTATCTGAAGAAACAATAAATGAATTCAGGAATATCTCTGAGGAACCAGAAAGTCATCAAAGATATTATTGAAGGTCCTAAAGCAAATAGAAACAACCAGCCTAAAGATAATGATGAAGACGGGAATGACGGTCTAAGGATAAGATAGCCTACAATGTTCGGCATATTAGAAATAATTGTAAGTCCTCCTGCAGACATGCACCCAGCAATAACAAGATAAAGGAAACAATCTGTAGCTACAGGAAGGTTATGGACAAGATAGTTCACCAAGGCGTTATCTAAAAATATGGATAGAGTATATGAAGTAATCATATAACCAAAATCCGACATCCTATGCATTATCTCCAAAACCCACCATTCTTGGAGTTCTCCAAAAATCACAAGACCTGCATAAAATAGTCCTACAAAGCACACCTTAGAAATATTAATTGCGTGCTGATAGAAAATTGTAAATTTCTGAAATCCTAAATAAAATATCAAGATAGCGGCCATTAATAATGGTACGGATCTGGCTAGGATTACAGAGCCAACAAGAACAATATGAACAAAAATAATCCATTTTGGGACTCGTTCATTCATCATAGAGGGATTTGTCACTACTTTAGGGAAATTATTAAATTCCTTTCTGAAAATAAGATAATAGATAGTTGTCGACAATAAGATGGCAATTATAGATTTCCAGCAGAAGTATTTTAAAATGAAGCTATTCCCCCATTTCACCGAAGGTAGAATAATAAATAGGGCCCTAGAAGATAGGGCTGATGTTAATCCTCCCATAGAGATGTTAGAAAATAGCAATCCCATTGTTGCGTAAGCAAAACGTGGAGATGGAGAAAACTTATAAAAGTTCCTAACAAGCAATGTCGCAGCAATAATCATAGCTCCTGTTTCCTTGAGAAGCACTGCAGATAGTGGTGAGG
The DNA here is from genome assembly GCF_042234205.1 of Chlamydia sp. 12-01. Taxonomy (NCBI): domain Bacteria; kingdom Pseudomonadati; phylum Chlamydiota; class Chlamydiia; order Chlamydiales; family Chlamydiaceae; genus Chlamydia; species Chlamydia sp. 12-01. Next base: position 581,846 of record NZ_CP114174.1, on the reverse strand, counting down.
CTATCATTAGAGTCCACCACCAACATCGCGGAGATTGTCGACCTATTTTTGCAATATTTGAGAAAATACGTTCTGAGAAATAGACAATAGGTCGTGATTCAAGAAGAATGAGCATGATAACAATAAACAGGGAAAACACATAATTTCTGCTATTAAAATAGCTCATAGTCACTCTATAACCCTCGGAATAGAGAAACCATAGAAACAGAGGAGCTGCCCAAAGAACGAAAACCAGCTCTACTCTACTTATCAATCGATAGAATTCACTTAACCAAAGGTATTTCTTCCATCTCTCAGGAAATACCATTTTCTTATGTTGGTACATCTGACACTGACTGAATAACCAGGGCGTAAGAAATGTATGTAATATCGAAAAGAAAAACAGTAGAGTCGCTCCTGTCTTCAATGATGAAGAATACTGAGGTAAAATCATAAACAACCTAGGAGACGCTCATTTTTTAATTAGCAATAGAGATATTTTGAGTAAAAATAAAGATTCAAAAACCTTTTCCTAGAGGTCAGGATAATGATCAAGAATTTTCTCTCCGTCAAAAATAGAAAGTGGGAAAGAAATTGTAAAAAATTTTTTATTTCTATAAGTAAAAGAAAGAGATGAGGGTCTAATTATGTCACATACAATTACACTACTGACTACTGATAACAATACTGATGAGATTAAAAAAGCTCTTCAAAAGATTTCTGCTGCTTCTTCATGTGTTCTTGGATCTTCACATGATCAAGAGAATGCTGATCAGCCTTATGAAGTTTGCCAGGCCGAGAGCGCTCTTTCTGTAGAAGCAAGTAAGATCGCTTCCGTTGCCGAAGGAACTTTATTATCTTGTTGCTGTAAATAAATTATTGGGATTCAGAAACCATCCATCACTATGTTTGTGTAGGCTATTCACAAGCAGACCGTGACTATTTTGGATAGTTGTATGGATAGATTTGACTACAGAAGGATCTGTTTCTATTTTTCTGGGATAGCTTACAAATAGGGTTGCCCCAGCTCCAGACATACCAACATGAGCATGAAAAGGACTCCACATCCTTTTTAGCATTTGTTTTTTCTCTTCGAGGTCCTTACGAAAACGAAATACGGACTTCTCTAAATCATTTTCTCTCGTGTACAGGGCTATATCTTCTTCTCTACAGGAAAAATCTTCAGAATGCACATAAGAGAAAGCATCTTTAGTAAGTACTCCTTGATCAGAAAAATACAATACATATCTTTCTTCACAATTGTAATCTTCATAAGGAAGGATTTCTTCACCACAGCCTATACCTATAGCAGATCCTGAGGAAAAGAATAGAGGTACATCCATACCTATCTTTTTCCCTAATTCCTGGAGAACATTATTGGATAATTGTGTTTGGAAATGCTCATTTAAAGCGTATAGTGCTGTTGCAGCATTACTGCTACCGCCACCTACACCAGCCCCTATGGGAATGCGTTTATGCAGTCGCCAGGTCACGGGATCATTTACCTGCGTATAGTCTCTAAAAATCTGAAGACTTTTCCATATAAGATTCTGAGGGGTGCTTAATTCTGGTAGATTACAAATAAGAGTATCTTCATCACTACTTTCTAAACATAGATCATCGCCGAAATCAATAACTTGATACTGCGTTGTCATTTCATGAAAACCACGAGCAGTTTTACCATGAAGTTTTAAAAATAGATTGAGCTTTGCTGGAGAGAAAAAATCCATAAAACCAATTTTTTATAGGTGGGGAGTATGCTCCTCACCTTAAATGCCTAGTTTGATTCTTCAGCAGTAGGTTCTTCTTGAACTGACTGTTGATTAAGAACGGTGATGTATGAACTTTCAGAAGACACTTCAACAAACAAAGTTGCGGTAACTTCTTCTTTAAGTTTTAAAGGCACGCTTTTTTTCCCGAGATTCTTAATTGCATAATGAGAATGTGGGAAATTCTTACGAGTAAGAATAATATTTTTCTTAGCTGCCTCATCAATAATATCACTAATTGTGACAGAACCATACATGTTGTTATCTGGGTCTACACGGACCTGAAATTCAAGAATAACATTTTTGAGAACTTCTGCTAATTTTTCAGATTCCGCTCTATCTTCTGCAGCACGTAATAACCGTTCTTCTTTCAGCTTCGCCTGCAATCGCAAAGTTCCAGCTCCAGCTATGACGGCTTTCTTTTGAGGCATAAGATAGTTACGGACATATCCAGGACGTGCGGTTACGATATCGCCACTACGACCTAAACCATCAACATCCTCTAGTAAAAGTAGTTGTTGTTTCATGTTGTCTCTCTTCCTCTAAATTAATCTTCTGCTACAAAAGGTAGAAACCCTATATGACGTGCTCTCTTAATAGCTAGGGTAAGTATACCTTGGAAGCGGGAAGAGACACCTGTAATTCTTCTAGGTAAGATTTTACCTCTTTCCGTGATGAATTTTTTTAAAGTTTCTGTGTCTTTATAATCAATTGTTTTCCAACCTGCGGAAACAAAAGGACATTTCTTATTAAAACGCTTCCTTCTGTGTTCATTATTATGAACAGGCTTATTCATGTTTTCTCCTTAAAAAATTATTCTGGTAACGATGCGAATTCTAAAACTTCTTTAACCGCATCAGTTTTAAGGGTTAAAAATCTTAGAAGATCTTCATTAAGATGATATTCTTTCCATAGTTCGGCTATTACTCCAGGAACTACTGCAAAATAGATGAGATAGTAGTAGCCTTCTCTAGCTCCACGAATAGTATACGCTAATTTTTTGCGTCCTTGATCATGAATTTTTAGAATTTCACCACCATAATTTGTGATGCCTGAAGTTACCTTCTCCAAAGCCTTGCGTCTAGCTTCCTCACTCAGAGTAACACTAAATACATACGCCCCTTCGTAAAGTTGGGTTGTTTTTTCTTTCATTAAAAACTCCTAAACATAGCTAGAGTAGTTTATTTCCCTAAGATATCCCAGTCTACAAAAATTACTTATGGGATCCCCTAGGCAGTTTGATCTCCAGAACACCATTGGGAAAATAATGCACTGGCCTCGATAAATAAAGATTGCACCTTAATCTGTTCTTCTTCGGTGAACTGTCCTAGGACAAAGTCTGACAACTCTATATCTTCTCTCTGAGGTCGACCTACACCTAAACGCAACTGCCAATAATCATTCGAACCTAGGCTTTGCGTGATACTTTTTATGCCTTTATGGCCACCTCCACCGGCGTTTTGGCGAAGACGCACACTACCAAAAGGTTGATTCACGTCATCAGCAAGAACTAAAATACGGTCCGTAGCAATATTATAATATTCCTTAACTGCTGAGACGGCCTTACCACTTAGATTAACGTAAGTCTTAGGTTTAATAAAAACCATAGATCCTTGCGGTGATTCTACTTTGGCAATATCGGAAAATAATTTACGTGCTTCTTTAAATTGAGCTCCAGGAAAACCTTGGAGTAGCTTGTCCGCACAAAGGAATCCTATATTATGCCGCGTCCACGTATATTGACGCCCTGGATTTCCTATGGCAACAATCAGCATCGTCATAATTAAAATTATCTTCTAGATACTGTTACAACAACTTCCTTTAAAGAAGTAACAGGACGGAGTCCTGCAGGAATATTAATATCAGCCAACTTTCTTGTCTGAGATAATCCCAACGACCGAACATCCAATTCTAAGCAGGGTACAATATCTTTAGGTTTACATACGACGCGTAAAGCACGGATAACTTGTCTTAAGGATCCACCCAATTTAACGCCGACACAATCCACAGCATTAATACAGCGAATTGGAATATTTAATTTTACATCACGATCTTCTATCAGTTCTTCAAAATCTAAGTGAATCACTTGGTACGAGGTAACTTGATATTGAATATCTTTAACTAGGGCCTTAATTATACGACCTTCGTAAGATAAAGAAAAAATTGTAGAAGAGAGCGCACCACTTTCTAGGCCAGATAAAAATTTACTAAATATGTGAGCGTCAACAACGATATTAGCCAAGCTCTTTCCGCCAGAATAAATAACAGCAGGAATCCCTCCTGTTTGACGAATTTTTTTAAGCAAAGATTTTTTATCAGTCTCGCGACTTGTAACTACGAGCTCCATAATGTGCTATTCTCCATAATCTTGAGCTAAAAGAACCCTACGCCAAACACTCACTCCCGGAGTTAAAATGTGTTTTGCTAGGGACTATCGACTGTCATGTCTAGAACATATATCTGAACAGTTTTCGAGGCAAAATTATAGCTCTATCTCGGAAAAAGTCAATCTTTTCCCTAAAATGAGATTTTCCTTAACAAAACAGTAAAAAATGACGTGGATAATAAAAAAAAGAAATAACAAAGAAACCTTGGGGTGAAAGGATTCGAACCTCCGATGCACGGTACCAAAAACCGCTGCCTTACCGCTTGGCTACACCCCAGTATCAGGTTACAGTTTATCTAATCTTCAGTTTTTGAAAATAGGAAAATCGCAAAGTCCTTAAGAATTTTACCATAACGTCAAACTATTTCGTTAAAAAATGGGCCTTTTCGTCTTGTGATTTTTATTCTTTGCTTGCTATGACACATAAAGAAGCCATGAAAAGAGAAAATCATGAAAATCATACAAGCTGCAATAGAATTCGCTCCTTTTCTTAAAGCTGGTGGATTAGGTGATGCTGTCTATGGTTTATCAAAAGCATTATCTGAACATCATGACATTGAAGTATTACTCCCCTTCTTTCCCTTAATCACCCCTTCTTTCTCTTCTCAAGTACTTAATGAAAAGGTTTTTTCTTATGAATTTTTAGGAAAACAGAACGCCTCTTCAGTTTCCTATTCTTATGAAGGGATGATTCTTACGACAATTAAATTAGATTCACAATTAGACCTATTTTCAACATCGACTATCTATACCGAAGACGATACGCTACGTTTCAGCGCTTTTTCAGCTGCAGCTGCAGCCTATATTCGAGAATTAGATCATGTAGATATTGTACACATGCATGATTGGCATATGGGACTCTTAGCAGGCCTTTTAAAAGAACCTAATCTCCCACATTATCCGAAGAGAATTTTTACAATTCATAATTTTAGTTATCGAGGCTATTGCAGCACACAATTACTTGGAGCATCTGGAATCAGTGATTTCGGATTGAGTAATTACCAGTTATATAGAGATCCTCAGATGAGTATATTACTGAAGGGCGCTTTATATTGTTCGGACTACATTACAACTGTGTCCCCTACATATGCTCAAGATATTCTTAATGATTATTCTGATTATGAGATGCATGATGCTATCATGGCCAGACGTCATGTTTTCTGTGGAATTTTAAACGGTATAGATGAAAACAGCTGGAATCCTGAAACAGATTCTTCTTTGGCTGTGAACTACGGTAAGGAATTACTTAATTCTCCTGATATTTTATTCACGAAGAAAGACGAAAACAAGACAGCCTTGTATGAGAAACTAGGACTCTCTTCTGAATATTCTCCCTTAATGTGCGTAATCTCTCGCATTGTAGAACAGAAAGGCCCCGAATTTATGAAAGCAGCTATTCTCCATGCTATGGAAAATAGCTATACTTTAATCATCGTAGGGACGTGCTATGATCTAGAAATTCAAAGAAAATTTACAAATTTACAAGAGTCATTAACCACTTCTCCAAATATTCGGATCGTCTTAGACTATAATGATCCTCTAGCCCGATTAGTTTATGGGGCTGCAGATATGATTTGTATTCCTTCTCATTTTGAGCCCTGTGGTCTCACACAACTTATTGGAATGCGTTATGGAACAGTACCTTTAGTTAGATCTACCGGAGGTCTCGCTGATACTGTTGCAACGGGAGTTAACGGTTTCACTTTCTCATATGCGGATAACTTCAATGATTTCTTCCACATGTTATCTTTAGCGGTTACTACCTATAGACATGAACCTGACGTATGGTTCCAACTTGTAGAAGAAGGTATGCTTCGATCATCAGGATTAACGACAATGGCGATGCATTATCTAGGAGTCTACAATTCCTTATTGTGATCGCTGGATTTGGATTTTCCTCTTTGCAGTACATGATTTTTATTCACCCAGAAATACTCAGCTCCTGAACACACAGAGTAAATAGCAGCTATAGACCCTATTACTGATGCAAAAAGCTCCAAATCTCCCTCAGAGATCATTCCTAAAGAATGCGGGATCATAGCAAGTAAAATTAATAGAAAACTGACACCCTGTAAAATAGCTTTTAATTTTCCACTCGCTCTAGCAGCAAGAACAACTCCTCGAAAAGCACATACGGTACGTAATGTACTAATTACAGAATCTCTGGCCAAGAAAATGAATACAAGAATTAGAGGAAGATTTACTGGCGGTTGAGTGAACGTCAAATACAGAGAAATTCGATAAATACTATCAGCCATAGGATCAAGAAGTTTTCCCAAATCTGTAACTTGAGAAAACTTTCTAGCTATGTAACCATCAATAGCATCAGTAAGCTCTGAGAGACCTAAAAGGGCAAGTAGAACATATGGAAGAACTACAGGAGTAATTCCAAGCCACTTTCCTTTAAGATAGAGTAGCATGAAAATTGGCGTTATAAATAGCCGGGAAAAAGTTAGATAATTAGGCAGTCCCACCCCATACCTCTATCAAAAAAATTACTTAAACCGGAACTTCAGCACTAAACGAAAGCCTAAAAGACAAATTAAATAGATAAGAATTAGAGCGCAAGTTCCGAATGTTATAATGTAAAAAAACTATTTTTTGGAGATATTATTTTTCCTACAGGATATCTCCTAGTTCTTCTCTTAGTATTGTTTGTTTTTATTTGTAGTGGTATCTTTTCCTTTATTCTTAGGAAAAATTTATATTTTCAAACGCCATCTATCGTGGAAATAATCGTAAATTTTTCAAGCCCTATTTTTTTGATCGGAGTTTTACTATGCCACAACCTCTTACCTTACAAGCTATGATTGCTAAAATTTTGCAGTTCTGGAGTGAACAGGGGTGCGTGATTCATCAAGGGTATGATCTAGAAGTAGGTGCAGGGACATTTAATCCAGCAACATTTTTGCGTGCTTTAGGACCTGAACCCTATAAAACTGCATATGTAGAACCTTCAAGGCGCCCTCAAGACGGTCGTTATGGTATGCATCCTAACCGTCTACAAAACTACCATCAGCTACAAGTAATTCTTAAACCTGTCCCCACAAACTTTCTCTCTTTATACAAAGAGTCTTTGCAAATTATTGGCTTGGACCTTCGTGAACATGATATTCGTTTCGTTCACGATGATTGGGAAAACCCTACGATTGGTGCGTGGGGATTAGGCTGGGAAGTATGGCTAAACGGCATGGAGATTACCCAACTAACCTATTTCCAAGCTATAGGGAGTAAGCCTCTCGATACAATTAGTGGGGAAATTACTTATGGGATCGAAAGAATTGCCATGTATCTACAAAAGAAGAGCTCTATTTTTGATGTATTATGGAACGATGAGCTCACCTATGGAGATATTACCCAAGCTTCTGAAAAAGCTTGGAGCGAGTATAACTTTGATGTTGCGAATACGCAAATGTGGTTAAAACATTTTGAAGATTTCGCTCAAGAGGCACTTGCTACTTTAGATCGAGGACTCCCAGCTCCTGCCTACGACTTCGTTATCAAAGCATCTCACGCTTTTAATATTCTTGATGCTCGGGGCGTAATTTCTGTTACAGAACGCACCCGTTATATTACTAGAATCCGTCAATTAGCCCGTGCCGTTGCTGATGGTTATGTAGAGTGGCGAGCTTCTTTAAATTATCCATTATTACACAAGTGGCATACTCACAAAAATACAACTCCACAGTTTCTTCCCTGCCCTAAAATTACAATAGCAGAAAATTTCTTATTAGAAATTGGTTCTGAGGAGTTGCCGGCAACTTTTGTTCCTATTGGTATTCAACAATTAGAATCTTTAGCTAAGAAGCTTTTGTCTGATTATAACATTGGTTACGAGAGTTTAGAGGTTTTAGGATCTCCAAGGAGACTTGCTTTATTAATTTACAAATTAGAGCCTACAGCTGTGCAAAAAGCTGTTGAGAAGAAAGGTCCTATAGTCTCCTCGTTATTTAGTGATTCTGGGAATGTTACTACGCAAGGAGAACAATTTTTTGCTTCTCATAATGTGCCTATCCGTCATTACAATGAGCTCTCTCAATACTCTCTGTTTGAGATCCGCGAGATCAACTCTATAAATTATCTATTCCTTCTATATCCTGAAGTGCGTAAAGATACCGCGACAATCTTAGCTAGTGAATTACCTAAATTAATTCAGTCTATGAAATTCCCTAAGAAGATGGTCTATGACGATAGTGGTGTAGAATACGCACGACCTATTCGTTGGATAGTATCCTTATATGGAACATCTATTCTTCCTTTTTCTTTTGGGAAAGTAATAGCCTCGAACACCTCATATGGTCATCGACAATTAGATCCAAGGGAAATTTCCATTCCTTCTTGTGAACATTATGTCGACACTTTACGTGATGCTTGTGTGATTGTCTCACATAAGGAACGTAGAGAAATCATTGAACAAGGATTAAAGTCACATAGTTCTGACAATATTTCTCCTGTTGCAAATCCTCGTTTACTCGAAGAGACGGTTTTTCTTACTGAGCATCCTTTTGTTACATGCGCGCAGTTTGATCAAAAGTTCTGTGCACTACCTAAGGAATTGTTAATCGCTGAAATGGTAAATCATCAAAAATATTTCCCCACACAAAACACTTCGGGAGAGATTACTAATCAGTTTATTTTAGTCTGCGATAATTGTCCTAACGACATTATCGTTGAGGGAAATGAAAAAGCCCTAACTCCTCGCCTTACCGATGGAGATTTTCTTTTTGCTCAGGATCTGAAAACGTCATTAGCTACCTTCGTGGACAAGCTAAAAGCTGTTACCTACTTTGAAGCTCTAGGTTCCCTTTATGATAAAGTAGAAAGACTAAAAGCTCATAAAGAAATTGTTTATCCACTTATGCCTTTATCCTCTCAAGAAGATATAACAACAGCGATAGAGTTTTGTAAAGCAGACCTAGTCTCCGCTGTTGTTAATGAATTTGCAGAATTACAAGGAATCATGGGAGAATACTATCTAAAACATGCGAGGCTATCCCATGCAGCTGCAATAGCAGTGGGAGAACATTTACGTCATATTACTGATGGTCAAACAATCTCCACTACAGGAACGTTATTAAGCATCATAGATCGTTTTGATAATTTACTTTCTTGTTTCATATTGGACCTACGGCCTACTTCATCTCACGATCCTTATGCTTTGCGTCGTCAATCTCTAGAGATTCTTACATTATTACATGCTTCAGAAGCGTCTTTAAATCTCGAGAATCTCTTACATCATCTGGCAGATAACTTCCCATCCACTATTCAAGAAACCACCTGGGATAAACCTGCGATTATCCGTGATATCTTGGCGTTCATCTGGGGAAGATTAAAAACCTTCATGGCTTCTTTAGGATTTAGCAAAGATGAAATTGCTACTGTATTTTCTGATACTTCTGAGAAGAATCCTGTAGAGATCATAAAATCAGCAAAAGCAATTCAGAGTATAAAAAATAGTCAAAGAACTGTTCTTGAAAAAATCACAACGACCCATAATCGTTTGAAAAAAATCTTAGCCTCTTTGAAATTCTCTAGCACACATATACCGGCTCAACTTGAGATGCAAGAATCTCGGCTTAAAGCAGCCCTTGATCACTTTGATGCGTCTGTAAAAATAAAGGATAGTAAAAAAGACTATTTCCTAAGTCTTGGAGAACTTACTGATAGCATCAATACATTCTTAAATGAAGTACATGTTACTAGTGGAGATGAAGCGTTGAAAAACTTACGTATTCATCTATTGCTGACAGCTATGGAGAAATTTTCTCCTTATCATTGGGAGGCATTAAAAATATAAAACTATCTCTAGGCATAAAAAAAGTGGCTCTATAGATTTTGTCTATGGCCACTTTTCTCACTTTCGTCATCTCGATACATAATCTTAAAGATCAAGTTCAGTGATATCTAGAAGTGTTTCCTGATCTCCATCAACTACGATAGTTAATATGAAGGTTCCAGAATTTTCAGGAAATTCTGAACTAGGAAATTTATTCTTGAAATCTTCAATCAGAGAGGAATCTTTCTCATCCCCATCTTGAGGCTGTAAAACAACTATAGCCGCCATATGCTCTAATGAAAATCCAAAGAAATCATCAAGACTTAATCCATCTTTGATAAGTTCATCTAACACCTCTTTGTGAGTATTACTCATCAAAACAATAATTAAAGGAATATTTTCCTTCTGGACATGTGTTAGAGCTTCGTCATAGTCTTCGAAAACATGAAAATCGGAACTTTCTAAAATTACAGGACAAGTTGTTGCTTCAGTAGCTTGAATAAGCTGACATGGCAGTAACAAACATGATAATAAAGCTAATAAGATACGCATAAAACTACTTTTCCCAATTAAAATGACTACCACGGTATCAGGAAACATAGAAAAAAGATATCCCGATTTTAAAATTTATATCTCGGGATATCGGTGGGAAAAGGATTTTTTATTACTAATGTACAGAAATAATGGGTTTTATAGAATTTTCCAAAGGTACATCGATGGGAGCAATATCCATAATTTTTTCATCATTATTAGTAACGGAAATCGTAATTAGGTAGGTTCCTTTGAGATGTTTAACTTCCGGAAATTCCTTTTTAAATACTGCAATTTCAGCAAGCATAGGATCAGGAACCGGGGGATAAATTAACAAATTAATACCCGTTGGGCTTAACACGACGAATTTGGCATATTTACTGAGAACCGATTCTTCCATACTTATTGCCATAGTATACAATGACTGAAAAGCTATTGTATCCTCATCGCTGTACAGAACAATCATAGTATTTCTACCTTCTTGTCTTACCCCTACTAGGCCATCGTTGTAAGAGTAAAATATAGAAGGGTGTTTCCTTGAGAGATCTTCGATCTGCTGATCGCTTTCTTCATCTTTCAATGATGTAGAAGTTTCTCCTCCAATTGCTGGTAGGGCTAACAATAGTGCAAATATAGATAACAAGATGTGCATGAGGCACCTCCATTGCTAGTTTTTTGTGAAACATTGGAGGAAAGGATAGCAAAGCCTTAGTTTTAAGGATAGTGCATTCTAATTTTAAAATAATAACAACTTAGATTATCTAATTTAAAAAAAATGAAAATAGAACTTATGTGATTAATTATCAGGCGCATAACAAATTACCGCCTGATAATGCTAAAACATAAGAATTTATGATTTTGAATCGATGGAAATTGGGGTGGGAATAGTAAGAACTCTTTGTACCCTATCAAGGCCTTTAGCATCTATGGTAATAAGAACCACACAAGGACCACGAAGATCTAACTCCCAAAAACGATCCTGAAAATCTGCCATGTATAAAATCATGGGATCCATTTTAGGATAGAAATCTTTAGAGCTAATCAGGCCTGGCTGCATAACAACAATATTGCATACATTTGCTAAATCAACAGGGAAACAAACGTCTCTTTGAGTAATATCTGTCCACACTCGTTCAGAATTTGGATTAAAGTACACGAATATACAGCACTTACCGCTATCTCTAGCATCTTCTAAAGCACCGTAGTACGAGTGATACACCTTTTGGCCATTAGAAAGTTCTACATACTGTGGGGGAGAAAACCTATCAGAAACAATATCTTCCTGACCTCTTAAAGGTGACTCTTTTCCCCAGGTAGATATAGATACTAATAAAAAAAGGACAAAGCAATAAAAACGCATAAATCTATTCCCCGCTTATCAAAATTCACAAAACACGCCGGATTAAGGATTTCCAATCAACGATTAGTCTCTCCGACATCGCGCAAGCAAAGATAAAATAACGGGGATATAAAATCACTACTTGTAAAAATAATATTACAAAATATGCGAGTATACTCTAGATGACACCATTTCTTGATATTAATGTCTCTAGCTCTACTGCTTGTTGATTTTGCCATTCTTGAAGTAAAACAGAAGCTCCATAACCAAAGCCTGCAGCCTGAGCAAACTCACTAGCCCGATTCACTAAAGAACTGCAACGCGCAGCCGCTAATCCCATAGCTTCCGAAACAATAATACCCCGGGTATGATTCGACTCTGTTACCACACCCCCGAAGCATAAAGCCCAAGCAAGTATTGGTAAAAGAAACTTGAAAATTCTCATAAAAACCAACAAATTAATAAATTAACAAGGCAATATTTTATATTAAACTTATTAATTGTTCAATCTTTACAAATAGTTAATAATTACTATTTTACATCAAAATAGAACTAAATACGAGAGACTAACACTCCTGGGGATCTAGGAGAGTCACTACGACCCTGTCTTTGCGTAGACGGACATAGTCTTCGAGAATAGAGAGCTTTTGTTCCTGGTAGCTCTTCGATAGCCCCGCGAGAGGATGACGTTGTTCTTTCCACTGACGATCTGCTAGTTTTTGTAAAGATTGTATAAATACAGCCTCAAGACAGTCGGTATTCATACGTCGTTTTATCAAAAGCTCTATGATTATCTTATCTTCTAATAGGGATAAAGCCTCGTCAAAAGGAAGGTTGCTATGGTGTTTTTCATAATATTCAATCAGATGGGAAAATAGCTTCCTACATTCAGGATGTTTGAAATCCATAGCTGAGAAGTAATTTTTCGCTGTATGAGGGATACTGATATTATGAGTTTTACAAAATAGCATGCAGCGCAAAACATCAGTTTCAATAATCACATCAGAATGAATTTTTGGGAGTTTCCCTTTACTAGCTACGGGAGCTTTAGTCGGTGTGATTCCTGATTCTAATTTTGCTAAGGAAAATACCATACTTTCTGGAATCATCATCAGAGAAGCTAATTGTTTAAGGTGTTCGTATACAACAATGGGATTTCCCCATTTTTTAATTTGTGTAATAACTTCTTCAATTACCTGTGCTTTTTCCCTTGGAGAAAAATTTGGATAAACACGAATTTTTTCACTAATAAGGAAAGTGAGGTAATCCTCACTTTGATCTAATAACCCTCCGAGAAGAACTGCTCCCTTATGCATTAAGAAGGAATCGGGATCCTCACCTTTAGGAAGACGACAGACCATAACAGCAATACCTACTGTCTGGCACATATCTCCAACACGAATGGCGGCTTTCACTCCAGCATCATCACCATCAAAAAGTAAATAAGCTTTAAGGACTCCTAATTTGCTTAACTCTTTTACGTGATCCTCGGTAAAAGAGGTTCCTTGAGCTGCAAGAGTACAATTAAACCCCGAATCTATCATCTGCAAGCAATCAGCTTGGCCTTCAACTAAAATAACGCGTTTTTCTTTTGCTATTCTTCGTCGAGAGAGATGTAACCCAAAAAGAGCTCGCGACTTCTTGAAAATAAGAGTTTCAGGAGTATTTACATATTTACTTCCCCGTGTATTCTCTAAAAACTTTCTTGATGAAAATCCTATGGTATGTCCTAGGGAATCGTGTACAGGGAAAATGATCCTACGAGAAAATAAAAACCATTTATTTCCTATAAAACCTGCATCTTCGAGTTGTTTTTCAGAAATATCTTTTTCTCGCATTGCTTGGATGAACAATGTCTGTTCTGGAGCGTAGCCTAAATGAAAACGCTCTATAGTATCTGGAGAAAATCCTCGACGATACAAATACTGCAAAGCGTCTCTACCCTCAGCAAGCTGATACAAACAAAAACGAAAGAGTTTTTCTGCCTCACTATTAATCTGGCGCAACTCATCTTTAACACCTGTCGGGAACGGAGATTGCGTATCCTTAATCTTAATAACAAGATCTACATGAAATTTTTTTGATAAAGTAAGAACAGCCTCACTAAATGAATACCCGAGATGATTCATCAAAAAACTAATAGCATCCCCGTGAGCTCCACAACCAAAACAATGATAATAAGCACCTGTCGGATTGACAATAAAGGAGGGTGTTTTCTCTACATGAAAAGGGCAACACGCTTTGTAGGTAGCTCCGCTTCTTTTTAAATGGAGATGTTCCGAAAGCACTTCGATAATATCAATGCTGTGTCTAAGATTATCTAAACTTTCTTCTGTATACATAAGTTATAAGCTTGGCTGTTCCTTGGTTATGCCACATTCACTGCATTAAAAGGAAGACAGCTAGTTTTATGGATCAATGACCAATAAAACTCTAGACGAAACCCATCTTGATCCCGAAGAATAAATGTAGTAATCTAGTGGGCTAACACGTAGGAAAATTCGGCAAAATCTCTATGGTCTTTTACATGAGTTTGCTAATCTAACCAGCAGTTATTGAATTTATGGAACGACACCATTTCTAAGCGCTGTCGTCTACTCGACTAGGTTAATCTCTAGGTAATACTTTTCCTCAAAAGAAGAACTATGACATCAAAAAAACCTACACCTATGATGAAACAATGGCATCAATGCAAGGAGCAAGCTGGAGAGTCTCTCCTTCTCTTTCGCATGGGGGATTTCTACGAGGCTTTCTATGATGATGCGATTTTGCTCTCTCAAAATTTAGATCTTACTCTCACACAAAGACAAGGAATTCCTATGAGTGGAATCCCAGTATCCACAATAAATGGATATATAGATCGCTTGGTGAGTAAAGGTTTTAAAGTCGCTGTTGCTGAGCAGCTTGATGAAGTACAAGATAATAAAGGAAAATCCGAACCCCTGTCTAGAGAATTACAAAGATTTGTCACTCCAGGAACTTTGCTTTCCTCTTCATTGCTTCCCGAAAAAGCAAATAACTATATTGTCTCTATCAATCGTGTTGGTGCTCTATTTGGATTTTCATGTTTAGATTTTTCTACAGGTGCGTTTCTATTACAAGAATACGACAATATGAAAGATCTTATTGATGAAATTTGTCGTCTAGCTCCTATAGAAATTCTAAGCTGTGACAAATTCTATAAAAAACATACTGATATCATAGAACAAATCCAACAACATTTAAAACTTACTTTATCTACCTATTCAGATTGGGCTTTCGAACATCAGTTTGCTACGCAAAAGTTATCTTCTCACTTCAATGTGTCTTCCTTGGATGGTTTTGGGCTCAAAGGTCTAGTTCCCGCTATTAATGCAGCCGGAGCTCTACTTTCCTATCTTCAGGATAAACTTCTTTTACCCATAGAACATATTTCCATACCTAAAGTACACGGCCATCAAAAACACCTACTCGTAGATACGGCATCTCAAGTGAACCTTGAGCTTCTAACTCCTATTCATGATCCTCAAGGTAAGAGCTCTCTTTTACATGTTATGGAACGTACTTGTACTCCTATGGGAGGTAGACTACTACGCCATACTTTAGTAAATCCTTTTTATGATCAAAAAGAAATTTTACTGCGTCAGGACGCTGTTGAGTTTCTTTTGAACCGCTCAGGATTAAGAAAAAATCTAAGATCTTTTCTCTCTCAAATACGCGATTTAGAACGCTTAACTACGAAGATTACCACTGCATTAGCGGGTCCTAAAGATGTGGGCATGCTTCGTGATTCATTAAATGCAAGTATACGTGTTTGTGAGGTACTTTCCCCTTTACCTTTACCAGAATTCTTCCGAGGAAAATTCACACCCGCTATTGGTATAGCTTCTCTTTTGGAATTACTCTCCGAAGCACTTCTAGGGGAACTACCTTTAAGAATTTCTGAAGGAAATATTTTCTCCGATGATCACCATCCTGATCTTAAACGTTTACGCTACACTCGTGAAAATTCTAAAGAATGGTTATGGCAATACCAGGAGACCATTCGCAAACAAACAGGAGTGAAAAAGCTTAAGGTCTGCTATTCCCAAGTTTTAGGCTACTATATAGAGGTAAGCAGTGATTTTGCTCCTTTATTACCTAAAGAATTTATCCGTCGGCAATCACGTCTTCATGCTGAACGTTTTACAACAGAAAAGCTACAAGAATTTCAAGATGATATGCTTAATGTTTCCGATAAATTGCAGGCATTAGAAACTCAACTATTTAAAGATTTATGTTCGCAAATTCTTGAACAACGTGACGCTATTCTTTCTCTGTCTCAAGTAATAGCAGATACAGACTACATTCTTTCTCTTTCTGATCTTGCAGCAGAATATGATTATTGCCGTCCTATTGTAGATACTAGCGATTCTTTATCTATATCGGGGGGAATTCATCCCGTTGCACAGACTTTATTAGACAAGGGGACTTTTATCCCCAATGATATAAAAATGCATAGCGCACGAACACGAATGATTTTGATCACCGGGCCGAATATGGCAGGAAAATCTACGTATATCCGACAAATTGCTTTACTTGTCATCATGGCACAAATGGGATCGTTCATACCTGCCAGATCAGCACATATTGGAATGATTGATAAGATCTTCACGCGTATAGGTGCGGGGGATAATCTATCTAAAGGGATGTCAACATTCATGGTGGAAATGGCAGAAACTGCTAATATTCTACACAATGCTACGAATCGTTCTTTGGTTATTCTTGATGAAGTTGGCAGAGGAACGAGTACCTATGACGGTTTGGCAATTGCACAGTCTGTTGTAGAATATCTACTATTCACTGAAAGTAAAAAAGCTAAAACCTTATTTGCTACGCATTACAAAGAACTCACGGATTTAGAGAACCATTGCCCTCATGTAGAAAATTTCCATGCGGGTGTGAGAGAAAATGGTGGGCAGCCCATATTCTTATATGAGATTCTTAAAGGACATTCCCAGAAAAGTTTTGGAATACATGTTGCGAAACTTGCTGGCTTCCCTCTTTGTGTGATATCGAGAGCACAACAGATCTTACGCCAATTAGAAGGTCCGGAAACAACCTCTAAACAAACACAAGAAAAAGTGCAGCAACTCACGTTGTTTTAATTATGCATGTAAAGGACTTCACTCCGAAACTCATTCCTACATCTCCGGGTGTTTATCTAATGAAAGACAGCTCCGGAGAGATATTGTATATCGGAAAAGCAAAAAACTTACGCAATCGCATAACAACATACTTTCAAAAACAAGGGGATTCCAGAGAAAGAATCCCATTCTTAATGAAGAAAACAACTGATATAGAAACCATTTTAGTTTCTAATGAAACTGAAGCTCTTCTTTTAGAAAATAATTTAATAAAAAAATATCATCCAAAATACAATGTGCTTTTAAAAGATGATAAAACCTTCTTCTGTCTAGCGATATCTTTAACACATCCTTGGCCGAAAATAGATGCTATCCGCACGAAAGCAGTTACGTCTTCAAAAAAACAAATAATTTTTGGCCCTTATGTGAGCGCAGAAGCCTGTCGAACTCTTTTAGAAGTTATCAGTCAATGGTTTCCCCTACGCACTTGTTCCGATCGTGAATTTGCTTCAAGAAAACGTCCATGCATTCTCTATGAGATGAAACGGTGCTTAGCACCTTGTGTGAATTTATGTTCTCATAAGGAATATGAAGAGACTTTAGAGAAGGCTGTGCTATTTTTGAAAGGTAAAGTCTCAGAAATCATTCAAGATTTAGAAAAATCCATTGAGAAGGCATCTCAAGAACAAAAGTTCGAACAAGCCGGAATCTATTACCGCACGTTAAAACTTATCCAACAAGCTATGATAAAACAGCATGTGGAAAAGTTCCATTTCCAGAATATTGATGCTATTGGTTTGTATAGAAAACATCAGGAAACAGTTATTACCGTATTAACAGTACGTTCAGGGAAACTACTTGGGGCTCGCCATTTCCCATTTTCAGAAAATGCTCAGGAAGATACTGATTTACTCTCCTCCTTTATTTTACAATACTATGCAAATCAACTGCAGACTCCCAAAGAAATTCTTACTCCCATTCCTTTAGATATCCCTGATCTTCCATATCTATTAAATAAAGATGCACCACCACAGCTACGTTCTCCAAAAACAGGTTATGGTAAAGAATTATTAAATTTAGCTAAGAATAATGCTAAGATACATGCAGAAACAGCTATACAATCTTCTACTCTACCTTATGAGGAGATGAAGAAAATTCTGAAATCTCCAGACTACCCTTATCGTATAGAATGCTATGATAATGCTCATCTACAAGGCTCTCATGCTGTCGGAGTCTATATTGTCTACGAAAACGATGCTTTATCTCCTAGAAATTACAGGACATTCTCTATCTCTTCTTCTGCACATAATGATCTAGCAGCTTTTCATGAAGTACTATCCCGTAGATTTAGCTCTCTTACCTCTTCTCTTCCTGATATGATTGTTATAGATGGGGGTCGCACACAATACTCTCAGGCAAAGAAAACATTAAAAGAACTCAATCTTACAGGGATTCAGATTGTCTCCATAGCTAAAGAAGCAAGTAATCATAGCGGTTCATTAAGAAATGAAAAATTATTCTGTGATACCTTCCCTCAAGGAGTTCAGCTGCCACCAACATCAAAACTTCTACAATTCTTCCAGAAACTCCGTGATGAAGCACACAGATTTGCAATCAGCAAACACCGTAAAAAACGCCATAAAGATCTTTTATTACCCCAAGAAAAAATTCCAGGAATTGGCGAGGTAAAAAGAAAGCGTTTATTGCAAAAATTTAAAAGTTGGAAACAAGTTATGAAAGCCTCCCAGGGAGAGCTTGAAACTATCCCTGGGCTAACGAAAAAAGACATTAAACAATTGCTGGCTAAGCAAGCTGAGAAAACAAAGATTATTGAAGATTAGATTAAAATATTATTCTTCAACTTCTTCTTTTATTTCCTCTAGGAAGTCCTCTGCTGAGGGTAGATCTGCAACACACAATTCTTCTAATTCATCTTCCGATTCAGAACGATCCTTAGGCTGAGTTAGCCCTTTAATGATCACATGAACAGAAGCTACGTGAAGACCTGTATATTCAGATATTTCAGAAACTATACATCCCTGAATTTCTTCAGTTTTTTCTGGTATAGAAACACCATAATCAACGTTTACTTCGACACGAACCTTTACTAAATGATTTTTAGAATCTTGTTCTACATAGATTCCCTTCATTCTCTCGATATCTCTACCAAACAAAGTATCAATTAAATTTCCCCCTAAAAGAGAAACCCCGTTGATTTTAGCTAAACAATGTAAAATAATTACTTGAATTACACGAGTCTCTATATCACGGCTGAATACAGTCTCTGGAAATTCAATTTCTTTTACATCTAATTTTAAATTCTGCTTATCCATATTCCTCCTATGTGCCTATTTCGCTAGCGAGAAATGTACTCTATAGAAATAATAAGCGCTAGTGATTAGTCTAATGGTCAAGCGGTTAATATGCTACCCTCAATGCTACCTATTTCTTTTTTTTTGATTTACATTCTGTTAGGGTTTTTAGCCGCTTACCTGGCTGTTAAAAAAAATCGTAATCCAATCGGTTGGTTTCTTGCGGGAATGTGCTTCGGATTCTTCGGGATCATTATTCTCCTTATTCTTCCGGATCTCCCCTCAAAGAACGAAGACTCTACTCCATCTTCTGATGATAACGAACCATCTAACAATATTTTGCACTCTATTTTAGAAGATCCCTCTGTTATTTCATCCCCGCCTCCTGTTGATCAGGTGCCTAGAGATACAGAAAAATGGTTTTACCTAAATAAAGAAAAACAAAATGTTGGCCCTATGTTTTTAGAAGATCTCCTTCTATTTCTCAGAGACAAAGAAAGACATGCGGCGGACAATACAAACCCTGAAGATATCTGGGTCTGGAAAAAGGGAATGGAGAATTGGGAAAGAGTGAGAAATATCCCAGAACTTAACGAAGCGTTAAAGATTCTTAAGTAACTCTAATAAAATCTTTAACACCTCATTTCTAGTGATAGATATGCAATTTTAGAAATTCTACCAGCTTGCTTTGATAACTCCAGGAATCTCTCCCATGGAAGCCATTTCTCTGAAGCAAATTCTAGAGATAGCGAATTTTCTTAGATAACCACGAGGACGACCTGTTAACAAGCACCTATTGTGTAAACGAATCGGAGCTGTGTCCCTTTTCATTTTATTCAATGCCGTACGTGCATTTTCTTTCTCTTCTTCGCTAGCAGTTAAACTTTTTGCTATATTGCGAAGCTCGGTTCTTTTCTTGTAGTTCGCCTCTACTAATCGTCGGCGCTTATTTTCTCTCGCTACTGCTGACTTTTTCGCCATGCGTTCTTACCTAAAACTTATTGAATTACTTTTTACGCGCAGGGCCCGTTTGACGTTGCTTACGATTAGGGTCCTTTTTATTAATAACATAAAGACGCCCTTTACGACGAACAAGCTTATCTCCTTTTGAAGGATCTGCTTTGATGGATGAACTCACTTTCATGAAAACTATACCCTAATGGCCTTCTCTAATTATAGAGAAAGACACTCTAAATTATGGAATATCACTAAAAGGAACCAATTTAACCCCTTTGACACTTTTTGACAACAGCAGACTTAGGTAGATGATAAGTTCTATCATCAAATGAGAGAATCTCTTTAGTTCTCTTGATCTTATTAACCCAATTTTATAAACTTACGAAGAGTTTTTTCTAGTGCAGTCATTCAATAGACTAGGAAAGCTTAGAAACCAATAGGAAGGTACTGTGAAACGGACTTATCAACCTAGCAAAAGAAAGCGTCGAAATTCTGTGGGCTTCCGCACTCGTATGGCTACAAAAAACGGAAGAAATTTACTGAATCGTCGTCGTCGCCACGGCAGACATAATCTAGTCGATCTATAAAATATTTTTTTTTGTGCAGAGATCAACCTTACCCAAATATGCTCGTGTATTAAAGAGAAAGCAGTTTCTTTATATTTCGCGATCTGGGTCCCATTGCCAAGGTAGTCAGGTTATTTTTCATGTTGCTCCATCCAAATATTCTGGATGTTGCAAGCTGGGGATAACTGTGTCAAAAAAGTTTGGGAAGGCACACAAAAGAAATTATTTTAAACGGATCGTGCGTGAAGCTTTTCGTCAGCAACGTCATTCTCTTCCAGCTTGTCAAATTGTTGTTATGCCTAAAAACAAACAACAACCTAAATTTGAAGAGTTACTTCAAGATTTTACCCAACAAGTTCCAGAAGCACTCAATAGCAAGCTAGCAAAAAATAAGCCTACGACTGGTGTCGAATGTAGTCCAAAGAATGAGAAATGTGAGACCGCACTTCCTTAGGTGCTGTTTCAAATGCAACTTCGGCATGCTGCAAAGCACTTTTCCATTGATCAGAATCTAAGTAAAATTGAGCAATCATCATCTCAATTCTCCAAACATTTTCCTGATCTTGCTGACCGAACTCTGCTAAATAAGATTCTAGAGGAGCGATTACCTGACTGGGATCCTGATGCACGCCCTCTTGAGATCTCTTAGCCAATTCTTGAAACTCAATCAAAGCAACAGTAAAGTGAGTGTGTTTTTCATTTCTAGGATCTTTATTGAGTAACTTGCGCTTTACTTTCTGACATTCTTCAGAATCCATTCTTCCGCCTTCAACAAGAAGACGATATTTTTCTGACAAGAAGAAGTAATCATCATTACGTACACCTAATTCCAAAGCTTTTGCCATGAAATCTTTTCGTGAAAGTTCTTCGGAAAGCCGATAATACTTCTGAAGCTCTTCCATGGACAGTGTATGAATAACTGGGTAGGCATTACTTATTAAGAAGTCGCTTTCAATGATATGACATAGACTCTCGCCTAAATTTTCTCCGGTTTCATTACCAAAAGAACCAATTTTATAAATTTCTCTTCCTTCATGAGAGAGTAGGAGAAGACAGGGGAACTCATCAATCTTGAATTTAGTTTTTAAATAGGTATTTTGTGTGCGTAGTGCTTCGCTTTGTGATGAATGCCTAGGAAAATCTATTTCTAAGCATATAAAATTACCATTTACCTTTCTGGAAAATTCTGAAGAGGCAAGAACCTCTTTACGAATTTTCATGCATGAACCATTCCAATCGGAACCGGAAAAAAAGATTAACATTGGCAATTCAGAATCGCGGCTTTTTTTCACAGCCTCGTTATAATCTATATGCCAAACAAGCTTAGAAGAATTCTCATGAACAACGCCATGCAAACTTACAGAACTTGCACCTAATAGAAACGTTGTTAATACCTTCAGTTGCTTCAAAGAATATTTCTTCATAATCTGTAATAGGATCATGGGCTTCCTCTCCTTCTCCGAGTGAATAGGACGCAACTCGTTCTATTTAGGCGTCACAGAATGCTCTCAGGGCATTCTATCAACCATTCTTGTTGTATAGTCTTTTTTTTATTAAAACGAAATAAAAAACACCACTTAAAAGTTTTGATCTTTTCTACAATCAAACATAACTTTCTATTGGATTAGATAATCATGTATTTCCTAGGAATATTTATGCGTAAAATCCTTAGATTAATTCTTCTTTTAAATAATCCTAATTTATTAATTCCTTCATTGTGTTCTATAGAAAAACCGTGGATCGGGAAACGATCTTATGTTAAAGTCACAAGAAAATATACTCTTCTTTCATATTGAGGCGTTAGTATAGCACTCTGACATAAGCCTAGTCGACGCTCTCACCGGTAAAAATCTAGAACCTTTGAGAGTCTATACATGAGACAATCATCCGAAAATAAACAAAATATTTATTTGTATAACACAGCATCGAGAACGAAAGAGCTGTTTTCTTCTTCGAATGATCCTTTGAAACTATATACATGCGGCCCTACAGTGTACGACTATGCTCATATCGGGAACTTCCGCACGTATGTATTTGAAGATTTACTAAAGCGAACTCTTCTGTTTTTCGGATACTCTGTAAAACACATTATGAATATTACAGATGTAGATGATAAGACTTTAGCGGGAGCTTGTAAGAAAAACATCTCTCTGGATGCCTATACAGCTCCGTATATACAAGCTTTTTTTGAAGATGTTGCCACGCTGAATATCCTACCTGCGGATGTTTACCCCCACGCTACGCATTATATTCCTCAAATGATTGAAGCCATTAAAACACTTTTAGATGATGGCGTTGCTTATGTAGGTCAGGATAATTCTGTATATTTTTCCATAGAAAAATTTCCAACATACGGCAAGTTATCTCAATTAAAATTACAAGATTTACAATGTTGCTCTAGGGTGACCTCTGATGAATATGATAAAGAAAACCTTTCCGATTTTGTATTATGGAAAGCATATGATGAAAAGAGAGATGGTCTTATTTACTGGGAAAGTCCTTTTGGTAAAGGACGTCCAGGATGGCATCTCGAATGCTCTATCATGGCTATGGAACTTCTAGGTTCTTCTATCGATATTCATGCAGGTGGTGTAGATAATATTTTCCCCCATCATGAAAATGAAATCGCCCAATCAGAATCCCTATCTCATAAGCCTTTTTCTCGTTATTGGCTCCATTCCGAGCATCTTCTTGTTGATGGGAAAAAAATGTCGAAAAGCTTAGGAAATTTTTTCACATTACGAAATCTATTAGATCGTGGATTTTCTGGAGAAGAAATCCGTTACATGCTCTTGCAGAGCCATTATAGAATGCAATTAAACTTCACAGAAGAGGGGTTACTTGCATGCCGTCAGGCATTAAAACGTTTACGTGATTTTATTTCCCGACTAGAAAATCCTTATCCAGAAAATTCAAAAATTTCGGGAGATATAACCCAGCAGGGAAAAGTATTTTTACAAATTTTTTCAGAGGCTATTGCTAATGATTTAAATATAGCAACAGCTCTCGCAGCTTTATTTGATTTTATCCATCAAACGAACTCAACAATTGATAAAGCAAACTTCACTCAAGCTGATGCCAATTATGTTTTAGACATTATGAGAGAAATTGACACTGTACTTGGTGTAATTCCTTTCTCTACTGATCTAGAAATCCCTGATGAAGTGATGCAACTTGTTGAGGAACGAGAAATTGCTCGCAGAGAAAAAAATTGGAAACAAGCAGATACTCTTCGAGATCAGGTTACTTCTTTAGGCTACGTTATTGAAGATGCTAAATCAGGACCTAAAGTAAAAAAACTTTAGTCATTTTCCGATTCTAAACGACGCATAGCTGGGAAATATAAAACATCACGAATAGAGGCCGAATCAGTAAGAATCATTACTAAACGATCAATCCCTATTCCAAATCCTCCTGCAGGAGGAACTCCTTGGCATAAGGCCTCCAAAAATTCCTCATCAATAGGATGATATTCGCTATCGGGATCTAAAGCTTTTTTCTCCATTTGCTTTTCTAGAAGTATCCTTTGACGTAATGGATCATTTAATTCTGAATAGGCATTGCAAAGTTCTTTCCCTAGGCAAAAACTTTCGAAACGCTCTACGAAATCCGCATCTCCGGAACGTAAAGATTTACACAAAGGTGTGGTCTCTACAGGATGATCTGTAATATGGTGAGGAGCTATTAATTTATCACATACTAACTCATCAAATAACGCTGCGATTAATAAGCCTCTTGGTGCCGTTGCATAAGATTCTTCAGGTAATGAAGTGCGCTCTTTTAAAATATTACGCAATTCATGATCTGCATGAAGATCAACATCTACATCTCCATATGTTTTGATGCTATCTTTCATAGTCATACGAATCCAAGGAGCTTTGAAATCAACAGCCTGTGGTCCTTGTTTCAAATGTGAGTAGGTCAAAACAGTACTACCATTATTTAATGCACAGACCAAGTATTCAACAAGATTTTCTACATAGGTCATGACACTATGATAGTCCACATTAGTTGCATAGGCCTCAATCATGGTAAATTCAGGATTATGGGTTCTGTCGATCCCCTCATTTCTAAATACTTTACCGATTTCATAGATACGCGGAGTTCCTCCAACAAGAATTTTCTTTAAAGAAATCTCCGGGGAAATTCTTAAGAACACTTCTGAATGCAAAGCATTTAAAGTGGTTATGAAAGGTGTGGCTTCAGCACCACCGTAGACATTCTGTAATATAGGAGTTTCTACTTCTATGAATCCCTGAGCATCCATATATTGACGGATTAATTTGATAATACGGCTTCTTTTTAAGAAAGTTTGACGAACTTCATCAGAGGAAATCAGATCTAACCAACGCTTTCTATAACGGATCTCTTTATCACTCAATCCTGCGTGTTTATCAGGAAGAGAGATCAAAGCCTTACACAACAAAGTGACAGTTTCTACAAGGATAGTGAGTTCTCCAGAATGTGTGAAAAATAGGTACCCTTCGATCCCTAAGATATCTCCAAGATCAAGCTTCTTCTCTATAAATTTTATTGGGGTGATCTCTGCATCTTCAGTGAGACCGGCAACCGAAGAGAAATCCCTATTAAACATGACTTGAATCTTTTGATCATTATCTAAGATTTGAGCAAAAGCATTCTTTCCCATAGAGCGAAAGAGCACCATACGTCCTGAGATTTTTACCTTAGGAGTCTTTTTATTCGTAGCATCTTCACTATTTCCAAGAGTCTGAGAGGCATATTCGTTTTTAATTTCCTCAACACTACTTGTTCCTGGAAATTCATAAGGATAAGGATGGATACCTAAATCAGATATTTCCTGGAGTTTATTACTTCTTTGGAGAAAATCTTCTTGTGTTAGGTATTCAGCTTCTGACATTTTTTCTAAATCCTTTTGCCTATTTCTTATTCTCCAAAGATTGCTCTATTTTCAGAAACGTAATCTACGATATAAAAAATTCGATGCTATCCGAAGAAAGGAGAGTATTAAAAGTTCACTGTAAGATCGAGATTTTCTCAAAAACAACAAAAAAGATGAATGTTTAATTAAAAGAAAAAGAGAACTTCAGAGAGGAAGACCTCCTCTCTAAAATTCTTTAAGAAGAGATTTACTATTTTTTATGCAAAGCAGCTTTGATTTTCTTCACGTAATTCTCGCCACCACCGTACTCAAATCCCATTCTAGCTTGCTCAGTTCCATCAGCATTAATGAATATTAACGTTGGGAATCCATTTACACCATATTTGGATTTTAAAGTTTGGTTCTGCTGTTTCACATCCGTAGACTGATTATTAGATTGTGGAAAATCTAACTCTACCATGTGTAAATTTTCCCTCGCATAATTCTGAAATTCAGGAGTACGGAAAATTTGATCCTGCATCTTTATACACCAGATACACCAGTCGGAACCTGTGAAAAATAAACCTATAGGCTTATTGTCTTTTTTAGACTGTTCAACAGCATGGGAATAACTTTCCCAGTTAACCCCTGAAGTGTTCACTTGTCGAATTGTAGGTTTTCCGGAGTCTTTTAGATAATGAGAGCGTCTTTTTGCTGCACAACAAGGCAGTGTGAGTAATAAACAGAGAGCTATTAAACTTCCTTGCAACCAACGTTTCATGCAAATCCTCTTAAAAAAATATTGTAGAGTTTTCCCTTAATTACCGTGGTGTATTATCCTGTTGTGCGTAAAAAGCAAGGGATTTTCACATTCGGAAACAAAGAGCATAGATGAATAAACCATCTATATCTATAGTGAATCCATAGATATCTTTGCCATTTTTATATTCGTATGACACATCCGAATCCCCCAATCCCTTTAATTTTACAGGAAATTATTGATCGCTATTTAGAGTCCTATTATCCACCGTTAGCAAAACTTATCCCCCTAAGTTTCAAGGAAGAAATAGGTAAAATTCCTATAAAAACTCTTCCGCTCACTAAACCAAAAAGTATTGCACAATCTACCGTCGCAGATAAAAAATTAAATAATCCCTTACCAAATCCAATTCGGGATAATGAAGAACCTCCCTTACCTACTATTCATGAGTATATAAGAAAATCTTCCTGGGAATGTATTCCTCCTCCTCCAGATCTTTCTAGAGAAGAAATCCTCAGATCTCATTATTCTTCTTTACAAGCACACTGTGTAAAAATACCTTTAGATATTCCTTGTGGGATTTTTGTAGATGAAGAAAAAGATGAAGAAGTCTTGTTCTTCAATAGATTAACAAAAATTCTTACTCAACAGATTTTCCCTTCAAGGCTTGTTTTGCTCACAGGTCATAAAGATATTTTTCATAAGAATAAGGGCTTCTCTTTATGTCTAGCACCTTTAACAATGATGCGTTATAAAATTTCTAATATACGTTATCATCAATCTCTCACTAAAGATGGGTGCACTTGGATTCCTATTTATTCTTCAGTATACTATGAAAATGATCCGCAATTGAAACGAGATCTATGGGTAATATTGAATCAACAACCTTTCGCCTGTACGCAGAAGTCATAGTAAACTCCAATATCAATAAGGTATTAGACTACGGGCTCCCTGAAAATCTTGAACACATTACTAAAGGTACTGGTGTTAGCGTCTCTTTGCGGGGTACAAAAAAGTACGGAATTGTCCACCAGATTAAAACAACCACAGAATGTAAACGAGTTCTTCCGATCTTAGGTGTCATTGATTCTGGAATTGTACTCCCTCAAGATCTTCTAAAACTCATGTTTTGGATGAGTCAATACTACTTTGCCCCTTTAGGAAAAACTCTACGTTTAGTACTCCCAGGAGTCTCTTCAAGCATCATACAACCAAAACAACACTATCGAATTCTACTTAAACAAAGTAAAGCGAAAACTAGAGAGATGATTCTTACTATTCAAAAAGAATCTCCTTCACAAGCTGCAACTTTAAAAACATTGTTATCCTATAGTTCTCCACCGGGTCTTTCTGAACTTATGGATAAGGCAAAGGTTTCCCAATCTCCGATACATTCATTAGAAAAACTTGGTGCTATTGAAATCGTTAACGCTGCAGATCTTGAGATTCAGGAAGATAGTTTAACGTTTTTCCTCCCCGACATCCGTCCTTTACACCCTCAACAGCAATCTGCGGTAGATAAAATTTCTTCATCTTTATCCTCAGGGAAATTTCAAACGCATCTTCTTTTTGGCGTAACGGGAAGCGGGAAAACAGAGGTGTATTTTCAAGCTATTCGTGAGGCAAGAAAATTAGGGAAGAGTGCCATCTTGTTAGTTCCAGAAATTGCTCTTACCATACAAACAGTCACTTTATTCAAAGCACATTTTGGAAAAGAAGTCGGTATCCTCCATCACAAACTTAATGACAGTGATAGAAATAAAACCTGGAGAGAGGCGTCAAAAGGGAATATCAGCATCATTATAGGTCCAAGATCTGCCTTATTCTGTCCTGTACAAAATTTAGGATTGATTATCGTTGATGAGGAGCACGATCCTGCATATAAACAAAGTGAAAGCCATCCCTGTTATCATGCTCGTGATGTTGCCGTGATGCGAGGGAAACTCACTAACGCTACTGTAATATTAGGAAGCGCCACCCCAAGTTTAGAAAGTTATTCTAATGCTTTATCAGGGAAATATATCCTCTCGGAATTATCGACACGTGCTGCTGCTGCCTACCCTGCTAAAGTCTCTCTTGTTGATATGAATATGGAGAGGGAAAAGACGAAAACAAAAACATTATTTTCACAAGCAGCGATTAAAGGTATTGAAAAACGTCTTACTGTTGGAGAACAAGTCCTCGTTTTTTTTAATCGTCGTGGCTATCACACAAATGTTTCTTGTTCATCGTGCAAACATACATTGAAATGTCCCCGTTGCGATATGGTATTGACCTTCCATAAATATGCTAATGTTCTTCTCTGTCATCTTTGTAATTCTTCTCCTAAAGAATCACAAACATCTTGTCCGAAATGTCATGGAACGATGACTTTGCAGTATCGTGGATCAGGAACTGAAAAAATAGAGAAAGTACTTCATAGTATCTTCCCGCAAGTTCGCACCATACGTATCGATTCTGATACTACAAAATTTAAAGGAAGCCACGAATCCCTCTTAAAACAGTTTGCTACAGGAAAAGCTGATATCTTGATTGGCACACAAATGATTGCTAAGGGCATGCATTTCCCCTCTGTCACTTTAGCAATAGTTCTAAACGGAGATTCTGGTCTTTATATTCCTGATTTCCGAGCTTCCGAACAGGTATTTCAACTTATTACCCAGGTAACAGGAAGATCAGGAAGGAGCCATCTCCCCGGCGAGGTACTCATTCAATCTTTTCTTCCCGATCACAGTACAATCCGTTGTGCTATGCAACAAGACTATCCTGCTTTTTATAATCAAGAGGTTACTGGAAGGGAACTATGCGGCTACCCACCATTTATTCGTCTTGTACGCTGTATATTCATAGGAAAATGTCCCAAGCTAACTTGGAAAGAAGCTCACCGTATTCACACGCTACTTGAAAAACAATTAGATACCCGCAGCCAGATCATGCAAATTACTCCCTGTGGACATTTTAAAGTTAAAGATGTATTCCGATATCAATTCCTGATAAAGAGCAAACAAGTTTTACCAGTAAATAAAAAACTTCATGAAGCTTTATTATCTGCAAAACTATCTCCCAAAGTGAAGTTCATGATCGATGTTGATCCCACAACGACATTTTTCTAAATAGTTGTGCAACAAAGTAACTAAGATATCGACCTCATCACAAGTATTATATGCATGGAAATTTACTCGTATAAAAGGCTTACTAACAAAAGTCATTAATCCAACACGTAGATTAGCTTCATCCAACATTGAGGTAAGAAGATCTATATTGAAATCTTTTAGAAATATAGGTTGTCCACAACATTGTGAATATAGTCCAAAATGCTCTTGAAAATATGACTTCAGACTAAAAATCTGTTTCCTAGAGTGCTCACCTTCTAAAAATAAATGATCATAAGCAGCATCTATCGTAATCAATGTATGAGGAACTAATGCCGTAGTATAGCGCAAAGGTGGAGAATTCCACATGAGTTCTGTTTTCACTTCCGAAGAGGAGAGAATTGCTGCCCCCATGGCTCCCATAGCTTTACTATAGGTTACAAGCACAGCATAGAAATTCTCATATCCCCATTTGTGACATAACCCACGACCCTTTTCTCCGAAAATACCCATAGCATGAGCCTCATCTACAATTAGGTGAGCATTGTATTTTCTTGAAAGAGCTATAAGTTCTTCAAGAGGAGCTAATGTTCCTGAAAAAGAATATACCGAGCAAACAAAAATAAAAATTCTTCCTGATGAAACTGCCCTATGAGAGTTTAGTAAAGACTCTAAAGCATCCACATCATTATGTCGAAATACTTGCTGTTTCCCAGAGATCATTTTTAGACTTTGTACAACAGATACGTGTACAGATTCATCCCAAAACACCATATCGGTATCTTTAGATATATGATAGCAAAAACCTAAATTTGCCATATAGCCGCTGTGAACCACAAAAGCAGCTTCACTATTATGAAAATCTGCGATTTTCTCTTCTAATTTCTGTAGAATTCGGGAAGGGCCTACAATGGCACGAGAACCCCGTGCTCCTAATTGTGCATGAGGGAATTCCTCACAATACGTTTGGTAACGAGTCTGTACTTCATTAACTAGTATTGTAGAACGAGAAAAACCTAAGAAATCATTAGTTACAAAATCTATTGGGCATTCACTCATTAAAGATCTTTTCCTTGAAATCTAGAATCTTTAACTATTCAAGTGTCTTTTTAGTCCTCATGAAACAGAGAAAGAGCTAGAGAATTTAAAGCTCGGTAATCGGGTTTTCCTGTGCCTAGCATTGGGATAGATTCCATCTGATGCTGATAGGATATCTTCATTATGCTACTTGTTTTTAAGTTTTTTAGGATATCATTTACTTCATTGAGATCTGTGGGAAATGTTGTAAATAAACAAAGCTTCACCTTCTCTCCAGGAATTCCACAAACGATTAGCGAAACACCATCTTGTTCCTCGGGAAGTCCAAAACCTTCAATTAGTAAGCTTTCTAAAGCTTGTAAACTAATCATTTCGCTACCGATTTTCACAAAACGACTAAGTCTGCCTTTTAAAAATAACTGACCTTGTCCGTCTAGATAACCTAGATCTCCTGTTACATACCAATTTTCTCCTCCAAGCCGGACAAATCCCTGATTAGGATTCGCTCCTAAATAGCCAGAAAAGAGAGATGTTCCTCGGATAAGAACTAGACCTACCTCTCCTGAAGATACAGGGACATAAGTCTCCTCGGAAACGATCATGATATCCACACCTTTGATAGGAACACCAACACAGCATTCATTTTTCGGGCTATTCTCATCATTAATTGTAATAACTGGAGAACATTCTGTAGTTCCATATCCTTGATAAAGAACAATGTGAGGAAAATCTTTTTGTGATCTATTTCTTAAAGAATCTTTGAAGGCATCACCGCCAATAACTACAAAACGCAAAGAACTTAATGAGGATTCTTGCTTTTTAGCTGTTTTTAAAATGTAATCGAAAAAGATAGGTGTGCTACCTAGGAAAGTTGCATGGGTTTCATCTACAAGCTCTACGATCTTTTTGGGCTGTAAAGGATTATAAGAAAAAACTACAGGCAGTCCAGCAAGCATGGGGAAAAGCGCACAACAATTAAATCCATAAGCATGAAATGGAGGAAGAAATGACATCATCACGTCAGTTTCTACAGGATCAAAGAATTTCAAGCAGGCTTTCTGATTTGCTATAAGATTGGTGTGGGTTAATGGTACTCCTTTAGGAAGTTTTTCTGTTCCTGATGTAAATAAAATAACAGCAATATCTTCCTTATCCTGACCTGAAATATTAAATAGCCGTATTAACCAGCGGTAAGGAAGGGACAGGTAAAAAGCTATACGCATTTTATCCCAAGAGGAAAGTTGTTTGCGTATATTTTCCATATAAATTAACTGAGCCGGGTATTCTACGCCATCACCATGAATCTTTTGCAGATGCTCAACAAGTTGCTTAGAAGTTAGGATATGGCTTACATGTGCCAACTCAATACAAGCTTCCATTTCACGGAGTCCTTGACTCCAATTAATCATAACGGGAACTTTCCCAGATAGTAATACAGCAAAATAGGCAATATAGGCCCCCGCAGAGGCTGGCATCATGATCCCGATATTCTTTTCAGGATACCTAGATACTTTTAAAGCTAAAGCAATAACAGCTTTACGTATGTCATCATAAGATAGAACTCCCAATTGTTCATCCCAACAACTGGCATCCGATGTCATTTCTGAACAGAGTCTAAGGAACTTCTCTAAAACTGTCTGTCCTTCACGCAAACCTATACGGCGATTCTTGGAATAATTCCAACGCTTATGCATATATCTTCCCCTACATTAGGCATAAGGAACTTCTATAGGAAAGCTTTCTTTATCTTCGTTAAACCACGAAGAAAGAAAAGCATTTAAATCCTGTTTTGTAGGGAATTGTTTCAAGAATTCGTTATTCATTTGATGTATTGTCACTTTCACAGAGCGTTTCGGCATGAAAAATAATCCCCGGCGTAATAGAGCTTTTATAGCTTCTTTAAATACTATGCTCAACTTAGGGGTGGATTGTGTTTTATATTTCGAAAACGCACTTCCCCATAATCCACTGATCCGTATTAAAAATACGTTACACTCCTTGGATTTATGCAATAGCACGTACGCCGAATACTGATTAACTATTTCTTCTTTACCATTCTTTGATAACCTACCCGCAGGATATAATAATACACTGCCCTTATTATCCAAGACACTAATCGTTCGATTGTAAAAATCTTCCATCTGTTCGATGGTTTTCTTACACTCTCGTCCGGGGACAACTGTTGGGACAGGTATCGCTCCTACAGAGTTTAAAAACCAACGAACTACGGAATTCTTAAATAAATAATTTACAGCAAGAGGGCGCATATGAAAACGCGGCCAAAATAGGTATTCGAGAATCACAGGATCAATTTCAGCTACATGATTTGATAAAAATAGACACCCTTGATTAGGATCGGGTTTCAGAGACTTCAGGCCATCTAGTTTTATCTTATAACGTAATTTCAAGGCGGCACCAACCAAAAAAGCATACGTAGCTTCATACATAGTTCGCCATACCTTAGCTATCATAAGAACCCTTTCCCATAACAAATTCTCTTACAACCCCTCTAGCAAGTTTAACATAATCCTGTCTTTTGATAATATGGTTTAGCTATTACTTAGGAAAAAAATCACTATGCCGTCTCATTTGTTAGATTATCAAAGAGTTGCAGAAAGTATAGTTGAGAAAACAATCGCCGAGTTAATCCGTTATCGACAACGCCTCTCTCTGGTCCCTTTCTGGACAAAATCCGATGGGTCTTTTGTTACTCCTGCAGACTATGCCGTCCAATATTGTCTTCAAAAAAAGTTATCAACAACCTTTCCCTATATTCCGTTTATAGGAGAGGAAGTCTTAGACCCTGTAGATGATAATTATAAGATCAATAAAATTTTAGAATTTATTCATAAGCTAGATCCCAAGGTATCATCCGAAGATCTCTTAGAAACATTAACTCCGCATCAAGAAATTTCCTCATTATACTGGCTTGTTGATCCTATTGATGGTACGTCTGGTTTCATCAAGAATAGGTTTTTTGCTACTGCAGTATCTTTAATTTATGAAGATAAGCCTATACTTTCTGTTATGGCCTGCCCATCAACGGATCCCCATACATTTAAAATCTATTCTGCAGCTAAGAATTATGGCACTTCATTATTTGGTACTGCGATCGAATCGAGACGTTATCTAAAATCTGGGGTTACATTAACAGGGAAGTTTTGTGAAGCTTCTTTAGCGGCACGCAATCAACAACACCACACTACACGCCTATTAAGTTTATCTCTTCCTGGCCAACCTCAAGCGTGTCGTGTTGACAGTCAATACAAATACGCAATGGTTGCTGAAGGCGCTGTAGACTTCTTCATCCGTTACCCTTTTGCTATTTCGCAAGCAAGGGCTTGGGATCATGCTCCCGGCGCCTTTTTGGTGGAAGAATCTGGAGGTGTAGTTTCTGATATTTTTGGAAATCCACTAAATTATCGCAGGGAGGATTTCATTTTAGAAAACCACCCTATAATTTTAGCTTCTGGGAATGAGGAGATTCACAGGATTACCTTAGAAGCCCTACAGGAACGTTTGAATATTGTTCCCGAAGAAAACTTACTCACTTATTAAATATAAGCCGTAAGTTTTTCTTCTACTATACTGTCGGATAAGATCACCGTATCTTGATTGGACTCTTCGCTCTGTTCATAAATCTCTCTAAGGATCATAGGAAGATTACTGACTTTTTGTAAGACTGTCTTTGGACAATATGGCTTTCCAACAGCGAGAGCTACATTTAATAAGCCTCCAGCATTTGCCAGATAATCTGGAGCGTATAATATTCCTTGAGCATGCAATACGGCCCCTAAGGAAGCGTTTTCTAATTGGTTATTCGCAGCTCCGACAACCGCACGACAATGTAAGTTATAAACATTGCTTCTATTGATCACTCCTCCAAATGCGCATGGGACAAAAATATCACATTCTAGTGTTGGAAAAGCATCTTTAGAAACAACTGTTACGCTGTAGAACTTGATAACTTCATCAAGGATTTCTTGATTCGTATCAGAAACATAAAGTTCTGCACCTTCGAAAAATAGGGAGTGTAATAATTTCCTACCGACTGCGCCGAGGCCTTGAATACCAATCTTTCTTCCTTTTAAAGAAGAGTTCCCCCACAACTGTTCTGCAGTTTCTTTTATACATAAAAAGACTCCATGAGCTGTATAAATTGAAGGATCACCGCTTATGCTCTCTATGCCGCATACCCAAGGAGTTTCTTGATTTATGATGTTAATATCACTTACAGAAACTCCCATATCTTCAGCAGCTATATACTGCCCGCCAAGGGAATCTACTGCCTGACCAAAGGCTCTGAGCATATCTTCAGTAGGGCGTGTCATACCTTTAGGCAGAATAATAACACTTTTTCCTCCCCCAGTTCCTGTGTCACTAAGAATTGCTTTATAAGTCATACCTCTAGACAAACGTAAAACGTCCGTCAGAGCATCGTCAAAAGAATTATAAGCAAAAGCGCGAACTCCACCTAATGCAGGACCTACTAGCGTCTGATGAATAGCAATCAATGCATGTAGCTGGACACTTTCACACGTCACCTCAATCACACGTTCATAATCTTCTATATTTCTATCTTTGAACACTAGGGGATATTTCATAATCTTAAAATGGAAGGATTTGTAATTATAATGCATAAGTATTGTATAGATTTAATTAAAAGTCAATTAACCAAACCCTCTCTCTTCTCTTAAAATTCCTCACATGATACGCTAAGATCCTCCAGAAAACTAGAAAGTAAAAAAAAGTCTATAACGAGAGTCGCTTATGTCTGAAAAACAATCTTTATCGATCATGCATCCTTGGCACGGTCCTATATTAACTCAAGATAACTATGAATCGCTATGCTGTTATATAGAAATTACACCCCAGGATTCTGTAAAGTTTGAATTAGACAAGACTACAGGTTTATTAAAAGTAGATCGCCCTCAAAAATTTTCAAA
This sequence comes from Chlamydia sp. 12-01, assembly GCF_042234205.1. Taxonomy (NCBI): domain Bacteria; kingdom Pseudomonadati; phylum Chlamydiota; class Chlamydiia; order Chlamydiales; family Chlamydiaceae; genus Chlamydia; species Chlamydia sp. 12-01. Next base: position 546,450 of record NZ_CP114174.1, on the reverse strand, counting down.
CTTCTGTCCTTGTTTATATGGATTATTACCTAGAACATATTGTGGAGAGCTTTCTGGAAAGTATAGCGGAGAACAAAGTTTAAAAGAGAACATCCAAGGAGATGACGATCCTTTAGATGTTTGTGTGTTAACAGAGAAAAATATTACTCATGGCAATATTCTGCTTCAGGCACGTCCTATTGGAGGACTGCGTATTATTGATTCTGGAGAAGCTGATGACAAGATTATTGCTGTTCTTGAGGATGATTTAGTGTTTTCAGAAATTCAAGATATTTCGGACTGTCCCTGTACGGTTCTTGATATGATCCAACACTATTTTCTAACTTATAAAGCAACTCCAGAGCACTTGATCAACGGTAGACCTTCGAAAATTGAGATTGTAGGTATTTACGGAAAGCAAGAAGCTCAAAAGGTAATCGAGCTAGCGCATGAAGACTATTTGAATAAGTTTGCTAGGGAAAAAACAACGATATAAATGTTTAAGGAGAGGTTTCCCTCTCCTTACATTGTTCAATTTAGAAGGAGAAAAGATAGCTATTGATAAACTTATCTGCTTCTACAGCTAAATCCTTAAGCTCAGGGAAACTCAATAAACGCATACCTTCTTGAATACTTAACCATTGAGCATCACAAATTTCATTTGGATCTGCGTGTACATCCCCTTGAACTTCTGCTAAAAAGTAAGTAACTTCTTTGCGAACAAAAACTTCGTTATCATTAAAAGAGTAGTGTTCTACAAGAACTTTTGGGAAAAAATTGACTACACTTAAACCAGTCTCTTCAACTAGCTCTCTCTCTGCAGCCTCCTGAGGGCCTTCTTTGTCTTCAGAATGACCTTTAGGAAATCCCCAATGCTTGCCTTGGGTATGGCAGATAAAACAAGCTTTCAGTGTACTTCTATCTGGAGTACCAAAAAACTTTATGGGAATAATACCAAAAGAGTATTCATACTTTGTCTTTATCATAATTAGGGTATATACCTCGAGAATAATATCGTTGAATTATGTCCACCAAAACCAAAAGAATTCGACATAGCTACATCAACATCCCAATCCTGAGATTTGTTCGCAACCACATCAAAGTCATCAATTTCTGCAATCGGGTTCTCTAAATTAATTGTGGGATGTAACTTGCCCGTCTGAATTGCTTGAATTGTTGCAACAGCTTCGACTCCTCCAGCCGCTCCTAAGCAATGACCTATGAGTGACTTTGTGGAATTCATTCGCAAATTTTTCACATGACTACCAAAAGCCTTTTTCAAAGCTAAAACTTCTGATAGATCTCCTAAAGGAGTTGATGTTCCATGAGCATTAATATAATTTACGCGTTCTTTAGGAATGCCAGAACTTTCTAAAGCTCCAAGAACACATGAAGTAATACCCTCTCCATCATCTCTAGGAGCTGTAATATGAAAAGCGTCACAAGTAGTATACGAACCAAGCAACTCCGCATATATTGGAGCTCCTCGCTTCAAAGCATTCTCTAAAGTTTCTAAAACTAAAACTCCGGCTCCCTCTCCAATGACAAAACCATCCCGATCTCTATCCCAAGGACGAGAAGCTTCTTGAGGGGCGTCGTTTCTTTCTGATAAGGCACGGTTAGCAATAAAACCAGCCAGACCTACACGGTTCACCGCAGCCTCAGTTCCTCCACAAACTATCATGTCAGAACGTCCAGAAACAAGATGCTGGTAAGCTGCATCAATACAATAATTTGAAGTTGCGCAAGCTGTAGATATAGAATAATTCGGACCCATTAATCCAAAATCCATAGCAATAAGCGCAGGAGCCATGTTAGTAATAATATAGGGTATGAAAAAAGGAGAGAGTTTTTTATTGCTAAGGATAAGGCGCTCCATACCCTCATCTAAAGTCTGTAACCCTCCCATACCTGAACCGATGATAACACCACAACGGAGAGGGTCAGCGGGGAGATTGTCTTTGTCCCATCGAGACATTGCAATAGCTTTTTTAGCTGCAACTACTGCATAAGTAATAAAAGGATCAACTCTGCGCGCCTGTTTTTTATCTAAATAAGGCTCAGGATTAAATTCAGGAATCCAAGCGGCGAAACGAGTAGCATAATCTTCGCATGGAAAAGAAGTGATTGTATGAACGCCGCTGACACCGGCGAGCAGGTTATCATAGAAAGTGTCTATTTCATTGCCTAAACAAGAAACGACGCCTAATCCCGTGACTACTACACGTTTTTTATTCATAAAGTTATTCTACCCCGTTAAGAAGCTAGAAGCTTGGATGTAATAATGGAACCGTCTTTCCATAGCTCTTCCAATCGATATCGTTCTCTAATGGATGAGACAAATAGATGAATGACGATAAATCCGTAATCTATAACTACCCAGTCACCATGACTTAACCCCTCTACATGTAAAGGAGCGACATTATGCTCTTTCAATTCCTGTACGATAGTGTCTGCCAAAGCTTTTACATGTACACCGACATTCCCTTCAGCAAAAATAAAATAATCTGTGAGCTGAGAAATGGCACGAACATCTAAGATAACAGGGTTATTGCCCTTTTTGTTATCAATAACTTTGGCAATTACTTTTAATAAATTAAAGCAAAATAATTCCATAGAAACTGGCACGAGAATACTCGATTATCTAGGATAAGGTCGAGCTTTTTTTCTTAGGTTAAATAATATTCCAATAATACTTTCTAGCCATTTTTCTAAGTCTTCCCTTAGGCCGCACTACGGTTTTCTCCTCACCTAGAAGAAGAAAAGGTAGATCTAGGATATGGTCTGAGAAAGTATGACTTCTCGCCCGCCCTATTTTTTTAAGATGACTGAGTATTTTCGCCTTATTATCCCCAGTTAGACATTGATTTGCAAGCATTTGCCCTCTAGAAAGCTCTTGAAATCCAGAGGCATAGCACATATTTGCCCCAAGTTTTTCGGCTATAGGTCGGACGATAAAATCTGGAGAGGAGGAAAAAATCATGACTTCTCCCGAAGAATCTTCTAAAGCTTCATAAAACTTTTCTAGAGCGGGAGAGTAAAAATCTTTTTCATTTAATGTCTGTGCGAACTCCAAAGCTATGGAAGATAGCTCTTCAAAAGAAACCGTTGTAAGCAAAGAAGAAACAATTCGAGAATAAAACGAAGGTAAATCTAAAAAAAAAAATCGAAAACGAAGAAAAAATAAACAGGAAGAGGGAAGGGTTTTATAAGAGAATAAGCGACGCTCTAAAGCGTATTTATAAAACCCTATACTGCTATTTCCTCGTAGCAGCGTACCATCTAAATCAAAAGCATATATACAAGATCGTCTCATACTAACTGCTGGATTTGTCGCTTCAAGTCAAGGATCCCTTGATCCAATTCCTCTAAAGCGCGTTTGTCTTCTTCAACTAGAGCACTGTATTGCATAGCGCGATCGAAATCTAGACCCGAAGATCCAAGAAGTTTCTTATCTTGCTCTAGTTTATCCTTTAATTCCTTACGACGCTCTTGTCTTTGAGACAGAACCTGTCGCATATTTGTGAGCTTTTCACGGGAATCTGGAGAAGACAGCAGTTGTTCTTCAAAATATGCTGCTATATGCTGCAAAGTTAAATTCAATCGATTGTCTAAAGAAATTCTTTCTGATGCAGATAAAAAAGCTGCTTTGGTTAAAGATTCCTTTAGTTCTTGCCATTCTGATCGGGCTTCTGAATGAATATCTCCAGAAATACACCTTTCAGAAAACGAATTAATCTTTTCAGTTAACTCTTTGATAGCTTCCTGCCTGATCTGCTTATCTCGAGCCAATTGCTCTTGATATACCTGTTCTGCAGTATCCTGTTTTTCTCGGAGCTTCTCAAACAAAATTTGTAATTCTGCTTTTAAAGCTACGACATCGTCGTGAACTAAGTCTAGAGCACGTATACGCTTTGAAGCAACATCTAAATCCTTACGGATTCTGAAAAGATCGCTACCCTCTTCTAACATTTGAGCTATATTTGTTAACTGCTCACGAACATCTTTAGAATTTTCTGCAGATGTAACTCTTAAACGACTTTGCTCCTGACGAATCTCCTTTTCCAAACCCTTAAGTTGGTCCCAACATTTGCTTAATTTCAAACGGGTATCAGAGAATACGGTAGAGGAAACAGCTAAACATTTAGCAGCTTGCTGTAAATTTTTGATTTCTTTCCGTAAAAAAAAAACGGAGCGCTTTAACGCGTCCTTATCTGCACGAGAAAAATACTTAGATACAAAAGATTCGACATCTTCTGAAAACGCTTCGCTAACCTTCTCAATGAGCTCTTTTCTTTTCGGAAATACTTGATTTCCTAGAGAGGATAAACGTTGGAAAAATTTGCTTTTTAACCGCATACGCATGCCAACGTTCATTAATTCTTTTCGCAAATCAATGATTCTTGCAGAAAAACTACTTAACCAGACTAATGAAGCATGTAAATCTTTATAAAAAGCTTTACGTTTTTCCAAAGTCTGAGTTTCTAAAAATACGGATTGTTCTTCTTGTACTGTCAGAGGATTGGTTCCGTCTAAAAAACTAGTTACATCTTGCTCAAGGCAAGATATGGCTAACTCAATCTGTCCAACAACAAAAGTCCCTTCTTCATCTTGTAAGGATTTAATATGCCGTCCTTCCTTCGTTAAATCAATATAGCGACGCCAAAATTCAGCCCGCTTACCAATGTTTTCTACTTGATGGAATAATGGAAGACAGTGCTTTCGTATCGCCCAAAACAGCTTTAAATTTGCTCCTTGGTTGTTTCTTAAGGCATGCTCCATTTTCTCTAAACTAAAAGCTACCTGTTCTTCTATCGATGAAAATCCAGATAACTCTTGAGTAAATAAGGTAAAGGATTCATTAGTCATTGCGGCGTTAGAAATATCATCACTTTTGGATTTCAATTCCTCACTAGAAACCACTATAGAACCTTGTTTTGCTTCTGAAGAATGAAAGCTGTTGTCTGAAGTATCCATAATAACAACTTAGGGTGTAAGGCTTGACAAAGAAATAATGAATAGAAGATAAAGTTTGCCCCCGTACTACATTATCGTCAATCGTTTTTATGAGCTTATCTACTAGAATTTCCTTTAATGAAGGATTGGAGTTATTTAGAACAAGTCCTTTAGAGAAGCTACAAGAAGTTGCGAATATTTTACGCAAACGACGTTATCCTGATGATAAAGTTACTTATGTCCTAGATGCCAATCCCAACTACACCAATATCTGTAAAATTGATTGCACTTTTTGTGCGTTTTATAGAAAGCCTCACTCTTCTGATGCATTCCTTCTTTCTTTTGACGAATTTCGTTCTTTAATGCAACGATATACAGCTCTAGGGGTTAAAACCGTGCTTCTTCAAGGGGGCGTCCACCCAAGATTAGGTGTGGATTATCTCGAAGAGTTTGTACGTATCACGGTTAAAGAATTCCCCTCTCTCCATCCTCATTTCTTCTCTGCAGTCGAAATCTCACATGCAGCCACAGTCTCAGGAATCAGTATAGAAGAAGCTCTAAGGAAACTTTGGGAAGCGGGACAGAGAACGATTCCTGGGGGTGGTGCTGAGATTCTTTCTGAACGCGTACGTAAACTCCTATCACCAAAAAAAATGGGTCCCGATGGATGGATTAATTTCCATAAGCTTGCCCATCGTCTAGGCTTTAGGACAACAGCAACAATGATGTTTGGACATATAGAGACTGCTCACGACATTCTCCTACATTTAGAGGCCCTAAGAAATGCTCAGGATGAAATTCCAGGATTTTATAGCTTTATCCCTTGGAGCTACAAGTCTGGGAATACGGCTTTAGGACGTAAAGTCCCGAATCAAGCACCTCCTGAAATGTATTATCGTATTCTTGCTCTCTCTAGAATCTTTTTAGATAACTTTGAACACATAGCTGCTTCTTGGTTCGGAGAAGGAAAAGAACATGGAGCTCGTGGGTTACATTATGGAGCCGACGATTTTGGAGGAACAATCATTGATGAGAGCGTGCATAAATGTACGGGATGGACTTTAAAAAGTTCTGAAGAAGAAGCTCGTGCAATGATCGCTTCCGAAGGTTTCATCCCTGTAGAGAGAAACACATTCTACGAACATATAGAGATACCTGCATATCAACCATGAAGGAAATAATCTTCTGCAATTTTCTCTGCTATAGTTTCTGCTGTTAACCCTAGAGTAGGTAGCTCTCGAAACATAGGATAGCGTTTGAACCAGGTTCTCTGTTTCTTAGTATATTGCCAGGTATTTGCAATGAATTTTTGTTTCACAGCCTCATAGGACTCTTCTGGGGATCCTTGGTCAATAAACTCGATCCATTCTCTATAGCCTATAGCTTTTGATGCTGAGGAATTCTCTCTGATTCCCTGCTCAAGTAATCTACGTACTTCTCCAATTAAACCATCCTCAAGCATCCTTTGACAACGCAACTGAATGTTATCTCGCAAAAGCTCTCTAGGAGAAGAAAGGAACCATCCTCGGCAGTTATATTCTCTGGATTCTTTTGCCGCCATGCTCCAACTATGTTCTGAAACTTTTCTCCCAGTGAGATGGATAATTTCTAAAGCACGGACAATTTTATTCTTATCATTCTTCGTAATAGTCTGCGCATATTCAGGATCTTTTTGGCAAAGATTCTCATATAAAAATGACAAGCCATGTTCATGAATATAGAGAGCAAGCTGATCACGAAATTCACGATTTGCAGGTGGTCCTTCAGGAGGACCGGAAAGAAAAGTATGAAAATAAAATCCAGACCCGCCAACGAGAATAGGGACTTTATTCCTAGAAAGAATATTCTGGCATGCCTGCATTGCCTGATAGTAAAAATCTACGGTATTGAAAAGTTCCTGGACATGGCAAATATCTATTAAATAATGAGGAACATTCTGTCTAGCTTCCAGAGAAACTTTTGCTGTACCGATATCCATACCACGATAAACTTGCATGGAATCAACAGAGATGATTTCTCCATCAACCATGGGTGCTAGCCATAAAGAGACATCTGTTTTCCCAGATCCCGTAGGTCCTGCAAGTAAAATCACAGTACGTTTAAATAGTTTTGCAAATGACTTTTGGGGATCTAAGCAGACATCACATCCTGTAGATGCTATGGCATTAGATTGAAATTCAGGAGCACGCATATGCAATAGGACTAAAATTTAGTGAAACATTCTTGTTCTGATTGGCAAACAGGCAAAAGTTGATCAACACCTGCTATGCGGATAACATCTGCCACTAAATCTTGAACACAACAAACACAAAGAAGACCTTGGCGAGACTGCAGTGACTTAGACAATGAAAATAACAGGCGAATTCCTGCACTACTCATATAAGTAACGTGTTGAAAGTTTAGCACCATTTTATGCTTTCCTTCTTGTACTTTCTTATCTAGGAAGACTTCTGCTCTCGGTACAGAAACAGCATCTAAAGCTCCTTCCAAAGAAACAACAAAAACGTCACCATACTGTTTAGTTAACCAATTCATAAAAGTAACTCCAAATAGTATCTCGCAAATATTAGTGATATTATTTACGATAAAAATAAAAAACAATGCGCACCCATGGTAAGAAGCTTTATAAAAATGCTTTTTTCTCCTGGACCGAGATATTCCGTCTCTTACGCATTACTGTGCATTTTTCTCAGCACCCTAATTTTTATCCCTACCATTCATTGGCTTTTGTTTCCTGAGACTTTTTCACTCCCAACAACAAAAGCCCTTCCAATTAAAAATATCTTTCTAGTTTCATCATCTCCTTCTAGAATTCCTGAAGTCATCTTTTCTGAGACGTTACAGCTTTCTGCAGATCATCCAACTTTCCTACATCAATTTACAATTAAGCAAGCCGAATCCACTTTAAAAGAACTAGGGATATTTTCTTCGATATCTATAGAAAAGATTCCGGATAATAAAGGAATCATTATCTTTTATTCTCCGCAATCCCCGATTGGCTATTTAGGGAATCGAGACAATACTTTAATTAACTATTCTGGAGAACAATTCCCTTGCCAACCTTTTTTTACATCCCAAAAACTTCCTAAGATTTTTTTCTCTAAAAAAGATTTAGACATCTCTATTTTACCTTCATGGAAAATAGAGATTGCGACTCTTCTCATTGAAGAACTTAAAGAAGATCCTCCCATTATTATCGATTTGTCTCTTACAGAAATGTATCCTATGGAGATAACCACTACTTTATCTTCAGGGAATCTTCTAAGATTTCAATACCATGCGCTACGTGAGGGATTAAAGAACTATCATCTCACTCAAAATAGCACTATAATTGACTCCCAAAAATCCTATATCTATGATTTAAGATTCCCCAAACATTTATTATTAAGTAAGATATGACTCCTATAATTATCTTTACTCAGCTACCTTCTCAAGAAGAAGCTGATCGTATTTCTCATACTTTAGTAACTCAGAAGCTTGCGGCTTGCATTCATGTTTTCCCAAAAGGAAAATCTACTTACATGTGGGAAGGCAAACTTTATATTTCTGAAGAATATCAAATGCAAATTAAAACAAGATCTACTCAATTTTCAGCAGTTTCCGAAATTATTCAATCTCAATGCTCTTATGATATCCCGGAAATCATTTCAGTTAGAATTGACGATGGTAATGACAGATATTTACAATGGTTATCTCTAGAAACTGCCCCACAAATGCCTCAGGAATGAATAAATCTTGACGTTTTTTCTGAAATGGGTATAATCTTCTTCGGAACTTTGAAGGATACATAAGTGTCTTATTCTTTTTTTCCACATCTCAATTTAATTTGGATTTTATGGAAGAGTTTGTAGCATATATCGTAAAGAATTTAGTTGCTGATCCTGAAGCTGTGGAAATTCGTTCTATTCAGGATGAGTCAGGTGAATCTATAAAGCTAGAGATACGTGTGGCTCCCGATGATATAGGGAAGATCATAGGTAGACGAGGAAATACAATACACGCACTAAGAACTATTCTTAGACGTGTGTGTGCAAGATTAAAAAAGAAAATACAAATCGACTTGATTCAACCCGAAGGCAGCAGAGAATCTGTTGGTGAAGACGAGGGTGCTTCTAGTAATTTTTGTTTCGACTCAAACAACTCTAATGACTCAGAAACGGTTTCTCAATGTTGTGGAAGAGGCAACTGCTGTTCAGCTGATGAGGAAGATGCGGAAGCATCTCCAATAAATCATAAATGCAGCCATAATCACCATTCTGAATAATATTCACTACTTTTCTACATCTTCACAAATAGAGTTTGGCAATAGCTAAAAACCCCTTTAAGGAGTTTTTAGCTCTTCGCAGTTAACTAGGTACTGCTTACTAAAAGTATTATTGACTTTCTTATTCTGATCGAACTTATGTAATCCTGATATGATCAACTGATGTACAACCTGTTCGAAAGTCCATCCTAGACGGACAAAATCATGTAAAAATGGGCTGGATTCTGTCATTCCTGGAATAGGATTCATTTCAGAAAGCCAAAAATCCCCTTCTTCATCTAAAAAGAAATCGATTCTACAAGATCCTCTACCTTGAATAACACGGTATATACGTTCTGTAAGTTCTTTCACTCGTGTTTTAGATTCTTCAGAAAGATCCAGATTATACTGTATTTTAGCACTAAATTTACCATTTAATCCGTATTTCTCTTCATAATCAATAAATCCTTTTGATCCACGACGCTCATGTGGTTCGGAAATATAATAACAGCTGCGTGCATCTCCAAGACAAGATACTTCAATTTCTCGAGATCCTAAACGACTTTCTTCAATAAAGACATCAGTATCGTATAGAAATGCTTCAGATATTTTCTCTTTTAATTCTGTTTCATTATGAACTTCAAATATGCCAATACTCGATCCTAAATGTGCTGTTTTCACAAACATAGGGAAAGTAAAGGTCTCTAAAATTCTATGCACACACAATTCCGGAGTTCGTTTCCAAGTATGTAGAGTTAATGGCTGATAAGGCACTATAGGAACCCCTACAGAGGCTGCAAGGCGTTTTGTCATGATCTTATCCATACCGACAGCTGAAAAGAGCAGAGAAGGCCCTCCATAAGGCTTATCGATAATCTCTAAGAATCCTTGAAGCGTACCATCTTCTCCAAAAGGACCATGTAAAATTGGCAAAATAAAATCTAAACTAGCTAAAGTCCCAGCAATTTCTGAAGATAACACATGATGACCTTTCCCCTCACAAGAGCCTCCTGCATTAAGACTCGCGACTTTCGACCATAATCCCTGACGATCGATGATGAAATACTGCACGTCATAATATTGTGAGGAAAGATACTGAATAACATTTTTTGCAGATAATAAAGAGATATCATGTTCGCAAGATTGTCCTCCGCAAACTACCCCAACAGATAATTTCCTAGGTTCAAAATCTTTTAAAGCATTTCCCACAGCATAAATATTCCCTGCCCCTAAAGATACACAGACATCATGAACACGGATTTTTTGTTTTAGATACTCTATAACATTGTCATAGGGAACATAGGTACAGCAAACATGAGAAGATAAAGAAATTGTCTCTGCTAGTTTCTCAGGAGAAGGCAGATCGACTGGCGTTTCTCCGGCACTATAGACATCAGTAAGGATTACCTCATCAGCATCTTGGAAAGCACTGAAAAATTCCTCTAAACAATATTGTAATCTAGAAAATCTATGAGGTTGACATATGGCAACTATACGACGTAATCCTACGGCGTCTCTTAAAGCTCTTAAAGTACAAGAAATTTCAGAAGGATGATGGGCATAGTCCTCAAGGAAGAGAAATTTCTCAGAAGTGTTTTTTCTTTCCATACGCCTTTGTACTCCAGAAAAGCTTTTAAGAGCCTCTCGAATACTTGCCTCATCGATCCCAAAAGTTAATGCTATACCTATAGCTGCAGCAGCATTTGCAACGTTATGTTTACCAATCAGGTTAAGATCTATGTCTAGGTAGTTTTTTCCTAAGAAAGATAGAGAGAATATAGAATGCCATCCTTCCTGCCGATGTGAGTGAATATATAGGTGGCATTCTTGAGAAAATCCATAAGATGTTCCGACGATTCTACCTTTAAGTTCTTGGCAATCGCCATTATAAAAACACAACTTCGAATCATCAACCTTACGAGCAAACTCTTCAATTGTTAATGCAAGTTTTTCTTTACTTCCTTCGAAATTACTCAGATGTTCATTATCTAAATTTGTCACTACCGCAACCTTAGGAAGATAATGCTTCAAAGAACCATCGCTTTCATCAGCTTCTGCAATAAAGTATTCTGAATTTCCTGAATACCCATTTAAACATAGAGAATTCAACCCTCCAATAGCATAAGAAGGATCTTTTTTTGCCGTTTGAAAAATTGCGGTGATTAATGAAGATACGGTAGTTTTTCCATGGCTCCCTGAAACTAAAATGCTTGTTTGCTCCTGCATTAAAAAGGCAAGAAGCTCAGCACGATGCAATATAGATAGCTGTTTCCGTAGAGCTTCTTTATATTCTACATTATCCTTAGCAATCCCCGATCCGTAAATAACAATACAATTTTCAGGAACATGACTTTCTTTATGTCCTGATAAATATATTGCACCTTTAGTAACAAGTTTGTCTACAGTAGCACCTTGATTTAAATCGCTTCCCGATACGGAATATCCACGGTCTAATAAAATATGAGCTAATGCACTCATGCCTATTCCACCGATACCTATAAAATGATAGTGGATTTTCCTATCCATAGATTACCTATAAACATTCACAAATAAATTGATAAAAAGACTTCGAAGATTTGCTTTGATAATAAGCTCGTAGGGCTTCTCGCCTATTTTTAATAGTTTTAGAATCTAGAGCAAGCAAAATATTTTTAGTCAGAACTTCTTGGGAAAGCTGTTTTTCCAGAATCATAGATCCTCCTCCTATAGTATAGACAAGGAACTTTGCGTTTTCTTCCTGATGTCCATAAGCTCCTGGATATGGAATGAGTATTGAAGGACTTTGTGCCCACAATAATTCATCTAAAATCGTAGCTCCTGCACGACTAATTACAAGATCCGATGAGAGCAAAACGTTAAGCATATCCTGCTCAAAATGTTTCACACAAAAAGATACACCACCACGACTGTAGACATGCTGTATAGAAACAATATCACCTTTAGGTCCTGCAATATGGTGAACATACATATTCGGATAATCCTTGGCAACGTTTACAAGAGCAGATGGAACATGGTCATTTAATGTTTTTGCTCCTTGAGATCCTCCTACAACACAAACTGTTGGGGAGTGTGATGTGAGACGTTCCACAATAGGACTGAAAGAAGAGAAAGCTCTTTTTGGTAAAGAGATCTCTTGTGAAGGACAAATAAATTTTTTAGTTACTGGAGAGAAAGAAACTCCCACACCTTTAGCAAAACGTGAGAACAATTTGTTCACCTTACCCGGGACAAGGTTTTGCTCATGTAAAAATATAGGAATTTTCTTCTTCAGTGCTGCCATTAACACGGGAAGGGAATGATAACTACCAAATCCTATAACAACATCGGGATCAAAAATAACGAGCTCTTTTTTAGCTTTCTTGTATCCCTTGTATAAGGAACATGTTCTACGAATCGCTGTTATAGGACTGGCAATTGTCGGCAACCCGGAGGGGATTTCTTTATAATGCACATCTTGTTCACAAAGATTCGGATGATTATCCAAACCCTTACCTAAAAGAAGAACATCTATACCCTCTTTACAAAATGCCTCTCTTGTTGCTAGAGCGGGAACTATGTGTCCTCCTGATCCTCCGACAGCTAAAGCTATTTTGTTGATTTTCTTCATCACACACCCTTAACAGCAATGTAACACCACACATGTTAGCAATCAAAGAGGACCCTCCTTGACTGAAAAAAGGAAGATTGACTCCCTTACTTGGCAATAATCCTGACACAACGCCTAAATTCATAAAAGCTTGCATTCCGATAATTACTGTAATAGCTATTGCTAGAGAAGCTGCTTCCAAAGAAGACGCCCGAATAGCAACCACATAACCGCCATAAACAAAATACATATATAGCAGAATTAAAAGCAGCATACCAATGAAACCAAATTCCTCAGCATATATAGCAGCGATATAGTCATTTTGCGCTTCAGGTAGGTAAGTAAGCTTCTGCAAACTTGCTCCTGGTCCCTTCCCTAATAATCCTCCTGATCCCGCAGCAATTTTTGCCTGATATGGCTGATGGCCTCGCCCTTTAATATCCAATTCTGGATGGAGATAGACATTTAATCGATGCCTCACGTAAGGCATCCTATAAGCAAGAGCACCTCCAACAACAAGGATACATAACAAAGGAAGCAACCAATAACGCAACCGCACAGCTGTCATAATAAATACAGGAATCAAAGAAAAGGCAATTACAGCTGCAGAACCATTGTCAGGTTCTATGGCAATCAATAAAATAGGAATGAACAGCGTTGCAGTTAGCTTAAGGAATAATTTAAAATTTTCTCGATATTGAGGACGGAAAACGAGGTATTCTATAGCCACACAAGGGACAAGGTACTTCACAAATTCAGAAGGCTGTAAAGTAAGTTGTCCTATACCTAACCAACGTTTCGCGCCATTTCTACATACTCCTATCCCAGGAATTAAAACAGCAATAAGAGCTATTCCTGCAATAAGCAATAATGTAGGACTCATTTTTAGAAAATCTTTCCATCCTGTCATATAAACTAAAGAAGAAAGACTTAATCCTAGTAATAGATAAGTAATCTGACGAATTAGAGCTTTATGTGTACTACAGGCTAGAGAACGATCCAGAATTTCAGCTGAAGAAGTATCGAAAACCATAACTAGACCCAGAGAAAAAATCCCTAACAAACATGAAACAATGAACCACTTCATATTGGGCCTAGAGAAAGATTACCGTATGCGCAACTGATCTCCAGGTCTAAGTTTACGTGCCTTATTCTCGTCAAGATCATTCATCCTTAGCAAATCTTCAAGACGGATATGATTACGTAAAGCTATAGTCCAAGGACTATCGCCTTCTTGGACAGTATAGAAATCTTCAGTACTGGAAACTTTCACCTGAGGCTTCTTAGCTTCTTCTTGCTTATCAGAAACGGGAACTTTCAATACCTGACCTATTTTCAATTGTGTAGAAGATAGATCATTAGTCTGCATAAGGACAGCTACGGTGGTATGATTCGCCTTAGCGATACGCTCTAAAAAGTCTCCCTTTTTGACAATAACCGTTGCATAAGCCTCTTTCTTAGAGGTTTCTTTAGCAATTTGATTTTTTGATTCAGAAGATATGGGATTTACAATCGGAGTGGAAGGAGTTGTTTGAGGAACACTAGATGCTGGAGGAGTTTTGACAACCACAGGTTTATTTTCTGCAAATTGTACTGCTAGTTCTTCTTTGGAAACACGTTGGGGAATAGTTTCTACGATAGGCTTTTCAACCTTTTCTACTTTTTCTTGCACTTTTTCTATAGGAGCAGGAACAACTTCAACAAGCTTCGCTGGTAGAGGAGGAAGTAATGCATCCATATTTTTTTTATCAGCATGTTTTGCTGTAGTGAATAACACTAGCACCAAAACTGCATTCACTAAAGTTGCAATTATAATCGTATCTCTACGGTTCATACTTTTAATGCCTCCATGTCACCAACCAATTGCCTAAAGTGATCTCCTCGTTCCTCAAAGCTTCGAAACTGATCAAAACTAGCACATCCAGGAGATAATAAAATTACATCACCAGGCTGCGCTATACTCTGGGCTATGCTTACCGCTTCTTGTAGATCTCGGGCTTGAGTTAAAGGAAGACTACTGGATAAAGCTTGGGTAATTTCGTTTCGACATTCCCCCATAGCCACAATATGTTTTACCGTTTGAGTAAGAACTGGAATCAAAGAAGAAAAATTACTTCCTTTATTTCTTCCACCCAAAATAACAATGACGTTTTCTTTTACAGCTATTAGAGCTTTTTCTACAGAGCTCATAGTTGTAGCCTTACTATCATTGATATATTGCACGCCATCTTTTTCTCCCAGATATTCTATCCTATGGGGAGGTTTTTCAAAGGTTTGAACTGCCTGAGAAAATGCTTCCAAAGGAATGTCAGATATCTCATTAGCCAAAGCGTAGGCTGCGCAATAATTATTCTTATCATGCAAGTATAGTGGTTTTAATGCACTCCCTTTATCTAAAACTGAAGCTATTTCTTTAGTATAATCTAGATAAGATTTTCCATCTGAAACCTCCTCTCCAACCCATAGAGATCCAGATGATTGTAAACATTTAGCAATATTTCTTTTTGCTTCGCTATAGGCTTGTAGAGTTTGATGATAATCTAAATGATTCTCAGAAATATTTAAGATAGCAGCTCCTGATAATGTAGGAGTCTCTATTTCTTGTTCAGTTAATTGGAAAGAGCTGATTTCAACAACACGAATACCCTTTTGACGCATTGCCTGAAGGATAGGCACACCTATGTTCCCCATAGCAAAAGCATCAGCACCTATAGACCGTAGCAGATGGACTAAAAACAACACCGTTGTTGTTTTCCCTGCGGATCCTGTAATTCCAATGGAGGGATATCGATGAAATTCTGAATCCTGAAAAGCAAGTTGGATATCAGTGACAATAGGAATATTCCTACGTTTTGCTTCAATTACCAAGCGATGTGAAGGTTTGATCCCCGGGGAACGTACAAACAAATCGATATCTTCAGGAAATTCTTCAATGTTATCTAGATGACGCTCATAGAAGAAACTACAAGAGTTTAAAGCATTTAAGGATCCGTCGATTCCAATAACATAATCTCCTCGATTATGAAGAAACTCTGCTGCGGATTTCCCTGTAACACCTGATCCTAAAACTATAACACGTTGGTTATGCACAAATTATCTCCATAATGCTGCGATGATCCCTAAAATCATACAAAGCAGTCCTGCTACGTAAAAACGCGAAACAACTTTCGTTTCAGGAATACCTTTGTATTCATAATGATGATGTAGTGGGGAACATAGGAAAATACGCTTTTTCCTCAATCGATAACTACCAACTTGTAAAATTACCGATCCTGCTTCTGCGACAAAAACACCGCCCAATAAAATTAAAAGCAATTCCGCACGAAGCATAACAGCACAACTACCCAATACTCCTCCGATAAGTAAGGATCCCGTATCACCCATAAATACCTGAGCAGGAGAACGATTATATTTTAGAAAAGCAAAGCTTATTCCTATCAATGCAGCTAATAGTATGGATACATCTTGTGCTAAAGGAATTGTAGGACTTGCAACAGCGACTACTAACAAACCAAAAGCACTCATACATGTAGTTCCTGCAGCTAAGCCATCGAGACCATCCGTAAGATTTACAGCATTGCTAGTACCTACAATTGCTAACATTGCTAAAGCAAAATAGAAAAGTTTACTTAAAATAGAGTGCCCAAAAGAAACAGTCCCCAAAAAAGGGACCTTCAATGTGCAAAACAGAGCGTTACCTTTATATAGAGAAAATATAGCTATAATTGTGACCGCAGAAATTAATAACTGTAAGACAAATTTCTGTTTAACTGTTATTCCGTGTCCCTTTTTTCTTTTCTTTTTCACTATATCATCATACCAACCTAAAGCTCCCCAACTGACTATCAGAAATACGAACAGCCATGTTGAGAATTTCCCTAAGGGAAGCCAAAAGAAAACAGTTGTTAGCAAAACAATGCAGAAAAGTATTCCTCCAGCTGTAGGGGTATACTTTTTATCCTGATGAAGAGCTTCTAGCTTCTCACAGTGTTCTTTGTGCACTTGATCATAGTGATTCTGCTTTTTCAACCAGCGTATCATAGGCTTGCCTAAGAAAATCCCCAGGAAAAATGCCGAAGCAAATACTATCGATGAAGAAAGAATTAAAGATTCATTAAGATAAGGAAATACAAAACTCATAAGTAAAGTATTAAAAATTAAAAACAGCTCAACAGAGATTCTAAAGCTAAAGATCGTGATCCTTTTAGCAAGACAATATCTCCTTGCTGAACGACTTTCTTCAAGATTTCTTCAATACCCTGAGCAGATGGATAGAAAGAAACTTCACAAGGACTACGTTTTAATAAGTGCTGAATCGGCAACCATTTTTCTCCAATAAAGAAAATAACACTAGCTCTCGATAAAGCTTTCTTCGCAACGATAGTATGACCTTCTTCGGAATAATTTCCTAATTCTGCCATATGGCCTAAGATGAGTATGACTTTCCCACCTTCTGAGGGATTAGGAATCGCATCCAGGGCAGCAATCATTGCTTCAGGACAGGCATTATAAGCATCATTGATTACTTGAATACCATTGCGCATACTTTGCTCAAAACGCATAGGAGGAAGTTGCAAATCACAACAAGAATGGATAATCCTATCCACAGGAACATCAAGAAGCCATGCTAAAGATAGAGAAATTAATAAATTACTATAAGCTGGCTTATATGGGAAAGAAATGGAAAAATCTATATCACCTTCAGGGGTACTTACGATCACGCTATCCTTACGAATAGCCTTATAATAAAAGTCAGCAGTTTCATCATGAAAAGCAAAGGAAAATTTCTCTGAAGATGAGGATTGTTTTATAAAATGAGAATACCAAGGGGAATCCTTGGGAAGAAGTTGCACACGGCTATTTTGTAAAATACGACTCTTTTCTTCAGCAATGCCTTGAACGCCCGTATTGGGGAAATTCATAACATGTTGATCTACTATATTTGTAATTACAGAAACTTCAGGCTCTACTATAGCAAGTAAATCCTTCATATTTCCTGGTTCTGATACTCCCATCTCTAGAATAATGAAATCTTCATCACCATCTGCCATTAATAAACTTAAAGGCACAGTAAGTTGAGAATTATAACTTTTAGGACTAGCATACACTCTGTAGACTGAAGAAAGAAAAGTTTTCGCAAATACTTTTGTTGTTGTCTTTCCAATAGACCCAGTAATACCTACAATCGTTCCCTGAAACAAGTGCCCCTGACTTTCTCCGGCTTCTTTTAAAGCTTCCGTAGTATCATTAACGACTATTAATTCTAAACCAAAAGAATCCCCACAATAGTCTTTAGAAACGACTGCTGCTACAGCTCCTGCTTGTGCTGCATGTTTAAGAAAACAATGTCCGTCTGTACATTGCCCGGAAAGAGCAAAGAATAGATCTCCTGGACGTACCTGGCGACTATCAATGGCAACTCCAGAAATCTTTTTCCCAGATCTTGGGTATTTTACGTCGGATAACATTAAAGATACCCAATCTTCCAATAAGACAGATCGCATTTTTCGGCCTTTTTTCTCTTATTAAAACACACGCACTTAGAGCAACACTGCCTAAATAAGCATACCGTTTACGAGTTCTAAGATTAAATTAGAGAGTATCTCAAATATTCCGTTCGTCAATATAAATAAATATACTACATGAATGCAAGCAACGTTATAACCCCCTAGTGAGATTTCCTACTGACTATAAAATCGTATTTCGCTTAAACTAGGGTTTCCTTTCGCTTTTTCGGTGGCATAGCCAAGCGGTAAGGCCGAGGCCTGCAAAGCCTCTACCCCCGGTTCGATTCCGGGTGCCACCTTTCTTTTTATCTAAGATATTGTACACTAAAAAATGACTTGGTAGTGTGAGGTCTGCTTAAGACTTCTTGGAGGCTACCGATGTTAGATAAGGAAAATTCCCTGTATGATACGGATAAAAAACTTTTCCTGGGAATAGACAAAGTCTTTCATTCTATTAAGGATCATTATGGTCCTCTTGCCTCACCTCTGTCTTTTTCTGAAAACCAAGGTTATCTCACCTTGTCTCGCATAACGTTAGTAGATCCCCATGAAAATATCGGTGTGGATTTTGCTAAATCTATGGCAAAGAAAATCCATAGTAAATACTTCGATGGCGTAACTACTGGTATCATTTTACTCTACTCTCTTCTTAAAGAAAGTTACCTCTTTTTAGATCGAGGTTTATCGCTTTATAAACTTTGCTTTGCTTTAAGAAAAATGGGAGAAAAACTTTTAATCTCTTTGAAAAAGCATTCTTGGCCTTTGAAAGATGGTAATAAAGCTCGGGGGGTAATTTTTTCTTCTCTTCCGGATCCGACAATTGCTACAGAACTAGCAGAGGCTTTTTCAGCCGTAGGTTCTGAAGGATTTATTTTATTATCACAACTTGGGGCATCAAATATACAGATCACTCAAGGATTAAAAATTCCCTGTGGTTATATATCTCCCTATTTCATTTCCCAATCTATACAGCGTACTGTCATACTTTCTCAACCTCGTATCTTCGTTACTGATAAGAAAATTACCTCCATTCTTAATTTCTTACCTTTATTACAAGAATTACACGAGAATGGCGAACAATTGCTTATTTTTTGTAAAGGTATAGATCAAGATGTACTTGCTACATTCACAGTGAACAAACTCGAGGATCTTCTACAAATTATTGTTGTTGATTTGGATCATCCCTCTTTAGATCCAACTGTTGCTGAAGACATTACCTTACTCACAGGAACCACAGTTTTCTCACAAAACTTTTCTCCAGTGATGCAACTCCCTGAACGTGCATCTTTAGGTTCTTGTGCCTCTGTAGAGATCTCTGCAGAAGAAACGGTAATCATTCGTGGAAATAGCGTGTCTGAAGTTCTAGCATTAAAAATACATCAGATAGAAGAAGAAATACGCACGAGCTCCTCTCAAGAGATAAAAGCCGCATTAATAAAGAGAAAGCACCGCTTACAAAGTTCTATTGCTATTGTTCCTATCCGCGAAGAAAATAAGTTTTTCTATTCTTTGGCTCTATCCACCTTAACATCCACTTTAGATAAAGGTTATATTCCTGGAGGAGGTACTGGTCTATTCTATGCTTCTTTAAATCTATGTAATGAAGAGGAAACTTCTAAAGAAGAACGTGCAGCTTTAAATATTATACAAATGTGTTGTCGAGCTCCTTTAGAGCAATTAATCATCAATATAAAATTAGAAAGTAAAGTTGTTGTAGATAAACTTCTAGCGCTATCTACTCCAAGTTTAGGAATGAATGTCATTTCACAGCAAATAGAGGATCTCATTGCTTCAGGAATCTTAGATTCCCTCTCTAAAATAGAAGATATTTTCTCTCTAGCGTTAGATACAGGGTTAAACATACTCTCATCAAAAGTAATCATTAACGACGCGAATAAGTAAACTGTTCTTGAATCTTTTATTTATGAATAGATGATAAAAGCTTTTATCATACAAAACAGTTTTATCTTAATATCTTGAAGACATTGAATCATGTTACTATTCCTTATGGTCTGCAAACAAAACAGTTAATAAGAAAGTCCAAACACAGTACTATGGTCTACTTTAAGTGTTTTATTCTGGAAATATTTTAAAATGAGAGCGCTATTTCCTTCCTTTTTAAATATTAGAAAAACACGTTATCTTCATTCTTTAGGAAAGAAGATCTTTCAATTGTATTTCCTCTCCTATTGGGGAAAGAACTCAAACTGTTGTGAAAGATCTACAGCACAAATAGAGATCTTAAAAATAGTTCAGTATAGGAAATAAGGAATCTTTTTTATTAGCCTGCATGCTTTTAAAATTAAGGTATTCTTAGGGGAACAGGGTGATATGCATAATAAATCTTTAGAAGCTCATCGTATTATTCATATCTCTGACGTGCATTTTTGCGTCTTTCCTAAGAATCCGCTAACTTGTCTTAATAAAAGATTTAAAGGGGCATTACGCCAGATTTTTGGTGGTGTTACATTTCAATCGTCAACTATAGCTGAGCGCTTTCCTGACCTAGCTGTAAAATTACAAGCTGATAGTATTTGTATTACTGGAGATTTTTCTCTTACAGCTCTGAACGCAGAATTCCTACTCGCCAAAGATTTTGTGGATAACTTATCACAAAATACTTCTGTTTATGTACTTCCTGGAAATCATGATGTTTACACTCAAAAAGCATTGAACCATCAAACGTTCTATCAATACTTTCCTAATACACAATTGCAAAACGAACAGATCTCCTTTAACAAGCTTATGGATCACTGGTGGTTAGTTTTACTAGATTGTTCATGTTTGAATGGATGGTTCTCAGCAAATGGTATGATAAAATCATCTCAAATTTCTGTTTTAGAAAACTTCATTCTTAGTCTTCCTCCACAAGAAAATATTATCATTGCTAATCACTACCCTCTCTTACCTACAAAAAATCCTTCGCATGATTTAATCAACCACTTACTTTTACAACACGTCTTGAAAAAGTATTCTAACGTACGCTTATATCTTCATGGGCATAATCATCAGGCTGCAGTTTATAACTGTAAAGATCACGCACCGAATATGATTTTAAATAGTGGCTCTGTCTCATTACCCTCTAATGCGCGCTTCCATATTATAGACTTATATCCACAGGGATACCATGTCTATACTGCAGCAATAACAAATCTCTTGGATACTAAAGAACCTTTAGAGATTTCTATAGAAGCTAGTTTGGAGTCTTGGTAATTTTTAAAGAAAAAGACAGCATTAAAAATGGAAGAATTTGTGTAGAAAATTACACACCTTCTTCACAAATTTTTTCTGCGATAGCTCGAAATACCTCTGGAGTATCGGGAACTTCGCAATGAGAAATATCACGAGCAGATTCCGGCATAGCTATGAGCTTTTCAACCCAAACTTCTCTCTTCTTTTGTTCTTCAAGAACTAAAGCCTTATCTCGTAATTTTTTAAGCAGTTCTGCTTCCGCAGATAGCTCTTTTGTTTTTTTTGTTTCCATATCATGGAATCTAAGAAAATCGTATTTTTTATACAATAGAACTTCGTATAGCTAGAAACTACTTAGAAACTCGAGATTCGTAACTTCCTGTACGTGTGTCTATTTTAACAACTTCACCTTCTTCAATGAAAATAGGAACCATAATTTTTGCTCCTGTGTTTGTCACCGCAGGTTTTAATACTCTTCCTGAAGCTGTGTCCCCACGAACACCTGGTGCTGTTTCAGCAATAGTGAGCTCCATAAAAATTGGAGGCTCTACGCCAATAACATTACCGTTGTATAAGACTAATGTATAGATTGTGTCTTCTAATAACCACTGACGAATATTTTCTATCTTGTCCCAGAAAATCATCTCTTGTTCAAAAGTTTCATCATCCATGAAGGTAGCGCCTTCTTGATCTGAATAAAGGAAACGCATCTGTTGTTCCCGCACATCTGCAGTTTCTACAGATTCTCCAGACTTGAATGTCCTTTCAATGACTCTTCCTGTTAGAAAATTCTTTACCTTAATTCTATTGAAGGCTTGACCTTTTCCTGGTTTTACAAAGTCATTTTGCAAAATCAAATAGGGTTGACCATCTATTTCTATTCTTAATCCTACACGAAATTCACTAGTGCTTACACGAACCATGGGGCCATTTATCCTTAAAATTCTCCTATTTATGTTATCTAGGACATTTTCCTTTGTCCAGAAGAATGTCTCCTAAGGCATGGGATATAATAGTAAAAAATTATTGATTTTAGTTTAAACGTGCAATTTTCCCGTATACCATATAAAACAGGCTATTATTTGATCTCGATAATATCTAGTTAAACTAGGGAGCAAAAGTATGTTTAAGAAAAAAGATACAAACATTAATGAATCGAAAATAGCCCAAGATATGTTAGAGCGTTATTCTGGATCGACTATTGAAGAATTTTGTCCTTATTTGCTCTTAACGAATTTTGCTCACTATACCCATGTATTTGCAGAAGCTTATCAAGTACCTATTTCAAAAGGATCTATGTTTTCTGCAGCACACGCTCCCCAAGTGAATGCTTCTATTCTTGATTTTAAGCTAGGATCTCCCGGAGCAGCTTTGACTGTAGACCTTTGTTCCTTTCTTCCTAATGTAAAAGCTGCCGTTATGCTTGGCATGTGTGGGGGTCTACGTTCACATTATCAAGTCGGGGATTATTTTGTTCCCATAGCCAGTATCCGAGGAGAGGGAACTTCTGATGTTTATTTTCCTCCCGAGGTTCCTGCTCTAGCGAATTTTATGGTTCAAAAAACTATTACAGAAATATTAGAAGAGAAAAAATCGAGTTACCATATTGGAATTACTCACACCACAAACATCCGTTTTTGGGAGTTTAATAAAGAATTCCGAAAGAAACTTTATGAAAATAAAGCGCAAACTATAGAAATGGAATGTGCTACTTTATTCTCTGCGGGTTATAGAAGAAACCTTCCTATGGGAGCTTTGTTACTCATTTCAGACTTGCCATTAAGAAAAGACGGAATAAAAACCAAGGAAAGTGGCAACTTTGTATTAAAGACTTATACTCAGGATCACATCACTACGGGAATCGATGTCATCACAAAACTAGACACAGTATTGAAAAACCGTCCTATAAAAGCCAATAAGGGCTTACCACATATGGAACTAGGAGAGGCTGACGATACTATGCCTAAAGATTCTGGGATTTCAGATAGTGATTATTGAGAAAGTATTCTCTGTAAAATGCAATCTGAAGTAAATCCACAAGCTTCCGCTACATCGGCGGGAGCTCCTGAATAGCCAAACCTATCCATAGCGATAGCCAAACCATTGGAACCGATATATTTATACCAACCCAATGCAGATCCCGCTTCTATAGATACACGCAAGCCTAAATCACCACCAGTTACACTCTCTCGATATTCGAAATCTTGTTGTTCAAATAATTCCCAACAAGGGAAGGAAATTACACGAACTTTCTTATCTAAGTAGATTAACTCCTGAGCTACAGCCAAAGCTAAATGTAATTCTGATCCTGTAGCAAATAAAGTATAGTCTGGCTTGCCTTGAGTCTCTTTTAAAACAATGTAAGCTCCACGGCCTACACCCTCTTTAAATGGTCTATCCGTTTGTGCTAATGTAGGCAAATTCTGCCGAGAAAGAATTAAAGCTGTGGGACCAAGATAACGCAGTGCTGCGTGCCAAGCTCCCTTTACTTCATTAGCATCTCCGGGACGGATAACTTGCAAACCTGGAATTGCTCTTAATGACATGATCTGTTCAATAGGCTGATGTGTAGGACCATCCTCACCCACAAAAATAGAGTCATGAGTAAATTGATAAATGACAGGTAATTTCGCTAATGCTGCTAAACGAATAGCATTTCTTAAATAATCGGAGAATACTAAGAAAGTTCCTCCAAAAGGTCGAAATATCTGAGAGTAGGCTAAGCCATTCATAATGGTTCCCATACCAAACTCTCGAACACCATATTTAATGTTCCTACCGGAAAAATCATGACTATTAATATCTTTAGCATCTGCTATCCATGTTCCATCCGAACTTGATAGATCTGCAGATCCTCCAATAAGTGAAGGAATATTCTTAGCTAAATCTTGAATTATCTTATTAGATGCAGCTCGCCCGGCTATAGCTTCCGGCATCTCTACACCTTCTAGTATTGTTTCTAATTTCTCTGAAGATATCGGAGCCTTTAATGAAAGAAACTCTTGATGCAAATCAGGGAATTGACGTGACCAAACACGAAAATCATCCTGCCATTCTTCCTGAACCTTGCGATCCTCTTGTAATTTGCTAGAGAAGAAAGATCTCACCACAGGAGAAATGAAGAATTTCTCTTCAGGAAGATGCCAGAAACGTTTCGTCTGCTCTACCCCAGCTTCTCCTAAAGGAGAACCATGTGCTTTATGACTCCCTTCTTTAGGGGAACCATGACCGATAACCGTATGCGCTACTATCAATACAGGACGTTGCTGTGATTGTTTAATTTTTACAAACGCTTCATGAATAGCAGAAAAATCATATCCATCAAATTCATAAACTTTCCATCCGTAAGATTCAAAACGCTTTTTAACATCTTCTGAACTTACTTCCCCTAAGAAGCCATCTAAAACAATATTATTGTAGTCATATATAACTACAAGGTTATCCAAACCTAAAGTCCCTGCCAGACTGCAGACTTCATGGCTAACGCCTTCCATCATACATCCATCACCAGCTAGACAATATACCTTGCTATTAAAAATTTCATAATCAGGTCGATTAAAACGAACTTGAAGCATTTTCATAGACAAAGCCATACCTACAGCATTGCCTAAACCCTGACCCAGAGGTCCTGTGGTGGCTTCAACACCCTCCGTTTCTCCAAATTCTGGATGACCAGGAGTCCGTGAATGTAATTGACGAAATTGTTGAAGATCTTCTAAGGAGACATCATATCCAGCAAGATGAAGGCAAGCATACAACAAAGCTGAACCATGTCCTGCCGATAAAACAAACCGGTCTCTATCAATCCATAAAGGATCTTTTGGATTATGTCTCAAAACATAACTGTACAGGTACGCGGCAAGTTCCGCACAACCTAAAGGTAATCCCGGATGACCAGAACCAGCTTTTTGAATAATCTCTATACTTAACTGTTTAAGAGTTCCTGAGATCTTTTCCAAGATATCTACATCGACTTCTCTGTTCACCATTTGTCAGACCTAAAAGTACTTCACAAGAATACAAAGATCAAAATTATAGGGCATACATTACCAAAAAGCAAGACTACTCAATTCATACAGGGTTTCCTAACTACTATATGTTTACTTCATCATCAGCTTCTCTCAACTACATGGGATATTTTTCTATGTTGGGATAAAAAGATTCTTTCTTGGGACAGTATTAGAGACTAAAATGAATCTCTCCCATATAATTACGGCAAGTTCAACATTTTGACATTGCAAAGTCATTTCTTATGTTAAGTAACACTCTTCGATCTAATTTTTTAAAATTTTACGCTAATCGCCACCACACTATTGTTCCCTCCTCTCCCGTTTTCCCCCACAACGACCCCTCCATTCTTTTTACCAACGCAGGAATGAACCAATTTAAGGACATTTTTTTAAACAAAGAAACTGTGAGTTATTCTCGAGCCACAACTTCTCAAAAATGTATTCGCGCTGGAGGCAAGCATAATGATCTCGATAATGTTGGACATACATCTCGCCACCTTACTTTTTTTGAAATGTTAGGAAATTTCTCCTTCGGTGATTACTTTAAAGAGCAAGCAATTGCTTTTGCCTGGGAAGTTTCTCTATCTGTTTTTAATTTTGACCCTGATCTTATTTATGCAACTGTTCATGAAAAAGACGATGAAGCTTTTGCTCTCTGGGAAAAGCATCTCCCCTCCGAGCGTATTTTCAGGTTAACTGATAAAGATAACTTCTGGAGTATGGCAGAAACCGGTCCTTGTGGATACTGTTCTGAACTTCTCTTCGATCGTGGAGAAAAATTTGGTAAAGCTGCCTCCCCTTTGGAAGATACTGAAGGTGAACGCTTTTTAGAATACTGGAATCTTGTCTTCATGGAATTCAATCGCACAGCAGAAGGTTCTTTATTAGCTTTACCTAGCAAACATGTCGATACAGGTGCGGGTTTAGAACGCTTAGTTTCTATCATTTCTGGAACAGATACAGTATTTGAAGCTGATGTTCTGCGTCTCCTGATCTCCAAAACAGAAGAACTATCGGGAAAAACTTATGACGCAAATGAGGCTCTAGGTGCTGCTTTTAGAGTTATTGCTGATCATACGCGCTCATTATCTTTTGCTATTGCTGATGGTTTGCTCCCTGGAAATACAGAACGTGGTTACGTATTAAGAAAAATTTTACGAAGATCTGTAAACTACGGAAAACGTTTAGGATTTACTAAACCTTTCTTAGCGGAAATTGTCCCTTCTTTAGTTGATGCTATGGGAGAGGCTTATCCTGAATTGCGTCTATCTTTATCTCAAATTCAAGAAGTTATGACTATAGAAGAAGAGAATTATTTCAAATCTCTTCATCGTGGTGGAAACTTACTCCAACAGGTACTTAAGTCTTCATCATCGTCCTCAATTATTTCTGGGGAGGATGCTTTCAAATTAAAAGATACTTACGGATTACCTCTTGATGAAATCGCATTATTAGCTAAAGATTACGATTTCTCTGTAGATATGGCGACTTTTTATCAGTTAGAGGAAGAAGCTAAAGAACGTTCTAGAAAGAATATTGCTAAATCCCACAGTTCTATAGATGCAATTTATGATACGCTATCTCTAGAAGAAAATTCAGAATTCATCGGTTATAACGATCTATCTTGCGATACATTTATTGAAGCAATAATCAGTGATGGTAAACAAGTATCCTCACTTAAAGAGAAAGACAAGGGTGCTTTAATTTTAAAAGTCACTCCTTTCTATTCAGAAAAAGGTGGACAAATTGGAGATTCTGGAGAGATATTCTGTTCTGATGGGACATTCATTGTTAGTCATACGACATCTCCAAAAGCAGGGATGATTATCCATCATGGAGAAGTTTCCCAAGGACAACTTTCTC
Source organism: Chlamydia sp. 12-01 (assembly GCF_042234205.1). Classification (NCBI taxonomy): domain Bacteria; kingdom Pseudomonadati; phylum Chlamydiota; class Chlamydiia; order Chlamydiales; family Chlamydiaceae; genus Chlamydia; species Chlamydia sp. 12-01. The sequence goes on along the minus strand of NZ_CP114174.1, from coordinate 519,114 downwards.
AAGCACAAGCAATAACAGCACAAGTGAATTGCATACGTAGAAAGAAAATTTGTAATAATCATACAGGCTGTCATCTTCTACATAAAGCTTTAGAAATGACTCTTGGTGATCATGTTCGCCAAGCAGGTTCTTATGTTGATGATTCAAAAATTCGTTTAGATTTCACTCACCCAAAAGCTATTGCTCCTGAAGATTTAGCTTCTATCGAGATTTTAGTTAATGAAAAGATTCGAGAAAATCATCGTGTGGAAACTCGTGAAGCTATGTATTCCGATGTTATAAATTCTAAAGAAATTAAACAATTTTTTGGAGATAAGTATAGTGATATTGTTCGCGTAGTCTCAGCAGGCTTTTCTCATGAACTTTGTGGTGGCACTCATGCAGAATTTACAGGAGATCTTGGTTATTTTCGTATCCTTAAAGAACATGCTGTAGCTACAGGGATACGCCGTATAGAAGCTGTAACTGGTAAAGAAGCTGAGGTTCTAGCGCATCAAGACAATGAAAATCTCAATGAAATTGCTCTTATTTTACAATCTCCTCGAGATCAAATTCTGAACAAACTACAGAACGTTTTAGAAGAGAAAAAAGAACAAGCAAAACAGATCTCTGAATTAGAGAACAAGCTTATCAATTCTCTATTGGATAAGCTTATTGATCGTTGTCAGCAGGTTGAAGACGTTTCCTATTTGATTCATCACCTACCCGAATCAGAAAGTCATCGTCTACAACAATATGCTAACTGCTTACATCAAAAAATACCCTCACGCTTGATTTCCTTATGGACAACTCAGAAAAACGGAAAATACATCATTTTTTCTCGAGTTTCTGATGATCTTGTTAAACAAGGACTACAAGCCAAAGATCTTTTAAAAATATTACTCACACCCTGTGGTGGTCGTTGGGGAGGAAAAGATATATTTGCACAAGGTAGTGCCGATAATCTCCCACAAGCAGACGCATTAAATAATACTTTATGGCAATGGATTTCGACCCAGTTAATTTAAACTTACCTATCTTATCTGAAATAACTAACGCCTCTATTCCATTACTAATAGAAAATATCCGTCCTGGAGCTCGCGGATTCTTAGCTGCTAAGTTTTTCCGTGAGAGGAACGAGTCTGTGGTAATGATTACTACACGCTCCCGTATTGACGATCTCTTTGAAGATCTCTCTTCATTTTTAGGATTTTCTCCTGTTGAGTTTCCCTCATCAGAAATTGATCTATCTCCAAAGTTGGTCAATATTGATGCTGTTGGTAAACGTGATAAGATTCTTTATGAATTATATGAAAAGAAAGTTCCTTTATTTTGTGTAACCACATTAAAAGCTTTATTAGAGAAAACACGCTCACCAAAAGATACCGCGCATCAACATCTAGATATTCAAGTTGGGGATATGCTAGATCCCGAAATGATGATCGATCTATGTAAAGACTTAGGATATCGTCATGAAACTCTTGCTAGTGATAAAGGTGAGTTTGCTTATCGTGGGGGGATCATTGACATCTTTCCTTTATCTTCTCAAGAACCTTTCCGAATAGAATTTTGGGGAGAAAAGATCATCTCAATACGTCCTTTTAATCCTTCTGATCAACTCTCAACAGGAAAAGTTTCTAAGCTTTCGATATCTCCAGCAACAAAAGATTCAGGGAAAGAAGTATTATCACATTGCTTGCTAGATTATTTTAACACACCCCCAGTATTTATCTTTGACAATCTAACAATGTTAGAAGATGACTTTTCTGAAATTTCAGGAACATTGTCCTCACTACCTAACCGTTTTTTATCAGTTACAGATTTATGTGAGCGTGCTTTTCAATCCCCTACAATTTTCTTTGAAGAGAAAAGTTTCCCTAATGTCCATGCTCTTAAAAATAATGAAGTAAATATCGAAGTCTTTCATCGTGATGTAAAAGCTTCACGACTTGTTGCTCCATTTGTATATCCTAATGAGACTATCGACGAGCAAGAAAATCCTCTTCTGGGTTTTCTACAAAAACTTCAAGAATATGTTCCTAATAAAGGCCAACCTTTTAACGTAGCAATCTACAATACAAAAGCGAAATCTTTAAAAGAAGCCCGTGCTTTAGTAGAAACACTAGCAGAAAATTCTATATACATTCACGAAAGACCTGGAAATCTCTCTTCAAGTTTTGCACTTGTTGAAGAAAAATTTGCAGCGATTTCCCTTTCGGAATTTGCCTCCACAAAAATATTGAGAAGGCAAAAACAGAGAAATTATTTTTCTATAACTACCGAAGAAGTTTTCGTTCCTGTTCCTGGAGAGACTGTTGTGCACCTTCACAATGGTATTGGTAAGTTTATCGGAATGGAAAAGAAACCTAATCATTTAAATATTGAGACCGATTATCTGGTTCTTGAATATGCTGATAAGGCTAGGCTGTATGTACCCTCTGATCAAGCTTATCTAATTTCACGTTATGTAGGGGCATCTGAAAAAGCTCCTGATCTTCACAACCTTAATGGTTCTAAATGGAAGAGATCTCGAGATCTCTCTGAAAAATCCCTTGTGCTTTATGCTGAAAAACTTCTTCAGCTCGAAGCACAACGTTCTACTATTCCTTCGTTTATTTATCCTCCCCATGGAGAAGAGGTAATTAAATTTGCAGAAAACTTCCCTTATGAGGAAACTCCCGATCAGTTAAAAGCTATTGAGCAAATTTATTCTGACATGATGTCAGATAAGCTGATGGATCGATTAATTTGTGGTGATGCAGGATTTGGAAAGACAGAAGTCATCATGCGTGCTGCTGTGAAAGCTGTTTGTGATGGCCATCGGCAAGTTATTGTTATGGTTCCCACAACAATTCTAGCGAACCAACATTATGAGACTTTTTCACAACGAATGGCAGGATTACCAATAAACATTGCTGTTCTTTCACGATTTTCTGAAAAGAAAACGATGAAAAAGATCTTTGAGGATACTGCTAAAGGCGATATTGATATCCTAATTGGAACGCATAAGTTAATAAATAAAAACTTAGAATTTAAAAATCCTGGTTTATTAATCATTGATGAGGAACAACGTTTTGGCGTTAAGGTCAAAGACTTTCTAAAAGAACGTTATCCTACTGTAGATTGTCTGACAGTATCTGCCACACCGATTCCTAGAACATTGTATATGTCTTTATCAGGAGCTCGTGACCTTTCTTTAATCACTATGCCTCCGTTGGATAGGCTTCCCGTCTCTACATTTGTTTTAGAGCACAATGAGGAGACATTATCCGCAGCCTTACGTCATGAATTACTTCGTGGTGGTCAAGCTTATGTGATTCATAACCGTATTGAGAGTATTTTTAGATTAGGAAATACAATACGAACATTAGTTCCTGAAGCACGCATTGCTGTTGCTCATGGGCAAATGTCATCAGATGAACTAGCCTCTATTTTCCATAAATTTAAAAATCAAGAGATTAACGTTCTTGTAGCAACAGCACTGATAGAAAATGGTATTGATATTCCGAATGCTAATACTATTTTAGTAGATCAAGCAGATAAGTTTGGTATGGCAGATCTTTATCAAATGAAGGGTAGAGTAGGAAGATGGAACAGAAAAGCCTATTGTTATTTCCTAGTTTCTCATTTAGATAGATTGTCAGGTCCAGCTACAAAACGTTTAGAAGCTTTGAATAAACAAGAATACGGTGGTGGGATGAAAATCGCCCTTCATGATTTAGAAATTCGTGGAGCGGGGAATATCTTAGGAACAGACCAATCAGGTCACATAAGTGCAATTGGATTCAATCTCTACTGTAAACTATTGAAAAAGACAGTCGCCGCATTAAAAAATAATACTTCTCCCTTGTTATTTAACGACGACGTAAAGATAGAGTTCCCTTACAAATCACGTATTCCTGATACCTATATTGATCTAGCGTCTATGCGTATAGAATTCTATCAGAAAATAGGTAGTGCTGAAGATACTGAACAACTTGAACTAATAAAAGAAGAGATGAGAGATCGCTTTGGCCCTATTCCTGAAGAGGTTCTATGGTTATTTGCCCTAGCTCAAGTACGCCTGTTTGCTCTACAGCACAACATCTCTAGCATTAAAGGCACGGGAAATGCTTTGTATATTCAACAATGTCATGGAAAAACAGAGCAAATAAAGAAAACATTACCATATTCTTTATCTCCAACTCCAGAGTTGCTAATATCTGAAGTTTTAGAATCCATAGAGAAAGCTTTTCCTCTAAAAACCCCTCATTAAGGAGGCGTTATGTCAGGATTTTACGATGTTATAAAACCGAAAACTACACGCCCACCTGTATGGTTTTTACGGCAGGTAGGAAGATACATGCCTCAATATAAAGAGCTCAAAGGCTCTCAAACATTGAAAGCTTTTTTCCACAGTACGGAAGCCATTACTGAAGCAACTCTTTTAGGACCGAGTTTATTAAAAGTAGATGCAGCGATTCTCTTTGCTGATATTCTTTCACTATTAGATGGTTTTAATATCTCCTACGATTTTGCTCCCGGACCACAAATCTCCTTTTTTCCTAATCAAGAATTGATTTTCACAAAAGATCCTCAAGAGACATTTTCCTACCTTCTCGAAGCAATCAGAAAACTTGTGAAACGTTTAACAGTCCCTTTAATCGCTTTCGCAGCGTCTCCTTTCACTATGGCAAGCTATCTTTTAGATGGTGGAGCTTCTAAAGATTTCCCGAAAACGATGGCATTTCTTTATCAACATCCTGAAAAGTTCGATGCCTTGCTTAAGAAATTAACAGAGGGAACAATTATTTATCTTAAAGAACAAATTCATGCTGGAGCTTCAGCAATTCAATTATTTGAATCTTCAAGTTTACGTTTACCCTCAGAATTATTTTCTCGTTATGTGACAACACCAAATACACAACTTATTTCTCAATTAAAGCAACACGTCTCCTCCCCTATAAGTTTATTTTGTCGCTGTTTCGATGAGAACTTTTTAGATCTCTATTCTACAGGTGCAGATACACTACACCCTGACTATCACGTAAATCTTAACAAGATTTATAAAACAGTCGCACAGCCAGGATCTTTACAAGGAAATATTGATCCTGCACTATTTCTACTTCCTCAAGATCAGTTTCTCGCTCATCTTGAAAAGTACCTTACCACTTTGAAATATCAACCTAACTATATTTTCAATTCAGGGCATGGCATTCTCCCTGAAACTCCTTTAGAAAACGTCAAAGCTGCGGTATTATGTTTAACGTCAATTTCAACTTCTTAGAAGGTCTTCATCAACCTGCACCGAGATATACAAGCTACCCAACAGCTCTAGAATGGAAATCATCCGATGCTAATCCCGCATATCTTGCTTTTGAACGCCTCCGAGAAGATGACCGTCCCCTATCACTATATTTCCATATTCCTTTCTGTCAGTCTATGTGTCTGTATTGCGGATGTTCTGTAATCATCAACCGTCGCGAAGATATCGTAGAAGACTATATCTCTACTCTTATTAAAGAAATGGAGCTTGTGAATACTCTTTTAGGAGGGAAACGGAAAACTTCACGAATTCATTTTGGAGGAGGAACCCCAAGCCGATTATCTAGAGCGCTATTTGAAAAGTTATTCTTCCATATCCATCGTTTATTTGATCTTTCTGAAGTCGAAGAAATTGCTATTGAATTCGATCCTCGTTCTTTAAGGAACGATAGTGAAAAAGCTGAGTTTATCCAATCACTAGGATTTAATCGTGTAAGCTTAGGAGTTCAAGATACGCAAGCTGCTGTTCAAGAAGCCGTACGACGTCGTCAAAGTCATGAAGAATCTCTTTATGCTTATGAGAAATTTCGTGGGTTAGGTTTTGAGAGTATAAATATAGATTTGATTTATGGTCTTCCTAAGCAAACGAAAGTAACATTTACACAAACAATTGCTGATATTTTACAGATGCGTCCTGATCGCTTAGCCTTGTTTTCATTTGCTTCTGTTCCTTGGATAAAGCCGCATCAAAAAGCTATGAAAGAAAGTGATATGCCTTCTATGGAGGAAAAGTTCGCTATATATTCTTATGCACGACATACATTAACAAAGTCGGGATATCAGGCAATCGGTTTAGACCATTTTTCCCTACCCGAAGATCCTCTAAGCATAGCTTTTAAAAATAAAACTCTGATTCGCAATTTCCAAGGATATTCCTTACCTCCAGAAGAAGATCTTATAGGACTAGGAATGACATCAACAAGTTTTATCCGTGGTATATATTTACAAAATGCAAAAACTCTAGAATCGTACCACGAAACCATTCTTTCAGGATCTTTAGCGACAATTAAAAGTAAGATTCTTTCAGAAGATGATAGAATAAGAAAATGGGTAATCCATAAGCTCATGTGTACATTTTCTGTATCTAAAGAAGAATTCTCTGATCTTTTCGGCTATCGTTTTGACGATTATTTTTCCGAAAGTCAAGAACGTGTAGACGGTATGGCAACAACAGGGTTAATCCAAAATAGCTCTTCTTTTCTTACCGTAACCCCATTAGGAGAGCTGTTTGTACGAGTAATTGCTACAGCTTTTGATGCTTATTTTCTAAAAACTGTTTCTTCAAGCCCTAGGTTTTCAAGATCTATATGAAAAAAGTCATTGTTATAGGAGCAGGAATTTCAGGATTAGCCACAGCATGGTGGTTACATAGAAAATTCCCTAATAGCGAACTGATAATTATAGATAAGACAGATCGTCCCGGAGGGCTTATCTATACAGATCATCAAAAAGATTTTCCCCTAGATCTCGGACCTAAAGGTTTTCTAGTGCGTGGTGAGGGAGAATATACCCTTGGATTAATCCATGATTTAGAATTACAAGATTTCCTCATAGCTAGTGATAAAACAGCGAAAAAACGTTTTATCCGCTACAAAGGGAAAACTCGTAAAGTCTCCCCATGGACATTGATAAAAGAAGGCTTACCCTTTGCCATGATCAAAGATCTCTTTGCTCCCCGATACACAAAAGATAGTTCTGTTTATGATTTTTTACGTCGTCATAGTACAACAAATCTTATTCATAATGTGTTAAATCCCGTTGTTACAGCAATTCGTGCAGGGCATAGTGATGTACTTTCTGCGCATATGGCTTTTCCAACTCTTTCTCAACGCGAAGCAAAAACAGGATCGATATTACGTAGTTATCTAAAAGAATCTTTGAAGAAAAAAAATAAAAACGCTCCTTATCTTGCTTCACTGCGTCCAAATTTAGGTATTCTCATTGATACTTTAGTAAGGAAAATCCCAGCCACATGGAGATTTTCTTCACCTGTAACAAAAATAGACTGTTTCCCCTCCGAAGTTGTGGTATCAACAACAAACGAAACATTCTCAGCAGATTTAGCAATTTATACAGGGCCTACAACTGTATTACCTTCCCTTATTGATATTCCTGGGATGAAGCATCTTGCTAATAAAATACTCCATTGGGATCTTTCCTGTGTGACCTTAGGTTGGGATAGGGATACTCCTTCTATCCCGAAAGGTTATGGAATGCTTTTTGCTGATGAACCTCCCTTACTTGGTATTGTCTATAACACTGAAGTCTTTCCCCAACAGATACCTGGGAAAACGATTATCTCATTATTATTAGAAAATCGCTGGCATGACGAAGAAGCTTATGCTTTTTCTTTAGCAGCGATTTCTGAATATCTGGGAATTTCCACAAAACCCGATGTATTTTCATTATTCTCCCCGGAAGAAGGCCTACCTCAACATTGTGTAGGGTTTTTAAAAATGAAAAATCAGATACTTCCTTCTATTCCTCATAATTTAAAAATTGTAGGGCAGAATTTTTCGGGGCCAGGTTTAAATAGGTGCGTGGCTTCAGCCTATCATGCCGTCGCCGCCATCTAAAGGAAGGAAACGCTCACAAAGAGAAAGTGTTGTGGTTAGCATCTTTCCGAAATATTCCCTTCGCGAAGACATTTCGAGTAATCTTTTTTCAATATGATCTAGGAGATGCTGGGCTAACTTCTCTGTTTCATTAAGTCTCTCATAAGCGCAAGCGAGTCCTGATACCCAACGCATTTCCATAGTTACACGATTAGTGATTTCTTCAATAAGAGTCACCTGTGGATGATTAGGCGTTTGCCAATCCCCTTTTATCTCTTCAAAAATTTCAATGGCCCGTGAAGTATTTCCAAACGCAAGATAAGCATCAGCAAGATCTAACTTCAAAGTATAGTATATATATGTCCAAGCTTTTGCATTTTCTCCAGATAAAGTGACCTCTGAAAACTCATTCAAAGCTTTTATAAACCAACTAATTTTCCTAATCATTGAAGATTCCGCATACCCTTGAAGATAGTATGCCAAAGATAATAACGAAGAATGAGGGAAGAGTTCTTGAAAACAAGATAGATGGGATAAGGCAGCCTCTTTCCCAGAGAGATAGTCTTCAATATCATAAGCAAGAAGATACAACCGATCCCCATACAAACGAAGATTTAAATGATCACAATAGAGATCAAGATTCTTACTAGATTTTCGTGTCAATGCCCAAACCAACCTAACAGTAGATTGTAGCGAAGAACGCTCTTGAGAAAAAATGTGTGTTAGCGACGCACTAGATTGTACATTTTTATAATATAGGGAAGAAAAACAACATTTTGCGAGATCTTCTAAAGCTGCAGATGAGCCTATCTCAATGGTAGGAGATACTTCTTTGGACAGTTCCCCACGACGAAATGCTAACCACAAAGTTAAAGCTCTACTATATTCAAGATCTCCTGCTTTCTCTTTAGTTTTTTCTAAATATTCTTGTTCAGTTAGGTCGATTTGTGAATCAATAAGAGAAAGTATAGGACTATCATTATGAATCTCATAACGCTTTATCATGTCATAGATAAAATAATGATAGAGATCCTCAAGAGATATCCTACCATTACCACTAAGCGACTCACATACCTTAACAACATAAGATGAAGATCCGTGATCTTTCTTTACAAACAATGCATCCAGGGATTTTAGAATTTTACGATGTAAAAATGAGAAATGAGATTTGGAGATGAACTCTTTACAAGAATTGATTTTTTTTTGAAGAGCATAAGTAAGAAATAATCCCAAACCTGCCTCTTCACGACTCCAACTTTTATAAGCCCTAAGGAAAAAATCCTCAGCGGCATCATACTTTTGTTCTCGGCAAGAAATACAGCCTAAGTATTCATATACTCGAGCTAAAGTCACTCCTAATCTAGAAGCATAATCTAAAGTGGATAAGAAAATTTCCCGAGATTTTATGAAATCCTGTTTCTCATAGCTATAGCAACCTAAGAAAAAACTATACTCTGGGAAGTAAGCATGTTCCAAAACAAATACAGATTCCCCAGCAATTAATAGCCTCTGCATGGCAGGGAGATTTTTGAGCTGATGATAAATCTCTAGTAATGAAAAGTAGCCATAATAAAGTAATGTCGATTGTAAATAGTTTCCATGATCTATAAGAACTTCTAATTCACGAATGCCCTCTTCTTGATTCCATGGAAGCGTATACAAGGCATGGGCGAGAAGAAGTACATCAACTTCATGAGCTCGTTGTACTTCTCCCTGAGCTATTCTCAACATCAATTTATCAATAGCTCGTGCGTAGTCTCGTTCAGCCTGACAATAAGGCAATAGTAAAGATTCACAAGACGTTTTGGCCTCTCGGGTTTTTTCAATTTTTAACCCTAAAACTATTTTCCTTAAAAAAATCTTCTCTATATCAACAACATCAGGATGGGGACTGCACGTACCCTCTTCAACACTATAAGAAAGTTTCTCACATAATCTTAAAGCTTCGTCGTAATCTCCCCGGGCTTTCATTACGAGGATCTCTTGTTTACGATCCTCGTAACTACTATGTAAAGTCATACTATAGAGCTGAAGAAGAAGATTATCTTCTAAAGTTTCTCTGTTACCGCCAATATTATGGAATTGCGTTATCAAATTCTTCAAAGAAACGCTATCAGGATTCAATCTCTGCCAAGCAAGACGTATTTCAGACCTAATATGAGGAGGAATCGTCACTACGGATAATAATTTTCTTATTATATCTTTACTTGTAGATCTATCGTCTTGTTTGATCTTCACCTGTACATATTGACGCGTTAATGATGCTACAGTCTCCCAATCTCTAGGAGACAACACTGTTTTTTCAGAAATTATACGCTCTACAAATGCTGCGAAAACTTCATCACAAGCAGTTCCCGATTTCAATGTTGTATGTACATCCGCACAATAGTGGCCAAAAGATAATTGTTGCGTTGGAGCTGCACCAACAACACTTACACTCATAATTAAATAAAATTGAAAAACGCATATTAATGCGCGAAGATATACTTTCATGATAGATATCTCTCTACCATAGTACTGGCAGGAATTGTAAAAAAATCACAATAGTTCAAAAAAACAAACTATATGCAAACCAAAAGTATAGGAGAAGACACTATTACTAAAAAAGAAAGTTCTTTTTGAAATTTTGTTATAAATTAAATAGTGACAGAACCTCAATACCACCTAAAAAAAATAAAAAAAACTCATTAATGAAAATCAAAAGTTTACTTCTTTTAAAAAAACGATCTCGATCTTGCGTCAACTAACTTACTGACAAACAAAGAAGTATGAAAAACTAAAAAAAGTAAAAACGATTCTCTATTTTCTTTTCTCTAAAAAAATTGTTGCATGAATTTGAACAAACAAACTAATTAAAAATTAAAACAAGTAAAAATAGTTTAAAACAACAACTAGAGGACGCTTTTCATGGCGCTAAAAGATACGGCAAAAAAAATGAAAGATCTGTTGGAAAGTATCCAACATGACTTAGACAAAGCCGAAAGAGGAAATAAAGCAGCAGCTCAGCGAGTACGTACTGACTCTATCAAATTAGAAAAAATTGCTAAGCTGTATAGAAAAGAATCGATCAAAGCTGAAAAGTCTGGCTTAATGAAACGCAAGCCTGCAGCAAAAGCTAAAAAAGTTGCTGCTGCTAAAAAGCCTGCAAAATCTGCACCTAAGCCTAAAGCAAAAGTAAAAGCTAAAGCCAAACCAAAAGTAAAAGCTAAAGCAGCCCCTAAAGTAAAAGCAAAAGCTCCTGCAAAAAAGACTCCAGCTAAAGCAAAGGCCAAAAAAAGCTCTAGATCTCGCTCCCTAAGAAAATAATTTTTTCCTTGTCTTGGTTTTTAGAGGGTAATTATATTTTATGATTGGCCCTCTTTTTTTCTCCCTTACCTTACCTTCAAAAGATTATCCCCAGAAACCATCCTTATGATAAAATTCTGCAGTAATTTTTATCTGCAAAATATCATATTTCTATTACATCACTGCAGGTATGTGATGAGTTTCACACAAAGCTGCATGCTAAAATAGAAGTCTTTATAAAGGTGGGCCATGCCTACAATAATGAACTGTAAACACCTAGGCACTTGTGGGGGATGTTCCTCACCTCAGTCTGCCTATGCTGATTCTTTAAAAGCTAAAGAACTTATCTTACACGAACTCTTCGCTCCTATCTTCCCTCCTTCAGAAATTCTTCCTGTGATTCCTTGTGATCCAATATTGCGAGGGAGAAATAAAATGGAGTTCTCCTTTTTTCAGACAAGTGATGGGAAGAAAAGTTTAGGATTTATTACGCCTACAAAACCTAAACAAGGCGTTCCTATTACAGAATGTCTCATGATTCATGAACATGCTATGGATATCCTAGATCTTACACGCACTTGGTGGGATAATCATCCTGAACTTACAGCTTACTATCCTCCTTTTAACAAGGGATCTCTCTGTACTCTTACTGTGCGTATTGGAAATCCAAAACAGGCACTCATGGTTATTCTAACAACCTCCGCAAGAGAAGAATATGCTGTTGATAAAAGGGTTATTGAGGAATGGAAAAATACTCTTATACATTCTACTCTCCCTATTGCCTCTATTGTTTGGGAAGAAAAAGTCAGCGCAAAAAATGCTCCAACATATTTCCGTTCTCACTTACTTCACGGGAAACTATTTATTGAACAAACATTAACACTACCTAAAGATGGAAATTCTGGAGTGTTTCACGTGCGTCCTAGAAGCTTTTTTCAACCTCAAAGCCTTCAAGGAGCAAAAATTATAGAAATCGCTAAAGAGTTTATGAACCCTCAGGGATCTGAAACACTACTCGATCTCTATTGTGGTGCAGGAACTATAGGTATCATGCTCTCTACCTATGTAAAAAAAGTCATAGGAGTAGAAATCGTCCCGGACGCTATAGATTCCGCAAAAGAAAATATCTTAATAAATAAAAAAGAAAATCTCATCGAAGTGCATCTAGAAGATGTAAAAACTTTCTGTAGACGACATCAAGATAGCCCTCCTCCTGATGTGGTTGTTATTGATCCTCCTCGTTGTGGAATGCAAAATAAGGTTCTTAAATACCTTCTAAGAATTTTCCCTAAAAAAATTATTTACATATCATGCAATCCTAAAATACAGTTTGAGGAATGTTGTAGTTTAATTTCTGCAGGTTATTGTATTAAAAAAGTTCAACCCTTGGATCAATTTCCTCATTCTCCGCACTTAGAAAATATTATTTTATTAGAAAGAGAGGATAACCTCTAGGAAAAGCATTGAACGTACGCTTCCTATTGTGTTAACCTTTCCCTGAAATAACCGAAGTAAAGGTGGTTTAATGTTATCTCGTTTATTCATGTGTTTTTTATTTCTTTTGAGTTCGTCAGCTCTCCTAGCAGATGAAGACGGTACTCCAGTAAAAAGTACTTTTGCCCAGCCCGCTGTAATGCTAGGCATTGCCATTTTGTTCTTTTACTTCATTTTATGGCGCCCTGAACAGAAACGTAGAAAAGCTATGGAAAAACGCAAAAACGAACTTGCGAAAGGCGATAAAGTTACTGCTATGGGAATTCTAGGAACTATTGATGAGATCCGAGAGCATACCGTAATTCTTACTATTACCTCCGGAAAGATTGAGATATTAAAAGCAGCGATCTCTGAAATTTTGAAACCTGATGGAACTAAAGCATAAGCTTTAAGATATAGACGTTTACTTTCTGCGTTATTAGAGAGATCTACATTGATTTTTTATAAGCCAAGTTATAACTTGACACCATAAGCTATTCAAAGAAGTCGAGGATTTTTAGGATCATGACTTGGCTTTCAGGCCTATATTTCATCAGCATTGCTAGTTTAGTATTTTGTGTTATAGGTTTGATACTGTCTGGGATCATTCTTATTTCCCGCAAATTTCTAGTTAAAGTTCATCCTTGCAAGCTAAAAATCAATAATGATGACTCTCTTACAAAAACAGTAGATAGTGGTCACACTCTCTTGTCTTCTCTATTAGATTCAGGTATTCCTATACCTTCTCCATGCGGAGGTAAGGCAACTTGTAAACAGTGTAAGGTAAAAATTGTAAAAGACGCTGACCAGCCTCTAGAAACAGATCGTGCTACTTTTTCTAAGCAGCAGCTAGAACAAGGCTGGCGTCTTTCCTGCCAAACAAAAGTTCAACATGATATGTGTTTGGAAATAGAAGAACGTTATTTACATGCTTCTTCTTGGGAAGGTACAGTCGTATCTAATGATAACGTTGCCACATTCATAAAAGAACTTGTTGTATCTGTTAGTCCTGAACACCCTATCCCCTTTAAACCTGGGGGATACCTACAAATTAGTGTTCCTGCATACAAAACTAATACTTCCGATTGGAAACAAACTATGGCTTCTGAATACCATAGTGATTGGGAACATTTTAATTTATTTGACCGAACTATAGATAACAGTCTCATAGAATCGGATTCTGCAAATAAGGCATATTCTCTAGCTTCATATCCTGCAGAACTCCCTATCATTAAATTCAATATCCGTATTGCAACACCACCTTTCATTAACAACACTCCAAATCCTGAGATTCCTTGGGGAATATGCTCATCGTATATTTTCTCATTGAAACCTGGAGATAAGATTACTGTTTCTGGTCCTTACGGAGAATCCTTCATGAAAGAAAACAACCGCCCCTTAATTTTCTTAATCGGTGGTGCGGGTTCTTCATTTGGTAGAAGTCATATCTTGGATCTCTTATTAGACAAGCACTCTACAAGAGATATCACCTTATGGTACGGAGCACGTTCTCTAAAAGAGAACATCTATCAAGAAGAGTATGAAAAATTAGAGAAAGACTTTTCTAATTTCCATTACCATTTAGTATTATCAGAACCTCTTCCTGAAGATATTGCCTCGGGTTGGGATAAAAACAATCCTGAGAAAACGAATTTTCTATTCCGAGCTTTTGAGCTTGGTCAACTCAGTAAACTGAGTAATCCTGAAGACTATCTATATTATGTATGTGGTCCACCACTACACAATAGTAGTATTTTAAAATTACTCGATAACTACGGTGTAGAGCGATCTTCTATAGTTCTCGATGATTTCGGAAGCTAGTCTTTAGATATATGTTTTTTCGCCATCGATATTTTCTATGTTTTATCGGTTATTAGATCTTAACACTCGAATTAATGACGTGACATAGATCATCATGGCGAGGAAACTAAATATCATATGCGTAACTTGACTAATTGCATAAGCCCGGCCATTAGAGAAACCTCCATAAAAATTTGTATGATCATTTGGAATAATATCGATAGTTGTATTTGTTGTTGAATTATACCGACATGATTCCGCTAGTTCTAAACCTCCAAATGTTGCCATTCCACCTAAAAAGGTCAAGAAAACACCAAACACTGCTGTATTTACAATTCCCGTAATTCGATAGTAATTCTCAAGATTCTCACGACCAATAATAACTCTCTCTCTCCTATCCTGAACTTGCGTTTGCTCAGGATTTTCTACAGTATTTCCAAACCATCTCAAACAACGTGTATATAAAGCATCGCGATATCTAGGAAGAGCATACTCTAATAAATCTCTACCGAGCATTGTCCATCCAAAGAAAGTGATTATACCATATAGAGCCGCAGTACATTGTGTAATCGTGGGGCGCGCCGCCATACGAACATTATTTATAACGTCATATAGATTGACAATGGGACCAAAAGCACGAAAACATAAAGCTGCTATACGAGTATTTCGGTATCTTTCTCTTCTAGAACGAGGATTTGTTAACATTAAAAATACATTGCACACGCCATCAATACCAAAAAAGATGATACTCACAGCTAATGAAGAACCGTTCAAAGTCGTATCAATAATAGGAAAAATCCACAAAATAGATACTGCATCTGAGATTCTAAGAATATTGGTAACAACCTCACCGAACCTATCAAGAAAATTTTCTGGAGGTAGAGCGGTCTCTTCAATCTGCATAACTGTTTCAGGCATATTGATTAGAGTTTGTATTCTGCTAAATATATTAGGGCTCGCAGAACGTGTAATAGTTACTCCTTGAATACTATGACCAACAATTCCGGAATCTTGATCTACGGCATTTGAATCACTAAGTGGAGAGATTTCTGTAATCTCAGGTACATCATTCTCAGAGAAATTTTGAGAAACGGAATTAATGCCTGCCGTTTGCATGAACGCCGTTACAATAGCATTGTTAAAAGTAGGATCGTATAAATTCACCCAGAAAATCCCTAAACTTCCTGAAGAGTAAGGGAGCGTTGTTACTCCAGATCTAGTAAATCCTTCAGAATCCAAACAGGAAAATAAATCCCCAGCAACCCGATAATAAAAGGAACGTGGGTGGTTAGGATAATGTGAAGGACAAATCCCTACTAAAACAATATTACGAGCATGCCTTGTATGACGGATAGCCTCTTGGACATACTCAGCACCATTTCCAAAGAAATAATGAATAAAAGTACTACCTTGAGGATGAGTATTAAAAAAACTCTCCCAAGTATCCAAAATCGCTTCACAAATTTGTGACATCTCTTCTTGGGAATCTCTCCTACAGAAAAATGAAGAGCATTGCCTTTCTCCATCATTATAGATACCTACAACTTCTCTACCCCCTAACAGCTGACTGAGATGCAAGGTTTCATTTTGAGCTCCGTAGTATCCTGATTGACTTCCATTTGTATACCCTACCCCAACTAATGGTGTAAGAATAGGTGATGATGTGGAACTTTCATAAATAGCTTCAAAAATAGGAACATTATTTCTATTTCTAGATGGGGAGTTATTTCCACCATGCATAAATAAGTACACACTTTCTCTATCAGTACTTTCTAAATCTGGAGAACTACCTAAAGATATGGAGACTAAAGATCTATTAGCTGGGATTGTATCCCTAGCGGGTTGTGTATCCTCAAGTAAATATACTCGAGATTGATTTGTATCTTGGTTTTCTTCATTTTCTTCTAATGAAGAATGTCCTGAGATAGATACTAAGTAGCTATCCGATGTAAAATTATATATAGGCATAGACATAAAATTAACGGGTGTTCTTACACGTTTATCTCATGTGAAAAATTTAAAAATCTCATGAGATCTGAACAACAATCAGTCAAATAGATAAAAATATGACTTTATAATCTCCGAAAGACAAAGCTCGGAGTACAGTATGTTTGAGGACCGTTAACAAGGGAGAAAACAATGAAACTATTTAATAACTTTTTAGGGACTAGTTCTCTATGAGAATCTAGAAATACCCTATAACGGAGTATCTCAATACATTTGCCTAGGCTGCTAGGCGCCGCTTGTAAGCGCGCTGGAACTTATGCATTATTGATACCAAAATTACTAAATAACTTAAGGACAGTGAAATACATCATTTCACTAAAAGAAGGTTATAAGAAAAGAAGTTTATTTTTCAAGCAATAAAAAGAATATGGGCAAAAAAAAAGGAGAATATTTCTATTCTCCTTATAAAAAATTCAACTTACGAGTCAAAGTAACTAAAAGCTTGGCAATGACCTACTCTCCCATACTCTTGTGTATAGTACCATCGGCG
The DNA here is from genome assembly GCF_042234205.1 of Chlamydia sp. 12-01. Taxonomy (NCBI): domain Bacteria; kingdom Pseudomonadati; phylum Chlamydiota; class Chlamydiia; order Chlamydiales; family Chlamydiaceae; genus Chlamydia; species Chlamydia sp. 12-01. The sequence continues at coordinate 502,221 of NZ_CP114174.1, read as the reverse complement.
ATAAAAGGCTTAACTTCTGAGTTCGGAATGGGGTCAGGTGTGTCCCTTTTTCCATTATCACCAAGCAAATTCTTGTAACGTAACAATTCACGTATACTAATAGACGCTTAAGAGAGTCTTTAGTATCAACTTACATCGATCGATTTATTTCAACAAAAAAGCCTATTGAGCTTTTTATATGATAAAAACCAAGTCAATGGACTTATTAGTATTGGTTAGCTAAACACATTACTGTGCGTACACACCCAACCTATCAACCACATAGTCTATATGGAGTCTCATAGGGATACCTTATCTTAAGGGAGGCTTGGCATTTAGATGCTTTCAATGCTTATCCTTTCCGAACGTAGCTACTCGGCTATGCTTTTGGCAAAACAACCGACACACCATTGGTTCGTCCATTCCGGTCCTCTCGTACTAGGAACAGCTCCTTTCAAGTATCCTGCGCCCACAAAGGATAGAGACCAAACTGTCTCACGACGTTTTGAACCCAGCTCGCGTACCGCTTTAATTGGCGAACAGCCAAACCCTTGGGACCTTCTCCAGCCCCAGGATGCGATGAGCCGACATCGAGGTGCCAAACCGCCACGTCGATATGAACTCTTGGTGGCGATCAGCCTGTTATCCCCGGAGTACCTTTTATCCGTTAAGCGACGGCGATTCCACTTTCCACCGCCGGATCACTAAGCCCGACTTTCGTCTCTGCTTGACTTGTAGGTCTTGCAGTCAACCTATTTTATACCTTTACGCTCTACTCGTGATTGCCAACCACGATGAAATAAGCTTTGGGCTCCTCCGTTACTTTTTAGGAGGATACCGCCCCAGTAAAACTGCCCGTCTGGCAATGTCCATATTCCAGATTCATGGAATTATGTTAGACTCCCAACTTGTTAAGACCAGTATTTCAACGATGACTCCCACCCTCCTAACGAAGGATGTTCATAGTCTCCTGGCTATGCTACACATAACAAATCAAGAATCAATACCAAAGTACAGTAAAGGTTCACGGGGTCTTTTCGTCCTTTTGCGGGTAAACAGCATCTTCACTGCTACTACAATTTCACCGAGTCTTTCGTTGAGACAGTGCCCAGATCGTTACACCATTCGTGCAGGTCGGAACTTACCCGACAAGGAATTTCGCTACCTTAGCACCGTTATAGTTACGGCGGCCATTCACCAGGGCTTGGGTTCAATGCTTTGCCTTGCGGCTGACATATTCCTTTAACCTTTTGGCATTGGGCAGGCGTCACACCATATACTTCCCCTTAGAGGTTTGCATAGTGCTGTGTTTTTGTTAAACAGTCGCCTGGGCCATTTCTCTGCGGCCTCCCGGAGCTCATACCGTAAAGGTAATCACCCTAGAAGGCTCCCCTTCTTCCGAAGTTACGGGGATAATTTGCCGAGTTCCTTAACGAAAGTTATCTCGCGCGCCTTAGAATACTCATCTCGCACACCTGTGTCGGTTTAGGTACGGTCACCATCAACAGCTAGAAATTATTTCTTGAAAGCATTGCGCTACACTATCAGTTCCTCCGAAGATTTCCCTTAACCACAACCTAACCTTATGTTAGCGGATTTGCCTACTAACCGGTCTCATTGTGATACGGACATTTCCAATCGTCCGCGTGCTTAACGTACTCCGTCATTCCATTGCTAAAGTTTTAGGTGGTACAGGAATATTTAACCTGTTGCTCCATCGTCTACGCATTTGTGCCTCGACTTAGGGGCCGACTAACCCAGGGAAGACGAGCTTGACCCTGGAAACCTTGTGCTTACGGCGAGGAAGATTTTCACTTCCTTTATCGTTACTTATGCCATGGATCTTCACTAGTATCCGCTCCAGCACTCCTTTCGGTATACCTTCACTGCTGAATACTACGCTCTCCTATCGCGTATATTTAAAAATATACACCCGCGATGTCGGTTTTATGCTTGAGCCCCGTTTATTATTGGCGCGATGATTCTCGATTGGTGAGCTGTTACGCACTCTTTAAATGATTGCTGCCTCTAAGCCAACATTCCAACTGTCTTAGAATCATCACTTCCTTACTCACTTAGCATAAAATTTGGGACCTTAATCGGCGGTCTGGGCTGTTCCCCTCTCGACAACGAAGCTTAGCCCCCGCTGTCTATCTCCCGGACTCGCTTTTGGTATTCGGAGTTTGATTTCCGTTGGTAAGCCGGTAGGCCCCCGCTAGAATTCAGTGCTCTACCCCCAAAAGCTTAATATCCGAGGCTAACCCTAAAGTTATTTCGGAGAGAACAAGATATCTCCAAGTTTGATTGGCCTTTCACCCCTATTCACAACTCATCCAAACATTTTTCAACATGTACTGGTTCGGTCCTCCACAAGGTCTTACCCATGCTTCAACCTGGTCATAAATAGCTCACTTGGTTTCGTGTCTAAATCAAACGACTATACGCTCTATTAAAACTCGCTTTCGCTTCGGCTCCGGAATGTAAATCCCTTAACCTCGCCGTTTAACTTAACTCCCTGGCTCATCATGCAAAAGGCACGCCGTCAACCATGGCTTCCGAGGAAGCTATAGGTCTCCGACCGCTTATAAGCTACTGGTTTCAGGTTCTATTTCACTCCCTTAACAAGGGTTCTTTTCACCTTTCCTTCACAGTACTGGTTCACTATAGGTCATTGACTAGTATTTAGACTTGGAGAGTGGTCTCCCCAGATTCAGACTAGGTTTCACGTGTCTAGCCCTACTCAGGTATCGAATAGAGTCTCTTGTTCTTTCGCTTACGGGACTATCACCCTGTATCGTTCTACTTTCCAGAAGTATTCAACTAAAACTTAAGATCTCATGTTATCGACCCTACAACCCCACATTAAAAATGTGGTTTGGTCTTCTCCCCTTTCGCTCGCCGCTACTTAGGGAATCTCTTTGATTTATTTTCCTCTGCTTACTAAGATGTTTCAGTTCAGCAGGTGTCGCTTTATATGCCTATGTATTCAGCATATAATGGTAGACGATTAATCTACCGGGTTGCCCCATTCGGATACCTCCGGGTCATAGCTTTATACCAGCTCGCCGAAGATTACTGCAGGTAAACGCATCCTTCATCGCCTGTCAATGCCAAGGCATCCGCCAATAGCTCTTAACAACTTGGTCTGTAAATTATTGATCCATGCAAGTTAACTTCACCAAAGACAGATATTCTTAAACGTCTATTATTATATGTGAATTTACTTGTTACCATATTATTTACATAACATACTTGATCGTAAACTGAATGTTTTGAAAACAAAGCTTAACAATGCAAAAGAAATAGAATACAAGTTTTTAAAAATGCTTGCCCAACCTAGTCAAACCGTCCTAAGACAGTTATCCTTATCCTTAAAAGGAGGTGATCCAGCCCCACCTTCCGGTAGGGCTACCTTGTTACGACTTCATCCCAGTCATCAGCCTCACCTTGGGCGCCTCTCTCCTTTGCAGGTTGAGTCAACGACTTAAGGCAAAACCAACTCCCATGATGTGACGGGCGGTGTGTACAAGGCCCGGGAACGTATTCACGGCGTTATAGCTGACACGCCATTACTAGCAATTCCGACTTCATGTAGTCGAGTTGCAGACTACAATCCGAACTGAGGCCAGCTTTGAGGATTTGCTCCATCTTGCGATATTGCTACCTTCTGTACTGGCCATTGTAGCACGTGTGTGGCCCTGGGCATAAGGGCCATGCTGACTTGACGTCATCCTCGCCTTCCTCCTGGTTAACCCAGGCAGTCTCGTTAGAGTTCCCACCCTAAGTGTTGGCAACTAACGATAAGGGTTGCGCTCGTTGCGGGACTTAACCCAACACCTCACGGCACGAGCTGACGACAGCCATGCAGCACCTGTGTATCTGTCCTTGCGGAAAACGACATTTCTGCCGCGGTCAAATACATGTCAAGCCCAGGTAAGGTTCTTCGCGTTGCATCGAATTAAACCACATGCTCCACTGCTTGTGCGGGCCCCCGTCAATTCTTTTGAGTTTCACCCTTGCGAGTGTACTCCTCAGGCGGCATACTTAACGCGTTAGCTACGACACGGATAGGGTTGAGACTATCCACATCAAGTATGCATCGTTTACGGCAAGGACTACCAGGGTATCTAATCCTGTTTGCTCCCCTTGCTTTCGCGCCTTAGCGTCAGGTGTAAATTAGAAAAGCGCCTTCGCCACTGGTGTTCTTCCACATATCTACGCATTTCACCGCTACACGTGGAATTCCCTTTTCTCCATCTACCCTCTAGAAAGATAGTATTAGATGCTGGCTTGGGGTTGAGCCCCAAGATTTAACATCTAACTTTCCTTTCCGCCTACACGCCCTTTACGCCCAATAAATCCGATTAACGCTAGCACCCTCCGTATTACCGCAGCTGCTGGCACGGAGTTAGCCGGTGCTTCTTTACCTGGTACGCTCAAATCAATTGGATATTAGCCAATTTCTCTTATTCCCAAGCGAAAGTGCTTTACAACCCTAGAGCCTTCATCACACACGCGGCGTCGCTTCGTCAGACTTTCGTCCATTGCGAAAGATTCTCGACTGCAGCCTTCCGTAGAAGTCTGGGCAGTGTCTCAGTCCCAGTGTTGGCGGTCAATCTCTCAATCCGCCTAGACGTCAAAGCCTTGGTAGGCCATTACCCTACCAACAAGCTGATATCCCATAGACTCTTCCTTAACCGAAAGGTCCGAAGATCCCCTTCTTTAATATGTTTTAGATGCCTAAACATACCCCATTCGGTATTAGCGGTCGTTTCCAACCGTTATTCCCAAGTTGAGGACAGATTATCTATGTATTACTAACCCTTCCGCCACTAAATAACAACCGAAGTCATTATTCCGTTCGACTTGCATGCCTCATCCACGCCGCCAGCGTTCAATCTGAACCAAGATCAAATTCTCAGAAAAAATAAATTTAAAAATTAACGGATTTTAAAAATCCGAACAAGCATTTTTTACTGGCTTGCATTCTATCTCATTTGCATTGTTAAGAAGAGAAGACCAGCTATGCTGAACCCTCATTTGCGCATCCACATCGAAGTGTAGACTCTTCCTTCTTTCGCTTTTCGCGGTGAAGAAGAAATCAATATCTTATATAAATGGCATTTATTTATGCAACATATTTTGGCGCACTTTTTTTGTTGTTGCAATTTTTATGAATTGAATTTTCGCCTCCACAATGTATTCAGAGCAAGAAAAATGCATTGTATTTTTTCTTAGATTTTTCTTTTTTTTATCTAAATACACCCCAATCTGTATACCAATATAAACCTATTGAAATTCTACTTACCACAAACAGTGTCTGAACCCGTCTAAACAAACTTTTGTATATAATTTTTTTGATTCTAGATAGCCCTTAGACTTTGCTCCCCTATTAAGGATTAAGGTATAAAGGCATCATCTTCCCTAAGCTCTTTAAACGATATTTCACAATGAAAGACCATCAAAACAGTTTGGAAACGGTTTTCTTAGATTAAAGGAAGCTGTACTATGAAAAATTTTAAATCCGAAAAATATAAGTAGGGGGAAGGGAAGAATGTAGAAATGAGACCAAATCGTATTATTTACAATTAAAGAAGCTTTCCTGAGGATACATAATTAGGGAATTTCCAAATGACAGGCCTATCTGTAAGTATGATTAGCTTTAACTAGCGAATTATGTTTGAGATCATAGGCTTTTTGTCTTGGATAAATATTATCGTCGAGATAATATTTTCTCTTAGCTTTCATGGCTTATGGCGAACGTAGCTCAGTTGGTTAGAGCGTCGGATTGTGGTTCCGAAGGTCGCGGGTTCAAGCCCCGTCGTTCGCCCTTCTTTATCTTCTTTGTTTCTTTTACAGTTCTTGCTATAACCAAGTATTAGAATAAATTCTCACTCTACTAAAAACCTTGTGTCTATTCATGGTAAGAGAGCGTCAGAAATCTAAATCTGCCTTATTTCCTTCGATACCTTTTACGGTTAGGGCGAGTATCTATTTATTTTTGGCTTGTTTTTCAGGTTTGAGCTTATGGAGTTTTCATAATACTCAGCCATGCACCCAAAATTGGATAGGATTGCTGGGATGGTCATTAAGTTCCTTTCTTTTATATTGTTTTGGAGCCGCATCTTTTCTTATTCCACCTTATTTTTTATGGCTGTCCTTTCTAAATATAAAGAAAACACCTTCAAAAATCTTACATCGTAAAGCACTTGCATTTGCATCTATCCCTATTTGTGCTGCGATATTGTTATCAATGTTTTCCCCAGTACAAGTTTTGCCTCATATTTTGGATACACGTCTCCCTAAATTCATTTTAGGAATCAATCCACCTGTTTCTTATTTGGGGGGCATTCCTTTCTATATTCTTTATGCGGGACAATCCTTCTGTCTAAAACATTTGATTGGTTCCGTAGGTACTGCTCTTATTTTCTCCTTCATATTGTTCTTCTCTATTTTTTATCTTTGTGGAGGAATTGTCTTAATTAAAAAAAAAATTCTACAAAGGTTCCTCAAAAACAGATTTCAAGCCTGTTGGCGTATTTGCAAAAGCATTTTAAAAAGACTAACTAATAAGCAAAATTATCTCCCCAAACCCTCAATTAAAATTCCTTCTGCATCCATAGCAAAGAATGATCCAAGGAAACTTCCTACTCCGGTCGTTTCTCTCCCAATAGAAAAGGGAGATTTATTTGACGATCCTCATGTAACTCCTCAAGATTCTTCGGAAAAAGCAACTCTTTTTTTAGCTCCTCATCCCCAGAAGCGTATTTTATCTTCATTCACGAAGCCACAAAATACAGCTCAGAAAGAATCTAAGATTACTGTATTACCTCAGTCCCCATCTCTACAAAATAAGAGAATTGAAAAATCTCCTCCTATGGATTTATCAACATTCAGAGGAGGAAATTCTGAGCTACCCCAGTATCATCTATTGAGCAAAAGCGATAATTCAAAACCGGAGTCTCTTCGTGAGGAACTTCAGAAAAAGGGTATGCTTTTACAACAGACCTTAGAAAGTTTTGGAATAGACGCTGATATTGGAAATATCTGTTTTGGACCTACGCTAGCTGCATTTGAAGTGCAACCTCATACGGGTGTAAAAGTGCAAAAAATCAAAGCTTTAGAAAATGATATAGCTTTGAATTTGCAAGCATCGAGTATTCGTATTATTGCGCCTATTCCTGGGAAAGCTGCTGTTGGTATTGAAATTCCTAATCCCTACCCGCAACCAGTGAATTTCCGCGATTTATTAGAAGATTATCAAAAACAAAATCATAAACTGCAGGTTCCTCTTTTACTTGGGAAAAAGGCTAACGGTGATAATTTTTGGGCAGACTTAGCAACGATGCCTCATTTAATTATTGCAGGAACAACAGGGTCAGGAAAATCCGTCTGTATTAACACGATTGTCATGTCTTTGATTATGACAACACTACCTTCTGATATTAAACTTGTCATTGTTGATCCAAAGAAAGTAGAGCTCACTGGGTACTCTCAACTCCCCCATATGTTAACTCCCGTGATTACAGAATCTCGTGATACTCATAGTGCTTTGGTCTGGCTTGTTAAAGAGATGGAACTTCGTTATGAAATTCTAAGATTTCTAGGTCTTCGAAATATTCAAGCTTTTAATTCTCGTGAACGCAATATTGAAGTGGAAGCTTCTTTCGATAAAGAAATCCCAGAAAAAATGCCTTTCCTTGTTGGTATTATCGATGAACTTGCTGATCTTTTACTTTCTTCTTCTCAGGATATAGAAACACCCATCATTCGCTTAGCGCAAATGGCAAGAGCTGTTGGTATTCATTTAATCCTAGCTACACAAAGACCTTCTCGTGACGTAATTACTGGTCTGATTAAAGCAAACTTTCCTTCTCGCATTGCATTCAAAGTTGCTAATAAAGTGAATAGTCAAATCATTATAGATGAACCCGGTGCGGAAAATCTCATGGGAAATGGAGACATGTTAGTTGTGTCTCCTTCTTCTTTTGGAGCAGTTCGTGCTCAGGGAGCTTATATTTGTGATGAGGACATTAATAAAGTCATAAAAGATCTATGCTCTCGATTTCCTACAAAATATGTCATTCCTTCATTTGATACTTATGAAGACTTTGTAGGAGACGATTCAGTGGATAGAGATCCTCTATATAACCAAGCAAAAACTCTTGTTTTACAAACAGGAAATGCTTCTACGACTTTCTTACAAAGAAAACTTAAGATTGGCTATGCTAGAGCAGCCAGTTTGATAGATCAACTTGAAGAGGCGAGAATCATCGGCCCTTCAGAAGGTGCTAAGCCACGTCAAATCTTAATACAAATGCCTCCGCAAGAAGGATAGGTTTATGGAAGGTTTTTTCCCTTTAGCCTCAGGTTCGAAGGGGAACTGTACCTATTTGGGAACGGACTCCTGTAAAATTCTGATAGATTTAGGTATTAGCAAGCAGCTCGTAACTCATGGACTATTATCCATGAATGTCCATCCTGAAGACATTCAGGCTATTTTTATTTCTCATGAGCATTCTGATCATATTTCTGGAATTAAAAGTTTTATAAAAACATACAATACACCAATTATTTGCAACCTTGAGACTGCACGCAGTCTGTGTCAGTTATTAGATGTTCATCCCACTTTTAAAATATTTTCTACAGGAACAACATTTTCCTTTCATGATTTAAAAATCCAAACTTTCAATGTTCCTCACGACGCTATAGATCCGGTCGGGTTTATTTTTCACTACCGTAATGAAAAGTTGGGTTTTTGTACTGACTTAGGTTGGGTAACCTCATGGATCGTTCATGAGCTTTATGATTGTGATTATTTGCTTATAGAAGCAAATCATGATCCTGAACTCGTACGACAATCAGTACGTCCTGATATTTATAAAAAGCGTGTGCTTAGTAAACTGGGACATATATCCAATCGCGAATGCGGAGAACTATTACAGAAAATTCTTACTCCAAAAATAAAAAAAATCTATCTTGCACATCTTTCTAGTGAATGTAACACTCCTGAATTAGCTCTATCCACAGTATCTTCTGCTATAGAAAATATTACATCGATTCTTCCTGTGATTGCAGAAAGCCAGGGAATCTCCGCTCCTATTTACTTTAGGTCTTTAGTAAACGCATGAAATTAGAATCCTCTTCATCTGAGACCCTATACATTTCTCTGGATCATAATTGGCAAGAGAGTACTCGCTACAGCATGGATAGAGCGTCGCAGTTACTTAATTTCAAATTTCTTCCTTTTCTTACTTTTACAGATTGGAAAGTAGAAGAAAAAATCCGTAAGTTATGTGACAAGGCTAAGAAAAAACGTTTTATATCTCCCCTAGCAAAATGGCTTGGAGAACTTCATAAGCAAGACTTAATTACTCCTCCGATGCCTCCCGTAGCAGTATGTTGGGTAAATTCGTATATTGGTTATGGAGTTTTTGCTCGAGAAAGAATCCCGGCTTGGACGTATATTGGTGAATATACCGGAATACTTCGTCGTCGTCAGGCTATTTGGATGGATGAAAATGATTACTGTTTCCGTTATCCTCTATCTTCGTGGCTATGGCGTTATTTCACTATTGATAGTGGTCGTCAGGGTAATTTTACTCGCTTTATTAATCATAGTGACAAACCTAATGTGGAAGCTATAGGAGTATTCCAGGATGGATTGTTTCACGTGATTATTAGAACGATTCAAGCAATTGAAGCGGGCGAGGAATTATGTTATCACTACGGCCCGCTATATTGGAAACACAGAAAAAAACGAGAAGAGTTTATTCCCGAAGAAGAGTAGGTATTTAGCTCTTCTCGTATGTACCCATTAATTCAGCATTATCTACAACATGGTTTTCCATTACTTCGAGAAGCTGATCTCTAGTTACATTTTCTTCTACTGGTAAGATAGTATCTAAAGCATAGCAATAGAAGAAGTAGCGGTGTTGCCTATCTGGTGGGCATGGCCCTTCATAGCAGGCTTTTCCTGAAGTGTTCAATCCTTGAACAGCAAAAATACTCGCGCCTTCTGCTAGTTCGGTTATGGTTGGAGAGAGGTTATATACTACCCAATGAATCCAAAGACCGTCGGCTCGTAGACTTCTAGGCACATCGGGATCTTCAATGATCAATGCTATGCTTTTTGCTTCTGCAGGAACATCTTTGAATATTAGGGGTGGAGAAATGTTAACGCCTTGACATGTGTATTTTTTCGGAATCGGTTTTCCATAGTCAAATGCTGGTGAGAGTAATTGCATAATTCATCTCCGTATTAGATATCTAGATTTTGCAAAACATTGGATTTAGCATCTTCTTCCAGTCTAAGTAGGGCAACTTCTCGATTTGTTGACAATACATCTTTGAACAAAGCTACCAAAGCTATAGAATTTAGAATCACCATACCCGCAAACCCTGTATCGGAAAGACTCCAGATTAATCGCATATCTACTATGCCTCCAAGAGGTATAACTGCAACAAATAGAATCTTTAACCAAGAGTTGGCTCGTTTCCCGGGTATCATATATTCTAAACTTTTTTCTGCGCAAGCAAACCAAGTCAAAGCCGTTGTATATCCAAATAATGCCATCGCAAGAATAACAACAAGCCCTCCAAGAGAACCTAAACTTGATTTAAAGGCGTGTAGCACCATAAGCGTTCCTTCTTGCCCTGAGACATAAGCTCCAGAAACAATGAGAACGAGAGTAGTAATCGAACAAACTACCATGACAATGACAGGCGGTAGGAGAGTGACCAAACCGTCAACCACGGGATTCTTACTTTGAGAATCAGATTGTAAAATTGATACCATACCGCTACCACAGTCAGTTGCCATGATAGCACGGCTCATACCTGTTGAGATCACTTGAGTTATTGTATAGCCTCCCAAACCAGCAACCGTTGCCTTAATTCCAAATGCAGACGAAACAATAAGTTTCAATGCAGGAAGGATCATGGAACCATGTTGTGCAAGAATAACCAAACAAGAAATTGCGTAGAAACCCGCAATGAAGGGAATCACGCGAGCCGAGAATCTAAGAATACGTGTATTTCCTCCCATAAGCACGGGAAGAATTGTTAATGCAAGAATAAAACCTATAAAGAATTTTAAAGGAACGCTTTCAGCACAAAGGGGCACGATACAATTAATCTGTGCAAAGTTTCCTGCCGAAAAAGCTGTAATAATTGTGAATATACAGAAAAGACCTGCGAGAAACTTACTCCCCATACCATAGGCTAGACAAGCTGTAGGCCCTCCGATAAACTCCCCTGATTTCCCGTGAAGTTTACGATATTTTATTCCTAGAAACGAACCAGAGTATTGAACAATGGCTCCTAAAAGAGCCGCTATCCAAATCCAGACTAGCGCACCCGGACCTCCGCAAGCAATAGCAATGGCCATACCCGCAATATTTCCTGTACCAAAATTCCCGGCAAGAATACCAGCTACAGCTTCGTAACGAGATACCTTACCATCTTCAGTAGAGGGATTCTCCTGCTTATTTTTTAACATAAGGTTAAAACCGAGCTTCAACCCAGTAAATTGCAGGCCACGTAATTTCCATGTTAATAACCCACCAAGAAATAAAATTGTGGGGAATACACAGAAGGAAATACAGAAGTTATTTAATTGTTCTAGAAAATGTAACATTGGTCTCTCTCTTTATTGCTAATAGTGTTCTTAATGGAAGATCACAGCAAAATTAGCTCGTAGCTTCCTCTCCTGGTTTAGGGGAAAGGAAGCTTCGTTGTAGAGAGCTTAAGAAGGTTGAGATATCACGATATCTAAAAGCTCAGGCCACCTTTCCCCTTGCACAATGGAGGCAACGGTCCCGGAATCTAATCCTAAGGTGGAGGCAAAAGCAGTGATATCTTCTTCAGTAATTACACCCTGAGAAGCAGCTTGAGAAAATACTTCGCTTAATTCGGACATGAACATATTCCAAATCCAATCACGGCTTTGCATTTTCTTCATACCTTCGATTAAAGAAGGGTTTTCAGCTAATAGCTTTAATAAAGCTAAAGGGTGAAGTTCTCTGATGCGGTTTAAAGCGCTCTTAATCTCACTCTGAGACATAGCTAATGAAATAGAAGATTTTTCAGAAGCAGCGTCAACGACAAAAGAGATGTCTCTTTTGTCTTGATCTGTTATCTGATCTTCGTATCTCTTAAAGTTAGCTTGCACTTTCTGTGTGTCCTTCTTAGATTGACTACGTCGAGCAAATAATCTTCGCGAACGACGGGAAGGCTTCTTTTCACTTTCCGTGAGTATAACAGATTCGTTATTTATGTCCTTCGAGTTTTTTGAGCTCTGCTTTGATCCATAAGGGTTCAAGCAGCAACTACTCAAACTCAAGAGCAATACCAAACCGCCAAAACTGTACTTATAGATATATTTTTTCATTACTTTAGTTAATTTTAAAAATAAAAGTTATACTATTATATCACAAATACATTAAAAATAGAGAGTATTTGCGTATTTATTTTTTAGTATTAAGATTTTTAACATCATAGCGATATCTCTCCTATATCCCCTGGGGAAATGATTCTTGAGTTTCTCGGGTTGATTTGTTATTGGCCATTTTGTTATCAACATGGGGCATTTAGTTAATGCTCTTTATTAAGGGAAATTAACAAAACAATTAGACGCCAGAGGATCTTATGTTAAAAATCCTTATAATTCGAAGCTGCGCTTGTTTAGTAGCTTGTCTTTTAAGTTTTCCTTACATTTCTTTCGGAGCTCCGACTTCGTCGGCAATGCTCCCAGCAAATTTATCCTCTGGCAAAGGAAAAATAGGATCGGACTCCTGGATTGAGTACAAACTACGCCAATATCCAGAATTACTCTGGTTGACAGAGCCATCGACTATGGCGAGTATTGCAACAACACGCAAAACGACCTATTCTTTATCCCTATTTGATAAGAAGATCCCAGCATTTGATGTTGCTATACGTAGTTTGATTTACCTACATCTATTAATACAAGGTTCTCGTCAATCCTATGCTCAGCTCTGCCAATTACAGCCTTCAGAAGACAGTATAACTTTTAAGCAATTCCAGACTACCCACAGGCAGTTGATTTATTTCTTAAACTCCCCAAAACATTTTGACAATACTCTGAAAATTCTAGAGACAGCTATTGTTTTAAAACACATCGGATGCTCTGCTAAGGCTGCTGCGAACTTTAAGCCTTATTTCACAGAATCTCGTGCTGATGCCTTTTATGCAAAAGCTTTGCATGTATTACAGGCGTTCCCAGAATTAAGTCCTTCGTATTCTCGACTATCTCCAGAACAGAAAGAGGTATTCACTGCACTACGTCGTTTAGCTGATTATGATTCGCTTTTCAATCTTACAACGATGCCGAACGCTCAGTTACTATCCATGGGTAGAGTAAAGCGTCCTTTAGTAGTTTTGGATTTATATCTCTACTCTCTAGATATCTGTGGAGAAAACAACTGCTCTCAAGAATTTTACTATAACTTCGCTCCCTTGTTATCTATGCTGCAACAGCATGCTACTATAGAGGAAGCCTTCTCTCGTTATTTCACTTATAGAGCGAATCGTTTAGGATTCGAAGGATCTTCTCGTAGTGATATGGCCCTAGTACGTTTAGCGACTCTCATGGAACTTTCACCTGTGGAAGCTAACGCTCTTACTTGGAGTTTTAAAAATCTCCCTATCGATGAATCAGAAAGCTTAGTGAATAGTTTCTATACAACACAAGGGGAACTTATTCCTTTAGAAATCCGAGGTCTTCCTAATCTCATTACTGGTTTATTACAGGCAAATCATGGAACAGCAGCAGCAAGTCCTGAAAGTCGTTTGCGTCAGGTTTACTCTACAGCATTGTCTTTAGTAGTGAAAAGCTTGCGAGTTCACAAGGATATGTTAAAAAAGCAGCTGCTTGATCAAACAACTGTTTTAGACTTCTCAGAAACTACGATTTCTTGTGGGGGATTAGATATTTTCTCTGAAAATATTGCCGTACGTGTGCATTTAAATGGTTCTGTTAGCGTTACACTTTAAAGTGCAACGCTATACTATTATAACTTTTTGAAAAGATCTGCCATTTCTAAAGCTGTTTTCATTCCAGAAATTCCTAAATTCGATCCTTTAATTCCTGCACGTTGCCATGCAGAGTCTATGCAAGGCGCTGTAATAACGGAAAAGGTAATTGGAAGATTGAACTCTATAGACAACTCACTAATTCGTGCCGAAACCTGATCTGCAATATGATCGTAATGCGTGGTCTCACCTTTGATAAGAACACCACAAGCCACTATAGCGTTATATTCTACACCCGAAGTAAGGAGTTTTTTTAATATGCAAGGAATTTCAAAAGATCCGGGGACACGTACCACGGTAAGCATATCTTCTGAACCTCCTAGATCCAGAAAAGTCTGTTGTGCTCCTGAAACTAGCTCATCAGCTATAGGTCCATTAAAACATGCCCCAACGATAGCAACGCGCATATTTTTTGCCGATGCTACTCCTTTAAATGTTTTCATATAATCCTAGAATTATCTTGTGTTTGCTTCCTCAACATAGGGAAGGTCTATCCAATGTCCCATACGCTCTTTTTTTGTACGTAGGTAACATTCATTTTCCTCAGAAACATTGATTGGGAGAGCGATTCTATCAACAATTTCCAATCCAAATCCCTGAAGACCGAAATATTTGTGAGGATTATGAGTAATCAATTTGATCTTTGTCAATCCTAGATCAACTAAAATCTGAGCTCCTATCCCATACTCTCTAGAGTCTACGGGGAAGCCAATTTCTAGATTAGCATCAACAGTGTCATATCCACGATCTTGTAAAGCATAAGCACGAACCTTATGACCTAATCCAATACCACGTCCTTCCTGTCCACGCAAATAAACAACAACACCCTCACCTTCCAATCCTATGTATTCCATAGCAGAGCGCAACTGATGTCCGCAATCACAGCGCATAGATCCCATAATGTCTCCAGTAAGACATTCAGAATGTACTCGAACAAGTATATTCTCTTTCCCTTTCACATCGCCTTTCACTAAAGCTATATGTTGAATACCATCAAGAAGAGACTCATACACATGAATATTAAAATCCCCATATTCTGTAGGGAGGCGAGCTGACGAAATAGGAATAACCAACCTTTCAGATAACATCCGATAGGCTATTAAATCAGAGATAGAGATCACGGAAAGCTTATGCTGTTTAGCAAATTCTATAATTTGTGGAAGACGCATCATAGTGTGGTCTTCATTCACAAGCTCTGAAAGAACTCCACAGGGTTGCATATTTGCTAAACGCATGAGATCTAAAGCGGCTTCTGTATGTCCGGCACGTTTTAATACACCTCCTGGAGTACTTACTAGGGGGAAAAAATGTCCCGGACGAACAAAATCTTTAGGACAACTATCAGGATCAGATAACAACTCTACGACTTTTGTCCTGTCTGCTGCAGACACCCCAGTGGTTATACCTTGAGCAGCATCTACAGACACTGTGAATGCTGTACGATAACGACAACAATTGTCTTCAACCATAAGGGGAAATTCTAAATCTTTTATTCTCCCTGGTTCTAAAGAAGCACAAATAATTCCTGTTGTATATTTGAGAAGGAAAGTCATCTTTTCTACGGTCATCTTCTCACCTGCGATGATAAGATCCCCTTCATCTTCTCTCGAAGCTTCGTCAACAACAATAACAAATTTCCCCTCAGAGATATCTGCGATTGCTTTTTCTATTGGGACAAAACATGATGCACGTGCATCATCATCGGATTTTATCACCAGAGTTCCTCTCAATTACTGACCTCTATTCTCTAGGAATGCTAATAGAAATCCCCTATTCACTTCAATCTCTTCCCCTATTTCCTTTATCCGACAATTTCCCAAGACGTTTTTAAAGAATTTCCTAAAATTTCAGAAAACTTAGGAAGAATTTTTTGAGCAGAGTGCAGCCGGTATCCTAAGTCTCCAAAAAGAGGTTTTCTTTGATCACCAAAAATTTTTGGTCCCAGATAAATAACAAGAGCATTTGCTAAGCGTTCTTTCAAAAATGCAGTATGTAAAATAGACCCACCTTCAACAAGAACCTGTAAAACATGTTTAGTAGATAAATATGAGATCAACTCATGCAAATTCACTCTAGAATCTCTAGGTTGAGTAACTAAAACTTCCACACCAAGATCTTCGATATTTTTAACATGATCTTTTGAACATTGCGTTGTGGTTACATAGAGAGCTTTTCCGGGATTATGAAAAATTTTCGCCTGCGCAGTTACAGCTCCCAAACTATCAACAACAACACGCAATGGTTGATGAGAATAGAGTTCTCCAGAAGGCTTCCTTGCTGTTAACAAAGGGTTATCTTGTAAAATAGTTTTAGAACCTACAATAACAGCTTGAGAACCAGCACGTAATTTCCCGACATCAGCACGAGCTTCAGAGCAAGTAATCCATTGAGACTCTCCATCGCTATCGGCAGTCTGCCCATCTAAAGTAGCAGCACTTTTGATCACAATCCAAGGTTTTCCATATGTACGTTGATAGATATAAGATTTTAAAGATCTCTCGGCTTCTTCTTTCCCTAAACCTTCAAAAACACGAATACCTGCATCTCTTAGAGCGGAAATTCCCTTACCAGCAACACGGTTATCAGGATCTAATAAAGCGACATAGACAGTCGAAATTTTATGTTTGATTAATAGATTTACACAAGGGGGTGTGCTTCCGTAATGACAACACGGCTCTAAGGTCACATAAACTTCACTACCTTCTACAGATACAGATGTAGAATTTATTGCTATTTCCTCTGCATGTAATTGGCCTTTCTTTTCGTGATATCCTTCTCCTATGATCTGTCCATTTTTTACAATTACACAACCCACCCAAGGATTAGGAGGAGCAGAAAATTTTCCTTTTTTTCCTAATTCTATAGCTCGACGCATAAAAAATAGTTGTTGCTCAGAGAAATCTTCCATATACTTTACTTTTGTGAGAAAAGGTAATTAAAGAGATATAAGGATGTTGGATATAAAATTAATACGCA
This sequence comes from Chlamydia sp. 12-01, assembly GCF_042234205.1. Lineage (NCBI taxonomy): Bacteria > Pseudomonadati > Chlamydiota > Chlamydiia > Chlamydiales > Chlamydiaceae > Chlamydia > Chlamydia sp. 12-01. The sequence goes on along the minus strand of NZ_CP114174.1, from coordinate 485,211 downwards.
AGGCACCTGAAGAATGTGAAACTCGTCTTCGTAGGAAAGATCCCAATATTTCTCTCCTTCCTATTCTTGATTTAGACAAAGAGGTCCGCCAATTAAAAACGGATTCAGAATCTCTACAATCTCAAAGAAAACTTTTGTCTACACAAATCCACAAAGCTAAAGCTCAAGGTGAAGACGCTTCTAGTATACTAGATGAAGTTGAGAGACTCTCTCAAGATCTAGAAAAACTCGAAGCTTTACTTGAAGAAAAGAACGCTACTTTACAAGACTTACTCGTACGTCTTCCGAATTATCCTGAAGAAGATGTTCCTGTATGTCCTGATAAATCAGGAAACCAAGTGATTAAAAGCGTGGGTTCCCTACCAACATTTTCTTTTGCTCCTAAACATCATGTGGAGCTAAATCAAAAACTACAAATTTTAGATTTTAAACTCCCTGCTAAAACTTCAGGATCTGGATGGCCCGCATATAAAAATCAGGGAGTTATTTTAGAATGGGCATTGCTGACTTATTTATTAAATAAGCAACGAGAACATGGATTCCAATTGTGGTTACCCCCCCTTCTTGTAAAACGTGAAATTCTTTTTGGCTCTGGACAAATTCCCAAATTCGATGGTCAATACTATCGCGTAGAAGATGGAGATCAATCTCTCTACCTGATTCCTACTGCTGAGGTTGTTCTCAACGGATTCCATTCTCAAGAAATTTTTAATGAAAAAGATTTACCTGTATACTATGCAGCATGCACACCTTGCTTCCGCAGAGAGGCAGGAGCTGCGGGTGCTAATGAACGTGGGCTTGTTCGTGTACATCAATTCAATAAAGTGGAGATGTTTGCTTTTACTACTCCAGAACAGGCAGATCAAGCTTATGAGAAGATGCTTGCTGTCGTTGAAGATATTCTTACAGAATTAAAACTCCCTTATCGCCTATCTTTACTTTCTACAGGGGATATGTCCTTCACAGCATCAAAAACTATAGATGCTGAAGTCTGGTTACCTGGGCAACAATCCTATTACGAAGTTTCTTCTATTTCCCAGTGTACAGATTTCCAATCACGTCGTTCGGAAACTCGTTACAAGGATAATCAGGGGAAAATGCATTTTGTGCATACCCTTAATGGTTCAGGTTTAGCAACCCCACGTTTATTCGTTGCAATTTTAGAAAATAATCAGCAAGAAGACGGCTCTGTAATTATTCCTGAAGTTCTACGCCCCTACTTAGGAAATCAAGAAGTATTATTACCTCAAGAATAGGATCTGTATTGCAAATATGAAAAACTCTAAGGCAATATAAACCGCATACTGCATGGATAAGATTGATGAAGACTGATTATGACCATTTCAAAAACGCAACTCCTGAAGAACATCTCAAAACTGTTAGAGATCAACATGGAGTTTGCATTGGCGAACCTCATACAACAATAAAAGGCTTTTTCTATCATCTAGCTAGCGATGCTTTATCTACAGGAATCTTCTTATTTTTTATTAGAACACTCGCTTTTCTCCTTCCTATTTCTCAAGGAACACAAGTAGAGGTTCTATTTTCATTGGGATTGGGATGGATTTTCTACCGAGGTTGCTTGAAAGCAAAAAAAGCCTGGTCCTATATGGAGCTCTCTCATCGTTTTATGCTCCAAGAGAAAGAAGAAATAGAAAAACATCCTGAACAAGAACGTCTGGAGCTCAATGTTATCTTTAAAAACCAAGGTTTTAAATCTCCTCTCCTTGAAGAAATGGTAGATTATGTCAGTTCCGATTCCACCCTCCTCTTGGATACTATGATCCGAGAAGAACTTCATATTTCTATGGAGAACTTCCCTCATCCTTTAAAACAAGGAGGAACACGTATACTCGGAGGACTTATCGGTTTAATTCTCTTCTTACCACTAGTTCTCTGTTCTAGTTATACAGTAGCAGGTGTATTATCCGGAGTGCTTATCACTATCCTCTCTGCTACTAAAGCAAAAATATTAGGAAATGATGTGATCACAGAGGTTGTGTGGGTTTTAGGTATTTTTATTACCTCCATAAGCATCGTTTGCACTTGTGTAAAATTTTTATAGAGTCCAGGTATCATAGTGTTTTCACAACTATTCTCCACTCCATTTTCTCCAGAAATATTAAACAATTTTTTTGAATCAGGGATGGCAGAAGATAACAGTCCTATGTTATCTCAGAAGAATCGGTTATTAAGTCGTAACCTTTCTTTAAAATCTGCGTGTATTTCTTTAGTGACGTATCTGAGTGCGTTAGCCTTCTATTGGTTTCGCATCATTGATATTTCTAACTTATTTGTTGTCTTCACATTCTTTCTTGCTGGAACTCCAGCTTTGATAAAGTCTTTAGACGATATTCGTAATAAGACTGTGAATATTGACATTTTAATGACGTCAGCGGCTTTTGGATCTATTTTCATTGGTGGGGCCTTAGAGGGATCATTACTACTTGTTTTATTTGCTATTTCTGAAGCTCTTGGACAAATGGTATCGGGAAAGGCAAAGAGTACATTAGCTTCGCTAAAACATTTAGCGCCTACTATTGCCTGGATAGTTAGTGAGGATGGGAATCTAGAAAAAACTCCGGTAAGTCAAGTTCAAGTTGGTGATATAATCCGAGTAAAAAGTGGAGAGATTGTACCTCTAGATGGAGAGATTATTCATGGCTCCTCCTCTATTAATCTTATGCATCTTACTGGAGAAAAAATCCCTAAGTCTTGTCAAGTAGGCTCTATAGTTCCCTCTGGAGCACATAACCTTGAAGGAAGTTTTGATCTTAAGGTTTTAAAAACAGGTGCGGATTCAACCATTGCTCATATTATTAATCTGGTTATTCAGGCACAGAAATCTAAACCACGTTTACAACAACGTTTAGACAAATATTCTTCAGCTTACGCTTTAACGATCTTCGGTATTTCTATATCTATAGCTGTTTTGGTTCCTTTATTTACCTCTATTCCTTTCTTAGGACCCAATAGTGCTTTTTATCGTGCATTAGCGTTTCTCATTGCTGCATCTCCCTGTGCATTGATTATTGCTATCCCCATTGCCTATCTGAGCGCAGTAAATGCTTGTGCAAAACATGGTGTGCTTCTTAAAGGTGGTGTAGTTTTAGATCGCTTAGCTTCTTGTAATTCTATTGTTATGGATAAAACAGGAACTCTGACAACAGGAGAGCTCACCTGTATTGGTTGTGATAATTTCGGACCAAAAAATCCTGATTTCTTTCCTTCTATCTTAGCTTTAGAACAATCTTCTATGCATCCTATTGCTCAAGCGATCGTTGCCTATCTTATAAAGAATAACGTCTCTTCACGCCCTGCTGAAGAATATTGCATGATTCCTGGAAAAGGTGTTCGAGGCATTTTCCAAGGTCAAGAAGCATTTGTAGGAAGAGTAGACACAGCCTTACAGAAAGCACCGGAAGAGTTTGTCCGAGAATTAGAGGAACGTGTACATACCGCCCGACAACGTGGAGAAATATGCTCACTAGCTTATTTAAAAGAGAATTGTGCTTTATTTTATTTTAAAGATACGCCACGTCAAGATGCTGGAAAAATTATAAAAGAACTTAGAGATGAAGGCTATCCTGTGAGTATGCTCACAGGAGATCATCAAATTAGTGCAGAAAACACTGCAAAACTCTTAGGAATTTCTGAAGTATTTTCTGATCTATCTCCGGATGATAAATTAGAGAAGGTACGTGAACTTGCTAAGAAACGTCATATTCTCATGGTTGGTGATGGCATTAATGATGCTCCTGCTCTTGCACAAGCAACAGTTGGTGTGGCTATGGGAGAAGCAGGAAGCGCTACAGCAATAGAAGCTGCTGATATCGTTCTTCTTCATGATGCGATTTCCCTACTACCCTGGATCATAAGAAAAGCGAAGAAAACACGAAAAATTGTCACACAAAATTTAGGCCTCGCCTTAGCAATTATCCTTCTTGTTTCCTGGCCTGCTTCATTAGGGATCATTCCCTTATGGCTTGCTGTGATCCTCCATGAAGGTAGTACAATTATCGTTGGACTCAACGCTTTGCGATTGCTAAAGTAACCATCTTAGTATTTTGAGAATCTACGGCTGTAGATACTTTGTAGAATTCCTAAGGATGCCATTGTAGAAATCACCGAAGATCCTCCGTAGGATATTAAAACCAGGGGGACCCCAGTAATCGGCATCAACCCGCACATCATGCTAATATTAATTAATACGTGCATAGAAATATGCACGGTAATTCCTGCTGCTAATAGTCTACCAAAATCATCAACCGCGACAGCTACCGTTCGACAGCCAAAACAAATCAAACAATAAAACATCCATAAGGCAAAGAATAGACCAACCAGACCGAATTCTTCTCCCAAAGCAGAAAACACTGAATCTGTATAGCCATAGGGCAACCATCCTCTACCAGCAAATTCCCCAGATTTCCATCCACGACCTTTAACACCACCTAAACCAATAGAAATTAAAGATGCACGTTGGTGATGATTCGAAGGGCTTAGTCTTTCATATTGGTATTCTTTAATCACCTTCAATGCATAAGGTTTTACCTTTTCATGAGAAATAATCCCTGAGAAAATTAGCAAGGAGCAAAATATACCTAAACCTGCGATCGTTGCGCAGATTTTCACAAATAAAGGATGAATATTTCCGAGATAAAAAATTGCCAAAGCGACAGGGCATAGCACCAAAGCTGTTCCTAAATCTGGCTCTTTAAAAATAAGAAAAAAGGGAATACCCACAATAATACAAGCAAATAAAGCTGTAGTCTTTGAGGAAATTACCGATTTACGTACATCTAATGTGTAACTCAGCATAATCACAACGATAAGCTTGGCATATTCAGAAGGTTGGACACTTAAACCAATAAAAGGGATTTTGTACCATCTATGCACATTTTGTACCGTAGGGACAAAAAATAGACCTACCAGACTCAAAAGCATAAGAATATAGAGAACCCATGCCCAATTTCTTAATCTATGATAATCAAGATACATACACAAAGAGAAAGCCAGCCATCCCAAAGCAAAATGACGAATTTGCATAATGCTTTTGTTCGTGAATAATCCCTTAGATGATGTGATGAGGATCGTAGAAGGATCCATAGAGGAAATGACAACTATGCTAATCATCATTAATAAAATAATGACAATAAACACCCAAGAATTGACATAGCTGAAATATCTAGCGTTTCTCATAATGCTCTTTATAGCTCAAGAGTGGGATACTTCCAATGAAAGTTATTTATTATGAAATAGCAGAAACTCCCTCCACGAATGAGACAGCAAAACAGCTTATGCATCTATGGAATCCCTATGTTCTTACTGTTGTCTCCACTCAAAAGCAAACAGAAGGTAAAGGCAAATTTGATAAAACTTGGATATCTTCTAATAAAGATCTTACCGTATCCCTGTGCTTTTTCATTACCGAATTAGATATCGATGTTAGCCAATTATTTCGTTTAGGAACAGAAGCAGTTCTTGCTCTTATTCAAGATTTAGGTATTCCTAATGGCACCATAAAATGGCCCAATGATGTTTTGGTGAATGAGGAAAAACTCTGTGGGGTTCTTAGTGAAACTATTCCTACACAAGGTTATTTAGGAATAATTTTAGGAATAGGGATAAATGGCAATACCACAAAAGAAGAACTCTCTTCTATAAATCAGCCGGCAACATCCCTCTCAATACTATTAAATCATACTGTAGATCTTGAAGAGATTCGCGGAAAACTTATTGAACATGTAAAGAAGAGTATCTTACAAAAATTTCCAAAAATCTTAGCGAGAGAAATTGATCATAGGCAAATCGAGGAAACGAAATAGCCTAGAGGCTATCCATAACGAAGGGCTTGATCTTTGCTTTAAGTATTTCTCAACAGCTTGTTCATAAGCAGCCGTCTCAAAAGCAAATAAATTATCTCTAGACCAAAAATCCTCTATAGACCGAGCAATGGTTTCTTGTTCATGATTACTCTCTATGGATTCTAGAATCTCATGAACAAGTTTAGGAAGTGTTTCCTCCATTTCCTGAAATGCAAAAAGGATATCGTAGCCATGTTTTAAAAATTCTCTCCAGGATACCTTATGATGCAATGTTAAGAACTCTGTTTCTTGAGATAACCGTGGCAAAGTAAGATTTCCTGAAATGGAAAGAGATAGCAAAGCCTGACGCTTTGCTATTGCGTGGGAAAGTAAACACTCCCAAGAAAGCATAATATTCTTTACGAGATAATATAACTGACAATACGCTCCAAGAAAAGCACCGAATACTATACTAAAAATAACTACAAAGACTAATCCTGCCATAGGTTGCATATGGCTCACCAATGATAAAAAAGCAACAGAGCACTACATGTACGTAAGAATCTCAGCATCGGTAAGCTCGCGATATTCTCCGTAGCGAAGACCACCTAAAACAAAACTTCCTATACGGATACGTGTTAGTTCTAAAATAGGTAATCCTGCAGCTTCCGCAAATAAACGAATTTCATGTTTCTTCCCTTCGTTTACAATAATCTTAACTGTACCACGACGGATTTTCTCAACAGAAACAGGACGAATTCTCTTACCATCAATAACGGTTCCTTCCATAAGATCTTCAAGATTTTTTGCAGTAATCTCTCGGTTTACCTTAAGTAAATACTCTTTGGTAATTCCAAAAGAGGGATGGATAATCTTATTAGAAAATTCCCCATCATTCGTTACTAAAATCAATCCAGAAGTTTCTTTATCTAACCTTCCGACAGTGAATACTCGATAGGGAAGATGGGCAAATAAATCGATAACTAACTTATCTCCCGGAAACTTTTTCTCTGAAGAACATAAATACCCTAAAGGTTTATGTACCATGAAATATACTTTCTTAGTCATGCCTACACGCTGACCATCTATCTTCACAGTATCTGTTTCTTCATCTACCGTCACAAAGGGGCCGGGAGCCACGCGACCATTTACAGTTACATGCCCTGCAAAAATAATCTCATCGCATTTCCTCCGTGAGGCAATACCTGAAGAAGCTAAAAACTTATTGAGACGAACCTTTACCATAATATTCTCCATTCGAGACATATATTGTGCCCAAGAATAGCAATAGAGGTCCACTGTTCTTTGTTATAAAAAAATATTGTCGAGAAAAAGATCTTTCTTCTAGACAAAAGTTTTTTTGTTCCTATGCTAGTTTTCTTAATCCACTACTCAGGAAATCATGGCTTTTCTTATCTTATTACGACACGGAAAATCCGTCTGGAATGAAAAAAATCTTTTTACAGGATGGGTAGATATCCCTCTGAGTCAAAAAGGAATCGACGAAGCTATTCTTGCGGGTCAGGTAATAAAAGACCTCCCGATAGACTGCATCTTTACCTCTTCTCTTGTTAGAAGTTTGATGACGGCGTTGCTTGCTATGACGCACCACAACTCTAAAAAAATTCCTTATATTGTTCATGATGATGTGCAACAAAAACAGATGAGCAGGATTTATAGTGATGAAGAAAAAAATATGATCCCCCTTTATCGTTCTAGCGCACTAAACGAAAGAATGTATGGAGAACTTCAAGGAAAAAATAAAAAAGAAACTGCTGAGAAATTTGGTGAAGAACAAGTGAAATTATGGAGACGAAGCTATAAAACGGCACCACCTAGCGGAGAAAGTCTCTATGATACTGGGCAACGTACTGTTCCCTATTTTGAAGAAACTATCTTCCCTTTATTGAAGAATTCAAAAAATGTGTTTATATCTGCACACGGAAATTCCTTACGTTCACTTATTATGGATATAGAAAAATTAAGTGAAGAAGAGGTACTCTCTTTAGAGTTACCTACAGGAAAACCCATAGTGTATTTATGGACCGGCCACACATTCGAACGACATCCAGAACCATTTGGTTAAACAACCAACAAGCAATTCCTCCTTCAGTTTCAGTAAGAGAGAGCTTAGAGACCTACTCTGATCCATTCTCTTTGACGCCCTCGTCAGCAATGAAATTGCTTAATGAAGCTGAAGAGGCTGCACGTAAGCTTGTCGGTTGTTCTGAAGAGACTCATACGTTTCACTTCATTCCACATTTCCCTCATACTACAGCAATTATCGTAGCCGCTTTATTGGAGAACCTTACCTTTTTCCAAGGAAGGAATCATCTTTTAGTCTCCTCTCATGAGCAGCAGTATAATATTGACGCTATTTGCCGCCGACAAGGATTAGGAACTACCTATGATTGGGTAACAATAAACTCTTCAGGGAGACTCTCTCCAGAACAACTCACAGAAGCGTTAACACCACGCACTCTACTCTTTTCCCTATCTGCAGCAAACGGTATGACAGGATCCATCGAACCTATAGAATCTCTACAACCTCTATGTAGTGATCGCGGTGTCGTTTTACATTTAGACCTTTGTGATATTTTAGGACGTGCAGCACTCACTCCAGAAATGCTTGATGCCGATATTCTCACATTTTCTTCTCTAGCTTTAGGAGGTATCGGAAATATCGGAGGAATGTTTATTAAAAAATCCCTTAGTAAGTTTTTCAATTTATGGCTACCTACGAATTCTCCAGGAACTTTGTGTTTGGGTTCTGTAGCGGCTATGAAAACAGCATGTCAGGAACGTTTATCTTCTTTCTCTTCATTGATCTTATCTTCGATAAATCTAAGAAATAAACTTACAAAAGAGCTCCAAGCTGCTTGCCCCGATGTGCAGTTTCTCTTTCCAGAATTAGAAAATAAACTCCCTAATGTGATGATTGCCACCATAGGAGATATCCCTGCAGAAAGTCTAGCCTTCTTCTTACATCAACAAGGCATCTATCCAGGACTTGGCTATGAACGTTTCCAACCCCTATCTCAAATACTACAAAATTGTGGGGTGTCGCCTTTCCTCTGTCACAGTGCTCTACATTTTTCTTTCACAGAGAGAACGAAAGATGAACAATTTACAACTTTAAGACGCGCTATCCAAGAGGGTATCGCACACTTTCAATCTGCAATTGCGAGCTCTGTATGACAATTCCATTCCAACCAGTAGCCTCTTGGGCAAGTGTATCCCCAAAAGTTATGAAGAAATTTCATAAGTTTTATTGCGGGGGAATATTCTCAGCAGAAGATGCTGAAACAAAAGGAGCCAATCTAATTATTGGGAGTCAGGGCCATAGGCTCATGGGCAACTATGTGATATTTTATTGGTTGATAGATAAGATAAATGGAAAAATCATCGACGCAAAATTCCAATATTTCGGACATCCCTTCCTACTTGTTCTTGCAGAAACAACGTGTAACCTAATTATTGGCAAAACTTACGCACAAGCTTACAATCTAACTGTTAACAATATCGATACAGAACTACGCTCCCATCCTAGCAAACCTGCTCTGCCAGAAAATAGTGCAGCCCTATATCATTGTATCATTGATGCTCTAGACATTGCTGCCGAACAATGCATGGAAATTCCTCTTGAAGACGGCTCCCTTCCTTTGAAAGAATCTTTTCTCCCCTCAGAAATCGAAGACGCTAATCCCTATACTAAAGAAGCTTGGGAAAGCCTCTCTATAGAGTCACGACTACACGCTCTACGCACAATCACTGAAGATAAAATATCTCCTTATGTAGCTCTTGACGGTGGTAGCGTACTTATTGAAAATCTTGAAGGGAATATCGTAACGATTGCTTATGCAGGAAATTGTTCTGGATGTTTTTCTGCTATAGGATCTACATTAAATTCTATAGGCCAACTCTTACGTGCCTACGCTTATTCCGAATTACAAATTAAAGTAAATGAGGCCTCTTTAGATTTTTCTATGTCTCAATACTCCGACGAAACTAATTAACTTTTATAGTTCGTGAATTGTCAATAATTCATATCTTTTGATAAAGAATGATGAAATGTTAATAACTCTATGATTATTTCATTATTTTTTCCTGAGGATTATTGTGTTTTTTCAATTCCTAAAAAAGAAAGTTGCTTCATTAGGCATCTCTCCTTTAGGCCTTTTAGTTGTTTCTACAGCTTTAGGGAGTGTGCTCCTTTTTGGAAAAAACACTTCGAAATCTCCCGATTTCTCCCAACCATCTGAAAAAAAAACTACAGGTTGGTTTAAGCTTAGCCAAGTAGGAAATCCTAAATTATTAGAATCTTTAGCAAAAAAAGAACAGATAGAAAGAGATCTTACAATGTTTCAATCAGTAGCCAACGCTACTGCGGCTCTATCTTTACCTACAGAAGATGACCCTGATATTATTCCTCAAGTTTCAGTTATTCTTTCGCCTCATAAGAATGAAGTATTCTCATCATCTCTGTTGCTTTCCATCATGGATTATCTATCCAGTAGCATTCCTGGATTAAGTAAAGAACATATTACCTTATCCGATAATCTAGGGAATATCTATTCTCCAGGAGAGTTCTCTACCAACTCTTTATTATTATCTGCTTGTGAAGGTTACCTAGGGAAAATTTTCCCTAAGGAACATTTTGCCCTTGCCTATCTAGCTAAGGAAAATACCCCTACTGTGCAGCTAACAATTAATGAGAAATACCTAGCGAAATTTCCAAAGGAAAAAAGAGAAGCTTTCCTACTTCATGCCGAAGATCATCTAAAGAAGATCTGTGGGAGTAATCATCCTATCGTTATTGAGAAATTTCCTTTTTCACAAACGATACAAAAAGATCGCCTCTCCTACAAACTTCTCGTTGGAGGCACCATTTTACTCTCTAGTTTAGGAATTATTGCCTTGGCAAGCTTTTACCTTGCTTTTTACGCTTATGAGCGTATTCCCTCGGAATCAAAAAAAATAAAACAAGGCATAAATATTGCAAAGCTGGTAGAGATACTACAAAAAGAATCTCCTGAAAAAATCAGGTTGATTCTCTCGTATTTGGATCCTATCAAAGCTGAAGAGATCTTCAAACATTTACCTGAAGATGTGAAACACCAAGTACTGAAATTATAAACATTAAGAATTAGGTATATCTTGTGACACTGTCTCAATCCCCTGGTTCGCTTTCAGATACTGAAGATTCCCCAGAAAGAAAAAAAGACTGGGACGAGGGATTCTCCCAAGGCTTTTCAGAAGGAGAAACCTCGGGATATGATAAAGCTTTTCAAGAACTTCTATCTCTAATTCAGATATTTCGGAAATTATCGATTCGTATGCTTTCTGAAATAGAGAAGGTTCCTCAACAATTGAAACCCGATCTTGTAGAACTCGCAATCTTAACCTGCGAAAAATTCCTCTATAAGAAATTAGATAATATTGAAGAGCTCGCACTTTTAATTTCCTCTGCTCTACAGCAACATACATCCTTACGATCTTTGTCTCCTATAAAGATTTTCCTTCACCCTGAAGATCATAAGAAACTCAATGATTGGATAGCAACGCATGAAATCCCCATGATTAAACATGCGGAGTTTCTCCCTGACATATCTTGCAAAAAATCCAGCTACAAAATGGAGGTTCCCTCAGGAATCCTAAGACAAGAAATTGGAGAAGAACTAGATCATTTGCTTTCTGTTTTAACTACATGACACATCTAAATTACGAAAAATCCCAACTTCAGTATTGGCAGCCTTACCGCGCGTGCGGACTTCTTTCTAAAGTTTCGGGAAATCTTTTAGAAGTTCAAGGACTATCAGCATGTCTTGGGGAACTTTGCCGTATTTGTACACCAAAATATCCCGATCTCCTAGCTGAAGTTATTGGTTTCCATAATCAAACAACATTATTAATGTCCCTATCTCCTATGCACTATGTTGCTTTAGGTTCTGAAGTTATTCCTTTACGTCGTCCTCCATCACTACATCTTTCTGACCATCTTCTTGGTCGTGTTATCGATGGTTTCGGAAATCCATTAGATAATAAAGAAAGCCTACCGAAAACACATATAAAACCATTGATTGCTCCACCACCATCTCCGATGTCTCGACAACCTATCCAAGAGATTTTCCCTACAGGAATTAAAGCTATCGATGCTTTTTTAACCTTAGGGAAAGGACAGCGTATCGGTGTATTTTCAGAACCTGGAAGTGGGAAATCCTCACTCCTATCTGCAATAGCCTCAGGATCGAAATCCACTATCAATATCATTGCTCTTATTGGAGAAAGAGGTAGAGAAGTACGTGAGTATATAGAACAACATACCCTAGGGTTGAAACAACACCGAACTATTATTGTTGCCTCCCCCGCTCATGAAACAGCACCAACAAAGGTAATTTCAGGACGCGCTGCTATGACAATAGCAGAATATTTCCGAGATCAAGGTCATGACGTTTTGTTCATTATGGATTCTCTATCACGATGGATAGCTGCACTCCAAGAAGTTGCTTTAGCAACAGGAGAAACTTTAGCAGCACACCATTACGCAGCTTCTGTTTTTCATCACGTATCAGAATTTACAGAACGTTCGGGGAATAATGACCGAGGTTCTATAACTGCCTTATACGCTATTTTACACTACTCTAACCATCCGGATATCTTTACGGATTATCTAAAATCTCTTCTAGACGGGCATTTCTTCCTCACTAACCAAGGAAAAGCTCTGGCTTCACCTCCTATTGATATTCTTCTTAGTCTATCGAGATCAGCGAAAAAACTAGCTCTTCCCCATCATTATGCAGCAGCTGAAAAACTTCGTTCCTTATTAAAAACATACCAGGAAGCTTTAGATATTATTCAATTAGGAGCTTACACTCCAGGACAAGATAAAGATCTCGATGATGCTGTAAAAATTCTTCCTAGCATAAAAAATTTCCTCTCCCAACCATTATCAAGTTACTGTCAGCTAGAAAACACCCTGAAAGAGTTGGAGGCTTTGGTAAATCTTGAATAAGAAGTTAACGAGTCTTTCTACTCTATCAAAAATAAAAATTTATCATTCTTTATTAAAAGTACGACACTTTAAAAGTGAAAAGTATTATCTATCTCAAGAGCTTCTCAGTATAAAAGAACGTATGACGGTGATTTCTAAAATTAGGAAGGAGAGGTTTTTATACCGCAACAATATAGAACATTACAATTCGCTTTTAGAACACTTGCAAACATTACAAGTATCTATTTATAAACAACACAATATCTCCTGTAAGCGTCTACAAGAGCATCAAAATAAATTACTAGAATTAATTAACCGTAGAAAAATCATCGAAAAGATCAAGAATAATAAGTATTCTAACATCAAGAGATAGGAACGCAAGGCTAACTGTAATGACCGACTCTGTAATCTTTCCGTCTGTCGTGGAAATGTCTTCACTAACAGAAAAACTCAAATCTATTAATCAAGAACATTTATTAGATTCATGGTCGTCTCTTTCTCAAAAACAACAACAACGTCTCTATTATCAAATTTCTTCCATAGATATTGAGCTTTTCCATAAGCAGCGCCAACTCATCACCTCTCCAAGATCTATCTTAAAAGATTTCCATCCTCTAACTTCCTTTGCCTCCTCTGGAGAAGATCCCGAAAGAACAAAAATAGGAACAAATCTTCTAAAAGAAAAGAAAGTTGCCTGTGTAGTTCTTGCTGGTGGACAAGGATCGAGATTAAAATGTGATGGCCCCAAAGGACTTTTCCCTGTATCTCCTATCAAAAAAAAGCCTCTTTTTCAACTCGTTGCTGAAAAGGTCTGTGCAGCAAGTAAACTTGCAAATCAGCCTTTGCCCTTAGCTTTCATGACATCCCCGTTGAATAATCGTCAGACACGCTCATATTTCGAATCTAATGATTATTTCCATCTTGATCCCAATCAAGTAGACTTTTTCTGTCAGCCACTTTGGCCTTTATTATCCTTATCGGGAGATCTCTTCCTAGAAGATACCGACACCCTATCCTTAGGGCCTAATGGCAATGGCTGCCTTGCAACTCTTCTATACACCTCAGGACTTTGGGATAAATGGAAGAAAGCAGGAATCGAAATGGTTAGCGTTATTCCTATAGACAATCCTTTAGCTCTACCTTTTGATGTAGAACTTTGTGGATTCCACGGTATGGAAAATAATGAAGTGACTATCAAAGCAGCCTTGCGACAAACAGCAATTGAAGATGTCGGTATTTTAGTACAATCTAATGATTCTGGGAAAACTTCAGTTATTGAGTATTCTGAAATACCTCAAAATGAACGTTTTGCTACAAATCAAGATGGAACTTTGAAGTATTGCCTAGCCAATATTGGCTTGTATTGCTTATCTATGGACTTCATTGCTCACGCAGCTCTACGTGAACTTCCTCTTTATAAAGCTCATAAACATGCAAAACAATTAGGACTCTATTCCTCTGAGAAAAACTCTTGGAAATTTGAAGAGTTTATCTTTGATCTATTTTGTTATAGCGAACATTGCCAAACTCTTGTCTATCCACGTCAAGAATGCTTCGCTCCATTAAAAAATCTCGAAGGCAACCATAGCCCAGCAACTGTTCGAGAAGCTCTCTCTGCTAGAGAACGTCAAATCTTCCATAAAGTGACCGGGAAAAAACTTTCTCCAAACACAACATTTGAATTAGAAGCCGATTTCTATTATCCTTCAACCTCTACTTCCCTACATTGGGAAAATAAAGCATTTTTCGAGGAACCGTTTTTTGAGGCCTCATGAAAGAAAAAATTGCCTACTTAGGTATGGGCATTTGGGGATTTTGTCTCGCATCCTTATTAGCAAATAAGGGTTATCGTGTTGTTGGATGGGCACGCAATCCTGAATTGATTGCTCAGCTACAAACAGAGCAACGTCATCCTCAAGCTCCTGATATTCCCATTCATCCGAATCTATCCTTCACTACGGATATGGCAGAAGCTGTCGAGGGAGCTTCTATGATTGTTGAAGGTGTATCCTCAGCAGGAATACGTCCTGTATCCGAACAGCTAAAAACAATCACTGATCTCAATGTGCCTTTTGTCATTACTTCAAAAGGTATCGAGCAACATACAGGATTATTACTTAGCGAGATCGTTGTAGAAATTTTTGGTAAAGATGCTTCTCAATATCTTGGTTATCTTAGTGGACCCTCTATAGCTAAAGAAGTTCTTAAAGGCTGCCCATGTTCTGTAGTGATCAGCGCGTATGATCCAGATACCTTAAAAAAAATACATAACGCCTTTCTTACTCCAACATTCCGAGTATATCCCAATAGCGATCTTAAAGGTGTGGCTCTCGGAGGAGCCTTAAAGAATATCATAGCAATTGCTTGTGGAATTTCTGATGGATTTCGTTTCGGAGATAACGCCAAATCGGGATTAGTCACTCGAGGACTTCATGAAATACGGAAATTTGCAACAATTATGAATTGTCGTCCCGATACTCTTAATGGTTTGGCAGGTCTTGGAGATCTCTGCACAACGTGTTTTTCCTCATTAAGTAGAAATACAAAATTTGGGAAACTGATAGCTCAAGGAATGACTCTTGAGCAAGCAAAAGCAGAAATCGGTATGGTTGTCGAAGGTGCTTATACTGCACTTTCAGCATACCAAATTGCCAAACATCATAAAATCGATATGCCGATAACTACAGGTATCTATCGCGTTTTATATGAGCATCTCGATATCAAAGAAGGTATCGCTGCACTTTTACAAAGAAATACTAAGGAAGAATATCTTTAAAAGATGAGTATTTCCATCTTTCTCATCTCCTTAGATAGAAGTCCCGTCTCTACAGAGTTTTCATTTGTACATTTTTTTACCATTTGTTAAAGATGAATTTATAACGCATAGTAAATAAGGCCATCTACTAAATGAATAGCAAGCTGAAAAAGCATCTACGTTTAGCATCCCTCTCTCTCCTAGCTTTATCAGGAATTTTCTCTTCCTCTACCCTTAATGCTATGCCGTCGGGAAATCCTGCATATCCTGTGATTCCTGGGATCAATCCAGAACAAAGAGGGATGTGCGCTTTCGAACTTTGTAATAGCTACGATCTCTTTGCAGCACTTACAGGAAGCTTAAAAATAGGATTTTCTGGAGATTATATCTTTTCAGAAAGCGCAAGAGTGAAAAATGTTCCCGTTGTGACATCTGTTACTACTTCAAATACGGGACCTTCTCCTACAGTTACTTCTACATTTAAAGATTTTGACTTCGATCTCAATGATTCTAGAGTAAGTTCTAGCTGTATTTTCGCCTCGTTAGCTCTGCAAGATACTTCACCTGCCGCTATTCCTCTATTAGATATCAGCTTCGATGTAAAAATCGGGGGATTAAAACAATACTATCGTCTTCCTCTTAACGCTTATAGAGACTACACTTCTTCTCCACTTGCTTCTGAATCACAAGTCACTGACGGTTTAGTAGAAGTTCAAAGTAACTACGGTTTTGTTTGGGATTTAAGCTTGAAAAAGATCCTTTGGAAAGATGGGATTTCTTTCATTGGTATTGGTGGAGATTACCGCCATGCAGCCTGTCCTATTAACTATATCGTGGTAAATAGTCAGGCAAATCCTGAAGTATACTTCGAAGATTCTAACGGTAAAATCAGTTATAAGGAATGGTCAGCAAATATAGGAATTACTACCTATGTAAACGACTATATTCTTCCTTATGTTTCTGTTTCTGTAGGAAGTGCATCAAGAACTGCACCCGCGGATAGTTTTAAACGTTTGGAAAGCCAGTTCTCTAACCTTAAGTTCAAAGTACGTAAAATTACGAATTTTCATAGAGTGAATTTTTGCTGCGGAGCAACAAGCTGCGCATCAGATAACTTCTTCTATAGCGTTGAAGGACGTTGGGGTTGCCAACGCGCTATAAACGTAACTGCTGGGTTACAATTCTAATTATAAGAACTAATCAACGTACGGTATACGTTATGCATCATTTTCAATGATGCTGAGATTAAGCTCCACTCCTGTTGCATAGCTCGCATTTGAAGTTCTAACATCAGCTGATGCGTTTGTGCTAAATCTCCATAGTTTTGCACATCAGAAAGGCAGTTGTTGAAGAAATTTAACAAACCACCCTTCGCAGTTCCTTTGTTAATATCAATTTCACCATCAACAACCTTATGCTCCAAATCCTGTAGTGTAATTATAGAAAAGTCAGAACCCATAATCTTATAAGAAGGTTCGTACTCACTATTCCCAGGAATGAAAACAAGAGCATTCAGATTTAACATCAGATTCTTCATCTGATTTATTATTATGACTAATTCACTATTATAGCCTGTGACAATATCTTCGAGTTGTTTTTTCTGAGCATCAGAAAGAGAGCTATTTCCTTGAACATTCTTAGAGATTTGCTTCAACAGCATTTGAGCGTTCTCAGCACTCTTAATATCATTTCTCAACTGTAAACGCTCTTCCTCATAGCGATCCACAATCATCTGGTAACCGAATTTAAAATTCGCAGTTCCTGATGTTTGAGAAATGTATGATCCTAAATTATAAATAATAGGAGCAGAGTTAAAACTCTTTATAGTCTCTAAAAGAGGACTAAATAAGTTTTGAGCATATCCTGAAAGGTTTAGTTCTCTTCCCAGTGCATATAAAGCAGTCTCTTGCGCCGGAATATATTTATCTAAAAGGATATAAGCAAATGCCGACTGGAAAGGCATCTTATTCACTATAGAATCTTTAACAGGAGCAAGCTCAGGAGCTGTCGTTAACGCCTGCGGAGATATTCTATCTAAATGCTCTTGGAAAACCTTATTTGCTTGCTTACGCAGCTCTTTATTTTCCTTTTCTGTAAGTACTGTTTGTATCACAGCAAGTTCAAATCCCGTATCTAGAAAATCACGATTTAAAGATGAAATAAACTCCCTACGCAATCCTAAATCACTAGCATCTCTTAGCAAGTCTTGCATGATTTTTAGGTGCGAAGCTACCTCATTCATCTTTGTATAATCCGCAGCTACCTCAGCAGGAGATACACGACGTTCTGCAAACACCGGACCTTCAGAAATCTGATTAACCTGTTGATAGCCTTGTATTGGAGAGTTTTTCATAACTTCACCTATTTAAATCTACGTGTTAACTTCGCAAATATCTGATTCATCAATGCTAAAGCAGCGCTGACCATAGTCCATTCTTGCTGAATTGCGGAAGACTCTAACTGTAATGCGAGCTGTTGGTTTTGGTTAAAGGTTGTAAAATTCTGTTGGGTAGCTTCTAAACTCTGTAAGATCTGCTGCTCACCACCAGGAACAACACCGTTCTCACCACCTTCAATAACAAAACTTTCAAAAGCTGAGAGGAAACGTGGCCAACTGTCAGATTTTTTACCGTTAACCTTAATATCAAAGGCTTCATCAACCTCTTCAGGTTTTTCTACTGCAGTAACTTGCATATTGTTTAGGAAGATGTAAAGATTACCTAAATTACGCAATAAAGCGTCGAATTGGAATTCGTATCCCGAAATTGTCTGACGAAGCTCTCGTTTCTGAGAAGAGGTTAACTCGGCATCATTTTTGATACTTTCTAAGATTTTAGTAAGTTCGGTTTTTACTCTCCGACAACGTTCAACATCACTTCTACAACGCACTTTTTCCTTATCTAAAACACTCTGAGCTTTCCCCAGTGCATCAGTAAGAGCCTGTAAGTTCATCTGACGCAAATATATCGCTAAAGAATAATAGACATCTGCAGTTTGGAAATTTGTGACTTGAGTAATGATTTGATTCATGTACTTAGCAGCTTTATTAGAGAAAGTCATCTGTACCCCTAATGTCTCTAAAACGTGCTGCTGATTAGGTAAATATTTATCTAATAATAAAGAAGAATAAACCATTTGTATTGGAGAGGTATCCACAAACGTCTTTTTACCCTCTTTCATACTCTCGAAATAATTTAATTTCGTAGGATCCATGGAATCCTTTTGTCCCATCAATTTCGCTGATTCCTTAGTCCACTCATCAATTTGAGCCTGGATTTGCTTAATACCTTTATTCATCCCATCAATCACTTTCTGATAATCAGAGCGTGACATCACGGAGGTAGGATTCTTCGTCATCAATTCAACGCATTGTTGGAAAAATTCAGGGTTAAGATTGGTTGTACTCCCGTTGTAGAATAACTTTATACCTTCATATGTGTCTGCGGGATTAGCAGCAAATGTCTTTAAAGGTACATCTGCAACATTAAAATTACTATCACCTCGTTCATCCCAATACTTTAGTTCAACTCCAAGAACTTCTTTGTATGTATTCTGTTGAGTATTTGACTGTATGCCGTATTGGCCTGCACACACTAAATAGGAATATAATAAACTTAAAAAACTGGGTAAAGTAGCCTTGGTTCCCATCTTCAGACTACCCATAGCGTCTATGAAGGTAGTTACTCCAGCCTTAACTTCTACAGGCATAGTATCGGTTGCTCTACTTGAATACTTATCCATAAGCATGCGATACACTCCACCAAGCACTATGTATGTGCGTGTCATACCGCCTTGCATAGCGTTATAACCAGAACCATTTAAATTGGTTGCTGTTGAAGAGATATCCCAAACAGGATTGAGTAGATCTTTAAGAGAACTTGAGAACTGACGTATTAGCTCAATGACTTTATTCGCTTCATCAATATTTAATGAGCATTCAGCAAGTTGGATATTTAATTGTTCAGAAACAGGATAGGACAAAGAAATCATGGCATTATAAATTACCATCATGTTCTGCCAAAAGTTAATGACTTTGCTTTTTGGCGGAGCATCTTTCCCCTGCAGCTTTTCTATTGCTGCTACGAATTCTTTAGATAAAGCGTATAAAGAGTTATACTGCTCAGCAGAAGCATTCCCACCGTTAGTAAATGCTTGTTTCAAAGTATCTAATTTTACTTGAAACTCTTTAACCACAGTTTTTTCAGCCTCTGTAGGATCAAAAATCCCTCCCTGATCAACATCCTTTAGCCAATCTGCAAAACTCCTCTCAAGTCCTTCTATATAAAGTTTTGCCGCAGCAAGATTGGGATTTGCTAAAATCTCCGTAACTTTACTAGAATCATATTTAACAGGAGGAAGTGTGATTTTTTCTTCAGGGAAATTTTCGAAAAAAACATCTTCCACAAACTCTGAAGAAATTTGTGCTATGGGTAACTTAGCTTCTGCTTCTTGCAGTAAACCGAGTGCGTGTTTTAATCCTCTGGCCTTCTGATCTAATTCTTGAAAAAGAAACACAGAACTAGAAAACGGCGTTGTCATATCTACCTGATCACCAAGTAGTGCCGCCGTCACATTGCGATTAAAAGTAATGTATGAAGGTTGTACAGTCACCGTAATTTATCCAGAAGAGATTAATTATTTTCTAATTTTAAAATAAAAAAAATATTTCAAAAATAAAAAATAATTAACTTTAAAACTAAAACATAAATAACAAGTGACTTTGATTATTTAATTATTTTAATTCTCTTTCTATTCTGAATAATTCATCAGTGATTGTTTGAGGCAGTTCAGATCCAAAGATCTTACAATATTCACGAACATTGGCAACCTCTTTAAGCCATCCAGGAACGTCTACAGAGAGTAGATCCTGAAGAGCTTGTGAAGATAAATTAAGCCCTTCTAAGTTCAAAGAAGACTCTTCCGGCAAGTAACCAATAGGCGTTTTCTTAGCGATGGATTCTTCACCATTTGTTCTTCGGAAAATCCATTCTAAAACACGAAGGTTATCACTAAACCCTGGCCAAATGAAATTGCCATCTTTATCCTTACGGAACCAGTTCACACCATAGATCTTTGGTAATTTTAAACTTGTGTTAGAGGCAAAAGATAACCAATGATCAAAATAATGTGCCATATTGTAACCACAGAAAGGTAACATAGCAAAAGGATCATGTCGTAACTTACCCTGCTCACCAACAATAGCAGCAGTGATCGCTGAAGACATACTCGCACCAATGGTGACTCCGTGTTGCCAACTTAAAGCCTCATAAACCAAAGGTATAGTCTCAGAACGACGACCACCAAAAATAATCGCCTCTATCGGTACACCCTCAGGACTATTCCATTGAGGATCTAAAACAGGACACTGTCTTACAGGAGTAGTAAATCTAGAATTAGGATGCGCTGCAGGAGATCCTCCAGGATGCCAAGGCTTGCCATGCCAATCTATAAGACCCTCAGGAGGTTGACTCGTTAATCCTTCCCACCAAACGTCTCCATTGGGAGTTAAAGCAACATTAGTAAATATTGAATTAGATTTGCAAGTAGCTAAAGCATTGGGATTTGTAGTTGCTGATGTTCCTGGAGCAACACCAAAGAAACCAAATTCAGGATTCACAGCATACAACCTGCCATCAACACCAGGACGTATCCAAGCAATGTCATCACCAACACATTCAACTTCCCAACCAGGAATCTTAGGCATCAGCATAGCAAGGTTAGTTTTACCACAAGCGCTAGGGAAAGAAGCTGCAAAATACTTCTTCTGCCCTTGGGGATTAGTCACACCAATAATTAACATATGCTCGGCAAGCCAATCTTGTGAACGAGCTATATATGAAGCTAAACGCAATGCTACGCATTTCTTCCCAAGTAAAGCGTTCCCCCCATAACCACTACCAAACGACATCACACTACTATCATCTTGGAAATGTGCTATACGCATATGCTTAGGATTACAAGGCCAGGCAACATCTTTTTCACCTGGAGATAAAGGGACTCCTACACTGTGTAGACATTTATGGAAAGAACCTGATGTCCCTAGAGATTTTAATACTTCGGCTCCCATCCGTGTCATGATCTTCATAGAACAAACAACATATGGAGAATCGGTAATTTCAACACCAATAAGGGAAAATGGAGAATTTAACGGTCCCATACAAAAAGGAATCACATATAGAGTCCTTCCACGCATACAGCCTCGAAAAAGACCTTCTAATTCCTGACGCATTTCTTGAGGATCACGCCAATTATTGGTAGGACCTGCATCTTCTTTGTTTGTAGTGCAAATAAAAGTGAACTGCTCAACGCGAGCAACATCTTCAGGAGAAGAACGCACTAAAAAACAGTTAGGATGTAAATCAGAATTTAGAGGAATAGCTACTCCAGATTTTTGCATCATGCTGTAGATTTCAGCATATTCAGAATCAGAGCCATTACATATACGGATATCCTTGGGGGTTACTAATTCAGCAACTTCTTGGATCCATTGTTTTAAACCTTCATGCCGAATTTCATTACTCCACGTACTGGTCATACCATATTCCCTTTACGTTTTTTGAATTGATCTAAGTGTTCTAAAGCCTTCCCCGTTCCTAAACAAACAGCAAGTAAAGGATGCGGTGCAGTAATTACAGAAAGTCCCGTATTTTTACTTAAAGCCTTATCGAGACCTTTAATTAAAGCCCCACCACCAGCTAATACCATACCACGCTCAACTAAATCAGCAGAAAGCTCGGGAGGACATTTCTCTAAAGTTAAGCGGACACATTCGATAATTTGTTGGATAGGTTCTGCTAAACATTCACGAATTTCAACAGAATTTATCCTTTTTGTGATTGGTAATCCTGCTACCTGATCACGACCTCGAACTTCCATTTCAAGCTCATGATCTCCCAAAGGATATGCAGAACCAATAGTGATTTTTATTTCTTCAGCAGTACGTGGGCCAATCATAAGGTTGTAAGTACGACGCATATAATTGATAATACACTCATCAAACTCATCACCAGCAATACGTAAAGAACGTGATTCTACAATCCCTCCTAGAGAAATAATAGCAATCTCCGTAGTCCCACCACCAATATCAATAATCATACTAGCAGCAGGTTCGTGAACAGGAAGATCCACACCAATGGCAGCAGCCATAGGCTCTTCTATCAAGATCACTTCCTGAGCTCCAGCATGTAAGGCAGAGTCTTCAACAGCACGTTTTTCTACACCAGTAATCCCAGAAGGTACAGCAATTAAAATTCTTGGTCGGAACATACTGCGAGAAGGTGTTACACGCTTAATCAACGCTTTTAACATTCCCTCTGCTATTTCGAAATCTGCGATCACACCATCTTTCATAGGGCGAACCGCCATAATCTTCCGTGGAGTTTTCCCTAACATAGCCTTAGCTTTATGACCAACGGCAAGAACTGTATGCGTTTGAGCATCCACAGCAACTACAGAAGGCTCACTGAGAACAATACCCCGACCACGAACATAAACCAAAGTGTTCGCAGTTCCTAAATCGATACCAACGTTGCCAGAAAAAAAGTTGAAAACTTTATCAAAACGACCTAGAGTCTTGTTGTACAATCGATTAGAAAGATTTTTAATTTTAAATAAGCTTCGATGTGGGCTCATAGCATCATATCTGTAGCAATTCTAGCACTTCTTCCCAAGTCAACTTGGAAACGACTTCATCATCAGAGTTGATCACTTTCTTTACAAGGCTCTTTTTCCTGTTTTGAAGAGTTAGAATTTTTTCCTCAATGGTATTTAACGTAACTAGCTTATACGAAGACACCGAGCGATTCTGCCCTATACGATGTACCCGATCTGTAGCTTGATTTTCTACAGCAGGGTTCCACCACATATCATAGTGAATTACTGTATCTGCACCAACAAGGTTCAATCCTGTTCCTCCAGCTTTTAAAGAAATCAGGAAAACTAGAAGACCCGGATCTTCATTAAACTGGTTAACTATTTCCAATCTGTTCTTGGTGGAACCATCCAAATAAACAAAACGTACTCCACGAGCTTCTAAGTCTTTTTTAATGATGCTTAACATCTTGGTGTATTGACTGAAGAGAACTGTCTTATGTCCTGTCTCTACAAGAGAAGAAAGAAGATCCATAAGCAAATCATACTTTGCAGAATCACCTGGTTCAGGAACGTCTTTTGCAAAAATAGCTGGGTGACAACAAATCTGTTTTAAACGCGTAAGAGTCGCAAGAACATGAATGTGTATACGATCAAACCCTTCTTGTTTAACTAAACGAGAAAGCTCTTTTTTAGCTGAAGCAGCATAAGAATGGTATAGCTCTTTCTGAGAGTCTGTAAGATGACAATGATACAGAATTTCTGAGACAGGAGGTAAATCTTCTAATACGTCTTCTTTCATACGACGAAGAATGAACGGCGCCACCTTCTTCTTCAAAGCAACCATATTATCGGTCTTATTCCCCATATAGTTGCCTGTGCGGATATATTTACCAACGAAGCGATCGTAACTGCTTAATAAACCAGGCATTAAGAAGTCGAATAGACTCCATAATTCTTCTAGGGAATTTTCGATAGGAGTTCCTGTTAAAATCAACCTATGTCCCGAACGAATCATTTTTACAGATTTTGCATTACGCGTCGTACGGTTCTTAATATGATGAGCTTCGTCTAAAACTACATAGTCAAAGACAAACTCCTTATAAATATCGATATCCTTTTGCAATAGATTATAAGAAGTGATAGCAACATCATATTCCGATAAAGCAGCAAGCTGCCTACGTCTATGCGAAGGCACTCCGTCAACAATCATAGTCTTAAATTCTGGATTGAACTTACGAAATTCTTCTTTCCAGTTGTACACTAAAGATGTTGGACAAACGATCAAAGAACAACCCTTACCTTTTTCCAATCTACTTTGTGTAATTGCAATGATTGCCTGTAAAGTCTTTCCAAGACCCATATCATCGGCTAGAATACCATTGAGATGCATTTTTCGAAGACGTTCTAACCAATGAATACCTTCTGTTTGGTAACTACGTAATGTCGCCTGTATTTGTTTAGGGACATCTTGGAAATCAAAAGCAACTTCTCCACGAATTTGCTTTTGGATTTCAGCCAACTTATCAGTCATCGTAAAGTTGACTGGCAAATCTTTGAAAAGCTCAGGAGAAATACCTGTTAAGCTCCATAAAGGACACTTTTCTACAAAGTCATCCAAAACTTTAAAACCTATCTCATTAAAGATCTGAATAACTGGAGAGATTTTCTCTAAATCTAAAACTAAAATACATGGAAGTTTCGCAGAACCAGGGATCCTACCTCTTCGAGGAGTTTTTACATTACGTCCTTTCTTGGGCAACTCTAAGAAACGCTTTTTAGCGCTTATACAATCCCAAAGTAAATCTAGAGTAATTCCTTTCAACAAACCATTAACTTTAAGTTCTGCTTCATAAGTATTAACTTCAGCACTTTCTCTAAAGGAAAGATCAAAGATCGTTTCGTCATAGATAAATTGATCTGAAAGAGTCTCTGGACAGTTAAATGTTATTCTATGCTGGTTATTAGGAATAGTTTCCGTCATAAACTCAACAATTTTCTTTTCACTTTTTACATGAAAAGCCCCATCTCGTTCGTCATAGATGAAACCAGAAAAGACCTCTTCTATAATCTTACGCTCTTCAACAAGATTTCGCGCTAAGATTCCATCTTCACAAATAAATGCACGAACATCTTGATACTTCAAGGAAAACGAAGCAGCAGGGATCGTTAGAGAATCATAAATAAAATATAACTTAGCTTCTAATTCCCCATCTAAATAACTAATGTTACATTCACCACGAACATCCTCAACATAAGGAAGAGTGACAAAAGAATTTAAAACTTCAACATTAGAAATCTCTGCATATTCCTTAAACACAGGAAGAGCATTTTCTCGGAAGGAACCGAACAAAGCTTCTGGAATAGTAATGTCACGCAATCTTGAGAAAGAACGTAAATGCGCACGTCGAATTTGGGGAGCAAAGTGATGGTAAACATTATTATGAATAATACCAGGGACATTAGATTCTAAAAGAATCGCTTGTTCAGGTTGAAGAGTTTCATCATCCACAAGGATTAATGGCGTCATCAACAACGCCTTATAGGGTGTATCGAAGAAATCTAAATCAAATTTCATCTTGGCTGGAGAAACCGACCAACATAAAGGTTCCTCAAGATTTCCGCAAAACATTCCAGAAAAGCTTTCTCTTTCTCCAGATTGTCCTCCTCCACGATCTGCCATTTGATGTTCATACATCTTAGCTAAAATTACACCTAAAGATGTCAATGTAAGATAAGCAGATTTTAACAATTTTTCTTCAGGGGCTTGATTAGCATAACGAACATAGCGAATTAGCAAATCTATAAGTTTGCGATCAGAAGCATTGAAGGATTGCATTGTGAAAAAGAAACGACGCCCATTGAGGATGATGGGTTCTTGATACAAAACTCCTTCGAGAAAAGTTTTAATATTTGAAATATAAAATGGCTTAGAACGACCAGGAAGACGTAAAACTAGTTGGAATTCGACATGTTGATTTGGACGAAATACTTCATCATTAGAAGCAACAAATAAAACAGCGAGCTCCGCAGAATTTTTTTCTAAATATTCCTGAGGAAGGAAAAATGGATTTGCACTCAAGACATTCGCTGCGTGAACATATTCACTTAAGATTTCTTTTTGATGCGCGCGATCTTTTCTCTCTTCTTCTCTACTTGCAGCAACAACAAAAGTCTCTTGAAGTTCTTTCTTAACTTCTTCATTTATCTCTTGATTAGTCTCTAAGTTGGCTTCTTGAGAATAAGCCACTACCATTTCATTGAAATACTTCTCTAGATAAAACAGCAGCGCTACTATATGCTGGCAATCATAATTATAAGAACAATCACAGTTAGAATCTATAGTATCAGATTTCGATCGATCAACTTCTATCTCACATTCATATACGTTGTCATATAGGCCTCGAATCTGTGCTCCTATACACACCGACTCTCCATTCATTGACAGGATTTTCGCATTAATCACAGCTCCTTGGTCAAAAAGTTCCTTGCCATCTTGCAAAATGTTAGCTGTAAAATCCCTTCGTAATTTGCGAAAATTGAGCATTTCTCCTCTAAATTATAGAGTTCTGATTGAATCAGCTTACTTGTACCTGTTTACCCATGCTAAATCAATGAAAAATTTTATCAGGTCTTTTCTCTTGTATTTTAGCCTGTGTTTTTGCACTAACTATTACTACTGTAATTGACTAGTCGTTGATAAAAACTCGTCAAATATCTAGAATATCACTTTTCTTGCGGGTGTAGCTCAGTGGTAGAGCGCCACGTTGCCAACGTGAAGGTCGTGAGTTCAAGCCTCATCACCCGCTTTTCCTTCCAGAAAAGCTTCAAAAGGTAGTCTTGTGTCGCGAAATTTTTCTAACGAGCAATTTTCTATTAATTTAGAAGAACAGTCAGGATGCATTGTTTCCGCTGTAGTAAAAACTACGCCGCAACTCTTAGATAAACTTCATAAACAGGCTGTAAAGAAAATAAAGAAAGACATCGTCCTATCAGGATTCCGCAAAGGTAAAGCTCCTGATGAAATCATTGTTTCTCGTTATCCCAGCCAAGTCATAAAAGAATTAAATCAGTTATTGATTCAATCAGCCTACCAAGCTTTATCCACTGTGGGAGATCGGAGACCTCTTTCTCCACAAGCCATCAAATCTACGTCAGTAGCAAAAGCGGATCTAAAAGAAGGTGGTCAAGTAGATTTTACTTATGAAGCTTTCCCTGTAATTTCTGATATTTCCTGGGACAAACTATCTTTAGCAGCAGAAACTCCTATAAAGGGTATCACTGATGAAGACATGGGAAAGGGATTACTAAATATTTCCTATTTCTTTGCTACAAAAACTCCTGTAACTCGTTCTTCTCAAGAGGGTGATTTCATATCATTATCTCTTCATGTATCCAAACAAAATGAAGAGAGAACTCCTTCTGCAATCTTTGAAAATAAATATTTCAAACTTAGCGAAGAAGAAATGACTGACTCCTTTAAGGAGAAATTTTTAGGTATTTCTGCGGGTCATCGTGTGACTGAAATTATTGCTTCTCCGGATATCCAATCATTTCTCAACGGTGATGTTCTAACTTTCACTGTTAATGCAGTCATTGAAGTTGTTGCTCCAGAGCTTGATGATGAAAAAGCTCGTCAACTACAAGCTGAATCTTTAGAAGATCTAAAGAAAAAGCTACGTGTTCAATTAGAAAATCAAGCAAAAGACAAGCAACACCAACAACGTTTCACTGAGGCAGAAAATGCCTTAGCAAACATTATAGATTTCGACCTTCCAACATCTATGTTAGAAGACCGTTTAGCTATGCTAACAAGAGAAAAATTACTCAATGCTCGTTTGATTCAATATTGTTCTGATGAAGAACTAGAAGATAAAAAATCAGATTTATTAAAAGAAGCAGAAGCAGAAGCTAAAAAAACTTTAAAACTATTTTTCTTGGCAAATAAGATTTTTACAGATGAAAAGCTTGTGATTAGCCGTGAAGAGCTTCAATATATGATGGATATATGTTCTAGAGAGCGTTACGGCATGCAACCTCCTCGAGATATATCTAACGAAGCTTTGCAAGAACTAGTGATGGCAGCTCGCGATCGTCTAACTTACCATAAAGCCATGGAAGCAGTTCTATCCAAAGCAAAAGAATTAGCGACAGCACCCTCTGCGTAATATAGCTAGAGGAAAACACTTGACCCAAGAAAGTCTTAAACATAGAATTCAACATTTTAATGCGTAGGCTTGTTTCCAAGCAAAAACAGCATAAAAAAATGGATTATGTGTATTGTTGGAATTGCTTTTGCGCATCTTATGTGTATATGCGGGAAAGAAACTATTTTGAGAGGAAATGCAAATGACATTGGTGCCTTATGTGGTCGAGGATACAGGTCGTGGCGAACGCGCCATGGATATTTACTCGCGTCTTTTAAAAGATCGCATTGTAATGATTGGCCAAGAAATTACAGAACCCCTCGCTAATACTGTCATAGCCCAATTGCTTTTCCTTATGTCCGAAGATCCTAAAAAGGATATTAAAGTTTTCATTAACTCTCCTGGCGGATATATCACAGCTGGATTAGCTATCTACGATACTATTCGTTTCCTAGGTTGCGATGTAAATACTTATTGCATAGGTCAAGCGGCTTCTATGGGAGCCTTATTACTTTCTGCAGGTACTAAAGGCAAGCGTTATGCTTTACCTCATAGTCGGATGATGATTCACCAACCTTCGGGAGGGATTATAGGAACGTCCGCAGATATCCAATTGCAAGCTGCAGAAATTTTAACATTGAAAAAACATCTCGCAAACATTCTTTCCGAGTGTACAGGACAACCTGTAGAAAAAATCATAGAAGATTCTGAAAGAGACTTCTTTATGGGAGCTGAGGATGCTATCGCCTATGGTCTAATTGATAAAGTAGTCTCTTCAGCAAAAGACACGAAAGATAAGGATACTATCTCCTAGAGAGTTATTATGAACAAAAAAAATCTCACTATTTGCTCTTTTTGTGGGCGTTCTGAAAAAGATGTAGAAAAACTTATAGCAGGTCCTTCTGTCTATATTTGTGATTACTGCATTAAGTTATGCTCAGGGATTTTAGATAAAAAACCTACTTCTACGCCGTCATCAGGGCCAACTACAGAAGCTACGCCTCAGCATCCAGATCTTCAAGTTCTTACTCCAAAAGAGATAAAAAAACATATTGATAAATATGTTGTAGGCCAAGAAAGAGCAAAAAAAACCATAGCTGTAGCGGTATACAATCACTACAAACGCATACGTGCTTTATTAAATAATAAACACGTAAGCTATGGAAAATCTAATGTCTTACTCTTAGGCCCCACAGGATCAGGGAAAACCCTCATTGCTAAAACCTTAGCAAAAATCTTAGATGTACCGTTTACAATCGCCGATGCAACAACTCTCACAGAAGCTGGCTATGTCGGTGAAGACGTAGAAAATATCGTTTTAAGGTTATTACAAGCTGCTGATTATGATGTTGCCAGAGCAGAGCGTGGGATTATCTATATCGATGAAATCGATAAGATTGGTAGAACTACAGCAAACGTTTCCATTACTCGCGATGTTTCCGGTGAAGGCGTTCAACAAGCTCTATTAAAAATTATAGAAGGCACTACAGCAAACGTCCCTCCTAAAGGAGGACGTAAGCACCCTAATCAAGAATATATCCGTGTAAATACTGAAAATATTCTTTTCATTGTTGGTGGTGCTTTTGTTAATTTAGATAAGATTATTGCCAAACGTTTAGGAAAAACTACGATCGGATTTTCTGATGATCTAGGAGATTTCTCTCAAGAGGATCGTGATCACCTACTTACTAAAGTAGAAACAGAAGATCTTATTGCCTTTGGTATGATCCCTGAATTCGTTGGTCGATTCAACTGTATTGTTAACTGCGAAGAACTCTCTTTAGATGAACTCGTTGCTATTCTTACCGAACCTACAAATGCAATTGTGAAACAATATATCGAGCTATTTTCAGAAGAAAATGTGAAGTTGATATTCGAAAAAGAAGCCTTATATGCTATAGCGAAAAAAGCTAAGCTGGCAAAAACTGGCGCCCGTGCTTTAGGTATGATCTTGGAAAATCTACTCAGAGATTTGATGTTTGAGATTCCTTCCGATCCTACGGTAGAAGCCATAAGAATTCAAGAAGACACAATCTTAGAGAATAAAACACCAGTGATTATCAGAAGAGCTCCAGAAGCTATAGCTTAAATTTCTTCTCTTCTTTATTTAGGGATGTAATGACGACGATCGCCCTAGAAGCTGCAAAAAAAATTCTCCTAAAATTGCGTAACGCAGGTTACCAGGCATATTTTGTTGGTGGTTGTGTGCGTGATATGCTCATGGGGAAACCCATAGAAGAGATAGATATTGCGACCAGCGCTCCCCCAGTCATTGTCTCTACTATCTTTACCGACACTTTAGCATTAGGCGCGGCTTTCGGCATCATCGTCGTTAAAGAAGACAACCGTCTATTTGAAGTAGCCACATTCCGTAGTGATGAAAATTATGAGGACGGACGCCACCCCGAACGTGTTGTATTCTCATCAATGAAAGAAGATGCCTTACGTCGAGACTTTACAATAAATGGGATGTATTACGATCCCTTCGAAGAAAAACTCTTTGATCTTGTTGAAGGAAGAAGAGATCTTGAAAAACGTGTAGTGCGTGCTATTGGTCATCCTAAACTACGTTTTGCCGAGGATAAACTTCGTATACTACGTGCCATACGTTTCAGCTCTTCATTAGGCTTTGCCTTAGATCCTGCTACAGAACGTGCTGTTATTAAGGAAGCACCTACTCTAGTAAATTCCGTATCTCCGGAAAGGATCTGGCAAGAATTAAGAAAAATGCTAAAAAATCATCCCTACGAAGCTCTATCTTTATTGATAAAACTGAAAATTATTACCGTGATTTTCCCGGAACTTCGTGACGTTCCTCCAAGCCTACTGCGGATAAATAGTGAATTTGCCAAAAGACTCAATCCCCTGGATTTCCCAGAGATCTGCTTCCTACTTCCCCTATTTCAAGGAGTTAGTGAAGAGGCTGCTTGCGTAGCTTTCACTCGTCTACGGGTATCAAATAAAGATTTAAAACTAATACAACTCTGGTATCAAGCTCTTCCACAATTCCAAAATATCAATAATAACCGTGTTTTCTGGGCACATTTTTTAGCTTCACCAACAGCGCATCTATTCTTATCTTTATTTTCAGCAATCCAAAAGGACCCTTCCAAACAGCAACATTTTATTGCTCGTGTTCAAGAATTAGAAACGCGTCTAGAACAATTTATTATAAGAATCAAAACTTCTTCACCCCTAGTTTCTGCTCCAGATCTCATTTCTAGAGGGATTGCACCAGGTCGGCTACTTGGAGATCTTTTACGGGAAGCTGAAATACTTTCTATAGAAAATGAGTGTCACGATAAAGAAAAAATTTTATTGCTTCTGAAGGAAAAAGGCTTCTGGAAGTAAGATTTATCTTAAAATAAACTTTTCCCTTAAACACTCCATCGATTTTATTTCTTTAGATTTAATTTTTTAGCTTTTATCATTTTCTTTGTAATTATTCAAAACTGAGATTAATTGGCTTATCATGCTACGGATTGCTATCTTAGGAAGACCCAATGTAGGAAAATCCTCCCTTTTCAATCGTATGTGTAAGCGATCTTTGGCTATTGTCAACTCCCAAGAAGGAACTACACGAGATCGCTTATACGGAGAGATACGTGGATGGAGTATCCCTGTACAAGTAATTGATACCGGGGGAGTCGATAAGGATTCTGAAGATCACTTCCAAAAGCACATCTATAAGCAAGCTTTAGCGGGTGCTAATGAAGCGGATATCTTACTTCTTGTTGTTGATATTCGCTGCGGAATTACAGAGCAAGATGCCGAGCTTGCTAAACTACTTCTCCCTTTAAAAAAGCCTCTTATCCTTGTCGCAAATAAAGCAGACACCTTCAAAGACGAACACCGTATTCACGAATTATATAAAATAGGAATCTCCGAGATTCTCACTGTATCAGCAAGTCACGATAAACATATTGATAAGCTTTTAGAGAGAATTAAAACTCTCAGCAATGTTCCCGAAATTGTTGAAGAGTGTTTGGAAGAAGAAGTTGAGGAAGAGACCGTTCCCTCAACAGAAACATTATCCGAAGAATTCCTTTCGGATTATGAAGAGGAAGAAATTCCCTTTCCCACATCTCCAGCGACAGATAAACCTTTAAAAATTGCTCTTATTGGTCGTCCTAATGTAGGAAAATCTTCCATCATTAACGGATTATTAAATGAAGAGCGCTGCATTATCGATAACATCCCGGGAACAACTCGCGATAACGTTGATATTCTATATTCTCATAACGACCGTTCATATCTATTTATAGATACTGCTGGTCTGAGAAAAATGAAAAGTGTAAAAAACTCTATAGAATGGATATCTTCGTCTAGAACAGAAAAAGCTATAGCACGCGCAGATATTTGTTTATTAGTTATTGATGCCCTGCATCATCTATCTTCTTACGATAAACGCATCCTTTCTTTGATATCTAAACATAAGAAACCTCATATCATCCTCGTTAACAAATGGGATTTGATTGAGGGCGTGCGTATGGAGCACTATATTCGTGATTTACGTGCTACTGATGTTTATATTGGTCAGTCTAGGATCCTTTGTATATCTGCAGCAACAAAACGTAATCTACGCCATATCTTTTCATCTATTGATGAACTCTATGAAACTGTATCTAATAAAGTTCCCACACCTGTTGTTAATAAGACACTCGCCTCAGCTCTACAAAGACATCATCCTCAAGTAATTAATGGAAGAAGACTGCGTGTATACTACGCCATTCATAAAACAGCATCACCTTTCCAGTTCTTATTATTCATTAATGCAAAATCATTATTAACTAAACATTACGAGTGTTATTTAAAAAATACTTTAAAATCATCTTTTAATTTATATGGGATACCTTTTGATTTAGAATTCAAAGAAAAAACGAAAAGAACAAATTAATTTGTTTAAAAAATGAAATATTATTATTACAAAAATAATAATAACAAATTAATTATTTCTTGGAGACTTTAACCATGAACCATGATCATTATGATGCATCAGAAGCTGATTACCACCATTCACTCGACGAGCTTCTCTACCATTCAGAAGAAGCCTTCTCTTTAGATAAATACCAAGAAACTGGTGTTTACGTTGAAGAAGAGAAGGAGAATGGTGATCTCCTTATAGTTCTTGGAGAATCTATCCTTAAAGGCGTTATACGCCAATTCTATATCAGTGATGATAACCACGCCTATACGCGTAGTTGTCTAACTGGAGACTGGGAATTATGGTTTAATATCCCTCCAAAAACCATCGAAAGTAAGACTTACGACTTCAACTCTTTGCTAGAATCTGACTTCCTTCTTACCACAAATGTAGAAGCATTTGTAAATGCTCCTCAAGACTTTCCTAAAGGATCAGAATCATTAAATAATATTATCATCTGCATGGCAACACGCAATCGTGATCATCACGTACAATTTCTGATTGGAGATAATCATAGAACATTTTGGATACGCCACCATGATGCAAATGCATGGTCTGAGTGGTCCACGTTTATTTAAAATTAAGAATTAGAAAGGGAAAAGGCTGGAAGCTAGCCCAGCCCACGAACTATTTTTATTCGTCTTCAGAATCACTTATAACTGTTAATTCCATAGGACCAAAGTTCTCATCATTTTGGAATGATGTAGCAACAACAGGAATCACGTTCTGAGGCCGTTGCTCCCTAGTCATGGTCAATTCTAGACGGAATAAATGCTTCACAATCGCAATACGAATATCCCGGATAAGACTTTCAAATAATAAGAATGATTCGTGTTTAAATTCGAGTAGAGGATCTTTCTGACCCACAGTACGTAAGCCTACTTCACTGCGTAGTAAATCCATATCTACAAGATGAATTTTCCACTGCTCATCGACATGCATAATCATTACTGAACGTATGATATCTTTACAGATTCCGTTAGCATCGACATCATCTCCAGCAGCCGCAATAATTTCTTCTACCATCGAAGAAAACTTATTCTGGAAAACCTCTACGAGATCATCGGCAACTTTTTCTGCAATAGCATCTAGAGTATTTAATTTTCTTAGTTCCTCGACATTTAACTTTAGAGGGAAAGAATAATTCATCCATTCTTCCAGTTTAGGAAGAGATTGCCCTGTAGGATGATTATGACTCGTAATTAACGAAGCTATCATTAACGCTACATGATATATCGCTTCCT
This sequence comes from Chlamydia sp. 12-01, assembly GCF_042234205.1. NCBI lineage: Bacteria > Pseudomonadati > Chlamydiota > Chlamydiia > Chlamydiales > Chlamydiaceae > Chlamydia > Chlamydia sp. 12-01. Next base: position 450,756 of record NZ_CP114174.1, on the reverse strand, counting down.
TAGCTAGAGTAAAAATATCTTCAGAGCATATGACTTCATTACGAAAAGCATAGATGGTTTGTCTTTGCTTATTCATAACATCATCATACTCAAGAGTATGTTTACGAATCGTATAATTTCTAGCTTCAACTCGCTTTTGAGCAGTTTCGATTAGCTTGTTAAACATAGGATCTGACATAGCCTCTCCTTCAGGAGGACGGAAATGTCGAATCAAAGCATTTAACTTAGGAGATGCGAATAAACGCATTAAACGATCTTCAAAAGATAAGAAGAATTTAGCAGCACCGGGATCTCCCAAACGTGCACAACGTCCGCGTAACTGCCTATCGATACGTCGAGACTGATGGCGACTAGTGCCAATGACATGAAGACCACCAACAACTACAGCTTCTTGATCCAATTTAATGTCTGTACCACGACCTGCCATATTTGTAGCTACAGTAACAGCTCCTAATTTCCCAGCTGCGGCAATAATCTCTGCTTCTTGAGCATGATTTTTGGCATTTAAAACTGTATGTGCTATACGATTTTGTTTCAAAATACGAGAAAGTTTCTCAGAAACCTCAACAGATTCAGTACCTATGAGAATAGGGTTACCATCTTTATGTATACGGGCAATTTCATTAACAATTGCGTGATATTTTTCACGCTCTGTCATGTAAAATTCATCATTATGATCTACACGTAAACATGTTTTAAATGTAGGAACCTGCAACACATATAGATTATAAATTTCTTTAAATTCTTTAGATTCAGTGATTGCTGTTCCCGTCATACCTGCAAGTTTTTCATACAGACGGAAGAAATTTTGCAAAGTTACAGTAGCAAAAGTTTGTGATTCCTTACGAATAGTCACATGTTCTTTTGCTTCTATTGCCTGATGTAGACCTTCAGAAAAACGACGACCTGGCTGTGGACGACCTGTATGCTCATCAATAATCACAATTTGATCATTACGAACAATGTAGTCCACATCACGTTCCATAAGAAGATGTGCTCTCAAAAGTTGCCGCAAACCATGAGCACGTGCTTTTCTTTGAGTATCTTCTTCGGAAACAGCTATTTTTCTATTGATTTTATCTGTTGGAGAAAGCGTCTCATCACTATCTATGAGGGCATATTCATGTCCCATATCCATCATGACGAAATCTTCAGCAGAGCCTCCGGCCTTATCAACCCACTGTTGCATACCGCGGTCTGTCAATTCAAAATCATTATTATGTTCATCAACGATGATATAAAGTTGAGATAACTTTTCGATACTCTCTTCTTTATTTTGCTCAGCGTGGTAATAAGTATCCCACTTATCAATCATTGCTCGCAAATCAGGGTGTTCACGTACTCTGCGCAAAACACGATTTAAAGGCATACCCTTACTAACCAACCATAAACTACGGCAAAATTCAGAGATACCTTCGATAACTTTTTTATCCTTGGGGAGGATATCCATGTCTAAGAAAAGCTCTAATCCACGTCTAGCGTCAAGAGCTACCTGATTGCATAGTTCCCTTTGCAATTGGACTAATTCAGCAACCTTATCTTTAAGCTCGAAATAAACAGGATTGTGCTTCTCCCCAGGTCCAGAAATAATTAGAGGAGTTCTGGCTTCATCAATTAAAATTGAGTCTACTTCATCTATGATAGCAAAATAAAATCCTCGTCCGACCTGCTCATCAACAGAAGTCGCTATAGAGTTATCTCTAAGATAATCAAAACCAAACTCTGATGCTGTGCCATAGACAACATCACAACGATAGATCGCTTTTCGTTTTTCTAACGGGGATCCCGATACTAACACTCCAGTAGTTAAACCTAACCAACGTAGTATAGAACCGACCCACTCACAATCTCTTTGAGCAAGATAATCGTTCACTGTAACCAAATGGACAGGCTTGCCTGTTAAGGCATTCAAATACAGGGGCATAACCGCAGTAAGAGTTTTTCCCTCTCCTGTCTGCATCTCAGTAATAAAGCCTTTGTGCATAGCTATAGCACCAAGGACCTGCACATCATAGGGGACCATGTCCCAATTTTGATGATAACCGGAAACTTCTACAGGAGTTCCCGTTAAACGCCTACATACGTTTTTAATAACGGCATAAGCTTCAGGAAGCATATCATCTAAGGATTCGCCTTCCTGATAACGCTTTTTTAACTCTACTGTTTTATTGCGCAACTCCTCGTCGGATAAAGGAGCAAGCATCTCATCATAGAGATTTACTTTATCCACAAGTTTTTGAAATTTTTTTAAGGTACGCTCTTGAGAAGATCCAAAGAAACGTTTAAGAAAATCTAACATACGTCGCTTAATTCAATATAATTGCTTGGAAATAATCTATTAATTCCTACGAAAACTCATCTGTCAATACCATACTCGATTCTGGTGAATAAAAGGAACAAAAGTTCCCTCGCTTATATTCTTCTTCCTCCTGAACGAGAGACAAAAAACTTTTGTCACAAAGATAGAGAGATGAAAAAAAGAATTTAAGCAGCAAGCAGCGTATCTACTTCCACAATATGCTGATGATTCAAAGGTAGCTTTTGGCGTAAATTGCGCATAATTTGCGAACGACGTTTCTTTTGCTGTAAAGAAACATCTTGAGCCGATAAAAATGTTTGTATCTCATAAGCTGCGTCGAAATTCCCAGAACGAGCTTCACAGGCACTTAATAATTCTAAAGTTTCTGAGGAATGATTTAATTGTAGAGCTTTTTTTGCGTACTCTAAACCGGCTTCTGCTGTTACTATTGAGGCGTACCCCACTCCTGATAACCAAGCTAAAGCTTTGCATGCTGTAGGACAATCAGGAAATTTCTGAATTACTTTGAGATACATCTTTTCTGCATCAGAATATTTCTTTAAGCAACACAAGCTAAATCCATAACCCAAACCGCATTGCCAATCTTCAGCATATGTGCTGCATTGAAACGCTAAATCCCAGCAATATTCAGCCAGATGATAATCATTTTGATCCATAGCTGCAAAAGCCGCATGTTTCATTAGCAAAGCATCTCCTCGAGACCACAAATCACTACTTTGATAAATAAGTAATGCTTTTCTCGATCGACCTTGTTTTTGTTCACATAGGCCAATGTTAAATAGGGATTCCTCTCTATAGCTTGGCTCTGATAATAATTTACGAAATAGCTTCCCAGCTTCTAAATAATCACCACAAACACGAGAAGCGTGAGCTAAATTATAGATGACTTTTAAAGGGCAGGGGCCCAAGGCATAGGCACGGTTATAAAACTCTATAGCATCTTGATATCGCTTTGAAATGAAATAAATATCTCCAACAGTAATATAGGTTTCTTGATGGGATAAAGGAGAAATCCAGGGTTCAATAATACTACAAGCAGCATCCAAATACCCTAAATGCACTAAAGCAGACGCATACTTGGCTGCATCTTGTTCTTCAAACATTTCATTCGAGAGTAAGGAAAAGGCTTGGCAAGATTCTTTATATGCTCCGTGACGATAAGCTTTGTAAGCAATCTCCAAAAAAAATTGAGGACCTCGCAAATTTAATTTTCGCGCTTCGGCCAATAGATTTTCCACCTCATCAAAGCGATTCATACCTCGAAGAATACGCATATAATCAAATAAACACTGACGACGGTAGCAACGCTTTTTTAAGATGGGTAAGAGTTTTTGTTCAGCAACAGACCATTCTTTCAGTTCCATGCTCAGATGGACTTCTCGAATAACTTGCGCCGCATAACGACGGAAACGGGAAACACGACAATAGACTTTAAAAACTAAAGCTGTTGTCAAACTTGCAACTAAAACCCATAGGATGACTAGCCACATAATTCGCCAATTTTCACTTTTCTCTCTCTTTGCAATACCAAAAAAAACCTTTAAAGTCTTTAAAATTATTCTCTCAAAGAACGTCCTAAAGACTGCCCCATAAGGCAACGTGTTTCCAATCCCATCCGAGAGTTCTTCAATAGATCTGAATCAAATTGGATAGTTCCTGGTTGAAATAGCACAATAACAGTGGAACCTCCTATTTCAAAAAACCCTTTCTCATCACCTTTAGAATACCTTTCTTTAGGTGTATAGGTTTGAATGATGGAGCCAACATTTAATGCTCCTACTTCTAAATAAAGTACATCACCAAACGCCTCTGTTTTCAGTTCAGTTAGCGTACGTTTATTTTCACAAAAAATATTAAAATTATCTTTCAATGCCATCGGATGTACAGAAAATAAATAGCCATTAATGTTATGCGTTGGTCCTGCCAAACAGTCTACGGGGAAATGAAAGCGATGATAATCAAAAAGCGCTAACCGAGCAAAAACTACACTCCCAAACGCATACTTTTCGACAAGCTTTGGGTCTCTTAAAAGCTTTGCAAGGGAAAAGCGTTTGGATTTAACAACGAACTCTCCAAATTCAGCAATGTTTGAGTAGATGAGATACGCGCCATCAACAGGAGTTACGCAAATATTATCACCCTGAGCAATTGGTCGTGCTTCGGGCCGCAGCTCTCTGGTAAAAAAATCATTGAAAGAAGAAAATTCTGGAAGAGATTTTTTAAACTCTTCCACACAAATATGATTTCTCTTAATAAATCCTGGAATCTTTCTACGTGTCCAAGAACGTTTTTGAATCCAGCCATAGATATGTGACAGAATGGGAGATCTAGATAATAGCGTGGATAGCCATTTCCCTAATCTAGAAGTATATAGAAATGTCATAGTTTTTTCATAACATACGGCTTCCGTTACTCTTTGATTAGTTAAACGATCAATATACTGCAGTTTCTTCACTTGTCCTCGATCTTTAAGATCAAAACAGGCGACTATAAAAAGTTATTAAAAATATTCCAAACTAAATTAAATAGAAATCATTAAAAACCTACATACATCTTTAATGAGAAACCTGGTATCCTAACTCTCAAGTTAGTTCAATTTTCATCTGTTTTTCATGATTAAAAACGATACCATTACTGCTATAGCCACTCCTCCTGGAGAAGGGAGTATCGCTATCGTCCGCATATCAGGCCCCGAAGCTATTCAAATCACAGATAAAATATTTTCAGGATCTGTATCATCCTTCTCTTCTCATACTGCTCATTTGGGAACAGTAAGTCATAACGGTCAGCAAATCGATCAGGTGCTTTTGTTAATTATGCGAGCTCCACGTTCATTTACTGGAGAAGATGTCATCGAACTGCAATGTCATGGCGGCTATTTTTCTTGTTCTCAAATCCTAGAAGCCTTGGTAGCTGAAGGAGCTCGGCCCGCCCTTCCTGGGGAATTTTCTCAACGAGCTTTTTTGAATGGAAAAATAGATCTCATCCAAGCAGAAGCTATTCAAAATATTATTGCGGCCGATAACTTAGACGCATTTCATATTGCTCAGAATCATTTCCAAGGACATTTCTCTAAAAAAGTTCAGTTCATTTCCTCATTGATTATCGAATCTTTGGCTTTTATTGAAGTTCTGGCAGATTTCCCTGAAGAAGAACAACCTGACATGGAGGTTCCGGTAGATCGATTAAACGAAGCCATACTGATCGTCGAAGACTTAATCTCAAGTTTTGACGAAGGTCAAAGACTTGCTCAAGGAACAAGTATTGTATTAGCGGGATATCCTAATGCAGGAAAATCTTCTCTTCTCAATACATTGACTAATAAAAACCGTGCAATTGTTACCGATATTCCTGGAACAACAAGAGATATACTAGAAGAAAACTGGACGTTACAAGGAAAACGCATTCGCCTTATAGACTCTGCGGGACAACGAGAAACAGATAATCCTGTAGAACAAGAAGGTATAGAACGCGCAATTTCTGCTATGGAACAAGCCGAGGGCATCCTTTGGGTTATGGACGCGACACAACCTCCACCCCCACTTCCAGAAATTTTATTACAAAAACCTTCTCTTTTGCTTTGGAACAAATCCGATCTAGCATCCCCGCCTCAAATTGAAACATCCCTACCTCAGTTAGCGATCTCAGCAAAAACGGGTGAAGGAATTTTTGAACTCAAGCAATTTATTCAAAAATGGATGCAACAACAACAGCTAGGTAAAAACGCAAAAGTCTTTCTTGTTTCTTCTCGGCATCATACTATACTCCAACAGATGCATGCATATTTGCTCTCAGCTAAAGAAGGACTACAATCCCAACTCCCTCCCGAACTTGTTGCTCTAGAGTTGAGACAAGCTTTGCAAACCACTGGGAACCTTTCTGGATCTGAAATCAACGAAAGTATATTAGGAGAAATTTTCAGCAGGTTTTGTATTGGAAAATAAGAATCATATTAGAAATTTTATTCTTTCAACTTTAAATGAACTCTTCCCTGATCCAAAACCATCTTTAACAGGATGGGAAACTCCGTTTCAGCTACTTGTCGCTGTTTTACTTTCAGGAAACTCTACCGATAAAGCTGTAAATTCTATAACTCCAAAATTATTTGCCCTAGCACCCGATGCCCAAGCATTAGTAAAACTCTCCTTAGAGAAATTATACTTAATTATTTCCCCTTGTGGTCTTGGGAAGAGAAAAGCTGAATACCTACATAATTTATCAAAAATCTTGTTAGAAAAATATCATGGGGAACCTCCGACTTCTCTAGAATTGTTAACCGAACTTCCTGGAGTAGGAAGAAAAACGGCATCAGTTTTTCTAGGAGTTATTTATAAGATACCAACATTCCCAGTAGATACGCATATTTTGAGATTGTCTCAACGCTGGGGGATTTCTAATAAACGTAGTCCTTCAGCAGCAGAGAAAGATCTTGTTCTCTTCTTTGGGGAAGCCAACTCTCCAAAACTTCATTTACAACTTATTTACTATGCCAGAGAATACTGTCCTGCTCTCTATCATGACATAAATAAATGCAGAATATGCGCATACTTAACAGGAACACTGTGAAAAATGAACGAAAACCCTTAAAAAATAAAGGGTTCCGTCTATCAAAATAGAAACGGTTTCACATAAAGCCTTCTCTCTGTATATATCGAGAATGAAATTTACTTTGCTTTCTAACGGAGAAATCTTTTAGACTGGGCGACTATTTACTACTTCGATATCGCAATTTTTAATATAATGAACAAAAACGCTTCTAATAGGGTTAGTTCTAAAAAAGAACTCTCTGTTTGGTCGATCGGAGGGTCTATTTTTGCCATGTTCTTCGGAGCAGGTAATATAGTATTTCCTCTAGCCCTAGGTTATCATTACCATTCACATCCTTGGTTTGCCTGTTTTGGCATGATGCTTACTGCGGTTTGTGTCCCCCTATTAGGTTTGTTTAGTATGCTATTATATTCTGGAGATTATAAAAATTTTTTTTCCTCTATTGGAAAGATCCCTGGAATGATTTTCATTATAGCAATTTTATGTTTGATAGGTCCCTTTGGGGGGATACCTAGAGCAATTGCTGTGTCACATGCAACTTTAGCATCTCTATCAGATTCAAAAGCAACACTACTTCCTAATCTACCTGTTTTCAGCTTGATTTGTTGTACTCTGATTTATTTATTTGCTTGTAAACTCAGCAAACTTATCCAGTGGTTAGGATCTGTATTCTTCCCAATCATGTTGACCACTCTTATTTGGATAATTTTTAAAGGACTAACTATTCCTGCAAATCCCAGTTTCATGGAATCTGCAAATCCTCGACAAGCTTGGTTAGCAGGAATTACAGAAGGCTTCAATACTATGGACCTTCTTGCAGCTTTTTTCTTCTGCTCCATTGTATTAATTTCTATACGACAAATGGTAGAAAATGGAGATGCTAATGATGAAACACCTTTAAACTTTCAAAAAATCAATAAAAAAGACAAACGCACTCTAGGGTTAGCTTTTGCTTTAGCCGCGGTACTTCTTGGATTAATTTATCTAGGGTTTGCCTTGTGTGCTTCTCGGCATGCAGGTTTACTAGCTCATGTGAGTAAAGGACAAATTCTAGGAAGAATTTCTGCTATTGCTCTTGGGCCAAATAGTTTATTGACTGGTGTATGTGTGTTTGTTGCTTGCTTAACAACAGAGATTGCTTTAGTTGGGATTGTTGCTGACTTTCTAGCCCGCATCATCTCATCAAAAAGAATGACGTATTCTAATGCAGTAATTTTCACTCTGATACCCTCATACCTAATTTCTATTCTAAACTTTGAAAATATCAGTCTCCTTCTATTGCCCCTACTACAGCTAAGTTACCCTGCATTAATCGCTTTGACTTGCGGAAGTATTGCTTATAAGTTGTGGAATTTCCGACACGTCCAAGCTTTGTTTTATTTAACCCTCTCTCTTACAGTCGTCTTACGATTGGTGAGTTGAGTTAACGCTTGTATTTGCTAACTAGCATAACGTTATGGTTTTAAACGCTTTAGCTGGCTTTCGTCAAACAGCGATGGATTACCTCGCAACGAATCGCCAAGACATCGCTTTAGATTTTTCTGGAGATTGTTATAATATCCGTATCCCTGATGAAGATTCTCCTGATGGGAATTGGGTTAGCACACTAAAATTTAGTGATATTGACAATCTGACTTTTGCCTCCTGCAGCTGTCCTGATGGAGATTGTTGCGTTCATTTAATGACCGCATTCTTCTCAGCTTATGATGAACAGGGGTGGCTACCTTTACATCATAAATTTGGCATATCTTTTTGGTATGCATTGTTTTTTAAGTTGTTCACAGAAGGAGCACAGCTACATGCTGATGGTGATAAACATTATTCTATAACATCTTCTCATGCAACATTAGAGATTTCTGCGTTGTCCCCGGAAGCTTTTACAGAATGGTTACCTATCATCCATCAAACTCCAGAACCGAAATCTCATACTGAAAAAACCTTCCCACAATCTGCTTTATATCGCATAGCAAAATACTTTTTCTTTTTCTCTGAAGCGGGAGCACGCTTAGATCTTATCGAAAACAGCCAGGGATTTCCTACACAGCTTTCGATGCAATGGGGAGGTATCCTATTAAAAGGAGAGATTTTAGATTTTGCTACTTTAGAAAATCTATTCTCGAAGATTGACTTCTCACAAACATCTCTTCTTGGGAATTATAATGATTTCTCCATCAAAACAGTACGTGTGGCTCCTGAAGAATCTAAAATATACTTCATAATAGAGCCTGTAAAACAAGATCATAAAAACCAGCCTATAACTGAAATCGGTTCTATCGGTTATATAGCGGGATCTCAACAAGTCATTCTTCCACCAAAAGAATCTTCTGTTTCTATTTATGTGATTCCCTTACTCCCTGAAAAAATAAGAAAACAGATACTCTCTCTACTTCATTATGATTCTGAAAAACGCCCTATTCGCTATTCTATCCACTTCCTAAGAGACTCTTCCATATCTTTTTCAGCATATTTAGATACTCCTGGAGATCTAGAAAATGGGCAGTTAATCTATCCTGATTTTTGCTATGTTCCTGAAAACAAGCTATTTACAATAGAGGGATCACTCTCTCCTCAAATTTCATTTACTATTAAAGCAGATCAAGTTGAGGAATTTTTAAATAACGAAGGTTTATTAATCCGAGAATCGGGATTTGAAGTATTTACTGATCAAGTTCCTGAAGGGCAATTAACATATAACATCACACAACAAGGCGTCTTGTTATTCCACTATAATACAGGCGATCCTGCAGCTATCGATATTCATTACGGCCCTTGGACATATTACTCCGGACAAGGATTCTTCCTACAAAGAAAAGTTGATCTAGAAATCCAAGATGGTTTGATTGTAGAAGCTGATCAAATCCCTAACTTCATTATGAAGCACGAGGTCGTTTTAAGAACGATTCCCAACTTTTTTGCCCCCACACCACCTCTGAAAAACCTCTTCTTTGAAGTACACAAAGAAACTAAGGGTTCGGGATTGTATTTAAAACCTGTATTTCAAGGTTTAGAGGAAGAAAATTGCCGACTATTTGGTGTTTTCCTCTATCGGGAAGGTCTTGGATTTAATCTGCTTCCCACTCCTTTACAATCGTTATGCTCATTACCTAAGAAAGTTCTTCCTGAGCAAGTTCCAGAATTTATAAATCAAAATTTCCAAAATGATAAGCTTGTCTTTGTAGATCCTCAGCTCTGCCCTCCGGAAACATTTGAGCTTGTTATACTATCTATCACGCGGCCACATCCTTCATCGCCTTTGCATTTACATTTGGAACTCAAAACAAATATCGGTTCCATACCATTGGGAGTAGTGCTACAAGCATTGAAAAATAAAAAAGCTTTTGCTTTTACTAAAGCTGGATTTTTAAGCTTCCAACACTGCCTATTTCAATTCTTAAAACAATTTATCTCTGCTCAAAAATGTCTGATTTCTGAAAATACTGTAATTGCTACAGTTACGGATATTTTCAAATTAGATGCTTTAGCACCACTATCTACCCATGAAAAAGTTAATGCAAGCGCATCCGATCTAGCGTTTTTCTCTCAGCTTAAAGCAGCTTGTTTGCCACCTATTCCACAAAGTCTATTTTCTACAGACCATAAACTGCGTCCGTATCAAAATAGCGGCTTGTTATGGTTATGGTTCTTGTATAACCATCGTCTATCTGGACTACTTTGTGATGAGATGGGGTTAGGGAAAACTCACCAAGCCACTGCATTATTAGATATTGTTTTCCAATCTGCAGAACCTACAGAACGACCTAAGTTCCTTGTTGTTTGTCCAACAAGCGTGCTACCTCACTGGGAACACACACTAGCAACACATTTGCCTACAGTAAGTATTTTTGCTTTTCATGGTCCTAACAAACCTGAACATCTTCCTCCTACTGATGTAATTATTACTTCGTATGGAACTCTAAGACAAAATTACGCTAAGTTTTACAAGATTCCATTCACGGTAACGGTGTTTGATGAAATCCATATGGCAAAAAACAAAAACAGCCAAATTCATAAGATTCTTTGTCGACTAGATTCTCAAATGAAATTGGGATTAACAGGAACTCCTATAGAAAATAACCTTCTTGAATTCAAAGGTCTTTTAGACATCATTCTCCCTAACTATCTCCCATCGGATGCTCTATTTAAGAAGTTATTCACAAAGAAAAATACTGCAGAAATAGATGATGAGATTATCCCATCACAAGATCTATTACTCAAATTAACTCGACCTTTCATCTTAAGAAGAACAAAAAAACTTGTTCTTCCAGAACTTCCTGAAAAAGTAGAATCGATAATTCCTTGTACGTTATCTCCAGAACAGAAAAAGCTCTATCTATCTACATTAAAAAGAGAAAAAGCTCAGATTCAACAACTGGAATCTCCAGAAGAACAGACAGTCAACTACCTCCATGTATTCGCCTTATTGAATCACTTGAAACAAATCTGTAACCATCCAGCAATCTTCTTTAAAAATCCTGATAAATATCGAGAACATGAATCTGGAAAATGGGAAGCTTTTGTTCGACTTCTCCATGAGTCATTATCTTCAGGATATAAAGTTGTTGTCTTCTCACAATACATTCATATGATTCGTATTATCATGTTGTATCTCGAAGAGATTGGCGTGAAATATGCCTCTATTCAGGGAAAATCCTTAAATAGAAAAGAAGAGATAGAATACTTCACTACTGATCCTGAATGCCGCGTATTCGTAGGTTCATTACTCGCTGCAGGAACAGGAATTAATCTTACTGCCGGTAACGTCGTAATTATGTACGATCGCTGGTGGAATCCTGCTAAAGAAAATCAGGCTTTGGATCGAGTCCATAGAATAGGACAGAAAAATACTGTATTTATCTACAAACTCATGACTGAGGATACGTTAGAAGAACGTATTCATTACCTCATTGAAAAGAAAATTCGCCTATTAGATAAGGTTATTTCTACTCAAGACTCCAATATTCTCCACATGTTAAATAGAGAAGATCTGATCACAATTCTATCGTATAAAGATGAGCGCAATGGAGTGGATGATACAACAAACAGTATCCCTGATGACAACGAAGAAGAGTCTCTTCTTTAAATAGAAAAAGTTGGAGAATATCTTATTGCGAAAGCTTTAAATAACCACGATAAGCAAATACAGCACCAACAATTCCATAAAGATAGGCGCGGTTTTTAGGCCATGTCAAAGTCAATCCAGCATCTGTAGCAAATAAAAGGATAATCAAAGCAAAAGCCAAGAATCCTGCACCCAAAAATAAGGCGACAAGTGGCCAATGTTGTAACCAGTTCCAATCAGCTTCAGATTGTTCTGTAGGTTTTTGGAAAGTATTCTGGTCACTTAAAACAGCTTCCCAATCTTCTGAAGAAACAGCAAAAAGATCTTCAGATTCTCCTTTTGTAGATCCCTCTGGAAAAGAAATATGACACGAAGAGAACCCTCCCGAAGCTACTGGAGGATCTTGAAGGAACGCACTGCAGTAAGGACATTGGGGCATGTGCATGGATACGCTACCTTCACACTTCCAACACGTACGCTGCATCTCTGCTTCTTTAGCAAACGGCATAGCAACCTACCTTCCCCAATTTAGGATTTAATACAAAGAAACAGAAAGTTTCTTATATGTCGATATGTACATACTACGACTAATTACAGTACATAACTTAAATTATAATTTCTATTGGGAAAAAATCAATGCTGAAAATTAATCTTTAGATCTAGAATAAGCAAAAAGCTCCTCATAAAATAATATTATGACCTAGCGTCTTAAAGATGATCTTCTTAGGGACTTTTAAATTTCGACACTTATGAGAATTAGGAAATAGAATATGAGTACAGATTTTGACTGTGTTGTTATTGGTGCTGGACCCGGTGGTTATGTTGCGGCGATTACTGCAGCACAACAGGGATTGAAGACTGCACTTATCGAAGAACAACAAGCCGGCGGCACATGTTTAAATCGTGGTTGTATTCCCTCTAAAGCTCTATTAGTGGGCGCGGGTATAGTTTCCCAAATTAAACATGCCAAGCAATTCGGAATAAATGTTGATGGTTATTCTATAGACTATCCCGCAATGGTCCAAAGAAAAAACACTGTCATCAACGGTATACGTCAGGGATTAGAAGGGCTTATACGCAGTAATAAAATTACTGTTTTAAATGGTCGAGGATCTTTAATCTCATCCACAGAGGTAAGAGTTAAAGGTCAAGATACTACAGTTATCAAAGCTAAACATATTATCATAGCCACTGGATCAGAATCTCGTCCTTTCCCAGGAGTTCCTTTTTCAGCACGCGTTTTATGCTCAACAGGTATTTTAAATCTTGCAGAACTTCCTAAAAAGCTTGCCATTATCGGTGGCGGTGTTATCGGTTGTGAATTTGCTTCTCTGTTCAATACTTTAGGAGTAGAAATCACTATAATAGAAGTTGCTGACCAGATTCTTTCCGTAAATAACGCTGATATTTCCAAAACCATGTTGGATAAGTTTTCTCGCCAAGGAATCCGCGTAATTACTAAAGCATCTATCGGACATTTGGAAGATCTTGGTGATCGAGTGAAAATCACCGTAAATGATCAGACCGAAGAATACGATTATGTTCTTGTTGCAATCGGACGTCAATTTAATACTAAAGATATTGGTTTAGATAATGCTGGGGTAATTCGCGATGAGCGCGGTATTATTCCTGTAGATGAGACTATGAGAACCAATGTTACGAATATCTTTGCCATTGGAGATATCACAGGAAAATGGTTACTTGCTCACGTTGCCTCTCATCAAGGCATTGTTGCAGGTAGAAATGCTGCAGGACATAATGAAGTCATGGATTATTCAGCAGTACCTGCGGTAATCTTTACCTTCCCAGAAGTTGCTATGGTAGGACTTTCTTTAGAGGCTGCTCAACAACAAGGTATTCCTGCGAAACTCACCAAGTTTCCTTTTAAAGCTATTGGAAAAGCTGTAGCTATGGCAGAAGCTGATGGCTTCGCAGCTATTATTAGCCACGAAACTACACAACAAATTCTCGGAGCTTATGTTGTGGGTCCTCACGCAGCATCACTAATTGCAGAAATGACGTTGGCGGTACGTAATGAACTAACCTTACCTTGCATCTATGAAACTATACATGCCCATCCAACACTTGCAGAAGTTTGGGCAGAAAGTGCACTGTTAGCAACAAATCATCCTTTACACCTACCTCCTCCAAGACTATGAATGAAACTCCTAATGAGACACAAAAGCCACAACAAGGTAAACGTTTTGCAGAGCGTCTTCCTAAATGGTTAAGGCAAGTTTTACCTAGAGGTTCAGTCTTTGCCCACACGGATGCAACTATAAAACGTACAGGAATGGCTACAGTATGCGAAGAGGCTTTGTGTCCTAACCGCACGCGTTGCTGGTCAAGAAAGACAGCAACCTATTTAGCCTTAGGAGATGCATGCACTCGGCGGTGTGGTTTCTGTAATATTGATTTCACGAAAAAACCTATACCTCCCGATCCTGAAGAACCTCAAAAAATTGCAGAATCCGCAAAGGTTCTCCAACTTAAGCATATTGTTTTAACTATGGTAGCTCGCGATGATCTAGAAGATGGCGGTGCGAGTTGGCTAGTTCGTATTATCGATACGCTTCATCAGGAGCTCCCAGAATCTACTGTAGAAATGCTCGCTTCGGACTTTCAAGGAAATGTTGATGCATTGCACATACTGTTAGATTCAGGATTAACCATTTATAACCATAATGTGGAAACTGTTGAACGTCTAACACCCGTAGTACGGCATAAAGCAACATATCGTAGATCTTTATTCATGTTAGAGCAAGCGGCTCTATATCTTCCCGATCTTAAAATCAAATCAGGAATCATGGTTGGACTTGGAGAACAAGAGAGTGAGGTAAAACAAACATTAAAAGATCTTGCAAATCACGGAGTAAAAATTGTCACTATAGGGCAATACCTACGTCCTTCTAGATTACATATACCGGTGAAAAGTTATGTTACTCCAGAGACTTTCGAGTACTATCGTACAATAGGAGAGTCTTTAGGGCTCTTTGTTTATGCAGGTCCTTTCGTTCGCTCTAGTTTTAATGCTGACATCGTTTTGCAGGACCTAGAAAACAAACAATCCGAAATAGCAAAAATTCAGAACTAGTCTACATTTTCATGTACGCTTTTTTAAAAGCTGCTTTGTTTATAAATGTCTTTTTTAGATCTAAACTTGTATAACTATAACGTTGTATAAAAGAGTTTTCACCTTCTCATGTTGATAGAAATCAAAAACATATTTATTGCTTAATGTTCACGATTGGCACTAATCCCCCCTTTTGTTATGGTGAGTAAAAAGGTATGCGTGGGTTATGTTTCGTAGTTCTATTTCTTGGTGCTTATTCTTTGTAATGACCTTATTTTGCTGTACAAGCTGTAACAGCAGATCGCTAATCGTTCACGGGCTTCCAGGAAGAGAAGCTAATGAGATTGTCGTTCTTCTTGTTAGTAAGGGCGTCGCTGCACAAAAGCAACCACAAGCTGCAGCTTCTACAGGAGGAGCCTCTACCGAACAATTGTGGGATATCGCTGTTCCCGCTGCGCAAATTACCGAAGCTCTAGCCATTTTAAATCAGGCTGGTCTTCCTCGTATGAAAGGGACGAGTCTCTTAGATCTATTCGCCAAGCAAGGTCTTGTGCCATCAGAAATGCAAGAAAAGATCCGTTATCAAGAAGGTCTTTCCGAGCAGATGGCCTCTACTATTAGAAAGATGGATGGAATTGTAGATGCTAGCGTACAGATTTCTTTCACAACAGAAGCTGAAGATAATCTTCCTTTAACAGCCTCCGTTTATATCAAACATCGTGGAGTTTTAGATAACCCGAATAGCATTATGGTTTCTAAAATTAAGCGGTTGGTTGCTAGTGCTGTTCCAGGTCTTTCCACGGAGAATGTCTCTGTTATTAGTGACCGTGCTTCCTATAGTGATATTACTATTAATGGTCCTTGGGGATTATCTGACGAGATTGACTATGTCTCCGTATGGGGAATCATTTTAGCGAAATCTTCATTAGGTAAATTCCGTCTTATCTTTTACTTCTTAATACTTACCTTATTCGTTATCTCCTGTGGATTACTTTGGGTAATTTGGAAAACACATACATTGATTCTTTCCTTAGGTGGAGCAAAAGGTTTCTTCGATCCTTCTCCATATTCTAAAGTTGCCCTAGAAGCTAAGAAACCTGAAGAAGGTACTGGAGAGAAAAAAGAGGGACAAGCAACGCAACCTAATCAAGAGGAAGCGGAAGGTCCTAAAGACAATGCACCAGAGGCATCAGAAGGAAACGAAGAAAATGAGGATGTCTAGTGACCACCAATACTTTTGGAACTTTGAACATCTTAATGAAGTATTCCAAAGAGGATGATCTTGCAAATTTTTTGCCAGAAAGTCTCTTAGTCACGCCTACACATCATGAGGATATTCCTTTAAGTTCTTTATCTTTTACTATGTGCTGGTTAGCGACAATTCATCCTTCATGGATTAGCGTAGCTATTAAAGACTTCCCAGAAATAATACGAAGCCAGTTACTCTCTTGGCTTCCAGATTCTTTGATTCAAGAATTAATACCACTACTTCCAGGGACTTCCATTGCGAAACAGCGTTGCTCTAATTTTGGAGCTTTTTATCTATTAGATATGTTGAGCAAAAAGATCCGTCCTCCAGGAATTACCGAAGAGATATTTCTTCCTCCTTCGCCGTTCAATGCTATGCTATATTATTCAGGAACGACGAAGATGACATTGATTAATTGCTTAGGGTTATTCGCTATAGCAAAAGAACTTAGAAATACTGTTGATAAAGTGATCATCGATCGTGTGCATAAAATCCTTTCTCCCACAGAACAACTGTTTCTATCTTATTGCCAATCGCATCCTATGAAGTATCTAGAAACAACTGAATTTTTAGTTTCTTGGGATAGTGATAATGATTTTCGCAATTTCATCCATAAACAAGGCTTACAATTTCTTGCTATAGCATTGGCAAAAGAAGATGCCTCTTTCCTTTGGTATTTTTTACGTAGGTTAGACATCGGCCGGGGATATATTTTTGAACAAGCTCTACGAAAATCTTATGAACATCCTCACAGCGATTATTTTAAGAGCCAGTTAGAATTATGCATTAAGATCTTAGTACAATAAGACCTTTACAACTCAGAGCATGAAATAAAACATATTTAAAGAGACTTTCTCTTTTCTCCTTGCGTATGAGTCGAGTGTTAATAATAAGGAATTAAAACAACAAAAAGAAGGAGCAGCGTTTCCTCCCTAAACTTTAAAAAATCTCAGGGTTTTCTACGCTGTCAAATAGATGAAGTTTTTTAGTTTAATTTTTAAACATGATGAAGTCGCACCGAATAAAAAAATCCTTTCTCCTGAGGCTTTTTCAGCTCTGCTTGATGCTAAAGAACTCCTAGACAGAACAAAAGAAGATAGTGAATCTTACACTAACGAAACGAAACAAGAATGCGAAGTACTTCGTAAAGAAGCTAAAGATCAGGGGTTCAAAGAAGGTAGTGAGCAATGGAGTTCTCAACTTGCTTATTTAGAAAAAGAAGCCCATGATCTCCGTAATAAAGTTAAGGAAGCGCTTGTTCCCTTAGCAATTGCTAGTGTGAAAAAGATTCTCGGTAAAGAATTAGAGATTCATCCTGAAGCAATAGTTTCTATCATTGCTAAAGCGTTAAAAGAGCTCACCCAACATAAAAAAATTATCATTCACGTAAATCCAAAAGATCTTCCAATTGTTGAACAAAACCGTCCTGAATTGAAAAAAATCGTCGAGTATGCTGACTCCCTAATCATTGCTCCTAAAGCTGATGTTACCCAAGGGGGTTGTGTTATAGAGACAGAAGCTGGTATTGTAAATGCTCAATTGGATGTACAATTAGCTGCTTTAGAAAAAGCGTTCTCTACTATACTAAAACAACAAAATCCTGTAGATGAACCTCAACCTAAGCAACAAGCACCTGCAGATGAAGCTCAGGGCAAGCAAGAATAAAGGTATTTGACATCATGCGTTTCATTTTTCGTACTTTCCTTTGTATGTTTATCTTGAGCGCACCGTGGTGTTTTGCAGATACTTACGATTCTTCCTGTCCTTCACGCTGTAATCCCTCTAAATCTACAGAACTTTCGGTAGCTGCTCAACAACCTGAGGTGAAGAAAACTTATCCTCAGCCAACTTTCCGAGAAAGAGTGACTGCTAATGACGTGCTTCCTCAAGAACATCTTTCTGAGGGGAGTTTTTCAGATACGTATCCGGATCTGACAACACAAGCAATTATTTTAATCTTCTTAGCTTTATCACCTTTCCTTGTGATGTTGCTAACGTCATACTTAAAAATTATCATTACTCTTGTTCTGTTAAGGAACGCTTTGGGTGTTCAGCAAACACCTCCCAGCCAGGTTCTCAACGGCATAGCATTGATTCTTTCTATTTATGTGATGTTTCCTACAGGAGTTGCTATGTACAACGATGCTAGGAAAGAGATACAAGGAAATGCCATTCCTAGAGATTTATTCTCTGCAGAAGGAGCTGAAACTGTTTTCGTAGCATTAAATAAATCTAAAGAACCTTTGCGATCCTTTTTAATACGCAATACACCGAAAGCTCAAATCCAAAGTTTCTATAAAATCTCTCAGAAAACATTTCCTCAAGAGATCCGCGAGCATATGACGGCCTCGGATTTCGTGATTATTATTCCTGCTTTTATTATGGGGCAGATTAAAAACGCTTTTGAAATTGGCGTTCTAATTTACCTACCGTTTTTTGTGATTGACCTAGTCACAGCAAACGTTTTGGTAGCTATGCAAATGATGATGCTTTCCCCATTATCTATTTCACTACCGTTAAAATTACTTCTTGTTGTGATGGTGGATGGTTGGACATTATTACTTCAAGGTCTCATGATTAGCTTTAAATAGGGATATGCCGTGATAGCACTTGCCGCAAGCTTTAAATCTATGCTCTTTGAGTATTCATATCAGTCATTGTTACTGATTTTGATTATCTCTGCGCCTCCTATTATCCTTGCCTCTATTGTTGGTATCATGGTCGCAATTTTCCAGGCCGCAACGCAAATCCAAGAGCAAACATTCGCTTTTGCTATTAAACTCGTTGTTATTTTTGGTACCTTGATGATTTCCGGAGGATGGCTAAGCAATATGATTTTCCGTTTTGCCTCTCAGATCTTCCAAAACTTTTATAAATGGAAATAAACAGCTATGGCAATCTCTTTACCAGAGCTTGTTTCTGTTTTTGGTTCTTCATATCTTGATTATATCTTGCAAAAGCCTCCTGCCTATGTATGGAGTGTATTTCTGCTTCTTTTATCTCGATTACTTCCTATATTTGCTATTGTTCCTTTCCTTGGAGGTAAGCTATTTCCAGCACCTATCAAAATAGGCATTGCACTTTCTTGGGTGGCTGTTATTTTCCCTAAGGTGCTGATGAGCACCCATGTGGCAAATTATCTAGATGATGATGTGTTCTATATCCTCATCATCAAAGAACTTTGCGTAGGTACATTAATTGGTTTCATCCTTTCTTTTCCTTTCTATGCAGCCCAATCTGCAGGATCGTTTATTACCAACCAACAAGGTATTCAAGGTTTAGAAGGAGCAACATCATTAATCTCTATTGAGCAAACTTCCCCTCATGGAATTTTTTATCATTACTTCGTAACTATAGTTTTTTGGCTTTCTGGTGGACACAGGATTGTTTTAACTCTCTTATTACAATCTCTAGAAGTAATTCCCATTCATAAGTTCCTTCCTATAGAGATGATGTCCTTAGATGCTCCAATATGGATTGCTCTAATCAAAATGTGTCAGCTATGTCTCATTATGACTATCCAGCTAAGTGCTCCAGCAGCGGTAGCGATGCTCATGTCTGATCTATTCTTAGGAATTATCAACAGGATGGCTCCACAAGTGCAGGTTATTTATCTTCTTTCTGCTTTGAAAGCCTTCATGGGTCTATTATTCCTAACTCTTGCTTGGTGGTTCATAGTCAAGCAAATCGACTACTTCACTTTAGCATGGTTTAAGGAAGCTCCTATCATGCTTTTAGGATCGAGTCCTAAAGTTCTATAAAACAAAAAACTCTGTAGCATTAACTGTAGAAAGAAATAGAAATACAGCGGGAAAAAGCCACCCAAATTAAGCAGCTTTTTTCGCTAAAGGCCTCTAAATTATAGAGGTTTTTGAGAAGAGTCGTTGTTCTTATTGTCTTTGTTATCTCCAAGCAAAATAAGAATCAAACATAAGACTAAAAACGATAGTGTAAAAGGGAAAATATTCAAGAGAAAGAATAACAATAAGCCGCAAAGGAGTGCATTCTTTGCAGGACCATTCTTCGCATAGTAGCTTTGAAGATTTTTCAAAACAGTGCGGATCTCAGGGTAGAAACCTAATACCACACCACAGGCGACGAATAGGCCCCCAACCCAAGATACAAAATCAGTAATAATACCAGCTAGGACTAGTGCTCCACTGATGGCTTCGCGAGCGTGATGGGAAAAGAACCTCTTCATTTTTCCTACTTTAGGATTGGCATGCAAATCCTTCACCTTACGCTTCAAAGACTCAAACTGAGAGGACGACTCTTTTGAAGAAGAGTTTTCTTTTGGTGTCTCATCTGCCATGGCCTTACCTTTAAAAAATCTTTTTTTATTTAAAAATACTTATAATACATAATTATCAAAAAAATTATTTAAAGATAAATAAGAAATTTTTAATTATAATTTATTACTCTTTGGAGAACAGCGACATCGAGAAACAGCTCCTGTTTCTGGATCAATAAGATAAATATAATCTCCAGCACTTCCTAATGTGAAGTCGAAGACTTTTTTATTCAGCAGTGCGAGCAAGTCATACTGGGAGAGAAGAACCTGGGTCTTGTCTCTCAATTCCATACGAAAATCTGTTCGTGTTTTAAATAATTCTAAGGCCGCAGCTTCTCCATGCTCTTGAATAGACTGTTCTTGACGTTTCACACTTTCCCAGATTCCCCCACGAAGTGCTTCTAGCTCTTGATAAGCAACAGGATGATCTACAACAGCTTCTAAAAGTAAAGGATCGGCGAATACTAAGTTTAACTTTATTAAACCTTGAGCCTTTTCCTCGTAGTGAAGAAAGTTCAGAAGAGATTGGGTGGTCTTAGAACCTCGTAACATTGTGTAGAGAATGTCTGCTTCTTGAGAAGGAAGGGTTAGAGTCTCAATAACATCGGGCCCGAACTTTTTTCCTCCCTCTAGGATTTCTGCTTTTTTACTTAACAAGGCTTCAGTAATCGCATATTCAGATCCGGGAGGTACGCAGCCGGTATCTACATAAACACGTTTTAACAAGCGTATAAATATCGCATGCCAAGATGCTGAATCTGCATAATATTCTGGAGATTCTTGCATAAGAGCGTGAAGATTAAACCGTGAGTTATTCGGCGGTCGTGAAAACGGCACCTTTAGAAGACGGTATTTACGTTTTTTCTTGGTAGCTACCTTCGCTGTCTTTTTTGGAGAAGAGATCTCTTCATCTTTAGAGATCTTCTCTATTGCGGAAATCTTCTTAGATCTTTCCTGATACTCCACCTCGGCACATGCCGAACGCTGTGCGGTAAAGAGATTCTCATTATTTTCAATAATCCGTGAGCATACGCAACGCTTTCTTGCATTTACAGCATCAAAAGACACCATAGAAACTAAAGAGGCCAAACACAGTAAAGTAAAAATGTAGGACTGCATGGCTATTTCCTCAATGCGAATTGATATGACAGCGTCCGCTCATTACCTTGCGGAAAACTCCGATGGATTACCATCAGCACCCTATCAGGAAGCTCTTGATCTCTAGTGTTCCTCTGAGGAACAATATCCACTTTCGAGACGTTATCTAAAAGTAATACGGTTTCTATCTTAGTATGATTTCGCAAACTGCGTATTTGTAATTCTAGTCTACCTTGACTTTGATGATAGTATAGAGAGCCGGCGACTTCCCCAGCAAGCTCAGGATCTCGATATACCCCGCGATCGAAAATTACCGAACATAGTGCTCCAGGAATCTCTTCCATATGCGATGTCGCACAAAATATTGTTCGCAATTTCTTATAGGCATAGCTTTCCTGTAAAAAGGTTTTATAGGCACGCTCGTCACGTCTGCTAGAGCAAAACATCTGCCTTTGCCAAAACCCCAAAATGCTAAAAAGCAGGGCAAATAGGGTTATGGATACTAGAACTTCCATAAGTAGGAAGGATCGTTTCCTTTTTTTTGAGGATGTTATGTTACTACGCATACGCTTCTTTGCACGGACGTTGTATATTTTTGATTAGGGAAAATCTCGATGACAACATCTGCAAAACAAGCTTTTACAATGTTAGCCTCTACACGCATTCCTTTACGAATATCTACAGAATATGCATAGGGAACACGAATCCCATTTCCCTGACTCGTATAAACAACACAGGAGAGCTCTCCAGAACCCGATGTGGGGAAATTTCCATTGAGCATTTGCTCTCGCATGCTATCTTCAACAACAAAAAAACAATTATCAATCACAGCGGGCAGTTGTAAATTGACAATATCGTCTTCAATAGATCTACGAACGCCACAGTAAAAACGGATGCAAGGCATAAGCACTAAACATACTAGTGATAATGACAGTAACACCTCTATAAGCAGAAAGCTCCGCTTAAATCTTTTTTTATGAAGCGCCATAGGAATCTCTACCCGCGCTTGCCATTTGTTCCGGCAGCTTTCTGTGAAAAGACTATCAAATCATCGCCCTTATCATTGAGCTTTACAACGATGTCTTCTCCCCAAGCATCTTTCAATAATTTCTTTCCATCTTTGCACCATGCAGCTCCTTCAAGGACAGATTCTTTCTGATCTACGATCTCCCGTAAAGAGGCTCCTCCAGTTGCGTATTCCATCATTAAGATGTCATAGACTTTGGCACAATTTTGCTCTGATTGGAAAACTTTCCCTTTTTGAATGCTACCGCGCATATTAAAAGCCAAAGCTCCTCCAACAATACCGATCAATGTGATAACAACCATCATCTCGATTAATGTGATGGACTGTTTACGTTTTTGTTTTTTCATAACTTTTGCCCTGTTTGTTCTATAAAATTTGAATATTGCTTGTTAGCGGGATAAGTATTGCCAACATAATAATCCCTATAATTCCTCCAAGAAACACAAGGATAATTGGTTGGCACCATGAGGTTATCCAGGTTAGTGTTTTTTGGGTATCTTCGTTATAAATATGAGCGACGTGCCCTAATACATCAGCAAGCTCTCCGGATTCCTCTCCTAAAGAGACCATCCCCAACGCTAATTTCGGCACCCAAGGCCGTTTTGCTAATTCTTTACTTAATGAGCTTCCTTCAATGACCGCGTGAATCATGTGTTTCATATCCTCACGCAACATATCGTAGGGAACCGCTCCACAACCTAACTCTAATCCCTCTATCAGTGTTCCACCACCACGAAGAATCGCTGAAACTACTGAACAAAACCTACTAAACCCTAATTTGATGAAAAATTTCTTCACTCCAGGAATTGAAAATAGGGTTTTCTCAAACCATTTTTTCCAAAAAGGTTTACGCCGTGTAGCGACTATACCCGCTATTCCTGCTCCCAACGTTCCAAGAAGAAGATATTTATATTTACAAACAAAATCGCTAAGGCCAAATACTATAGAGGTAAGTGTATTCGGCTCCATATTTTCAAATGTCTCTTTCAAAGAGGGGATTACTCCCGTAAGGAAAAAGAGAATTACAGCTACAGAAAATACAAGCAAAACTATGGGATAGCTAAGAGCCGCTGTAAGCTTTTTAGACATTTGCTCACGTTCTTCTAAAACAACGATAATGTTTTGCAGACACCCTTCTAAATTGCCTATACTTTCTCCTGCGAGGACAGCACTGCGATAAAAATTATCAAAAATATCAGGATAGGCTGCCATTGCCTGCGACAATGACCCTCCTGAACGCAAATTTTCCATGAATGCCGTTAATAATCCTGACATTCCCTGCCCTTGATACTGATCTCGAAGGGAAGATAAG
The DNA here is from genome assembly GCF_042234205.1 of Chlamydia sp. 12-01. Lineage (NCBI taxonomy): Bacteria > Pseudomonadati > Chlamydiota > Chlamydiia > Chlamydiales > Chlamydiaceae > Chlamydia > Chlamydia sp. 12-01. The sequence goes on along the minus strand of NZ_CP114174.1, from coordinate 426,779 downwards.
CTTTCATATAGAGGTAATCCAGAACGAAGAAGAAGAAGCATCTGTTTTGAGAAGATAATCAATTCGCTATTTTTTATTCGCACACGACGTGGAGGCACTTCCCGAATAGAGAGCAGCTGCACTCCTTGTTGGGCAAGCTTTTCTCTTGCTTCTTGAATATGTAGTGCTTCTAGCCAGTCTTGTTTACGTCGTTCTTTTGCATTAAGGTAGGTATAGCGATATCGTGGCATATCTTTATCCCCCCTTAGTCATACCGTTTCGTAACACGAAATACTTCTGCTAGTGTTGTCTCTCCCGACAACGCTAAAGCAACTCCATGTTGTAGTAATGGATGAAATCCCTTGTGCTCGGCATGTTCCCGCAATACATGATAAGGTTTATTCATGGCGATTTCAGAACGTAAAGCTGTATCAGGATGTAAGAATTCATAAATTCCCTGACGTCCTTTATATCCTGAACGGAAACAATGAGAACATCCCTCCCCGCGATATAATGGTACATCAGGATCTTGGCCTATAGATTCTAAGAATACCCGTTCTTGAATATCTGCTGCACATTGCTGCTTGCAATGAGGACAGATTTTTCTTACTAATCTTTGAGCGACAACACCGATGATTGTTGCTGATAATAAATAAGGCTCTACTCCCATATCTAAAAGACGGGGAATGGCAGAAACTGCATCATTAGTATGCAATGTACTGACAACAAGGTGCCCTGTTAGAGCTGCTTGTATAGCAATTTCTGCTGTTTCTTGATCGCGAATTTCTCCAACCATCAAAATATCAGGATCCTGACGCAACAAATGCCTTAAACCACAAGCGAATGATAAGCCAATCTTTGGCTTCACAGCAATTTGAGCTATGCCTGATAACTTATATTCAGGAGGATCTTCTATTGTCATAATATTGGTAAAGGGTCCTGAAAGATGTTGGATAACACTATAGAGTGTTGTTGTTTTCCCACTTCCCGTAGGGCCTGTTACTAAAAGTATCCCCTCAGGAACTGCGATCACCTCTTTAAAAGAACTTTCAATATCTTTAGGCATCTGCAATCCAGAGATATCTAAAATCACATTCCGCTTATCTAAAATCCTAAGAACAACACGCTCACCATAGATTACAGGAACAGTGCTCACACGCATATCAATTTCCTGACCACCTATTTGGATTTTTATTCTTCCATCTTGAGGAAGGCGATGTTCCGCTATATCCATCTTCGCCAGCACTTTAATCCTAGTGATTAATGCTGAACGTAGATGTGCTGGTGGAGAATGGCGATCGTGTAAAACTCCGTCTATACGGTAACGTATGCGTAAAGAATCTTCTAAAGGTTCAAAATGAATATCCGAGGTACGTTCTTCTATAGCTTCTTTTAAAATCAAATTTAAAAAGCGTACAACAGGAACAGAATCGGTACTTTCTAAAAGATCTTCCTCTTCACTTATTTGAGAGGTATCTCCTTCTTTCATGCTTAACAACATGTCAGAAGCCTTACCCTCTAAGTTAGAGTAGATCTTTTGTAAACTCTGCAAAATATCTGTCTCATCTTTAAGAACAAAAAGTACGGGCTTCTTTATAAGCAGCTGCACTTCATCTTTTGCCATAAGCGAGGTAGTCTTTGCGTAAGCTATCGTTACACTATTTCCCTGCTCTTCTAATGGTAACAGACAGTGTTTCTTTAGAAAGCTATAGGGCAGAGCATTTAAGAGCTCTTGAGATAGTAAAGTTTTACCGCCCATCGTACTCTAGCCCCTCTACTTGAGACGCAGGTAGTTCTATGGCGGAAATCAGTTCTAATTTTTTATGTGCTGCTTTTGCAGCTTCTTCTCCAGCGAATAATGCTTTACGAAACTCAGTGTTTTCTCCAGGACGTGAAGAGAGAATAGCCTCTTCATGACGCTCTTTTTTCTCTATAGGATTATCGAGGATCTTCGGAGTGATAAATACAAACATCTCTGTTTGACTATCAGATGTAGAATTCATACCAAACAACTTCCCTACACCAGGAATCTCCCCAAGGAAAGGAATGCCATCTTGAGCATCGGAGGCATGCTTACAACGTAAACCTCCAATAATTACTGTCTCTCCATCAGGAATACGCACTTTATTAGTAATGTTACGTCGAGTGACATCAGGACGCTCATTAGTATTTTTCCCCGTAGTATCGAAAGTAATATCCGTCTCTAAGGTAATGTAACTTTTTCCGTCTTCTTCGCCCACATTAATTACAGGAAGCATTTTGATCATGATTCCGTATTGAGCACGATTATACTGAGCTTTTTCCTTATCTGCAGAGACCGCTATCGACATTTCTTCGACAATGGCAATTCTTGCAGGAGTTTGGTTCATAGTCACAACAGAAGGACTCGCATTTATGCGTACATCTTCCTGGGCCATTAAAAATTGATAAGCAAGATCATAACCAGGAATTAACGAAGACCCCGTACTTCCTTTAAATAGGAACTCTAAAATCCCCGAACTTGTCCAGGAAACTGCGGTAGACGTTTTCTTACAAACTTCTTCTCCAAGTCGTAAAAGATTTAATCCCGCCTTACGCTGATTAGAAAGCTTTCTTTCAAAGAGTAAAACTTCGATACGCACCATTTTTTTAGGTACATCAAGTTTTTTCAATAACATCTTAATTCTAGGTAACGCTTCTTTTTCCACAACCATGATCAAAGTGCCCGTCTTAGAATCTGCTATGAAGTTTCCGTATTTTACAGAACCTTCTTTTGCAGTTCCTACTGAAGACGTATCAATATGTATTGTAGAGGCAGCTTCTCTTAACATAGTTTCAGAAGAAGCAAGTGAACCGCCTTCTTTACCAGCAAAAACATCATGTACTTGAGATAGTAATACCGCGAGTTCTTGAGGATCAGAGTGCTTCACACTATACCAAAAGACAGTTTTGTCTGTAGGATTCTCAATCCCCTCTTCAAGATCTTTAATCAAGTCAATTGCTTGATGAACTAAAGTAGCCGTACCACTTAAAAATAAAGAGCGTCCTTGATGTTGTAGAGGAACAACTTTAAGACCGAGGTTTTCTTCGTCTCCCTCTTTAGTAATATCTTCTCGAAAAGCTGCTTTAAGAATAGAAATCATCTCAGAAGCTTCTATCTTTGTTAAGGGAACAACACGATATTCCTGACGAACGCTATCTTCTTGGATAAAATCGTAAATTTTAAGAAGCTCGCTAATTTCCCCAACAGCGCCAAATACCCATAACTTCCCTCCAAAAAGATCAATATGCGTGGTATCGAGATTCGCAAATTTTCTTAAAATATGCTGATCTGCACGTACATCAATATTTTTAGAGTTTAACACGTAACCAATATAGGAAGTTGGTGGGAGTAAATCTAAATCCTTCCTGGAGGCAAAAATTCCAGCAACTCCACAACCCTCTTTATGAGTTGTATAGAGCTCTTTGATCCATGGGCTTACCTGACGTACGCCAATACCAAGACGCATTAGCAATTGCGCAAGACACTCTTCAAAACCCTCTTTAGGAACAGTAAATTTTGATAATGCTGAAACTTTGATCGATCCAATATCCGGAGGCACTAGGTAAACAACATTATCTTCGCCATAATCAGAAACTAAATTATAAATCGTTGTCTCAGGATGATGCCATAAGGCATAATCTTCGGGATTTTCTCCCCTTTCTCGAATCTCTGCTGACCAAAGATTCTCTATATGCTTAATCTGCTTTTTAACATCTGCTAACTTATTTAAAAGCTCTTTCCATCGTGCTTCGTCTTCGCATTCTGATGCTCGTAAAGCTGCAGCTTCGTCGTAAAGACCTTTCAGCCGAAGATTGCACTCCTTCATATCCGCATTAAATGAGGCAAGGCCTGGGGAACTATCTATAAAATCTCTAGATTTTTCCAAGGATGCGGCTTTTTCCGAAATAGTCAAAGCTAGGCTTGGCGCGCAACATGCTAGCCCTGATAATCCAAAGAAATAAATTAAAGGATTACGCAAAAAACGCATTTATGATCCCCCACGATTGGTTCCCTCACCACCCACAAGTGGTTGTCGTCCAGGATGTGCCTCTTCTTTAGAGAATGAGGATCCCGAATCAAAACCTTGTTTCAACGGCAATGTCACAGACTCTACTAACGTCCTTTGTGCATTAAACACATGAGCACGAACAACAAATTCTCTAGAGTCTTTTTCTAATTTATCAAAAACCAATAACGGTCCCTGAGTCTTTCCTGAAAGGTAGTCTTCCAACTGTTCTTTACGAGCAATCTTCTCCCAAGTTTTTCCCGTATATACCACCCAATCATCGGGAGAAAGAATCATCCTCTGCTCCCCAGCTTGTATAATAGGACGGGACCAGGAACGCATCCCAACAAACTCAAACTCTTTAACAATTTCTGCGATCTCTATAGGAGAACTCATGGTTTTCACTAAGCTCATAGATTGATGGGATGTCCCTCCCACGTTCCACAGCTCTATTACCATGACCTTCTCATCTATTCTCTTCACCTCTAATAGAGGCGCCTGAGAACTCTCTCCTCGAAACTCTCCACATGTCTGCCAGCAATTTCCGTCCCAAAGCAAAACATCCCCAACAGCAAGATAGCGGCTATAGTTCTCATCAGACAGAGAAACAAAGTCCACACGCTCTTTAACAGCTTTGTCAGCATAATCCGATCCGCCGTGCATCAAAAGAAACTTATCACTACCTATACGACGAATTTTTTGCTTCACAGGGAAACTTGCATCTACACGAATACCACCAATTTCCCAAGACTCTAATCCCTTAGCAGGAGCAGTTAAAAACAGAGTCTCCCTCTCTTTTGGAGAGGTAACTAACTCCCTATTCACGCCCATTAAACGGACCTTAACCTCTATACGGTTATCCATGCTTAGAGGACGACACTCTATCCATAAGTCTGTAGGTTTCCCTCCAGGACTAAAGGTAAATAGCCCTCCCTCAGGAGAAGGAACAACATGTAAATATATTTTTTCATTAGCATTAGCTACACAGGAATCCTTAGAAGTAGCAAGTTCTAAAAAGAACTTGCCTCCAAAAGCGTCAGGACGCTTATTGCTCCCTAAAAAAATGAGTTCCTGTCTAAGATCAGGCAATCTTTCCCTAAGCTCTGGGAATTCTAAAGACCAAATCCCCGAAGAGACGTCCTTGGTCATGGGGAACGTCTTTTGCTTCCCCTTTAACCCATCGAATTTCAAAGAAATACTATAAAGATTTTCTAAATGATTTGGGGCTCCACACACCATCCAGAGTAAAGCAGCGATACTTGTTAGGCTGTATCCTATCGAAAAAAGCTGGTGCATATTAGAAACAAACTAAAAATAAAGTTATAAGATAACCGATTAGAGAAAAAAAATCAATTTATACAAACAAAAGTAACAGTGTTTAACATTAAAAAATAATTAAACAAAGAGGGAATACTTTTATAAGAAAACTAACTCCGTAGACACAGGACGATTGGTTAAACTAAAGTTTTTATTACCATCTATCAGCAATGTATCTTCGATACGTATGCCTCCAATCCCTGGGAAATAGACTCCTGGTTCAACGGTAACCGTCATTCCGGTTTCTAGGATAGCTGTACCAGATTTCGGAGAAAGCTGGGGATATTCATGAATATTCCTTCCCACACCGTGGCCTACGCCATGGCAAAAATACTCTTCGAGCTCGTATTTCCTTAATATGCGTGCCGCCTCCTCGTGAACATCTAGACACGGGACTCCGGCACAGCACAATTTCATAGCAGCCTGCTGGGCTTTTACTACCGCGGGATAACTTTCAACAAGACGTGTATCGGGGCGTCCCCAAGCTACTGTCCGTGTCATATCCGAACAATAACCTTGATATAGAACACCTATATCAATCAGCACGATATCCCCCTTACGTAAGGCCCTATCTGTAGGAACTGCATGGGGAAAGGCAGAGTGATGACCGAAAGCCACGATCGGAGAAAATGAAGGCCCTTCAGCTCCAGCTTTGGCCCAAAACACACGAAGGAGCCGCACGACTTCTTGCTCTGTTATACCCTCTTGTAATATGGAAAGAACATGATCGTATCCTTCGGAACCCAAAGCGGCCGCTTGACGCATTTTCTCTATTTCATCTGTAGACTTTATACTGCGCAATTTTTCTGTAAATAATGTCGTAGGAATCCAAGAACATGAAGCATTTTCTCTTTCTTGATATCTATGATATGAAGTGTGAAGGCTATCAAAACCTAAAGTCTGATAGGTTGTTGTCTTAAGATAGGGAAGAAGAAATTCCGCTATATTCCTATCACAAAATATAAGAGAGGGTCCTTGAAGATCTGCATAGAGATCTTTATCCATACGATAGACGAAGAAGACTATCTCATCTTTACCTATGAGAAGCGTTCCTGTGGTTACTTTATCTCCGAGAAAATACGCAAGATCCTCACTTCTTTCTACGATAAATCCATCTATACCATAATCTGTAAGAGCTGCTTGCGCTCTAGCTACACGATCTTGGAACATAATTTACTCCTTAATAAAATCTTCATCTAAAACTAATCGACGTATTTGTGTACCGTCAAATGCTTTTTCCGGCTTACCTAGTTGCCAGAGCAAAGATAACCAAGAAATATCGAATGTCCGCAGTGTTTTACAAAACATAGTCTCCGTTAAAACTTCTTTGACTAAAAGAGCCATTGCTCTTTTATCAACTTTAGCATGACTTTCTGCTGCTAAAGAAAGTATCCAAGATTTTAATTCTTCTTCACCTATAAATGTCGGGGCACTTTCAATAGAAAATACACAGGGACCCATTTGAGAGATTTCTATCCCCAATTGTTTAAATTCCTCGATATGAGATGAGAGAAAAATACGCTCTTGAGGTGTGACTTCTAAACATAAAGGGACCAAAAAAGACTGACTTTTATAATCATGTTGATGGTTATCTACCAAAGATAAGTAAAACAAATGTTTCCTAGCAGCTTCTGTAAAAATAGCATGAACGCCTTCTGAGTCCTCTGCAAGAACTATTTTCCCTAAAGAAGTTAAAAAACGCACTTCTTGAGAAACACCCCAAGAAATTTGTGTCTGACTATCTGTAGGTAAGGGATCTTGCTCCCTATCCAAGGAAGGGAGAGGTCCAAGAGCAGGTACCGTCATCTTCATTACTGGTAGAGAAATAGGATCACAAGGCTCTTCTAAAGAGCTTTCATCAAGTTGTTCATCAAAGAAGCGCAACGCAGGCAAAGTACAAGTTGTTTTTTCAAAAACAGAAACTCCTTGAGGGCGTGCTAACACCTCTCCTACTGTCTCTGAAAGAAATTCTCCAACAAATTCTTCCTTGAGAATTCTTACTTCTGTTTTTTGAGGATGTACATTGAAATCACACCACTCCGGAGGCAAATAAAGTTTTAAAACGAAAACAGGATACCTTTGTGGAGGTAAAAGCATCGAGTAAGCCTCACTTATCTTTTTTGATATAAACACAGAGTCCACGGGACGATCATTGATAAACATCCTTTGACCTAACCGTGTGGGTCTATGAAAGCCTGGAGAACCTAGGAAACCTACAACACGCGCAAGATTACCTCCCTTATCCACGCGTAAAGCTTCCTGCATGAAACCTTCTCCCATCACAAAAGCAACTCGCTCGGCAAATCCCTGATGCTTGAGAATATGGAATTCCTGTTGTCTTTCACTTATCCAAGACCAATCCACGCCCTCTATGGATAAAATTCTATTCTCTAAAAGCTTTCTCATAGCTATCCGATCTGTCTGAGGGCTTTTTTGAAATCCCCGACGTATAGGAACATTATAAAATAGCGAATCTATAGAAATCGTAGTCCCTAGCTGCCGAGGTCTAGCTTCAGATAAGATGACTTCTCCTCCGTGAATGATTGTCCTAGAACCTCCTCCTGATCTCGGGCAAGAAAGGATCTCCATCTTAGAGATAGAAGCTATTGCAGGAAGAGCCTCCCCTCGAAATCCAAAACTCGATAAAGAGAAGACATCTGAAAACTCATCTATCTTTGAAGTAGCATGACGTTTAAGAGCGAGAGCAACATCTTCGGCACTCATCCCACAGCCATTGTCTTTTACAACAATTAAACCCTGTCCCCCTCCTAGAGTTTCAATCTCTATTTCATCAGCCCCAGCATCTAAGGCATTCTCTACCAACTCTTTAACAACAGATATAGAGTTTTCGATCACCTCTCCTGCAGCTATCTGGTTGATGGTGATTGTATCAAGTAACTGAATAGGATTTCTTGAAGTCATAGCAAATTCTAAACAAGGATCTTGCGAAAGCAAAAAGTAAAATACCCAAAAACTAATGTCAAGAAACCTAATTTTTATAATTTGCAAAACTCGAAATAAGAACGACTTATAAATTAATTATTTATAAAGATCACAAATTGTATCTAATTAATAACTTGTCTTTTCGAATTAATTAATTTTAAAATTGGTTTATGAATTAAATAATTTTAATTTTAGGAATTATATTAATGAGCAAGCCTACTTCCAATAATTCTAAAAAGCCATCAGCCTCGTTTAACAAAAAAACACGTAGCCGACTCGCTGAGCTTGCTGCACAAAAAAAAGCTAAGGCTAATGATTTAGAACAGAAATACCCAGTCCCCACAGAAGAAGAAACAAAGAAAGCTTTGATGGACATCTTACATGGGCTTAGTGAGGGATTAACTCTTCAGCAAATTTTAGGTTTATCTGACGTTTTGTTAGAGGAGATCTATACTATAGCCTATAGCTTCTATTCCCAGGGGAAATACAATGAGGCGATTGGTCTTTTCCAGATCCTTACAGCTTCAAAACCTCAGTGCTACAAGTATATCTTAGGCTTAAGCTCATGCTATCATCAGCTCAAAATGTACAACGAAGCGGCCTTTGGCTTCTTCCTTGCTTTTGATGCAGAGCCTCACAACCCAATTCCTCCTTATTACATAGCTGATAGCTTGATGAAGATAGATCAGACTGAGGAATCTAGAGATTTCTTAGACATCACCATCGATATTTGCGCTAACAAGCCTGAATACAGAATTCTGAAAGAACGCTGCAACATTATGAAAGACTCTCTCAAGGACATGATCAAAGAAACAACACCAAAAAAGAAAAAAACTACCGCTGCTAAATCAAAAACACCGACAAAAAAAAGATCCGGTGGGAAACGTTAATTTAGGGTTAGGAGAACTCCAACATGAATAAAAAAGTTAGAAAAACGAAAAAAACTACTACTAAGAAGACATCCACAAAACAAGCAGATGTCACACCTGTATTATTCACAAATGAAGCTGACAAACAGGAAGTGGCAATTTCAAATTTAGAGAATTTAGTTTCCTCTATTTATGAAGACTTGCCTCTAGCTCAGACATTTTCTGGGATTCAAGATGAAAAGCAGTTAACGCAAATGATGGCTGCGTTAAATGGCACTCTAGACTCTCTACCTATTGAGAGTTTAACAGAGGGTTTATTTAGCAATCCTAAAGAAGATGCTAAGTTTGCTAAAGATTTAGCTTCAGTCCTCCATGGTTTAAAAAATCTATCTTCGACAGTAAGCAAACATATCTCTGACAAACAGTAGTTTTACAACATTTTAGATAATATAGGGTAAATTAGAAGATGTCTCTTTCTACCTCAGGTCCAGATAATACTAACCAGAAAAATATCCTGGCTCAGGTACTAGCTTCTACACCACAAGCTGTACCAAATCCTGATAAACTTTCTGGAAATGAAACTAAGCAGATTCAGCATACCCGACAGGGGAAAAATGCTGAAATGCAAAGTGATGCAGGTATTGCTGGAACCCAAGGCAAGGAAAAAACCAGTGCTGTTTCTGAAATTCAAAATGCAGAGAAACTCACAGCAGGTCAAGGAATTGCCGCAGGTCAAGAGACTGAATCTGCAGAAGCTGCCGCCGGCACCAGCCAAACAGCCGGCGCCGCTGCTTTTCAGGCTGTAAATCTACAATCTACAATTGAAGAAGCTAACAAAACATTGGAGACTACGCTCTCCTCTCTATCTTCTATAGATTCCTCACAGTTACAAGAGATTCAAGAGTTAGTTACCGCCGTTGTTAACGGAACATCGAACTCTTCTATTCAAGGATTAGAAACTCCGGTTCTTCCTAAACCTTCCATAACTAAGCCCAGACAGGAAGTTATGGAAATTAGCATGGCCTTAGCAAAAGCTATTGCTGCTCTTGGAGAAGCTACAGCTTCGGCTCTTTCTGACTATCAAAGTACACAGGCCCAAGCTTCAACTATGAACCGTTTATCCTTAGAATCTCAAGGATTGAAGATCGACTCCGAGCGTGAAGAATTCCAAAAAATGAAAGAGATTCAATCAAAAGCAGACAGTAATAGTACATTAAATACCGTAAACACCGTGATGATTGCTGTTTCTGTAACAATCACTGTCATCTCTGTTGTTGCCGCACTATTTACTTGCGGTCTAGGTCTTATAGGAACTGCTGCTGCTGGAGCTACTGCTGCTGCTGCTGCCGCAACTGCGGGGGCTACTGCAGGGGCTACTGCCGCAACATCCGTAGCAACAACTGTAGCTACACAAGTTACCATGCAAGCTGTGATGCAAGCTGTCAAAACTGCTATCGTTGAGTCCATTAAGCAAGCTATCACACAAGCTATTAAAGAAGCTGTAAAACAAGGTATTAAACAAGTCATCAAACAAGCTATTAAAGCTGCTGTGAAAACATTGATGAAAAACATGTCTAAGATCTTCCAAACAGGGCAAAAAGCCCTTGCCAAGTCCTTCCCAAAACTTGCCAAAGTAATAAATACTTTAGGAAACAAATGGGTCGCTGCGGGAATGGGACTGGTTGTTGCCGTTCCCGCCTTAGTTAAAGGTATTGGCGATCTTAAATTATCCGAAATGCAAACCGAACTTGCCGATATTCAGAAAAAAACAGGAATGCTGACTGCTCAATCTGAGATGATGAAGATGTTTACGATGTTTTGGCAACAGGCAAGTAAAATCGCAGCTAAACAAACTGACAGTGCAAATGAAATGCAGCAACAAGCAACTAAATTAGGTGCTCAGATTGCTAAAGCCTTCCAAGCTATTAGCTCGGGCTTAGCATCAGCAGTATAAAATTATTTATTAAGGGGACATTTTTGCTATGACATCAGGAGTTAGTGGAAATAACAATACTGATCCTTCATTAGCTGCTCAGCTTGCACAAAATGCCAGTCAGGCGTCTGCTAAGGCTCAGGGGCAACAAAAATCAGCTAATACTCAAGGAACTCAAGAAGAGGCTGCGGCTGCAGGTTTTGAAGATCTAATCCAGGAGACACAAACTCAGGGAACTTCTAAGAAAGAATCTGCCTCACAAACATCAAAAAGCTCTAAAACTGATAAATCTGGTAAAACTTCTACTTCTACGTCAGTAGCTAGTGCCTCGAGCACTGTTACAGCTCAAGCTGTAAAAGGACCTAAAGGTCTGCAACAAAATAACTACGAACTCCCTCAACTCCCTGTTCCTGAGAATACGGAAGTTAATGGTGTAACAATCAAAAAAGGTATGGGAACTCTTGCCTTATTGGGACTAATTATGACCTTACTTGCGCAATCTAGTGCAAAATCTTGGTCTTCACAGTTTCAACAACAAAATCAGGCAATTCAAAACCAAGTAGCTTTGGCCCCAGAAATAGGAAATGCCATTAGAACTCAAGCTAATCACCAAGCTGCTGCTACAGAAACTCAAGCTAAACAAAGTATGATCTCCGGTATCGTTAACATTGTTGGTTTCGCTGTTTCCGTCGGTGGAGGTCTTCTCTCTGCTGCAAAAGGTTTAGGAGGATTAAAATCCGCAGCTTTTGCAAAAGAAACTGCTGGAGCTACAGGATCTGCAGCGAGTACTGCCGCCTCTCAAGCTTCAAAGGTTGCCGCGGATGCTACTACAGCAGCTGCTAAAACAGCAACAACGGCTGCTTCTAGTGTTGCAGGTTCTGCAGCTCAAGGTGCTGCGAAGGCAGCAGCGGGGTTAACTGATGATATCGCTGCCGCAACTGCAAAAGCTACTGCGGGTGCTGCAAAAGGCTCGGGAGGATTATTCGGCAAAGTACTAAACACTCCTGGCTGGAAAGATAAAGTTTCCCGAGGAATGAACGTCGTAAAAACTCAAGGAGGACGTGCTGCGGCTTTTGCTGGTAGAGCCCTTTCTACATCCATGCAGATGTCTCAAATGGTTCATGCTCTTACAGCAGGTATTGACGGGATAGTCGGGGGCATCATGGGCGCTGAAATTGCCCACCACCAAAGACAAGCAGGTATGGCTGAAGCTCACGCTGAGGAGTTGAAACAACTTTCCTCTATTCAGGGGCAATATGCAGGACAAGCGCAACAGCTTCAAGAACAGTCGCAACAAAGTTTCAATTCTGCCCTGCAAACTCTACAAAATATTGCTGACTCTCAAACACAAACAACATCAGCAATCTTCAGTTAATTTATCTTCTTACGTTCTTAGTAAGAGAAAGGCTCAACCGTTGTGTTGGGCTTTTTTTATGTAAAGCCGCTTTACATTAAGAAACAATATAGCCTTGGCGAAATTCTTCATGATAGATTAAGCGACAGCCCACAACCATAAATACAACAGCTAGTAATAAAGATCCTGATAGACTCTCCCCTAACAATAACCAACCATAAAATGCCGAAAACAAGGGCATAACGAGATTACAAAAAGAAAGGAACGTGGAAGAGTATTTTCTCAATAACTTTGCATACAAATTGTAGCTAATGAGATTGGAGAACAACACAAGACAGAAAATTGCTTGAACGCATACGATCCCGTTACTTACAGGAATAGGACTCCACGTCTCAACAATCATAGAGTGTCCTAAAGATAAAGCCCCAGAAATAAGCATAGCATAAGCGTTTATCGCCATTACCGATAAAGAGGAATTTTTCTCTATTTTTCTCAACAGCGTCCAGCCAAAAGCAGAAAAACAAGTCGCTAGCAATAATAATAGCTCAGGAATCCCTAATTGCCAACTCCATGTATTTGCAGAGCTATCTCCCCCAAAAAACAGATAAGATAAGTAGCCAAATAGCCCAAGGCTTAACCCACCTATTTTCTTCATCGTTACAGTTTCTCGTAACTGAATATAAGAAAACAAAGCGGAAATAAATGGAGAGAGCCCATAGATAAAGCAGGCCTTTGAAGAAGATAAGTTTTGTAAACCTAAAAACTCACAAACATTTGTTAAATAGAATCCAACTACAGCTAAAATAAAAACAGAAGCATAAACCTGTTTTGGTAGCTTCAAAGATCCTTTTTTCCATAACACTATCCCCGATAAAACTAAACCAGCAATGAGCATACGACTCCCTGTTACAAACAAAGGAGCTGAAGCTTCTATTGCCAATTTGCTAAAAGCAAAAGATGAAGACCAGATAAAAGCAGTAAAAAATACTAAAAAAATAGACATGAAAAAGCAGCTTCTGGGATAGAAAATAACCCATTGTAAAAGAATGAAACTTTGGCTCCAACTCAAATATATTTTTATCTATAAACAACTCTAAAAAAATCCTTTATCTCTTCACTTGGATATTAAGTTTTTTTTTAAGAAAACTCCCTTGCTTTGATCCGGAAAAACGTTACAATAACAGACTTAGAAAAACTCTTAATGGAGAGAAAATGATCCGCGTAATTTGCAACAACGAAACTTTTGAGCTGCCTGAAGGCGCTACTGCTGCTGATTTCGCGAGCAAAATAAAAAATTCTCATTACTTTGCTGGCGTTGTCATAAATGATCAAATTAAAGATCTATCTACAACCCTAAAAGAAGGAGATACCCTAAAATTTGTCACCTTCGAAGATCCTGAAGGACGAGAGATTTTTCTACATACTTCTGCTCATATCTTAGCTCAGGCTGTACTACGTCTCTGGCCAAAAGCCCTTCCCACAATCGGTCCTGTTATAGATCAAGGATTCTATTATGACTTTGCGAATCTTTCCGTGAGTGAAGACGACTTTCTTATGATCGAAAATATGATGGAGCAAATAGCTCAAGCAAAATTTGAAGTATCTAAAAAAATATTCAATGATAAGCAAGAAGCCTTAAAAGAATTTGCTCACAATCCATTTAAAGTAGAGCTCATTCAAGAACTCCCGGAAGGAGAAAATATTACCTCCTACTCTCAAGGGGAATTTACAGATCTTTGTCGAGGTCCCCATCTTCCCTCCACTGCTCCTGTGAAAGCTTTCAAACTTTTACGTACATCAGCAGCCTATTGGAGAGGAGATCCTAACCGAGAATCTTTAGTAAGAATCTATGGAATATCTTTCCCTACGACAAAAGAATTAAAAGAACACCTCCATCAATTAGAAGAAGCAAAAAAACGTGACCATCGTGTTTTAGGAGCAAAACTTGATCTCTTTTCACAACAGGAATGCTCAGCAGGGATGCCCTTCTTCCACCCTAGAGGAATGATTATTTGGGATGCTTTAATAGGTTATTGGAAACGTCTTCATCAACTCGCGGGTTATAAACAAATCCTAACTCCCCAGCTTATGAACCGTAATCTTTGGGAAGTCTCTGGACATTGGAGCAATTACAAAGAGAATATGTATACTCTAAAAATAGATGAGGAAGACTATGCGATTAAACCCATGAACTGTCCGGGATGCATGTTGTATTATAAAACACGCTTGCATAGTTATAAGGAATTTCCTTTACGTGTTGCGGAGATCGGTCATGTTCATCGCTATGAAATTTCTGGAGCTCTTTCAGGGCTTATGCGTGTACGCGCGTTCCATCAAGATGATGCTCACGTATTTCTAACTCCTGAACAAGTAGAAGAAGAAACTCTAAATATTTTAAATCTAGTTTCTGAATTATACTCAACATTTGGTCTCGAGTATCATTTAGAATTATCCACACGCCCAGAAAAAGCAACTATCGGTAGTGATGAACTATGGGAATTAGCAACAGCAGCTTTAGAACGCGCTCTTGTAAATTCTAATACACCTTTCATCATCAATCCCGGAGACGGAGCCTTTTACGGACCAAAAATTGATATTCATGTAAAAGACGCTATTCAACGCACCTGGCAATGTGGAACGATTCAACTAGATATGTTCCTTCCCGAACGTTTTGAATTGGAATATACAAATGCACAAGGAGAGAAAAGTACTCCTATTATGCTACATCGCGCCCTATTTGGTTCTATTGAACGATTTTTAGGCATCCTCATCGAACATTTCAAAGGCAAGTTCCCCTTATGGCTAAGTCCTGAACATATTCGGTTAATTACCGTAGCAGATCGCCATCAACCACGAGCTAAAGAACTCGCCATTGCATGGCAAAAATTAGGTCTTGTAGTTACTGTGGATGATTCTAACGAATCTGTAAGTAAGAAAATCCGCAATGCACAAAATATGCAAGTAAACTATATGGTTACTTTAGGAGATCGGGAAATAGAAGAAAACACCCTAGCTGTACGTACCCGAGACAACCGAGTTTTAAATGCTATGACAGTAGAGACATTTATAAATACTATACTTGAAGAAAAGAACTCTTTGAGTTTAACTCCACTATTGTAGAAAACCCAGATCCAAGGACGAGCATCTCGAATGAAAACCATCGCTGTCAATAGCTTTAAAGGTGGAACAGCAAAGACATCAACTACTCTGCATTTAGGAGCGGCTCTAGCACAATATCATAATGCCCGAGTGCTTCTCATTGATTTTGATGCGCAAGCAAATCTCACTTCAGGACTAGGTCTTGATCCCGATTGTTACGACAGCTTAGCTGTCGTACTTCAGGGAGAAAAAAATATTCGTGAAGTGATTCGTCCTATTGAAAATACAGGATTAGATCTCATTCCAGCAGATACTTGGTTAGAACGTATCGAAGTTTCTGGAAACTTAGCTGCGGATCGTTATTCTCATGAACGATTAAAACATATCTTAGCTTCTGTAGAAAACGACTACGACTATGTTATTATCGATACTCCTCCATCTTTATGTTGGCTCACAGAATCTGCATTAATTGCGGCGCAATACGCTTTAATTTGTGCCACTCCTGAATTTTATAGTGTTAAAGGTCTGGAAAGACTTTCATCATTTATTCAAGGCATCTCCTCAAGACATCCCTTGAATATTCTTGGTGTCGCTCTTTCTTTTTGGAACTACCGAGGAAGGAATAACGCAGCATTTGCCGATTTGATTCATAAGACATTTCCTGGAAGGCTATTAAATACTAAGATTCGTAGAGATATTACGATTTCTGAAGCAGCAATTCACGGGAAACCTGTATTTGCCACAGCACCTTCAGCACGAGCCTCTGAGGATTACCTAAATCTGACCAAAGAATTGTTAATTTTACTGAGGGATGTGTAATCCTATGGGAAATCTAAAAACATTGCTGGAAAGCCGTTTCAGGAAGAATACTCAAGATAAAATGGAAACGCTAACACGCAAGCGTATGGAAGGAGAACTCTCACCCTTCTTAAGCAGATTTTCTGATGTGAAATTATCCCAAAAAGAAGAAGAAAAGTTCCGTCAACTTTTAGAAAACTATACATTCGAAGACCAAATTTCCGAAGAAGATTTCAAAGATCTTTGCAACCTCTCTGCACAAATAAAACAAATTCATCATCAGGCAGTACTCTTGCACGGGGAACGTATAAAAAAAGTTCGTGATTTATTAAAAACCTATCGCGAAGGAGCCTTCTCTGCTTGGCTGCTCATTACTTACGGGAATCGTCAAACACCCTATAACTTTCTTGTATATTACGAGCTATTTTCTACTCTTCCCGAACCTTTGAAAATAGAAGCTGAGAAAATGCCCAGACAGGCAATTTATACACTAGCTTCTCGACAAGGACCTCAAGAGAAAAAAGAAGCCATTATCCGTAATTATCGTGGAGAGAGCAAAGGAGAGCTTTTAGATATTATTAGGAAAGAATTTCCTTTAATTTCTACAGATCGTCGTCAGACATGCTTAGCAAAACAAGCACTTGCTATACTTTCCAAAGGCTCGCAATTATTAAAAAAATGCTCAGAATTATCTCCTGAGGATCATGTTGCCCTTGAAAAATTGATAAAAAAGCTTCAAAAAGTTAAAAGTAATTTCTTTCCCAATACAAAGGTCTAAATATGGCAGCTAAATCAAAAACACTAGAACTAGAAGATAATGTTTTTCTTATTCTTGAAGGAAATTTAAAAAGAATTTTCGCCACTCCTATTGGCTACACTACATTCCGAGAATTTCAAAATGTTGTTTTTAACTGCTCTAACGGCCAACAAGAAACAGCGAATTTCTTTTTTGAAATGCTCATCAACGGTAAGCTCATCCACGATCTTTCTGTAGAACAAAAACAAGCAGCTCAGAGTTTAATCGCTGAATTTATGATGCTCATTCGTGTAGCTAAAGATGTTCATGAGCGTGGCGAATTCATTAACTTCATTACATCAGATATGCTATCTCAACAAGAGCGTTGTGTCTTCTTGAATCGCTTATCCAGAGTAGACGGTCAAGAGTTTCTATTAATGACTGATGTTCAAAATACCTGCCACTTGATTCGTCATCTATTGGCAAGACTTTTAGAAGCGCAAAAGAATCCCGTGGGAGAGAAAAATCTCCAAGAAATTCAAGAAGATATAGTATCATTGAAAAATCATTTCGAAGAACTAGAAAAATCTTTTCAATAAATAAAGATTTATGAACAAGAAAAAGCGCGTACTTACCGGTGACCGACCAACAGGGAAGCTGCATTTAGGTCATTGGGTGGGCTCCATAAAAAATCGCTTAGATTTACAGAACAACCCTGCTTACGATTGCTTTTTCATCGTTGCGGATCTCCACACTCTTACAACACGAATACGTAAAGAACAGGTCTTAGATGTTGATAATCATATCTATGAAGTTCTTGCGGACTGGTTGAGTGTGGGGATAGATCCGAACAAATCTACCATTTACTTACAATCAGCAATTCCTGAGATTTACGAACTCTATTTGCTATTTTCCATGCTAATTTCCATTAATCGGATTATGGGAATTCCTAGTCTTAAAGAAATGGCAAAGAATGCTGCCATTGAAGAAGGCGGATTATCTTTTGGATTAGTAGGCTATCCCGTATTACAAAGTGCGGATATTCTCCTTGCAAAAGCTCAGCTTGTCCCTGTAGGTAAAGATAATGAAGCTCATATAGAGTTAACACGTGATATTGCTCGCAATTTTAACCGTTTATATGGAGAGATTTTCCCTGAACCTGAAACCCTACAAGGAGAGCTTACCTCTCTAGTAGGTATTGACGGGCAAGGCAAAATGAGTAAATCAGCAAACAATGCCATATACCTTTCTGACGATGATGCTACCATCAAAGATAAGATCAGAAAAATGTATACTGACCCAAATCGGATTCATGCGACGACCCCAGGTCGTGTTGAGGGAAATCCTTTATTTATCTATCACGATATTTTCAATCCTAATAAAGAAGAAGTTGAAGAGTTTAAAATACGTTACCGTCAAGGATGTATAAAAGACGTTGAGGTAAAAGCACGTCTTGCTGAGGAGCTGATTCTCTTCTTACAACCTTTTAAAGAGAAACGCGCTGAGCTATTAGCACAACCTCAAATTCTTCAAGAGGCATTGCAACAAGGCACGGAAAAAATGCGTGCTATAGCAAAAGAAACTATGGAAGAAGTCCATAATACCCTAGGGTTAAGCCATAAATGGCGTTCTCGTCTATCACTATAACTTATTCACGCCTATGACTTTTGAATTACGAGCCGATTTTGCTCCTTGTGGTGATCAGCCGGAAGCTATTGCTAAACTTACTCAAGGCATACGTAATAACATACAATCTCAAGTACTTTTAGGAACCACAGGGTCAGGAAAAACTTTCACCATTGCCAATGTTGTTGCCAATGTCAATCGTCCCACACTCGTATTGGCACATAACAAAACACTAGCAGCACAGCTATATCAAGAATTTAAGGAATTCTTTCCCAATAATGCTGTGGAGTATTTCATCTCTTATTACGATTACTATCAACCTGAAGCCTACATCGCTCGTAATGATACTTACATAGAAAAAAGTCTCTTAATCAATAGTGAAATCGATAAATTACGTTTATCTGCAACGCGATCTATTTTAGAGCGTAGGGATACTTTGATCGTTTCTTCTGTATCTTGTATTTATGGTATTGGTTCTCCAGAAAACTATGCTTCTATGGCTTTAGAGCTAGAAGTAGGAAAGGAATATCCTCGTATAGCACTTGCCTCTCGGCTTGTAAAAATGAACTACCAAGCCTCTCCAGTAGCGCAACGTTCAACATTTCGTGAACGTGGTAGTGTTATTGATATTTTCCCTGCCTATGAAAGTGATCAAGCCATCCGCCTAGAATTTTTCAATGATACGCTATCCTCCATAGAATACAGCGATCCTTTAACTATGATTCCTATGGCATCAGTAGCCTCAGCTATTGTTTATCCAGGATCACATTACGTCACTCCCGAAGCTGTCCGAGAACAAGCTATACGTTCTATACGTGAAGAATTAGAAGAACGTATGCTGTTCTTCCAGGATCGCCCTATAGAACAAGATAGATTATTCCATAGAACCACTCACGATATTGAAATGATAAGAGAGACAGGCTTCTGTAAAGGAATAGAAAATTATTCTCGTCATTTTACAAAAATGCCTCCGGGAGCACCTCCCGCTTGTCTATTAGATTATTTTCCTGAAGACTTCCTATTAGTCATAGATGAATCACATCAAACTCTACCTCAAATACGAGCTATGTACCGTGGAGATCTATCTAGAAAGCAATCCTTAGTAGAATACGGTTTTCGACTTCCCTCTGCTTATGACAACCGTCCTTTAACTTATGAAGAAGCTCAAAAGTACTTTCATAATGTAATTTATGTATCTGCAACTCCCGGAGAGACAGAGTTAAACGAGAGTCAAGGACACATTGTAGAACAGATCATTCGCCCTACAGGAATTCCTGATCCCATTCCAGAAATTCGTCCTGCAATAGGACAGGTAGATGATCTACTTGAAGAGATCCGGAAACGCTTATCTAAATCTCAGGAAAAGATTTTAGTAATTTCTATTACTAAAAAACTTGCTGAGGATGTCGCCGCATTTCTCTCAGAATTAGATATCGCCGCAGCATATTTACATTCTGGAATAGAAACTGCAGAACGTACACGTATTCTTGCAGATTTACGTTTGGGAAATATTGATGTGCTTATAGGCGTAAACTTACTTCGAGAAGGATTAGATCTTCCCGAAGTCTCTTTAGTCGCTATTCTTGATGCTGATAAAGAGGGTTTTTTACGTAGTACTTCTTCTTTAATACAGTTTTGTGGAAGAGCAGCAAGAAATGTAGAAGGTAAGGTGATCTTCTATGCTGATCAAAAAACACGATCTATAGAACAAACCTTAAAAGAGACAGAACGTCGTCGACAGATACAACTGGATTATAATGAAGCAAATAACATTACGCCTAAGCCCATCATTAAAGCGATCTTCGCTAATCCCATTCCTCAGGGAGGGAAAAAAGAAACTCAAGAAACTCCCAAAATCCCGCTTTCTATAAAAGAATTAGAAAAACTTATAAAAAAATATGAAAATCTCATGCAGGAAGCTGCTCATGAATTTCGATTTGATGAGGCCGCAAAATATCGAGATAAAATGAAAGCCGCTAAGGAACAACTTCTTCATATCTCATAAAATATCACAAAAATCTCAAATGAAATCTGCTTGCTTTTTGTAAAATCAGAACCTAATATTGCCATTAAGCTCTCCCACATGCAGCCTCATCTGATAATACAATCAGCATACTCAGATTATGTGGAATAGGTTCTTGGGAGCAAGTATCCAACCCCTTGACAAAAGAGATTAAAGACTCATGTTAGAAGTTGTCATTTCCGATATCCAAGCTAGAGAAATCTTAGATTCCAGAGGATATCCAACATTATATGTTAAAGTAACTACAGACGCAGGCACCTCTGGAGAAGCTTGTGTGCCTTCGGGAGCTTCTACAGGAATAAAAGAAGCTTTAGAACTTCGTGATCAAGATACTTCTCGGTTCCAAGGGAAAGGTGTTTTACAAGCCGTAAAAAATGTAAAAGAAGTCCTGCTTCCCGTATTACAAGGAGTCAGTATATTCGATCAAATCCTCATTGACTCTATCATGGTAGAGGCTGATGGTACATCAAATAAAGAGAAACTAGGAGCTAATGCAATTTTAGGAGTTTCTTTGGCATCGGCAAAAGCTGCAGCAACTACCTTAGGACGTTCTTTTTATCGTTATGTAGGAGGATGTTTCGCTCATGTACTACCTTGTCCTATGATGAATCTTATCAATGGAGGAATGCACGCGAATAACGGATTGCAATTTCAAGAGTTTATGATTCGTCCTATTGGGGCAACATCTCTAAAAGAAGCTGTACGGATGGGTGCTGATGTTTTTCACACTTTGAAAAACATCCTCAATGATAAAAATTTAGCTACAGGAGTTGGCGATGAAGGGGGCTTTGCTCCACAATTAAAATCTAACTCCGAAGCATTAGATCTTCTTGTACTTGCTATTGAAAAATCCGGTTTTCAACCCGGAGAGGATATCTCCTTAGCTCTCGATTGCGCAGCATCTTCTTTCTATGATACGAAAACAGAAACTTATGATGGGAAGAGTTATCAAGAACAAGTTAGCATACTTGCTGATCTTTGCGATCACTATCCTATCGACTCTATAGAAGATGGTCTTGCTGAAGAAGATTTCGATGGTTGGGAACTACTAACAGCAGAACTTGGCGAAAGTATTCAAATTGTTGGAGATGATCTCTTTGTTACTAATCCCGAATTAATAGCGGATGGTATTAGTAGAGGTCTTGCTAATGCTGTATTAATCAAACCGAATCAAATCGGCACATTAACAGAAACTTCAGAAGCTATACAACTCGCTCATAATCAAGGGTATACAACCATTCTTTCTCATAGGTCCGGGGAAACCGAAGATACGACAATTGCAGATCTTGCCGTAGCTTTCAATACAGGACAAATCAAAACAGGATCGCTATCACGTTCCGAGCGTATTGCCAAGTATAACAGGCTCATGGCAATAGAAGAAGAACTCGGTCCTGAAGGATTATTTAAAGATTCTAATCCATTTTCTGGAGAATAGAATCGCACGCATATCGCTTTCTAGGAACAACTAGAAAGCGATTATCTCGTAATCTTTCTGTGTTAAACGCCTTACTTTTCCCCATTAGATAAGCTAAAAAATACAAAACTCTCCTAGCACGTTAAATAGTAGATGTCTGCTTAAGCAAAATTTTCTATATACTTAAAAAATGAAGAAAGAAGGCTTATGAAGATCAGAACGATCTTGCATACGCCATCTTATAACTACTAATTTAATGTAGATGATCCCTTTTACAAAAACGATAGGTTATCGTTTGTGGTTAGCATGTGTAGCCGCAATATTAATTCCTTTAGGAATTAATATTGTCCTACTTAACCTCAGACAATACCGCACTACAGTTTCATCAGTGACCGTAGCATTTAAAGAAAATGCTGCTTTCAAAGTGGATACTCTCATGCAAATAGTCCCACTAAATGCTGATGTTTTAGCACTATTCTCAGAAGTTCTAGATCTTGATGAGGGGATTCCCTCAGTTCCTAATGTTGAGCTTAGTAATGAAATGCAAAGAATCTTTAGCTCAACATATGACGAAATCTCTTTAATTAAGCTGCAACCTAGTGGAGAGAAAATTGTTGTAGCCTCTAGCCTTCCGGGCCATCTCGGAGAAAATTATCAAAATAAAATAGATATTCCCAATCATTTGCCCTTCTCAGCAACATTTAAACAATCTTCAGACAATCATGAAGTTTTTTCAATAATGCAGGTAAATATCTTCGATAATGATACTCATGAACTTCTAGGTATTCTTTATACAACACACAACGTTGAAAAGTTCCTAGAAGATATTCTTGTGAATACCCAGGCTTATTTTACTGTAAAAACAGCTATTCTATCCAACAATGGCATCATCTTAAAAGCCTCTGATCCTGATTTAGATCTGCGATCTATTTATCCTAACGTTACTGAAAAGCAATTCTGCGATACTTTCTTAGATGAAAGCACCTGCCCAAAAGGGATTTCTTTAAAGCCCATCTCGCTAACTCCTCTATCTATAGAACCGAACTTTTTCTCTTTTAAAAATGGAAATCGAGAAATATGGAGTTATCTTGCTAATGTCCCTAATATGAACCTACGTGTTCTTTCTTATGGGACAAAGGCCGAGCTCTTTTCTACCTTCTGGAAACGTACGTTAATTTATTTCGCTTACTTTCTATGCGTTGTTTTAGGAAGTATCATCGCTTATCTCGCCGCTAAAAGATTATCTTTACCTATTCGTAAACTCGCCACAGTCATCATACAAACAAGAGAAAATATCCGAGATCCCTATGTTGATGATTCCCTAGGATTTGAAGTTAATAGATTAGGTCATATTTTTAATGCTATGGTACAAAGTCTAGATCAACAACAAACCTTAGCTGAGAAAAATTATGAAATAAAAGAAAGTGCACAAAATGCTCTGCGTCTTGGTGAGCAAGCACAACAAAGACTTCTTCCCAATACTTTCCCTAATTATCCTCATACAGAATTGGCAAAAGCCTATATCCCCGCCATTACCGTGGGTGGAGATTTCTTCGACGCCTTTATCGTGGGCGAAGGTGATAAAGCTACATTATTTTTAATTGTTGCTGATGCATCTGGGAAAGGTGTCCATGCTTGCGGGTACTCTTTATTCCTTAAGAATATGTTGCGTACATTCCTATCGCAAATCCCTTCAATAAAAGAAGCTGTAGAACAAACATCTTCTCTATTTTATAAAAACACTGCTGATTCAGGAATGTTTGTCACTCTATGTGTCTATAGCTACAATTATACAACAGGAATTATAGAATTTTATTCCTGTGGCCATAATCCCGCGTGTTACCTATCTCCTAGTGGAGAAGTTTCCCTTCTTACTCACAAAGGAATGGCCTTAGGATTCCTTCCTAATATTCCTGACGTCCCCACAGAAAGTTTCCAACCATTACCAGGATCTTTGATTGTCTTATATTCAGATGGAATTACAGAAGCCCATAATAAAGCTTTTGAAATGTTTGGCGAAGAACGGTTAAAAAACGCTGTAAAAACCTTAGCAGGGAAAAGCGCAGAAGATGCTATGCATTCTTTAATGCTATCTGTGAAAACTTTCGTAGGAAATTGCCATCAACATGATGACATTACCTTGCTGATTCTTAAAATATCGGACTCATGAAACAAACTTTTACCAAACGCATTTTGCTGTTCCTTTTTTTGGTAATTCCGATTCCTCTAATTTTGAATCTGGTAGTTCTATCGTTGTTTTCTTTTTCAGCGGCAAAAAATCATCTTATGGAAAACCTCCATACTCATGCGACCAATTTTAGCTTAGAATTTGAAAAGAAACTCACCATTCACAAAATCTTTCTCAAACGCCTAGCGAATACCCTAGCACTTAAAGCCTATGCATCATCTTCAGAAGATTTCTACTCTCAAGCTTATAATGAGATGTTCGCCCTATCAGATACAGATTTCTCCCTTTGTTTAATCCCCCTTCTTGATGGGAATATAAAAACAAAAAATCCTCATGACCCATTTATCCACTATCTAAAAAGTCATCCTGAAATAAAAAAGAAGCTTAGTATGTCGGCAGGAAAGGCATGCATTATTACTATCTCTTCGAATACCTCTCCAAATGTTCCTAAAAATTATCTTGTGATTACCGAAGATATCGAAGTATGGAATGCACCAACGAGCGCAGGATTGCTTGTCAGCTTCTATCCAATGGATTTCCTACAGAAGGACCTATTTAAATCTTTGCATTTAAAAGATGAGGATATCTGTCTCTTAAACAAATATGGAGAAGTACTCTTCGCTTCAGATTCTAAATTTTCTTCAGAAGTATTTTCCGTAGATATTGCTGATCTTCCTAAAATCATTTCGAGAAAACAAGCCATTCCCGTAGAAATAGCTCCTAAAATACTGCAAGAATACAATCTTATAAGCGTAAAGATAAAAAATAAAAGATATCTAGGAATTGTTTTAAATAGACTACCTATTCAGGGAACCTATACCCTATCCATCATTCCACTTTCCTGGTTTATCGCTAAAGCTATCCGCCTTCCTTTGAATGTAATTTTCTTCTACTCATTAGCCTTTATCTTAATGGGATGGATACTTACGAAAATTAATAAACGGTTAAATCAACCTATTCAAGAACTTACAACATGTATGGAAGCTGCATGGAGAGGAAATCATAATATCCGTTATGAACCTCAACCCTATGGATATGAAATCAATGAATTAGGGAACATCTTTAATTGCACACTACTATTACTACTCAACTCAAGAGAAAAAGCAGAAATCGAACATACCTCTGGAGATAAGCTACAAAAAGAATTAGCTATTCTTGCTTCCCTACAACAAACACTACTCAGCCCTACATTTCCAGAGTTTCCTAACGTCTCCTTTATTTCTAAACATCTTCAAGGTATTCAGCTGTCAGGTCATTTTTACGGATGGAAAGCCTCTATTCCTGAACAAAATCTCATTGGCGTTGTAGGTCTTGCTGGAGATATAGGACTCCCATCCTATCTTTATGCCCTATCCGCACGAAGTTTATTCCTTGCTTATGCAAACCTTTCCTCTTCTTTAGAGAAAATAAGCTCGGATACTTTCGATACTTTTAGGAAAACCACAGAGGGTGATGAAGCAACAGTCTCTATGACTTTTATCCATTACTGTTCCCTAGATTCTTATTTGTCCATTCTATCAGTAGGGGAGACCCCGCCTATAGCCTTTTTAAAAAGACAGGAAACATTTTCTCGTCTTACCTCACCTATAAAGCAAAAGATAGAAACTGGTGATATTCTTGTATGTATCACAGGAAATTATGAACTTACCGAGTATCTCATGCGCCTACCTATTGAGGAGCTCATTAAAGATCCTTTAGCACCTTTAAACTCAGAAAATTTCATAGAAACTCTTACAGAAATGCTGAATAAAGAAACACAATCACAAATAGATGGAACTTTAAGTTTCCTGTCTTTCAGTTAATTCGAGATTTTTAATGGTTATGCTTTCATTACTAGGTTCCGTGAGCAATTTAGGCCCTTTTCCCAACCATAGTAATATTGCTGAAATTATAAGAGCAATAACACCAACAACGGTGATTCCAGAGATGATAGTTATAAATGCTGGTGAAGTTACTGCCAAGCTAACTAAAACCAAGGCTGAGCCAGTAATAACAAGTACTATAAAACTCTTATTCACTTTTGATAACTTTGACTGATGAGTCTGCATAAACTGTACAACTGAGGGACAATAAGGTTTTATATGTTCCTGAATATTCATTTCTAATACTCATTATTTTAAAAAATTAAAACGAAACATATTATCTGTTAACGACTTTTCTTACAAAAGAATAAAAGCCTCTAGCGCTAGTCTCAAAGGATTTTATGTACTTTTTCTTCTTATTCTCTTTATTTCATTCATCCTATTCATTCTATGAGCACTAATGCTATTCTCTTCCTAAAATGGGTTCTCTTTAGGGAATCGTTTGCTGACAGAAACCAGGAATTCATGATAAGAAATAGAAAAAGCCCAAAGTTTTCTCTGTATTCCCTATGTCACGACTGGATTTTTTTGTTTTTGATTCACTAGTTCTCAAGCAAAAGCATAATGAGTTAGAAGAGATCTTCTGCTCAGAAGATAATGATCTATTTCGTGCTTATCAAACAACATCCCTACAATCCCCCCTAGCAGCGAAAAATCTTACCATAGCAAGAAACGCAGCACGTTATATCCTTGCAGAAAACGGAGAAATTGATACGACAAAAGTCGTAAAAGCTATAGAACATTTAACAAAATGTCTCTATCCCCTAGGTCCTCATAGACATAATGAAGCCAAACCTAGAGAACATCTTCTGAAAATGCTTCAAGCAATCAAACAAGAACCCGAGATTAAAGAAAGGATCAAAAAGCTTTTCGTTCCCTCCTACAAGAGCATTCAAGATCTCATTCGCAATACCATGGCCTTATCCCCTGAGATTGCCTTAACACCTATTCATGCACGTCAAGCAGCACTTACAGCAATGTTTTGCTACTTACGTCAAGATGTGGGCTCTTGCTTCGCAACAGCTTTTGCTATTGTTATTCATCAAGAATACCCTACGCTATTCATAAAAGATATTGATGACCTACTGACTTCAGGAAAGCTTACAAGAATTATAGGCACGAGAGAAGTCTCCGTACCTATAAACTTATCGGGATGTATCGGAGAGCTATTTAAACCCTTAAGAATCCTAGACTTATACCCAGATCCTATTGCAAAACTTTCTGCATCTCCAGGCCTACAACGAGCTTTCGAAGCGGCAGGTATCGTAGATACTCTGGATGACCCTCAAGTTCGAATACAACAAGTCCTCGCTCATGAATATCTTCTAAATAAATTACAACACGTTGATGATATCATAACAGCTAACGAAGTCATTCAAAGTACATTACTGCATCATTATCAAATTACAGCTAATTCTGTACGTTCTATCCTATTTCAAGAAGGCTTCTACAGTAAAGAGCAGGTCTTTTTTCCTATTGAGAATTCGCATAAGTTATCGCAAACACAAAGAGTCTACAGCTATCTCACAGCATATGAACAAGCTAAATTTGCCTTTATTGGTGATACGCAAAATCCCCTACTAAAATCCTGGGAATATACATTAGCAACTCTTGCCGACTCTAACGATTCATCAACATTAAATCATATTCGTATAGCTTTAGGATGGCAGCATGATGATCCTAATAGCCTAGCTTATACTATCCAAACGTTTGTAGAAGAAGAAGTCGATAATGCTCGAGATCTTATACAACAGTGCGAGCAAACCTATAATGAAGCACGTGTTCAACTTGAATATATAGAAAGTCGTATGAGAAATCCGCTAAATGAACAAGATAATAAAATCTTGCTCATGGATCATTTGCGTTTTCGCCAAGAACTAAACCAAGCTCTCTATGATTGGGATACCGCTCAAGAAAAAGCAAAAAAACTCTTCGCTTTACCTAATTTTCTTCTCTCCTTTTACACAAAGATCATTCCACAATATTTCCGTAGTTCTTACGACGCCTTCATCCAAGAATTTTCCCACCTCTATGCAGATTCTCCTGCAGGATTTCGTATACTCTTTACTCACGGAAGAAGCCATCCCAATACATGGTCTGCAATCTATTCGATTAACGAATTCATCAGCTTTTTATCGGAATTCTTTTCTTCAACAGAAGTAGAACTCCTAGGAAAACATGGCGTTTTAGGATTAGAAAAAGAAACTTCTACTCTTATTCATCGTATTATTTCTTCCCTACATAAGAACTCTTTCCAAGAAGCTGCTATAACGCGTATCCTTGAAGGATATGGCCTTCCTATACCTCAACCTATTCTTAATAATTTGGATAAGATTTCCCACACACCCTGGGTGTATGTTTCCGGAGGAACAGTAGAAACTTTACTAAAAGATTATTTCGAAAATTCTGAAGAACTCACATATATCGAAAAACATCCCGAAAATGCTCATGAGTTAGCAGCATTTTTCTCAGATGCTTTAAAAGATCTTCCCTCAGCAATAAAAAGCTATTTAGAAGATGGTTCACATTCACTACTAGCTTCATCTCCAACGCATGTATTCTCTATAATTGCGGGATCTCCCTTATTCCGTGAGGCATGGAATAATGACTGGTATAGCTACACCTGGTTACGTGATGTTTGGGTAAAAAATCATCAAGATTTCCTAGCAGATACTGTGCTAAATCAACAGGGGATCTACACGTTTATAGAAAGATTCTCTACGAAATATAGTCTGGAAAATCTTACATATGATTTTCATGATTTCTGCTCTGATCATTCTTTATTACTCCCCGAACTCTACGAAAAAGCCTCGCGATTTTTACAAGAAGCTTTACCAAAATCTAAAAATGTTTTCACACTATATCAAAGACGTTTAGCCCATCAGATTGTCCAAGATATCCCCTATACCACTGATCAACAACTCCCTGAAATTTTAGACAAAGTCTGCTCTTATCTAGGAATCTCCTCTAGAATTACCTATGAAAAATTTAGCAAACTTATAGAACAATTTATTCCAAGTTTCTCCTTATTATCATCAGGAGAGATTCGTCATCTTTTTAAAGGATTGATGATGGAAAGCTATCAACAATTGTATTTTGAGGAAGATATCTTCTTAAGATTAGCAACAGCCATGCGCCATCACAACCTTGCCTATCCAGCTCCATTACTCTTTGGAGATAGCAATTGGGCTTACAGCTATTTCGGATTTATTCTTCACCCAGGCACCCAAGAAATTGATCTCTGGCAATTTAACTATGCTGGTTTGCAAGGATACCCGTTGGAAAATATAGATAAGCTGCTTTCTGTCTCAAGACCTTGGACTCTCTACGCAAATCCTATAGACTATGGCATGCCTCCCCCTCCAGGATATCGCAGCCATATGCCTAAAGGATTTTTCTAATCCTCATCACCATCTTTTTTCTTTCTTTGGAAAATCGAACGAAATAAAGATTTTAAAGAATATTTAGAAATTTCTCTTCCCATAGCAGAAATACTTTCTGTTAATGGAAGTTTTTTAGGGCACACACGCACACAGTTATGTGCTTGTCCACAACCTTCTATGCCTTTTTTCCCCATAAGTGTACGTAAACGTTTTTTAGATTGCTTATCTCCAGGATACGTATTAAATAAACGTGCCTGAGCAATGGCTGCTGGTCCAATAAAATCATTATGCTCATTAATTTGAGGACAAGCTTCTGTACAACACCCGCACGTCATACACATAGATAAGGCATACATCAGCTCTTGCTGTTCTTGCGATACTTTCACACCACAATTTTCCCCATCGATATCAGCAGCTACCCAACCTTGAATCTTTTGTAAGTTATCAAACATGATCGAACGATCAACAATAAGATCCCGAATTAATGGAAATTTTGTTAATGGCGCTAAAACAATCTCTCGAGATCCTGTTTCCTTTATGTACTCTTCAATAAGCGCAGTGCATGCCTGACGAGGTGTACCATTTACTAATAATGAACAGGAACCACAAACTTCTTCTAGACACCCTTGTTCCCATACAACAGGATTCACTGTTTCCCCTAGAGTATTTATAGGACGTTTTTCGATTTCCATAAGAGCACTAATTACATTCTCTCCTGGATGCAATACCAATTCAAAACTTTCCCAATATTGTTTTCCCGGGGTTCCCCGATAGATTTTCAATATAAAAGTTTCAGGAATATCCATAGTCCTCTCTTTATTTATATAGGCAAACGAATGATTTCAGGAACGTTGGCAAACTCGATTTTCCCTGTCGAAGATTTTGTATAATCTCGTAATGTAGGTTGTACGTGACGAGTATCTACAGGCTGATAAGTAATCTCAGGTTCTTCAGGAGAATATGACGCTAATGTTGTCTTTAGCCAATGGACATCATCACGTTTAGGGAATTCTTCTTTATAATGAGAACCTCGGAATTCATCTCGCAGTAAAGCCCCCTTGGTAATCGCTAATGCTAATTCTATCATAGGACCCATCTGACGTACAAAATGGAAGGTTTTATTGGCAAACTGTGAAGAATCATGAACAGAAACTTTTTGAAGCCTCTCTCTAAACATTTTCAACTGCTCTAGAGTATCTCTTAGGTCTTTGTTATTTCGTTTCACAGTGACGTTTCTAACCATCACCTTAGCAATTTCTTCATGTAAGATGAAGATGTTTTCTCCTCCACTTCTTGAAAGTAGAAGAGCATTTTCTTCTTTCTCTTGCTGGAGAGCATCAGAAAAATCTGTAGAGGTTGTCGGACAGGAGCCAAAAGCAGTAATGAAACGCGCAGCTTCTTCTCCAGCAACAAGTCCTGCATATAAACAAGATAATAACGAATTTGCTCCTAGACGATTTGCTCCGTGATACTGGAAATCAGATTCTCCGCAGTTGAAACATCCTGGAATATTAGTCATTTGACGATAGCGGCTATCACGATCAGGATCATCCGCAGCAGGCCAATCTACCCAAGCACCACCCATGGAATAATGCACGGCTGGGAAAATTCTCATTGGAACTTTATCAGGATCTTCTCCGGTAAACTTCCTATAAATATCTAAAACGACCTCTAGCTTATGTCGTGTAGCGGCTGGCAGATGGGTAACATCTAAAAAGACTTCCATACGTCCATCAATTCCTAAACCTGCTTCACATATCTGTAAGATAGCACGAGCACCTACATCACGACTGACTAAATTGCCATAAGCGGGATACATTTCTTCTAGGAAATACCAAGGTTTTCCTGTTTCCCCACAAGGACGTCGCGAACCATCGGGGAAGATAATGGTCTTTGAGGAATCTCCAGGAACCCAAACGCGTCCACCTTCACCACGAACAGACTCAGATATTAGCCGTAGCTTATCAATACCAGGAATTGCTGTAGGATGAATTTGAATGAACTCTGGATTCGCATAAGTCATCCCCTGTAAGAATAACCGTCCGTTTGCTGCTCCCGTACAAAACGTCGAGTTCGTAGACATCTTGAAAATAACTCCAGGACCACCTGTAGCAAAAATAACAGCGTCTCCCTTAAGAACTTCTAGGCGATTATTGAATAAATTCATTAATACGATTCCACAAGTTCTTCCAGAACTGTTAGTGATTAATCTTACAAACTCATGATTTTCAAATTTGTTAACTTTTCCTTCACTTTCACGACGACGCACCTGCTCGTCTAGAGTGTACATAAGCTGTTGCCCAGTAGAAGCTCCACAAAATACTGTACGATGATACAGCGTCCCTCCAAATCTACGTACGTCCAATTCTCCGTCAGGAGTACGATTAAAAGGACATCCAAAATTATCCAACATACGGATAATCCTAGGCGCTGCTAAACACATTTCTAAAACAGGAGGTTGATCTGCTAGAAAATCTCCGCCTTTTATTGTGTCATACGCATGTATATAAGGAGAATCCGCTTCCTCGTGCTTAAGATTAAGGGCAGCATTTATTCCTCCCTGCGCACATACAGAATGAGACCTTTTCACTTTTGTCAATGATACGAGATCAACAACGATACCATAATCTGCCAGCTTCACGGCTGCTGACAACCCTGCTAAACCACCACCGACAACAATAACTCTACAACCCTGAGCTTCCATAATCTTATGCCACGCTATACAAATTCCAAATCACACTAATGCCCATGGCAGAAACAATAACCATGGCAAAATAACACAAATTACGTAAAAGAGCCTGAGACCGTAAAGATATAACAACTCCCCATCGAGAACAAAATGTCCAAAGACCATTAAACCCATGAAATGCAGCGGCAATCACAAGTATAGTATAGAAAATAGCCATCCATAAAGATCCTAAAGAATCACGAACAATGTAGAGAAAAGCTGTTCCTACATTAGGTGTAAGAAGATATTCCTTACTTTCTGATAATTTAGAAACGGCACTACCTTCAAGATCCTCTCTCTCCAAACGAATAGTCTCCGTTTGAGGAGCTGAAAAGTTTATAGTGAAAAACCCCTTAGTACCACGAACTATTGCCGGGTAGCGAGAGGAATCGATATCCACAACATAATATGTCTGCCCATGCAGCTCTATATGAACAGGATAACGAAGAAAACGAAACTGAACAACGTGAAAAATAAGTCCAAAAAGTAAAATCCATGCTGTTCTTCTCTGCCAGGTATAAGCAATATTTCTTGCATAAATTAACGCGGGTTTACTGCCATCAGACGCTTCAGAGTTACTTTCTGATTGGAAAAGATAGATTATGCCTATAATAGCATGAGAGATAAAAGGTAATGCTAAAAAGACGATTTCTATGATCTTAAGACCAGGAATCTGATGAAATTTGCTCACTAACTGAACAAACCCCTGTCCCTCATTAAAATAAGAAGAAGCAAGCATATTGGTAAACATATGCTCACAGAGAAACAACGTAAATGCAACTCCTGCTAAAGAATGAACACAACGTAAAACAAAGCTAGTGTAGTACTTCCATGGCTTCTGAGTTATTTCAGAACATGCTTCCCTTTCATTCATCGTAAGCCTTTATTTCACAATCTCTTTTTCTAGCAACCATAAAAGCTTAAATAGAATTATGTGAAGCTATTTTTATCAGTAAATTGGAGATAAGGCTAACCTTTCTTACGAGCCTCTAGGAATCGTAAAACATTACTCCGAGCTATATCCGCAAGTTCTTGAGAGTCGAGACCATAAATATTAGCAATAGTTTCAATCGTATATGCTATATAAGCAGGTTCATTTTTTTTACCACGATAAGGGGTCGGAGCAAGGAAAGGAGCATCTGTTTCTATTAACAAATGATCAAGAGGGATTTGGGAAACCACGTAACGCAAATCTTGGGCATTTTTAAATGTAACAATCCCACTAATAGAAATATACCATCCACGAGAAATAAGCTCCTTAGCCTCTTCTAAAGTACCTGTAAAGCAATGTAGCATTCCAGGACAAGAGCGTTCATCATGATGATAGTATTGATCTATCATATGGAAAAAATCATCGAAAGCACCACGACAATGCACAACCAAAGGCAATTCGCATTCTAAAGCTAAAGACAAATATTTCTTCAGAACCTCTTTCTGACGTTCTTTGGCTGGATCATCTGCGCCGAAACAATAATCTAAGCCTACTTCACCAATAGCAGCTAATTTCCCAGCCTGAGCTAAACCTTGAAAGTATTGAAAATGCTCATCTATATCTATATGGGCATCTTGAGGCGGAGTTCCAGCGACATGACAAAAACGTAATTCTGGGAAACGTTCTGCATAGTCAAAAGATTTATTCAACTCGTCAATAGTTGTTGTTACATTAACAAAGAGGGAAACTCCGGAATCTTTTGCACGATGAATAACATCAGTAGCATCTTCCATAAACGCTTCATCCGAAAGATGTAAATGCGCATCAGCTAAATCCATAACCCTTCTCCTTAAAATCTTGACGCGAGGAAATGTACAATCATACATCTCCTAGTGAAATATCTTCAAAAGAATCGATCTTTTAAGAAGCATTTCTTAAATTAAGAAAAAAAAAGAGTGTATTTATTCAAATACACTCTAAAAAGTCTAACATCTAAAGTTATAGATTAGTTTTTCGAAAAGACCATATCTTCAAGAACTGATTGAGTAATCTTTTCGGGAAGTACTATGGGTTCCGACTGATCAGCAGGATAATAGACATAGGAAGGAACACTTGCTCGTCCTAAACGCGCTAGCTCCTCAGTAATACCCGGATCCTTACGTGTCCAATCAGCCTCTAGGGTAACTACCCCGCGTTCTTTAAAC
This sequence comes from Chlamydia sp. 12-01, assembly GCF_042234205.1. NCBI lineage: Bacteria > Pseudomonadati > Chlamydiota > Chlamydiia > Chlamydiales > Chlamydiaceae > Chlamydia > Chlamydia sp. 12-01. Next base: position 392,363 of record NZ_CP114174.1, on the reverse strand, counting down.
ATCTCCTGTATAGTAGTTGCATACAATACAGGTTTGTTCATCTGACAGGTTAAACACCACTTAGCTGTAAAGTTCACAAACACGGCTTGCCCTTCTTTACGCAGCTGAGCAAGTTTTGTTGCAGAAAACGGCTGCCAAGAACTTCCTTCTTGAACTACTACGGTTTCTGCTTCTTCTGTGAAATGTCGGGAAGCAATAAAGCTTAATGATAAAGCTCCTGCGACAAACCCAAAAAATAATGTTGAAGCGAAAATTCTCTGTTTCTTAGGAGAAACAGGGGTTCCCCATTTTCCTAAAATCCACGCTCCTATACCCGCAAGCCATAATCCGGAAAGTAAGACAATTAACGCCGTTGTACTTGTTTCTGAACCGAAAATCCATGCTAACCAAGTTACCGTTCCTAATAACATAAATCCAGTAAGCTGCTTAAATGTACTCATCCAGCTTCCGGGTTTAGGAAGAACGGATAACATCTTAGGAAATACAGAAAATACAAGATAAGGTGATGCCATTCCCAAGCCAATAGATGTAAATATTATCAATTGCTTGATGAATGATAAAGACATCACTAAGCCTAATATGGAACCTAAAAATGGTCCTGTACACGGTGTTGTTACTAAAGTAGCTAGCACCCCGTTAAACACAGCTCCTACGGCTTTGTTTCTAGAAGCTCCCGACTCCGTAGACTGAAGTTTCCCACCAAGATTAGCAAACATTGTTCCCATTTCAAATAAGCCTAAAGAGCTCAAAGCAAATAGGAAAAATACGATAATCAAGGTTGCCACAAACATAGGTTCTTGAAGCTGGAAACCCCAACCAATGTTATGTCCTAACATTTTTAAGAGAAAAGCCACCCCGGCTAATCCCCAAAAACAACCTACTACCCCTAAAGTAAAACAGAGACCATTGATAATCACTGAAGAGCGCTGCTCCCCTGCAGATTTAATCAATCCATAAACCTTAAGAGTTACTAAAGGCAGAACACAAGGCATGATATTGAGGAGAAGTCCCCCGAGGAACGCCATCGCGATAATTGTTATATAATTCCATAATTCAGAAGTTTGCCCAGAATCACTAATTTGACCATGAATTACAAATGACTCAATTTCACGACCTGCGCCATCCGTCAGTAATAAAACTCCTTGTAGTTCTTGATTCTTCTGAACTCCCGATAATGTTTTCACCTTTAGTTTCCAAGCTGTCCCTGAAGTCTCATTTATTGCTTCTTCAGAATAGGCAAAGATTTTATCCGCCTTCTCTGAAATAAACCAGGCTTTCTCAGCTCGGTTTGGACTACCGGTGATATTTAAAATGATCTCGCCTTCTTTACTACGACCTAAAGTAATTGCCTGATTATCCTTTAGTAAACGTGGCCGAGACTGTAAGGTTTGAGCAAACTCTGTAGATCTTTCAGGATGTAAGGTAACAATACCATCACGATACGGCAGTGATAGTTCTAAGTCGACATTTCCAGGAATACAGCTCTCCCCACAAGCCAACCACTCCACATGAGCTTTTAACACTACAGATTCCTTATCAGCGCCACTTTCAGGTGCACGGATATCTGCAACTATAAATGTATTATCATCATAACCAAAGAATGTCGTACCGTCTTCTTCAAAAACCTTAGGAGCAGGCCAATGCTCTTCCTCAACGACAAATCCCTTGGGTAAATTCCAATTAATTCTTAATGGGCTCCCCACTTCTCCGGGGTTTTTCCAATAAATATGACTTCCTTTAGGAGCGGATATCTTAATCCCCACTCTAAATATTCCACCTCTGGGAATATGAGACCCCTCAGAAACTAGAGTAGCACCTGGTAAAGCTTTCTCTATTACGGGCTCTGCAGCACGCAATTTCTGACCATACCCGGTAAAGGCGGGTAAAGAAAATAGAAAAGCTACCAATATAGTTTGAAATTGCTTTTTGATTTTATTCAAAATAACTCCAATTATTTCTAAATCAGGTAGATAATTATACACTATATATAGTTTTATTTTTATAAATGCTTTTGTAAATCTCTTTAACAAAACCTACTTGGCTCTATACCATAATTTTGATAGGATCGTCTTTTGTATGATCCCCTCATTATGTAAAGAATTTTATACTCTATGTTGCAATTCACCCATAATCCAATTATCCAGGCCTTCAAAGAAGCCGATCTCTTCGGTAAGGGGATATTCTTTAGCCTATTGATTCTTTCCCTATGCACTTGGACAGTACTACATCAAAAGCTTGCTATTCAAAAAAAATTTCTGAAATCAGGCAAATCTCTTAAAGATTTCTTAATAAAAAATCGTCATGCCCCGCTATCTTTAGAAATCCATCCAGAGCTAAATCCTTTCGCAGACCTATATTTCACTATTAAGCGAGGAACATTGGAGCTTCTCGATAAGAATCGTCAACAGGCTCCTGATCATGGGCCTGTATTATCTATTGAGGATATTCAGTCTCTAGAGACTCTGTTAGGAGCGATTATGCCCAAATACCGGGCAATCATGCATGAAAACAACTTCATTCCTGCTACGACAATCAGTTTAGCGCCCTTTCTAGGCCTTTTAGGGACTGTTTGGGGTATTTTGGTAGCTTTTTCTCACATTGGCTCAGGACAAGCCGGAGGAACAGCAATGATGGAAGGGCTTGCAACAGCACTAGGAACGACAATTGTAGGATTATTTGTTGCTATTCCTTCTTTGATAGGGTTTAACTATCTTAAAGCTCATTCTTCTCGATTAATTCTAGAAATAGAGCAAACGGCATATTTGCTGTTAAATTCTATAGAAGTTAAGTATCGTCAGACAAATTTATGAAACGTGTTATCGTTGAAGATGCTGAAGAAGATCCTAATGTCAATCTTACTCCATTAATTGACATTGTCTTTGTAATTTTAATGGCATTTATGATTGCCATGCCTTTAATACGCCTCGATTCTATAGCTTTAGCTCCCGGAACAAAAGAACATAAGGTTCTCGGAAAAGATGGAGAGCTTCCTACAACAATCAAAGTATTAGCAGATCACACGATTACATTAAATGATCAGATTCTTTCCTTAGGGGAATTAAAAACACAACTTACCCTTTTACATAAGCAAAATCCGAATAGAATACCCTTACTATTACAAGATGGCGATACACCTTTTAGATTATATCAAGAAGTAAAAACTACGATAGAATCAGCAGGATTTCACGAACTCCATATAGCTTTAAAAAGCTAATTATGAAAAAGACGCTTCCTTATATTCTTTTTGCAACTTTTCTCCATGGAGTCTGTATTATTCTCCTTGCGTATTCTCCAACGCAAAAAAAACAACCTAAACTTCTACCCTTCAAAGAAAAACTCGTTACTTTAAGTGAACCCTTTTCTGTTGTAAAAACATGTACAACAATTACGCCCACGTCACAAACGCAAGTAGTCAAAACAGAAAGAAAACAATCCGTTGTTGAAAAACAACCTTCTAAAGCTCCTATTGAAAAGAAAAATCCCGATAGTGTTAAAAAAATCCCCATCCCCAAATCTATAGAAAAAGAAACTCTTGTCTCAAAACCACAGGTAGAAAAGAAAACTTCAACAAAGAGAAATACAGAGAAAGACGCTAAACTCAAAGCAATTGCAAATCTTACAAAAACACTTTCAAAACATCTGGATGATAGTGATGCACGCCTTGCAAATATCTCCCTTCCTCAAAGTAGAGAACTCGCTATACACTCATCTTTAGCAGCAACTCAAGAAGAAGAATTATGCCAATTACTTCGTGAATATATTGTTTTACCTTTTTCTGGAGAAGTCCGAGTAAAACTTGTATTAACACCTCAAGGAAATATTCAAGACTGTATTTTGTTATCTGAAATTAGCGAAGCTGAAAAACAACTCATTCTGATGCGCATTCATGAAATTCCTTTTAAAAAATTCTTGGACAAATACAAAATCTCGAAAAATATCGCTTTTCATATTAAACTCCTGAGTAATGAGTCTTAACACAGTAGGGGCTGTCGGTATGTTACGACGTATACTTGTCAGTACTTTCCTTATTTTTGGGGTAATTTCCCTCTATGCTAAAGATTTAGAAGTTACCGTACGATCTGAAATCTCTCTATTACCTATTCACGTAGAATTAAAGATAGGTCCTAATGATGCGAAACAACAAAAATACCTACGCGCGTTATGCAATACTTTCATTAGTGATTTAGCTCTTGGAGATCGTCTTCAACCCTCTCTTGTGAAGTCCGAAACTCTTTCTGCACCTTTTAGTATTGCCCTTGTTTCTCGTTATCCCGAAATTGTATTTACCATAGCTAAAGGTTCTCAAAACCATCAGCCATTTCATTCTTTAGTACTTACAGAAGACAACACTAGCAACCGTCAGAAAATACACGAAGCAGCGGATAAGATTCATTACACGCTTACCAAGGTTCCGGGAATTAGCTCTGGGAAAATTGTTTTCTCGTTAAGCAAAAATCCACAAGATTGTGAATTAAAACAGGGAGAACTATGGTCTGTAGACTATGATGGAGGAAATCTATGTGTTCTTACGCAAGAAAACTCTTTGTCCATCACTCCCAATTGGATGAACATAGGAAGCAGTAATCCTTACCTTTATGTTTCTTATAAATTTGGTATTCCTAAAATTTTTCTAGGTTCTTTAGAGAACACTACAGGCAAAAAGGTTCTCAATTTACAAGGGAATCAGTTTATGCCTGCATTTTCCCCAAGAAAAAAACTCTTAGCTTTTATTTCAGATACTTATGGGAATCCTGATCTATTTCTTCAGAGTTTTTCTTTATCAAGAGGCGCAATGGGGAAACCACGAAGAGTATTGAATGAAACTTTTGGAACTCAGGGAAATCCTTCTTTTAGTCCCGACGGTTCTAAGCTAGTCTTTGTCTCTAATAAAGACGGTAGACCGCGTTTGTACATCATTCAAATAGATCCAGAAATTCAAGCTCCACGTTTACTCACCAAAAAATATAGAAATAGCAGTTGCCCTTCATGGTCTCCAGATGGTAAAAAAATAGCCTTTTGCTCTGTAATTAAGGGAGTTCGTCAAATTTGTTTGTATGATCTTTCTACTGGGAAAGATTATCAACTGACAACAACCCCTACAGACAAAGAAGGACCTTCATGGGCTCTTGATAGTCATCATCTTGTTTATAGTGCAGGAAATTCAGGAGAATCAGAGCTTTATTTATTAAGTCTGATTACCCAAAAAACTAAGAAAATTGTTATAGGATTGGGGGAAAAACGTTTTCCTTCCTGGGGAGGATTCCCTAATAACCAATAAAGAGAATCTTATGAAAAAGAAATATTTAGGCGTTCTGACTTGTTTACTATTTGCACTTTTCGCCTTACCTTCATGCTCTTATCCTTATGGTGATTGGGATACCGTTTGCGAAGATTGTCAGCATCCTAAGAGAAAGAAACAGAATTTTGCTTTTGTTCCTCTCTATACCGATGATGAAATGAATCAAAACTTTGCAGACTCTTTCGATTCTAAGGAGGAACAATTATACAAAACGAGTAGCCAATCGGCTTCCTTCCGAAATATTACTTTCGCAACTGATAGTTACACCATTAAAGGTGAAGAAAATTTAGCTATTCTATCTAGTCTTGTTCGTCAGATGCAAAAATCACCAAGAACAACATTATATATAGAAGGTCATACTGATGAGCGTGGAGCAGCTGCCTATAATCTAGCTTTAGGAGCGCGTCGTGCTAATGCTGTTAAGCAATATCTAGTTAAACAGGGAATTTCTTCAGAACGGTTATTTACTATATCTTACGGGAAAGAACAGCCAATGAATTCCGGTCATAATGAACTTGCTTGGCAACAAAACCGTCGTACAGAATTTAAAGTCCATGCACGTTAACTACAAACACTTATTTTACTGCGGATTAGGACTGTGTTTAGGGGTTACACTGCCTACAAATGCGGCAGGGAAATCCCCATCTATACATACTGTGCTTGCAGAAGTAGAAGATGTTTCTGCGAAATTGTTGTGTCATGAATCTGAAATCCAGATGTTAGCGGATCGTATAGATGAGCAGGATGGCAAAATACAAAGATTGTCATTTACAAAACCAGAATCTTTAGCGAAACAAATCCAACAGTTAGAGATCGAACACAAAACTCTCGCAAAAACTGTTACAGTTCTTACAGCTTCTGTAAAAGATATTCAAGCAACCCTAAATAATAAACTCCAAGAAATACAAAAAGACCATAAAACCCTCTCCCAAGATATCCGTCTTTTACGACGTTCTCTCTTAGCTCTTGTTGATGGTTCTTCCCCTGAAACTTATACAGATCTTTCTGATGAGGTTCCTTCGCATATTCACGTGGTAAAACCTGGAGAAACTTTAGGTAAAATCGCTGCAAAATATAAAATCCCCATATCAGAATTAAAAAAACTTAATAAATTAAATTCTGATGTTATTTACGCTAATCAAAAGCTTTGTTTACCAGAGAATAAGAAATGATTATCAGTTTTTCATAACTAATATTTACTTCTCGCTATAGATAATAAACAAAGTCTTTTGTAGGATCGGAAATAAAGTCCGATTTATCCATAATTCAATGAAACTGACAATTGCTTTATTTGGTGAAGCAGAAAAAGGAAGTTACGACACTGCTTATTTATGTCGTAGTACAGCAGATCTTTATGATCATCTCGGTGATGGATCTGCAACAACCGGGTCAGGAATAGCCTTAGCCATACAAGCTCTGATGTATGATTATAACGTACTTTATTTCAGAGTAAAAGAAGAAGGGTACTGTGTGGACAGTTATTTTTTCGGCCTACACTTCTTGAACACTCAGACTACTTTAAAAAACATCATCGCTATGGGCCTGCCCGGTGTTGGAGATCAACACATCATAGAAGCCTCTAAATCTCTTTGTCGAAAATATAAAAGTTTCCTTTTATTCTTCGAACAAGATCTCTACGATTTATTAACTTTTAATAAAGTTTTTTAGTCGATAGTTCCGAAGTATTCTTTTAAACCCTCTTCATTGGGGGCCATAGCCTTCTGCCCTTGATGCCAGTCTGCAGGACATACGAGCCCATGATTTTCAAAGAAAATCAAAGCATCTAATATACGAAGCTCTTCATCTATAGAACGACCTAAAGGAAGATCGTTAATTACCAGATGTCTGACTATACCTTCTTTATCGATCAAGAAAGATCCACGGAATGATAGTTTAGACTGGGAATCTAAAACACCATAAAGCTCGGAAAGTTCATGGGTTATATCAGAAACTAAAGGATAGGTAATGCCCTTAATTCCACCAGATTTTTTGTCGGTATCTAACCAACGTTTGTGAGTATCAAGATCATCAACGGAACAACCGATAACCTGTGCACCGCGACTTTCGAATTCTTCTAGCATATTTTGAAAAGCGTGAAGTTCTGTAGGACAAACGTAAGTAAAGTCTTTAGGATAAAAGAAAAGAACGACGTATTTACCGCGATAATCTTTCAAAGAAATGTTTTTTACTTCACCGTTAACAACTGCTTGTACAGAAAAATCTGGGGCAGTTTTCCCAATAAATACCGATCCCATTACCACCCTATTTTTATGATTATGCATCGCACCAGAGAGGACTTGAACCTCTGACCACCTGGTTCGTAGCCAGGTACTCTATCCACTGAGCTACTGGTGCACAGCTCTTTCGATAAAAAGTGTAGTCAAGTTAGGCCAAATGATCAAGTCTTTCTCCTTATCTTTGAAAAAAAGATAAAAGATATTCCTCATCAAGGGTTGTGTAAAATTTATTTACTACTATGGAGTATCTGGAAAAGAGCTTTCAGGAAACTTAGGATCTCCTTCAGAAGAGTCTACAATAAAAAATGAACTAGTCAAAAGTAAGCAAGAAATAGAAATAGAATATTTTAAAGCAAATTTAATCACAGTAAACGCGTCAAACACACCGGAAGAAATTAAATTTTCAAAAGTATCACTAATACAGTTATATCCAAAATAAGGATCTGGGTATGACAGAACTGTCTCTACTACATAGTCTGAAACTTTTCCACAATTCATAGCCAAAACTCTAAGAGGAGCTTCTGCAGATTGCAGCATACATTTGCAGCCGAACACTACCCCTGTGGATAATTGATCAGGAATTTTTACAATAGACGCTGCACGAGCTAATGCTGTTCCTCCTCCAGGAAGACAACCTTCTTTAAAAGCGGCTTTTGTAGCTTTTAAAGCATTCTCTAAACAAATTTTCTTTTCCCTGTAGTCACTTTCTGTCGCGGCTCCTAAATATATTTGAGCCATACCACCAACAAATCTTGCTAAACGTTTTTCCAAATCTTCAGTATCTATCTCGGAACTACTATCAAGAATAGCTTGGCGTAAATAATCAATGCGTTGCTCTATTCTTTCTTTACTTCCTTTTCCTTCAGATAAAAGAGTTGTGTTTTGTGTCACGACAACTTTCCCAACACGACCAAGAACATTTGAGTTATCCTCATTTAAGGAAATCTCCAAAAGATCCCCTACAAGAGTGGCTCCTGTCAAAATAGCAATATCCTCTAAAGTTTCTCTGCGCTGTTCACCGTATCCTGGAGCTTTTATTGCGCATACAGGGAGGTTGCCCTTAAGCTTATTAACAATTAAAATAGAGAGAAGTTGAGGATCGAAATCTTCAGCAACGATGATTAAAGGATTACGACTTGTTTGAAAAATCTGTTCTAGAAAATGAATAAATGATTGATTCAAGCAAGATAACGTTTGATTACACAATAAGATAGAAGCATCTTCATAGATAACTTCCATTGTTTCCGGATGCGTTATAAAATATGCAGATAGATATCCTGAGTTTAACCCTACATGTGTGGTAGCTTGTAAAGTAGTCTCCGCTCCCGCCCCTTCTCTTATAGAAAAAACTCCCTCCACACCAACTGTTGCTATAGCATCAGATAGAATCCTCCCGATAGAAGGATCGTGATTTGCTGAGGTTGTCGCTATATGAAATATGTCTTGTGTTTCATTTATCCCGATGGCGAGCTTAGCAAGCTCCTTATCTAACATTTCTCCAGCAAGCTGAATTCCTTGTTTGATCTCTAAAGGGTCCAACCCAACAGCAATACCTTTGAGTCCTGAAGAAAATAATGCATCGGTTAATACGATGGCTGTAGTAGACCCATCCCCTACCTGAGCTTCTGTTTGCAATGCAGCTTCTCTAGCAAGTTTCAACCCCGTATTTTCAAAAGCATCGGACAAATTAATCTCTTTAGCTATTGAAGCACCGTGTTTTGTGACATAAGGAGGAGTATGATCTTTTTTGATAACAACATGAGAACCTTGAGGTCCTAAAGTCGTGGTAACGGCCTTAGCTAAAGCACGCACGCCTCGATTTAACGCACTAAGTCCTTCTAATCGATTTTTAAATATTTTAGACACGTTCTTTCTATGTCTCCCCTAGATTCCAGGGATAAGGCGACCCTATAAGGTCGCTTATAGAAACAACAAAAATTCCTGTCAAACAGTGGAATCCTAGAAAGTCACCTATTCATAATCACTGTAATCAGGTATTAAGAAGGGCTTACGTATATTTTCAAACTTTGTTCTACCTTCAATACATAATCTTTTTAACGGCCAAATAATATAGCGCTCGTTTTGACAGATATGTAAGAATTTCTCCTCTCCCAAGCAACGATATATAGACGTTCTTCGTAAAGGAATTTTCTCTAAAGCTTTAAAAGCGTTTTCCACTTGTTTAGGATAAAGAGTTTTTAGAGTTCCTAAAATCGTACATTGCGTTTCCATAGGAAGAAATTCTTCGGGCTTTTCTAACATAAGTAAAACGCCTGAACAAAACTCCATTTTATACTTACCAAAAAACGGCTCATAGCAAAAAGGATAAAATGTTATTCCTGGTAACCGCGCTTCATTTAGCTTCTTTGCAACAAGATTTCCATCCATCCAAGGAGCTCCAATTACCCTAAAAGGAAGAGTATAGCCTATACCAATACTCGATATAGATAGAGCTCCTATAATCCCTGTTGCAGCATAGAAAAATGTTGTTTGTGCATCAGGAATTTGTGGGCTCGTAGGAATCCAGCTCAATCCTGTTTGAGAAAATGTCATGGAACGTTTCCAGCCCTGCATGGGAACTACGAACACTTGAGCATAGGGTGCATATTTCGCTTTATAAAAAAGTGCTAATTCTCCGGGAGTCATTCCATAGCAATAAGGAATTTCTGGAGCATAATCCGATTGAGACATAGGCATAGGACCATCGATTACCTTGCCTCCCATAGGATTAGGGCGATCCAATATAATCAAAGTCTTTTTATATTTTTGAGAAGCACGAACTAAATGGAGTAATGAAGAAATGAAAGTATAAGAACGCACTCCAATGTCTTGCACATCGTAGATTAAAACATCACTACCTTGCACAGCACATTCAGGAATGTCTTTCACACCATAGAGAGACACTGTACGTAATCCTTGAATTCCAGGAGCGGTTCCAGGAGTTTCTGCAGGTGCAGTACCGTAGTAGCCATGTTCTAACGTACAAAGAATATTCAAAGAACATAGTTCTTTATGTTCTTGAAAGACGGACAGAGCATCTTTTCCTTCGTGATTGATAGCAGCATTATGAGAAATTAATGTTATTTTCTTACCACGAATCCAAGACAAATAAGATTCATCGTTGAAAACACGATCTAGCCCTACCGATACCTGAGAGAATCCTAAGTAAGGAAATAAACATAATAAAATTAAAAATGAGCGTATAACTCTCATAACACCTATCTGCCTATAAAAAACAACATTCTGATAGTTTGTATGTTGGTTAAGTACTGCTAGCAAAAAAGATATCTTTGTGCAACCGTGCTAATAGTTGTGTAGATGCGACTATTTCGATTATTTTGTAATATAATCGAGGAAGGCACTACACTTGACAAAATTGCTAGTGTGATTTCAAACGAGACAAAAACTTTTAGTTATTTGCTCTTTCCCTTTCGCTAAGGAGAAACCTATGAAGATAGTAATTGCTAGCTCCCACGGTTATAAAATACGAGAAACTAAGACTTTTTTAAAACAATTAGGAAGTTTCGACATCTTCTCGTTAACCGATTTCCCTAACTATCACTCTCCTAAAGAAATAGGTTGTCTTCCTGAAGAAAATGCCCTAGCCAAAGGTCTTCATGCAGCAAAAGAACTCAATTCCTGGGTTATTGCAGATGATACTATGCTTATGGTGCCTGCATTGAACGGGCTTCCTGGTAAACTTTCAGCTACTTTTGCTGGAACAGACGCTTGCGATAAAGACCATAGGAAAAAACTTCTACAGGAGATGCAATCTCTAGAAAGTATTGTAGATCGGTCTGCGTATTTTGAATGTTGTATCGTTCTTGCTTCTCCAGAAGGAAAATTCTTTAAAGCTCGAGGAATTTGTGAGGGCTATATCAGCAATCAAGAGAAAGGCTCTTCAGGATTTGGCTACGATTCACTATTCTTAAAATATGACTACAAACAAACGTTTGCTGAACTTTCTGAGGATGTAAAAAATCAGGTCTCACATAGAGCTAAAGCTTTACAAAAGCTAACTCCTTATTTGCAAGACCTGTTAGAGAAACATCTACTCTTTAGGAACTAGCGTTTCTAACGAATGTTCTAAGCAGCCGCGAATTTCACGCATTTCTGCAAGTATAGCTTCTGCTCTTAAGAAATCTGCTTCTAAACCTGCTGCTGCCGGCATGCCTTCTTTACCTTGAAGTTTCTGCGTCGCTACGGGCATTTCCAAACTAACTGTAGATTTCGCTGTAAGTCGGTGTGTCTTGTTAAAAGAAACTGTTTGAATACCTTCATTCATGGGAGCTTCCAATTAATCATGGGCTTATTCAGCTTTTTAAGCAGGTAGTTAATTTTTGAAAAGTGCGAACAGCCAAAAAAACCCCTATGTGCCGCTAAAGGAGAGGGATGCGGAGCCGCTAAAATAGCATGTTTATGCGTGGAATGAAAAAGTAAGTCACATTTTTTTCTCGCAGCGTTCCCCCATAACACGAAAATCACATGGGAACGATTTTCTATAAGCTTGGCAACAATAGCATCAGTAAACTGTTCCCATCCCTGGCCAGCATGGGAAAAAGGAGCTCCTGCACGCACAGTCAACACAGTATTTAACAATAGAACTCCTTGATCTGCCCAAGATTGCAAACATCCCGTGGTATTTTCTATTCCTAGATCAGTTTGTAACTCACGAAAGATGTTGATAAGAGATGGGGGTAGACGTACACCTTTGGGGACACTAAAGCTTAATCCGTGAGCCTGTCCTTCTCCTGGATAGGGGTCTTGTCCGAGAATAACAACACGTACAAAATCAAAAGGTGTGCTTTTTAATGCAGTAAAGATATTGTCTTTTGCGGGATAGATTGTTGCTTGGGAATACTCAGATTGTAAAAATTCCCTAAGCTTATGCATGTAAGGTCGAGACCATTCAGTTTCAAGCTGCTCTTGCCAAGACAAAGGAAGCTGGTCTATAGTAAAGGCATTTTGCATAAACCACCCACTTTTATTATTTGAAAATAGAAGTATATTAACCTTCTCAGATTATTTTAGCTTCAGGGATCCTGATTTTTTTCAGTCAGAAGCTATAAGTTAGGATACCACTATGCTCACTTCAGAATTAAACGAAGCACAAATTGCAGCTGTCACTTCACCATTAAGTCCTATTTTAGTTCTTGCTGGAGCTGGAGCTGGGAAAACTCGTGTAGTAACATGCCGTATCCTCCATTTAATCAATGAAGGCATTGCTCCTAGAGAAATCTTAGCCGTCACTTTTACTAACAAAGCAGCAAAAGAACTTAAAGAACGTATTCTGCATCAATGTCCTCAAGCTCACGGTTCTGATATTCCTATGGTATGTACATTTCATAGCTTGGGAGTATTTATCCTACGTCGATCTATACAAGCTTTGAACAGAGAAAATAATTTTATTATCTATGATCAAAGTGATACCGATAAACTTCTCAAACAATGTTTGCAAAAATTTAATTTAAAGAAAACTCTCAGTAGCTCAATACAGTATCATATATCTCAAGCTAAAAATCGTCTGCTCTATCCTGAGGATTTAGATCCTGAAGAATATATTGATCCCGTAGTTTCTATTTATAAAGAATACCAACAACGTCTAAATGAAACTAATGCTTTAGATTTTGATGACCTTCTATTTCTTACCGTAAGACTGTTCAAGGAATTTCCTGAAATTAGAAAAGAATATAGCGAACTATGGAAGGCTCTCCTTATTGATGAGTATCAAGATACCAACCATGCACAGTATATGATGGCTCAGACCATCGCTGGAAAACACCAAAATATATTTGCTGTTGGAGATCCTGATCAGTCTATCTACTCTTGGCGTGGAGCCAATATCCATAATATTTTAAATTTTGAGAAAGATTATCCAAGAGCCCTTGTCTTACGTTTAGAAGACAATTACCGTAGTTACGGAAATATTCTTAACGCTGCTAATGCTTTAATCCAAAATAACGCATCAAGATTAAAGAAAGATCTACGTAGTGTAAAAGGTCCTGGAGAGAAAATTCGTGTATTTCTTGGCAAAACAGACAAGGAAGAAGCAGAATTTGTAGCTGACGAGATCAATCGTCTCCATAGAAGAGCAAACATCCCCCTACGTGATATTTGTATTTTTTATAGAACGAATTTCCAATCTCGAACTTTCGAAGATGCCTTATTACGTAGACGTATTCCCTATGAAATTCTTGGGGGATTATCTTTCTACAAACGTAAGGAAATTCAAGATATTCTAGCTTTTCTAAGAATGTTTACCGCTAGATGTGATGTCGTTGCTTTTGATAGAACCGTAAATCTTCCTAAACGTGGTTTAGGACCTTCTACGATTTCTTCTTTAATAGACTACGCTCTTACCAACAACTTACCTATGTTGGAAGCGTGTAAATATGCCTTAGAAACTCAAGCCGTAAAGTTATCGAAAAAACAGCAGGAAGGTCTGAAAAGCTACCTGAGTATTTTCCAACAACTCGAATACGCCTATGAAACTCTTCCTCTTAACGAGTTTGTTGTCTCTACCATAAGGATCACAGGGTATCTTCAAGTATTAAAGGAAGATCCTGATACTTTTGAAGATAGAAAAAGCAACCTTGATGAACTTGCTTCAAAAACTTTTGAGTGGGAACAGCAAAATACAGAAGGCTCCTTAGAAAGTTTCTTAGACGATTTAGCTTTAAAAAGTTCTACGGATGAAACAGAACTCATTGCGGATCGTGTCAATCTTATGACAATTCACAATGGTAAGGGATTAGAATTCCGTATAGCTTTTGTCGTAGGCTTGGAAGAAAACCTCTTTCCTCACGCAAACTCTAAAGGAAATTATGAAAATCTTGAAGAAGAACGACGGCTATGCTACGTAGGAATCACTAGAGCCCAAGATCTCCTTTATTTAACTGCAGCGCAAACTCGTTTTCTTTGGGGCACAGTTCGTGTCATGAAACCGAGTCGTTTTCTTAAGGAAATCCCTAGAGATTACTTGATTCAAGTACATTAGGTATGTTTCAGCAACATCAAAAGCTTTCTCAAAACTACCTTCCCTCGCTGCATATGCAGCAGGGATTGCAAATGTTGCAATTCCCAATTACTGAGCTTTCCTCTTATGTACTTCAACAAATCATTCATAATCCTTTCTTCGATCTTTCTTCTTTAGAAAATGAGGAATGGTCCGTATGTTCTTCTCTACCTTCTGTAGATACTGCGTATTCTCGACCAGAATCTTTGTTTTCTCATCTCCTTACACAAGTACAACAAACATTTGATAATTCTGAAGATCTGCTTATTGCCCAACACATTATAGGTAATCTATCAGATCAAGGTCTATTTCTCTCCTCTCCTGAAGAGCTGTCCTTACAATTAGAAGTACCTCTAGAAACTATTCATACTGTTTGGGAAACGATTCAGCATTTTCATCCTTTAGGTATAGCATCTACCTCCCTACAAGATTATTGGTTATTGCATTTAGAAGGCTCCTCACATGTACTTGCCTATAAGATTATCAAAGAATACTACACTCTTTTGATTAATTGTGATTTTCTACGCATAGCAAAGAAATGTCATTGTTCTCCTTCAGATATAAGAAACGCTCTTAAAGTAGCTTTAGCGACTATCCCTTGGTGTCCTGCAGAAGGTTATGCATCTTCATCTAATATACAACCCGCGCTTCCTGATGTTTATGTCACTAAAAAACATCAAATTTGGGAAATTCAAATTAGTTCTCGAGGATTACCTCCTATAAAACTTAACAGTGAAGTTTTTCATATTTATGAACAGCTTCCTAGAGAAGAAAAAAAGAATCTTACACAACAAATTCTTTCTGCTAAATGGCTTATCAAAAATTTAAGAAAACGAGAACAAACTCTATTTTGTATTGTAGAAAAGATCCTTCCTCATCAAGAAAACTTTCTTCTTGGCAAGACATCTTCTCCCAAAGCTCTTTCCGTAAAGAGCTTATCTGAAGAACTCTCCTTTCATGAATCAACAATATTTCGAGCTATAGAAAATAAAACATTGGCAGCACCTATAGGAATTATTCCTATGAAACAGTTGTTCCCACGCGCTGCTAGTAATGACAATTCTCAATCTAAGGAAATGATTCTACAGTGGATTCATCAGTGGATAACTTCAGAGACCACACCATTATCTGACGCTGATATTAGCAAACGGATTTCGGAACAAGGAATTCAATGTGCTCGTCGTACGGTAGCCAAATACCGCACACAATTGAAAATTCTCCCAGCATATAAAAGGAAATCATATTCTGAAATGTAAAGCAGTTTTACATCTCAGTAATTAAGTAAAGTACGCAATGTAGATTTGCTGCCAGCGAACACTTTCTAACTTTTGTTCTCTAGCATACTTTTCAAGAACTGGAATAGGTTGCGTTGCAAACATTCGAATTTCCGCATCTGTAAGTCTTAGCATCACCCACAAAGGTGGAATTCCAAGCATCTTTCGGATCTTTTTCATAGCACGACGGAAATAACTCTGTACGATGAACAATCTCACACCAAAATACATAGGAGTCGCAAGAATACAAGCAAGGCCTGCTAAAGGTGACCACAGACTTAACCCAAGACCAGAAAGAACAAAAAAGAACAAGCAATAACTTTCCCCTGGAGAGCGGAACAAAGGACCTAAAAACCGTCTCCACACTTTTGGTGAGGTTTGATAAGCCAATACTTCCTCAAACATAGGTTCATAGAATTTCATACGTGCAGCATGAACAGCTTCGTGAGCAAGTATCTCTTCTTTAGAATACATATAAAACCATCGCGCTGCTTTACGCAGGTGTTTGCGTAGCTGTATGGTTACCTGATTATTTGCTATCCATGTACATCCTGCCTCCCAAACATCCATACCTTCATTAGAATAGATAACTTCTAAATGCGTAGGGTTAATATCAAAAATCTCTTGTAATCTTGGAGGGAAAGCTGTGGGATAATCAGGGGCATTATCGATAATGTCTTGAGCACGATATAGAAAGGGGTGTTTTAACTCTTCGGGCCCAGCTATGATCCCCTGCTTATTCAAATCAAGTAGATCATCTTCTAAAGATTTTGGAGGAATTAAAAACTCAAACTTTTCCACGTTTTAGTTCCATTTTTCTAAGATACTACTGGAATCAGAAATACTATTTACATTGTTAAAATCACAAACGTCATCAAATCAGTATCAAAAGGTTTTCTCAGCAAACACTCTAGTTAGATAGAAGATTTGTTTCTTACAACTTTCAAAAATCAGAAATATTCTTATTAAAGTTTTCTTGCAGAGCTACATTCCCTAAGTATTACATTATTCCCTTGAAAAGAATCTACCTCATACTGAATAACCATTAGGACGCGCCAGGGCCTCTGGTCAAATCTCTGTTGAAGAATTAGAGTTCTGTTCTTTTTAAATGTTTCGTATAAGGATCGGCTCTACAAATCGTAGAAATTATAGAGACAATGAACTCTCAATAATAAACGGTATTTTCCTCTAAGAGAAAAACAAAATTACCTATTTTTAACCCTTCTTTATTTCGGAGATTTCTTCTCTATATTAAGAAGATTATTGTCAAAAATTCTAGCTTGTCCGTTATTACAACGAGCTGCAGTACGTGTTCGTAGTGAAAGCTTGCAATAAATAATAGATGCTTGCATGAGGATTTTTTTTAGATAGGGAACATAAACAATAAAAAAGGAGAGGCGTTTTTACTCCGAATAAAATGCGGAGCTCGCCATTTAATATTAATGAAAAAATCCTTAATCGTAGTGGAATCTCCTGCTAAAATCAAAACCTTGCAAAAGCTTTTAGGAAAAGGTTTTATTTTTGCTTCATCACTCGGACATGTTGTTGATCTTCCCGCCAAGGAATTCGGTATCGATATCGAACATGATTTCGAACCTGATTATCAAGTACTTCCTGATAAACAAGAAGTTATCAATCAAATCCGCAAGTTAGCTTCTAGCTGTGAGGTTGTTTATCTATCTCCCGACCCCGATAGAGAAGGAGAAGCTATAGCCTGGCATATCGCCAATCAGCTTCCTAAAAATACACATATGCAACGGATTTCTTTCAATGCGATTACCAAAGGTGCTGTTAATGAAGCTCTAAAGCATCCTCGAGAAATCGATATGGCTTTAGTAAATGCTCAGCAAGCCCGTCGCCTATTGGATCGTATTGTAGGTTATAAGATTTCTCCTATTTTAAGCCGCAAACTTCAGCAGCGATCAGGGATATCAGCAGGGCGTGTACAATCCGTTGCATTAAAGCTTGTTGTAGATCGTGAAAAAGCTATAGAAGCTTTTGTTCCTACAGAATATTGGAATATCCGTGTTTTCCTTCAAGACCCTAAGACTTCCAAAACTTTTTGGGCTCATCTCTATTCCGCAGATGGGAAAAAATGGGAAAAGGAACTCCCTAAAGGCAAAACCGAAGATGAAATTTTATTAATCAATTCTGAAGCTAAAGCTCAACATTATGCGGAGCTTTTAGAAAACGCTTCCTATAGAGTTACTCGTGTAGAAGCTAAAGAAAAACGTCGTAATGCGGCACCACCGTTTATCACATCAACTTTACAACAAGAAGCAAGTCGTCATTTCAGATTCTCTTCTTCGAAGACAATGTCTGTAGCCCAAACATTATATGAAGGCGTTGAATTAGATAATGAGGATGCAACAGGATTAATCACATATATGCGTACGGATTCTGTACGTATAGATCCTGAAGCACTAAATAATGCCAGAGACTATATACAGGATACTTTCGGTCAAGAATACCTTCCTAAATCCCCTAATCTCTATGCTACAAAGAAAATGACTCAAGATGCTCATGAAGCTATTCGTCCTACGGATATTCAGTTATCCCCAGACAAACTTCAAGGAAGATTAACTGATGACCAGCATAAGCTTTATTCCCTCATCTGGAAACGTTTCGTTGCCTCACAGATGAATCCTGCAGTCTATGATACGTTAGCGATGACCATCTCTACAAATGTGAAAATAGATTTACGCGCTTCTGGATCATTACTGAAATTCAAAGGTTTCCTAGCTGTATACGAAGAGAAAATTGATGATGATATAGCTGAAGAAGAAAATCTTTCTCTTCCCCAGCTGCATGCTCAAGATATTTTAGATAAAGAAAAAGTCTCTGCAGAACAGGCATTTACAAAACCTCTTCCAAGATTCACAGAAGCTTCTTTAGTAAAAGAGTTAGAAAAGTCTGGAATAGGCCGTCCATCTACATACGCAACGATTATGAATAAAATTCAAAGTCGTGAGTATACGATTAAAGAAAATCAGCGTCTGCGTCCTACAGAATTAGGGAAAATTATTTCACAATTCTTAGAGACAAATTTTCCTAGAATTATGGACATAGGTTTTACCGCTCTTATGGAAGATGAGCTAGAACTTATCGCTGATAATAAAAAATCTTGGAAACTACTTCTTAGAGAGTTTTGGGATCAATTTCTTCCTGTAGTCACCACAGCAGAAAAAGAAGCCGTTATCCCACGTGTTATAACCGATATAGAATGTTCGGCATGTCATAAAGGAAAACTTGTTAAAATCTGGGCAAAAAATCGCTATTTCTATGGTTGTTCAGAATACCCTGAATGTGACTTCAAAACTTCTGAAGAAGAACTTGCCTTTAATAAAGATGACTATGCTGTTGATACACCTTGGGATAGTCCCTGTCCTGTTTGTGAAGGCAAAATGAAAGTCCGTCATGGGCGTTTCGGCACGTTTTTAGGATGCTTAAACTATCCTAAATGCCGTGGAACGATCTCTATCCATAAAAAGGGAGAGGAAGTAGAAAAAGAAGAATCAATTCCTTGCCCTGCTACAGGATGCTCTGGAAAGATTCTAAAGAAGCGTTCACGTTATAATAAAACATTCTATTCTTGCTCAGAATATCCCGACTGCAGTGTGATTGGCAATACTATAGACGCTGTTGTTACAAAATATACAGGAACACCAAAAACTCCTTACGAAAAGAAAACAACGGGAAAGAAAAAAGCTGCAGGAAAAACAAGTAGTAAAACTACAAAAACAACAGCAAAGAAAAAGAGCGAAAAGAAAACCACTAGGGTAGGTTCTTTACTTACACCTTCTCCTGAACTCGCCCTGATGATAGGCAATGAGCCTGTGGCGCGTGGAGAAGCCACAAAGAAAATTTGGAAATACATCAAAGATCATAATCTACAATCTCCTGAAAATAAAAAGATGTTAATCCCTGATGATAAATTCCGAGCAATTATTGGCCCCGAACCTGTAGATATGTTCCAGTTACCAAAATTGCTAAATCAGCATTTATTTAAAGCTGGTTGATCTCGATGCTCGTCGTCAGCTTCTTCATAACTATCGATAAGCTGATACACCTCTTGCACAGATGTAGCTTTAGATAAAGCTGAGCGTAGAAATCGCACTTTAGAAGCGGATATTAAATAATGTCCGCAAAGCTTTCGTGTTTCACAGAGAAACTTCGCTTCACTTTGATAGTATTCATCTACCCACTGTAAATGTTGAATAAACGCTTGTTTCCTCATTGAAAAAGGCATTTTTTCATACGTCCCTGTCGTAAGATAATCTTGTATCTGTCTTACTATCCAAGGAGCTCCCATTGTACCACGTGCAACAAGCACACCATCACACCCCGTAGTGTCTAGCATTATCTTAGCAGCTTCTGGAGAAAATACATCGCCATTTCCAAATACAGGAAAATCCTTACCTGCTGCAGCCTTTGCTCGTGATATATATTCAAGATTGCTGGGGCCTACATAACCTTGAGCACGTGTCCTTCCATGCACAAAAACAGCGCTAGCTCCAGCATCTTTGATAACCCGCACCGTCTCTTCAACATTAATGTTATTTCCATCCCATCCAGAACGAATTTTTACAGTCACAGGAATAGACACAGCGTCAACGATCTTTTCTAAAACTTTTCCAATAAGCTCTGGTGATTTTAATAACCCTGATCCACTACCATCTTTTGTAATCCTATCTGTAGGACAACCGCAGTTTAAATCTATTAAATCAAAACCTAAACCTTCTAATACCTTAGCAGATTCTCCAGCCATTTCAGGTTTACTACCACAGAGTTGTCCACCTATAGGACGCATAGATTCAGAATACTCTAAAAGTTTTAGTGTGCGTGAAGGAGAATAATGCAACCCCTCTATCTTTACCATCTCACAAAACATTAAAGCAGGAGGGCCGTAAAGCGAAGACATTCTTCGATAAGGATAATCCGAAAAACCCGCTAAGGGTGCATAAACAATAGGAGATCTTAGTAAAATATTTCTTATATATATTGGAGAAGCCATGGAGACTGAAAAATATTAAGAATGACAAATCTCAGGGTTCGTATCACAATAAAGGGAACAGCCTCTAAGCAAAGTAGAGCAATCAAAGGACTAATATCGATGAAGCCAATCCGGGGAATAAATTTTCTAAATAGAGCTAGATAAGGCTCTACGAACTTATATACGTACTGATACCATTTTGTATTGTGGCATTCAGGAACCCAAGAGGCAAGAATATACACCAAGATTAAAAAACTATAAACATTAATAGCCGCTTTCAAAAAATAAGATACCATTTTTTTCCCCTTTATAAACAATTAATATGTGTTTTTCTTGAAAAACAGCCATTTATTCTTTAAAATGGTTACCTTTATTTTTTAAGAACACCGTACTATGGATTTTAAACTGCCCATATACCACATCGGGGTAACCCAAGATGCAAATAATACTATTAAAATAGCAATTTTGCAGAAAACATGTAAAGGATGGATAGTTTCCCATTGCGAGCATATCTTTGAAGATCAAGAATGGCAACTTCCAAAAAAATATTTCACATCTTCTATTACTTTTTCTTTAAAAGGGACCGATAGTTTAATTAGAAGCTCGCTTTCTTTATTAAAGAATAAAAAAAATATTTTAAAAATAGCTTTAACCGACCTAGAAACCAATGCGGCGTTTCCTTGGAATTCCTTGGTAGTCGCTCCTAGATTGGGGAAGAGAAACGAGAACGGAGAAACTCCAGTAACTTTATGGGTAACACAAAAAGCTACAGTCGAGCGTGAGGTAGCTCTTTTACATAAAGCTCGGATATTTCCGGACTCTGTCTCCTGCCAGCCTGCGGATATATTTTCCCTAGCCCAACAGACACCTTTGAAAGCTCTCCCTGCGTACTTCTTAGTTTATACAGGATCTTCTGAGACCACCTGCCTTTTTGTTCAAAATGGGTCCGTTTTGGTCTCCCGTTCCTTTTGTAACTCTGCTAAGAAAAATGGCGAAGACATTCTCACTACGCTAGATTACGTAAGAGAAACCTATACTTCTATAGAGTTGACAGCTATACACACTGTGCAACTTCCAGAAGAATTAAAAACATCTTTAGA
The DNA here is from genome assembly GCF_042234205.1 of Chlamydia sp. 12-01. Taxonomy (NCBI): domain Bacteria; kingdom Pseudomonadati; phylum Chlamydiota; class Chlamydiia; order Chlamydiales; family Chlamydiaceae; genus Chlamydia; species Chlamydia sp. 12-01. The sequence goes on along the minus strand of NZ_CP114174.1, from coordinate 370,445 downwards.
ACAAAAATTGTCTTTACCCCTGATTTCCTGCCAAACAATGACTTTTGGCTTAGAAGAAGAGGAATGGGCAAATTATGGTGATGCGATTACTACAGCGTATCACGGAGCTTCCCGGGGAACCCTGACATTCCCCTACAACCCGGTTTTTAACTGTACAGAATCCCAAAAGCACTGGTTAAAACGTTCGGTATTTGTAATAGGGAAGCTGGCCTTATTATCCACTATACTTGTAGGTCTAGGTTCGACTTTAAAACTCGCCTCTATTTCTCATCGAGTACGAGAACATTTTGCCCTAGTATGTCCTGAAACAAAAAAAATTCCTAAATCCCTTCGTGGTGTAGAAGAAGCGTTGCATGCCGCTGTATCATCGAATGCGCGCCTTGAGTATCCCTACCTGCCTACAATCCCGACAAGTAAAGAAACTATGCAGTTTCTTTCCTCCGTAGCGCAGAGTACTCCTTCCGTGAAACTTTCGTATTTCTGTTATTCCTTAGAGTCATTTCCTTCTCAACAGAACCCCACCCTACCTTACAAAGCGCATATTTCCATTAGAGGTGAAGGAAATCCCGAAGAAGTGTCTGAGTTCCTCCGCAAAATATCCCTGCATCCCAAACTCTCCAATGTTACCAAGACATTGTGTAGCGGACACTCTTTCGAATTACAATTTACTATGGTTTCCCAGGAAGTCCTATGAAAAAATGGTCATTAGTTTGCGCTCTTATTGCGCTAAGTTTAGTTAGCTGTCTTCCGATTATAGGCATCGTTTACAAACATGTCCGGACAACAAAACGTTGGGAAGCTCTAAACTCACATATTCTTACTCTAAAGATTATGAAAGATCAATCTGATCTGATTAATAAAATGAATGAGCGCCTTAAACAACAACATAAAAACATCCAACCCCAAGAACTCCTTCAGGCAAGTAAAAGAATTCGCCTATTAGGCAGGGAACAAGATCGCTTAGCGTCTCTTAAAGAAAATTCCCTGATTTCCCAGAGTAAAGAGGTATGGTCTAGGAAACAAAAGTTTCTTTCATCAAACAACCAAGCGATATGGTCAATCGGACAGATTGCCGATGATCTCATATCCCTACGTCTGGAAAATCCTGTAGAAGCTGACAGCGATAATCTTGAAGAACTATTTTACTTATTTGATACTACTAACCCCAACGCACCTTTAGCTTTCTTCACACATTGGGAAATGACAAAACTGACCACACCGTTAAACAATCAGGTGTGGTCTATAAATGCTGAGGCTATAAGTCGATGGTTGTAAGAAAATTTTTATGCCTATTCCTTCTATGTTCTGCTTTTATTCCCGGCTATGCCGCTGGAACCTATGAAAAGCTGACATTAACGGGGATTAACATCATTGATAGGAACGGCTTATCGGAAACGATCTGCTCTAAAGAAAAGCTGAAAAAGTATTCTAAAGTAGATTTTCTATCCCCCCAGCCCTATCAAAAAGTTATGCGTATGTATAAAAATACACGCGGTGAAAACGTGTCGTGTTTAACAACATACCATCCGAACGGTCAATTGAAACAGTATCTTGAGTGTGTGAATAATCGTGCTTGTGGACGCTATCGAGAATGGCACAGCAATGGAAAAATCAGAATCCAAGCAGAGGTTATAGGAGGCATTGCGGATCTTCATCCTTCTGCAGAATCTGGGTGGTTATTCCATGGAACAACACTAGCCCATAATGATGAAGGTATACTAGAGGCCGCAATTAATTATGATAAGGGTTTACTCCAAGGAACCTCATATTACTATCATTCCAACGGTCAGGTATGGAAAGAGTGTTCTTATCATAAAGGCCGGGCTCATGGAGATTTTCTTACTTATACGGCAGAAGGCTTCTTACTGAAAAAGCAGACCTACCAAGATGGGGAAAAGCATAACATATCCGTACGCTATGAAGAACGTTCTAATACTGTGCTCTCTGAAGAGGAATATGATAATGGTTTGTTATTAAGAGGTTCTTATTTAGATCCCCAAACACATCAAATATTCTCCGAAATCGTTAATGGTAACGGAACGCAAGTAATCTATGGGAAACATGCAATTGTAGAAACCCGTGTGTTTGTACGCGGTGAGGCCTGCGGAAAAGTTACTGTTTTTGATAATCTTGGGGACCAGATTCTTCAGACATATGCATTAGTCGAAGGTGTAAAACACGGTGAAGAGCTATTTTTCTATCCTGATACAGGAAAATTTAAACTCCTTTTAACTTGGAATCATGGTATTTTACAGGGTCCTGTAAAGACCTGGTATCCAAATGGATCATTAGAAAGTTGTAAGGAATTGATAAATAATAAAAAATCTGGGCTATTAACTTTGTACTATCTTGAAGGCCAGATTATGGCTACTGAAGAATATGACAACGAACTACTTATAAAAGGAGAATATTTCCGCCCTGGAGATCGTCATCCTTATTCTAAGATCGATAAAGGCTGTGGAACGGCTGTGTTTTTCACATCCTCAGGAACGATTACTAAAAAGATCCCTTATCAAGATGGTAAACCTCTGATCAATTAACTATGGATACTTCTGTGATTGCCGAGAAAAAGAAGCAACGTGAATTTTTTACTTCCCTAAGGCAATCTATACAAGAACCTCGGTTATCGCAAGCATCTCTAGCAGTTGCTGCTTTTATTCGTGAATTACCCAAAGGAAGCTTCGTGCTTTCCTTTATTCCTTTCCGTTCAGAAATCAATATAAATTCGGCAAATCAAATTCTCATCAATGAGTTCTCCTTAGCGCTACCACAAATACATGATCGTGAACTTATACCTGTTCACGTACCTTCATTAGCAGTCTTATCCAAGCTAACACATCCTTTACGGCTTTCCGAATTTAATTTAGGGCCCATCTTACCACAACAAATCACTCATGTTCTCGTCCCGGCCCTAGCCTTTGATAATGCTAATTATCGTCTTGGTTATGGCGGTGGTTGTTACGATCGTTGGTTAGCCAAGAATCCTCATCCCATAACTATAGGAGTAGGATTTAAAGAACAAAAAACTCCTATTCTCCCTAGAGAAGTCCACGATATTCCCTTATCACAGGTATTTTTCGCGTAATCAAATCTATTTTAGGAAACGCATTCAGAAATACCTTCTAGAAATTTTTAGCCCCTCACCATGAAGGTCTTTGTGTTTTTCCTAATAAATCAGTGAATTGTCAATAACACATTCTGTGTGTATGATGACAGTCCACTGTCAAGGTGAACTACAAGAAATCTTTTACTTATATTACGACGAACCCCACAGATACAGAACATGCTATATTTACAACTGCTTTCTATCTTGACTGGTGTGAAAAATTGGGTTATCCATAAAAATCAAAAGAAAAGCCAAGCATACATCTATCATAAAAAATCACCACTCTGACATCTCTTAGCCAATTTCGAGAAGAAGCTTACCCATTCTTCTCTCAAAGTCCAAAAATTAAGGACTATTGCATAGAAAGCGTGGAAAAAAGGAGCACCTATTAAATGAATGTACCCGATCGTAAAAAAGCACTAGAAGCAGCAATTGCCTATATCGAAAAACAATTTGGCTCTGGATCTATCATGAGTCTAGGGAAACACTCTGCCACTCATGAAATTTCAACTATAAAAACAGGAGCCTTATCTTTAGATTTAGCTTTAGGTATCGGGGGTGTTCCAAAAGGACGTATTGTTGAGATTTTTGGCCCTGAATCTTCAGGGAAAACTACATTAGCTACCCATATCGTTGCCAATGCTCAAAAAATGGGCGGTGTCGCTGCGTATATTGATGCAGAACATGCTTTAGACCCCAGCTATGCTTCTCTTATAGGTGCAAATATCAATGATCTTATGATCTCCCAACCTGATTGTGGTGAAGATGCTTTAAGTATTGCTGAACTATTAGCAAGATCAGGAGCTGTTGATGTTATTGTTATTGATTCTGTAGCTGCTTTGGTTCCTAAAAGCGAACTCGAAGGAGATATCGGTGATGTACATGTAGGCCTACAAGCACGTATGATGTCTCAGGCACTACGTAAGCTTACAGCAACATTAGCACGTAGTCAAACCTGTGCGATCTTCATTAACCAGATTCGTGAAAAGATAGGCGTTAGCTTCGGTAATCCTGAAACAACAACAGGTGGACGCGCTTTAAAATTTTATTCATCGATACGCATGGATATCCGTCGTATAGGAGCTATTAAAGGTAATGAAAGTTTTGATCTTGGAAACCGCATCAAAGTAAAAGTTGCTAAAAACAAATTAGCACCTCCATTCAGAACTGCAGAATTTGACATTCTCTTTAATGAGGGCATTTCTTCGGCGGGATGTATCCTAGATCTCGCTGTAGAGCACAATATCGTGGAAAAAAAAGGCTCTTGGTTCAACTACCAAGATCGCAAGTTAGGTCAAGGAAGAGAAGCTGTTCGTGAAGAACTCAAGAAAAATAAGAAACTATTTGATGAGTTAGAAAAACGTATCTTTGACATAACTTCTTCAGCAAAATCAGCAGTTATAGAAGAGAAAAAAGAAGAGCAAACAGCGCGGCCTGTAGCTTAAAATATAACCTTTAGATTCTCCTTCTCTTTATTTTACGAAGAGAAGGAGAATTGTTCAAATTAATGACGGCAGTTACAGCCACATGAAGAGGGTTTAGAATCTGAAACAGGAGGCGGAGTTGTTGAGCAAGTATCCTTCTCGTCTAAGAAAGTATCTAAAAAGTCATACAAAGCATCACACACTTCTCTAGAAGCCTGTAGCACCTTATTGCAATCACTATTTAGTAACGTTTCTATCAACTCTCTTTCCTCACGAGCGTGTCTTACATCAACATCTTGATGTACTGTGAAGTACTCATAATCTTCAGGAGCAGTAAAACCGAAATACTGTTTTAATCCAGAGATTTTAGTCTCTGCAACTGTAGGGATTTGGCTTTCATAGGTGTATAAAGCAGAAACACCAGCAGATAATGAATCTCCTGTACACCAGCGTAAGAATGTATCAACTTTCTTTTGTGCTGCCGCACTAGGAACATGACTTTCTAGTTCCTCTTCAGTCACACCTAAAGCATAGGCAAAATTTTTCCATAGATCTATATGATTAGGATAACCTGTTTCTTCATCCATAAGATTATCAAGAAGCAATTTACGTGCTTCTAAATTATCACAACGGCTATGAACTGCTGAGAGATAACGCGGAAAAGCTTTGATGTGGAGATAATAATCCTTGGCGTATGCCTTTAACTGCTCTTTCGTTAATTCTCCCTTAGACCACTTCATATAGAAGGTATGATCTAACATGTGTTTTTCTTTGATGTTTTTATCTAGTAAATCTAAACAGGGTTTCATTAACGCCTCCCAAAAGTTAAAAATGTATAGATTCCCAAGCTACAGAACGGAGTATAGGACCGTATAAATCTTCAGTTTCATCAATATCCAGTAATGATAAATCAGACTGCAGCGTAGGGGAAGAGTGAAAAGTTATTTTAGGTGCATCTTCTATAAGCGCTAAGGGTGTGTGTTCATCCCCCTCTCCCATACAAAGTACAGCAGAGACCGCTAAGGCATCTAAAAGATTAATTTGCGTCATGCGTAGGGGCCGGCCAAAACAATCAGGTTTTCCTACATAACTATATAGAGGAGAAAACCCATACCAACATAATCCTAACCCTAAAACACCCCGACGCATAGGTGTTGTGTGACTATCTACAATAATCACTCCGAGATTCTCTAAATGATAAAGATCCTTTAACCAGGCTCCTAAAGCGTTTGTGGACGCTAATAAATCCCGAGGATATAAAACATAATAATCTTGAGCATTAGATTCATCTATTCCTGCGGAAGGAATCAAAATCCCATGTTTCTTAGTCAGATATAAATCATGAAGACCAGAGTAAATATAAGCATCTGATTCCTGCTTAATCAGTGCTTCTTTTGTTGTTGTTTTAGTATCAACAACAGCCCCTTCACAAAGACTTAAAACCTTTGAAGATAAAGCGATTATAGAATTCTCAGACAAAGGAGGAAGAGATTCTTCTAAAATTTCATAGAGATCATCATAAACATGGACTCTACGCGTGACAATTGGTGAGACTTTCATAATAACAAAACGTTAAATCTTCTTTTTCATCTAAAATTGTCTTTTTCCAACCCTCCAATAGAGGTAAGGGGAAAAAAGCATCTCCGTCATAACACTTATGAATGTGGGTTACGAAACATTCGTGCAACATGTGATTTTCTAAAAACAAAGAAAATAGCTCCCCACCACCGAGAAGGAAGATCGGAGAAGGAAGTTCTAAATTACGAAATTCCTCTAACGAAGATACCCAAATAATATTCTCAGAATTTTTATAAAGATCCCTAGAAAACACTATTACCTTACGGTTTTTTATATACTTACCAGGAAGACCATCTAAAGTTTTCCTGCCCATGATTAGGGGCGTGTTTTCGATAGTTTTTGAAAAAAACTTTATATCTTCAGGATAGTTCCAGGGTAGTTTTCCTTGATTTCCAATCACTCCATTAGGATCACAAGCAACTATACCAAGTATTTTATACATAAACTCCAGACCACGCTGCTGCAGATAACACTCTTTGGTTAGCTTCCACATCATGAACTCGCAGATAGTTCACTCCTTGCTGCTGTAGCAAAACTGATAGGCTGACGGTTTCCCAATCACGATCTTTGGCATCATATTTGCCTAAAAGAGAAAAACAAGATTTCCTTGAATGGCCTACTAACGTAGCACAGCCCAGCTTTCGGAATTTTTCCATTCTATGTAATACATTTAATGCTTGTATCTGAGTCGTTCCGAAACCGATACCTGGATCAAAAATAATTTGATCTTGATGTAATCCCAAAGCAACAAAAGCTTCTATTTGCTTTTCTCCCCAGCCCAATAACTGATCAGAAGCACACGAAGTAAACGCTAGTGTTTTATCAGCACGAGGAGGAAGAGAGCATGAGTGATTAATAACTAATAATAAATTCGCATCTCTAGCGATCTCTGCCATCTCCTTAGAACCGCCCGAAACGTCGTTAATCCATCGAATAGGATAAATCTCTAAAGCTCTTCTGACAATTTCGGGATAAAATGTATCTAATGAGACATCAGGATATTGCTTACGTCCAATCCATTTTTCAGCAAGTAGCTTTAATATAGGTTCTAAACGTGCCCATTCTTGTTCTACATCAAGCAGCTGCTTCACCTTGGGATTAGTCGCCTGTCCTCCGAAATCTATAACAGAGGCTCCCTGAGCAAATAATTTTTCAGCATGAGCAACTGCTTTAGAAGCTTCAAGATACAGTCCTCCATCCGAAATGGAGTTGTCGGTGACATTGACTATTCCCATTAATAAAGTGCTAGGAGAAAAACTATTCAGAATCATCTCCTGAGGACATGGAAGAAGATGAGCTATTTCTCCAAACGTTTTTAAATAGTACTCAGAAGCTGGTTGATGAAATTTTCTAGTAGGACAAAGTGAAGCAACAAGAGAAAGTAAAAAGGGCCTTTCTAGGATTCTCTCATGAGGTATACTAATATCTTCCTGTTGGTAATTTTCATCTCCATATAAAAGGATATCAATATCCAAAATTCTCGGAGACCAGGGTAACGCATCAGAATCTCTACCAAGCTTACGCTCGATGTGTTTTATTTCTGATAACAACTGTTTCGGAGATAGTGTTGTTTTTCCAATAAGTACGGAATTAAAAAAAGGTAAATCCCATTCTTCTGGGGAATCAGGAAATAACAAAGCCTTTGTTTCTAAAATTATAGAGCTTTGCAAATCCTCTATATCTAATTCTTTTAAAAGAGAAAATGCCCTGCGAAAATTTTCAAATCGATTCCCTAGATTAGATCCTAGAGATAAACAAATGAATTGAGCTGTTGTCATAGCAAGATTTCCCTACTTATTTTAAAGCAAATGGGCTTCAACAAGTTAGGAACAGGAGGTCGTTCTTTACGTACTTCTAAATCTATTTTAGAAACCTTGTTCTTTAACTTTGATTCTAAAGCATCCATTAATAGCTTAGACAAGTGTTCGACTAAAGCACAAGGTTTACTAGACGCAACCTCTTCTATTAGAGAAGTTATCTCAACATAACAGCATGCATCACCAAGATCATCTGAAGTACAAACAGAGGGCTCTTCAAAAAAAGAAAGAACTATAGAAACTAGGATGGGCTGCTTAAAATGACGCTCTTCAGGAGAACATCCAAGACGCACCCATACACGAAAATCTGGAATAATTAATTGATATGATTCTGCGGTAACACCTAAAGGTTATGAAATGTACTAGTTATTTACCCTTGATATTTTTTGCTTTACCTGAGCCCGTTTTCTCTTCTTCTAGAAGATCAAGGAAGGCGCGCAGCTGTTTTGAACGAATCGGGTGACGCATTTTCCTTAAAGCTTTAGCTTCAATCTGACGAATACGTTCTCGAGTCACGTTAAATGCTGAACCCACTTCTTCCAATGTCTTAGGTTTTCCATCTAAAAGACCAAAACGATGAATCAACACAAATCGCTCGCGATCTGTAAGAGTTTTTAAAACCTCTTTCATTTTGTCTTTAAGCATTGAATAGCCTGTAGCTTCTGCAGGAGATTCTACGCCAGTATCTTCTAAGAAGTCTCCGAAAGAACTTTCGCCTCCTTCACCTACTTCTGCCTGTAAAGAAATTGGATGCTGAGCAATTTTATAAATCTCTCGCACCCGATCGGGGGTCAATCCTAATTCCTCGGCTAATTCTTCTGGAGTAGGTTCTTTACCTGTTTCCATCATTAATTTCTTAGCACCACGAAGAACTTTATTTATAGTTTCAATCATGTGCACAGGAATACGAATAGTTCGCGCTTGATCTGCTATAGCGCGAGTAACAGCTTGACGGATCCACCAAGTGGCATAAGTAGAAAATTTATATCCTCTGCGGTATTCAAATTTCTCTACAGCCTTCATCAAGCCCATATTACCCTCCTGAATCAAATCTAAGAAGGATAAGCCGCGGTTGGTATATTTTTTAGCTATGGAAATCACTAAACGCAGATTAGACTCTACCATTTCTTTTTTAGCTTCCTGGCTTTTATCCATCCAACGCTGCAACATACGCACGTCTTTTTTGAACTCATCCAGTGTTCTTCCTGCAGCGACTTCACGCTTATGTAATCTACGTTTAGCAGCATCTAATTTTGCTGCTGCGAATTTGTTTCTTTCTGCTCGAACCTTTAAATCATTGATCTGTTGTTCCAATTGTAAGAAAGAATCATACGCTTTAAAAACAACCTCACCGAAATCTTCAGTGACATTGTGACGACAATGGAAACAACGCAAGTAAGCTTGCGTACGAATACGACATTTTTCTAAATTGTCATTTAACTTTGCAATTTCTTGCTTTGATAAATCATTTTGCTTCAACGCTAAAAGAAGAGATTCCAGATATACATCCTCTTCCTTAAGTAAAGTAATTAACTTAGGAAGCAATTTGATAAAATGTGCTTTATCCTCTACTTCTTTTTCCGAAATAATTTTATCAAAACGCTCTTTCCCATTGATCAAATATTGAGCAATAGAAATAGCTTCTTTTGAAGAATAGCGAAAACGCAAAATAATACGTTCGATTTGAACTTGAGCCTTTTCTATCCTCTTAGAAATCTCAACTTCTTCCTCCCTGGTTAAAAGAGGAACCGTTCCCATTTCTTTCAAATACATACGTACAGGGTCATCTGGAGTGCCCTCTGTACGTTTAGCCAAACCCTCAAGCTCTTTGGCTTCTTTTTTTCTTTCTTTTTGTCTTTCTACATCTGCTTGGTTCAGGACTTGGATATCCATTCCTGTAAGGAAGATCAGCACCTGATCAATCTGTTCAGGCGTGTCGAAAGACATAGGAAGGATCTCGTTGATCTCCTCGTAAGTGATAAAGCCCTGATCTTTAGCAAGAGAAACTAGTTCTTCTAGCTTTTTTTGAGCTTCTTCTTCATGAGCCGCTTCCGTAGCCTGGCCATTTTGTGTATTCATGAGCATTTAATTATTGGGTTGCAACAAAATAATAGGGCCCTAGCCTTTGGGTAATAGTTTAGCCAAAGAAAGATAGGAAATCTAGGGATTTTTAATAAGCATGATCGATGATAGGTCTATCCACGAAGAGCATCCATACGTACCGGATAAAGAACTCCCAAAATATGATTATGTAGTGGGCCTTTATTTAAAATAGTTAAGCAGTAGTAAAAAGGAATTTGACCATGATTTTTTGTTTTGATTATTATTTTTCCAGATCGTTCTTGTCGATCATGTAAACGAAGATCTATTTCCCATTGGGGTAAACCGGAAATAATAACATCTCCATCCGCGTTTAAGAAATCTTCCACTCCATATCCAGTCCAAGTTTTAAATAAAGAGTTTGCAAAAACTGCCCTTTGTGATTGTGGAGCATATACAAAAAGCATTCCGAGATTTTCTTCTCTAAGATTATCAAATAATTGACGACATTCCAAGGAATAGTTGTGCACAGAAGATTCAGATCTTATATAACGAGAGGCTGTCAAAGAGGATGCTGCCTCCGCATTTTCCACTTTAAAAGCTATTTTTTTTAATTCTGAAAATAATTGTTTAGGCAATTCCTGAGAATTAGCTGCAGCTTGTTTAGGCAAACTTTCTACAAAATTAGACTCGAGCTGTAACAAGTTGCGAATTTCACACATTAAATCTTGCACTTTTGACTCAAGCTTTCCAATATACACTTGCCTCACATCTAACATATTATGCTGCTCCGCAAAAGTCGCTTGGTACTCTTCATTAAGGACTTGCTGATAAGCTAAAGCATCGGCAAGTTCACGATTTAGCTGTTGGCTTTCTTCTTCCTTTTCTCGACATTCTTGAGATAGCGCATCTAATTGCAGCTGTAAACACTGATTCTCTTCTCTTAAACGAGCTACTAAACCCTCTAACTTTTGAGTATCAGATTTAGTTCTCATAAATACATCACGAACCTGAAGTAATTGATTGAGAAGCTTCTGATTTTGAGATCTTAACTGTTGGCTTTCATGTTGGCGCTCCTCAACCGACTCATAAATCTTTCTTAAACCCTCATCTTTCTCAACAATTTTACGAATCTTAGTTTGCAATAATTGACTAGCAGCCGTTTTTAACTGTTTTTCTCTAAGTCCGATGGAAAAAAACCACCCCAAAGAAGAAACAATTAAAAAAATAAAATAACTATATTTCTTCTGAGAAGTTGAGAGAAAGGGTAAACAAATGAGGGGAAAGAGAAACGCGGCTACGGGGAATAGGTAGTTGTAATATCGAGAAATGGGGTGAAAAAATTTTTTCACAAACGACATAAAAATTCAAATCCCTGCGTCATGAATTCGTAAAAATATATTTTTACCATCAAAGCCTTTTTAGAAAAAACCACATGATTAGTTCTATTTTTTTATGTTCGCATAAAAGTTTATTTATCTCTCCCATAAAATACCGACTATTTCCCTCTGTTTTTATTCCTTTTTATTGTTCTTTATTTTACAATCCTGACCTTACTGCAAGACAGTATATTACAATTGTTAAGTCTTATCTTGAAGGATAAGACCCAAGTTCACTCTTTTGCATTAAAAAAGTCTTAGTTTTGGAGTAATAATGGCACCAAAAAAAACAACTAAGAAGGGCGGCCCAAAAAAGCGACCTTCTGCAGAAAAGCGTATTTTAACTGCGCAAAAACGCACTTTGATCAATCAAAGTTTTAAGTCAAAAGTAAAAACTATGATGAAAAAATTTGAAACAGCTTTAAAAGCTGGTGATCAAGCAACTATCACTTCTGGATTACAGTTAGTCTACAGTGTTACTGATAAAGCTGTAAAAAGAGGTATTTTTAAACACAATAAAGCAGCTCGAATCAAATCACGCGCTACTTTAAGAGCTAATGCAAAAATATAATTTTAATCGTTTGTAGGTAATTATGACCGCCCCCTCCTGTACTAAATTTTGTTCTTTTCTATCATCATCTAGTCTTTTTTCAAGTCCTGTTTTGAAGACATGTGGTAACAAGGTACGGAAGGAGGCAGGAAGACTTCATGATAGCATAAATCTCTTAGGAGATATGATTGGAGTTGTTGGTTCTTCTACAATGATCGCTAAAACCTCGATAGGATTAGGTGCTTCAGGCGCTCTAACAAAACTTTCTTCTTTAGAGGACGCCTGTGGAATAGCTTCGGGAATAAATAATTGTGCGGACACTCTCGCATTGTTTTCTCAACTTGTAACAGGCGCCATGTTCTACGAAGTTGATTCCTCCAGCGGAAACTTCGCGATCAAAACAACAACCAGACACAAGGGAAATGGAGAATATGAGATTATCATCGGGCGTACGCTAAGATCTCCCCTTTCTATTGCAAGTAAAATTACTCGCCTAGCTTCGAAAGCAACAGGCTCGGTTTGCTTCATGGGCGGTGATTTAAAACTTATGGCTCTGGGTAAACATGCGAAAGGTTTAGGAGGAGTTGCTACAAGCTTGTCAGCAATTAGTTCAGCTTGCGGTGCTGCTGATGATATGGTAAATATCGTTGGTGCTATACGCTCAGTAAACAGTGAATCCTCAGCTGAAGATTTTGCAGAGCGTCGTCAAACATTAAGAGAAAAATTCTTCTCCTTACTTTGCAATATAGTCGATTTGCTTGGAGATATCATGAGTTTACTATTTTCTTTTGCTCCTGCTTTACTAGGACCTCATTCTCTACTTATTATCGGTATTTTCTGGTTGATGTCTTCAGTACTCAATTTTGTTCAGGATTTTATTGGTTAATAAAAATCTTTTTCAAAAGAATCGTTTATTCTACCCCATAAGTATACTTGTGGGGTTTTTTTATAATCTTATTCAATGTTTCACCATCTGCCCATACAGATACACCGTGTTTAGCTCGTGTGATTGCTGTATAGAGAATAGACACATCAAAAATTTCACATCCTTTGGGAATGATAACAATCACGTCATCGTATTCACTCCCCTGACTCTTATGCACCGACATAGCATAGTTATAGGTGTAATAAGAAAACTCCCTAGAATCTATAGAGCGACAATGTGGAAAAAATAACTTCTGTGTTTTTGGACAGAGAAATCCCGTATCTCCGTTAAACAATCCCCAAGCTTCATAACGCTCTGTAATCATAATGGGAATGGGTAAATGAGGATGTGTTTTTTGCATTTCATTAAAGATTAGCTCATTGAGGCGTAAATATCCCCATGGGCCATGACGCATAGGTGTTAAAATACATAATTGCGTTTGAGATGAGGGTGTTTTTATAAACGCCTCTTTAATCATAGAAATTGCGGGATATATAGGAGGTAATGGCGTAAAAGGAATCGTTTGTTTTTCTAAAATCGCTTTAGAAAAACTTTGTACTCGATCTGTTTTTGCTCTATGAGAAACCTGAAGATGCAAAGCTCTTTCAGGAAAACGCATTATCAAATCCTGAAGTGGATTACCAGCACCTACTCCGATAGGAGGGAGTTGATTTTCATCTCCTAATATAATTAAATTATCTGCGATAATTTTTCCGCCCTTATTTTCTCCCGATAATGTATTTACTAGACTGTGCAAAAGGTTAAACGTCACCATAGAACCTTCATCAACAAGTAATAGATCTACGGAACTACACTGATTATAGACATGCTCTTGTAAAAACCTATGTATTGTTTGGATCGTAACGCTGTCCTCAGAAATATTATGTTTAGAGAGTATATGGCGGATATGCGAAGTTGCTTTCCCCGTAGGAGAAACTATAGCAATACGAATTCCAGGATACCGTCTAATTAAAGTGAGTATCATCTGTATAGCTAGAAACGTTTTCCCTGTTCCAGGGCCGCCACAAATCAAAGAAAAACAACTATTAATAGCTTTTTGAAAAACAGTATTTTGTTCTGAGGATAGATTAGGGAGGAGCTCTGTAGTTACATTATACCGTGGAGAGGCTTGTGATAATAAAGAAAGCTTATTGAAAAGCTTTTCCCGAACCAAATACAAAGAACGCAGATAAATTTTATTATCTTCTATAACAAATAAAGATGAACAAATGTCCTCTGGAAGATCTTTAAAATATTCATAAAATAGTTTTTCAGAAATTCCTGATAAAGAGGGAAATAGTCTATTTTTTTCTATACTGAGAAAAGGATAACCACAACGCCAAAGAGCGGAAGAAAGAGCAAGAAATGCAAAAGATTTTTTTGAATCTTGAGAAATATATTTCTTAGCAAAAGCCAAGTCTAAAGGTAAAACAAGTTGTTGTTGAACTACATCGTGAAGAATGTGTGAAACATCTAGGCTTAATGGAAGCATAAACTTTATGCGTTTTACCCTCTTTTATAACTAGCTCCGAGATCTTTGGGTAGATGTTTTTGACATAATGCTAGCGCTTTCTGAACCTTGGAATCGTATACACGTTCATTTAAAGGTAGAGAGTATAGACAATCCCAAGCTTCTAAATAACACTTATTTTCTAAAAGACATAATCCTAACAAACGATAAGTTAAAGGTGATGGAGCAATCTTAGTAAGCCACAAACTATAAAAGTAACACTTACTGTATTCCCCTTGAGTATATAAAAATTCAGCATCTGCTAAAAAGTTTGCTATTTCTTCTTCGCATATCGTTATGGGAGTTAAACCAACGTCTGTTATAAAATTTTCTAATTTCAACAAACGCGTAATAGCATGTCCTGATAACATTTGTTTGTACGCTTGCTTGATAAATAGGAAAACGATGTTTTCACTTTCTATATCATAGTTTGTGAATTGTAGAATGAGATGCAGTAGATTCAGAGCTTTATCATCACAAGTTCCCTGATTCCACAGTTGCTTAGCTCCCTTCATCAAATAATGAACAAGCTGCTGTCTATCTATATCGTAAGACTGTATCGCCTCCCAAAGATTAAGATACTTCCTCAAATTAGTATAGTTAGAATCATCGTGAGAAATAATATCTTGAAGAGCATCGGGAGAGATGATCAACTTTTCACTCACCCACAAATCCGAATCTAAAGTTTTTAACAATGAAAGAGTTTGTTGTGCTTTGGTAGTTTGTACTTGTCGTACTTTTTCAGATAAAATCACACCAAAAGCATCTATAAGCCGTTTCTTAAGAGGCCCTATTTCAAAAAAAACTATAGAATTGCAGAGATTTGTAATTTGTTCTGGAGATGAGAAAAATTTATCCACTAAAGGTTGAATTACTAAGTCATAGTTAGGATTAAAATAAAAACGTTCCCAGTTCTTAATTATCTGCATCAAAGGAGCTCGACGCTCTTCAGAAACAATAAAAAGATGCTCTACAAGCATCGAAAATAGTTCTTCTTGAGGAATGAATTTTTCATAAGATCTTTGATCTATAGCATGAACTTTCTTCTTATAGAAAAGAATCATTTCATAATAATCTGGATAGATCTTACAAGAATTTGATTGTTTCAGTTCTAAAAAATAACTCCTGCTTAACATTAAAACAGCATAATCATAAGCTTCAGAATCCCAATCACATTCTCTCTTTAACAACTTCTGAATAATATAATTAAGAATAGTTCTTCCTTCAGAAAACTCGCCTAATTCTATCAAGCAGTGTGCTTCTATATTCTCTAGAAAGAAACCAGAAAACAACTGTTGTATATTTAAATCTAATAAAGAAGATTCAGAATCCTTTAACTGATTTTTCCATACAGATAAAGCTTGTAAAGCTCTGTCAAAATGTTCTTGTTTATAATTTAAAAGAAACTCAAACAAAGGAATATAGATAGATTTTACAAATTGCTTGCGCAAAGTACCGATTAAAACCTCCATCTGGTCTATATCCTCAGAGAAAAAGGCGTTAAGAATACGTCCGCCTATCACTTCTTCTTTAAACAAAAACTGCGTATTCTCCACTTCATCGTAAATCTTAGAAAAAATTTTCTCAGACTGATTCATATTTTTCTGTTTTTGCAGAATAAATCCTTGGAAACAGAGAAGGCATTGTCGTTGTTGGCTCGGGAGTAAGCGGTGTAAAAAAGACTCTACTTGCTCTTTTTGACCGTCAACCCACAACGCTGCAGCTTTTGCACTTTCAGATGATGTTACAGAAGGGTTGCGCGAGGAACATATAAAATATAATCCCCCTCCCATAGAGAAGCATGAGAGAAAAAATAAGCAAAACACTATATAGCGAACCATTAGAGCCTCTATTGGCTTTGTTTAAAACCGTCTGTTTTAATTAATTTTTTAACTTGTTAAAGTTAAATTATATATATTGAGTTGTCTTTATGCAAAATTATTTTTAATCAGAAAAAAATTAAAAAACTGTAAAGGATCTTTGAAAAATAAAAGATTTTGTATTAGTTACTCAAATAATATAGCCTACCTTGTTTGCTCATGCTTACGGATAAAATTATATTATTTGTTACAGAAGACAGTAGTATATCTTTGCAACTAAAAGAGTTTGCTCAGAATATAGAGTATAGAATTGTCATCTCTTCTGCACTTACAGATACATCAGAAGCTGATTTGATTTTCTGTGAATACTTACTTCTCCCTGAAGTTATGTTTTCTAATAAGATTCCGTCTGGCATAGATTTAGTTGTATTATTTGATATATTTGAAGAAGAAGCTATCGTAAAAATCCTGAATAACGGCGCGAGTGGTTATTTACTTCGTCCTATAACAGTTAAAGTTATAGATGCTGTTATTCGAGCTTTCTTACGTAATCATCATCATTTCGAACATGCCATTCCTGAATCCATTTCTTTTGGTGATCGAATTTTTCATCTTTTAAGCCTTTCTATAGATTCCCCTCAAGGAACCGTACATTTAACTCCTTCAGAAGCAGGAATATTAAAAAGACTGCTTATGAATCGTGGTCAATTGTGTTTAAGAAAACATTTGCTAGAAGAAATAAAGGGAAATACCAAAGAAATTATAGCTAGAAATGTTGACGTTCATATTGCTTCATTAAGAAAGAAACTAGGGCCCTATGGCTCAAAAATCTCTACAATCCGCGGTGTTGGTTATTTATTTTCAGAAAATGATAACCTAACTCATCCCTCAGGAAACGAACCAATACCTACCCATCCTTAAAATAGCTCTTGATTACTCCTTGTCACTAAATCGTCATAACTAGACAATATCCTAAAAAGCTATGACCTGCCATGATATTTGCATCTGTTTTATTTTCTCCTGAAGATTTCCCTTTTCCAGAACTCATTACAGAAGCGTATTATACTTGGGATATTTTAGCATTAATAGATAAAAAATTATCCTCACACACGTTCTCGGGGATTCACGGTATTGTAGAATCCGGAGCTTTTTTAAAAAATATAGAAAGCATAGAAATTGCAGAGGGTGCTTACGTAGAGTCTGGGGCCTATATTGTTGGTCCTTGCATCATTGGTCCTCAAACAGAAATACGCCATGGCGCCTATCTACGAGGTGGTGTAATTACTGGAACCGGATGTGTGATCGGACACTGCACAGAAGTAAAGAATGCCTATTTTGGTCATTATGCTAAAGCAGGACATTTTGCTTATGTAGGAAATTCCGTTTTAAGCTCAGAAGTCAATCTTGGTGCCGGTGTACGTTGCGCGAACTTCCGTCTTGATGGAAAAAATATCTCCGTTACCTATGAAGAAGGTAAGATAGATACTCAATTAAGAAAAGTAGGAGCTTTTCTTGGTAAAAAAGTTTCTATAGGATGCAACACAGTTATTAATCCTGGGCACTGTATTTCTGCTCATACAACAATTTATCCCGGACAAGTAATCTAATTTAGGGGAAGTGTTATGGTCGTTATGGATGTATTCGAAACTTACCGAGTAGAGATAGAAAAAGGTATTGAGAACTCTTTGGAAGAATTTGGGTCTAAAGGATTATCTATACGTGCTCCTGTAGAATATTCTCTAACAAGTGGTGGAAAGCGTATTCGTCCTATGTTAGTGTGTATGATTGCTAAGGGTCTCGGTATGAACAGGGATGTTTTGGACTCCGCTTTAGCTATAGAATTCATTCATACATCTACGTTAATTGCTGATGATCTCCCTTGTATGGATGATGACGATGAGCGTCGTGGACGGCCTACAGTACATAAAGCTTTTGATGAAGCTTCCGCCTTATTAGCTTCTTATGCTTTGATTCCTGCTGCGTATTCTCGCATTCGTTTAAATGCAAAGAAGCTTAAATCTCAAGGTGTCGATCCTAAAGAAGTAGATATTGCTTACGACATTATCTCCGATGTTACTGATAAAAACTTTGGTGTTAATGGTGTTCTAGGAGGACAATATGAAGACATGTTCTTTAAAAATGACGGTCCTGAGTATGTCCAATCTATCATTAACAAGAAAACAGGTGCTCTTTTTGAAATAGCTTGTGTCTCTGGTTGGTTATTTGGTGGTGGTGATTCTTTATGTGTTCCTAAAATAATCGAATTTTCTCAAAATTTCGGTCTTCTATTTCAAATGAAGGATGATATTTTAGATATCCATCAAGATGGTCAAGATGTGGGATTAAATTATGCGTTGTTATTTGGGTTAGATGCTGCCAAAGAACTTCTAAACACTTCCATGGATAAGTGTATTAGCTTGCTCAATCATCTTAGACAATATGGTTTGAAAGACACTTTAGAATTAGAAATGCTTATAGAATATATGGGCATTCGAGATTATTAAAAAGAAATAGATGTATAAAAAATCTGGGTGAGAGGATTTGAACCTCCGCCCCCTTGCACCCCATGCAAGTGCGCTACCAGGCTGCGCTACACCCAGGAAAATTCAATCTTATAAACAGGTTATTCCTTCGAATTGGAATTCGCATTTTTTAAATTCTGCAACACCAATTTGAGCACATCTTTCAATAATAGTTTCTAAAGTATCTCCTGCAGATACGTCTGCTGATTCAATATCTACTGCTATAGAAGCTGTAAAAGATGCTCCCCCTTTCTCTCCCTTGACCTTGAAATTCACAAAAATTCCCTGCTTAGTTTTAGAAATATTTTTAAATCTAACTAAGTTATTATCGATAAGGTTTTTCATTTTATGACCTTCGTCTTGGAAAGTAATAAAAATACCAACCTCTATGGTTCCTGTAAACGCAAAGATTATATTTAAAAAATCATTAGGAAGATCTTTTTCGTGATTCTTGTTTTAACCTTCCCAAATCACACTCAGAATAATCTACAAATTTAAAAAATATTTCGTATGTCGGATCAAAATCAATTACCTCTTTGGCCATATCTATGGCAATTTTTCGGTAATTTTCATGTCCCTGAATTTGTGAACGTAGTTCACAAAGCCATTGTAAAGCTCTTCCGTTAATATGGAAGAACCAGCGTATATTGTAAGCTAATGGAACAACATATTGAGCTTCTTCTGGGAATTCTACAGAGATTTGGTTGTAAGCTTCTTCAGCTTTTTCCATAGCTTCTCTGAAATCTTTTTCCATAGGAGTATCTAATAATTGCTCAGGAATATGATATCCAAGATGTGTTGTGAGTAATTGACGTTCTTGAGTGAGTATTCTATGTCTTTGAAGATCTCTATAAGCTCCAAAATCAGCAGTAATATCAAATCCAAATTCCAAACACTCCAATCCCCTTGGAGATTTATGTCGGCGATTTTCTCTTGATGAAGATCCAGCTTCTAAAACTCTGGTAAGATCTTCTCTCGGCATAGACTTGCAGATATTAATAAGCTCTTCGTAAGTATGCTCCGAATAAGGAAAAAGAAATCCTGCAGCTACTTTATAAATTCCCTCAGGATCTCCATAAACTAAATGCACTCCTGTTTGTTTAGATGGTGAAGAACCTTCACTAAATTTCTCAGCTAAGCTTGTTAGTTGCTCTTTGAGAGTCTGTCGATAACCTAACATGGCTTGATGATGATGGTGATGAGATTCAGCACGACTTACAAAAGATGGAATAATCTTCATCAACTCTGTTAAAGAATTCTCACCAATTTGCCGTATTTCCGTAAGGTTGTGTCCTTGAATTTTGTGTAACAAAGTTTGCCAGAACCTTCCATTACCAAAGAATCCTAAATTCGTCAAAGTTGCTGCAGGAAGAAGACCACGTAAACAATCTAGAACTTTTGCTCTTAAAGAAATTGTGTAAGCAGATTGAGAAACTTCCGCTTCCTTTGGATAAATCTTTTCAAAATACGAACGCACTTTAGGAATCAAATCCGTATACGTATCGAATAAGGAATCACATGTGCCTAAAAATACATCTTTAAAGGCCGAGGTCATTAAAATAGGATCACGGTAGTATAAATACTCCCCTTTTACCTTTTGATCGAAATAAACGTACCTAGAAGACTTTTCTAAAGGAGATCCCCCGATGCGAGCATCTTCTAATATTTTTGCAGCAAGCATGGAAACGTTTTCTATAGCAAGGTGAGCACCACCCAATTCCCCTATGGAATCATCTCCAAAACCATCAAGAACTCGTCTATAAAAATCAGCAGCTTTGTGTATTCCGGATTCAAAATCCACACTAGAATCATCTAAGAAGTTTCCTCCCTCGCCTTCCAAGAACTCTTTTAACAGCAAAGAACGCAAACCCAATGTAGATCTAGAATACTTAGAAAATAGAGCTCCTTTAACCACTTCAGGGAGATTCTTCAAAGCAAAAATATTTGTTTCTAGGTTGGTAACAAAATGAGACAAACTTTTCTTTTGTTCTGAAGAAAACTCATCATCTCTGCTCAACATGAAAAACCTCAAAAATTAAAAAGACTGCCACATGGATTAGAAAAAAACAAAAACGTTTTTGCTTAAAAATCCTGTTGAAAAATGGTTGATCTTGTGTTCACAAACATGCAAAATCTCGATTTATTTACAAAGTGAACAATATTTTAACAAAGTTTTAAACAGGTTAACCACTAAATTTTCCCTCTATAAATCGAGTTTTAAACATTTTCCACACCCCCTAAAGAAGAAGAAGTAATATTTATATAAATACTCTATCTTTTTCTGAAGGTGTGGAAAGTGTTGAAGGATTGTAAAAATGAGCTCATTAGCATTACTTCGACGTCCGCGTAGGAATAGAAGAACTGTGGCTATCCGAGATTTGGTAGCTGAAACGTCTTTATTACCCCAAGATTTCATCTGTCCCTTTTTTGTTAAGGAGGGAAAAAATATTTGTGAGGAAATAGAAAGTCTTCCAGGTGTTTATAGGTGGAGTATAGATCTTCTTTTAAAAGAGATTGAAAGATTATGTTCTTTAGGATTAAGAGCAGTGATTCTTTTTCCTGTAATTTCTAATGATCTTAAGGATTCTTATGGATCATACTCTTCTAACCCTAAAAATATCCTTTGCAAGAGTATCTATGAGGTAAAAAAAGCTTTTCCAGATTTATGTTTAATAAGTGACATTGCTTTAGATCCTTATACCACCCACGGTCATGACGGTATTGTTGATCAGGGGGAAGTATTAAATGATGAAAGTGTTCGTATATTTGGAAATATAGCTACACTGCATGCCGAGATGGGTGCTGATGTTGTAGCTCCTAGTGATATGATGGATGGTAGAGTAGCACATATTCGCTCAAAGCTAGATCAATCAGGATGGAGCAATACTTTAATTCTTTCTTATAGCGTTAAGTATGCTTCAGCTCTCTATAATCCCTTTAGAGATGCTTTAGGATCACATTTACAATCTGGAGACAAACGAAATTATCAGATGAATCCGAAGAATGTTTTAGAAGCTTTATTAGAATGCTCTTTGGATGAACAGGAAGGCGCGGACATGCTGATGATAAAACCAGCAGGATTATATCTTGATGTTTTACATCGAGTAAGAAATTCTACAGCTTTGCCTTTAGCAGCATATCAAGTTAGTGGTGAATATGCTATGATATCAGCAGCAGTAAAGATGGGATGGTTGGACAAGGAAGCAATGTTTTATGAATCTTTAATAGCTATAAAACGTGCGGGAGCTGATATGATCATTTCTTATGCAACTCCATTAATTTTAGAGATGATATCTTCTTTGAAAATTTAGGTTCTTCGAAGAACTTTACTCTGAATCTTCGCTTTCTGGATTTAAGATACCTGTTTCTTTAGCGTAATGTTTTAGAGATTCTTTGATTATTGTTAACATCTCTGTTTTTGAAGGATCTATGAAGGTTGGAAGAGCAAAATCTTCAGGACAAACTTCTAAGAATCCCAACATACACGCTAATTCGAAATCTTTAGTAATTACAGCTTTAATTAAAGGTACTACAGGGATTTTCATAGGCATCACTTTATCATAAATCTCTGTATCTATGATAGGACGTGTTTCGCCATGGAGATTAGTATCTGGATCCATATAAGTGTGTTTTCTTTTTAAGAACCCAGAAAGGTAAGTTCTTGTACGTGTAGGTTTATTAATTCCTAATCTGAGAAAGTTAAAAGCTTGTCGTGTTTTTGGATTAGGGATTACGGAGATTGTAGAATCTCTCATGCCAAGACAGGGAAGACTTTCTTTATCACAAAGTCTTCCTGTTAGAGGATCCCCGGAGATTAAAGATACATCTGAGGAGATATCTTCTAGGGGAAGTAAACTTTGGAAATCCGCACCCTTGGTTGTTATAATGTAACGTCTTAAGGATGATTTTAAACCAGATCCAGCTAGAGCTACGACTTGTTCATTTAGAATTCTTCCTTTTAGGAATAGGTGTCCTATAGTTAGAACTTCTTGGAAGGATATGGTAAAGACAATATCTTTTTCGCTGGTAATAGGTGCTATGTAGTGAATATGTGTAGAGGGTGATCCTGAAGGAAAAGGACCAGTAATTTTATGCAAATGTGCTATAGATTTTAGGTCTTTTTCAGGAATTACTAGTCTATCAGTCGAAACAACATGGGGGCATAAGCCAAAAAGTTTAGCTACTGCGCGAACCCCAACATTAAAAACATAAAGCCCTTCCTCTCTAGAAGAAAAAACGGCGAGTTGTTTCTCTGTAGATGGTCTGAAAGGACGATTGTCTGCAAGATTTATGAAAACATCTCTAGGAGTTTGAGTGGGAAGAGCAGGGATATCAAAAGGACGTTGTTTAAAAAGAGCAAAAAGTCCTTCTTTATTAAAGACTTCTTGAAGCTCTTTCTGTGATAATTTGGATAAATCGTAAGAATATTCTGTTAGATTTTGTCCTGGAGTTTTTTTGATAACAACGTCTAAAAGAGAACGTTTTTCTCCTCTACGTATTTCCTTTACGGTTCCAGAAACTGGAGACGTAATAAAGACGCCGGGAAAGTTTTTGTATTCCGCAATAGGTGATCCCGATGAGATAACATCATCCTGTTCCACCTTAAGCTTTAAAGCTAAGGCGGAATATGGGCGCAGGTCTACAGAAACCAAAGTCGGGTCTATTCTTTTTAAAAACCCAGACTCTTTAGGAGACCCTTGCAAAGATAAATCTAAACCCCGAGTAATCTCAATTTTCATACTTTAGGGATTATAGGCGTTTTTATAAGGGAATCCAGTTTTTTTTCTTATTTTTTTTAGAGGATGTAGTTTTTGTTTTTTTCTTAGAATCTGGAGCTGCTATTTCTCCTCCTAAGTCCTTTGTAACTTCGTTAATTAGAGCTTCTGTCTCTTTTTTATATTCGTTGCACGAAGATCTAATGTTTTCTAAGGCTAACCATTCTTCTGGAGAAAAGTTATCGGGATTATTAGCAAATACTTCCATTTGTTCTTTAGTCATCCCAGTTTGTTGAAGGATTTCTTGAGAACGTTTATCCAATTCTTGGATTTTTTCTTGGGTTTTTTCCATCAAATATTCGTAATCTACTTCAGAGCTAGAAGATAAAGCAGAACCAAATGAAGGATCAAAATCTATATTATAAAGAGTTAGTATTTGTTTTATAGAATCTATTATTTTTTGCGCGGAACTACTATTCATTAATACACCGTGAATTTTAATTTATTATAAAACAAATATTATTATTTTGTGTTGTGATATTGCTCTTTTTTATAGTTAAGCGTATATTTCCCGTTAAAAACGGGAGACATCGTGGACTATCTAGAAAAGTTGCAAGTCTTAATAGACGAAGAGCAACCCTCAAGTTTCTTTAATTTGTGGGAAGAATATTGTTTTAACGATGTGGTACGAGGGGCAGAGCTTGTCCAGATCTTAGAAAAAGTAAGATATTCATCTTTAGCACCTTTGTTTGGTAAAATATCAGATACAGTTCTTCCTCTATGGGAAAGGATTCCTGATGGAAAAGAAAAAGATCAGGTTCTTCAATTGGTTTTGGATATTCAAAACACTAATGCTAAACCGTTTTATGATGCTGCTATCGAATATGTAAACAGGAAGTATCAAGGTCGAGAAAATTTTAATGAAGCTTTAAGGGTTGTTGGTTTGCGTGATGGCCGAGAGTTTCAGTATAGTTTAAGTCGTTTTGATTTCTTGATGCATCTGCATGAGGGGAATTTCGTCTTCCATTCTGGGGGGTGGGGTGTTGGAGAAGTTATGAGTGTATCTTTTCTTCAACAGAAGGTTCTCATAGAGTTTGAGGGAGTTATGATGGCTAAAGATATCTCCTTTGAAACAGCATTTAAGAGTTTGATTCCTTTAGATAAGAATCATTTTTTATCGCGAAGATTCGGTGATCCAGATGGTTTTGAAGCTTATGCTAAGGAACATCCTTCAGAAGTTATAGAAATCCTTCTTAAAGACTTGGGTCCACGAACAGCTAAAGAGATAAAAGATGATCTCGTAGATTTAGTTATTCCTGAAGCGGAATGGAATCGTTGGTGGCAAGCAACAAAGAGTAAGATCAAGAAAAATACCCGTATAGTAGCTCCAAAAACAATAAAGGATTCTTATAAATATAATCCTGGAGGAGATTCTTTAATTTCTCAGTTAGAAACTCGACTTTCCCAAATTGAAGATATTTCTGGAAAGATTGTTGAGATTTATCAATTTATTCGAGATTTGCATAGTGAGTTAAAAAAGCCTGAGAATAAGGAAATTGTACTCAAAGCTTTACAAACACTTCCTATTGAAGATAACCAGTCTTTAGAAATTCAAAGAGATTTACTACTCTCTGATTTTTTAGGTGAGAAAACTAGGGGCTTAGATAGCAAATTCTTATCTTCTCTTCCTGAAGAGGAAATTATTTCTATAGTTAATAATATTTCTATAGTAGCTTTGCAAAAAGCATTCTTAATGTTGATAAAGAAACATTCTCCAGTTTGGGAAAATGTCTTCATGAAAATCTTTCTTTCTACAACATCTCCAGCTCTTAGAGAACTTACTTTTAAAGTGTTTAAAGGTGAGGATTCCTATCGTAAGAAAATCGAGAAAAAGCTTCTTGAGTGTGCTGAGCATCCTATGATGTATCCTGAAGTTTTTGCTTGGTTTTTCCTCAAACTTGGATCTCATGATGATGGTATTTTTGATCCAAATGATAAGGAAACCGAAAGATTGTTTTTAGAAGCCGCTATGGTATTTATGTACCAAGTTGCTTCGACACCACAAAAAGAATTAGGAAAAAAGATATACAATTTCCTTATAAGTCAGCGTTATCTAGTTGTTCGTAATATGATAGAAGGTGCTCCTTTATCCTATTTAAAGGAGATTTTATTATTATCTACAAAATGCAGTCAGTTTTCATCTAGTGATCTTAATGTTTTACAAAGTCTTGCTGAGGTTGTACATCCTGATTTGAAGAAAAACACAGTTGTTGTAGAGGAAGATATTCTTTGGACAACTCCAGAAAGCTTTACCAAGATGAAAAATAAGCTTCAATCCCTTGTTGGTAAGGAAATGGTAGATAATGCTAAAGAAATTGAGGACGCAAGGTCTTTAGGAGATCTTAGGGAAAATTCTGAGTATAAATTTGCTTTAGAAAAACGTGCGCGTTTACAAGAAGAAATTCGTGTGCTTTCTGAAGAGGTAAATCGAGCTAGAATATTGACCAAGGATATTGTTTTTACTGATAAGGTTGGTGTTGGTTGTAAGGTTTCTTTAGAAGATGAAAAAGGCAATTTTATTACTTATTCCATCCTTGGTCCTTGGGATGCTGATCCTGATAACTATATTCTCTCTTTAAAATCTAAACTTGCTCAAGAAATGCTAGATAAAAGCGTTGGAGCAACCTTACAATTTCAAGGAAAGAAATATAAGATAAGTCGAATACAATCTATTTGGGATGCATAGTAGGAGAATGGAGCATAGCGGAATCGAACCGCTGACCTCAACAATGCCATTGTTGCGCTCTACCAATTGAGCTAATACCCCGAATAGATAAAATTATCACGAGATAAGGTTTAGAATCAATCTTTGTTCTAATACGAAGGATTTTCTTTAGTATGAGTTTTTTTAATCAGTTACCCACGTTTGCTCCTGATTCTATTTTAGGTTTGCAAAAAGTATTTTTAGAAGATGAGCGAGAGGAAAAGGTGAATCTTGTTATAGGTTCTTATGAAGATCCTAACAAGGCGTACGGTGGTTTTTCTAGTGTCCGTAAGGCACAATTTCTGTTTTTAGAAGACGAGATGAATAAAGAGTATTTACCCATTAGCGGGTTGCCTGCGTTCAATCAAGAAATGGAAAAACTTGTTTTTGGTGATAGTGTAAACTCTGGTTGTGTTGTTGGCGCTCAAGCTTTAGGGGGAACAGGAGCTTTACATTTAGGAGCTAAGATTTTTGCTATGGCCTATCCCTCAGGAAAGGTATACATTCCCGAACAAACTTGGGGAAACCACGTGAGAATATTTGCTCAACAAGGTTTAGAGGTTCTTAAATATCCTTATTACAGTTCAGAAAGTAAAACCCTGCTTTTTGATGAGATGCTTTCTGTATTAAAATCAGCTCCCAAATACTCTTTAGTACTTTTGCAGTGTTGTTGTCATAATCCTACAGGTATGGATCTTGATGAGAATATGTGGACTCGTCTTGCTGAGATGATAAAAGAGCATCAACTTCTGCCTTTTTTTGACACGGCTTACTTAGGTTTTGGTTTGGGCATTAAAGAAGATAGACGTCCTATAGAGATTTTCATAGAAGCTGGAAATTCAGTATTTGTAGCTGCATGTGCGAGTAAGAATTTTTCTCTTTACGGAGAGAGGGTAGGGTATTTTGCTGCCTATAGCAAGGTTGATGATGATTTAGATAAGATTTCTAGCTGTCTCGAAGAGAAAATTCGTGGTGAATATTCTTCTCCTCCTAGACATGGAGCTAAAATTGTTTCCACAATTTTATCAAATGCTACTTTGAAAAAAGAATGGTTATCAGAATTAGATACTATTCGTAATTCTTTAGGAAAAATTCGAGTGCGGTTTGTTCAGGCTATGCGAAATCATATAGGACATTCTTTTGATTTTATCCTTTCTCAGAAGGGATTTTTCGGATATCCCGGGTTTTCTCTAGAACAGGTACTGTTTCTAAGATTAGAGAAGGGGATCTATACGACGAGTGGAGCTAGATTTAACTTAAATGGAATTACCGATCAAAATATAGATTATGTAGTTCAGAGTTTTTCTGAAGCGTATCAACTTTCCTAGTTTTCGTGATTAGATAGAAGTGTTGATAATCACACCTATCTAAATAGTTCTCTTTTTTGATTAAAAATACTTGTGAATGATAGCGCAGATAAACTTCTGCGCGTGATTTTAATCTGCGGCGATTTAAGGTTTTAATTGTGCTTTGTTTTACCCGTTATTATCATAAAACGAAGGGTTAAACCTTATAAGTTACATATTTTAAATGTAATATATGTAACTTGAAGAGAGATTGGATCTTGTGTTAATACGACAATATTAAGAAATATGTGTGCGATTAAAAAATCAGATGGACATCGTTCTGCGATTAAAACAGCAGGCTCTGTTGCTTATCGTCGTCATAGGAAAAACAGGCTATATGTCTATTTAGTGATTGCTCTGAGTGTTATTTTGTGTTGGTCTTTACCAAGACCTTTTTATGAAAATATTCAAAAGTATTTCATAGCTTTGCATGCGCGTGTTTTTTTTAAACATACTGATGTTTCTTCTACAGATTATGCTATTCAAGATGTTGAGAATATTATCTTAAAAGATCGCATTGCTATTTTAGAGGAGCGTTTACAAGCTTATGAGGTTGCTAATTATACACCTCCTTTATTTTCAGAGATCTTATCTCCTTATTTTCGTAAGTTAATTTCTAGTCGCGTTATTTACCGTGATCCCGCTCACTGGGGAAGTTCTTGTTGGGTCAATGTAGGCAAAGATCAAAAAATACAAAAAAACTCTCCAGTGTTGTCAGGCAAGGTTCTTGTTGGTCTAGTAGATTATGTAGGAGAGCAGCAATCACGCATCCGTTTAATTACTGATGTAGGTATGCAGCCTTCGGTAATTGCTATTCGTGGAGGAATACAAGCCTGGATTGTAAAAGATCAGATATACAGTCTTACGAAACATCTAGAACGCCTTTCTAATTCCTATATTCTTGAAAAAGATAAATATGAAAAGATTGATCAGTTAGAAGAGATAAATACGTCCATACAATGTGGTGCTGAAAACTCCTTACTTTTACGTGGTACGTTGTCGGGTAGTGGCGGCCCTTTGTGGAAAGACGAAACACTAGTTTTACATGGTGAGGGATTTTGTTTTTCTAATGGAAAAAGTCTTCATGTTGGAGATATTTTAATCACAACAGGATTAGACGGTGTGTTTCCTCCAGGATTATTTGTTGCGGAGATTACCAAGGTTTGTCGTCCTAGAGAGGGCGCATGTTCTTATAAAATAGAAGCTAAATCTTTAGCCGAAGATTTAACAAGTCTCTCTTCTGTTTTGATTCTTCCCGCTATGGAATTTAATCCTAATGATAGACCGGATATTTTTGGTCTATTGTGGGATTAGATGTTTTTTGATTCGATAGACATAAAAATCCATTTCCTTCGGAATCCATACCACGGATAAAAACAAATCCCATCTCTATATTGCTAGTGATGTCAAATTGTTGAAGAAATCGTTGTGCTGCGTGGGTATAGATAGCACCCTGATAATCAAGATTCTGATCTTTTATATAGTTCAGAAGATTTTCTTGAGAGTATTCTGAACTTGTTTCTCCTAAGAATGATGTTTTCCAATCAATAATATAATACTTCTCGTCATGTTCAAAAAATAGATCGATTACTCCTTGCCATAACTGTTCTTTATTAGAAAATAAGAAGGACTCTTCGCTGACTATTTTATTAGGACAGATATCTTTTAAAGAGAAAGATTTCGTAGCAAAGGATAATGGAGAAGAAAATGTTATTGCGAGCTTTTGTGAGATAGTTTCTTCATAGCCTTCTAAATGAGTATTTTTAATGAAATGCGTGACTGTGGATAAGATCTTAGAAAAAGGAATGTTAAAATTTGGTGAAATGTTCTCTAAGATTTTATGAATAATAATTCCTGTTTTTCTTCCTCTAGGGAGAACGGAAGAAATTACAAGTTTTGTTGCATCATTATCTAAAGAAACTTCATTATCCGATATGAGTTTTACAGAGGAAAAAGAAAAGATTTGCCTACCAGGAGCCATGGGTAATGTAAAAGTGGTTGGTGGAATCATTTCATAAATAGGCTCGATGGATTTGGCGCCAGTTTCTGTAGTTGATAGAGAAAAAAGATTAGGATGTTCTTTTGCTAACTGTTGTGCTAGATCAATAATAGAATTATGAGAACCTTCAAGTTTTACATAGTTCGTCAGTGCTGAATTGCGTCGTGAATTCGAAGAGTTTTGTATAGGGATAAAAAGTTGTTTTTTTGCTCGTGTGCAGGCGACATACATCTCCCGTATCCATTCTGATGCGCTTTTGTTTTTCTTAGACTTATCCAATCCTGGGCAAAAGACAACATCGTATTCTAATCCTTTAGACGAGTGAATGGTGGTAATCTTTAATATTTCTGTATCTTCGGAATATGAAGAGAAAGAAAGATTTTCTTCCCAGCGTCCAGTTTCAGAGAAATATTGTAGATAGAGTAATTGATGTTGGGGATGAGAAGAAATTGTATCTAAGTAAGCACAAAGCTGTTCCATTTCCTGGAAAGTAAGCTCCCCTTGTGGTGTTTTTAATAATGCTTCTCCTTGAAGTGTCATAAAGTGATAAAAAGTTGCTAAAATCCCATGATCAAAAATGTAACTACGAAGTGAAAAGAAATATGTAGAGTAGAGCTCTTTCTGTTCTATAATATCGCTAAGATCATGTTGGAAAAGACTGCTTAATAATACTCTTTGTATTTTCTCGTAACTTTCTGGATGAAGAATAGCTTCTAGCCATGCTAGAGTTAACAAATAGGTCTCAGTAAGATGAAATATCGATTTGTTCTTAGAAAATGCTACAGGGATACTACAATGGGTAATGAGATCAAAAGCTTGAGTAGAGTCCGATACTAAAATTGCCATCCGTCCCAATGGAATATTGTGAGTAGCCTGTAAAGAAGAAGCAGTCTGGGAAATCCATGCAGCCTGATCAGCAATATCATCATAGGAGAAGAAGTGTATAGGAGAATGCTGAGAATTATCGAAATGTTCAGAGCTCTGAGGACATAAGGGATGATATTCTATAGGTTCATAACCTGAGATTTCTAGAAATGGTGAGCATTTACAAAAGAGAAGGTTAATCGCCTCCATAAGTCGTGCGGTAGAGCGATAGTTATTTATAAGATGCAGCTGTGCGGACTTAGGAAATGTTGATTTAGCTTTTAGATACGTAGCGAGATCTGCATTTCTCCACTCATAAATAGATTGTTTTGGATCACCTATTAGAAATAGGGATCCTGAGAAAGCATCATTTGCAAATAGCTTTGAAAAGATATTCCATTGTTTCCTGTCGGTATCCTGGAATTCATCGATTAATACTAACTGAAAGCGTTTTCTTAGAGCTTCTATGATTTCTTCAGATCTTGAGGAGAGCAGAATATCTTCTAAAGCCAAGATGCTCTCATCGGGAGATAGCCACCACGTATAATGATTCTTTAAATACAGTTGCAAATCTCGAAGTAGGGTATTAAAGATGAGATCTATATTACAAAATTGCTCAGTATGGTGAAGCCAAGAGGTCTCTTCTATATAGCTAAAAGCTCTAGACGGCTGATAGCGTACTAAACGGTTTTTAGGATGGAAAGTTTCTGCAATTTTAGAGAAAGAAAACAAGCGTATGGATGTCTCTTCAGTGTACAAGTATTCTACAAAGAGCTGAAGATCTTCATCTATAGAAAAAGGTTGTTTTTTAAAGCTGTCTTTATACTGAAGTAATTGCTCTAGAAATTCTTTCTCAGGGATGTCTTGTATTTTAAATCGAATAGAATTGTGCCACAACTTCAGTGAATCTAAAGTAAAGCTTTTTGAAGATAAATGCTCAAAAGTCTGTAATGTATAACTAGAAAGTAGCTTATCGGTTAAAAAAGATGTGTGTTTGGAATTAGAATTATATTTAGCTGCAAGTAAGTAAAATTGCTCAGGAAATAAAACTGAGCGCCAGAGATCTTGAGATAGATATTTTCTAATGTGATGGAAAACAGATTGTGAATGCGTGAGAGCGGCATTTTTTTGTGTCATTTGCATTTCAGGAAAATGCCGCTGTAAAACATGATTGCAAAATCCATGAATAGTATAGATCGCCATGCGATCTATAGTCGCCAAAGCATTACGCACCTGCATGTAAAGCTGTTTTACATCGTAAGTGTCCTTTAGATAAGGAGGAAGAGGTGCTGAGGGATCTTTAAGGGCAGATTTTAGCTGGGATAATGCGTGTTTAAGATTGTCTTGGATTCTGAGTTTTAATTCATTAGTTGCAGCGTTTGTAAATGTCACTGCGAGGATATTTTCAATATGTGGAACAGAACCTTCTAAAAGAGAACGTAATACAATTTGTTCAATAGTAAATGTCTTTCCTGTGCCGGCAGAAGCTTCTAAGAAATATTTCCCATGAATAGATGTTTGAGGATGAAAAATATCAAACGGTTTCATGTGTATCCCTAAATAGAGAAAGAATCAGTAAACGCTGCTCTTCACTTATTGTGAATTGATCTTGATAATCACGATTGTGAAATTTCCAAAAAAGCGATAAGGCAGGATTATTCGCGTCTGTTTCCATAGTAGTGCGTATAGCTTCATGAAATTTCTCAGAATTATCTAGAAATTTCCAACATTCAGAGGAAATTAAAGGAATAGGATGATCTTTCATCATCTGATATACTTGCAGGACTTGATTTAGGTATTTCTCAGGATCGGAAAAAGGTAGTGGAAGATCTTCGAAAGTGTCTTGAGAGGTAATATTTCTTAAGATTGCGTGTTTTGCAACAGCATTGGATTGTTGCAACATCGCTATAGCTATGTAAGCTTTCAAATAATTTTGCATTTCAAAAGAGTTTTCTGGAAGGGATCTTATTTTTTTCACTGTTTTTCTTGTCTTAGCTGTAGGATCGATAGAACATAAATATATACCGTTGGAGAATATCCCGAAGAATCTTCCATGTAGAAAAGTTTCTTTATTGTTCATGCTTACACAAACTGGTGGAAGAACTTGGTCTTGGTCATGAAGATGATCATGGAATAAAGAAGAAGAAAAAATTACCGAATACGGTGTTGTCAGCGGATTTAAACGTGCTTTTTCTAGCCATTTTTCTATAAGTTCATCGTAAGAGGTGAATATCTCTTTGGAAAACGAAGATAGGTAATTATTCGGAATGTCTCCAGGTGTATAGAGAAGCTGATTTTCCCAAAAAAGCATAACCTGCTTTTTTGTTGGAAAGAGCTTTTCTCTAGTTTCTAATATCGTGGGAGATCTTAAAGAAACATGATAGTTAGATTTCAAAAAGAAATCCAAGGGAGAAGAAATTGCCTTAAGAATTTGTGATACTGATAAATGAACTGGAAGATTCGTAATATTCTTGGGAATTTGAAATAAAGAAGGCAGAGGTTCTTTAGTAGAGCAAAATGCCTGTGCGAGTTTGTAATGATACTCTTGTGAGGCATGTACCAAAGTTTCTTTAGAAAATAGAGAAGGAGCATAAGCTTTAGAAGACAGATGAGTGACAGATAGATTTAAAGCTTCCTGAAGATAATTTACGTATGCACTAGGTAAAACAGGATTATGAGCAGAAGATAGGTAACTGATATGAAGTTCATATTTTGTAGATACTATTGTCTGAAGGAAATGGAAATTTTCTTCATCTTCAGAAGAAGAGAACACGAGTTCTTCTTGCGTTGTCGTATCGACAAGATCTAGCAGATCTATGGCCTGCGTGTGTTTGTTTGCCCCAAGAATAAAGGTATAACCTTTGGGAATGAAGCTTAAATCTCCTAAGGAACCCACATAAGGACCAGGCTTGTCATAAATAGGGCTATTGCCACAGAAACGATCAAAGAAATCCAAACAAAAATCAGTAAAAAATACTAAGGAACATTTTGAAGAGGAGAATGTTGGGAAAAGAGAATTCCTAAGAGAGGCAATCAAGGATAGTTCTTCAGAAGACAAAATAAAGATCGATTCTAAGGAAGATACAATGTGGATGAAGTGCTCTTCATAAGTTTGGACTATATTCGTGGAGTAAATATTTATAAATTTCTGTAAATCGTAAAGCAGAGGAAGAATACGTTCCCAGATTTCTATCTGGCTTACCTTTCCACATTCCTCAACAAAAGGATATTCATTTAAAATATTATCACCCAAGCTTTGGATATGGGTTCCGTTTCCTTTGTAAAGTTTTCCCCACTCACTAGAAAGTCTTTTCAAAAGATGAGGAGTCTTACTTATCTCTATAGGATTTTGTAGTTGTGGGTGAGTAAGCAGTTGAAGTAAGCGATAGAGGTTGCCCTGTGTTTGTATAATAGATGATAAAAGTAAGAATTTCTCTTTTAAATCCCTAGCGTAGGTTGATGTAGAATTAGTAAAATATAAAGGTAAGTGTGGTTGAAACACTGCCTTTAAAAACACCTCATAAGTTTCTAATTGAGAAGATAAAATAAAAATTTCTTCAGAATGTACACCTTTATGTAACAAGGAAGAAATTTTTAAAAACACTTCATGTACTTCTCTAGAAGGATGTAAAGCTTTGCTAATAGTTACAGTTTGTTCTTTATCTAGAGTACTCTCTGGGGAATTGGGGCGCAGGTAAAATAGATTGCTTTGTAAAACTTCCAGAGATGTTGTTTCTTGAGGAGCTACAAAAGCTTCGCAATAATGCACTTCCTTGTCTAAAAAGAAATTTTGAGAAGCTTGAGATTTATGAGAGAGGTTAGCAAGCAGCGCTTGCCTATCGGCCAAAACATAATGTTCCCAAGCATCTCTATTAGGTTGATCTATGAGCTGACGCCATAGGAAATCAATAGATTTATCAGAAAGTAAATCTCCGAAATACTCCCGACTTGGTGAAAAACAATAGAAATAAACAGGGAAAAAGTTACTAAGTTCCGTAAAAAAAGTCGCAAAGTGCTTAGGTAAATGAGAATAACCGAAGATATGCAAAGAACGATTTTGTTTTTCAGAATCCAAAGAAGATAATATCGAAGAAAAAACCTTCTCAGTAGGAATAAAATTCCTATCTAACTGAGAAAACAAGTCTTTATGATAGTGATTACTTTCAGAAGGTGCTTGCGAGAATGTGTAAAATTTTTTAAAAATACCCGCTAGATTCTTTGTTGAGCTATAAGAAGGTTCTGAAAGTAGAGATTCACTGTGTATAATATCGACTGACGGGTGAGTAATATTTAGCAACTCGTGTATAAATAGAGGAAGTGTTATATAGTCAGGAATTAAAGGTTTTTCATGACAAACTTCAGCGAATAAATGTTTGACAAGGGAGTCAGAAGAAGAGAAAATAGTCGACCCCATGAAAATGTGGTTACTTGTAGCATTAGTAAGTTCTCTACGTAACCAATGCCCTATTTCTGTATTGGCAACAAGAATCCATCTTTTAGTAAATGGCTGTTGATAAGTAGAAAATAGATCTTCTGCAAGTTTAGCTAATAGGTGAATGGGAGAGTTGCTAAAAATTGCCTGACTATGTTTGGTCGCATTCATGGATATATCAATACAGAAAAAATCTTTTCGTGCTTTAGTAATAACGCATTTTCTTACGATATTAAATGATAATCTCTACAAGTTTCTTTTAGTGTTTTTCCTTCTTGAAGGAAAAAGTTTAACAGAGAACGCGAAGATATTATCCTACGTAAGTTTATGCTTTGCTTTACCGTTTCTATTGCTAGCACCCTTAGCTGGAAGTTTATCAGATAGGTATCAGAAACGAAATATTATCTTAGCTACACGCCTCGTTGAGATTGTCTGTACATCGCTGGGATTATATTTCTTCTATGTACAATCTGCAATTGGGGGTTATGTAGTTTTAATCCTCATGGCAAGTCATACAGCCATTTTTGGTCCTGCGAAAATGGGGATCCTTCCGGAGATGTTGCCTTTAGATTATTTATCTAAAGCCAATGGTGTAATGACTGCTGTTACTTATACAGGAAGTATTTTAGGATCCTGTTTCGCCCCTTTACTTGTCGATCTTACAAAGAATCTCGCAGTCAATTGTTATGTACTTTCAACATCATTTTGTGTTGTTTCTTCGATCATAAGTACATTTGTTTCTCTACGAATACGACCTAGCAATGTTAAAAATCGCAGTCAAAAAATCACTTACGTAAGTTTTAAAGATCTCTGGGAGATCTTGAAAGATACACGTCACGTACATTACCTTACCTTATCTATTTTCCTCGTTGCTCTTTTCCTTCTGGTTGGGGCTTATACACAAGTAGAGATTATTCCTTTTGTAGAATTTACTTTAGGCTACCCTAAGCATTACGGAGGTTATTTATTCCCTCTTGTAGCTTTAGGTGTTGGGATTGGATCCTATATTACAGGATGGCTTTCTGGGAAAGACATTAAATTAGGTTATGTGCCTATCATGACTTTAGGTCTGGGCATTGCTTTCATGGGACTTTATGCAGTCTCCTGTTCTTTAATTGGCGTGATGTTTTTCCTTCTTCTTTTAGGATTTTTAGGTGGGGTATATCAAGTACCTCTGCATGCTTATGTACAGTACGCTAGCCCCGAACATAAGCGTGGACAAATTCTAGCTGCAAATAATTTTTTAGATTTTGTCGGAGTGTTGATTGCCGCAGGGATCGTAAGAATTTTAGGATCAGGCCTGAGTTTGCCTCCAGAGACGAGCTTCTTGTATATCGGGATCATCATTTTCTGTATAGGTTTATGGATTCTATGGATTTGGAAAGAGCTAGTGTATCGTTTGGTACTTAGCGCAGTATTAGTAAGGCAGCTGGGAAGCTATCTTAAACTTCCTAAATCGATTGTTCCTGTTTGTTACATGGTTTGCACCCATTCTTATCAAGAAGTGCGCCGTGTGTTAGCTATGCTGCCAAAGACTATACGTAGCACCGTCATAATATTAGATCAGAAATTACAACCAGGTTGGACAACTAGGATAATTTCCTACTGCGTACCCACGGTCATCTCCGATCTTAATGAAACAAGTGATTATAGCATGAAAGAAGCCTGGGCTGTTTTGCAAGCTAAGCATTTGCAGGTATTGCTAAAGAAACAACCCGATCTATGTGTAATTTGCTTAGGAAAAGAAGAGAATATTGAAATATTTTCTAAGGTGTTGCTAGAGCAGGGTATTGATATTAAGAATCTTCAACTGTCATGCAATAAAGTCTCTTATCGAAGAAAAACTTATCGCCTATCCTTGAACCAAACTGAAGAAACCTAGCTCAAGGAAAGACTTATCAATTTTTAATGTGAGCAGGAACAACAGCAACTAGAGGTTTCTTCCTTTTCTTCCGTGCCTTCGCATAGATGCATACGACGAAAAGGTTTGTTTCCTCTAGATGGTGAGAATGAGCGAATCCTCGGTGCTTGAGAACACTCTTGAGAACAACATCCTTTTGTTGAGTCAACGCAGTTTTCACAACAGATGAATAAGTTGTTACAATCAGTATTAGCGCAATTGTAATAAGTATCGCAATCAACCTCACAATGCGAACATTTGGCAATAGGAGCCACGTCAGTATCTGCTTCGTCGATAGGCACTGCTATACGATCGTCAAATACGAATAACTTTCCTCGCCATTTGCCTGTTCCCACAGCTTGACCATAAGCTATAACACCACCATCAAGTTGATAAACTTCTTTAAAACCTTTTTCTAAAAGGAGAGAAGAATATAACTCACAACGTATGCCTCCAGTACAATACATCATTACAGGAGTAGTTTCTGGGTCGTGTTCTTTAGATAACCGTTCGGCATACTCAGGGAATTCACGGAAAGTTTGAATATCTGGAAGAACAGCGTTTTCAAAATGTCCGATTTTCCACTCGTAATTATTCCTTACGTCCAGAACTAGACAGCGATTTTCTTCTAGCTTCTCATGCCATTCTTTTGGAGAAATATGTTTACCCTGAGTGGAAAGATCCACATCACAACCAAGAGCAACAAGCTCCTTACGATATTTCACAGTCACACGAGGGAAAATATTTTCTTCAATATGATGAATTTTAAATTTTACATTTGAAAATCCAGGACGCTGTCTTAGCCAGTTCATGTAGTGCTCTGCGTCGGGTTGATAACCACTAAACTGGCCATTAATTCCCTGTTCAGATATGTAGATACGACAAGAAACATCTAAATTTTTAAATAATTCCTTGTGCAGCGCAATTTCCTGTTGAGGATTATCTACACGAGTCAAATAATAATAAGCTAAAGCGTAATAATTCTTTTTCATAAGAAATACCCTAGCATATTCTCGGAAATAATTCCATTGTAGAAAATTAGGATTGGAACTAAAATGCTCTTTGGTATTTTGTCAAGTAGATGAGTAGTCGTTTTTCTTTAATTAGCGAAGAAAATCTTCCAAGTTATACCGAAAATAGTGCCGCTATCTTCGTCTAAAAAGACCAGGTAGGCGTGAATAATTTCTAAGGACTAAATAAAGGACTAAAATACATGGCTCGATATTGTGGCCCTAAAAATAGAATAGCAAGGCGTTTTGGAGCGAATATCTTTGGAAGAAGCCGAAACCCTCTGCTCAAAAAGCCCCATCCTCCAGGTCAGCACGGTATGCAGAGAAAGAAAAAGTCTGACTACGGTCTTCAGCTTGAGGAAAAGCAAAAGTTAAAAGCTTGCTATGGTATGATTTTAGAGAAGCAACTTGTTAAGGCTTTCAAAGAAGTTATTAATAAGCAAGGCAGCGTCACAAAGATGTTCTTAGAAAGATTTGAATGTCGCCTGGATAATATAGTTTATCGTATGGGATTTGCTAAGACTATTTTTGCAGCACAGCAATTAGTTTCTCATGGTCACGTATTAGTGAATGGGAAAAAAGTAGATAGAAGATCTTTTTTCCTACGTCCTGGCATGCAAGTTTCTTTAAAAGAGAAATCCAGAAAATTACAGTCAGTTCAAGAATCTTTGGAAAATAAAGATGAAAGTGCTTTGCCATCCTACATTTCTATAGATAAGAGCAATTTCAAAGGAGAACTTTTAATGTCTCCAGAACAAGATCAAATAGAAGCGCAGCTTCCTCTGCCTGTTGACATTTCTGTTGTATGTGAGTTCTTATCTCATAGAACATAAAGAAAATTTCTTTCTTCCAAAAAGAGAGGCGTCAACTAAACCTAGTTGACGCTTTTAATTTCTTTTTTTTATTTCTGAAAGCTTTGTAATCGGCGAATTTCCTTGGCCCATAAATCTGGACCCCCAGGAGTCTCTAGATATTTAGGGATCATCCGAGTATGTTTATTAGTCATAAGAAATTTAAAACTTTCAATACCTATGTCTCCTTCTCCAAGAGGTGCATGGCGATCTTTGTGTTTTCCGAGGGGAAACATGGAGTCGTTAAGATGAAAAGCTCTTAAATATGATAGACCTACCTCATCATCAAAATTTTTGAGTACTTGCTTCCAAGACTCTGGAGAGGTAATATCGTAACCAGCAGCAAAGATATGGCAAGTATCTATGCAAACTCCTACAGGGATTTTGTGCTTAAGTTTGTCTATTAGATAGCCAAGTTCTTCAAAAGTACTTCCGACAAGGGTTCCTTGACCCGCAGTGGTTTCAAAAAGAACGACAAGAGGAGGGGAGTCTTCAAATAAAGGCTCAACCAAGGAAAAACTTGAAACAATCCTATCTAAGCAGGCTTCTTTAGTATCATTGACAGCTGCACCAGGATGGAAATTAACAAAATTGATTCCTAAAGATATACAATCCTGAATCTCCTGCTGTATGCAGATACGGCTTTTTTCTAAGATCTCTGGATTGGGAGCTCCGGGATTAATTAGATAGCCAGCATGGCTCATAATATAAGATAGAGAAGTTTCTTCAAGAGCTGTTTTAAAAGAATTTATTAAAGAATCAGTAAGGGGACGTCTACGCCACTGTCTTTGATTGGCAGTAAACATTTGAATAGTAGAAGCCCCAATTTCTTGTCCTTCATAAATGGCGTTTTGAAGGCCCCCAGCGGTGGATGTATGAGCACCTAATAAGGGAACTTGGGGAGGCGGAAATACCTGCATTTTAATGCTCCAAAAATCTCTATCTGCTATGGATAAATCAAGTATTAAGGGAGTAAGACATTTTAATGAATAAAAAAGACGGCCAGGGATCAGTAGCCAGTTCACTTTTTAATTTATTGTCAGGAACCTTTTGTAGTCGTGTAACTGGAATGTTACGCGAAATTGTTATGGCAGCCTATTTTGGAGCTGATCCTTTAGTAGCAGCTTTTTGGTTGGCATTCAGGACAATTTTCTTTTTAAGGAAAATTCTTGGAGGACCCATTTTAGGGTTGGCGTTCATCCCTCACTTTGAATTCTTAAGAGCACAAGATACAAATCGCGCGGCATTTTTCTTTAGAAGCTTTTCAAGATTTTTCTGTCTTAATGCGTGTGCATTTACGCTAATTATCGAAATAGGTCTGGGGATATGGCTATATTATGCCCAAGGCAATACAGCTGATGCTCTGCAGTTAACGATGATTCTGCTGCCATC
This sequence comes from Chlamydia sp. 12-01, assembly GCF_042234205.1. Classification (NCBI taxonomy): domain Bacteria; kingdom Pseudomonadati; phylum Chlamydiota; class Chlamydiia; order Chlamydiales; family Chlamydiaceae; genus Chlamydia; species Chlamydia sp. 12-01. Next base: position 330,501 of record NZ_CP114174.1, on the reverse strand, counting down.
GGGAATATTTCTTATGATGTACACGGTAAACTCTACTTTGCTACATTGTGAGAAAAGATTTCTTAGCGTTGGTTTAGCGCCCGCTGTTGTTAATGTACTTTGGATTCTTACAGTGTTTCTTGCGAGACATAGTGATCCACGACAACGCATTGTCGGGTTGTCGGTGATTCTTGTTATAGGGTTTATTTTAGAATGGTTTGTTACTGTACCTGGAGTAAGGAAGTTTTTAGGGACAGCAACAACTCCTCCTAAAGAACGAGATAGTATAAGAGCTTTGATAGCTCCACTATCTTTAGGACTACTCTCTATGGGAGTTTTCCAGATCAATCTTCTAACTGATATGTGCCTAGCACGCTACATACATGAAGTTGGCCCACTATACTTGATGTATTCAATACGGATCCAACAACTACCTGTACACCTATTCGGTTTAGGCGTCTTTACTGTTCTCTTGCCTTCTATTTCTCGATGCGTTCAAGAAGATAATAACGAAGAAGGTTACGAGCTCATGAAGTTCGCTTTGAATCTTACCGTTTCTGTAATGGTAATTATGACTGTAGGATTATTACTTCTTGCTCTTCCCGGAGTTCGTGTACTCTACGAGCATGGTTTATTCCCAACCAGTGCTGTATACGCTATCGTACAGGTTCTACGTGGGTATAGTGGAAGTATTATACCCATGGCACTTATTCCTTTGATTTCTGTACTTTTTTATGCACGACGTCACTATACCATACCCCTAGTTATCGGGATCATAGCTGCTATAGCTAATATGATACTCAATGTAGTTTTTGGTTGTTGGTTGATAAAACATGTTTCAGGACTAGCCTACGCTACTTCTGTTGTTTCCTGGATACAATTGTATTTTCTTTGGCAATATGCATCAAAAAAACATCCTGCATATTCTGGATTAATGTGGATCACCTTTAAGCGTTCTATAAAGGTTATTGGCGTCACATGTTTAGCCTCCATAGTTACTCTAGGAGTTAATATTCTTACACATACTACATATATAATTTTCCTTAATCCTATTACACCATTAGCTTGGCCCTTATCATCGTTTGTAGCGCAGAGCGCTGCTTTTTTCTCGGAAAGCGTCATTTTCTTGGCTTTTTTGTTTGGTTTTGCAAAACTGCTTCGGGTAGAAGATCTTGTAAACTTAACATCTTTTCAATATTGGAAAGGACGCCGAAGCTCTTTGCATAATTCACCAATTATGCAAGATAGTCAGAATTAGCGAGTTGTTTCCTCCTTTCTCATTTGCAACTGTTTCGTTAGGGTTGTCCAAATAATCATCCTTTTCGATCTTCTCCTATTGAATAATTAAATCGACGCTAAGGAAACTATGAAAAAATATATTTATCAATGGTTAGTATGTATGACCCTAACGACAGTAGTGTCTCAAGGGTTTGCAGATACACCTTCTGGAATGCAGAGAAAGAACGATTCTCAAACGTTTATGAATTTAGATGACGTGAAGGCGTATTTAGATACTCGCGGTTTCGTAGAAACAAGAAAACGAGGTGGAGTTTTAAGATTAGCTGGTGATGTACGTGTTAAGTGGATTCATGCTAGAGAAGATATTAAAACGCCCCCTGCCCAGCCAGATAAGTATAAGCCGTTACCAGTAAACCGCTATCGTAGTGAATTCAATCTTTATGTAGATTACAATGCTGATAAAACTTGGTTAACATCAGAAATGAGTTGGGCAGCAATTGCTGGAGGGGAATCTTCAGCTGCTGGTATGGATATCGATAGAGCGTTCTTAGGATATCGCTTCTACGAAGATTCAGAAACTCGTACAGAGCTCTTTGCAGAAATAGGTCGTTCTTCTTTAGGAAGTATTTTTGAATCAGAAGTTCAATTTAATAGTAACTTTGATGGTCTCCATCTTTATGCGACTCGCCGTCTTAGCGAACGTTTCCCTTACAATGTAATCATTCATGGTGGACCTTTCGTAGTAAATATGGCGAAAAAACATTATGCATGGGTTGTTGAAGGTATCGTTAATAGATTACCTGGGAACTTTTCTGTAAAATGTAGCGTTATTGATTGGAATTCCTTCTCTCCTGCAGATGCTCCAGATCCTACAAAAACAGCAACAGGACCTGTTGCCGCTAATTTGAAATATAAATATTGCGTATGGCAATGGTTAGTTGGCAAACACTCTCAATTACCCTGGTTCCATGGAAAGAAAAAACCTTTGTATGTCTACGGTGCTTATTTGACAAATACCTTAGCGAAAGCAACCACGACAACCTTAAACGAAAAGCAAAATAGAGCTTGGTTCGTTGGAGGAACTTTAGGTAGATTACGAAAAGCTGGAGACTGGTCAGCAACACTACGTTATGAATATGTGGAAGCTTTGGCAATTCCTGAAATTGATGTTTCCGGTATCGGCCGAGGAAATCAGCTAAAGTATTGGTTCGCTCAAGCAATTGCTGGAAATTTCGATCCAAAAGAAGCTAACGGATTTACAAACTATAAAGGTGCCTCTTACCTTCTTATGTATGGAATCACAGATTCCCTATCTTTCAGAGCCTATGGAGCTTACTCCAAGCCTGCAGATAGCCGCTTAGGTAGTGACTTCACTTATAGGAAGTTTGATCTCGGGTTAATTTCTGCATTTTAATTAGATTTTAATAAAATCTTTAAAAATAGCTCACATCTAATTAAAAGATGTGAGCTTTTTTTTTATGTTTTATAATGAAGAAAAGATTTTATTAGTTTTTTATTATTATGGTTAATCCTGTCGGCCCTATAGATGAATCAACAAACATTGCTCCTGCAGACCTATCTACCTTAGGTATGGAGGCTAGTGCAGCAAATCGCAGCTCAGAAGCTGAAGCGATATCCGGAGCCGCGGGCAAGCCCGGACCGTCTCAGCCTTCCGTAGAAACTGTAGGACGACTGAGATTTTTAAGTTCAGCTCGGAAATCTCTGTCAGATCTTTTCGATAAGATTTCTGCTTTCTTTTCAGGAAAAACGATTCCTTCAACTTTTGATGAAGCTAAGACTCAAGCAGATAGTGCGAAAGCTGCTTTACAAAGTGCGACTACTTATGATCAGTTCAAGACTGCTTTACAGGAATTGCAAGAAGCTATTACCTATATGGACAAATTAGCTACTACTGACGAGGAAAAAGCTACAGTTGCTACATTAAAGACTAATCTTGCAGCTAAACAGGAGACGATTGATAAAATTAATCAGCTAGGTTCTATTCTTACAGAGAACCAAAAGCTTCTGGATGCAATAAAAACCACTTCATCTATCGATCAGGTTACGGGTGCTGCGGGACAAGTAGAAGTCAATAAAGCAGCAGCAGCAGCACTTATTGAAGAATTGAAGAAAGCTGGAGTTACTTATCCTGTAATAGATGATTTGGAGACTAAAATCACTTCATCCGCAACAGAAGTTACTACACTAGCTAACGCTATATTAAATGGTTATAGTGCTGGGAAAAATAGTACCGCAGCCGTTGGGCAGGCACAGGCAAATAACAGTCCCGCAAATATAGAAGCTTCCAAGCAAACTATTGAAAATGCAAAGAAAATTATAGAGGATGCTCTTAAACTTGCTCCAAATTCTCCAATACTCCAAGCTGCTTTGAAAGAACAACAGCAAGCAGCGAAAGACATTCTTAATGTTAAGCCTAGCGGTGGTAGCGATATACCTATTGGAGGTCCTGGGGCTCCCAGTAGTGTGGGATCTTCTCAAAATCGTGGACCTACCTTAGGGGAAGTGCGTGTATCCATGTTACTTGCTGATGTGGATAACGAAACTGCAGCAATAATCATGCAGGGTTTCAGAAACATGATTGACAACTTCCATGCGCAAAATTCTGACTTTACAGCGCCGTTAGAAGAAGTTCTGAATCAAGTGACCGACTTATCAACTCAGATAAATCCTGCAGATGCAGAAGCAACAGCACAACTGCAAGAAATCCAACAAGCTTTACAAGACGCTCTTCAAGGAACTGCTGGTCAAGATGGCATGATCAATGCTTTGGGGGCAATAACAACGGCAGCTTCTATTTCTACAGGAACCCCGATTGCTTCTGCAAATCAAGGTGGATCAGCTGTAAAGCAGCTTTACAAAACAGGATCTACTGCTTCAAGCTCTAAATCATATGCAGATTCCTTATCTGCAGGTTATGGAGCGTACCAATCTCTAAATGATATTTACTCACGTAGTAACGCATCTAATCGTGAGGTTTTAGATCGTACGTCTACTCCAGCACTAACGCGGACGGTTTCTAGAACAGAAACTCAACCTCGTGACAACGATAGTGCTGCTCAACGTTTTGCAAGAACTATAGCAGGAAATAGCCATACTCTTGGCGATGTTTACGCTTCAGTGGGTGTGTTACAAACATTGCTAGGTGTATTACAAAATAATCCGCAAGCGAATGAAGAAGAAATCAAACAAAAGCTAACCTCTGCAGTTACAAAAGCTCCGCAGTCGGGTTATCCTCATGTACAGATTTCTAATGATGCTACGCAGAAGTTTATCGCTAAACTTGAAGATGAATTTGCTCGTGGGTCAAAAAGACTCGCTGAAGCGAAAGAAGCTGCGTTTGAGAAACAGCCTCTGTTTATCCAGCAAGTATTAGTGAACATAGCATCACTATTCTCGGGATACTTGCAGTAAAATTAAGAATTTTCTAGGAAGATTTGTTCCCAAAAAAGCTCGCTTTGTTCGCAAGGCGGGCTTTTTCTATGCTTCAATTTTTATAATACCAAATACGAAGAATCTAAAAAGATAGAGAGAGTAGAAGAAAGCAATAGGGAACCTATTGGTTCCCTATTTCAGTTAAGTTATCTAATTGGGGTAAATTTCGCCTACTAGCTTGGAAAGGATCTGATTCAGTACTTGCATGGATGTAGATACTAATGTCCACTCTTGTTGCACGTTAGTCATCTGATTTTGCAAGTTTAACTGCTGGGTTTGTCCTTGAGTAGTGTAGTCTTGCTGGTCAGCTTGTATTTGAGTAAACAAAGGTCCTAAGCCACCCGTGGGTGTTATGTTAGGAAATCCATTAGAAATAAAACCTTCTAAGGAAGCTAAAGTCGGGATCCAATCTTTAGGACCGGTAATTTTGAAAACAGTACTTTTGTACTGATCTCCATTTTTTTGCTCTTGGATATTGAGATTTGATAACAATGCATTTAAGAGGTTAAGTTGATTAAATGTAATCGTTAGAGAGTATTTGTAGTTGGAAGTTGCATTGAGCATTTCAGATTTCTGAGATGAGGAAATATTGGGTAATTTATTAATTTTGTCTAACAAAACTCCAACCAAAGTTTGAGCACGTCGACAGCGGTCGGTATCACGAGCGATGTATTCTTTTTCTTTAGATAGGGCGAGGCAGGTTTCAAAATAATCTCCACAAAATAAATCTTTGCCTTCTTTACTTTCGATAAGGTAGGAGGAGAGATTGTAATATACCGAAGTTGTAGAAAAGTGATTAGTGATTTTTAAAAGATCATTAATAGCGTTAGCAGCGAGGTTGTTGAAGTTGATCTCTTCTATGAGCGGATTTAAAAACGCAGATTGCTTAGGTAATTGTGAGTTCAAAATTAAATAAATAAAAGCAGAGCCTAAACTTTCGGAATTTAACCAACTTTCTACGGCTTTTTTGCGATCAGCAGTAAAACTAGCGTTGGCGGGATTGAAGTCTTTGTATTTCTTCTCCAGGTCTGTAATTTGTTGTTGAAGTTGCTTAATATGCGCATCTGCGGCTGTTTTAAAATTTTGTAAGGTAGAGCTGGCTTGGGTGGGGAAATTATTATCTGGAGAATTGATTTTTAATACTTTCTGAACAAAGCTATCAAAATTTGGGATCTGATAATTACCTGAATTTTGGACGTAATCAGTTAAGGTATTGGATATTGATATAATTTCTTGACCGACTTCAGAAAAAAACGGGTAATTCTTAATAGCACTACCTTTTCCAGACAAGAACGTTTTAACAGCGTCTACAGTAGTTATAGCGTTATTTAGAGTATATTCTGCAATCTCTTGAAATGCATTCATCTTTGCGATGAATTTAGTTACAGAGGTTCCGTTGCCTACTGTAAGGTTTAAATAATTAGGAACATGTGTATCAAAAATTTTTTGTTCTTCTGTTGTTAAATTTCCTCGCATTTGAGATAAACTAGTCAGACCCGCATTAGCCTCCATTGCAGCTGTTACAAGAACAGAAGTATAATCTTTCCCAGCTATAATATTTTTTGATTCATTCACCCAGGCAGTATAACAGCTTACAGTCTGTTGAAATGCCGCTAATTGATTTTCTAAGGTCTGTTTTTCATTTTCTATTGAAGAACGTACTAGAGTCAGATTTTGTATAGCGGTTTGATACGCTCCTGTGATTCCCTCTCGGTATATAGCGGCATCTCTGGATGTTAGATATAAATCTAAAGTAGCTTTACTGGGAAGCTGAGTTGCTTGATAAATTTTAGTTAAAGCGTTGCTATCTAATGTAGTTAGGGTAAGGTAACTACTCAAAGCCAACTGAGTTTTAATAACTTCTCCAGTTCCTCCAAGTGCAGGTGCCTTATTAACAGCATCAGTCAATCCATTGAAAATAGCACGCAAAGTTATCATCCCGTTAACACTTGAAGCATTATCTTTAGTAGGAGCAGGGACTTCTGTCTCAAGAGCTTTCATGCTCTTCATCATTTTAAGGGTTTCCCCTCCAATAGATGAGCGATATGCCATGAATTGTTTTTTTACATGAGCATCGAAGAAGTCTGATACGAATTGATCAGCGTATTCATCCAAGGCTTTCTTAATCTCTTCTTGAGTTAATCCTGCGTTCTCAAGTTTATTTGATAGCTTGTCTTGACCTTTTTTAATTTCGATAGCTTGTTCTTTTTTGATTTGATCAAGAATATCTTGCTTGCTTGGTTGATAGCAGTTTCCGAATACTCTGGTTTGCTCTTCAGAATTAAGAGAAGCATTACCTTTAAGAGGAGTAATTAGAGTGATTGCAAGACTTACAGAAGATATTTGTATCAAATTAACATCTGGAGTCGAAGACATAAAAGTAGCTAAACCATCAAGGATAAGAGGTACAAGATTTACAGCTGTTTCTCCTTGAATGCTTGCGATAGTTTTAGAATTCCCCGGAGCAGGATTTGGATTACTACTTGTTTGGCGTTTAGGAGATACGGGCGGGGAGGGGAATATAGTGTTGTTGGGATTTAACAACATAGAGGCTTGGACATTGCCAGCTTCTATTATGGATGCTAAACGTTTTAAAACATATAGCCCAGAATTCAATGTTTCTATGTCTATAGCTGGTTGTGCTTTAGGATCAAAATTAGAAAACTTATGGTTTAACTTAATATTAAATAAACCATCACCGGAAACTGTTTTAGGCCTGTTCTGTATATAAAAAGAAGACATAGAAATTATTTTTTATAATTTTTATTTTATTTTCTTATTTTAAGAACTTTTTTTCTATTCTGCTTTTTAATTAAATTTTTTTATTTTCCTTATAATGCTGTTTGTTTTGTTTTTAAGAAAAACTATTTATTTTTGATTAATTATAAAAATAGTTTTCATGTTAATTTTATTAAAAATAAAAGTTAACAAGACTGTTCTCCGTATGGATATCACCAATAGTTATTCTGTTTCAGCAAATTATAAAAAATTACCAATAACACCTTGTTCTGATTCAATACAAAAAAGACATCGGTTATTGGAGAGCATTTTTCATTACGAAAGAACTGAAATTGAGCGCCATATTGTGCAGCATTTGATGTGTATTTTAGATCAAAAATCTGATGAGAAATACCGACAGTTAATAGAAAAGCTTCATAGGTCTGAAAAAGAAGATCAAGTGGTGAGTAAGAAGAGTCATACCGTTGCTGTTCATCATAAACCTTTATCGGATCTACACTCACCTATCGCGGTAGTAGCTACTACATCTTCTGTGGGAGAGAGTAATGGTCCGCGTACAGAAGATCCTTTCTATAATGCTACTAAACAACAGTGGGCACATAACTTACTAAAGGGGATACAAGAGGTTGTTAATAAGATTGTTCAAGCTGCGAATGGACAATCATCGTCTGCAGATGCACAAGCTCTTCAAAAAATCCAAACAGAAGTAAATCGTTTGGTTACTGCGGGCACAAACTTGACCAATAAAGATTTCGAGTCTCTATATGCTCTTCCTACACAGATTTTCACTACTGTTCAACGGGCTACTATTTTTACGGGTGGTCAAAAAACAGACTTCATAAATCAGCTATCAACTAAGTATGGCAATGCCACTCAGTTAGCTCAAATTTTTGCTGATGGTCGTGTTGAGGGATTAAAAGATGTTCTTACTGTAGTAAAATCTAAGCTAACAGAAGAAGAATTTAGTATTTTCCTAGAGATACAGACAGAATTAGATGGTTTACAATCCTCAGTAAGAACATATGATCAGGAGAGATTAGATCGTATAGATGTTGTTGGGGATCAACTAGCAGATACAATCAGCATATCAGCTTTGTCGAGGAATGATAAAATTGGTTTGTGCGCTCAGATTTCTTATCTATATAAGGATCAAGTATCAGCTGTAGAATCTTTTAATATCGTTATTGAAGCGACTATTTTTGTGAACCGTCACCAAGAAGCTATTTTTGCTCAGGTATCGAGTTTAGTTGCCTCTTTAATGGGGGTATTTGCTCCTATTGACTTAGGAAAAGTGACTTCTGAGATTAGTAGTGCTGCCATGGCTGGAGCATTACAAACGGTAAGAGCTATTAATTCTAGGTTCAATGATCTAACAGCAGAACAACAAACATTAGTTAATAATGCTGTGAAAGCTATCTCTACTTTTAAGGGAGAGGAATATATAGCTGCTGTTTGGGCTTATTTTGTTGCCTCAACGGTTCTTGCTGATAAACCTACAGCAACTCTTAGTGAAGTTGGTGACGCAGTTCACGAGGCTGCTAAGGAAGTTGAAAATACAACGACATTTGCTCTAGCTTCAACTATCAGATCAACAATGGATAGAATTTATACGGCAAATGGAACATTCATTCCTAATAATAACAATAAAGAGAGTTATACAATTTATTCGCAACAAAACGGTACGGTATCTATCAATAAATCTCTTTTGAATCGTGGTAGTATAGGGTTTTTACCCAATATAACAAAGGCTGCGAATAGTCATGCTGAAGCTACTGCTAGGGCCTATTTCTCATTTAAGGGTTTAGCTGAAACAGAAGCAGCAAAACTTCAATCTAAAGTAGAAGAGACCCAAAATCAGCACAAAGATTTTCAGGATTTAAAAACTGAACTTTATAAAGATCAATTATTTGCTCAGGCTAATGAGTTACAGACTATGGCTTTACCTTCGGCTGTAGCTTCTGTATTAATTGATCGTTATATGCCTAAGGAAGTGGATTTCTTAAATAGTATTTATGCTCAGCTTTACTATAGTAATCTAGGCTCCTCTGTCGGAAATGCGATGATAGATGCTATTTCAGAATACGTTAATGCAGCTACGTATTTCAATTTCGCTAGTTATGTAGGTCAGCAGCCTGCTGTAGGGCAGAAAGGTAAGGATGAATTTCCTGGAACAGCGGATAGTGCTCGAAATAAATTAGAAACAGAACGGCAAAAAACAGCTGCGTATCTTAAAAGCACTCAGAATGCTGAAAAAATCCTAGAAGAACAGGTGGAAAAAGTTACTAAGGATTCGAAGATCACTAATGAGCAGCGTACCCGTATAATTGATTCATTAAATAACTATAGAGATAATCTCAATGCTATATCTGGATCTTTAGTGCTTCTACAAAACTATTTAGCTCCTTTAGGTGTGGATAATGGTTCAGTTGCTGGAACTTTTAAGGTGACTGGTGGGGAAGATCAATGGCAAGCACGCTTGGAGATCCTAGAGGATGCTTTAGTGTCCGGATTATCAGGTAATGCTATCAATGGGGGAATGTTTCCTCTACAGGCAACTATACAGTCTGATCAGCAATCTTTTGCTGATATGGGACAAAATTATCAGTTAGAATTACAAATGCACCTAACATCTATGCAACAAGAATGGACAGTTGTTGCGACTTCTCTACAAGTATTAAACCAGATGTATCTGAGTTTAGCTAGAAGCTTGATGGGATAAAGTTATTCTTAAGATTATAAGATTTTTTTATAATTTGGCGGTAGTTGGCATGATTCTTGCTCCTTATTTTCTTGTGAAGTCAAGAAAAAATAGGGAGGGGTTATGTCCACACCGCATATTCAACAAGAATTAGCACGTTTAGAGTTCATTAACGATCAGCTACGTACAGAATTAGAATATGTAAATACATTATTGTGTGATATAGGATTCCCTGAAGGATTAACTACTATCAAAGCAATTGCTAAAGAAGTACTTACGGAAGATGATTTTTTGGATTAGTACGAGAAGGAATCCCCAAGATAGTGCTGCTTTACCATAGGATTGGCTATCATTTGTGAGGAAGAGCCTTCGAAAAAGATCTTTCCATCAATAATAAGATAGCAACGATCAGCTATAGAAAGTAGTTCCTTAGCATTATGGTCCGTAATAAGAATACCAATACCACGACCGGAAAGAATTTTAATTAGGTATTTTACGTTTTGAATAACAAGAGGATCAACGTTTGCAAAAGGTTCATCAAGCAGGAGAACACTAGGATTCAAAGCTAACACACAAGCGATTTCTAATCTGCGACGTTCTCCTCCAGATAGTGTCCCTGCTTTTTTATTGATGCACGAAGCTAGTTGCAAATCATCAATCAGGGTGTCTAAAAGATGGGATTGTTGTTTTCTTGCTTTATAGATAATTTCTAAGATGCAAATAAGATTTTCTTTTACTGTAAGATCTTTAAAGACCGTGGGCTCTTGAGCTAGATAACCAATTCCCAACCTTGCTCGGTAATCCATTGTTTTTTTTGTAACATCAGTATTTTTAAAAATGATCTTTCCAGAATCAGGACGGATCAATCCTACTGTAAGATAAAAAGCTGTTGTTTTTCCTGCACCATTAGGACCTAAAAGTCCAACAACTTCTCCTGCATTTACCTCGAAAGAAACATCATTTGTTACAGGTTTTTTATTATACTTTTTTACTAAATTACATACGGAAAGTATCGGCATAGAAACTCACTTTCTCAATAAAGATAGGGATAGGGTTTTCATGCCTCCTACAGCACGTTCTTCAGGAGCATCGGGATTGGGATGGATAGGATCCACATGAAAGCGACAATCATAAATATTTAAAGAACAATCTTGGTAATTTAATAATCCGCCATTGCCTTGAAATGTCATGAGCTTATCTAAATCTTGAGTATGGATATGTCCTGAAAGTTTAGATAAAGCTTCCTTACATGCATAGTTGGAATCAGAAAAATGTAGTTCCATACAAGATTTATCTATGTAACAGTTAAAAAACTGCCGCTCGGGAGAAGCTATTTGCTTATGTATGCCGAGTTTTTTAATTTTTAGAAAAGGTGGAGCCTTTTCAAAATGCTTGTTCATACAAGACACATCACAAATGCTATCTACCTTGATTATAGCAACAATTGTTGTGCAGGCAATGCCAAGTATCCCTAAGGAACATAACAAGCCATAGAACAAGAATTTGGTCATACTGAGGCCATCTCAAATGAACGTACACAAGTATAGAGCTGATCCCATATCGGAAGAAGAGCTTCAAAAGTTTTTAAAGGCAACATAGAAGCCGCATCGCTTTTTGCTATGGAAGGGTTAGTATGTGTCTCTATAAATAGACCCTGCGCTCCTGCAGCCAAAGCAGCACGCGTCAACGTAGGAATAAATTCTGTTTGCCCGCCGCTCTGAGTTTTTAACCCTCCAGGAAGTTGAACAGAATGTGTTCCATCAAAAACAACAGGGAAGCCCATACCTGAAAGTACAGGAATAGAGCGCATGTCTGAAACAAGATTATTGTAGCCAAAAGAGCATCCCCTCTCGGTTAAAATGATCTTATCATTTCCTGTAGAAAGAACTTTATCAACAGGACCCTGCATATCCCAAGGAGAAAGAAATTGGCCTTTTTTAATATTAATAGTCACATTTGTTTCTGCAGCAGAGACGAGAAGGTCTGTTTGCCGGCATAAAAATGCTGGAATTTGAAGTATATCACAAATTTCTGCTGCAGCACGGGCTTCTTCAGGAGAGTGCACATCTGTAAGGATTTCCACACCTAATGTTTCTTTAACCTTGGATAGGATTCTGAGACCTTCGCTTACTCCTGGACCTCGATAAGAATTTATAGAAGAACGGTTCGCCTTGTCATAGCTACTTTTGAAAATCCAATGAATACGATCAGCATAGGGAGTAACTAACTCTTGGATTTTTGAGGCTATTTCTAATGTAGTTTCCTCGTCCTCTATCACACAAGGACCGGCAATAAGGATCATTTTATCTGAAAACATCGTGAGCACTCTTTTTCTTCAGTTAAAAAGCCACTATAGAGGTTTATTTGAAACAAGTCCACCCACGATTTTAAGGAGAGAACGCTCTTCGAGGAACACAGGGAAGTAACAGTGGGGTCGAGTCTTAATTGACTTTTTTAGGTTTAGATTTATACTATAGCCTGAATTATCCCTGTGCCTGGGCTGAGGTGACATGCCCTTAGCCTAGGTTTAATATTCCTCAATAGATCTGGACCGATAGCTCAGTGGATAGAGCATTCGCCTTCTAAGCGAATGGTCGCAGGTTCAAGTCCTGCTCGGTCCGAACTCCTTATGTTAGAAATCCTCTATATAGAAGAAATCCAATTCTTCTTTTGCCTGCGGAGGCTCCGCAGGCGAAAACAGAATATATTGGAGAGAACGAGATATTCCGGAAACTATTTAAAGGGGAGAAGTTCTAAAACTATTTATCTTCCATAATTTCTAGGCTGACTTTCACATTGTTTCTGCTAGCTACAGAGACAAGGAGAGTGCGGATAGCTTTGATTGTGCGACCCTCTTTTCCGATAATTTTGCCAATATCGGGCTTCGCAACTGTTAATTCATAGATAATAGTGTGAGTGCCTTGAACTTCTTTGATATGCACTTCCTCAGGACGGTCCACAAGGTTTTTGATAATATAAGCTAAAAAGTCTTTCATAAAGTAATCCTATAACTAAATTCGCGTTATCTGCGGGAGAACGGTAAAAAAATCGAACTCAGATTAATTTAATTTTAATTCGTCTGTTAAAATAATCAAACTTAATTAATGATCGATGTTTATTGTATAATTGATTCAAATAATTGTTTGTTAATAACAGTTTTACTATTATGAAATTCTTTTATTATCAAGATCTTCATATCTCGGGGTAGTTTTGTTATTAGGTTTAGATGTTTACGTGTCCGTGGGTGGATAAAATCCACGCTATAGGCGTGTAATTGTTGTTTGTCAAGACCATAACCGGCGTTTTTAGGGGCTGATCCATAGACGGGATCCCCTAAGATTGGGGTATTTAAATGTTTCATATGAACTCTAAGTTGATGAGTGCGTCCTGTTTCCGGATGTAGAAGTACTAAACTTAACTTTTCATTGTAAGCGAGTACCTCACAATGAGTAGTGGCTTCTTTTCCTGTAGGAGAGACTGCCATTTCTTTACGTTTACTAGGATGCCTAGCTAGTTTTGTTTGAATTATTGTTGCTGTGGGTCTCCCTATACAAATGGCTAAATAGCTCTTTTTCAGCTGTTTAGTCGAAAATAATTCGCTATAAATTGTTTTTGCTAGCCGGGTTTTAGCTGTGATTAACAAACCTGAAGTGTCTTTATCCAATCTATGGATAATTCCTGGTCTCCAGGGCTCGTCGGGGAACTCTTGCTTAAGGCGTTCTCCTATTTCATGAAGCAAAGCATGAACAACAGTTCCTTTAGTATGTCCTGGAGCAGGGTGTACCACCATATCTCTAGGTTTGTTTATAACGAGAATCATCTCGTCTTCATACACTTTATCTAAGGGTATGGCTTCGGGTAATAGTTCTAAAAGTTCCTCTCTCTCTTCAATTATAATAGAAACAGAGTCTCCTGGAACTAGTTGAGCGGAGACTTTTGTTTGTATCTGTTCATTGACTGTAACGCGTTTATCTAGAATATGTTGTTGATAAAAAGCACGAGAATATTCTGGATGTTGAGAAACTAAAAATTTATCCAATCGATCGTGATTAGATTCATTAACAATAAAAAGAAGAGAATCATTTGACTTCATTGCAATGAGAGATTTTTTATTAAAATATTTTAAGATAACAAAATTTATGTCTCTAGAGAAAAACTATTAAAAATAGCCTTATAAATAAGTTGCTGTAAGAACTTATTTAATTAGTCTAGATAATGAGCAGTTGGCTGTCTGGATATTTATGGGGATTTGCCGTTTCGCAAAGACAGTATAGTTTTATTATTGTTTAGAAACTATCTTTTTATATTTAAAAAATTTAGTTAGCATAAATTGTTAATTCAATTTGTTTAAATTGTGTACAAGCTAAGAAGGTAAGCGCATCAACAGATCTACATGAAAATGTGTGGGTAAGAAGGCTAGACACGTGATTTACCGATTTTTGCCATTCTTCAATTGGACAGGGGAAAGAAGAGATTTCTTTAGCGAGATAATAAGTGTCATTGTAGGAGATAAGAGAAAGATAAAGCTCCTGGTTTAAAAATGGAGCCCAACGTTTTGCAGAGTTTAAAAAACGTGAAGCATCTTCTTCATTGAGAGGTAAAGCTAAAAAGTAGGTAATTCCCATACTACTCTTTATAAACAGAACGCATTTTCTTAGATGCTTTCTGAGCTCGATCCATTTCTTTATGAATATTACCAAAAGAAGAAATAAGAATAGATTGAATGAACTTGTCGTACATCTCTTTCCCTTTTTCTTCTCCCATCTTTTGAATAAGAGCTAATCTTAACTGGTCTAAAGTACGTACTGGACCTTCAAATGTCATATTTGTTGGAGATAGATATTCAGGAGTATTGATCTCTTTCGCTGGTGAAGTTTCTTGAGTCTCAGCTTTTTTGATGTTGATATAACGTGGTTCCATAACCCTATAGACCTTGATGCCTAGCTTAATTATGTATTTTACTATGTAGAGAAGTTATTTTCTATAATCATGAAATAAAAAGTTTCAAAAAATAGAAAATGTTTTGTTTCTGATTATACTAAAGTTTGTTGTTTAAGAACTGATTTCTTTTGTTTAGAAAATGATAGAACTTGTGTTTTTCTTTTTCCGAGCTCACCGTATTTTGCTAAAAGACCTTTAAGATATTTAATTGTGAATTTCTTCATATTGCTTAGATCTTTTTCTACAGCTGCTTGTTTTTTTTCTATCCCCGCAAGATCTTTAGTATAGCTGCTCTCATTAAAGCAGAGGATTTTCTTAATGGCTAGTGAAGCAAGCTGTCCCGTAGCTTGTTTACTTGGGACCTCCGGCAAGCTAGAGAGGAAGGGTGCCAAAGAGGTTAAAACAGCTTCATGTAGATTATCTTGAGAAATTTTAGTTCCTAATTTAGCAAGATTACTTCTGACTGTATCATACAAACGATGCTTAATAAAAATATACTCTAGAGACTTATAGTAATGTTCCTGAGCTAGCTCATCGTGAAGGATTTGTAGTTCCTTTTGTAAATAGCTTTCAAGAACTTCTGTATGGAGTTTTAAAATTTCAGAGACAGAAGTTTCAACAGGTTTGTTGTTATAAATAGCTGTGGGTTTTGACGTTAAAACAACCTGACATTCTGTATGTTGAAATAGGGGTTCAAGAATATCTTTAGCATAAACTCCTTTAGGAAGCTTTATTTCTATATGAGGTTGATCCGTTGAAAAGTCTTGTATTGAATCAATTTTGATCACACCACGTTTTGCAGCATTTTCTATAGAGCGAATGAGAGTCTCTGTTGTTGATGATGGGCAGATTTCTTTTATGATTAGGGTTTTTTGATCCACAGTTTGAATAGAAGCGCGAATCATTATAGAGCCTAACCCATCTTGATATTCTGAAGCGTCCATAACACCCCCAGAATAGAAATCAGGAAGTAGGGTAAATGTACGGTTATTCAAAATAGCAATTTGTGCTTCTACAAGTTCACAAAGGTTGTGTGGGAAGATTTTTGTTGTCATGCCTACAGCAATTCCCTCAACACCATGGAGTAGAAGTAAAGGAAGTTTTGCAGGAAGAATATCAGGCTCTTTCTCTCTTCCATCATAGGAATTGTGGAAAGACATTAAATCTGTGTTAAATAGAATCTCTTTAGCTAGAGGACTAAGGCGTGCTTCAATATAACGTGCTGCAGCATGGGGATCTCCCGTTAGAGGATTCCCAAAATTTCCCTGCATATCGATTAGATAACCCTTATTTGCTAGGACGACAAGGGCTTCAACAATCGGAGCATCTCCGTGGGGATGCAATGCCATAGTTCGCCCAGCAATATTGGCAACCTTGTGCATTTTGCCATCGTCCATACGAAACAAAGTCCAAAGAAGACGTCGTTGTACAGGTTTAAGGCCATCAAGAATATGAGGAATGGCTCTTTCTAAAATCACATAAGATGCATAGTGCATGAAATGCGTTTTAAAAAGATCTGAAACATCATGCATAGACTATAAGTTGGTAATAAGGTTATCCATAATAAACTGTTTTCGTTCTTTAGTATTTTTACCCATGTAAAATTGTAAAAGAGTTTCTAAAGAGTCTAGAGAACCAATTGTTACAGGAGTTAGGCGCATATCTGCGCCAATAAAGGTTTTAAATTCTTTAGGAGAAATCTCTCCTAAACCTTTAAATCTTGTTATTTCTAAATTAGTTTCTTTTTTCCCTAACTTTTGTATTGCTTCTGTCTTCTCCTGATCTGAATAGCAATATAGAGTTGTATCTTTGTGACGCACCTTAAATAGAGGTGTTTCTAAGATAAATAGGTGATGGTTTTCAACAATTGGTAAGAAGGTTTTTAAGAAGAATGTAATCAGTAAATTGCGGATATGCATACCATCCACATCAGCATCGGTAGCGAGGATAATTTTATTATAACGCAGATATTGTGTGCTATTCTTTGTAATCCCTAATGCGGTGGCTAAGTAAAATAGCTCATCATTTTTATACATTTTCTCTTCTTCCAAAGAAAAAACATTCATAGGTTTCCCTCGAAGGGAAAACACAGCCTGAGTTAGTGGATTTCTGGAAGATAAAATGGAAGCTGAAGCAGATTCTCCCTCAGTTACAAAAATAGATGAGGCCTCACCGTAAAGAGAGCGCTCATTATAGTGAAACTTACAATCACGAAGTTTTGGAATTTTATAATGAAGTTTCTTTTGCTTGTCTTTAAGATCTTGCTTGATAAATTGAATATTTTTTCTAGTCTTCTCATTTAACTTAATCTTATCGAGGAGTAGGTCAGCATAGGATTTATTTTTCTTGAGCTCTTGAATAATAGCGCTCTTAACGTCTTTAATTATTCCCGAGCGAATTTGCGTATTTCCAAGCTTATTTTTTGTCTGTGATTCAAAAATTGGTGAAGCAATTTTTATTGCGATGCAGCCTACAAGGCCGTCACGGATATCATTACTTGTAAATGTCTTCCCAAAATGCTCATTGACTCCCTTAACAATCGCCTCTTTGAAGGCTGCTAGATGTGTTCCACCATCTACTGTTTCCTGACCATTAACGAAGGAGAAGTAGCGTTCGTTATGTGCTTCTAGATGGGTAAATAGAAAGGATAACTCAGAATTTTGAAATGCTATAGGAGGATAGAGAGTTTCTTCAGGAATTTCTTCTTTAAATAAGTCTTGAAGACCTTGTTGTGATACAAAAATTTCATCATTACAAATTATTTCAAGGCCAGGATGTAGATAGGTATAACGACGGATTTTCTTTCTTAAGAATTCATCATTGAAAGAAAAATCAGTAAAGATCGTTGGATCTGGAGAAAATATGATTTCTGTTCCATCAGGATCTTTCGTAGATCCTTGACGCGAATCTTGTAAAATACCTTTGCAAAATGTTGCATAATGATATTTTTTCTTCCGTACAGAACGTACTGTGAATGTCTCTGAAAGAGCATTTACAGCTTTTAGCCCTACACCATTTAGCCCTACAGAGAAATGGAAAACGTCTTGAGTATATTTTGCTCCCGTGTTGATTTTAGAGACACATTCAATCATTTTCCCTAAAGGGATTCCCCGACCACGATCACGTACAGTTACACTAGTGGAATCAGCACAAATGGAAATAGTTTTCCCATGACCCATGATAAATTCATCAATCGCATTGTCTACAACTTCTTTAAATAAAGTGTAGATCCCATCTTCAACTTGGGAGCCGTCTCCTAATCTGCCTATATACATACCCGCACGTAGACGGATATGTTCCAAAGAGGCTAGAGAAACGACACTAGCTTCAGTATATGTTGCCATATTTTTCTATTCTTCTTACTGCGTTCTAGGGAAAAGACTTATATTAGAATTTTATTGCGCGATGTTTGAGTTAAAACTTAATAGTTAGCCATAGCAGTGCTACGAGTATTTCTCAACAATAGCTCTGTTTGCTGTTAGACTCAGGGGAGTCTAAGCTCTTCTCCCAGAAGATTTGCCAGATTACGACATTTCTTTTTCTCAATCAAGATAGACGTAATTCTTAAGACTAACGTTCAATAATTCTATATTTTAATACGTTATAATGCTTTTTATAATTTAAACATTAAAGCGAATGTTATTTTGGTTTTAGGTTTTATCTCATGAGACATAGCATTTCCTAACGGATCAGCAATTATACAGTGGAACATCAGGAATTGAAGATATGGAATACTTTGTGTCTTACATTTAAAATAACAAAAGGCGCTGTTTATTTCTTCAGACTATCCAGGAAATGCAGTCTAAGAATGGATAAATAGATGGCATCTAATTTTGTCTTGGGCTATACACCTAGATTACTTTCGTTCTCGATTCTCTATTATTTTTCTTGTATTTAGAGAATAAGCGGAAAACTTATTGCAACGTGCTTATGGTCCTAGGGGTTGTTGGAATTAGCTATCGTGAAGCTGCTTTAAAAGAAAGAGAAGCGGTCATTAACATCTTAAAAGATTTTGAAGCTAATTCGCTATTTTCTCAGCGTTTCTTCGGCGGTGATGGGTCGTTTATTTTGTTACTGACATGTCATAGAGCTGAAATTTATTATTTTTCTAAAAGCAATGGTAATGTCCAATCGGAATTGCTTTCTAGAATTTCTGTTTTAGGCGCACGTCCTTATTGTTATCAAGGATTAGCGTGTTTTACTCATTTATTTACTGTTACTAGTGGTATGGATAGCTTGATTTCTGGTGAAACAGAAATACAAGGGCAGGTGAAACGCGCCTATATTAAAGCAAAAGCGGATCGAGAACTACCTTTTGCTCTACATTTCTTATTTCAGAAGGCTTTAAAAGAAGGAAAGGATTTTCGTTCTCAAGTATCTTTGTCTTATCCTGTTGTAACGATCGAGTCTGTAGTTGAAGAAACTCTAGACTTGCATGGTAAATCAACAAAAGACAAACTTTTATTCATCGGTTACTCCGATATTAATCGGAAGATTGCAAAAGGGTTGAGTGCGCAAGGTTACCGAAATCTAATTTTTTGCTCTCGAAAAAATATTTCCATACCCTACGATACGGTGGCTCGTAGTCAACTTTCTTTTAGGGAACCCTATGATGTCATTTTCTTTGGATCATCGGAATCAGCTAAAGACTTTTCCGGATTATCTTTAGAAAGTTTGGCAAGTATCCCAAATCGTGTGATTTTTGATTTTAATGTTCCACGTACTTTTACTTTAATGGAACATCCAGAGGATATCACGTGTTTGGATATGGATTTTATTAGCGAGCGTGTGCAGAAGAAACTTCAAATTAGTAAGCAATGTACAAATAAAGAAAAACCATTTTTAGCTCTAGCAGCAAGAAAACAATGGGAAGTTTATGAAAAAAAGTGCTCATATATATCTTCGAGCCAGGTTCGAACTTCTCGTCCTAAGCTGTTGATTCTTTAGCGTCTAATTCATCTCTTGACATATACAGCTATCGAAAATACTCTAGGCTTTCATCGTTAACTCGATGGATTTGTATGCAAGTGTGGTCTAGTACTGGCAGATTGTAATTGATAACAAGTACAATAAAAATCAGCCCGATTTTTCTTAGGTCTTTTGTTCTTTATAGTGAAAAAGATGAACAAGAAAACGAACATGATATTGTTTATAGAAACAAGAAATCGTTTTTATTTTTAAAGTTTGTATTGGCATAACTCGATTTAAAGGCTGAAAAAGCTAAGTCTAGAAAAGAGGTTGTCTAAATTTTCGATGAAGAAGAGACAGCCGTTCCTGTATAGGAAGAGCGTGCATGTTGGAGAAATTGATAAAAAATTTTGCCACGTATATTGGTATAACGTCAACCCTCGAATTCGATGCTGATGGAGCATATGTCTTGCCTATAAGTGATCTTGTCAAGATACGTGTACTACAAAATGCAGATAATGAAATTGTATTGAGTGCTTTCTTAGGGGAGATATCTCCTTCTGCGGACACAAATAAAGCGTATTTACAGATGATGGTAGCGAACTTGTTTGGTAGAGAAACAGGAGGTAGCGCTTTAGGATTGAATTCCGAAGGCCATGTTGTCATGACACGTAGAATTCCCGAAGAAGTTTCATATGAAGATTTTGCACGTTACGTAGAGAGTTTTATGAATTTTTCTGAAACCTGGCTAGAAGATTTGGGACTAAATAAAGCACAACAAGGACAATAGGCAGCAGGGGTAGAAAAACATGGGTGCACGTTTAATTATTGATAAAGGCCCGTTGTCAGGATTTGTTCTAGTCCTTGAACAAGGAACAAGCTGGTCGATAGGAAGAGATGAGGCGACTAGCGATATTCAGTTAGAAGATCCTAAGCTTGCTGATACTCAGGTTGTTATAACTAAAGAAGACGATCTTTATTATATTACAAATTTAGACATTGCATATCCTGTTACTGTAAATGGACAAGAAATAACAGAGACAACATCTCTACAGAACGGTGATATATTAACGTTTGGAAGCAATCAATATTCTTTTTTCACGAATGAATTTGATCCTGAAGATGTTGTTTACGATTTTGACTTTTCTTCAGAAAATACAACTAATGTCTCGCCTGAACCTGCCGATAGTAAAAAGAAGACGAAGAAGAAAAGTAAGTCTTCACAGGATGATGCAAAAAAACCTTCTTCAAAACAGCAAGATTTTTCCGACTCCTCTCCTTCCGATAAAGATAAAGAACTTGCTGAAGCTTTCTTGGCTTCTGCAAAGTCAGAGAAGAAAACTTCTGGTCAAAAGCTAGATCTAGATAAGGATACGCTACCTGAAGCCGGAGAAAAAAAGAAAAAATCCCCATTAGGGGATGTAAAAAATACTAAAACCCAGCATGCTACTATGGAAGAAAACGGAGCTTTGCCTAATCAAAATCAGCAGCCGTTGCCAGATTCTGATCCTGTTACACAGGATCAATCTATGGAAGGTGATCGGCCTAAAGAAGGTGAGCCTGTCAAAGAATCTCCCGCTTCTAAAGAAGAAGAAGTAACTCCCCCAGGAACTACAACTGATGAGAATCAGGATGTAGAAGAGCCAAATGACGATAAAGAAACTTCTAAAGAAGCGGCTGCCGATAAAGAAGAAGCCCAAGAGAAACCTGAAGAAGAAGAACAAGAGAACCAAAAAGCTGAAAAAGCTGAAGTCTTGTCTCCTTTTAATGTACAAGATCTCTTTAGATTTGATCAGGGTATTTTTCCTGCAGAAATAGATGATATTGTCCAAAAGAATGTTTCAGTAGATCTTTCTCAACCTTCTCGCTTTCTATTAAAAGTTTTAGCTGGGGCTAATATCGGTGCGGAGTTTCACCTCGATACAGGGAAATCCTATATTCTAGGCAGTGATCCTGCATCTGCAGATATTGTCTTTAATGATCTCAGTGTCTCACATCGCCATGCAAAAATCATCGTAAGTAACGATGGTTCTATCATGATAGAAGATCTAGGAAGTAAAAATGGCGTAATAATCGAAGGAAAGAAAATAGAGCACAGCTCTACTTTAAGTTCTAACCAAGTTGTTGCTCTAGGAACAACTTTATTTTTACTGATTGATCATCTAGCTCCTGCAGACACTATTGTAGCCTCATTTGCTCCTGAAGACTATGGTTTGTTTGGTCGTCCTCAAGATGCTGAAGAAGTTGCTGAGCAAGCTGCTCAAGAAGAGGAAGAAAAACGTAAGAGGGCTACGCTCCCTACGGGATCATTCATTCTTACATTGTTCATTGGCGGATTGGCTATACTCTTTGGTATAGGCACAGCATCTCTATTCCATACGAAAGAAGTTGTTCCTATAGAAAATGTAGACTTCCAAGAAGACATTGAGCGTGTAGTAAATACATTCCCAACCGTTCGTTATACATTTAATAAAAACAACGGCCAGCTCTTTTTAATCGGTCACGTGAAAAATAGTATTGATAAAAGTGAGCTTCTCTATAAAATGGACGCTTTGTCTTTCATCAAATCTATTGATGATAATGTCATTGATGACGAAGCTGTCTGGCAAGAAATCAATATATTGTTATCTAAAAAGACGGAGTTCAAAGGTGTAAGTATGCATTCTCCAGAACCCGGACAGTTTGTGATAACAGGGTATTTGAAAACAGAAGAGCAAGCTGTATGTCTCTCTGATTATCTTAATGTGCATTTCAACTATCTTTCTTTGCTTGAGAATAAGGTAATTATAGAATCGCAAATGTTGAAGGCTATCGCAGGTCAACTTTTGCAATCAGGATTTGCGAATATTCACGTAGCCTTTGTTAATGGCGAAGTTGTTCTTACTGGTTATGTAAATAATGCCGATGGAGAGAAGTTCCGTTCTGTTGTTCAGGAGATCTCTACTTTACCCGGTGTGCGCCTTGTGAAAAACTTTGTTGTTTTGCTACCTGTTGAAGAAGGAATAATAGATTTAAATTTGCGGTATCCTAGCCGTTATCGTGTAACCGGATATTCAAAATACGGTGACGTAAGCATTAATGTTGTAGTCAATGGTAGGATTTTGACCCGTGGTGATGTTATCGACGGAATGACGGTAACAAGCATACAACCACACTGTATCTTTTTAGAGAAGGAAGGGTTGAAATATAAAATTGAGTACAATAAATAGCTAATGTTAAGGCTTGTTAATTCTTTTGTATTTAGGAAGAAATACTATGTTTAATATGGAAAATACAGCTGCTAAAGAAGATAAATCTTCTCATCAGCTGTTTGATTTAGAGAAAGATATGCAGGATCTGAGTAAAGCTCAGGAGATCAAAGCTAATGTGCAGGATAAAGTGCAAAAATTGAACGCTTCTCTTCGTGAAGGTTCTGATAAAGCATTTTTTGAGAAGCAACAAGCATTGTTAGCAGGATATCTAGCCCTTCAGAAAGTTCTCGGGCGGATGAACCGCAAAATGGTTTAACAGACTAGATAAGTGGAGAATTTATGAGTAGTGGTAGCGGGAGCAGTTGCTCAGCATTTAATTTTAATGACATGCTTAATGGCGTATGTAAGTACGTCCAAGGTGTGCAACAATATCTAACAGAATTAGAAACCTCAACGCAAGGTACCGTTGACTTAGGTACGATGTTTAATTTGCAATTCCGTATGCAAATTTTATCACAGTACATGGAAGCAGTATCCAACATCTTGACAGCAGTGAATACAGAGATGATTACTATGGCAAGAGCTGTTAAAGGAAGTTAATAAACTAAGAGAAGGATCATGGCAGATTTGGAATTATTTAAAGCAGATTTTGCGTTGTTGTTTGAAGCTGGCATGTTGGCCATTAAACAAGGCGATGAAGAAAGCGCGAAAAAGCTTTTTCAATCTCTACAAATCTTAAATCCTGACCATTATGGTTATGAATTAGGATTAGCATTGATTGACCTGCATAAGATGGAAATTTTTGCTGCAGAAGAGCGATTGAATGCTTTAGCACAAAAAGAAGTCGATAATTGGAGTATTAAGTCTTTCCTTTCACTAACACATATGATGATCGTATTGCATCAGGGAAGCTCTTTTGAAGTGCGTCGTGAAAGCTTAGAAAACTGCTTAAAATTAGCAGATCAGGTGTTAGAAAATTGTGAAATAGAATCAACAAGAATCCTTGCCCAATCTGTTTTAGATTGGCATGATACCCTAGTAGCTAAAAGTGGTGGACCTTTAGGTTAACCTATTTTTTTGGTTCTAAATAAAATACACATGGTTGTTGTCTTATGATAGATCCTTTGCAGCTTTTCCCGAAGCTAGACCCTGATAAAGAAACAGCTTCTATACAAAAGCCTTCAGGAACTCCTTTAGCTAGTGAGCTAAATAAAGAGGTGCCTGCATTTTCTTTAGGAGTGTCAGCAAACGCTCTTAATAACAATGTAGAGGATGTCAAACCTAATCCTATGGCGATGATGCAAGATAGAAATTCTAACATCATCGATCCTGAATTAGAAGAAGCTTTAGATTCTGAAGAGCTCAAAGAGCAAATAAATAATCTAAAAGAGCGTTTATGGGACGCACAATCGACTCTACAAAACCAAGATCAAAATAAGCTATCTCCTGAACATTTCGAAGCCGTCAGTGTGATTATCGATTTAATTAATGGAGATCTTAATGATATAGCTGAGCATACACAGCAAAGTTTACAGGAAAAGACGGAACAGGACAGCGATTCTGTTACACGTAAGATGATCAATTGGGTGTCCTCGGGAGAGGAAGTTTTAAATAGAGCTCTTCTGTATTTCTCTGATAGAAATGGGGAGCGAGAGAACTTAGCCGACTTTTTAAAAGTACAGTATGCTGTTCAAAGAGCAACACAAAGAGCAGAACTCTTTGCTAGTATCGTAGGAACTACAGTAAGTAGTATAAAGACGATAATGACTACACAATTAGGTTAATATGGACGAATTGACGACAGATTTTGATACCCTCATGTCGCAATTAAACGACGTGCACTTAACTACCGTTGTTGGTCGTATCACTGAAGTTGTTGGGATGTTAATCAAAGCCGTTGTTCCTAATGTTCGCGTTGGGGAAGTATGCTTGGTGAAACGTCATGGCATGGAGCCACTCGTTACTGAGGTTGTCGGCTTCACACAAAATTTTGCTTTTCTATCACCATTGGGAGAGCTTTCTGGAGTTAGCCCTTCTTCAGAAGTTATCCCAACTGGTCTACCTTTGCATATTCGCGCAGGTAACGGTCTTTTAGGTCGCGTGTTGAATGGTTTGGGAGAACCTATCGACGCCGAAACGAAAGGACCTTTAGTTGATGTTAATGAAACCTATCCTATTTTCCGTGCACCACCCGATCCGTTGCATAGAGAAAAGCTAAGAACAATCTTATCCACAGGCGTACGATGCATCGATGGTATGCTCACAGTAGCTAGAGGTCAGCGTATAGGAATCTTCGCTGGAGCTGGGGTGGGTAAATCCTCCCTTCTAGGAATGATTGCTAGAAATGCCGAAGAAGCTGATGTTAACGTGATTGCTCTCATTGGAGAGCGGGGTCGTGAGGTCCGTGAGTTTATCGAGGGAGACCTTGGAGAAGAAGGGATGAAACGATCTGTGGTCGTTGTTTCTACATCGGATCAATCTTCACAATTGCGATTGAATGCTGCTTATGTAGGTACTGCTATAGCAGAGTATTTCCGTGATCAGGGAAAAACTGTGGTTTTGATGATGGATTCTGTAACCCGATTTGCCCGAGCATTACGGGAAGTGGGGTTGGCTGCTGGAGAACCTCCAGCTCGAGCAGGATACACACCTTCAGTATTCTCAACTTTACCTAGATTGTTAGAACGTTCTGGAGCTTCAGATAAAGGAACAATCACAGCATTTTATACTGTGCTTGTTGCCGGAGATGATATGAACGAACCGGTTGCTGATGAAGTGAAATCGATTCTTGATGGTCACATTGTCTTATCTAACGCTTTAGCACAGGCGTATCACTATCCTGCTATTGATGTTTTAGCATCAATTAGCCGATTGCTAACAGCAATTGTTCCTGAGGAACAAAGACGCATTATAGGAAAAGCTCGTGAGGTATTGGCAAAGTATAAAGCAAACGAAATGCTTATACGTATTGGAGAATATCGCCGAGGTTCCGATCGCGAAGTGGATTTTGCTATAGATCACATAGACAAGTTAAACAGATTCTTAAAGCAAGATATCCATGAAAAAACTAATTATGAGGAAGCTGCACAACAACTGCGGGCGATTTTCCGATAAGATATTAAGGGTAGAGTGCCGTGCCTAAATACCCGTTAGAGCCTGTTCTAGCGATTAAAAAAGATCGTGTTGATAGAGCAGAAAAAGTTGTTAAGGAAAAGCGACGTCTTTTAGAGATAGAACAAGAAAAATTACGAGAAGTCGAAGCTGCTCGTGATAAAGTGAAAAATCACTATATGCAAAAGATTCAACAACTACGAGAGTTGTTAGATGAAGGCACAACAAGTGATGCTGTTTTACAGAGAAAAGCTTACATTAAAGTTGTTGCTGTACAACTTGCTGAAGAAGAAGAAAAAGTTAATAAACAAAAAGAAAGCGTTTTAACAGCTTCTAAAGAGTTGGAAAAAGCAGAAGTTAATTTGGCCAAACGGCGAAAAGAAGAAGAAAAAACGCGTTTGCACAAAGAAGAGTGGATGAAAGAAGCTCTAAAAGAAGAAGCGCGAGAAATAGAAAAAGAGCAAGATGAAATGGGACAGCTGCTTCATCAGTTGCGCAAGAAAAAACAACGTGAATCAGGGGAATCTAGTTCATGGAATTAAATAAAACATCCGAGTCTTTGTACAATTGCAAGACAGATCACCATTCAGTACAACAAGACGTAGGTCTTGAACCTCAAGATAATCGCGACGTTAAAGTATTTTCTTTGGAAGGCCGCCAACAATCAAAACAAGATCGTCAGGATAAAGTTTCCAATAAGGGTTCTCGTCAAGAATCTCGAGGAGCTGATGATAAGCATGTAGAAGAGAAAACATCTGCTGTATCTTCTAAAGAAGAAGAGAAAGAAGATGGCGATGGCTTCATGGCTTATGACAATCCTACAGCAGGAATGGCATTTGTAGATGTCGCTGCTCCTGTATCTAGTGAAGTCGTTGTAGAAAGTGCTACAGTAGCTGTTGCTAGTGCAGATTTACAGTGGGTGCAAGAAGTTATTGCTAATACTGTAGAATCTATGATGGTTGCTGATGTTAATGGTCAGCAATTAATCGAATTAGTTTTAGATACTGAAGGTAATGTTCCTGAAATTTTTGCAGGTGCGAATTTAACATTAGTGCAATCTGGAACAGACCTTTCTGTAAAATTCTCTAATTTTGTAGATAATGCTCAGATGGCAGAAGCAATGAATCTTATTGTGAATAATCCTTCTCAGCTTGCTGGTTTAGTAGGGGCATTAAAAAATCGTCATTTGAATTTGACAGAATTGACTGTTGGATCAAGTATTGTACAATTGCCAACTGTTGAAGAGGTGCAAACACCTCTACATATGATTGCTGCTACAATTCATCAAAGAGATGAAGAGAAAGATCAAGAAGGAAAAGATCAGCAGCAACAACAAGATCAAGAACAAAACCAATATAAAGTTGAAGAAGCACGTTTATAAAGGCGATTTCTCATGGCAGTAGCAGCGGAGCCTAGCGCTAGTTGGTTAAAATCTAGAAGTGATTTTCTAAGTTCTTTAGTAAAAACGGAGGAAGGAATTACCCTCCCTCCGTTTCCTAAGGATCTATGCCAGCGTAGTTTGAAAGAAAAATTTCGTTTAGAAGATACGAGCCTTACTATTCAACCTCGAGGTTCTCTCTCTGCTGCTCAGGCTGTTCAAGATTTTGGAACACATCTTTTAGTGCAGTCATTTCTAGCACAACCTTTAGATCCTGGAACTTTCTTCTTTGTTACCTCAGAAACGGATCTCCAATCTTTCATGGTTGCTGTATTTAACGATTCCAGTTTAGCCTCCTATTTTTATGAGAAGGATAAGCTGTTAGGATTCCATTACTATTTTTGTGCGGAATTATGTAAGTTGCTCCAAGAATTAGCTTGGTTACCTTCATTGTCTGCTAGAGTTGTAGGGGACGCACGATTTTCTAGTAAAGATCTTCAGGGATCTTATCAAGCTATAGATATCACTTGTGGGTTAGACGGAAAATATACGCGTTTCCGTTTACTGTTCCCAGAAGCTGTATGTGATAGTTGTAAAGAGTTCCTTTCTACATCAGATAAAAATTTCGATATTCATCAATTAGATCCTACGCCTTTAACAATGTCTGTAGAAGTTGGCTATTGCCAATTAACACAAGAAGAATGGCAACAAGTTGTTCACGGTAGCTTTATCCTGTTAGATAGTTGTTTATATGATCCTGATACAGAAGAAAGCGGTGGCTTACTTACGATTCAAGGGCATCAATTTTTCGGTGGTCGCTTTGTTGATCAAACTTCCGGAGAATTTAAAATTACTAGCTATCCAAATTTACAACAGGAAGAACCTGCTGAAGAAACTCCAGAAGTTTTACCCGCAGCACCTTTACCAGGAAGTTGTAAATTAGTAGCAGAAGCTTCCAGATACTCATTAACTGTTGAAGAGTTTTTAAAACTAACTCAAGGTAGTATTCTAAATCTCAATGGTATCCATCCCTCTCGAGGTGTGGATCTGATTCTCAACGGAGCAAAAGTTGGGAGAGGAGAGATAGTGTCTTTAGGAGATGTTTTAGGAATTCGAGTTCTAGAAGTATAAACGCATAATTGTCCCTTATGGATTGTCAATCCGAAATACCTTCCCAGAGCTGGGTAATTGGTGAATACCACATCAAGAAAATCCTCAGCAAGAAAGAGGGAAGTGCGGTATATCAGGGTTTACATCCTGAAACTCTACAACCTACAGCTATCAAAGTCCTTGCAATGCCTTTGGTTGCTGATACCCTACGAGTCCATTCTTTTTTAAAAGAAGCACGGATCGTTGAACAAATCTCACATCCGAATATCGTTAAGTTATATCAATATGGACAGTATAGAGAAGGTCTATATATAGCGATGGAATATATACAGGGAATTTCTCTTCGACAATATATTCTCTCCCAGCTAATTCCTTTATCACGTGCTATTGATATTATCTTACATATTGCCCAAGCTCTTGAATATCTACATAGCCGAGGCATACTTCATAGGGATATAAAACCAGAAAATATCCTTATAACTTCTCAAGGACAAATCAAACTTATAGATTTCGGTCTTGCTGCTTGCTCCATGGATAAGGATACTTGTCCTATATGCTTGGGAACACCATTTTATATGAGTCCCGAAC
Source organism: Chlamydia sp. 12-01 (assembly GCF_042234205.1). Classification (NCBI taxonomy): domain Bacteria; kingdom Pseudomonadati; phylum Chlamydiota; class Chlamydiia; order Chlamydiales; family Chlamydiaceae; genus Chlamydia; species Chlamydia sp. 12-01. The sequence continues at coordinate 301,166 of NZ_CP114174.1, read as the reverse complement.
AGCGACAAGGAGATAAAATCTCTGAGAGTTCAGAAATCTATTCGTTAGGCTTAATAGCATACGAATTGATCTCAGGGAATTTAGCTTTAGGTAAAGTTGTTTTATCTTTAATTCCAGATAGGGTGAGTAAGATCCTAGCAAAGGCTTTGCAGCCTTCTCCTAAAGATCGTTACACGTCTATGAAAGAATTCATCGCAGATTTACATAGATATCGTTGTGGCGAAGATCTTCAAAAAGATATGCGCAGTAAAGATCACACCGCAATGGTAAATGATCAACTGTATCATCAGAGATTTTGGTTATCTCCTTCAGAGATTGCTGTTCCTGAATTCCTATCAGTTTCTATACATGAACATGGTTATCCTACATACCCCCACGTGTACTATGAAGGCTATAAGAGCGACGATGCCTTTAGATTATGGTTTTGTTATAGCCTTTCAGGAAATCCAACTTTAGTATTAACTATTATGAAGAGTTTCGTAAATCAATGGGGTCATGAAGATAGCGTTAGAAGTATAATTCGAAAAATACATAGCGAACTAATACGCATAAATGTTCCCATAGATGAGCAAGGAATCTCTTTAGTTTGCGTAACTATCCCGAAAGAAAAAAGGGAACTTTCTTGGATTGCTTGTGGGAAAACTAATTTCTGGTTAAAAAAACAAGGAAAGGTTCCTCAGAATTTTAATACTTCGTCCGTAGGTTTAGGAAAAATTAGTTCTTTACAAATTCAGGAAACCAAGGTTGCATGGGAAATAGGTGATGGAGCAGTATTACATACCTTACAGGCAGACGATTCCATGTCATCTTTACATAGTCCTTTATTCACAGAGTTGAAAGATAGAGGACAAACAGCTATATTCTGCCCAATAGAGAGCGTACAGTTCGGGATATTAGAAAATCATGACGGAAATCTTTGTCCCTCAACACTTATCAGCTTAAAAAGAATCCGGTGAAAATAGTGACGTCGAACATTGGAAGAAAGATCTTACAGGTCGTAAATAAGAAAAAAGGAAAAATAGGAGTACTTTCTATTCTGTTTTTCTTTGACCTGGTTTTACTTGGTGTGAATTCTCAGAAACCACCAACTAACGAACCAAGATCTCGAGCTAAAAACTCCCAAACTGACGAGAAAAGCCAAGTTGCTGCCTGTCCTAAAAACATAGTCAATAAGACATCAGCGAAAAAATCTGAGAGGCAATCTATTGCCAAGAACTCATCGCAGAATCAGCCGCGTCATTTTAAAAAATCTACACAAACATTCTCACCAGGATTTTCTGAGGGCTCTCCATTTGCTAAGCCTGAAGTTAAAAAACATCCTCTTGATAATCGTTATACTCAAACCGCTGCGAAAAAAACCCCGCGTTTCCTTCCTAAACAAGAAGAAAAAACAGAGGTTGTCGAAGAGAAAAGTGAAGATGCACAGATTTGGGAAGATAAGCGTGCTTATGCCAAACGTGCTATAAACGCTATAAACTTTAGCGTAAAAAATCTCGTTGAAGAAAGTGAAAAAAAGAACGCACAGGAAGAAGGCTTTAAAGTTGATAACAAAGCACCTTCACAACCATTAAAAACAAAGTCTCCAGATAAGAAGCCATCTATTGATAAGATAGCTATTCATTCTGATTCAAAGAAAGATGATGAGCAAGCCTCATCATTATTGAAAGGGAAACAAATTACCTGCGAAGATCTTAAAGATAACGGTTATACTGTAAATTTCGAAGATATCTCCGTTCTTGAGCTATTGCAATTCGTCAGTAAGATTTCCGGCACAAATTTCGTTTTCGATAGTAATGACTTAAATTTCAACGTAACGATTGTTTCCCACGATCCTACATCTGTGGATGATCTCTCTACGATTCTTTTACAAGTCTTAAAAATGCATGACTTGAAAGTAGTCGAACAGGGAAATAACGTTCTTATTTATCGTAACCCTCGTCTTTCTAAATTATCCACAGTAGTTACTGATGGCTCTGCAAAGGATAATTGTGAAGCCGTTGTGGTTACCCGCGTATTCCGTTTATATAGTGTACATCCCACATCTGCTGTAAATATTATCCAGCCTCTACTTTCGCACGATGCTATAGTAAGTGCTTCAGAAGCCACTCGGCATGTCATCGTTTCTGATATCGCCGGAAATGTTGAAAAAGTTGGAGAGCTATTAGCAGCTTTGGATAGCCCCGGAACATCTGTGGATATGTCCGAGTATGAAGTGCGTTATGCTAATCCTGCTTCGCTAGTGAGCTATTGCCAAGATGTTCTTGGAGCTATGGCTGAAGACGAAGCTTTCCAGATTTTCATACAGCCCGGAACAAATAAGATTTTCGTAGTTTCCTCTCCTCGCTTAACTAACAAGGCAATACAATTACTAAAATCACTAGATGTTCCAGAAATGGCACATACATTAGATGATGTCACAAGTCCTGCTGCAGCTTTGGGAACATCAGGAGCCGCAAATCCTAAAAGCTTGCGCTTCTTTATGTATAAACTGAAGTATCAAAATGGCGCAGCCATTGCTCAGGCAATCCAAGATATTGGATACAACCTCTATGTAACAACAGCTATGGATGAAGATTTCATCAATACGCTAAATAGTATCCAATGGCTAGATGTTAACAACTCTATCGTTGTTATCGGAAATCAGACAAATGTGGATAAAGTTGTTAGTTTGCTTAATGGTTTAGACCTACCTCCAAAGCAAGTATATATTGAGGTATTGATCCTAGAGACTAGCCTAGAGAAATCTTGGGATTTCGGAGTTCAATGGGTTGCACTTGGAGATGAGCAAGGTAAGGTTGCTTATGCTTCAGGATTGTTAAGCAATACAGGTCTCACTAATCCTGCAAAATCTACAGTACCTCCTGCAAAACCATCTCCAGGAGATATCCCATTACCAACACCTGGTCAATTAGCAGGCATTAGCGATATGATGTATGCATCCTCAGCTTTTGGCTTGGGGATCATAGGAAACGTTCTTAGCCATAAAGGGAAATCATTCCTAACCCTAGGAGGACTTCTCAGTGCTTTAGATCAAGATGGCGATACTGTCATTGTTCTTAATCCAAGAATCATGGCTCAGGATACACAACAGGCATCTTTTTTCGTTGGGCAGACGATTCCTTTCCAAACGACAAGTACTATCATTCAAGAAACAGGAACGGTTACACAAAATATCGAATATGAAGATATCGGTGTTAATCTTGTTGTTGCTTCAACGATTGCTCCGAATAATGTTGTCACTTTACAAATAGAACAAACTATTTCTGAGCTACATTCTGCTCAAGGTACTTTAACACCTGTAACAGATAAAACATATGCAGCTACCCGTTTACAAGTGCCTGATGGATGTTTCTTAGTAATGAGTGGTCATATCAGAGATAAAACTACGAAAATTATCACCGGAGTTCCTCTGCTAAACTCTATACCTTTAATCCGAGGTTTGTTCAGCAGAACAATAGATCAAAGGCAAAAACGCAACATCATGATGTTCATTAAACCTAAGGTCATTAGTAGCTTCGAAGAGGGTACAACGTTAACGAATAAAGAGGGTTACAGATATAACTGGGAAGCTGATGAGGGATCTATGCAAGTAGCACCACGACATGCTCCTGAATGTCAGCACCCTCCCGCATTGCAGGTGGAAAGTGATTTTAAAATGCTAGAAATAGAAGCCCGATAAATGCTATATAGAAAAAATAAGATGATATTCTACGCCATGGAATAGCTTCTGACTCTGTTGTATTTCAGGGGGAAAGCCAAGAAAACATCGTCGGCCGTATGATTGTTGTTTTCTTGGCTTTTTTATTCCCTCAATTCTATACTTATCCTTTCTCTTTTTTTTGCCTAAATAGCTCAGTTGGTAGAGCAACGCATTCGTAACGCGTAGGTCGTCGGTTCGATCCCGGCTTTGGGCAAACATAGTAAAAAATATTTACAGAAAATAAAAAAAAGACCTACCTTCCTGCTTTGTTTCTTAAAGGAAAACTATAAGAAATAAGAACTCACGAAGAGCAGATATGTTAATCATAAGAGCGTATTGTCTACTCAATTCTGAAAGTATTTCTTAGACGTTTCCTATAAAAAATATCCTATACTCGTAATAGATAGCATGAAAATCGTCATATTTTCTCTGTCTAATTTAAGAGATACATATGAGGAGAAAGGGCAGCTGACATGCCCTAAGAGGTGGGGGACTTTGGTGCTTTCCTTAGAGCTTTTCAGATGTGGATCCTAGAAAAGTCAGGGCTTTTAATTTTGGCCTCAGGGGGAAAGATCGCAGCCCTCCTTGCCACAATACGGTTATAGGAGGGTATTAAAAGCCAGTAGGAGATAAGCTTTCTGCAAGTTTCTTTAAGACGTCCGCTCGCAATTGCGTGATAACTTCTTTTTGCAGATTTTTATTATCTTCAGGTTGTTTTGTAAGTGCTAAATGTCCACGACGTGCTTGCCAAAATACAGGATTCCAAATAGGACTATTGTCTGCACCCTGGATCCATCCCAAACTAATCCCTAATTGAATCCAGCTTAACGCATCTAATGTTTCCTGAAGGTCCAAATGATACGAATGCGTAAGTAATCCTAACGCACGTAAAATATGATTTTTTAACTCTCCAGCATTTTGTTCAGTATGATTCTTTTTCGCTGATGCTTCTGCAACGGATATTTTTGAAGACCATATCCTCAATGATGATAAAATCTGCTCTTCAGTAAGTCCTAAAGAACATTTATTAGATAATACAAGCATATTCCCAATATATCCCGGTGTTGCTGGTAGCATTCCTGAACAAACAACTTCTGTATCTTCATCAATAATATCAGTTAATTCTTTAGAGTAGATTAATGCAGGAGCATGCAAGAAACTCTGACTTTTTAGTCCCGTCCCACATTCTCGAGGATTTGTCGTTAAAAAACCAAAATCTGAAGAAAAAGCAAACTCTAACTTTTCATTAAGATAGGTATCTAACCGTACAAGTTGATCTAAAGCTTTTTCAGGTTCAGATATGAAGTCTATGGTATGGAGAATCAGATGATCTCGGAAATTTATGGCTGCTAGGATAGTTCCGGAACGGTTTACAATAAGAGCTTCGCCTTCGGGATTCCCCGTTAGATCATAGGGAAATAGAAAATGCTCAATGAGAAATTCTTTTTGCCAAGCAGGAGCATCTTTAAGAGGTAATACTAGAAACTCATCAAAACCTTCAATATGGTTAAAATGCGAAGCTATAGCCTCTAAAATTTCCTGCTTTTTCTCCCTAGATAAACAGGGGAGAAACTTTGCTATGGAAAGATTCCTAGATAGTGAAAACGTCGTTATAGGCCAGGTTTTATTTACAGGGGGGGCGTCTTTCTTACTAGCAAAATTAAGAAGTAAATCATTGGGAAGAATCATGCGAATTCTGATTTTTTAAATGATTAATCTGATCTCGTATTACAGCGGCTTGCTCATAGTCTTCACGAGCTAACGTATCCTGAAGAGCCTCATTTAAAGCTATGAGCTTAAGGAGGGGATTCATACTCGCCGCTTCTCCAGGAGCACGACCAATATGCAAGCAACCCCGACTACTGTCAGAAACTGCTGATGAAAAAATAGCCTTTGTATGCATTAGCTTTGCAATAAGTTGTGTTTTGAAGTTGGTGTAACACAAATGACAACCGAATAACTGATCTTCATCCACATTCGATTTCCATATAGTTTTACAGTTGCCGCATTCTAAAGTAACGGAAGATCCTGAAGAACTTAAAGCAATGTTATCACGACTGTAGTAATGACTTGGACAGGGACAAGATTCACATACATAAGAACGTAGGACTTTATCCTTATCTACTTCAGTATAACAAATTGTCGCTGGCTTTTGACAATGATAACACTGATGGGGTTTAGAAGTCGCCATGGAGATCTACCATTAAAGCCAAATACTAATACACCCAGTACCAATAACAAAAAAGTGACAAAGGAGAAAAAGGTTTTTTTAAAGAAATGTAAAAGAACCAAGAATAATCAACTGGGCCTTGAAGGATTTGAACCTTCGACCCCCTCATTAAAAGTGAGGTGCTCTAACCGCTGAGCTAAAGGCCCGAAGTTTACTTGGTAATTTTACATTTTGACCCCAAGGGGATTCGAACCCCTGTTACCGGAATGAAAATCCGATGTCCTGGGCCAGGCTAGACGATGGGGCCAAGACAACTACAATATTACTAGTTCTATTCCTTTAGAGCAATCTTTTCCTCTCTTTGTTTCATATGAAAAACCAAAGAAAGAGAGGTAGATAAAGATTACACATAAGAAACAGAGCAAATCATATCGACGAAAGATCAGCTTCTTTTTGCTTCGTAATTTCGTCAATTTGCTTACAGAATTTATCTGTTAATTCCTGGATCTTCTTCTCCATTCCTTTAACAGCATCTTCTGTTAAGTCAGAATCTTTCTTTAACTTGTCGTTAGACTCTCTGCGAATGTTACGAATGGTTATCTTCGCTTCCTCAGATTTGCGACGTAACTGCTTAATAACTTCATTCCTATATTCCGCGGTAGGCTCAGGAACCTTAATACGTACTATGGTCCCTTCTACATCGGGTTGCAAATTTAAATTTGCGGCAATAATACCCTTAGATATTGCAGACACGTTATTCGCATCATAAGGAGAAATCACTAACTGACGTGTATCTGCTACCGAAATAGAGGCTAAATCAGATAGCCTCATTGTAGTTCCGTATACATCCACAGTCACTGTTTCTACTAAAGCAGGATTAGCTTTTCCTGTTCTAAATGATCTAACTTCTTTATGGAAGAATTCCAAGGCAGCAGCCATTTTTTTTTCAGTGTCAGTTAGACTGGACATGCTCAGCGTCTCCACAAATTAATGTTCCAATATTCTCGTCAAAGATAGCTTGCTCTAAAGAATGCTTAACAAAACTAAAGACTCGAATAGGAATGTTGGAATCCATACATAAAGATATAGCAGAGGCGTCCATAACGCCTAATCCCTGAGATAAGAAATCCTTGTAACTAATGCGGTCATATTTCACAGCATCGTTAAATACACGAGGATCTTTATCATACACTCCATCAACATGCATTGTTGCTTTAAGTAGGATATCCGCCTTTAACTCACAAGCACGCAAAGCAGCTCCCGTATCCGTTGTTAAATAAGGTGAACCTGCTCCTGTTGTGCAAATTAAGACTTTACCTTGACTTAAAGCTTCTGCAGATTTTTGAGGAGTATATAAGTCTGCAAGTTGAGGACAAGAAAGAGTAGAAGTTAGTAAACAGGGGATATCATCAGCTTTCAGTGCATCTGCTACAGCCATACCATTAATTAAAGTAGCTAGCATTCCCATTTGGTCCGCAGATACTCGATTGATTTGTAGTTCTTTTTGCTGAGCAAGTCCTCTTAAGATATTTCCACCGCCTATAACAAGAGCCGTTTCGATATCGCAGTTGCGTACAGCACGTAATTCTGCTACTAATCTGGACAAACGAACTTCATCAATCCGGTTTCCACTATCTGTTGAGAGAGACTCTCCAGAAATCTTAAATAAGACTCGTGTTATTCGCTTAGACATATTTCCTCTCGCTGATTAAGCTCCTATTTTCCATAAAATGAATTCTTTCACTTCGACGGAATTGCCACTAGTTTTACTAGCGTCATCAAGCAAACCATTAATGGTTATATCAGGATTTTTAATGAAAGCTTGTTCTAGTAGACAAACATCTTGGAAGAATGTTCCCAATTTGCCACTGATAATCTTATCAATAACAGCTTGAGGTTTTCCTTGTATTTGAGAAGAAATTACTTCTTTTTCTCTTTCTAAAGCATCCGCAGGTACGCTTTCTTTATTTAAAAACAGAGGCTGGGCTGCCACGATGTGCATAGAAATATCTTTAGCCAGGCTTTCTTTATCAGCAACTCCAGAAAGAATAGTTACAGAAACAGCTTTTCCGTTACCGTGAGAGTAGATGCCCACACTTTCTTCTGTTGTTTTTGGTAAATATTTGATTCTGTTAATGCGGATATTTTCTCCAACGGTTTGCATGGTTACAGCGCGTAACTCATCAACTGTAAGAGAAGCGTCTTGAGATGAAGGAAGTTGTAGCAATGCATCAACACTGTCTACTTTATGATTTAAGACATCTTCAACAAGGCCGTCAACGAAAGATCGAAATACAGAGTTATTAGCTACGAAATCTGTTTCTACGTTAACTTCAACAACAGCAGTGCCTCGAGCATCACTCTTTGCTGCAATAACGCCTTCTTTTGTCTCTCTATGCTCTTTTTTACTAGCAGAGGCAAGACCTAACTTACGTAAGTGAACAACAGCTTCTTCAAGATTTCCATTACATTCAGCTAAAGCTTCCTTACATTTGGTTAACCCCACACCGGTCTGTTGTCTTAAGAGTTTGAGGGTTTCCATTGAAAAGTTGCTCATTAGTTAGCCTCATCACTATCGTATTTTTTTGCCAATAGATCTTCTTGACGATTGTCATCGCCTGTTGCGTAAACATCGATCTCTTCAGATGCGTCTTCGGTACTTAAAGCTTTAATTGGGGAAACAATCTCAATGCCAAGTTTTTTCTTGGTATTTATGATATTATCTTTAATAGAGCTAACGATTAAGCGAATACTTTTTAAAGAGTCATCGTTACATGGAATAACATGATCGATAGGGGTTGGATCACAATTTGTATCAACTAATGCCAATACAGGAATGCCAAGCTTTTTGGCTTCCGCAACAGCAATTTTTTCATAACTAGGGTCAACAACTATGACTAAACCAGGAATCTTTCTTAGGTAACGAATACCTTCCAAGTTTTTCAATAATTTCTGATGGCGTTTAGCTAGTAAGGCGATTTCTTTCTTTGTAAGGTAAGAACTATTTTGAGTAAGATCTTTTTCGATTTTATCCAAAGTTTTAATCGAGTTTCTGATAGTCGTCATGTTGGTTAACATGCCGCCTAACCATCTCTCAGCAACAAAGTATTCACCAGCTTCTATAGCAGCTTCTTTGATGACACATTTGGCTTGTTTTTTCGTTCCTACGAAAAGAATAGGCTTATTCTCTTTAATAACCTTACATACTTGTGGCAGTGCCGCACGTAATTGGTAAAGAGTTTTTGCTAGATTGATGATATAAAGACCATTCTTCTCCTCAAAGATGTAAAGTTTCATCTTTGGGTTCCATCTTCGCGTTTGGTGCCCAAAATGAGCCCCCGCTTCCATTAAGTCTTTAACTGAAAGATTGCATAGTGGTTGTTCTTCCAAGCTTTGTACCTCTATTTCTTGAATATATTAACAATGGCATCTTGATCTAACGTCAAGATTTCAGTCTTGGTGACGTTTAGAAAAGCGCCCGATCAGAATCGAACTGACACCGGTAGCTTGGAAGGCTACAGCTCTACCATTGAGCTACGGGCGCGCACTAAAAAGGAGATGTTAATTTAATAAAGCTTTTTACGCAAGATTGTAATCTCTAGGTTCCTAGCTTCTAGAAAATTTTAGATAGGAGATTAATTCTTATGCGAATGGATTTTAGAAAAGAGATTTGAAGTTTATGAAGGTAAAAGAGGGTCTATAAAATAAAAAATCAGAACCCAGATGTTCCAGGTTCTGATAGCGGGACAAAAAGTTAGGATAGTATAAACTAAATCCTTAGAATCTGAATTGAGCGTTCAAATGAGCAGCTCTTTCATCAATTAAGCGTGCTTCACCAGTGATTGACCATTTATCAGCATCGATTAAAGTTGCACCAATAGCTACACCACAAGCTTTTCTAGATTTCATTTTATTAACTTGCATGGAAACAATCTGCATGAAATCGGCAAATTTATTGCTTTGATCAACGGATGTAGCGCTTCCCAATAATGTAGGATTCCAAGCTGTTAAGTCTAAAATAGCTGTAGCTAATTTAGGCTGAGCAATGCGGATAGAATCGGCATCAAATGTAGCCCTTGACCATTTTACTCCAATATATGGAACAAGCATATTCAATCTGTAAGAGAGAGCCATACCAACCTGCCATTCGTGATATTTAATTGTGGCAGATTTAGTTCCTTGAGCCGCATCTGTTCCTGCATTTAGAGGTAGAGGGAAGGCTTGATTCTTATAGCCCCTAGGCTTATGCATTGCAAATTGTGCAGTATTACAGATTACATTAAGAGTTTCTATTTTAGGATTGGATTGAGCGTATTGGAACTCTGCTCCTAAAGTTGCACAACCACATTCCCATAAAGCTCCTCGCGCACCAACGCTCCAAGAGAATGTTGTGTCTGTATAAAGTTCTACAACGCCTTGTGTCATGAATACGTTAGGAAGTTCGTTAGCATTTATTGATGTTCCTGCAACCCCAATTAAGCCAACGAGACTAAAGGCTGCAGAATTGGATTTAAGATAGCCATTAGTAGCGCCTAAAGTGCAGAAAACATCGAAACGATCCCAAATATTTAATGCTAAATAAGCAGCGTTTGTGAACCATTCTGCGTCTTGCATATGTTTACCATAAGCAAGGTTAGGTCTTTCTACTGGAGTAGTAGTCCCAGAAGCTGTTCCAGTAGCTCCTGTAGGAGCAGCTGCCATGCCAGTTATAGTTTTATTAACATCAACTTTTAATACGCGATCGAAAACATAATCTCCGTAGTATCCTGCACGGATGCTGATAGCATCACACCAAGTAGAGCAAGGATCACAAGGATCACCTGAAGCACCTTCCCACATAGTGCCATCGATTAATAAACTTGGTTCAGCTGGATTCCCTACAGGCAAGGCTTGTAAGGAGAGAGCGGAACCCGTAGCGGCAAACAGTAATGCCGATTTTAAGAGTTTTTTCATACTCACCTCTAAAGATTATGCTTAGTATCTTTTCTTTTTGTGCTCGCTATTCTAATTTGCTCTTCTGGCGGCACCACGTCCAAGTTAAAGCCAGACAAGATATCCTGTAGGCAATTAATGGCTTTGAGGAGTGTCTTGCAAGTGAAAACAGCCTTAAGCATGAACATACAGTTCATTAATCGAAAACATAACAAACTTTTCTTATTATAGTAAAGACGATAAGAAAAAAGACTGTTTTCAGGCATAGATTTCAAGTGATAACTCCTTATATCTGCTAATAAGTGAGCTAATAGATTTTTGTATACACTTTTATTTCTTATGCCACTTAGAATAAGTTGGAATAGCCTTCACAGAAGAGTGTAAAAAGGCTTTCTTATATTCGAATCATTACGCGTTATTCTTTATTTTTGCAAATAAAATAAAGAGAAATTATTTAATAAAACATTACAGTTTTTGATAATTTTTACTTTTGTATTTTTATTTGTAATATTTTCATGTTTGCAAAAGTCGTCAGGATTTTGTGAATTATTGTGCTTTGTAATCTTAGTTTGTAACTAGTCGAATCTCTTGCCAGACAATGGTTGAGACCCTACTATTTGTTTTATGAAACCCCCTAAGAAACGTCGTTCTTATCTTACAGTTCCAGAAAAGACAAATAGGTTATTGTCAGGAATTATCGTAACGTTAGCAATAATTGCTGTACGTTTATGGCATCTTGCTGTTGTTGAGCATGATCAGAAGTTGGAAGAGGCTTACAAACCGCAGATGAGGGTTATTCCTGAGCTTGTTGAACGCGCAACGATTTGTGATCGTTTTGGGAAAGCATTGGCAGAAAACAAGATGCAATACGATGTGAGTGTAGCTTATGGGGCTATTCGTGATTTACCGTCTAGAGCTTGGCATGTTCATGCAGATGGAACTCGCGAGCTTATTCCTGTTAGGAAAAATTATATCACACGTTTATCAGAGCTTCTTGCTCAAGAGTTGCATTTAGATAAGGATGCAATTGAAGATAGTATCCATGCTAAAGCTTCTATACTAGGCTCTGTACCATATTTGGTTCAGGCCAATGTTTCTGAACGTACATATTTAAGATTAAAGATGATGTCGAAACATTGGCCTGGTTTACATATAGAGCCTACTGTACGGCGTTATTATCCTATGGGAAAGATGGCCTCTGATATTTTGGGTTATGTAGGACCTATTAGCGCTCAAGAATATAAGCGAGTCACGCATGAATTAAGTAAACTGCGAGAATGCGTTCGAGCATATGAGGAGGGAGAAGATCCGAAATTTCCTGAAGGTTTAGCAAGTATTGACCAGGTGCGTTCTTTATTAAATTCCTTAGAGAACAATGCTTATAGTTTAAATGCATTAGTTGGAAAGTTGGGTATAGAATCATGTTGGGATGGAAAGTTGCGAGGTCAATTAGGGAAAAAAACAGTTCTTGTAGATCGTCGTGGAAACTTTATTCAAGGTCTTAATGAAGTTGCAGCAACTTCTGGAAAGAAGCTACAGCTAACATTATCTACAGAATTACAGGCATTTGCAGATGCTTTACTTTTAGATCATGAAAGGACAGAGAAATTCCGCTCGACACAGTCGTTAAAGAAACAAAAACTTCTACCTCCTTTATTTCCTTGGATTAAAGGAGGGGCGATCGTTGCTTTAGATCCTAACAATGGCCAGATATTGGCTATGGCATCATCTCCACGTTATCACAATAATGATTTTATCGATATGCGGATAAGTTCAGATTCTGAAGCGAGATCTGAGGTATATCGTTGGCTAGAAAATGCTGAACATATTGCAGAGGTATATGACAGAAAAGTTCCTTTGCGTCGTGAAAGAAGAGATCCTCTTACTGGTTTATACTATGATGAGGAGCTGTCTCTTACTTTTGATTATTTCTTAGATTTTATTTTACCAAATACCTCAGAGCTTAAGTCAGTTGTTAAGCGTTATGGGACTGTAGAGAATGCCATTGCGCTACAGCAGAGTATCGAGCGTTTATTAGACATATTCTCGTATTCTGAAGGACATTGTTCATGTTCTTCTATCTTTGATGCAGTATTTCCTTCTGAACAAGAGCATATTGCTATAGGTAAGGTGATTTCCATAAAACAACAGCAATGGATAACCCATTGCTGTGAAAATTATGATAGAGAAATTGAGGATGTTAAGAAAGAGTTAGAACCATTTTTTTCTGAATTACCAGCGAATTATGATAAACTTCTTCTCGTAGATCTATTTCAGATGGTTATTGATCCTTCGAAATTGCATCCTGAGTTGCTTTTATCTGTAGGATCTCTTTCTTTGTCAGAGTTTTTCGAGTGTCAGGGACATTACGTAGCTTTGCGTAGTGCGTTTTCTAAGATAGTGGAAGATATTTTTGTTGAGATAGATTTTAAGGAATGGAGAAAGCTTTATTTTGCAAAGTTTCTAGAGGTTAAGCGTAAAGAGGAAAATGATAGAAAACAACGTTACCCTACGCCGTATGTGGACTATTTGTTGGAGGAAAGACGTGCGCAATATCAAGATTTTCGTCGTTGTTACCTTGATAAGTTTTTAGCATATTTACTTTCTGGACAAGGGAATACAGAACATCTAAAAGCTTATTATGAAGCTCTTGCTGTATGGAAGGGAGAATTAGAAAGTGGCGCGCATAAGGCGTTGCCTTGGTATGAACATTATGAGTTTTTAAAACAGAAATTTTCTGATTCTTCAATTGATCTACTTCATTTGTTTTTGTCTTTTAGAGAGTTTTCGGAGCTTCAGAGACCGCTTTATGGTAACTACGCTCCAATGCTTACAAGGAATGTTCCTCAAAAAGAACAAGATTTAGCCGCAGCATTTTACCCTGCTTATGGTTATGGATATCTGCGACCACATGCATTTGGGCAAGCAGCAACTTTAGGATCTATCTTTAAGCTTGTCTCTGCCTATTCTGTATTATCTCAGGAAGTAATGCGAGGGAATGTCGATATAGACTATTTATCTCGTTTGCTTGTCATTATTGATAGACAGTCTTTTGGTTATGTAAGTTCTAAGCCGCACGTTGGCTTTTTTAAAGATGGCTCGCCTATTCCTTCATTTTATCATGGGGGAATTTTACCAAAGAATGACTATGCAGGACGTGGACGCATCGATTTGATTGCTGCTTTAGAAATGTCTAGTAACCCATATTTTTCTCTGCTTGTTGGTGAGCATCTTGCTGATCCTGAAGATCTGTGTCACGCAGCATCTTTATTTGGTTTTGGGGAGAAAACAGGTATAGGATTACCTGGGGAATATTCCGGAGTAATTCCTCATGATGTGGCCTACAATCGTTCAGGATTGTATGCCACTGCTATAGGGCAACATACTCTTATTGTTACTCCTTTGCAGACAGCTGTGATGATGGCAGCGTTAGTCAATGGAGGCTCTCTTTATGTCCCTAGTTTAGTTTTAGGGGAATGGAATGGAGAAGAATTTTCCGAAATGCCTCCTATGAAGAAACGAGATGTGTTTATGCCTGAGTGTATAGCAGAGTTATTAAAGACAGGTATGCATAACGTAATTTGGGGTAATTATGGAACTACGCGAAGTATTCGTGATCAGTTTAATCCCGAATTATTAACTCGGATTATTGGAAAAACGAGCACGGCAGAATCCATAGTACGAGTAGGTTTAGATCGGCAATATGGAAGTATGAAGATGAAGCACGTATGGTTTGCTGCAATAGGTTTTTCTGATGCTGAACTTACTCATCCCGATATTATTGTAGTTGTCTATTTGCGCCTTGGAGAATTTGGAAGGGATGCTGCTCCTATAGCTGTAAAAATGATAGAAAAGTGGGATAAAATAAGAAAAAAAGAAGATTTTTCTGCCAATCGGTAAGGGTTGGCACGCTTTTTGCTCCTGTAAAATACGAGGTCAACGAACTTGTGTGCCAGGAGAAAAATTCATGGAAGAAGCTGCGAAACATCTAGCGAAAGAATTTCTCTGCTCAGGAATTAACTTCTTTTTGAGTGGGGAATACGAACAGGCGGAACGAAGACTAAAAGAAACTTTGGAGTTAGATCCTACAGCAGCGCTAGCCTATTGTTATTTAGGAATCATTGCTTTAGAGTCGGGAAGAATTCCTGAAGCATTAGCCTGGTGCACAAAAGGATTGGAGTCTGAGCCTGGTGATAGCTATTTGCGTTATTGCTACGGGGTGGCTTTAGATCGTGATAATCGTTGTGAAGAAGCTGTAGAGCAATACCGAGCTTACGTCGCTTTACATCCAGATGATGCTGAATGTTGGTTTAGTTTAGGTGGAGTTTATCATCGTTTAGGCAAATATACAGAAGCTATTGAATGCTTCGATAAGATTTTAGAACTAGATGCTTGGAACCCACAGAGCTTGTACAATAAAGCTGTTGTTTTAACAGATATGAACAAAGAGCTGGAAGCTATTAATCTATTGGAGACTACAGTAAGTAAAAATCCTTTATATTGGAAAGCATGGATAAAGTTGGGTTACTTGCTTTCACGTCATAAACAATGGGATAAAGCTACCGAAGCTTATGAAAGAGTTGTGCAGCTACGTCCCGATTTGTCCGATGGTCACTACAATTTAGGTTTATGTTACCTCACTTTAGATAAAACACGGTTAGCTTTAAAAGCTTTTCAAGAAGCTCTCTTTTTAAATGAGGAAGATGCTGACGCACATTTTTATGTCGGTCTTGCCCATATGGATCTTAAGCAAAATCGACTAGCATCTGATGCTTTTCATCGAGCGCTGGGAATCAATTTAGAACATGAACGTTCTCATTATCTTCTCGGTTATCTCTATCATATAGAAGGACAATCAGAAAAAGCGGAAAAGGAATTGTCATTTCTAACTGTAAAAGATTCTATGTTCGCCCCACTGTTACAAAAAACCGTATATTCAGGGCAGCTTGAACGCAAATTGGATGTGCTTCCGTAAACAATAAAGTTAGAAATCACATAAACATTTTTTGAAGCCTGGCCACATTTTTATAAGATAGAAAAAATTACTATTAATATAGAAACTTTAAGGACAAAAAAAATAGAACTCTTAAAATAATTTTGTGTTGCAAGGCCTTACGGCTTTTTTTCAACACAAAGTGTGATCTCTAAAAGAATGAATAACGTTAACATTCTTTTCTAAACAGGCGGGAAAGTTAGAGCTTCGCTTTTTCTTTCCCGCCTTCTTTAAATGCTTCGAAAAATATTGAAAATCTGTTAGTCTGGTTAAGCCCTTGTGCAGTTCTACACAATAACATTACGTACGCAGAGGCAGGGCATTATGAGCCAATCCATAGAAGATTTTTTACAGAATCACGAAGATTATCCATACGGTTTCGTCACGCCTATAGAGTCAGAGGGATTAACTAGAGGTCTCAGTGAGGAGACCATCGAAAGAATTTCCCAACTGCGTAATGAACCTCCCTTCATTTTAGATTTCCGTTTAAAAGCTTATCAGCATTGGAAAAAATTACAGGAGCCTGCTTGGGCTAGATTGAATTATGGTCCTATTGATTATGAGGATATAGTCTACTTTTCCGCCCCAAAGCAAAAAAATCCTTTAGGGCGTTTAGAAGAAGCCGACCCCGAAATCTTAGACACCTTTAAAAAATTAGGCATCCCTTTAGATGAGCAAAAACGTTTATTGAACGTTCAAAATGTTGCTGTGGATTTGGTTTTTGATTCGGTGTCCATAGGAACGACATTTAAGGAAGCTTTAGATAAGGCCGGGGTGATTTTTTGCTCAATGAGCGAAGCGATTCGTGAACATCCCGAGCTAATAAAAAAATATTTAGGATCAGTTGTTTCTCATAGAGACAACTATTTTGCAGCTTTAAATGCTGCTGTTTTTAGTGACGGTTCTTTTGTCTATATTCCAAAGGGCGTACGTTGCCCTATGGAGATTTCTACATATTTCAGGATTAACGATAAGGAGTCGGGACAGTTCGAGCGTACTTTGATTATTGCAGAAGATGATTCTTTTGTGAGTTATCTTGAGGGGTGCACAGCCCCATCATTCTCTTCACATCAGCTGCATGCGGCTGTGGTAGAACTCGTAGCGCATGAACGGGCCGTCGTTCGTTATTCTACCGTCCAAAATTGGTTTTCTGGAGATAAGAAAACGGGCAAGGGTGGAATTTATAATTTTGTAACCAAGCGCGGTTTGTGTTCAGGTTACAAATCAAAGATCTCTTGGTCTCAGGTTGAAGTTGGTGCAGCGATTACTTGGAAGTATCCAAGCTGTATTTTGAGGGGGAAAGAAAGCGTTGGAGAGTTTTACTCCATAGCTTTAACAAACGGCAAAATGCAAGCCGATACTGGGACGAAGATGATTCATGTGGGGGAAAAAACAACTTCGACAATAGTTTCTAAAGGAATTTCTTCGGAGGAGTCTCATAACACCTTCCGGAGTCTTGTTTCTATTTCAGAAGGAGCTGTGGGAAGTCGTAATTACACACAATGTGATTCGATGCTGATCGGGCAGTCGTGTGGAGCTTATACTGATCCTAAGATTTCGGTAGACAACTCCAAATCATCTGTTGAACATGAGGCGACAACATCAAAATTACGTGCGGATCAGTTAATGTATTTGCGTAGTAGAGGATTGAGCGCAGAAGAAGCTGTAAGTTTAGTAGTGCACGGTTTTTGCCGTGAGATTATCGAACAGCTGCCTTTAGAATTTGCTCGGGAAGCTTCAAAATTATTGTTTGTTAAGTTGGAAAATAGCGTGGGGTAGTTGATGCTACATATACAAAACTTACACGTATGCTGTGAGGATATTAAAATCCTGGATGATTTAAATTTACACATCTCTCCGGGAGAATTACATATTATTATGGGCCCTAATGGAGCAGGAAAATCTACTTTCGCTAAAGTATTATCAGGAGATGATAGCATATCTATTATCTCCGGAGATATTAGCTTATTAGGTCAGGATTTATTAGAGAAAGCTCCTGAAGAACGTGCACAGATGGGATTGTTTATAGGGTTCCAGCAACCTCCAGAAATTCCTGGCGTAAATAATAGGCTTTTTTTGAGGGATGCTTACAACGCTTGTAGGCGTTCTCGCCAAGAAGAAGAGATAGCAGAACCAGAGTTCAATATCCTTTTATCTTCTGTTTCCGAGACTTATGAATTTGAATCATTTGAGCATTTCTTAGAAAGAAATATCAATGAAGGATTTTCTGGTGGGGAGAGAAAGAAAAACGAGATTTGGCAAATGCTTGTTTTGGAGCCAGAAATGATATTATTAGATGAGCCTGACTCGGGACTAGACGTGGATGCTTTAAGATTCATATGTAAAACCATTGAGAAATATCGCGAGCTCCATCCTAGGAGTGCTATTTGCATAGTTACGCATAACCCTAAATTAGGGAATCTTCTCCAGCCCGATCGTGTGCATATCCTGTTAGAAGGAAATATAGCATGTTCAGGGGGCGTTTCTTTGATGCGAGAGCTAGAAGAAAAGAGTTATCACGAAGTATTATCCTGCTCTTCTCGGGGGTAATATGTTGGGTTTTCTAGAACATAGCTGCCCTATAGCTAAAGGCTCTTCTGTGCATCAAGCGACACAAGCATGTTATGAAAAACATTTTCAGTCTGAATCTTTTAAAGAGATTTTCCGTACTTTTTCTTGGCTTAAGGATCTTACGCAATCTCCAGAGAAGTACCATATCGCCCAAGGAGGATCTGAGACAGCGAAGCAGCATTGGTTGCATCATGAGAATTCTCTATCCTGCGAGTGTATTTTAATTAACGGTAAATATGAGCCCTCACTTTCTCAATTACCAGAAGGTGTGTTATCAATGTCGTTAAAAGATGCGCAATCTGTTTTCTCTACCTTCATTCAAAGATACGATGTAGATACACAACCTCTAGCATTTCTTAATGCTGTATGTTCTCAGGAAGAGGGTGTAGTTATCTATATCCCTGAAGAATTTCAGGTAAATGAACCTTTGAATATTTGTCATATTTGTTTCCCAACATCTCAAGATGATAAGGTGATTTATTCTCCAAAGATCATCTTAATCTTAGGAAAGCAATCCAGCTGCTCTGTCCAGGTTTCTCATCATACTGAACGAGAAAGTGGCGTCGCTGAAAGCTTTGCTATTGTTAATGGCGTTACAGAAGTCTTTGTATCTGAAGGTGCTGAGTTATCTTTAACTATGCTACCTAAATATATTAGCGAAGAAAGAATTAGTTGGTCACATATAGCGACCATCGAAGAGCAAGGGGCTTGTTCTATAGCTCAACGTCTTCAAGAGGACGTTGGAGGTTATGGTTGGTTTGACAATACCTTTTCTATGATAGGAAATAATTCTCATGGAGAATCTTTAGTTTCTACTCTGTCTCCAAAAAAGACGTGGGTCAGAAATCTTATGCATCATGATGCAGAATCTACGACATCACGACAGAATATCAGATCAATTTTGTATTCAGGGCATTTCTTTTTTGAAGGAGGTATTCATGTGACCTCTCGTGGGATGTTTACCGATGCTTATCAAAAACATGATACGTTGTTACTTAGCGATAGCGCTCGTGTAACAACTTTCCCAAGATTAGAAATCCTTACTGATGATGTTAAAGCTTCTCACGGAGCTACTGTAGGACCATTAGATCCCCAGCAGATATTTTATATGCAATCTCGGGGAATGACACGTGAGGAAGCTCAGAAAAAACTGGTTCGAGGATTTCTATCTATAGAACCCTCACTAGAGCATTTTCCGAAATTGTCAATGCAAATGCAATCACAAGAAACTAAGGAGCACTCTATAGATGGTGTGTAGGATAAAAGAAGACTTTCCTATTTTTTCCAATAAAAAGCTTCAGGGAGAGTCCTACATTTACCTAGATTCTGCTGCCACTACGCATAAGCCTAAGAAGGTGATAGAGTCTATTACAGATTTTTATAGCAATACGTATGCTACTGTGAACCGTAATGTCTATAGTTCTTCGAAAAACATTACCGCAGATTACAATATTGTCCGTGGGAAGATCCGCGAGTGGATACAGGCTTCGTGTGATGAGGAAATTGTTTTTACTCGAGGGACTACAGCATCTTTGAACTTATTAGCAATATCTGCTAACGATGTTTTCATTCCTAAAGGTGGTGTAGTATTAGTTTCCGAAGCAGAGCATCATGCAAATGTTTTATCTTGGGAACTAGCTTGTCGTAGACGTGGATCTTGTGTGAAGAAAGTAGCTGTTGATGATTCTGGTTATGTAGATCTAGAACATTTAGAGACATTGCTTAAGGCGGGGGCTTCTTTTGTCAGTATAGCACATGTGAGTAATGTTACGGGATGTATTCAGCCTCTAAAGCAAATAGCACATTTAGTTCATAGATACGGAGCATATATTGCTGTAGATGGTGCTCAGGGAGTTGCACATACTGCTGTAGATGTTGTGGATTGGGATATCGATTTTTATGCTTTTTCAGCTCATAAGATGTACGCTCCTACAGGATTAGGAGTGTTATATGGTAAGAAGGAGCTTTTAGAGAAACTTCCTCCTGTAGAAGGTGGTGGGGATATGGTCTCTATCTATGATAGTGAGAATCCGGAGTATCTTCCTGCCCCATTAAAATTTGAAGCAGGAACTCCGCCCATAGCCTCTATTTTAGGATTGGGAGCTGCCATAGATTATCTACAATCTCTTCCAGATACCCTATATCAGCAAGAAGAAGAGTTAACGCATTATCTTTATAATGAACTAATGACAATCCCTGGTATGCAGATATTAGGTCCCGGGATAAACCAGCCGCGTGGAGCTCTGGTGAGTTTGAGAATCCAGGGTGCTCATCCTTTTGATATTGGTTGTTTGTTAGATCTTCAGGGAATAGCTGTACGTACAGGTCATCAATGTGCACAGCCCGCTATGAACCGGTGGAATCTAGGTCATGTTCTTAGAGTATCATTGGGGATATATAACGATAAAGAAGACATCGATATTTTTATGACTGCTTTGCAAGCTATATTAGCTAGAGTACGCTCATAGTTTTATCGAGAACTTTCCTGAAAATTGATACGTTCTTTGTTGGGGAGCCAGCGTAAATACGTCTGCCCG
This sequence comes from Chlamydia sp. 12-01, assembly GCF_042234205.1. Classification (NCBI taxonomy): domain Bacteria; kingdom Pseudomonadati; phylum Chlamydiota; class Chlamydiia; order Chlamydiales; family Chlamydiaceae; genus Chlamydia; species Chlamydia sp. 12-01. The sequence goes on along the minus strand of NZ_CP114174.1, from coordinate 280,263 downwards.
TATTTATCCATCAGCCAATTTTTAATGTATTGTGGACTGTGGATAAGCTTCGGTAATGTATAGGCCGTGCGAGTCATATCCAGACGATAAATCTTGTGGCACTTACTTTTTCTATTTAGTGTATTTCCTAAAACAAAGGAAAAAGGGTAGTGTTCTTTAACTACCTTTACACATGTATCATCATATTTGCCAAAAGGATAGAAAAATCCTAAGGGAGTTTTCCCTAAGGTTTTTTCTATAAAATACTTAGATAAGAAAATCTCTGTAGCAAGATAGGGAGGAGCATATTGTAAATTGCGAATTGCAAATCCCGATGAAGCCAATTGTATATATGGAGAATCTGCTAGTACTTGTAGTTCTTGTTTTGCACAAAATGGTTGATGATCAGCAAAGACTTCATCTTGGAAAGCTAGAGTTTCACTAGGAGCTAAACGATGCTCAAGAGAAAGAGAAATAGCGGAATCCTCAGCAACGTACCTCCAAGCAATCCCAACAATAGCAGGAATCTGATGAGCTTGTAAGAAGGGAAAAATATAAGAATAAAAATCTACGGAAGCGTAATCAAAAGTTAACATAAGGGATAACTTTTTGATGGGTTCTCCGGGGAGCACTAAAGGATAAGTTTGTTTAAGAAGTAATAAATACCTTTGTAATTTTTCTAAAAGGCCGGGCCGTTTAGAAAAGAAGACTTGGCGAAAGGCTAAAACAATAAGCATGCACTGGCCTTAAGGTGTGGTTTGATTGTCCTCATGAGGATAGATAACTAAGGACCCAGAAAGGATTTTCGGGGGATGTTGAGGAGAGGGTTCTGTCGCTGTCTGTGTAGAGGAGGATTCCGTTGAGGTATTAGGGAGTTCTTGAGTGTCTACAGAAGAGGGCATACAGATCCTTAATATAAATAGGCAGTTAGTGCTTTTTGCCAAAACGTTTAGTTAATGTCCACTCTCCATCTTTATAAAATTGTTCAAACTCTTTGAACAAAGGTAAAGTTTTGAGCTCTTCAAAATCCATTTCAGTATCTTGATCTAAGATTTCTTTGATCTCTATGATTCTTAGGAGAGTAAGAAAGCGTAGTGTAGGATAGTCTTCTGAAGACGCTGCTAGCTGAAGAAGCTGGGAAGATTTTTCTAAAGCTGTTTGGTAATCTTGAGTAGCTTGAGCATCTGCGATTTCTTTTAATAAAACCTGAGCTGGGGAGGGTATACGGAAACTTGCTCCGCTACCATAAGCAAGTCCTGCGTAATATGCACCACGTAACGGTTCGTTATGAATGTAGAAACAAGAAGAAAGGAAACCTGCATAAGGTTTTACAGAGTTTCCGCCCATACGATAGGCACGTTCTAACATCGGCAAGGCAGTTTTAGGGGGTATAAATCCTTGAAAAACTGCAGATTCTGCAGTTTTAGTAAGAAGAAGAATACTTTCGTGTTTTTCACGATCGCTTTTTTGGAAATTATAGATGATCTTTCCAGTGAGGAATATGGATAAGGTCACAAGGATTGTTAAAGTAAACGAATAGGAATAAACCCTTTTCCATATTGAGGATAGCAAGTTCTTCATAATTTTAGGATGTAAAGCGCTTAATACCCTCAGTGTATCTGGAAAAAATTTTTTCGTAAACTCCTTGATTTGAGATGTCCTAACGATAGGAAACACTAAAAAAAGCACTTCACTTCTACAAGCTCTTTTGATAGAAAAACTTCTGTGATACTATTTTTCCTTAAAATAAATTGGGATAAATGCCATCTCTATGCCACTAAAAATGTTCCAGAGATGATAAGAAAATAGCGAAGGTAATTTGTGAGCGGAGTTATCAATAAAGATACGATAATAGAAGTGGCTATCGATAATATTCGGGTGAGTCCCTTTCAACCTCGTCGGGTGTTCTCTGAAGTAGAACTTCAAGAATTAGTATCATCTTTAAAATCTGTGGGTTTGATTCATCCTCCAGTAGTGCGTGAGATTCGTAGCGGTGATAAAGTTTTATATTATGAATTAATCGCTGGGGAACGTCGTTGGAGAGCTTTACAGCTTGCGGGATATACCACTATTCCTGTTGTTCTTAAGCAAGTCATTACCGATGACATTGCTGCGGAAGCAACACTTATAGAAAATATTCAACGTGTAAATCTCAGCCCTATGGAAATGGCAGAGGCTTTTAAAAAGCTTATTAATGTTTTTGGTTTAACTCAAGATAAGGTGGCGTTGAGGGTAGGGAAAAAACGCTCTACAGTTGCAAATTATCTACGACTTTTTTCCTTATCTGAAACTATTCAAAAAAGTCTGTATTTAGGGGAGATTACTTTAGGGCATGCTAAAGTTATCCTCACTCTTGAAGATTCTAAATTACGAGAAATTCTTGCTGAGAGAATTATCTCACAGCGTCTTGCTGTTCGTGAAGCTGAACAAGAGGCAAAGAGATTATTATCAGGTGAATCCGTAGTTTCGTCTTCTAAAGAGCGTGTAAAAACACTTCCAGTTTCAAATTATCAAGACATGCAAGAACGTCTTAGCCAGTCTTTAGGTTACAAGGTAACAGTAAAATCCCAGGGCTCCCATCATAGAGTATCGCTACATGTTCATGATGAAGATCAGCTAAAGCAACTAGAAGAGTGGTTGTTGAAGAAAGCTTAGTAATAGAGAAGATCCTAAGATCTTCTCTATTACTATCTTTTAAAGAATGCACTGATATGAGTGCTTATCTCCATCTGTTTGTTCTGGAATAGGGCCTTGGAGACAGGTTTTTTGTCGCTTGGGGCAGCGATTATAGAAAACACATCCTGTTGGTGAAGGAGTCTCGGAAGTGTTTGTCTGATATACTTTTAATTTATGCTCTACACTACGATTTTCTGGAAGATCAGGAAGCTGTGAGTTGAGAAGCATTTGCGTATAAGGATGTTTAGGATTTAAGAAGATGTCTTCAGTGGCTCCTGATTCAACAATTTTCCCTTTATACATGATGATGACTTCCGAACAAAAAGAGCGGACAACAGCTAAATCATGGGAGATAAATAGGTAGCTCATCTTTAACTCTTTTTGTAAGTTCGAGAGCATATTTAGGATTTGCGCTTGCATGGAAAGATCCAAAGCGGAAACTACCTCATCGCATATGATAAGTTTTGGAGCTCCTAATAGGGCTCTAGCTATAGATACTCGCTGTTGTTGACCTCCCGAGAGCTGATGAGGATAACGATAAAAATAATCTGTGGATAGTCCTACAAGTTCTAAAGTTTCTCCAATTACAGAATGGAGTTTGTCTTTTGTAATTATACGATGATGAATAAGAGCATGACCTAAACTATCAAAAATTGTTTTCCTAGGATTTAAAGAAGCCTTAGGATTCTGAAAAACCATCCGCACATAAGAGCGGAGTTTCTTTAAATCATGTTTAGAATACAGCTTGATGGGGGTATTATTAAAAGACAAGTAGCCGGAGGTCAGCGATAATAGTCCAGAAAGTGCTAAAGCTAATGTGGTCTTTCCTGATCCTGATTCTCCAATCAGACCTATAATCTTCCCTGAAGGTATGGAGAAAGAAATATTATCAATAGCTCTTGTTGCTATTGTCTTTCTACAGAACCAGCTTGAACGCTTGTAGTAATATTTTTTTAGCTGATTAGCTTGTACTAAAGGATCATTCATATAGCCAGCACCTTACTTTGTGTCCTTCTCCTATATTTTGAACTTCTGGAGATTCTTTTTTGCATTTCCCATAGGCTTTTGAGCATCTTGGATAATAGCAACATCCTGAAGGCAGGGTGCTATAGTGGGGAGGTTGTCCAGGAATTGCTGTAAATGTTTCGCTTTGCAGCGAAGGGCGTGACGCTAGAAGATCTTGGGTATAGGGATGACAAGGGTTATGGAAAATTTCCTTGGCAGAGGCATATTCTGCCATTCTTCCTGCATAGAGAACGAGTACTTCATCAGAAGTTTCAGCAACAACACCCATATTATGGGTGATGATGAGCAGACTCATGCCTATTTTTTCCTGCAAACCTTTTAATAATTGTAAGATTTGGTATTGAACAGAAACATCAAGAGCTGTTGTTGGTTCATCGGCGATTAAAATTTCCGGAGAGGAAAGAAGCGCCATAGCGATAGATACTCTTTGTAACATTCCTCCGGAGAGCTGATGAGGATAGAGTTTTAGACAAAGTTTGGGATTATGAAATCCTGTATCTATAAGAGCTTGGATAATTTTCTCCCTTCCTTCCTTATGAGGAAGATGAAGATGAGTACGGATAAGTTCTTGAAATTGTTGCTCTATTGTGAATACAGGATTTAAAGAGGATTGAGGATTTTGAAAAATCATAGAGATTTTCGTTCCAAAAATCGATCTTAAGATTCCACGTGGAGCCTCTAACAAATCTTTCCCATGGAAAAGAATTTTTCCTGATGCGGAAAATAAAGGAGAGGGTAATAGCTGCATAAGAGCCTGAGCAGTTACCGATTTCCCGGATCCCGATTCCCCGATAATCGCTAATGTCTTTCCTTTATGTAGATCAAAGGACAATGACTCGATAATAGGGTAGCGTGCCTGACGTTTATTCAGACTTACCGATAGATCTTTAACTTGTAAGATAGGTGAATGAGTCATAAGTCATTTACAAGATCATTAAAGCACGTTATTATTACTAAAAAGGTATTCTTATGCAAACCCTTGCTCGTCTGTTCGGACAGTCTCCTTTTGCCCCGCTACAAGCACACTTGGAAGTCGTAGCATTTTGCGTTCAGCAAATGGTGCCGATCTTCACAGCTTTACGAGACGGGGATTACAAACAGGTACAAATAATCGCGAAGAATATTTCCGATAAGGAATATCAAGCAGATTGTATAAAAAATGATATGCGTAATCATCTGCCTGTAGGCTTATTTATGCCTATATCTCGGGCAGGATTATTGGAAATTATTTCTATACAGGATAGCATCGCTGATGTTTCTGAAGATGTTGCTATCTTACTTACTGTTAGAAGGCTGCGTTTTTATCCGGAATTTGAGAAGATTTTTTTCCAATTCCTACATAAAAGTGTTGAAACTTTTGATCTTACTATGACGGTCATACAGGAATTCAATAAATTACTAGAAAGCTCTTTTGGAGGGCGTAAAGCTGATAAAGCGCGTTTTCTAGTAGGTCGCGTGGCAAAAGCAGAACACGAATGTGATGTTATTCAACGAGAGATCATGCAAATATTTTTCTCTGATGAATTTATCATTTCTGAAAAAGAATTCTATTTATGGCTGCAGGTAATTAAGCGCGCTGCGGGTATTTCTGATAGTTCGGAGAAACTTGCCCATCGAGTTAATATGACGCTGGAAGAAAAGTAATATTTCATGCTTGCCCTACTCATTTTCGTTCTCTTATGCGGTTTTTACACCTCTTGGAATATAGGAGCTAACGACGTTGCTAACGCTGTTGGCCCTAGTGTGGGATCTGGAGTATTGACATTACGTCAGGCTGTAATCATCGCCGCCATTTTTGAATTTTTAGGAGCATTATTCCTTGGAGATCGTGTCGCAGGAACTATAGAAAGTCGTATTGTCTCAGTTTCTGATCCACTGATGGCTTCTGGAGATTATGTTTATGGTATGACGGGAGCCCTATTAGCTACGGGAGTGTGGCTACAATTAGCATCGTATTTTGGATGGCCAGTTTCTACAACGCATTCCATAGTAGGTGCTGTGATTGGCTTTGGTCTTGTTCTTGGCAAGGGAACGGTCATTTATTGGGGATCTGTAGGAGCCATTTTAATTAGTTGGGTGATTTCTCCATTAATGGGGGGATGCATTGCTTATTTGATCTTTTCTTTTATACGTAGAAATATCCTCTATAAGAATGACCCTGTGGGTGCGATGATTCGCATAGCGCCATTTCTTGCGGCTTTTGTGATAATTGTTTTAGGAATAATTATTGTTTGTGGCGGTGTAATCACACGATTAATCCCCCTCCCTTGGGCTTTATTATTAGTTTTCCTTATAGGAGGTCTTGCCTATGCCATTATGTTTAAATATGTGCATACGCCACACTGCTCCTTTATTTGCGAGTCTCCGAAATCAGGAAGTTTGCTTTGTCGTTTAAAAACATGTGGGGGAAACTACGGGAGAAAATATCTCATTGTTGAGAGAATCTTTGCTTATTTACAAATTATCATTGCCTGTTTCATGGCTTTTGCCCATGGATCTAACGATGTAGCTAACGCCATAGCTCCTGTAGCTGGGGTATTGCGACAAGTATACCCTCAAACATATTCTTCTTACACATTAATAGGACTTATGGCTTTTGGTGGTGTCGGATTGATTATAGGGTTATCCGTTTGGGGATGGCGAGTGATTGAAACCGTAGGTTGTAAGATTACCGAATTGACCCCGTCTCGAGGATTTTCTGTAGGCTTAAGTGCTGCTGTTACGATTGCTTTAGCATCAGCTATGGGACTACCCATATCTACAACTCATGTGGTGGTTGGTGCTGTCTTAGGGATAGGTCTTGCCCGTGGTATCCATGCTATTAATTTAAACATTATCAAAGACATTATCATGTCATGGTTTATCACTCTTCCTGCAGGAGCGATACTCTCTATTCTATTTTTCTTTGCTTTAAGAGCGCTCTTCCAGTAAAAATAGGGAAATCATCTTAGATAGTTTCTCAAGGTATATGGATAGATTGACAGTCAGGGACCTTTCCCCAGAAGAAAAAAAGGTTTTAGTTCGTGTAGATTTTAATGTTCCTATAAAAGATGGGAAGATTCTTGATGATATCCGCATTCGTAGCGCCATGCCAACAATTAACTATCTGTTGCAAAAACGCGCCGCCGTAATTTTAATGAGTCATCTAGGACGTCCTAAGGGAACAGGTTTTGAAGAGAAGTATTCTTTGCAGCCTGTTGTTGAAATTTTAGAAGGATACTTAGGACATCATGTACCTTTAGCTCCCGATTGTATCGGGGAGGTTGCGCGTCAGGCAGTAGCACAGTTATCTCCAGGACGTGTGTTGCTATTAGAAAATCTCCGTTTCCATAGAGGAGAAGAGCATCCGGAAGAAGATCCTACATTTGCTGCGGAACTTTCTTCTTATGGAGATTTTTATGTGAATGATGCTTTTGGAACTTCTCATAGAAAACATGCTTCTGTGTACACTGTTCCCCAAGCCTTTCCTGGAAGATCTGCAGCAGGCCTTCTTATGGAAAAAGAACTAGAATTTCTAGGCCAACACCTTCTACTCTCTCCTAAACGTCCTTTTACTGCGATCCTTGGTGGATCTAAAGTATCTTCAAAAATAGGAGTAATAGAAGCCTTACTATCGCAAGTAGATAATTTACTTTTAGCAGGAGGCATGGGATTCACGTTTTTAAAGGCATTGGGAAAATCTGTAGGGAATTCCCTAGTTGAAGAATCAGGAATAGATCTTGCTCGTCGTGTTTTGAAACTTGCTGAGAAGCGTAATGTGCGTATTGTTCTTCCTATAGATGTGAAGGTGGCAAAGACTTGTGAATCCGGAGTAGCATGGTCGGAAATGTTAATAGATCAGGGGATCCCTGCAGATCTTGAAGGTTTAGATATTGGAACCAAAACTATTCAAGAGTTTTGTAAGATCATTGATGCATCAGCAACAGTATTTTGGAACGGTCCCGTTGGTGTTTATGAAGTTCCTCCTTTTGATCAGGGCTCTATGGCAATCGCCAATTGTCTAGCTCGGCATTCTTCCGCAACAACTGTTGTTGGTGGTGGCGATGCTGCTGCTGTCGTTGCGCTAGCAGGATGTACCTCTCAAGTATCACACGTATCAACCGGAGGCGGAGCTTCTCTAGAGTTTTTAGAAAAAGGTTTTTTACCTGGAACAGAAGTTCTATCCCCATCACAAGATTAAGATTTTTAAGGCATTATTTTATGGAGGTCTTGCGTAAGGCCTCTATAATAGATGAAGCCAAGCACTCTTATAACCTCACTTTTCGTTAAGATTTCTTTGATTACGTATTTAAATACGTTCTTTAATTAGTACATTTTTTTGTTTTATTTGATCCATCGTTTTTGATTCATAGTTTATATGGAGAATCATTTCTTAAATGATTCATTAGTAATATCTAAGTGATTTTAAAACGATTCTTTCGTTGTCTAAACGACATCAGCGCATCTTCATATATCTTAAGAGACACATTTTCAGTGTATTGCGTTTTATTTATTTGCTAATTCTTATAGTTTCATTTTATTTCATTTTTATAATTAAACATTGATGTTTTGATTTTGTTTTTAAATAAAAGTGTGCGACTAAATCAATTTTAATTTTAAAATTAAATTATAAAAATGGAGAAAAACTATGGGAATTAATCCAAGTGGTCGCAGCAATAACGATGATCTATGGATTTCTGGAGCTCATCAACAACATCCAGATGTTCAGGATTCTGGAGGGCCTTCTGGAGCCGTAGGACCCCATAGTGTTTCTACACAAAATAATACACCTGAAACCCCGAGTTTGTTATCAAGAATCGGGTCTGCTGTAAGCAATATATTCTCGAGTTTATTTAAAGGGTCTTCTTCACGAGGAAGTTCCCGGGCTTCTTCTCCACAGCCGGGACCATCTGGTAATCGTAGATCCTCAAATGCATCAGTTATGGATGTAGATGGGGATACAAGTAGTATAAAATCTACTGATAGTACGAGCTCCAGTGATAGCGCAAGGTCGACAGAAGGTGCTGCTCGAGGATTAAAAAAGAAAGGCTATACTGCAGGAGTTAAAGCAGAATCCCCAACAGTTCCTCGTAGAGGTGTGGGGTCGCAGCGTCCAAATACACCCCCTCCACCCCCTCCTCCTTCCGCACATGCTCCATCAACAGGTAGGCCAAGACCCTCACGTCCAGCTCCACCGCCACCGACTACTGCGAGTATGTCGCAAACACCATCAACGAGTGGAACAGGATCTAAAAAACGTAAAGCTCCTCAACCTCCGACAGGAGAGCTCACACGTCCAAAATTACAACGTAGTGGAAGTATGTCATCTCTTTCTAGTGTAGATTCTGCAGCTTCTACAGATTCTAGTGTGATGGAGTCACAATCAATAGCGGAGAAGTTAAGAACAGAGTTAGAGATTCATAATACAACAAAACAATCAAAATTAGATTCATTGTCTCTTCAGATTAAAGATCGTTGGACAAAGACAGAATCAGAAGAACCAAAAGAATATCAACTCTCCTGCTTGCAAACGTTAGCAACTAGACTAGGTCAAGCACGTGCAGATATTTTGAAAGAAGCTCGTTTGGTACGCCCAGGAATTAATGAACTTCCATTAAGAATGGCCATTACTCAATCTCGATCGCTATGGGATCTCGGTGAGAAAGAACAAAAACAACAGGGAGAATCTGTACTTCTTCAAGTATTGTCACGTATAGGTCTGGAAGGGAGCTTATTAAGCAATGAAGTAGACTACATCGATTATGTGGATACGCTTGTTGAAGAGTACGGAGATACTGAAGAGAGTTATGATTGGCAACCCACATTACAATCTCTTGCTCGGGATTTAAATGATATAAGAAATAAGAACCCTAATGGTATGCCGAAATTCTGGTCTTCATTTGCTGGAAAGGGAGAGGTTGTTGTAAGGGGCTTCGCGAATAAGTTTATGGCTGCGAACACAGGACGCTATGATTCTTCTTCAGTCAAGGTGGAGACTCGGTGGAATGCAGGAGCTTTAGATTTAATGAAGTTTTTAAGTCCCGAAGTCTATGTAAAAACAGCATCTATCTTAGCCGTTGATGCCTTTAGTTTACCAGAATAGGATTAGGGATTAAATTATGGGATCGCCAATTTCAGGTGGTGGGGGCACTGAGCCTTCATGGAAGGATCTATTTGCGGAAGGAAGCTCCTCTAAAGAAGGAGGAGAGGGTGATGATGTTGATTTAGAAGATCGTATTTCTGAACATATAGGTTCTATTTTTGATGAAAAATATGCAGAACATGGGATTCCTGAAACTAATGCCTCTGAAGGAATGAATAGCGATCTTCAAGGTAGAGTAAACTCAGAGTCTCAGGAAGGTTTTCTCAAAGGTATATTGTCCAGAATTCGTCAAGCAGTCCAAAGATTGTGGTATAACAGATTAGGGACCTCTAATTTTGTAAGACGCGAACCATGTTCTAAAAGTTATAGGGATCTCTTTGTTGAAACAGATTTACCCGCAGAAGCTATCGCTGAAGTTAAAACTGCTCCAGAAGCTACGGTAGGATGTTGTACATCTATAAGACAGTTTTTCATAAATATATTTAAAAAAATGTGTTGCTGCATCTCTAGAAGATGTGTGGAGTCTTCCATAGATTTCTGTGGCGGAGATCCTGAAAGCCCTGAAGGAACTATGGCGCTTGCCTTAATGCTGCGTATGGCTTCTAAATGGTCTGCACAACAAGAAGTTATCACCTATAAATTAGGGAAAGAAGATTACGATGTTACTATAGCAATGGGATTGGCTCCTGTTGCAAGTGTTGTAGAAGCTGATATTATTTTGACGCATCTTCAAGATGTATTGAGGGGAGAGAAAGTACAAGACCCTATAGCGACAGTTCGGGGAATTGCAAAGCTTTCCTCACTGCCTTTCAATGAGCGAATCAATTGTAAAAAAGCTATAGAGACTCTTAAAAAAGCTGATACCGATTATGATTATACATTTATCTTAGATTTAGCCTCGCGTCTTGATGCCCTTGCAGGTAAGGGGTATGAAGAAGCTACTATAGTGAGACAAATTCTCGCATCTTTACGTGATATGCATACAAAGTTAATGGGAGAATACCTCAATTTGTGGGCTGATGATTCTTTACAAACGGGTCTGCAAATTCCTATAAATTATGATTTAGTGGTGACTATTGTTAAGTCCAACTTACCTCATCTAGAAGAGGCGTATCATGGTAATCGTAAGGAATATGAGAAAAGACTTAATGACATGATACAGAACTTTTTCTTCTCCTACGAAACAAGGGAATCTAAGTTAAGGAGATTGTATCAAGGTAATATCGAAAATCCTCAAAAGATAGTGGACGGAGATAAAGAACAATAAAACGGCTATTTTTAGAAATAAAAATAATGCAATAATAATGTCTCTAGAGAATAAGCAAAAAGAAAACGATACGACCGTATTTTTCCCATGATGTTGGATTTGCGATTCTCTACAGACTACTTTCTACGCGTTGTTGAATTAGCTATCCGTGATGGATCGCGTACTCTTGTTTATAATAAGAAACAATCCCTTTTAGAAACTTGGCCTATAAACGCTGCTCTTTCTTCCGATCAAGATGGTATGAAAGAGACTATCCAAAAAGCAATTCGGGAACTTTTTTCACGCTCTGTAATTTCCTATTCTCTATCAGGAAGACTCCTTTCTATTATTGATATGCGTCTACGTCAAGAAACACCTTATACACGTATTTTGTATAGGGTATTTCGTAAAGACACTTTCGCAAAAAAACAGACCATTGTAAAAAAGCTTTTGTTTTTGAAGAACATCATTTTTCTAGAACGTCAACGTCCTTTAAATAAAATCTCTAATGTAGCCAGTTCTGTATTTGGTAAGGAAAAAACAAATTTTTCTTCCTGGGAAGACTTTACTCACGATATCGAAATACATTCAGAAAACATGGATATGAGCTCTTCAATAAAAGAAGGTATGGCTGCAGAATCCTCTTCACAGGTGATCATGGAAGCTTTAATGACTTTCCTGGAAAGCCAAAATACTTATTTGCCTTTGAGTTTAGAACTTTTAGATCAATTTCTTTCAGAGAAAGTATTATCCTTGCACACACTATCAGAAAAAAATTTCCATCTATTAACAGAGCTCAAAGATCTCTATACATTGAGTCGTGAAGATTTCCAAGCAATCATCGGGGGTATTGTTACAGATTCTATTTCTGATGTTCTTACGAATTCTTTAGTGGGATCTCAGCTACTCACTCCCCAAGGAAAAGCCATGGTAAGTACTTGGCAAGAAGTCGCTGAATTTTTTCCTCAAGAAGCTCTATTTGCTCAAGGATTTCTAGCAGAAATCCTACGACGTATTGTGTCTGAAGATTTGAAAACTATTGTTTCGATCACTAATGATGCCACACCAGAGCAAATCGGTAGGATGTATAGTATCCGTGATTGCAGCCCAGGATTGTGGTTGAAAATGATGCGTATACTTTTAATGCGTTGGCTTTTGGACTTCGATAATAAGGTATACTCTTCTTTGAAAAAAAGTATTAACTACTACACACCACAACCGACCTTATGGCAGCAATTTTTATGTATGTTTAAAAAACCCTAACGCTATTTTTTATCTTAAAGTTTCGTTTTCTCTACTTAAGGAATAAAGTTTAAATAGGTATTTTTTCTTTTAAGGTTTTTTCAAAGGAAAATAACATAAAAAAGTGTATACTTTTTCGTTATGGTTCCTTTTCGTCTACATCATTTATATACATTACTTAATGAGCTCTATACCACGCCTATTGGTGAGGTGAATCGTGTGGCTCTGTATTTTAAACAACATCGTTCTTTAGGTTCTAAAGATCGTCAATGGATGAGTACGCGTATTTTTGCTATTTTGCGTCATCGACGGTTATTAGAGGCGCTTATTCAACAAGATAATCAGGAAGTTACTCCTGAAGCTTTAGTAGCCAAAGTTGAAGAAGGAGCTTTGGATGATATTGAAAAATATCAAGATCTTCCCTGGCCTGTGCGTTATTCTGTATCTGATGACCTTGCTGAATGCTTAATTGAAGATTACGGCCAAGAACGAGCTAGGGAACTCTCTGGGATTTTTCTTCAGGAAGCTCCTTGTGCTATTCGTGTGAATACACGACGAACTTCTGTAGAAGATCTTCAAAAACGTTTAGAATATCCCAGTGAACCAGGATCTGTTCCAGGTTCTCTACGTTTTGATAAGCGTTATCCTTTGCAACACAGCGCGGCATTTCATCGTGGTTTATTTGAAGTTCAAGATGAATCATCTCAGAAAATCACTTTGGATATTCCTATAAGTAAAAAAGATCGTATTTTAGATTTTTGTGCGGGAGCTGGGGGAAAAAGTCTAATTTTTGCCGAAAGAGCGCATCATGTTGTTTTACATGATAGCCGTAAGGATGTTTTGGAAGAGGCAAAACAACGTTTGCGTAGAGCGGGAGTAAGAAACTTTTCCATAGGAGAGCAGCATCTAAGAAGAAATAGTTTTTCTATCGTAGTTGTTGATGCTCCTTGTACAGGAACGGGAGTATTTCGACGCCATCCTGAAAAGAAAAGCCAATTTTCTAAAAAGCTTCTTATTACATTCTCTCGAGTACAAAGAAAGATTCTTAGGGAGGCTGTGAATTACGTAAGACCTGGTGGGAAGCTTGTCTATATCACCTGTTCTTTACTTTCTGAAGAAAATGAAAAGCAAGTTGCTTTCATGAAGTCTTTAGGATGGGAAGAAGAACATCACATGCATACCGCATTATCACCAGAAAGTGGAGATGGCTTTTTTGCTGCTCACTTTGTCCGTGCAAGCAGCAAAGTTTCTGCATAGAGTGTGTTATTTATGCATATTCATGGTAAGTATCATCACTCTATGTTTGATAATAACTAGCAATAAGTTATGACACTCTCCTGACGCTTCAGGGAATTTATCAAACTGTAATAAAATATGCAGAAGATTTAAGGGGTCATTCCAGATTTCAGGACGTTTTAATGCACATATTACCTGTTTTAAAAAGTAGGTATGCTGTTCTTCTCTCACGACTTTTGGGTCTTTCCAAAAATGCCAAGCAGATACTTTTGGAGCATCGTCTCTAGAAATGCATAACGTAGCAGATACAAAAGTCTCGGAAAATTCCTCTGCTATTCCCATCATAGGTAGAAAAATAGAGGCAAGTAAGCCACAAACTAGATATTTGCGCATAATATTCCTTATTATCTCAAAATACCCACGTATTTTATGCGAAAATTAGGTTTTCCATAAGCTAAAAGAAAGAGTTATACTATAGGTAATACCGAGAGGATTTCCTTCGGTGCACGCGTGTTTTTCTATAATAGAGAAGTACTAACGTTAAGACAATGTAGGTTCTATACGAAGTAACTATGCGTTTAGTATACAAATAGATTTTTTGGACAGCAGAAGGGTGAATAGTATCCAGTGCATAGAGGGGTTCAGCACGGACTTTCTCTCCAGAGAGGTTGCAAAATACCCAATGGCCAAGAAGATCTCCCTTATGAATAGGAAATTTTGTTGCATGAGGAACGAACGAAATTGTGCGGAGTTCCTCGCCTTCGGAAGCATAAAAATCGTAATAAACTCCTTTACGTAGAGGAACAGTGATCTTCCCTAAAATGCCTAAGCGTAAGGTATATTTGTCTGTAGGGGGGATAAGGTATCTGCGTAAAGTAGGTTCATTAAATACTCCTTCACATAAAGCTATAACATCTTCATAAAGCTCTCCCATAGCAGAATAGCCAGCAGCTATAGTGATAATAGAGCGACCGTGTTTTTTCGCTGAAAAGATAAGATTTTTTCCCGCATCTTTTGTTGTTCCTGTTTTTCCTCCTAACGCAGGAGGATAGTAGTAGGTAGATCCAGGAAGAATGAGTTTATTTGTAAGATTTAGAATTCTCTCTTGGCTGAGATTAGTTGGAGCCATTTTATAGTTGGTAGTCCGAATGACCTGACGAAATAAGGGTTCTTTTAAGCCCTCACGCATAATGGATGTTAAATCTCGTGCCGTTGTGTAGTGGTTAGGGTGATGTAGACCGTGGGGATTATTAAAATGCGTATCCAAACAACCGATTTCTTCTAAGAAGCTATTTAATTGCTTCATGAACTCTACTACAGATCCTGAGCATGCCATTGCTAAGGTGTTAGCAGCATCGTTAGCTGAGCAGATCAATAACGCATGAAAGAGATCCCACCCTGATACTTCTTCTTTGTTTTGTAGCTGTATTGTTACCCCATCGGTCTCTAGCCAATGCGGAGGACTGCGATAGCCTGATTGTTTTTTAGCTTGAGGGGTGATTGAGGCAATAGCATCTTGTTTTACAGTAATAAAACGATTTAAGACGTCGGGATGTTTTTTTAGAATAAATAGGGCTGTAGCTATTTTTGTCATGCTAGCAGGATAGATTCTCTTATCTATATCCTTGGCATAAAGTACTTTGCCTGTTTCTGCGTGGATGATAGCTATGGCATTTCCTCGTGTTTCGGGGAAAGACATGTCCGCATATAAAGGAATTGTAAGTATTCCTAACAGAAAACTAACCAGTCCGGATCTTAAAAAAACTCTTATCATTATAGGGATTTTGATAGCTTGTTACTTAGGTTTGAATCTTTGTGTGAGTCTGAGAAAGCTCTTGACGCCTCTTAAAATAAAGAATTACCATGAGTAAGAGGGAAAATGCTATGAGTTTGGATTTTTTAGAAGAATTTTACCGTCGTTCTATCTGTAACAAAGGAACGGCGTTTCCTGAGGGCTTCATGGATATAGCCGATGTCCTGTCTCATTCCGCATCTGAACTTAAAATCGACTCTATTGGTGATCTTCCTGTTAATAATTTTATCATTGCAGAATCGGCAGATAAACTCACTTTATTTAATGCAGATTTTGCTGTTTGGTTAGTACCAGAGCTTGTCCAAGGAGAGGCTGTGACTCGAGGGTATATTGCTTTATATCACTCTGGAGGTGATTATACCCCAGAAATGGCATTTCAAGCTTCTGGAGAATACAATCAATCCGCATTGATTCTTGAAGCACTTCAGATATATCTACAAGATATAAAAGATACAGAAAGCATGCTGCGTTCTTTTCGCTTTAATCAAGATTAGTTCAGTTATTACGGATTTTTAGGTGTACGATATTGGCATCTCCATGTCTTTCGTATTGGAACTCATCCACAGAGTTTTTCGCTAAAAAGATCCCTAGCCCGCCAAGCTTTCTTTCATCTAAAGGAAGTTGATCCTGAATATCAATGGATGCGGTGAGGGGATTAAAAGAAGACCCATTATCTTTTATAGTGACTTGTAAAGCTTCTTTATTTCCGTTACAGCGAATAGCTATAGTTCCTGGAGATTGTGCTTCTTGGTAGGCATAGGAGATAATATTAACAAGAAGCTCTTCACAGGCAAGCTCTAGCTTTAATAATTTCTCTTTTGGAAATGTTTTTAGCTGTCCTGTCCCTTTAACAAAGTCGAGCATATTGTGAAGTTCACTAAGGAGTGCCGGGAAGACTGCTTCTCCATCAGAAGAGGTCATAATATACCTGTTGAACAATAGTCTCGGCTAAATGAGCGTATAACACACGCCAGGCGCTCTTAATAGCCTCATTATGCATTTCAAATTGACCTAAGGCAAACTGATGAGCATTCACCATGCCTAAATCAGGTTCAAAATCAAAAGAGACCGATTTTCTTGATATACAGTCATCGACTATGACTTGTCCCGAATGTCTGTCAATAAGTTGTACTTTCGCAGATATAGATAAACGCCCCTCACTAGAGACAATAAAATGTCTCGGGGTCTTATCACCAATTTTATTTGGGGCATACGTAAAACCCGTATTCTCGTCAACTTCATTCAGGAGCTGTACTTTGAGAAGGTAGCGAGCGCAGCTTTCTCCATTGCGTATAGGGAGAGAACGCTTCCCTAATTCATAAACAAGAGCTGATGTCAATTGCCCTAAGGAATCCTTATCAATCGGAGAAAGATAAATACCTTCAGAACGTATAGAGCGTCCCAAATCCGATAAAGTTCCTGAAGAATTTAGGATAGAATATCCACTACAAGAACATAGTCCCAGACCAAACAAACAGGAAAACAGGGAAAAAACTAATATACGCATGAGAGATATCTTAAAACTAAGAAGAATGTTTTTCTATTCTATTTAGTCGTTTTTGACACTTAGCTACTAAAGATGACTCAGGATAGTTATCAATAGCTGTAGTGTAATAGATACTCGCAGCATGAGGCTTTTTCTTTTTCTCATAGAAGCGCCCGGTAGCGTACAGTCCTGAAGCATAACGCTCACACATAGAGCTTACATTTGCAGAAACAACATGAGTTAAAGGATGATTGGGGTGCTGTTTTTTGATGGCCTCTTCATTGATCTTCGCTAAATTTAAATATTGCACATTATGAGGTTCTTTTTGCGCCTGCATAAGGTAAATTTCTGAAAGACGAACAAAGGACTTTGGAGATAATGCGTGTGCAGAAAATTGTAATGTTAGTTTTTTAAAAGTTTTAATAGCTTCAGGAAAATCTTTTTTGATAACAAGTAGGTCACCTTTAAGATACAACGCTTGGGCTCCTAAATCTTTATTAGGAAAGGCTGTGAGTATTTCATCATAGATACGCAAAGCATCAGCATCGGCATTAGCTAATTTAGGAAATCCTTCTAAAAGGAATACACGTTTGCGTTTTCCTTGAGCGAAACTCTTCGCTATAGAATATTTCATTAAAAACAATTCTTCAGAATAGTTAGCATCAGGAAGTTGCATATAAGCTGCAAAAGCTTTCTCAGCTAGATCCGGTTGACCATTTTTAAAGTAACATACTCCAGTTAAGTATAAAGCTTCAGTATATAAAGGATCTTTCGAAAAATGATGGGTAATCATACCAAAACAAAGTAACGCTTTGCGGTAACTTTGTTGTTCTAAATAGTGTTTCCCTTCCGAAAGATATTCTTCCGGAGAGTGTTTAGGTACAAACTTTTGAGGAGATAATTTACCAGAAAAAGGCTCAAAAGAAATCGGCCTGGCATGGCATCCAGAACACAAAAGTAGTAATAGAACAGCAAACTGTAAAACAGATTTCATAAATCCGGCATGAAGCTATGATAACAAAACGTTATCATAAAAAAGAAAAAGAGAATTTGTCAAATCCGTTGTTTTTGTTTTATTTACAAAATATATTTTTTTTATTTGATAAAACATTTTTTTATTTAGTAAAATAAATAAAAAGGTTTTTTATGAAAAAGTTAGTTTTGTACTTTGGTACTTTTATTATATCTCTTTTTTGCGGAGTTTTTTTATGGGATAATGTGCCTTGTGCACATAAAGCCATGCAAGTTACTGCAAATTATAGCATTGATGTTTTTGAGAAAAGCTGTCGGTTTGTTCGTAAAGTCTCTGGATTTGAGAGATTACGAGTTTTTGAAAGGAAATTCTCTCCGGAGCAAGTGTTGACTTTCTTCCCAGAACATATCGAAGGAAATGCTTCTGTAGAACTAGCTTTTGTTCCACATACTTTGATGCATGTACGTTTTTCTAGAGAAGATTCTATTAAGAAAATGATGGTGAGTCAAGAGGGTGAAATTCTTTGGAGTTTAGCAAATGGTGAGATGGTCCTTAATACAGGAACATGGGCTTGTTCTAAAGGATTCAGAGAATGCTTAATGCTGAGAGCGGATAAACAAGATGTCAATGTTATACAGGCTCTAGCGAATCTTGGGGGAGCCGCTTCTAAAGAATCCTTGACGCATGCTCTATCTATGAAAAATATCAGAGCTGAGAAGGTAATCCGTGCTTGTCAGAAAAAGAAATTAATTTTTTCAATGGGTAGTCAAATAGGAAGTCATTTCCAACAGCTTCAGCCGATTAAAGGTTGTACAACAACAATTCAATCGTCTCCTGTATGGCTACGAAGACCTCGAGGTTCCTCTATAGTATCGCCACAATTTTCTGAAGATCGCGTAAGCAATCTTGCTGAAATGATTTTTGGAAATAACTTCCTGATTTTAGATAAGATTGTTGTTTATGTTCCTGTGTATAAGGTGTCGTTAGTTGCTGCAGATAATAGTGTACGTATAGAATACGTCAATGCGGTAACAGGAAAGCCATTTTTAGATATTTAAACAGCAATAAACCGAACAGGAAGTTGAGAATTTTCTAAATCTTGTTGAAGACCAGTAGTGTCGTCAGAGACAAAATAGTCTGCATCAGGAGAAATAGAAGCTACACGCTCATTATCCTTTGTGAAAACTAGAGAGAGTGTGCGTGACCCGGGATATTTACGTATAATTTGTTTTAGCAAGCACAGATGGCTATGGCGTAATTGCCCGAGATCAAGAGATAGCTTAACTATAGAAGCCTGAGATCGATTATCAGTAGCTTTTGACATAGTGGATGTTTTCCTCTGATTCGTATCTTTATTAGTTTCTAAGTTTAAATACGACATTTTCTGCATTTGACTTTTGATCTTATCAAACATATCATCGCATTCTTGAAGGAGCTCTTCGTTAATAAGAGAAAGGTCTCTCATCCAGCGGCAAGATAAGCGTAAAGATTCACTACGTTTATCAATAGATAAAATAGCATAAATTAAACGATCTTCTTCTAAAAGTTCCTGTTGTTCGGCGTACATTTCTGGCCATATTGGTAATTCATAAGAATCAACACCATCATTGACACGTAATAAAGCAAATTTTCTTTGTCCTTTTGAAGAAATGCGTGTTGTGATCTTATCGATAATAAATATTGTCCGAATCACTGAACCGTGAGGGAGATTCTCAAATTCTCCCGGGCTCACGACAGAGAGCTGAGATAAAATATCTTTCACGGCATCCATAGGATGCTCAGTAAGATAGATACCCAAAAGTTCTTTTTCTTTCTTGAGTATTTCTTTTTTTGATCTATGAACAACATTTGTAGCCGGAGTCAATGCTAAGGAATGTTCTTGATGCATCGTGTTTAAAGAAAAGAAAGTCATAACTCCAGTAGCAGCTTCTTTCTTCTCTTTAGATATCGTATCGTAGAGAGTTTCTAGAGTGGCTTGAGCAACATCTCTATCAGGTTCAAAAACATCAAAACATCCAGCATCGATTAGGTTTTCTGTATGTTTTTTGGTAACCTTTTTTAAATCAGAGCGTTGGATGAAATCTTGAATGCTTTGATATGGCCCACGTTTTTCTCTCTCTTCAACAATACTTTCTACAAGACCTTTACCTATACCTCGAATAGCTCCCATGGCAAAACGAATGCCTCTATCTGTAGCAACGAAGTTTGTTCCCGACTCATTAATGTCAGGAGGAAGAATACAGATATCCATGCTATGGGCTTCATGGATGAGTTTCCCTACCTTTTCAATGTCATCAGAGTCACAGGTAAGAAGAGCTGCTAACCATTCTTTAGGATAGTTTGCTTTAAGATAGGCAGTTGTATAGGTAATTAATCCGTAAGCAGCCGCATGGGATTTGTTAAATCCATAAGAAGCAAACTTCTCCATCTTATCAAAAATAGTTGTTGCTAAATCTGCATCGATACCATTTTTGCATGCGCGTTCGCAAAATTTCGTACGTTCTTGAAGCATTTGTTTGATGTCTTTTTTACCCATAGCACGGCGTAAGACATCACCTTCCCCTAGAGAATAGCTTGCTAAAGATCCGGCAATTTGCATGACTTGCTCTTGATAGACCATAATACCATAGGTCTCTTTGAGAATAGACTCCATAAGAGGATGATCATACTCTATGATCTCTTTGCCATGCTTCCGATTAATGAAGGAGGGAATCATATCCATAGGACCAGGACGGTATAAAGCACCTATAGCGATGATTTCTTCAAAGGAATCAGGACGAAGATTTTTTGCTAACTCTTGCATCCCCTTAGATTCCATTTGGAATATCCCCATTGTCTTACCTTGATGCAAAAGAGCAAACGTCGTTTTGTCATCCAAAGGGAGAGAGGCCATTTCTAATAACTTTCCAGTTTTCTTTTGGATCGCATGAATAGCAATGTGGATACTCGTCAAAGTTTTCAATCCTAAGAAGTCCACTTTGAGCATGCCTACACTTTCCACAGGCTTCATAGAAAATTGTGTAGTAATCATTGTGGAGTCTTTAGAAATACAAATAGGAATGTGATTGGTTAAACGGTCTCCACAAATGATAACTCCAGCAGCGTGTACTCCTGTATTACGGATAGATCCTTCTAAATGCATGGCCATGTCAATAACCTGAGCAGCTTCAGAGTCATTAGTATATAGCTCATTTAAGTGGGGATCTGTTTCTAAAGCTTTTGCTAATGTAGTATTGAGTTCTGGGATATGCTTAGCAATATGGTTAACTTTAGACAAAGAGACATCTAGAGTTCTCCCTACATCCTTTACAGCCATTTTTGCTTTCATTGTTCCGAAAGTAATAATCTGAGCTACATTATCTTTTCCATGACGTTCTATTGCATAGTTGATAACACGTTCACGCCCTGCCATACAAATATCGATGTCGATATCGGGATAGGATAAACGCTCTGGATTGATAAATCTTTCAAAAAACAAATCGAAACGGATAGGTTCTATTTCTGTGATTCCTAACAAGAATAACATAACAGAACCAGCTCCAGAACCGCGTCCGGGGCCTACAGGGATTTCGTTATCTTTTGCCCATCGGATGATATCCCAAACGATAAGAAGATAATCACACATTCCCTTCGGAATGATAATGGACATCTCCATTTCTAATCGTTCTTTTACTAATTCTAAGGGATTTCGGTCTGGGAACTTTTTAGCAATATGAGCAAGTTGTTCAGAAGTATATTTCGTAGACAACCCTTGTTCACAAAGTTCTCGAAGAAAGGTAGAAGAAGCTTCATAACGTTCTTCTTCTGTATATGTTTGCTTTTTTTTGAGAAACTCAGGCACATAAATAGGGTAGTGCTTATTCGAAAGGTTCAGTTTGAGATTGCATTTATCCGCAACTTCTAAAGTATTGGAGATTGTCTCTGGATGATTAGCAAATAAAATTGCCATTTCTTCCGGAGACTTGAAATAATACTCTCTACTACGGAAAGCTTTTCTTTTAGGATTGGGGATATACGTGTTTTGCTTAGCAATTCTTATTGTTTCCCCTAGTTGCACATTAAGAAGGATCTCATGAGCTAACCAGTCGTTAGGATGGATATAATGAATATCATTAGTAGCTACTGAACGAATTCCTAAACGCTTACTTGTCTCTAATACAGCTTGATTAACCTTTACTTGAGCTTCGATGAATTGATGATACTCATGTTTTAACCATTCTTCACTCAAAGAAGCTATTTTCTCCTCAGACATTTTGTGAAGCTGGATTTCACTGTAAAAATCATCGCCAAATAAGTTTTGATACCAACGAAGATCTTTTTCAAGAGCTTCTTCGGATTCTAACGCAGCTTGAGATACCGAGCTGGACATGCATGCAGATAGACAAATAAGGCCTTCAGAATGTTGGCTAAGGAGTTCTCTATCTATTCTGGGAAAATAATAAAATCCTTCGGTAAATGCTAGGGAGGACAATAAGCAGAGATTACGGTATCCCTGCTCATTTTTACATAGAAGAATAAGGTGATTGGCTACACGGCTTTTTTTCTCTTTCTTTTTATCAAAACGTGAGGAAGGAGCAACATAGACTTCACAACCAATAATAGGCTTAATATTGTTTTGTTGACATTCTTTATAAAACTCAATTGCGCCGTATAAGTTCCCATGATCTGTTAATGCTAGGGAAGGAATTTGATATTCCTTTGCCTTTGCTACAAAGCTCTTAATAGAGCTTGTAGCATCTAAAATGGAATATTGAGAATGACAGTGCAGAGGTATCCAAGTCACTAGTAATCCCTCGAGTCAATCCGTATTACTTTTTAGTTTGTAAACTTTTCTCGGAGGCATTCCATGTAGGGAGGAATAAAACCAAAGCAATTAAAGCACAACCTAGAAGAGCGATAAAGAAACCTCTCCAACCCCAATCTTGGGCTATTTTCCCTAACGGATAACCTGCAAATGCTGCTCCAAAATAAGCAAACCATCCTGCAAAACCGCTAGCGGTACCTGCAGCCTTTTTATGAGACAATTCAGCAGCAGCTAAACCAATCATCATCTGAGGGCCAAATAAGAAGAAGCCGATAACAAAGAGTAGAGTGCCGTCTAACCACCACATATCTTGATTACGGCCATACCACATACCTAGGATTGAAAATAATAGTCCTAAAGAAAATACAACATTCATTGGGCCACGTTTACCCTTGGAAATCTTATCAGATAACCAGCCGGCAATTAACATACCGAAAAGCCCACCGATCTCAAATAGAGAAACACAAAAATTTGCCTTAACAGCAATGTAGCGTTTTGTCTCAATTAAGAATAAGGCGCTCCAATCATTTACAGCCATTCGGACAACATAAATGAAAAATGAAGCAAAAGATAGCAACCAGATCCATTTGTTCTTTAGAACAAAAGTAAAGAGGATTTCTCTGGTAGAGAGCTCTTTTTCTGCCTCTTCTTCTAAAATATCCGCAGTTGTTTCTTCGTGTTTTTTAGATTCTTGTTCTTTTCTATGTTTTTCAATAGCAGGAAGACCTAAAGACTGTGGTGTATCACGGAGACGGTTAATTAAAACAAATCCCATGATAATGCATAGTACTCCGGGGATAAACATAGCCCCACGCCAGCCACAACAATCAATAGCAAATCCTGTAAGAATAGGAATTAAAGCTCCGCCAATATTATGTGATGTACTCCATACGCTCCACCAGGTTCCTCGCTCGGATTTTGAATACCAGTGAGTTAATAAACGGGCACATGGAGGCCAGCCCCATCCTTGAAACCAACCATTAAGTCCCCACCATAAAGCAAATAGAAGAATGGAGGAAGACATCCCGAAGAAGATATTAGTGAATCCTGTGATAATTAAACCCAAGGCCATAAAATAGCGAGGATTTGATTGATCAGACATAACACCACTAACGAATTTACTGATGCCATAACTGATGTATAAAGTACTCCCGATGATCCCTAGTTGTGCTTTATCAAAGCCGAGGTCTGTCATTAGTGTAGGCATGGCAAAGGTAAAACTCTTCCTTGTGAAATAGTAGAAGACATACCCTATGAACATGCTGTAGAAGATTCGAATTCTCCAATACTTGTATTGTTTTTTGACTAATTCTGGATCATCAAGTTCTTTAATGTGCTTGGGGGGCTGAAAGAATTGGGTCCAAATATTCATCATAAGATCTCATGTTTAAATATTTAATATAGTTTCAGTGAAATAGAGAAGACTTGAGGTTAGCATATGAGCAATGAAAAAACAAGAAAGTAATAACATCTTGTAGTATGCGTAAACATTGATTAATTGTAGTTTTCAGTTACTTACTTTAGTATAGATTGATGTAATATTACTTAAGTTTATATCCCTATATTTAAATTGCAGATTTGCTAAAAAAAATTAGAAAATAGTTCGGGAAACTGTGTTATGAAGAGAATAATTGTATTATTCATTAGTTTGTTTTTAACTCCGATTGGAGTTGAGGATAGTAAAGAAACACGTTCCTATGAGAAGAAAACCTGGATAGAAATATTACGAACACATGTTCGTGAATACGAGTTCCCTTGTCAAGAGGTCATAGAACCTCTCTTTTGTGAATCTTTTGACTCTCATGTAAGAAGGGTTTAATTTTGCTCTTTATCCGAATTTGGGATATTCTACTCTTAAATTGTTTAATTAAAGTTAAAGACATACGGTGAAAGTAGCTTTGCCCAAAGGGGTTTTTGATATATTCCCTTATATTACTGATGCAAAACATATGTGGAGACATACTTCCTTATGGCATCGGGTAGAAGATGTTATTCATGAGGTATGTGATTTATATGGATTTTCAGAGATCCGTACGCCTGTTTTTGAAAAGTCAGAAGTTTTTTTGCACGTCGGAGAACAAAGCGATATTGTAAAAAAAGAAATGTATACTTTTCTAGATAAGAAGGGACGGTCGTTAACATTACGTCCTGAAGGAACGGCTCCAATAGTGCGTTCTTTCATAGATAATCCCATGAGTCAGCGTGATGACAATAAGTTCTACTATATCCTTCCCATGTTCCGTTATGAGCGTCAACAATCGGGAAGATATCGTCAGCATCATCAGTTTGGTTTAGAAGCTATAGGAGTGCGACACCCTCTTCGTGATGCAGAAGTTTTAAGTTTGCTTTGGCATTTTTATTCTGCAGTAGGTTTGCAGCATATGCAAATTCAATTAAACTTTTTGGGAGGAGAGGCCACACGTAGGCGCTATGATCAAGTTTTGCGCGAATACTTTCTCCAGCACTTGGACTCTTTATCTTCTTTAAGTAAGGAAAGGTTTAACACAAATCTATTAAGAATATTAGATTCTAAAGAACCAGAAGATCAGGAGATTATTAAATCTGCACCACCAATTCTTGAGTATATTTCTGATGAAGATCAAAAATATTTTGATGAGATTCTTTCTGCTTTAAGTACTTTAAATATTCCCCATTCCATTAATCCAAGATTAGTCCGTGGTTTAGACTATTATACTGATGTAGTTTTTGAAGCGATCACGACGTTCGGGGGTCATTCTTATGCTTTAGGAGGAGGAGGACGCTATGATGGACTCATTGCTGCATCTGGAGGGCCTGCAACTCCTGCGTGTGGTTTTGGAGTTGGTTTAGAAAGGGTTATTCAAACTCTATTGGCTCAAGAGAATCTGACACTGCCGTCTTCTCATAAATTACGTTTGATTCCTGTTGAACCAGAAGCAGATTCTTTCTGTTTTGTTTGGGCTCAACATTTACGTGGTTTAGGAATTCCTACGGAAGTAGATTGGACGCATAAAAAATTAAAAATCGCTTTAAAAACAGCAGATACAGAGAAAGTAACTTTTGTTTGTCCAATAGGGGAACGAGAGTTGCTTTCAGAGCAATTGACTATTAAAAATATGTCTTTACGTCAAGAGTTCTCTGGTTCAAAGCAAGAGATAGAGCAAAGGTTGCTATATGAAATACAGAACACATCGTTGTAATGAATTATCCCTCAGCAATGTTGGAGAACGCGTGCGCGTATCTGGATGGGTACATCGTTACCGTAATCACGGGGGGGTCGTTTTTATAGATTTACGAGATCGTTTTGGAATTACACAAATAGTATGTCGTGAAGATGAAAAACCTGAATTACATCAGTTAGTTGATTCTGTCCGTTCAGAATGGGTGTTATCTGTAGAAGGCATTGTATGTCGGCGTTTGGAGGGTATGGAAAACTCTAATTTAGCTACAGGAGACATTGAGGTAGACATTGAAAAAGTAGATATTTTATCAAAAGCTAGAAATCTACCCTTCTCTATCTCTGATGAACATATCCATGTAAATGAAGAGTTGCGATTAGAATATCGTTATCTAGATATGCGTCGAGGTCAGATTTTAGATCGGTTGATCTATCGTCATAAAGTTATGTTGGCTTGTCGTCAGTATATGGATAGACAGGGTTTCACTGAGGTTGTTACTCCAGTTTTAGGTAAATCCACTCCTGAAGGAGCTAGGGATTATCTTGTTCCTTCTAGGATATATCCTGGAAGTTTTTATGCTTTACCCCAGTCTCCTCAACTATTTAAACAGATTCTTATGGTAGGTGGTTTAGATCGGTATTTTCAAATAGCCACTTGCTTTAGAGATGAAGATCTTCGAGCTGATCGTCAGCCCGAGTTCTCTCAAATTGATATTGAAATGAGTTTTGCTACTCCCGATGATCTCTTCCCTATTATTGAACAATTAGTAGTTGAGATGTTTGCTGTTCAAGGGATCAAAATTGACCTCCCTTTGCCTAGGATGACATATCAAGAAGCGAAAGATTTATATGGAACAGATAAACCTGATCTTCGATTTGGTTTACAATTACGTGACTGTCGAGAGCATGCAAAACTGTTTTCTTTCTCCATATTTTTAGATCAGCTTGCACAAGGAGGCACAATAAAAGGTTTCTGTGTCCCTAATGGTGCAGATATTTCACGTAAGCAGCTTGATATTTATACAGAGTTTGTAAAGCGTTATGGCGCTATGGGGCTTGTTTGGATTAAAAAGCAGGAAAATGGTGTAGCTTCTAATGTTGCTAAATTTGCTTCTGAAGAAATATTTGAAGCCATGTTCGCTGACTTTAGTGCTAAAGATAATGACATCTTACTTTTGATAGCAGCTCCCGAATCCGTAGCTAACCAATCTTTAGACCATTTACGTAGATTGATTGCTAAAGAACGTTGTTTATATGATGAATCACAATACAATTTTGTTTGGATTACAGATTTTCCTTTGTTTGCTAAAGAAGATGGGAAGATATGTTCAGAGCATCATCCATTTACTTCACCTTTAAATGAGGACATCGCTTTATTGGATACAGATCCTTTATCTGTGCGTTCTTCAAGTTATGATTTAGTTCTTAATGGATATGAAATAGCTTCAGGATCACAGCGTATCCATAATGCAGATTTACAAAATAAAATATTTTCTATTTTAGAGTTATCTCCAGAGAGTATAAAAGAAAAATTCGGCTTCTTTATAGATGCCTTGAGTTTTGGTACACCACCACATTTAGGAATCGCTTTAGGTTTAGATCGTATTATGATGGTGTTGACGGGAGCCGAAGGTATTCGAGAAGTGATAGCTTTCCCAAAAACTCAAAAGGCTGCAGATTTAATGATGAATGCACCTGCGGAAATTATGACTTCCCAATTAAAAGAGCTAAATATTAAGGTAACTTCTTAAATAATTTTATACCTATTTTAGGTGCATGGCACCACATGATATGAGTGTCTAGGCTACAACCATAGGAGAGAAAATATGAAAAAACGATGGCATTTAATTATAATAACAATGGTTGTGTCCTGTTCCATTGCTTCCTGTGACCCCAATTCTCAAAATGAGAACCAAACAGCGCAAGTTGTGGAGAAAAGTACTTCCAATGATTTACAACTTTCTGAAAACCAACAGATATCACGTACTTTCGGTCATTTACTAGCAAGACAGTTACGTAAATCAGAAGATATTATGATGGATATCACTGAGGTTGCTAAAGGGTTGCAAGCTGAGTTAGAATGCAAAAGCGCACCTTTAACTGAATCAGAATATGAGGGAAAAATGGCAGAAATACAGCAATTAGTTTTCGAGAAGAAGGCGAAAGAAAATCTCTCCCTAGCAGAAAAATTCTTACAAGAAAATAAGAAGAATGCGGGTGTTGTGGAAGTGCAGGCTGATAAATTACAATACCGTATTGTGAAAGAAGGTTTAGGCAAAGCTATTTCAGGTAAGCCTTCGGCACTTCTTCATTACAAAGGTACTTTTATCAATGGTCAGGTGTTTAGTAGTTCAGAAGCTAATAAAGAACCTATCCTTCTTCCTTTAGCACAGACAATACCTGGATTTGCTTTAGGAATGCAGGGAATGAAAGAAGGTGAAACTCGTATCCTCTACATTCATCCCGATCTAGCTTACGGAACAGCTGGTCAATTGCCTCCGAACTCCCTATTGATTTTTGAAATTAATTTAATTGAAACTACAGATGATTCTGTAGCGACACAAAATACAGAGAATAAAAATACGGCTTCATGAAAGTAGTTCTCTATAATCCTGATATTCCCCAGAACACGGGGAATATAGGAAGAACTTGTATAGCTCTAGGTGCTGAATTGGTTTTAGTGAGGCCCCTAGGGTTTTCTTTGTTGGATAAATTTGTTAAACGCGCGGGGATGGATTACTGGGATAAAGTCAATCTATCAGTCGTAGATTCTTTAGATGAAGCTTTATCTGGCATAAATCAGAACAAAGTTTTTTGTCTTTCAACCAAAGGTTCACAATACTATGGGGATGTTTCTCTCCCTATGGATGGTGTATATGTTTTTGGTTCTGAATCAAAGGGATTACCTGAAGAAGTGTTAAAAAAATACTACAACCACTGCTATTACTTACCCATGAAGCCTGGAATTAGGTCTTTGAATTTAGCAACAACTGTGGGTGTAGTGCTTTTTGAAGCAGTTCGACAAAATAATCAAAGTGCTTATATCCGCAATGGGGATTAAGAATGTTGATTAATTAACTTAATCAAAGAATCCTTATCTTTTAGTCCGACTACACGATCGATCTCTTTTCCATCTTTAAATAGAATTAAAGTAGGAATTGAAGAAACACCGTACTGTTCTGCTGGTGCAGGATGGTCATCTATGTTTACTTTTCCAATAAGTACTGAGGGGACTTCTGTCGCAAGACTTTCTAACACGGGAGTTAGCATTTTGCAAGGACCACACCATTCGGCAAAAAAATCTATAAGTACTAGGCCCGTGGCGATGAAGGAATTGAAATTTTCAGCAGATACGACTTTGACCATAATTCTCCAATAAGTTCGGGGTATTCGTTTTGAATTTTACTTGCAGCTAAGAAGACTTGAACTTCCATGAGCCTAAGCTCACTAGAACCTGAATCTAGCGCGTCTACCGGTTCCGCCATAGCTGCATGAAGGCAGATTGTAGACATAGGTTAAAAAAAACACAATTCAGAAACTTTTTCAAAGGAAAAGAGAGAAATCTCCTATCTATTTCCGAGATTCCTTATTGAGGATAATCAGAGGGTATTTGACTATACCCATGAAAGATATTCGTTTTAGAAAAACCTTCAGACATCCCTGTCTAGGTCATTCATATTCATTAAGATCTTCGAATTGTTTTTAATCATTTGATTTGAAATACTTTGAGAGTCTGTTGAAGACAGTTTTAAGATTAAAAATTTTCAAGGAATGTTATGGAAACGGAACAATATGAAGCTTCTGAGAACATGAAACAATTCTTTCAAAATCTAGAAAAGATAAAACTTTTCCTAAAGGAACATGCAAGCGAACATCCAAAACTTCAGGAAGCTTTTGATATGTTTGATAAAACATTTAGAGTTGAGGATTAAATGAGATTAATATTTTTATTTTATGTTTAGGATGCTGTTTATCTACTTTAGACGCTTGTGTGATGGTCAACAAAGGCTCTGGGACTTACCACAGTAGATCCTAGCGGGTGTGTTAATAGAGGGCAAAAATAAACGGTTCTTTGGATATTTAATAACTTTTATTAATACGTTGCAATAATACAAGAGCCATGATGTAGGTATTTAACTTGAGAATATTGACGCCATGGCTTTAAAACTCTAAATAATAAAAATTATTTTCTAATATTTTTCTTGGGTTTCACTAGTCTTAGTCTAGTATATTAAATAAATTGCTTCAGACATAGTCTCGGAAGCATTATCAAGAACACCGTGTTTCTCTTTATTACGAATAATAACTTTATCTTTTTATAGTTGGAAGCAGGTTAGTAGCTTTATGTTCAACATAATTCTCATGTTATGCTAGTATGGTTCATTTAATGTGAAACAGTGCTAAACTATTCTTGAGTTTATTGTTTTAGAAAATAATTTTTCTTCAGTAACCAAGAAAACTTTTAATTTGCTTCATTAGCTGAAAAAGGGATGAGCATGAATATTTCTGGAAGTATCAAGCAGAAACTTCTCCAGTTTTTGGGAAAACAAAAAGCACCAGAATTGTTGGCTACGTATCTATTTTATCTAGAACAAGCTCTAAATATAAATCCTGTGGTTTTTGTCCGTGACAAAATAATTTTT
The DNA here is from genome assembly GCF_042234205.1 of Chlamydia sp. 12-01. Taxonomy (NCBI): domain Bacteria; kingdom Pseudomonadati; phylum Chlamydiota; class Chlamydiia; order Chlamydiales; family Chlamydiaceae; genus Chlamydia; species Chlamydia sp. 12-01. Next base: position 249,900 of record NZ_CP114174.1, on the reverse strand, counting down.
AAAACTCCGGAAGATGCTATTCAAATTCTTGAGGAAGACAAAAAGATTTGGCGCGAAACAGAGATACAAATTTGCTCTGGGAAACCAGAAGTTAACGAACACACAAAAAGAATCTACATTTGTCCTTTCACTGGGAAAGTATTTGCTGATAACGTATATGCTAATCCTCAAGATGCTATTTATGATTGGCTATCCTCTTGCCCTCAGAATACAGAGCGTCAAAGTGGTGTACGTGTAAAGCGTTTCCATGTGTCCGATGATCCAAATATGATCAAAGAGTACATAGCTCCCCCTAAAGAGCCAATTGTGAAAACTGTTTTTGCTTCTGCTATTACAGGAAAACTGTTTCATAGTCTACCAGCACTTATAGAAGATTTTACTTCTTCATACTTGCGTCCTATGACTTTAGAAGAAGTGCAAAATCAAAATAAGTTCCAATTGGAGGGTACTTTCTTATCTTTGCTACAAGATGCTCTTGAGGAAGACAAAATTGCTGAGTTTGTAGAAAGCTTAGCAGATGATACAGCCTTTCATGTATATATTAGTCAATGGGTAGATACAGAAGAGTAACCAATTCTTCTCAAGAAACTGTAAATATGGGTATCGAACTTGGCAAAATACTTCCTCAAGGAGTTGTTTTGTTATTGTTTGGCGATTATGGTTCTGGGAAAACAGAATTTGTTCGCGGTATTGTACAAGGGTATTTAGGGGATATTTCAGCTCAAGAAGTTGCTAGCCCCTCGTTTTCTCTTTTACATGTATATGGCAATGGGACGCGAAGAATCTGCCATTATGATTTTTATCGGATAGATACTATCGGAGAAGGTCAGTTCAGTCTTTTTCAGGATACTGAAGAAGAGGATGTTCTATGTATAGAATGGCCGGAAAATATAATGCTACCGCGATTTCGAGAGACAATACAGGTCCGGATTGACGCGTTAACCGCTGCTCAAAGAGAGGTGAGCATAGATGCCTCACCATCGATATTGTTAAAATTTCTGAAGGAATAAAAGAGGATCATGACTTTACTAAAAGATACGGTTTTTGTTTGCCTAGATTGTGAAATGACTGGGCTAGATGTAAAAAAAGATCGTATTATTGAGTTTGCTGCAATGCGTTTCACTTTTGATAATGTGATTGATTCCATAGAGACTTTAATCAATCCCGATCGTGTGATTTCAGCTGAATCACAGAGAATACATCGTATTTCTGATGCAATGCTAAAAGACCAGCCGAGGATTGCTGAGGTGTTCCCAAAAATTAAGTCCTTTCTGAAAGAAGGGGATTATATAGTGGGACATAGTGTAGGGTTTGATCTACAAGTCTTAACTCAAGAAGCTGAGAGAATTGGAGAGAGTTTTCTATCTAAGTATTGTATTATCGATACTTTAAGATTAGCGAAGGAATATGGAGATAGTCCTAATAATTCATTAGAAGCTTTAGCAGTGCATTTCAATGTTCCCTACGATGGCAATCATCGTGCTATGAAAGATGTGGAGATCAACATTAATATTTTCAAGCATTTCTGTAAGCGGTTTCGAACAATAGAACAGTTAAAACAGATGCTATCGAAGCCTATAAAGATGAAATACATGCCTTTAGGCAAACACAAGGGACGTTGTTTCTCAGAGATCCCTCTATCATACTTACAGTGGGCATCTAAAATGGATTTCGATGCCGATTTGCTCTTTTCTATAAGACATGAAATCAAGCACAGACAAAAAGGTACAGGTTTCACTCAAGTCAATAATCCATTTATAGGATTATAGAACAAATCTGATTTATGAAAGTTTATTCAAAATCTTTAAAGTTCGAGTTATTAAAAAAATTGAAATGTCATTTCAAGTAATCTCTTGATTTTCTTTGAGTCTAAATATACTATCCAACAAAAAGTAGGAAGTAAGATCACTTCCTAGGGGAATTTTTAATGCTTAAGAAAAAGCCCGTATCTTTCAGTTGTATTGATGGCCATATCTATAAAATTTTCCCAAATGATCTAAACACAAATAACACTGTATTCGGCGGTTTATTAATGAGTTTGTTAGATCGTTTAGCTCTTGTAGTTGCAGAGAGACATACCGAAAGAATTTGCGTAACTGCTTTTGTTGATGCCCTATGTTTTTATGCTCCCGCATACATGGGAGAAAACCTAATTTGTAAAGCCGCTGTTAATCGTACATGGAAAACTTCATTAGAAGTTGGGGTTAAGGTATGGGCAGAAAATATTTATAAGCAGGAGAGGCGTCATATTACCTCTGCCTATTTTACATTTGTTTCTGTAGATGAAAATAACGTTCCTACCCCTGTTCATCAGGTTGTCCCAGAGACTCCTGAGGAAAAGCGTCGATACGATGAAGCTGATCAGCGTAGACAATCCCGATTGAATATGAATAAATAGGAACGCTTTGTTCAGAATTCTTAGTTTTTTTTGTTCCTGGATTCTCATAGCTTTCGCTCAGCCCGACATGAGTTGGTTTTTCTCTCTATTAGGGAGCGCTATAGGTTATGGACTTTTATGGTATAGTTTAGAACCTCAAAGGCAACCTTATCTTTCTTGGAAACAGTTAGCGTCTTTATCGTTCTTTTGGTCCCTCACTATAAATGGCCTACATTTTTCCTGGATGCTCTCAGATTTATATGTGGGTAGATTTATCTATGTTGTCTGGGGTTTGCTAATTACTTTGTTAGCCCTATTGTTTACAGCTTTTTCTTATCTATTATTCTATGTAATACGTAAAAACCATGTAAAAATTCTCTGGTGTTTACCCGGTTTATGGGTGGCCATGGAGATGGTAAGATTTTACTGTCTCTGTTCAGGAATGTCGTTAGATTATTTAGGTTGGCCAATTACTGCGAGTGCCTATGGACGTCAGTTTGGAAGTTTTTTTGGCTGGTCTGGAGAGAGTTTTGTTGTAGTTGCTACAGGAATTAGTTTTTACCAGTTGTTATTGAGAAAACGTTTTTCAAGACTAGCATGGTTAGGATGCTTGCTATTTCCCTATCTTTTGGGCGGGCTATATTATGAATACCTAAAAAATACTTTTTCAAATGAGGAAAGCCTACGCGTTGCTATTATACAGCCAGCTTCATCAACTCTTTTAGAGGGACCGTGGTCAGGATCTCCAGCTATGGCTTGGCAAAGACTCGTTAGCCTTTCTTCTATTGTGCGAAGACCAGTAGATCTTCTTATTTTCCCTGAGGTTTCTGTGCCTTTTGGAAGGGACAGGAAGGTCTATCCATATGACGATAGTCAAGTAATACTCTCTCCTCTGACACATTTTAAATATCAAGATGAGCTATTAGCGAATTTAGATTGGATGCAAGCTCTTTCAGACCATTTTAATTGTCCTATTCTTATAGGTTTAGAACGTTGGGAAGAGAGAGACTCTAAACTGCATTTATATAATTCTGCAGAGTGTATTTCCCAATATGGTGAGTTAATCGGATATGATAAACGTGTTTTAGTCCCCGGAGGAGAGTATATTCCTGGAGGTAAACTCGGCTGGACAGTTTGTAAGAAATATTTCCCAGAATACGCATTATCTTGTCAGCGTATCCCCGGAGCACGTCCTGGAGTAATAGAGATAGAAAACTTACCAAAAATGGGAATTTCTATTTGTTATGAAGAGACTTTTGGAACTTTATTACGTGATTATAAACGAAAGGGGGCGAAGCTCCTTGTAAACTTGACTAACGATGGGTGGTATCCTTCATCACGTCTTCCACAAGTGCATTTTCATCACGGAATTTTACGAAATCAGGAGTTGGGGATGCCCTGTGTTCGTTCTTGTCATACCGGTGTTACTGTAGCTGCAGATGCGTTGGGGAGAGTAATAAAAATGCTTCCTTATGAGACGCGTTATAAAAAGGCATCCCCAGGAGTTTTACAAGCATCTCTTCCTCTTCAAAACTATCCTACTTTGTATGCATTTTGGGGAGATTTCCCCATGATTTTCTTATCTTTACTATCCTTAGGGTATGTTGGATGTTATTTTGGATATCGCTTGCTTGCTAAAAAAGAAAAAGGATAATATACGAACACTCTTTGTCAGGTTTTTGCATGTTAGAACGAGCTCAAAGAACGTTAAAACGCGAAGTGCGTTATTCAGGTGTAGGAATTCACTTTGGAAAATCAGCAACTTTAACTTTAGAACCTGCCAAAGAAAATACTGGAATAGTCTTTTGCCGCTCTGATCTTTTAGGGGAGCATATCCCTGCACTACTTCCACATGTATGCAATACAGGACGTAGCACTACATTGTCTTCAGGAGACTCTGTCATTGCTACTGTTGAACATCTTATGGCTGCTTTGCGTTCAAGTAATATCGATAATGTCATTGTTCGTTGTAGTGAAGAGGAAATCCCGATAGGGGACGGAAGCTCTCATGTTTTTATGCAACTCATAGATGATGCCGGTATTTGTACGCAGAATGATAAAGTTCCCATTGCGAGACTATCTCAGCCTGTGTACTATCAAACCCAAGATACTTTTCTTGCTGCATTTCCTTGTGATGAGTTAAAGATTTCTTATACTCTACATTATCCTCAAAGTCCTACAATAGGAACGCAATACCGTTCTTTCGTTATTACGGAAGAGTCCTTTCGTAAAGAGATCGCTCCTTGTAGAACATTCGCTCTATATAATGAGCTGTGTTTTTTAATGGATAGAGGTTTGATTAGAGGAGGGTGTTTGGAAAACGCTGTAGTTTTTAAAGATGACGGTGTTATCAGTCTCGGGCAGTTACGGTTTTCAGACGAGCCTGTAAGGCATAAAATTTTGGATTTGATAGGGGATCTATCTTTGGTAGGCAGACCTTTTGTTGCTCATATTGTTGCTGTAGGGTCAGGACATTCTTCGAACATTGCCTTGGGTAGAAAGATTTTAGAAGTGCTACAACCCTAAGAAATGAGTGATAGATGAAAGAGGCGCCTGTAATTAAATTACGAGAATTATTAAACTTACTCCCACATCGTTATCCTTTTTTGCTTGTGGATAAGGTGTTGTCTTATGATTTAGAGAAACGATCTATTGTTGCACAAAAAAATGTAACGATAAACGAGCCTTTTTTTGTAGGGCATTTCCCCGAAGCACCTATTATGCCTGGAGTGTTAATACTAGAATCTTTAGCACAAGCAGCCGGAGTCTTACTAGGCTTGGTTTTGGAGAACGACAGAAATAAAAGGTTAGCTTTATTTTTGGGAATACAAAAAGCGAAGTTTCGTCATGCAGTTAGGCCTGGCGATATTCTTACATTGAGCGCTGAATTTTCATTGATTTCGTCGAAGGGAGGGAAAGCTTCGGCACGGGCTTGTGTGGGTTCTCAGGTTGCTGCTGAGGGAGAACTGAGTTTTGCTCTTGTAGATAAGGAATCTTTAGATTAACGGAGACGTATGACGAACATCCACCCAACGGCAATTATCGAACCCGGGGCTAAAATCGGAAAGAATGTTGTTATTGAGCCGTATGTTGTTATTAAATCTACGGTGACCCTTTGTGATGATGTAGTTGTGAAATCATATGCTTACATTGATGGGCACACTACTGTAGGCAGAGGAACAACAATATGGCCATCCGCAATGATTGGTAATAAACCTCAAGATTTGAAATATCAAGGGGAGAAAACCTATGTTGCCATAGGAGAAAATTGCGAAATTCGAGAATTTGCTATTATTACCTCTTCTACATTTGAAGGGACAACGGTTTCTATAGGAAATAATTGTCTTATCATGCCTTGGGCACATGTAGCTCATAATTGTACAATTGGGAATTATGTAGTTTTAAGTAATCACGCACAATTGGCTGGCCATGTTGTCGTTGAAGATTATGCTATTATTGGCGGGATGGTAGGTGTTCATCAATTTGTTCGTATTGGTGCGCATGCTATGGTTGGAGCTTTAAGTGGTGTCCGACGAGATATTCCTCCATATACTATAGGTACCGGGAACCCTTATCAACTAGGTGGTATCAATAAAGTTGGTCTACAAAGACGACAAATTTCTTTTGAGACACGCTTGGCTTTGATCAAGGTATTCAAAAAAGTTTACCGTTCTGAAGATAGCTTTTCTGAATCTTTGCTAGAGGCTCAGGAAGAATATGGTCACATACCTGAAGTTCAAAATTTCATCCATTTTTGTCAGAATCCAAGTAAGCGCGGAATAGAGCGCGGAGCTGATAAAGATGCTTTCCAAGAAGAGAGCATAGATAAGGAAGGAGCTCTTGTTGAGTCTTAAGATTGTTTATTTTGGCACCCCACAGTTCGCCGCTACAGTTTTAGAAGATCTATTACATCATGACATCAATGTTATAGGTGTTGTCACTCGTATAGATAAGCCTCAAAAACGTTCATCGCAACCTGTTCCCTCTCCTGTTAAGACATTAGCTCTATCTAAGAATATACCCCTTTTACAACCTGAAAAAGCTTCAGATCTACAGTTTATTGAACAATTGAAGGCCTTTGAGGCTGATGTATTCATTGTTGTTGCTTATGGAGCTATCCTACGTCAGGCGGTCCTAGATATTCCAAGATACGGCTGTTATAATTTGCATGCAGGCGTATTACCTGCATACCGTGGTGCGGCTCCTATACAACGATGTATCATGGATGGCGCTACACAGTCTGGAAATACTGTAATTCGCATGGACGCGGGTATGGATACCGGAGATATTGCTGGTATATCTTATGTCCCTGTGGGTCCTGATATGACGGCAGGAGAGCTTGCGGAAGCCTTAGCTAATCAAGGTGGAGAAATTCTAATAGAAACTTTACAGCAGATCTCCAGCGGGACGATATCTCATACACCTCAAGATTCATCTAAGGCGTCAATAGCTCCTAAGCTATCGAAAGAAGAGGGATTTATTCTTTGGGATCGTCCTGCTGAAAAAGTGTATGCTCAAATACGGGGTGTTACACCGGCTCCTGGAGCTTGGACACTCTATTCTTATCAAGATAAACCAGAGAAACGTTTGGTTATTCGCAAAGCTGCCCTTGCTTCTAACAGGGAGGTTTATGGTAGTCCTGGGGATATTATCGTATCAGATCAGCAAGAACTTCTTATTGCGTGTACCGAAGGAGCTATTTGCTTACGAGAAATCCAGCCTGAAGGCAAAGGAACAATGGATTCAAAAACTTTTTTGAATGGACATTCTGGTCATAAATTAAAATTATCTTTTAACTTAAGTAATTAATTTCGATATTTAGTCAAGTTACTTTAGTTTATTAAGTTGTGTGTATGTTATAATTGCAACTTAAAACGGTTATCTTTTTGCTAAAAACCTTTTAATTTTAGGGAGGTGGATATGGCATCTGCAACACCACGTGCGACTGTCCTACTTATAGGCGGTAAAAACGTGTTCATGCAAACAGCAATGCAAGCAGCTAGGAGGGGAGACTCTGGAAATTGCATTAAGCAGTTTTTCACTAATGGGAATAATCATTTAGCACGCTTCGTTGGCAATACTAAAAGCTTAGATAAAGCATTTAAATTTGCTAAATCAGTATCTGAATTTAGCTGTGGCGTGATTGAATGTTCAGGAGAGACGGGAGCTTCTCTTCAGATAGCTAAAAATGTAGCCGGAACCTTGAGTACAGCTAGGTCTGTTGTTGCTTTAGGTAACGTGTTTAACGGTGCAATCCCCGGATTTATTAGTTCCTCAAAGAATTGCTTTGCTCATATCAAGAAGTGCTTTACTTCAGAAAGTGTTGAACTTTTTGGTAGCTTTGAGAAAGGCTTACTTTATAACAAGATGTATCTCTCTAAGAGTGACCATGCGTTGGCTGCGATTAAAGAGGGTTGTTCTGCAGTTGGTGCGGCTACTTACATTGGAACATTCGGTGTTTGCCGTCCGGTACTCTTGGCAAATAAACTTGCTCATAAGCCTTTCCTTCCAGGACAGGTAAAAACAGGACTCGGTGATGGTGTAACATACATGATGACAGCTAACCATGCTGCTGGTGTTATCGGTGGAACCGCATCCTTGCTCTATGAAAATCGAGCATATAAGCGTGCTTTCGATGGGTTGATAGAGTCTAGAACGGCAAATAAGATGAGTCCTGAAGTTTATAATCAGGTAGCTCAGGAATTAAAAAAATCGCATTTTGCTGCTGTTAAAAAGACAATACTTGGAATTTTAGAAAAAGCATTTGAATTAATTGCTGATCTATTCAAATTAATTCCTTTCCCATTTACAGCTTCAGCTCGATTAGCTGTTACATCGGGAGCCGTTGCAATTTCCAGTGGTATTGGTCTTTACAACGTGTGGTCTAATTCATAAGAAAAAGATTTGTCAGTTTAAGACAATATTGTAAATCGCTTCTAGAAAACCTAGAAGCGATTTTTTTATTTATTAGCAAACTAAGATTTTATAAGAACTTTTTATCTTTCTCTCATTAAGTCGTTCCCGCTTTTTCTTATTGTAAAAATCTTCTCCCTCTGATAACCTGTCCCTTTATTTTCTTAAGGAAAAGGTTCCTTTTCTTTTTAGGGAATTCTACGAGTAAAAATGCTAAAACGACTTGCCTAGTTGCTCTCGCTTGAGTGCGGGCGACTTATTGTATTAATGGGTAATTATATGCGATCTCAGCTTAGCTTAATGGGAAAAAAGGAAGGCATGATTCATGTCTTTGATAAAGATGGAAATCTGGTTGCGTGTTCAGTAATTAGTGTGGGTTCCAATGTTGTTACTCAAATAAAAGTTGATTCAACTGATGGTTACAATGCTGTTCAGATGGGAGCGAATGAAATCAACGTTCCAGAAAAAACATTAGAAAAGCGAATGAATAAACCTCAACTTGGACATCTTAAGAAGTCGGGTTCTCGTGTTTTTGGTTTGTTAAAAGAGGTTCGTCTTTCTGAAGATGCTGTTAACGAAGTTTCTTTGGGAAGTGAATTTGGTCTAGAAGTTCTTGAAAATATCTCTTCTGTAGATATTAGCGGTGTTTCTAAAGGTAAAGGATTTCAAGGGGTCATGAAAAGATTTGGATTCCGCGGAGGTCCTAAAACTCACGGTTCTGGATTCCATCGTCATGCCGGTTCAATAGGAATGCGTTCAACTCCTGGACGATGCTTCCCAGGAAGTAAACGTCCTAGTCATATGGGTACAGTCAACGTAACTGTTAAGAATTTAGAAGTCGTAAAAATAGATTTAGAGAAAAAAGTATTATTAGTGAAGGGGGCAATCCCTGGTCCTAGAGGTTCTGTTGTTGTCGTCAGACGTTCTTCCAGAGCAAAAGGGTAATACAGAAGAGGTCCTAATGGTTTTATTATCAAAGTTTGATTTTTCTGGGAATAAGACAGGAGAGGTTGAATTACCAGACACCTTTTTTGCTCAAGAAGGAAATGGGCTTCAATTAGTGAAGGATTATCTTGTGGCTATTCGAGCTAACAAGAGACAGTGGTCTGCATGCACGAGAAATCGTTCAGAAGTTAGCCATTCCACTAAAAAGCCTTTTAGACAGAAAGGTACAGGAAATGCCCGTCAGGGGTGTTTGGCTTCTCCTCAGTTTCGTGGAGGGGGTATTGTTTTTGGCCCTAAGCCTAAGTTTGATCAACATGTTCGTATCAATAGAAAAGAGAAAAGAGCAGCAATTCGTTTGTTGTTATCTCAAAAGATTCAAACAAATCGATTGATTGTAGCCGATGACAGCGTATTCACAAGCAGTTTAACTTCTCCAAAGACGAAAGAAGCTTTAAGATTTTTAAAATCTTGTAATGTGCAATGTCGTGGAATACTTTTCATTGATGATTTAGGTCATGCTCAAAACAATGAAGGGTTAAGATTAAGTTTACGTAATTTACCAGCTGTGCGTGGTTTTACGTATGGAATGAATATCAATGGATATGATCTAGCTTCTGCCCACAATGTAGTGATTTCCGAAAAGGCCCTAAAAGGACTCGCCGGGCATCTTATTTCTGGAACGAAAGATTAAAAGGGAAAATTAGGATATGAAAGATCCTTATGATGTAATTAGACGGCATTATGTAACCGAGAAGGCTAAAACATTAGAAGGTTTAAGTCTTGGGAATGGTGAGGGTAAGAAGAAAGGTAGTTTCTGCAAGCATCCAAAATACACATTTGTTGTATCTTGCAATGCCACTAAGCCTTTAATTGCTCAAGCTTTGGAATCTATTTATGCAGATAAAAAAGTAAAAGTTAAAAGTGTAAACACGATATGTGTGAAGCCTCAGCCAGCCCGAATGTTTCGTGGAAAACGAAAAGGAAAGACTGCAGGATTTAAGAAGGCGGTTGTGACCTTCTATGAAGGCCATTCTATCGGGTAATCTATTAGAGGGAAGAAAAACATGTTTAAAAAGTTTAAGCCAGTAACTCCAGGGACTAGACAGTTGGTTCTTCCGGCTTTTAATGAGCTCACCAGGGAAGGAGAGTTATCGGGGAAAAGAACTAGGAAAAGTGTGCGGCCAAATAAAAATTTGTCGTTTTTCAAAAAAAGTTCAGGTGGTCGTGATAATTTAGGTCACATTTCCTGCCGTCACCGTGGTGGAGGGGCTAAACGTCTATACCGAGTTGTCGACTTTAAGCGTAACAAAGACGGTATTGAAGCTAAGGTAGTTTCTGTTGAGTACGATCCAAACCGCTCTGCCTATATCGCTTTATTAAGTTATGCTGATGGAGAAAAGCGTTATATACTTGCTCCAAAAGGCATAAAAAGAGGAGATCAAGTTATCTCTGGAGAAGGCAGCCCTTTCAAATTGGGTTGTTGCATGACTTTAAAAAGTATGCCCTTAGGGTCAACCGTTCATAATATTGAGATGAGACCTAACTCTGGAGGAAAATTAGTAAGATCTGCAGGTTTAGCTGCCCAGATTATTGCTAAAACTCCAGGATACGTTACATTAAAAATGCCTTCAGGCGAGTTTCGCATGTTAAATGAAGGTTGTAAAGCTACTATCGGCGAAGTTTCTAATTCCGATCACAATTTATGTGTTGATGGTAAAGCAGGAAGAAAACGATGGAAAGGCGTTCGTCCAACTGTTCGTGGTACTGCTATGAACCCTGTCGATCACCCTCACGGAGGTGGTGAAGGCCGTCATAACGGTTATATCCCACGTACTCCTTGGGGTAAAGTCACGAAAGGATTAAAAACTCGTGATAAGCGTAAAAGCAATAAGTGGATAGTTAAAGATCGTAGGAAATAGGGTTTATGAGTAGATCGTTAAGAAAGGGTCCTTTTGTTGATCACAGTCTGATAAAAAAAGTACGTGCTATGAACTTATTGGAGAAAAAAACTCCAATTAAAACTTGGTCTCGTCGTTCTATGATTACCCCTGAAATGATTGGCCATACATTTGAAGTTCATAACGGGAAAAAGTTTCTAACAGTTTTTGTTTCAGAAACTATGGTAGGGCATAAGTTGGGAGAGTTTTCCCCAACAAGAATATTTAAAAGTCATCCCGTGAAGAAAGGGTAAGTCTAAAGGAGACATGTCATGTTTAAAGCGACCGCCCGCTACATACGGGTTCAACCTCGCAAGGCTCGACTCGCTGCCGGGCTTATGAGAAATCTAAGTGTTACAGAAGCTCTGCAACAGTTGAATTTTTCACAGTTAAAAGCTGGAAGATGTCTAAAGAAAGTTTTGGATAGCGCTGTAGCTAACGCTGAGCTCAGAGAAAATGTGAAACGCGAGCAATTAAACGTTATTGAAGTTAGAGTAGATGCGGGCCCTGTATATAAGCGAGCTAAATCGAAAAGTCGGGGAGGACGATCCCCAATTTTAAAACGCACCAGTCACTTAACTGTTATTGTTGGTGAGAAGGAGCGGTAGGAGAAGTTATGGGTCAGAAAGGATGTCCAATCGGTTTTCGTACAGGCGTGACTAAAAAATGGCGCTCTCTATGGTACGGAAATAAGCAAGAATTTGGTAAATTTCTTATCGAAGATGTTAAAATCCGAGAACATTTAAGAAAAAAACCTTCTTGTCAAGGGGCTGCAGGCTTTGTTGTAAGACGTATGAGCGGTAAGATTGAGGTTACGATTCAAACAGCTCGTCCTGGACTTGTTATCGGGAAAAAAGGAGCAGAAGTAGATCTTTTAAAAGAAGAACTAAGAAAGCTTACCGGTAAAGAAGTTTGGGTGGAAATCGCAGAGATTAAACGCCCCGAATTGAACGCGAAATTAGTCGCAGATAACATTGCTAAACAAATTGAGCGCCGTGTCTCTTTTAGACGTGCTATGAAAAAGGCTATGCAATCCGTTATGGATGCAGGTGCTATCGGTGTTAAAATACAGGTTTCTGGAAGATTAGCAGGCGCTGAGATTGCTCGTTCTGAATGGTATAAAAATGGTCGTGTTCCTCTGCATACATTGAGAGCTGATATTGATTACGCCACAGCATCTGCAGAGACTACTTATGGAATTATCGGCGTAAAAGTTTGGATTAATCTTGGGGAAAAAACCTCTACAGCTAATGCTGGCGCTGCGGCTCCAGCTGCACAATAGCTGTAAACAAGTGTGTGTGAATTATTATGTTGATGCCTAAACGAACAAAATTTCGCAAACAGCAAAAAGGTCAATTTGCAGGCCTAAGCAAGGGGGCTACTTTTGTTGACTTTGGCGAGTTTGGAATGCAGACCTTAGAAAGAGGTTGGGTAACTAGTCGGCAAATAGAAGCTTGCAGGGTTGCCATCAATAGATATTTAAAACGTAAAGGAAAAGTATGGATTCGTGTTTTTCCTGATAAAAGCGTGACTAAGAAGCCTGCAGAAACTCGTATGGGTAAAGGTAAAGGTGCTCCAGATCATTGGGTGGCTGTAGTTCGTCCGGGAAGAATTCTTTTTGAAGTGGCTAACGTTTCCAGAGAAGATGCTCAGGATGCTTTAAGAAGAGCTGCAGCAAAATTAGGAATAAGAACACGTTTTGTGAAACGGGTTGAAAGGGTATAAGTTATGGCAGCAAAGAAAAAATTATTGGATGAGCTTAGAGGGAAAAGTCTAGAAGAGTTAGACAAAATTATCCATGAAAATAAGAAAGCTCTTTTTTCTTTAAGAGCCGAGGCTGCTTTACAAAATAAAGTGGTTAAGGCGCACTTGTTCTCTATGTATAAGAAAAGCATAGCTCGATCTATGACGGTGAAACAAGAAAAAGAGGGAAAAATCGATGGCTAGTGAAGTAAGAGGCCTTAGAAAAACCAAAATTGGTGTTGTTGTCTCATCAAAAATGGATAAAACCGTAGTTGTTCGAGTAGAAAGAATGTACTCCCATCCTCAGTACGCTAAAGTTGTTAGAGACTCTAAAAAGTACTATGCGCATAATGGTTTAAATGTTTCTGAAGGCGATAAAGTTAAAATTCAAGAAACGCGACCTATGTCTAAATTGAAAAGATGGCGTGTTGTTGAGCGTATGAGTTAATTAGGTAGATTAGCAACATTGGGTAGATGCAGTTATGATTCAGCAAGAAAGTCAGTTAAAAGTTGCCGATAATACCGGAGCTAAAAAAGTAAAGTGTTTCAAAGTTTTAGGCGGATCTCGCAGACGTTACGCTACAGTGGGTGATATCATTGTATGTTCCGTTAGAGATGTTGAACCCGATAGCTCTATTAAAAAGGGCGATGTGGTTAAAGCTGTGATTGTTAGAACACGCCGCGATATTCTTAGAAAAGATGGTTCTTCTTTGAGATTCGATACTAATAGCTGTGTAATTATCGATGAAAAAGGAAATCCCAAAGGAACACGAATTTTTGGTCCAATCGCTCGAGAAATTCGAGATCGTGGCTTTGTGAAAATTAGTTCTTTGGCTCCTGAGGTGATTTAAGGATAAGAAAAGATATGAAAAGACATAGTGTTTGTGTTGGCGACACGGTTTATGTGCTAGCCGGGAACGACAAGGGAAAGCAGGGTAAAGTTTTATCTTGTCTTAGAGAAAAAAATAAAGTGGTCGTTGAAGGAATCAACGTTCGTACGAAAAATATCAAACGCAGTCAAGAAAATCCTAAAGGTAAAAGGATTAGTATTGAAACTCCGATACATGTTTCAAACGTTCGTTTAAGTATAGACGGTGCTCCAGCAAAACTTTCTGTCAAAGTTACTAACAACGGGCGAGAGTTGTGGAATAGGTCTCCTGATGGTACTTCTAAACTATATCGTTCTGTGAAAGAGAGAAAAGGTTAATATGAGCAGGTTAAAAAAACTATATACTGAAGAGATCCGAAAGTCCCTCCAAGAAAAGTTTGGGTATGGAAATACCATGCAAATTCCTGTTCTTAAAAAAATTGTTATAAGCATGGGTCTTGCTGAGGCAGCTAAAGATAAAAACCTTTTCCAGGCTCATTTAGAAGAACTTTCTATGATTTCCGGACAAAAACCTTTGGTTACAAAGGCTAGAAATTCTATCGCTGGTTTCAAACTTCGTGAAGGACAGGGCATTGGTGCTAAAGTAACTTTACGTGGGCAGCGTATGTACGATTTTATGGATCGTTTTTGCAATATAGTCTCTCCTAGAATTCGCGACTTTCGTGGTTTCTCGAATAAAGGAGATGGACGCGGATGCTATTCATTGGGACTAGACGATCAACAGATTTTCCCTGAAGTAGATTTAGACCGCGTTAAGAGAACTCAAGGGATGAATGTTACTTGGGTAACTACAGCACAAACAGATGTTGAATGCACCACTCTTTTAGAGTTGATGGGTTTGCGTTTTAAGAAGGCTCAATAGGGGAGATGTAAGATCAGTATGGGCATGACAAGTGATACTATAGCCGATTTATTAACACGAATCCGAAATGCTTTGAAAGCAGAGCATTTGTATGTGGATTTAGAGCATAGCAAGATGCGTGAATCGATTGTAAAAATTCTGAAACAACATGGGTTTTTGGCTCATTATTTAGTGAAAGAAGAGAATCGTAAACGCACAATGCGTATCTTTTTACAATATAGTAATGACCGTAGGCCTGTGATACGCCAATTAAAGCGAGTTTCTAAACCTTCTAGGAGGGTTTATGTTCCTGCAGCAAAAATCCCTTATGTTTTCGGAAATATGGGCATTTCTGTTCTTTCTACATCTCAAGGAGTGCTAGATGGATCAACAGCTAGAGCTAAAAATATTGGTGGCGAACTACTCTGTTTAGTTTGGTAACAGGATAAAAGAATTTATAGGACGGTAAGGAATGTCTCGTAAAGCTCGAGACCCTATTGTGCTCCCTCAAGGAGTAGAGGTCTCCATTCAAAATAATGAAATCTTAGTAAAAGGTCCAAAGGGCTCTTTAAAACAAGTATTAGCGCCAGAAGTGGTTGTCGATATCAAAGATAAGGAAGTTTTTGTTCATGCAGCTCCTGGTGTTATTGATAGACCAAGTCGTATGCAGGGTTTGTTTTGGGCTTTAATTTCTAATATGGTTCAAGGAGTCAGTGCGGGTTTCGAGAAACGATTGGAAATGATTGGAGTTGGTTTCAGAGCCGCTGTTCAAGGATCTGTTTTAGATTTGTCTATTGGAGTATCTCATCCTACGAAAATGCCTATTCCTTCGGAGCTTCAAGTTACTGTTGAAAAGAACACTTTGATTTCAGTGAAGGGAATAAATAAGCAGCTAGTCGGAGAATTTGCTGCTAGTATCCGTGCTAAACGTCGTCCCGAACCCTATAAAGGTAAAGGTATCCGCTATGAAAACGAATATGTCCGTCGTAAGGCTGGAAAAGCGGCAAAAACAGGTAAAAAATAGTGTAGCAAGGCAGAGTTAGGTTATGGAAAATTCGTTATTCAAGAAGTCTGAAAAGAAAGTTCGTAGGGCTTTAAGAGTGCGTAAAGTCTTAAGAGGCTCTTCTTTAAAGCCTCGTTTGTCTGTTGTGAAGACTAACAAGCATATCTATGTACAATTAATTGATGATTCTATTGGCAAAACTTTGGCTTCTGTCTCAACTATGGCGAAATCAAGTAAGGCTTCCGGATTAATTAAAAAGAATCAAGACGTTGCTAAAACGTTAGGAACCCAAATTGCCCAGATAGGGAAAAGTCTTCAGGTAGATCGAGTTGTATTCGATCGCGGTCCTTTCAAATATCATGGAGTTGTTGCCATGGTGGCTGATGGTGCTAGAGAAGGCGGATTACAGTTTTAATGAAGGTTTAAAGAGATGACGTTATCAAAGAATTCTCACAAAGAAGATCAGCTAGAGGAGAAAGTTCTTGTTGTCAATCGTTGTTCAAAAGTAGTCAAGGGCGGTCGTAAATTTAGTTTCTCCGCACTTATTTTGGTGGGTGACGGTAAGGGACGCTTGGGCTACGGTTTTGCCAAAGCAAATGAATTAACAGATGCTATTCGCAAAGGCGGAGAAGCTGCGAGAAAGAATCTAATCGTTATTGAATCTTTGGAAGGCGATTCTATTCCTCATGAAGTTTTAGTTGATCAGGACGGAGCTCAATTACTTTTGAAGCCTGCTAAACCTGGAACTGGAATTGTGGCAGGTTCACGTATTCGTTTGATTTTGGAAATGGCTGGAGTCAAAAATATTGTTGCCAAGAGTTTAGGCTCAAATAACCCGATGAACCAAGTAAAGGCTGCTTTTAAAGCTCTCTTGAGTCTTTCTAGCAGGAAAGACGTTTTACAAAGGAGAAGAGTGACACATGATTAAATTAGAATCGTTACAAGATCCTTCACCAAGAAAGAAAAGAACAAAGTTATTAGGGCGTGGTCCCAGCTCAGGTCATGGTAAAACAAGTTGCCGGGGCCATAAGGGAGACGGAAGCCGTTCTGGTTATAAGCGTCGATTTGGTTATGAAGGAGGCGGAGTTCCTCTTTATAGAAGAGTTCCTACTAGAGGATTCTCTCATAAACGTTTTGATAAATGTGTAGAAGAAATTACTACTCAACGTTTGAATGTTTTATTCAACGAAGGAGAAGAAATTACTTTAGATGCGTTGAAACAAAAAAGAGCTATAGATAAGCACGCGATTAGAGTGAAAGTGATTGTTAAAGGCGAATTAGAGAAAACGTTTATCTGGAAGGACACTAATGTAGTATTGTCTCAAGGAGTACGAAACCTTATTGGTGTTGCTTAAAGATAAAATTTTTTGGGCCCGACTATGACAACTTTACGACAGATATTTTCCATTGCTGAGTTAAGACAGAAGTTATTTTTTACTTTTGCTTTACTTGCGGCCTGCCGAGTCGGTGTGTTCATTCCTGTTCCAGGAATTAACGGAGAACTCGCCGTAGCTTATTTTAAACAGTTACTAGGTTCCAGTCAGAATTTATTTCAACTAGCTGATATTTTTTCTGGGGGAGCTTTTGCACAAATGACAGTTATTGCGTTAGGTGTGGTTCCGTACATTTCCGCATCTATCATAGTACAACTTCTTTTAGTGTTTATGCCTTCAATACAGAGGGAAATGCGTGAAAGTCCTGACCAAGGCAAAAGAAAGATTGGTAGATTAACCCGTTTATTTACAGTTGGCTTAGCAGTTATTCAATCATTGCTTTTCGCTAAGTTTGCTCTAAAAATGAATATGTCTATTCCGGGTATTGTTCTTCCGACCTTGTTGTCATCCAAGTTATTTGGAGCTCCTTGGATATTCTACATGACGACAGTTATTGTTATGACAACAGGAACATTACTGCTCATGTGGATAGGTGAACAGATTTCTGATAAGGGTATTGGTAATGGTGTTAGCTTAATTATCAGTCTTGGGATCTTAGCTTCTTTCCCATCTGTTTTGGGATCGATAGTCAATAAGTTAAATCTTGGTTCTCAAGACCCTTCTCAACTAGGTTTGTTCTCACTTCTCTTGTTGTGTTTTATTTTTGTATTCGTTCTCGTCACAACAATATTGATTATTGAAGGTGTGAGAAAAATTCCCGTGCAATATGCACGTAGAGTAATTGGTAGGAGAGAAATCCCTGGAGGAGGATCCTATTTGCCGCTGAAGGTAAACTATGCGGGCGTTATACCTGTTATCTTTGCTTCGTCCTTGCTAATGTTCCCGGCAACTATAGGGCAATTCATGTCCTCAGATTCTTCATGGCTTAAGCGAATTGCTATGATGTTATCCCCAGGTAGCTGGGTATATTCCTCATGTTATGTTTTGCTTATAATATTCTTTACCTATTTCTGGACAGCAACGCAGTTCCATCCGGAACAAATTGCTTCCGAAATGAAAAAGAATAACGCTTTTATTCCTGGAATTCGACAGGGGAAGCCTACACAAACATATTTAGAATACACCATGAATCGCGTCACTTTACTAGGAGCAGTCTTCTTAGCTGTTATTGCTATTTTACCATCTATTTTAGGACGAGTCCTTCATGTAGATGCTAATGTAAGTTATTTTTTAGGCGGCACAGCGATGTTGATCGTAGTTGGTGTGGTTTTAGATACGATGAAGCAAGTGGATGCCTTTTTGCTTATGCGTCGGTACGATAGTTTTTTGAAAAAAGATCGTTCTAAAGGAAGGCATTGAAAAATAACAATTTTTGACCTAAGATGCTTATACTACTTTAAGGGAGGCCCTACGTATGCCACGCATCATTGGAATTGATATTCCTGCGAAGAAAAAATTAAAAATAAGTCTTACATATATTTATGGGATAGGGCCAGCTCTTTCTGAAGAGATTATTGCAAAGTTGCAATTGAATCCTGAAGCTAGGGCTGTTGAATTGACGGAGGAAGAAATAGGCCGCCTCAATTCTCTCCTACAATCAGAGTATGTAGTTGAAGGGGACTTGCGACGCCGTGTGCAGTCAGATATTAAAAGATTGATCTCTATACACGCCTATCGTGGACAAAGACATCGTCTTTCATTGCCTGTAAGAGGACAGAGAACAAAAACAAATTCTCGAACACGTAAAGGCAAGCGTAAAACAGTCGCAGGTAAGAAGAAATAATTTTTTTAGGAGAACGTGTTTTGGTTAAACATCAAACGCAGAAAAAAGGCGTAAAAAGAAAACAGTTAAAGAATATTCCTTCAGGCGTTGTTCACGTTAAGGCTACCTTCAACAATACGATTGTATCCATAACAGATCCTGCAGGGAATACTATCTCTTGGGCTTCAGCTGGAAAAGTTGGATATTCCGGATCTCGTAAGTCATCTGCTTTTGCTGCAACGGTGGCTGCACAAGACGCTGCAAAAATTGCTATGAATTCTGGCCTTAAAGAAGTTGAAGTATGTTTAAAAGGCACCGGAGCTGGCAGAGAATCTGCAGTTCGCGCTCTCATAGCCGCTGGTTTAGTTGTTTCTGTCATCCGTGACGAAACTCCTGTTCCTCACAATGGTTGTCGACCAAGAAAAAGGCGCAGAGTGTAGTTTTAGGGAAGGAGAAAGGGATGTCGGATAATTCACAAAATTTACTTTACGATAAATTTGAATTGCCAGAATCAGTCAAAATGATGGCTGTAGAAGGTAGCGGGGGATCGATTGATAAGCAGGCGAGTTTCGTCGCAGAACCTCTGGAAAGGGGTATGGGTCATACCTTAGGTAATGCTTTGAGAAGAGCATTGCTAATTGGTTTAGAAGCTCCTGCAATTATTTCTTTCTCTATGACTGGTGTACTTCATGAGTACATGGCAATGGAGGGAATCGTAGAAGATGTAACAAACATCGTCTTGAATTTGAAAGGAGCTCTACTTAAGAAATATCCTTTCCAAGATAGTGAGGATGGTCGTTGCACTCAATTATTAAAGTCTACTATTTCTGTAGATGCCTCTGATTTGGCTGCTTGCAGTGGTCAAAGATCTGTGACATTGGCTGATTTATTACAAGAAGGCGGGTTTGAATCTGTTAACCCTAATCATGTAATTTTTACTGTAACACAGCCTATGCAGATTGAAATTGCTTTAAGAGTGGCTTTTGGAAGAGGGTATTCTACATCTGAGAGAATTGTTCTCGAGGACAAAGGTGTGAATGAGATCATTTTAGATGCTGCTTTCTCACCTGTAGTTTTAGTTAATTACTTTGTAGAAGATACTCGTGTTGGTCAAGATACAGATTTCGATCGCTTGATTTTACATGTAGAAACAGATGGTAGAGTATCTCCTAAAGAAGCTTTAGCTTTCTCTACACAAATTTTAACTAAGCACTTCTCTATTTTTGAAAGAATGGATGAGAAGAAGATAGTCTTTGAAGAAGCTATTTCCATTGAGAAAGAGAACAAAGACGATATTCTTCATAAGTTAGTTCTAGGTATTAATGAGATCGAGTTGTCTGTAAGATCTACAAATTGTTTGTCTAATGCAAATATTGAAACCATCGGTGAGTTGGTGATTATGCCAGAACCTCGCCTGCTACAGTTCAGAAACTTTGGGAAGAAATCTCTTTGTGAGATTAAAAATAAGTTAAAAGAAATGAAGCTTGAATTGGGAATGGATCTCAGTCAGTTCGGCGTTGGCTTAGACAACGTAAAAGAAAAAATGAAGAGCTATGCCGAAAAGATTCGGTCTAAAAACGTCAAGGGATAATTAAGTATATGCAACACGCTAGAAAGAAATTTAGAGTTGGTCGTACTTCTGCGCATAATCGTTGTATGTTAGCTAACATGTTAAAATCTCTAATCCACCAAGAAAGAATAGAGACTACTTTGCCTAAAGCAAAAGAGTTACGTCGCTGTGCGGATAAGATGATTACATTGGCTAAGAAAAATACATTGGCTGCAAGACGTTTAGCTGTTGCTAGGCTAATGGTTAGATACAATAAGTTGACAAGCAAAGAAGCCCGTCAAGCTAAAGCTGGAGATTTATCAGCCTATAATGTAGATCGTACGGTAATAAATAAACTATTCGATGAATTAGGTGCTCGTTTTGTCTCTAGAAATGGCGGATACACGCGTATTTTGAAACTACAAAATAGAGTTGGTGATAATGCACGAAAGTGTATTATAGAATTTTTAGCCAATTAGGCTATTTTTTTTTGCGAATACTGACTACCAGGGAATAGCGATGAAAGTTGTAATTAACGGTTTTGGACGGATTGGAAGATTAGTTTTAAGACAAATTTTAAAAAGAAATTCTCCTATCGAAGTCGTGGCTGTTAATGATCTTGTCCCTGGGGAGGCTTTGACGTATCTATTTAAATACGATTCTACTCACGGGCGTTTCCCTGCAGAAGTATCTTATGATAATGGTGATCTCGTTGTTGATAATCGTAGGATTCAATTATTAGATCAACGTGATGTTCAAAAACTTCCGTGGAAAGATCTGGGTGTAGATATTGTTATTGAAAGTACAGGTTTATTTACCAAGAAAGAAGACGCTGCTAAGCATCTTGATTCTGGTGCTAAACGTGTACTTATTACTGCTCCTGCAAAAGGAGATGTCCCAACATTTGTAATGGGAGTAAATGAGAATAAATTTGATCCTGAGAAGGATACTATTATTTCCAATGCTTCTTGTACTACAAATTGCCTCGCTCCCCTAGCTAAGGTTTTATTAGATAATTTTGGTATTGAAGAAGGGTTAATGACCACGGTTCATGCTGCTACAGCAACTCAGAGTGTTGTAGACGGTCCATCTAAGAAAGATTGGAGAGGTGGTAGAGGAGCTTTTCAAAATATTGTCCCCGCTTCTACTGGAGCTGCTAAAGCTGTTGCTCTATGTTTGCCAGAGCTGAAGAATAAGTTAACTGGAATGGCTTTTAGAGTTCCTGTTGCTGATGTTTCTGTAGTTGATCTCACTGTAAGATTGAAAAAATCAACAACATATGAAGAAATATGTAAAGTTATTAAAAATGCTTCAGAAACTAATTTGCGTGGAATCTTAGGTTATACGGATCAAGAAGTAGTTTCTTCTGATTTTATAGGATGTGAATATTCTTCGATATTTGATGCCGGTGCAGGGATAGCGTTGACTGATCGCTTTTTCAAGCTAGTTGCTTGGTATGATAATGAGATAGGATATGCAACCCGCATAGTTGATTTATTAGAGTATGTAGCAAAGAACTCTAAATAGAAGGTTAAATTCGTGTATTTTACAAGAGATCCAGTTATAGAAACTGTAATTACGTCGAGAGAAGGATACAAGTTATCAGTTCGTAATACTAAGCACCTTTCTCAAGATCCTTTTGTTGTTGAAGCAGTTGAAGTGATTTCTTTGGGGAATACTTGTTTTTTCCGTAACTGTGATCATAGTAAGCCATTTATTGTCCCCGCAGGCGATTATGAAGTGATGGAAATCCGAGATACTAAGATCAATCTTAAAGCTGTAGGTTTAGATCGTGGTATTAAAATTGCCGGAGGCCGAGAAGCTTTAATTAAGTTGCCTAAAGCCGCTCCTGTAACTGTTGTTGAGGAAAGCTCTTCCGAAGCTATTGTAGTTGAAACTTCATCAGAAACTCCTACTGCATCCACACCTCATTCTACGACTAGGAAAGAGAAGAAGGAGCGAAAGGGAGATAAGTGGAAAGAGAAGAAAAAGCAAGGGCGTAAAAAAACTAATAAAGAAGTATCAGAAGTAGCAGGGTCTTCTCAAGAGATTATTGATACTGTTACTGAAGAGCTTTGGGAAGAATCACAGGAAGATAACTTAGGTGAGCAGAAGAAGTTTTCTCTATTACCTCCTCCTGCAAAATTAATTTCTGAGATTATCTCGCAAGCTGTTTCTGATCCTACAGTGACTTCAGCTGATTTAGATGAATCTTTACAGGCATTAGTTACTGAAAGTTCTGAAGTGATAAGTGCTTTATTATCTGGCGATCAAACAATTATTTTCCCTGATGAAGAAATGGAAGTCTCTTCAGCTTGCGAACAGCCTTTACCTTCTTCTTTCCCAATAGAAGACGAGTAATAATTCATTAAAGATTTTTACCTGTCTTCTCTTTGAAAACCATTGATCTAGAAAGTGTCATCTGGTAAGATTCTGAGTTATATTTTTGGTATTTCTCTTAAAGTAGATATCTCCAAAAACTATAATTCGAATCGCTTCAGTTATTAGATTTATAATTGACAGGATTCTTCATTATTGCTCAGATGGTGGAATGGTAGACACTAGGGACTTAAAATCCCTTGGGCGCAAGCCCGTGCAAGTTCGAGTCTTGTTCTGAGCAGTTTTCTTCCCTTTTTTGTTTAGATCTTAACCCAATGATCCGTGTTCATTATTGAACGTGATGAGAGTTGTTTATTTTTTTATTTTCACTTAATTTTTTATGAAATTCTAAAATTCTATATCCACACTAGTAAACATCAACTTAGATTTCCTAGGTTTTTCGAATGTCTTTTTCTTAGTTGTGAATTTGAGACAAGAACTCCTTCCTGTGCTATAAACCAGAAAAATCTAATTAATATCTTAGAGGTATCCTTTGCGGCGGCTCTTATCGGCAATTAAGCTGCATCTAACTTCTATATGGTCTAGCAACTCCAATTGTTCTTCTTCAAATCATTACGATATATACTCGAGATCTATGCTTCTGTTGCTTTGTCGATGGAAAGATGCAGATATTATGGAATGGCAATATGCATGTAATGCCTTAGCAGATGTTTGTAGTAAAATGAGTGGTCAACTTGTTTCCAATAAATCTGAAGTATTACAAGTAGATCTTTCTCATGAACAAGATGTTCATTTAGAATGGAAACATCGATTTTTAGCTTTAGAGAGAGAGTTTTCATCTCGTGATGAGATTAGAAATTCTGAAATCGAAAAACTAAAAAATGAAAATAGTTGGCTACAACATCGTCTTTCTGAGAAGTTACAGCAAACACGTCATCAAAATGACGTTATCGATGAATTGAAACGAGATTTGATAGAAAGTGTTCAGCAAACAGAAATTAGTGAAGGAAGACGGCTCTGTTATGAACATAAAATCAAGATCCTCGAGGAACAGTTAGATAAACTAACGCTGTCTCGTATCCCTGAAACTGATATGTTTGAACAGGGATCAAAGGAAAGTCTGTTAAAACAGCAGGAGATAGTTAGTTTAAATGAAGCTATGATGATTTTGCATCAAAAAAAGGCAGATCAGGATAAGAAATATCAAGAAGAAATCTCAAGATTAAGCCTAGAATTACAGCATTACAGGCAGTCTGAATACACAAATATAGAATCACAAAAAATTCTACAGATTCAAGATGAGCTAGTTCAAAAGAAGAAAGAGGTTGCTCTATTACAAGATCTGGTTGAAGAGCAGTATTGTCAGATACAGACTCTTAATAAGAAATTTGGGTGTGAAGATGTTTTAAATGTATCTCATCTAAAACGGCTGTTAGGTAGGGATGTAGACTGTAGTAGCACTGAATGTATCCAGGAATCAAAATATAGTGGATTTATAGAGTAGATCTTACACTGAGATTTTCAATTGTAATTATATATGGCTAACATAGAATAAACGCTACATATTCCGTTCAGGGAACTTTTCTTAATCCTGCATAAGGACTTGATTATGACGCAATTGATTATGGGAATTGATCCTGGGACATTAGTTTCTGGATATGCAATTATCCTTGTTGAACAGCGTTATAAGATACGAGCTCATAGTTATGGAGCTATTCGTTTATCTTCCAAAGACTCATTAACACAGCGTTATAAACAGCTTTTTCAAACACTATCTGGAGTATTAGATGATGTTACTCCTGATGCTGTGGTTCTTGAAACTCAATATGTTCATAAGAATCCTCAAAGCACTATAAAATTAGGCATGGCGCGAGGTGTACTCGTACTTGCTGCTGCTTTAAGAGATATTCCTGTTTTTGAATATGCTCCAAATGTAGCTAAGAGAGCTGTTGTAGGGAAAGGAAATGCGAGTAAACAGCAGGTACAACTTATGGTTAGTAAGATTTTGAATGTTCCTGATGTCTTAAATTCTAATTGTGAGGATATTGCAGATGCATTTGCATTAGCAATATGCCATGCACATACTTCTGCTTATACTTGTTTAGGGGTTCGATAATGTACGATTATATTCGTGGAATTCTTACTTATATTAGTTCGGGAACTATTGTGATCGAATGTCAAGGATTAGGGTTTAGTATTTTTTCTCCTGATCGATGGTTGATTGAGTTGTCGAGTCAATTACATCGTGAAGTTATTGTTTATACATATACGGTTGTTCGTGAAACTGAACATGTCCTTTACGGATTTAATTCTCGAGGAGAGCGTGAATGTTTCCGTATGTTAATTTCATTTTCTGGAGTAGGTCCTAAGACAGGCCTAGCAATATTGAATACATTTTCCCTTAACAAACTCTGTTCTATAGCACGTGCTGAGGATGTAAAAGCCATAGCTTCTGTTCCTGGTATAGGGAAAAAAACAGCAGAAAAACTTATGGTAGATCTCAAACAAAAGCTTCCAGATTTACTCCCCCTAGATTCTCAAGCAATTGCTTCTTGGGAACCTGCAAAACCCTCATGTATGGATGAAGGAATACAGGCATTAGCCGCATTAGGCTATCCTAAATCTTCGGCAGAAAGGATGATTGCTGAAGCTATGAGTGAACTTCCTGATGACGCATCATTAGCAGAGATTTTGCCTATTGCTTTAAAAAAGAACTTACAAGGATTGAACAAGAGCTAGACTTTCCTAAAGATAGTGGTATAATTTCTCTCACATTCACTTCATTTTGTTTAAGGAGATTGTATATACATGGAACAAACGCTATCAATTATCAAACCTGATTCTGTTGGCAAGGCTCATATTGGTGAGATCGTTACGATCTTTGAAAAATCAGGATTTCGTATAGCTGCTATGAAAATGTTACATTTATCAGTGAAAGAAGCTGAAGGCTTTTACGCTGTTCATAAATCTCGTCCATTTTTCCAAGAGCTCGTAGATTTCATGATTTCAGGCCCAGTTGTTGTTATGGTTCTCGAAGGTGATAATGCTGTAGTTCGCAATCGAGAAATTATGGGAGCTACAAATCCTCAAGAAGCTGCTCAGGGTACTATCCGTGCTCAGTTCGGTGAATCTATAGGAATTAATGCGGTACATGGATCTGATAGTTTAGAAAATGCGGCTATAGAAATTAGCTATTTCTTCAGCAAAATCGAAATAGTTAATGCTGCCGAGTGATTAAAAAGTATTGCTACAATAACGTAGTAGATTTTCGGTGGGGCTTTTCCAGAATACCTTTCAGTTCATCTTCTGAAAGAGTCTCCCAAAGAAAAATATTCCCCGCAGATGCTTTTAATCTATCAAAAAAGCTTTCTTTGGTGGGGAACCATGGGCGAATAGTTGTTAGGAAATCTTGATGTGAACGTTGTTTCCTGTATGATGGTTGTTTTTGGGGTATTGGTAGATAACGTGTAAGCTTATCTATATCCATATCCCATAGAAATGTTGAGTGGTGTACCCAACGAGATTTTTGGATATATTGAGCATTTCCTGCGATTTTCTTCTTTTCTAAAGTATAATCATTTTCATTAACAGAAAATGTCTTTGGAAAGATAGGTGCGTAGATATCATAAGACCACCGCATCAAATCCTGAGAACTGGCCATGGGTTCGGAAGAATTCATAATCCATGTTACGAATAAACTATTTCTATCGATAAATACTGTTCCGCCACCACTATAACGTTTAATTATAGGAACATTGTCGGATCGCAATTCAGAAATGCGAAGATCTTCGTTTGGGCGTCTTGAAATACCGAGAACCACCGCTTCCGGTGCGTTAGAATTAATGATACAAACATTCTCCTTACAGTTGCGAAGAAGAGCTTCTTCTATTTGCAACTGCTCAAAGATAGTTATCCCAGATAGATTTAAGAAAATACACTTATCGGTGAGCATGTTTTTTTACAGCAACCATCAATACTTGAATATCAGCGCAGGCAATACCTGATATCCTTGAAGCAGACCCTATAGTTCTTGGGGTAAATTTAGCTAGTTTTTCTCTAGCCTCTAAACTTAATGAGGAAATATTTTGATAATCTATGTCCTCAGGAATAATCATGTTCTCTGATTTTGATAGACTATGAATCAAAGATTTCTGACGATCTATATACCCTGCATACTTAATTTCCATTTCTAATGAAGCATTAAGTGTTGAACCAAGGTCACGTACATCATCAGGGAATGTTTCCTTCAGAGTGTCATAAGATACTTCTGGACGACATAAAGCTTTCGCTAAGGAAACTACAGAGTTTCCATACTTTTTGAATGTCTTACTTAGACGGAGTTTTTCTTTTTCTATAACTTGCTTTTGATTTTCAAAGATTTCATAGCGTTCTTGACTTAGGAGTCCCAAATCACGACCATAGTGAGACAAGCGTAAGCAGGCGTTATCCTGTCTTAGGAGTAGACGATGTTCTGCTCGTCCTGTAAACATACGGTAAGGCTCATCTAATACCTGAGTCGTAAGATCATCTAACATTACACCAATATAAGATTCTTGTCGTGATGGGATAAATGCGGGTCTTCTAAGTACTTTATTTACTGCATTGATACCTGCGATAAGACCTTGAGCAGCGGCTTCTTCATATCCTGTCGTTCCATTGATCTGGCCGCATAGAAATAAACCTTCTGTAATCTTACTTTCTAAAGTAGGATAGATAACATTTCCATGAACGTAATCATATTCAATAGCGTAAGCAGGCCGGGTAATAATTGCATTTTCTAATCCGTGAACTGAACGAATCATATCATATTGCACATCAAAAGGCATGGATGTGGATAGACCGTTGACATAGACTTCCTGAGTATAAATTCCTTCAGGTTCTATGAAAATATGGTGACGTTCTTTATCTGCGAATTTAACAATTTTATCTTCAATAGATGGACAATATCGAGGTCCTATACCTTCAATACGCCCTCCATACAGAGCTGAACGGCTAATATTTGCTGCAATGACATCTTTAGTTTTCTGAGTGGTATGGGTAATATAACACGATACCTGAGGTAAAGGAGGAACGAATAGTTCATTTCTATGAACAAATCCTACACCAGGATCCCCAGGTTGTTCTTCTGTTACGGAAAAATCTATAGAAGAAGCAAGTAGACGAGGAGGCGTGCCCGTTTTTAGTCTACTAATTGGGAAACCACGCTCTTTCAAAGCTGCTGACAACCCTGTTGCTGCAGGGTCTCCAAGACGTCCACCAGGGAAATTAAGGTCGCCGATATGAATTAAGCCACGCATAAATGTCCCAGAAGACAAAATGACTGTTTTTCCTAAATAGGTGATACCCTCTTTCGTTGTAACACCCTGGATAACATTTTCATTGTCTAGTAAAGACTCAACCGTACCCTGCATAATATGTAAGCCGGGAGTACTCTCTAATAAGCGTTTCATATGAATATGATACATTTGCTTATCAACTTGAGCTCTTGGAGCACGGACAGCAGGACCTTTGGTCTGATTTAAGATACGAAATTGTATCCCAGACTGATCAGTAACCTCTGCCATGATACCGCCTAGGGCGTCGATTTCGCGAACAATATGCCCTTTACCAATACCACCAACGGCAGGATTACAACTTAACTTAGCAATAGTATCTAAGTTTGAAGTTAAGATTAGTACGGAGGCCCCCATTTTTGCAGAGCAAAATGCAGCCTCGCAACCCGCGTGCCCAGCACCAACTACAATAACATCGTAATTAATTGGGTGAGTCCACATAAACTAGCAATTATTTATTTTTATGACGGTCTCTTCGGCGTCTTTTATTACGCTTATGCTTAGCGATTTTAAGTCTTCGTTTTTTCTTAACAGATGACATAGTCTTTTTTGTTGTTAGCGTATGAATATGTGTGTGATTCGATCTTTTCTCAATGAAAGAGATCGCCAAATGGAATAGCTAAATCTAAATTAGAACCATTCCTTGGATACCTAAAATTAATTAGGCACACCGTGCTTCTCTGTTTCGCTTTATTCCGCAGTCTCAACACACTAAGTAAACTTAGGATTGCGGTATTCGTTTTTCTCACAGGAAACAACAAGAGAAATGTTACTACAAAGATATTTTGTGGTCCACTAACGATTTTAGTCGAGGCTATCTAGAGAAATAGAATAGATTTTTTTGATAACATCCAATTCGGATTTTTTATAAAAAATTTCGTTTATCCATTGAATTCAAAGGCTGCATAATTTCTAAACCGCGCAAGCTCTTTTTCAAAAACTAGAGGAACAGAACCTATAGACCCGTGACGGTTTTTAGCAACTATAAGTTCCGCTGTTCCGGGCTTGTCATTTGGGTCATAATATTCTCTACGTAATAGAAACATAACTAAGTCAGAGTCCTGTTCTATACTTCCACTTTCTCTGAGATCACTCATCATAGGTCTGTGGTTAGCTCTATCTTCTACTTTCCTAGATAATTGTGATAAACAGAGAATAGGAATATTTAATTCTCTGGCTAAAGTTTTCAGCATTCTTGAAATTTCTGAAATTTCTGTTTGGCGACTTTCTGCAGAGCGTAGAGTTCCTGAGCCAGAAAGAAGTTGTAAGTAATCAATAATCAGAAATTGAATATCATAACTTTCTTTCATTCTTCGAGCACGAGCCCTAAGATCGGTGACTTTCAATCCGGGTTGATCATCTATAAGTAGAGTATGCTGTTGCATTTCATTCACAACAGAAACAATGCGTTGGAAGTCTTGACCGGATAAATCTCCTACATTAATTTTCCTAGATTCTACTTCAGATCGAGAACATATGATTCTGTGAATTAGCTGATCTACAGTCATTTCTAAAGAAAAAATTCCTATAGGAAGTTGACTTTGAAAACACATATTTTCTGCGATATTTAAAGCAAGAGCTGTTTTCCCCATAGCAGGTCGAGCTGCAAGAATCATTAAATTGGATTGGGAAAAACCATTGATCATTTTATCTAGATCAATGAAATGCGTGGGAATACCCGAAATAGGTAAGGCATCACCACTTTGTGCGTGTTGTTGGAAGAATTCTTGTTTTTCTTGTAATTGTATTAGAAAGGGTTTCTCTTGAGCAGAAGCAAAACCCTGAAGTTTGTCGGCAACAAGAACATATTGCGTGAGAGATGTTGTTTGACTAATTTTAAATAAAGCGTTTTGAGCTTCATCTAGAGCAACAGCAACATCTTTAGGTTCTTCAGTAGCTTTTTTCTCTATTTCCTTAGCTGTTTGGATCATTTTTCTTAAAATCGATTTAGAAAGAATGATCTGAATATATTCTTCAATATACGCTGCAGTTCCTGCAAAATCTGCTAAGGTGATTAAATAGCTGGGACCCCCGATTACCGTAAGGTGATTTCTTCTCTTAAGTTCTTCCCCCGCAAGATGCACGTCTATTGGTTTGTCATGTTTAAAAGCGTCTTGGAGAACTCGGAAAATGATTTTATGTTCAAGGTAGTAAAAATCATCTTCGTTGAGTTGGTTAGCTGCTAAATTAAGATAATTGACTCCTGTTAGCATACAGCCTAGGACAATCATTTCCGATTCTTTAGAATTGGGAGGACTAGGTAGTGTAGGAGTAGAAGTTTTTTCTATTTGAGTCGACATAGTTTTTATGATGCGATCTAAGTGCAGGCGTCATTAGAGATCAGGTTAGGATATCGAAAATATATGCTCAAGTCATAAAGGTTGGGGAAGTCAATAAAGTTTCTATAATAAATATTCAGAAAAAATTTGGAGAATTAGAGATAGAAATTACTAGATCACTAATATTGACTTACAATAGAATCGGTTTCTTCCTTTGAAGGATAGGATGCAAGTTTGTCTCACTCTCTTTTAAGCGACTTAAAAGATCGAATGATCTGAAGAATAGGGTCCTAAAAGTTAACTTGCTTTCATTGAAGATAGGAATTACTCTACTTTATTGAATAAGAAGGTGGTGAAAGTTTTTCTGGGGTGACCTAGATACACCTTTACTAAGGAAAGATGACTGAGTGGTCGAAAGTACGTCCCTGCTAAGGACGCGTACCTCTAAAGGGTACCGAGGGTTCGAATCCCTCTCTTTCCGAATTTTTCTAATAGAGACCATAATAAAGTTAATTAGTTGCTCTTTTTCTTTAAAATTTTTCTAAAATATCAAATAGGTATCAATATAAGATAATCTAAGAAACGGTTGTTGGAGAGGAGAACTCTCTTCTTGCCTGTAGAGTTGGCATATCCTATAATAAGCTCTTTTAGATTATATTAAGATTCCTTAAAAAGATCACGTTAGCCAAAACCATGAGACAATTTTGTAACTTACTTTCTCTATCACGTATATGGCTAGCCCTATTCTTTTACCAAGAAAAGATTCATCTACGCTTACTAGTTATTTTAGGTGCAATGGCTAGCGATGTTTTAGACGGTTATCTCGCTCGTCGTTATAAGGCTACTAGCCGTTTCGGTTCTATGTTGGACCCCCTTACTGATAAATTCTTTGTTTTTGTTTGCGTTGCTATCCTTTACTGGGAAAGGTCCTTGTCTCCCGAACACCTCCTCCTTATTTTTGCTAGAGATATTTTTTTAGTGCTATTTGCGATCTATCTCTCTGTTGTTAGGGGGTGGAAGGGCTATGATTACCGAGCTCTTTTCTTTGGAAAGATTTTTACAGTGGTTCAATTTATTATTTTACTCGGGGTCACTGCAGGTGTGCGAATCCCTGTAATTGGGCTGATGCCATTAATTATTCTCGGATTTCTTTACTTCCTAGAGAGAGTAATAGATTACAAAAAGCAGTGTCTCGACTGAAAGGTTTAGTAAGTTTTTTATTTAAAAAAAGAGTGGGAGGATCTCGTAGGAACAACTTGTATTTTAGGCAGTGTTTCGCTACAATGGTCCTTTACATTTGTCATAGTCTTTTAAAATATGCCTTGCCGTTTGCTCAGCAACAAGTATTATAAGAACTGTACGGGTTCAAAGTCTTTTAGGCATGATTTATTATCTGTTTACAAATCTTTATGCTCTATAATTTTGGGAAGGAGTTTATGCAGTCATCAGAGATGAAACCCTTTTCAAGACTGCGGGCGTACTTTTGCCCCATATATCGATCAGAATTCCCCAAATTTATTCCTCTTTTCTGGCTAGCTTTTTTCGTGGGATTTAACTATAGCCTCCTAAAAAGTATGAAAGATACTTTAGTGGTGGTAGGATCTGACGCGGGTGCGGAAGTTATACCGTTCTTGAAAGTCTGGGGGATAGTTCCTGGAGCCGTTATTGTTACAATGATCTACGGTTGGTTAAGTAATCGGTGTCCTAGAGACACCGTTTTTTATTCCTTCATAGGTACTTTTCTAGGTTTCTTTTTCTTATTTGCCGTGGTAATTTACCCGATGGGGGATGCTCTACATTTGCATTCTTTTGCAGATAGATTACAGGAGCTATTGCCACAGGGCTTACGTGGATTCATTGTGATGATTCGCTATTGGAGCTACAGTCTATATTACGTGATGTCAGAACTATGGAGTTCGGTAGTTCTTTCAACGCTGTTTTGGGGATTGGCTAACGAAGTCACTAGCGTGAAGGAAGCCGGGAGATTCTATGCCTTAATTAATACCGGGCTGAATCTTTCCTCCATATTTGCTGGTGAAATTTCCTATTGGATGGGTAAACACTCACTTTTTGTTTATCCTTTCGTTAAGGATAAGTGGCATGAGGTTATGATGAACCTCACCATTTTAATCGTTTTAGCCGGATTGTGTACGATCTGGCTCTATAAAAAAGTTCACTTCCTTACACAACACACATATAATTTCTCTACAGCCTTCTCTCTATCGGAGGAACCGCCTCAAGTTGAGGAGAGCGTGGCTAGTATAAAAGCTAAGAAAAAGACAAAAACTAAGGCGAAAAGCCTCTTCCTGTATCTCATTCGCTCCCGTTACTTGCTAGGTCTTGCTGTTATAGTTTTATCCTATAACCTTGTTATTCACTTGTTTGAAGTAGTGTGGAAAGATCAAGTTAGCCAAATTTATAGCTCCCACGTTGAGTTCAATAGCTACATGAGTAGAATTACTACATTGATAGGGATCGTATCTGTCTGCGCCGCTCTTTTCCTTACTGGACAAAGTATTCGAAAGTGGGGTTGGACAGTAGGGGCATTGACTACTCCGATTGTTATGCTGGTAACTGGTTTACTATTCTTTGGCGCTGTATTTGCTGTGAAGAGAGACATCATGATTTTTGGTGGGTTTTTCAACATGGCTCCTTTAGCCATAGCAGCTTGGATAGGCGGGATGCAAAACGTATTTTCTCGTGCTGCTAAGTTTACATTCTTTGATCAGACTAAGGAAATGGCATTTATTCCTTTACCTAATGATCAGAAAAACTTTGGTAAGGCCGCTATTGATGGTGTTGTATCTCGGATAGGGAAATCAGGAGGCTCATTGATTTATCAAGGGTTGTTGATTATCTTTTCATCCGTCGCTGCGAGTCTCAATGTGATTGCCGTAGTACTTCTTTTGATTATGGTGGTTTGGATTGCTGTTGTTGCTTTCATAGGAAGAGAGTACAACATAAGAGAAGCTGCTGCTGTTGCTGCAAGTTCAGATTCAGACTTAATTGCATCTGAAGTGGCTGTTAGTGCGACTACGGGAGAAAATTCTAATAAAGAAGAAGTAGCTACGCTATAACTTAAAGGGCTTTTAAGCCCTTTTATTCATATTTTTTTTGATCTTTAAGCTTTTCCTCACATACCTTATTTATTTGTTCTATAAATTTTTGATGTTACGGGTATTTATGAAAACGTTTTGGCATTTTTTGTCTAAAGGCTTCCTATCGATTCTAGGTTTATCTCTAGGGGTAGTTCTTGCCTTCTTTGTTACTTTGATGTTAGTTGTTTCTACCTCTGGAATGAATGATTCTCAATTTGTCAATATGCCCGATGCTAAGGGTGAGGTGAGGGATCTGGGTAAAGAGGCGCCAATTATTGCTGTATTAGAAATGAAGGATGTTATTTCCTCTAACAAGCATACAGCAAAAATTATTCAAGATGCCATTACAACACTAGATTCTACACCTTATAAAGATAGAGTGAAGGGCATAATCATTGATATGGATTGTCCTGGAGGAGAAGTATTTGAGATCGCCCGTATATATTCAACGATTCAATTCTGGAAACAACGTACAAATTGTCCTGTTTATGTTTTTGTGAATGGTCTTTGTGCTTCTGGCGGATATTATGTTGCATGTGCTGCAGATAAAATTTATTCCACACCTTCTTCTTTGATAGGTTCCGTAGGAGTGCTCTCTGGACCATATTTTAATGTAAAAGAAGGTTTATCTCGCTATGGTGTGCAAAGTGACTTGCTTACAGCTGGAAAAGACAAGGCTCCTATGAACCCTTATACGGAATGGACAACTAAAGATCGTGAAATCCGACAAGAAATCATCGATTATCTTTATGGTCAATTTGTTGATATTGTTGCAATGAATCGTCCATTATTGACTAAAGATAAGTTAGTTAGTGTTTTAGGTGCGCGTTTATACTCACCTGAAAAAGCTTTAGAAGAAGGTTATATTGATGTTGTAAATGTAACTAAACAGCAAGTGCTTCAAGATTTAGTCGCTGATTGCAAAATTGAAAATAACTACCGTGTGATCGGTTTAGGAAGTGATGGTTGGTTGAAAAAAGTTATGTCATCAATAACTAATAGCCCATTAATTACAGGAAAGATTCAACATGAGTTACTCCCTAATCTAGATAATTCTACAAGTACATTTTATTACTTGGAGTCGTGATTCTGATTAATTAGTAAGCGGAGAGAATCAGTGAAAAAGATCTTTATCTTAGATGCCTCAGGATTTATTTTCAGAGCATATTTTGCTCTCCCAGATATGAAAAATTCTTCTGGAGAAGGAACGCAAGCGGTTTTCGGATTTATTCGTTCTATTAATAAATTAATCAAAGAATTCTCTCCTAATCATATGGTAGCCGTATTTGACGGTCCAAATAATAAACAAAGTCGTAGAGAAATTTATGCTGATTATAAAAGTAATCGAGAGAAGAAAGAAGAAGATCTCTACCAACAAATTCCTGTAGTTAAAGAATACTGTAGTTTACTTGGATTATCTTACCTAGCAGTCGAGGGTGTCGAAGCTGATGATGTAATAGCTAGTGTCACAAAGAAAGCAATTTCAGAAGGATATGAAGTTTGCATATGTACTGCGGATAAGGATCTACTTCAACTAATCGGCCCCAACATCGTAGCTATGAATCCCTGGAAAGATCAACCGGAAATCGATGAAAATCGTGTTATAGATATCTACGGGATTCCATCAAATAGAATACCTGATTACTTAGCTTTAGTTGGAGATACTTCTGATAACATTCCTGGAGTGTCTGGTTGTGGGCCTAAGAAAGCAACATCCCTTTTGCAGAAATATCATTCTGTAGAGGGTATTTTGGAACATCTTGATGAGTTGACAGGATCTATTCATAAGATGATCTCAGAGCAAAGAGAAATTTTATTATTAAGTAAAGATCTTGCGGTATTAAATCATGACATACCTCTTCCTATAACAATAAATGCTTTAGAGTTTCCTTTGCACGAAGTGTGTCAGGAAGACATGAATACCTTCTATATGCGGCAGGGCTTTAAAACCTTGGTGCAGCAGGTCAAGGAAGAATCTAATGTAGATGTAGAAATAGTCAATAATAGTAAGCAGCTAACTCACATACTACCTATTTTACACGGAAAGAGTGTCGCTTTTTCTGTTGGATATAAGGGAAGCTTTCTTCCCTCCCTAACGTTAATGGGAGTGGCATTAGCTTGCGACAATGATGTCTATTATGTTGATATAGAGAACGCTTTAGACGATGTTCTCACCCCACTAAAAGATTTCTTCAGAAGAGAAGATACTAAATTTTATGGTTACAATATAAAGAGAGATAATCACGCATTAAAAAATGCAGGTATTCACGTCAATAATATAGCTCTTGATTTAGCCTTAGCAGAACATTTGATTAACGGAGGAGCGAAAATATCTTATCAAACGCTTCTTGTTAATCAAGGATTGATCAGTTCTGCGGGTAGATATGGAAAGGAATGGGGACAGCTAAGCCTGCCCATACTAAAGTCTCCGGCGAATCCCGCTCAATATTTTGGAGAATTTGTTTCTCATTTGCCCAGGATAAAACAATCTCTACTAGAGGAATTGAAAATAAAAAAAGTAGAAGATCTTTTTTTTAATATGGAAATGCCTTTGGAGAAGGTTCTTTTTGCTATCGAAAGAAATGGGATGCCTTTAGATGTTACAGACCTTCAAGAGCTTGAGAGAATTTTATCAGGAGAGTTAGCGATTCTTACTGATGATATCTATACACTAGCCGGAGCCCCCTTCAATATTAAATCTCCTAAGCAATTGTCAGACATTTTATATAATAAACTTGGCTTGACACCTATAGATAAGACTCGATCTACTAAGGCAGAAGTTTTGGAAGCTTTGTCAGGGGAACATGAAATTATTGAGAAAATTTTAGCATTCAGAGCTGTTGAAAAGCTACTTTCTACCTATGTGAAAGCTCTTCCTAGACAAGTAGATCCTCATACTTCTAGAATTCATCCTACATTTAATCAAATGGGTACGGTAACGGGAAGATTGGCTTGTCAGGATCCAAACTTACAAAATATTCCTATACGTTCTGAAAGAGGAAGATTATTAAGGAAAGCCTTCTGTAATACGCATGAGAATAATTATTTTTTATCTGCAGATTATTCTCAAATTGAGTTAAGATTTCTGGCACATTTGAGTCAAGATGAGTCGTTGAGACTGGCCTTTGAGTCGAGAGAAGACGTGCATACATTTACAGCCTCTCAGGTATTTCATGTGCCATTAGAAGAAGTCACTAAACAACAGCGCATGCAAGCAAAGACTGTGAATTTCGGTATTATCTATGGGCAACAAGCCTATGGATTGTCAAAGATTTTAAAAATCAGTGTTTCCGAAGCTCAAAAGTTAATAGATGCATATTTTGATCGTTATCCTAAAGTAGCCCGTTTTATCCATGAAACGGTGAGTCAAGCTTGTGAAAATTTACGAGTGAAAACGTTACTAGGAAGAGAAAGGATAATAGATAATTGGACAGAGTTTTCTAACTCTCGCGCTGCTTCGGGCCGTCTTGCTGTTAATACTCGCATACAAGGTAGTGCTGCTGAATTGATAAAATTAGCAATGTTACAACTCTCTGATGCGTTGGAGAAACATAAATTAAGAAGTCGTATGTTATTACAGATACATGATGAATTGATTTTTGAAGTTCCTGAAGAAGAAAGAGAAGAAATGCAAACTTTAGTGCGTGATATAATGGAATCTGCAATGATTTTATCTGTCCCATTAGTTGTGAATATCTTAATTGGAAAAAATTGGGCAGAATGTTAGAATTACTAAAAGTTTCTATTACAGGGGATCTCTCTTCAGGAAAGACTGAAGCGTGTAGAGTTTTTCAAGATTTGGGTGCCTATGTAATTAGTGCTGATAAAGTTTCGCATAGTTTCCTTGTTCCTCATTCGCATATAGGTCGTCGCGTTATAGATCTTCTGGGATCAGAAGTTGTTATTGACAATGCATTCGATAGAAAAGTCATAGCAGAGAAAGTTTTTGATAATTTAGTTCTTCTACAAGCTTTAGAAGCTATTTTACATCCTGAAGTTTGTCGAATTATTGAAGAGAAGTATTGTCAAGTCGCTCAAGAGCGAAAGTACCCTCTGTTCATTGCTGAGGTGCCTTTGTTGTACGAAATACATTATGCGAGATGGTTTGATCGTGTAATTCTTATTACAGCAGATAAGAATATTCGTAGGGAAAGGTTTACCAAAAAAACTAATTGTTCTGATTTAAATTTTTATCAGAGATGTGCTCGGTTTTCTTCTCATGAAGAGAAAATGATGCACGCCGATATTATTATAGAAAATAACGGCACTAAAGAAGAATTACGTCATAAAGTCGAAGAATATTTTTACGCTTTAAAGGGAGCATTATGAAAGAAGAACGTTCTTCAGAAGTCTTGCCAAAGGTGAAAGAGAATAAAAAACATACGTGTCCTGTGTTGCAAGAGAAGTCTTTTGCGGGGGAATGTGCGGTAGTTGCGGATACAGTTGATGAAAATCAACCGGTAACTATTACAAAAATTGCCAAGTTGCAAAGGATGGGGATTGAAGAGCTAAATGTATTAGCTCGTCAATATGGAGTGAAGAACATCGGGTCTCTTACTAAATCTCAAGTAGTATTTGAGATTGTTAAAGCGAAGTCTGAGCGTTCAGATGAGCTTTTGATTGGGGAAGGAGTTTTAGAGGTTCTCCCCGACGGGTTTGGTTTTTTAAGATCTCCTACTTATAACTATCTTCCTTCTGCTGAAGATATTTACGTTTCCCCAGCTCAGATCCGCAGATTTGACCTAAAGAAGGGAGACACAATTATAGGTACAATACGTTCTCCAAAAGAGAAGGAAAAGTATTTTGCCTTGCTAAAGGTAGATAAAATTAATGGATCTACCCCAGACAAAGCTAAGGAACGAGTTTTGTTTGAAAACCTCACTCCTCTATATCCTAATGAAAGAATTGTTATGGAAATGGGGAAAGAGCATCTTGCTGAAAGAGTTCTAGATCTCACAGCTCCCATTGGGAAGGGTCAAAGAGGACTTATTGTAGCTCCTCCACGTTCCGGGAAGACTGTTATCTTACAAAGCATAGCACATGCTATAGCTGTCAATAATCCAGATATTGTTTTAATTGTTTTGCTTATCGACGAGCGTCCTGAAGAAGTTACTGATATGATTCGTCAGGTACGTGGTGAGGTTGTTGCCTCTACATTTGATGAGCAGCCTGAGAGACATATTCAAGTTGCGGAAATGGTTATAGAAAAGGCTCGACGTCTAGTTGAACACGGAAAGGATGTTGTTATCCTTCTCGATTCTATTACACGTTTAGCTCGAGCTTACAACACTGTACAACCGCATTCTGGAAAGATTTTGACAGGTGGTGTAGACGCTAGTGCTTTACATAAACCAAAGAGATTTTTTGGAGCCGCTAGAAATATTGAAGGCGGAGGATCATTAACTATTCTAGCTACTGCTTTGATCGATACCGGATCTCGAATGGATGAAGTGATTTTCGAAGAATTTAAGGGTACAGGAAATATGGAACTTGTACTTGATCGACGTCTTTCTGATCGAAGAACCTACCCTGCGATTGACCTCATTAAGAGTGGTACTAGAAAAGAAGAACTACTTTATCATCCTAGTGAGTTAGAAAAAGTCTATCTCTTCCGTCAAGCAATTGCTGATCTTACTGCTATTGATGCTATGCATCTGTTGTTAGGTAGATTAAAGAAGACGAATAGCAACGCAGAATTTCTACTTTCCTTAAAAGAATAAATTACAAGATCACCTTGTTTCTGTTTTATTAAAATACCAGAAATAGTCAGTGAGAAGCCTACGGTCTTATTTATAAGACTGTAGACCTTGTTTTTCATGTGTACATTTTCTAATCACATCTTACGATTTGGAAGATCTCGGAATGATTGATCTTTTTATCAATTAAAAGGTTTTATAAACTTTTTGTCATGTTGACGGAAGAGTTAGCTCTACTGACGTATTGGCAGAAAGGTAGAAACCTTAGGATGTTCTGTTTAGTTTCAGCTTTATTTATTTACCGATGAGAATTTCTGGGAAGATAATCAAAGAAATCTCTTTTTCGGTGAGATATTTTCCTTGAATTACCTTTTCTAAGATTTTCTGAGCCTGATGGTAATACGTATTGAGTTTTGCAACCTGTAAAGAAACCTCAGCAGGACTGTAGATCCCTAAGTATTCTTTTCTTTGAAAGATTGCCACAGTTAAGGGAGGCTGGTTAATTACCTGTAGACCCTTAGTTAGGGGAATACCAAAAAATAAACGAATAAGCATATCCTTATGCTTATAATGAGAGTTTTTGTATTTTGTCAAAAAACGATGAGGATACCAGATAATGATGAGCTTTGAAGAAGAGCAGCTTCGTGATCATGCTGTGGGTAACCTATACCGCATAGGAGCAATAAGATTCGGTGATTTTAATTTATCAGATGGTCAAAAAACTCCTATTTATGTCGATATGCGTCTGGTTATCTCTTGTCCCGATGTCTTACAAACTATTGCTTCGTTGATTTGGCGTTTACGCCCTTCTTTTAATAGTAGCCTATTGTGTGGTGTTCCCTATACTGCCCTTGCTTTAGCTACATGTATATCACTAAAATATAACATTTCTATGGTGTTAAGAAGGAAAGAATTAAAATGCCCAAGTCAAGAAGATAGAATTAAGGTTGAAGGTTTGTTTTCTCCAGGACAGACATGCTTAGTAATTAATGATGTTATTGCTTCTGGGCGCTCAATTTTAGATACCGCTAAAGCTTTAGAGGATGAAGGTTTAAATATCCGAGAATCTTTGGTTTTTCTAGATAGACAAGTTGGTGGTGGAGATACCTTAAAAGACGCGGGAATAAAATTAAGATCCGTATTTACCCTAGAAGAACTCGTCAGAGCCCTACTTTCCAAATGTCAATTAAAAGAGGAAGACGCCGCTGTTGCCACAGCGCTTATAGAAACTTTTTAATAATTATTCATTTTTATTCTATTTAATAACAAAAGCTTGGTTTTTATTATTAAATTAATCTAATTATATTCTAGTTAGTTTGTGTAGCCTTTTTATTTGATTCTAATTTAAAATTGGGATTACAGAAGGCAGGGCAAATGATAGAAAACGATTTTCAGGGCTATCCCCCAAGTTATCAGGCTTCTCATTTTTATCGAGATAAGGTTGGTGTTGTTGTTTTGTGCGGCGGTGAAGGGAAGAGATTATCTCCTCTAACTTATTGGCGCTGTAAACCAACTGTATCGTTCGGAGGGAGGTACAAGCTTATTGATGTGCCAATCTCACATGCAATAGCTTCAGGATTTTCTAAGATTTTTGTGATAGGTCAATATCTTACCTACACACTACAGCAGCATCTTGTGAAGACATATTTCTATCATGGAGTACTTCAAGATCAGATACATCTTCTTGCTCCAGAGGGTAGAGATGGAAGTCAGATATGGTATCAAGGAACTGCTGATGCTATTCGTCAGAATCTCTTGTATTTAGAAGATACAGGGATAGAATATTTCCTAATTCTATCCGGAGATCAATTATACAATATGGATTTTCGTAAGGTTGTGGACTACGCTCTATCCGTGCAATCTGACATGGTAATAGTCGCACAACCTATTCAAGAAAAAGATGCCTCAAGAATGGGAGTTTTACAGATAGATAAAGATGCAAATCTCTTAGACTTTTACGAAAAACCTCAGGAAGAAGAGATTTTAAATCGGTTTCGGTTATCTTCCGAGGATTGTCGTAAGCATAGGCTGAATCCTCAATATGGAAATTTTTTAGGGAATATGGGGATCTACCTTTTCCGAAGGGACAGCCTATTTCAACTACTTCTAGAAGAACAGGGTGATGATTTTGGTAAGCATCTTATTCAAGCTCAAATGAAACGTGGATCGGTAAAGACATTCCTTTACGATGGCTATTGGACAGATATCGGAACGATTGAATCTTATTACGAAGCAAATATTGCTCTAACACAAAAACCTCAACCTCAAGTTCGGGGATTGAATTGTTATGACGATGGGGGAATGATTTATAGTAAGAATCATCATCTTCCCGGGACTATAGTTACAGATTCTATGATTTCCAGCTCATTACTTTGTGAAGGCTCTGTTATTGATTCTAGTAATGTATCCCACAGCGTTGTGGGAATTCGTGGTGTGATAGGAAAAAACTCTATTATCGATCATTCTATTGTTATGGGAAATGACCGTTATGGAAGTCCCCATCAAAATACTTTAGGTATTGGAGATAATTGTGAGATTTATAAAACAATAATCGATGAGAACTGTAGAATTGGTAATGGAGTAAAACTCACGAATATCCAAGGATATAGGGATTATGATTCTCCCGATGGGAAGCTAGTAGTTAGGGATGGGATTATTATTATTCCTCGAGGAACCAGAATTCCTGATAACTATACTTTCTGATAGGCGATTTTTATAATTAATAAAAATAGCCTGGAATGTTTTTATCCATCGAGATTTTAGCCGCATATCCAGTAAACTATTCCTATAGTGACAACGCACGGATCATCTTCCTTATGCAGATATACGCAATAGCGGATCTACACCTGGCTATCGGAGTTCCTGAAAAGACAATGGAAGTCTTCGGTGAACCCTGGATCTCCTATCATGAGAAAATCCGTGAAAGGTGGGAAGAGACAGTAACTTCTGAGGATATAGTATTACTTCCCGGAGATATTTCTTGGGCTATGCATATCGAAGAAGCAAAAGAAGATTTTGCTTTCATAGGTTCTCTCCCCGGAACTAAGTATATGATTCGTGGGAATCATGATTACTGGAGTTCCGCATCAGCAACTAAAATATCACGAATTCTTCCTGAAAATTTGCATTATCTATCGCAAGGTTTTTCTCTATTCCATCCTAGGAAAGCTATTGTGGGAGTAAGACTTTGGGATAGTCCTACAATACGTATAGCTCCCGAATCTTTCCAATCTCCTCTTCCAGAAAAAGAACGGCATTATAGTGAACGGGATGAGAAAATTTTCTCGAGAGAACTGGGGAGATTGCAAAGAGCTTTAGAAGCTGTTCCCAAGGATGTTGATCAGATTATTGTTATAACCCACTACCCACCTATCAGTAGCAATGGTACTCCAGGACCTGTATCACAAATGCTGGAAGCCGATGGAAGAGTATCGCATTGCTTATTTGGTCATATGCATAAAGTCCGCTCTCCTTTAGAAGGATTCGGAATCATTCGCAACATAGACTATAGGTTAGTTGCTGCTGATTATATAGATTTTATTCCCCAGGTTATAAAATGAAAATTCTTGCAGGTAAATACAAAGGGAAATCTTTAAAAACTTTTTCTAACCCCTCAGTACGTCCTACCTGTGGAGTCGTCAAAGAAGCAGTATTTAATATCTGCGCAGCTTATATCGAAGACGCTGTATTTTTAGATCTCTTTTCTGGAGTTGGATCTATAGGTTTTGAAGCTTTAAGTCGTGGAGCTTCTTCAGTGACTTTTGTAGATTCTTCCGCACAATCTGTACGTTTAATTCGGGCAAATAGCCAATTACTGAATCCTGAGCTACCGATTACAATCATAAAACAAGAAGCAAGATCTGCAATTCAGAGACTGACTAAAAAGGACATGTCCTTTGATCTCATTTACATAGACCCACCGTATAATCTTGAAAATCGTTATCTTGCAGCAATATTACACGATATTGTTTTAGGAGAGCTTTTAGATAAGCAAGGGTTACTATTCTTAGAAAACGCTTCTGTGGATCCCATTCTCATTGAAGGTTTAGTGCTAAAACATAGAAGAAAGCTAGGGGGAACATTTCTATCAGAATATGTCTTCGAAGACAGTTCTCATTAGTGCCGTAAAAAAATCCATAAAATTCTTAACATTAAACAGCTGGTATGTTTTCTGTTTTGATAAGTATCTTTATTAGCCCTTTGGCTATTCTTTCAAAAAGTTTTTATTCAAAGTTTATCTTGGAGAGCATACTGGATAAAATTTCTTTTGTAGAATATGATGCGAAAAATAAGTCTGGAATCCGAGGCGTGAGTTAGCGTGAAAATCAAGAATTCCTCAAAGCTATATTTCCTAGCTCTTTTGTGTTTCTTACCTTTGATTTTTCTAGGATGTTCTAGAGAAAAGAAGGAATTACTGGTAGGAAGAGATACTACTTGGTTTCCAAAACAATTTGGAATTTACACAGCGAATATTAACGCTTTTCTTAATGATCTTGTATCTGAGATTAACTACCGTGAGAATCTCAATATCAATATTGTGAATCAAGATTGGATTCACCTGTTTGAAAATCTTGATGATCAAAAGACAGCAGGAGCCTTCACATCGATTTTACCAACAGCAGAAATGCTAGATCATTATCAATTTTCTGATCCTATATTACTTACAGGACCTGTGCTTGTTGTTTCTGAGGGATCTCCTTATAAGTCTATACAAGATCTTCGAGGGAAGCTCATAGGAGTATATAAGTTCGATTCTTCAGTACTTGTAGGTCAAGATATTCCCGATGCTGTTTTAAGTCCTTATCAACATGTGCCTATAGCTTTAGAAGCTTTATCTTCTGGTTGTTATGATGCCTTATTGGCTCCTGTTATAGAAGTCACAGCTCTGATAGATACAGCATATAAAGGACGTTTAAAAATCATTTCCCAACCTTTAAATCAAGATGGTTTAAGGCTAGTAGTTCTTCGTGGTGAGAAGAATAACTTATTAGAAGGTTTTAATATGGGACTGGTAAAAAGTATGCGCTCTGGTAAATATCAGGCTATCAAACAGCAATACCGTCTTCCTTAGTTTGTTACGATTTTATTAAACTCTTTTTCTCTACATGCGGTGTGCTTTGAATAATAGTTGCCAGTGATTCTACCCATTGAAGAGATTGGTAAATAGCAGGTACACGCAAAGCTTGATACTTCCTATCTATAAGTAT
This sequence comes from Chlamydia sp. 12-01, assembly GCF_042234205.1. NCBI lineage: Bacteria > Pseudomonadati > Chlamydiota > Chlamydiia > Chlamydiales > Chlamydiaceae > Chlamydia > Chlamydia sp. 12-01. Next base: position 205,594 of record NZ_CP114174.1, on the reverse strand, counting down.
AGATATGTACTCTTTTTCTATTTCATAAAGAGTCTCTATGTGATCTGAGGTGAACCCAAAAGGCACGATGAGCACATATTTTTTATCTGTCTTTAATGTTATGCACATATCTTTTGTTGACGGTGTTAACCATTTCCCAGGACCAAATTTAGACTGATAACAAAGATGTGTTTCCATATTTGGTAATCTTTCAGAAATAGCTCTGAAGGATTTTTCACACTGCACGTTGTATGGATCGCCTTTGTTCACATATCTCATAGGGAGCCCATGAGCAGAAAATAATAGACAGCAGTCAGTTGTAGAGATATCGTGGGATTGTAAAAATTTCAGAATGTGATCAATCATACATGAAATGAATTCTGGGTGATTTCCAAAATGAGATACCCAAGAAATATTTAGTGACGGAAGTTGGTTGTGGATAAATCTTACAATACTTCCTGTAACGGCATAAGTAAAATGTGGAAATAGGGGAACACCAACAATTGGACGATCTCCAAAAGCTTTTAACTGTTGAATTGTGTGCTGGTGTGTATCAGGTAAATAGCGATGAAAAGTAATTACAGGAGCATCTAAATGCGACGATAAAGTTTCTGCAAGTGATTCTGTATCTTGATATATGGGGGAGAACCCTCCGATACAATTGTATTGGGGGAGAACCCTAGGCGTGCGTTTTTTAGCGATAAATGAAAATAAACGTTTGTGAATGAAAGAGGGAAGAAATCCCCCAGTAACATCACGATCTGTAAGTAATGAAGTTAGGAAAACTTCAATGTCATTGGAATGACGAGGACCGCCAAAATTTGCTAATAGATAAGCAGAAACCATAGTAACAAGCTTTATTATTTAATAATAGGAGCTATTGCATTAAAACGATTAGTTGCATAATTTCCCATAAAATTAAGATGAGTTTGTAAGATACATGAAGTTAAATAATGCTCTCCCAACTCTAGAAGCTTTATGTAAAAAAACACACCAAAAATTACGTCAATATCTTATCCGGCATAATCTATTATTGTTCGGATGTTTATTATTAATGGCTGTAGAACTAGGTGTATTTCTTTATTTCTTCCTATTTTCAGGGAAAACTATCGTCCCCGCTTTTTGCTTGGCGTGTTTCTTTTTAACCTTATTTGTTTGTCTCGTTGCACGTTTATACATATTATCAGGGAAACCAGACTTCTTTGAAGATCTAGCAACGAGTTACTTAAGGCATGCTCAAGCTCTATTTAAAGGGAAACAAAACGTTGTTGAAGAACAAACGCATTTAGCTTCCTCTGCGACAAAGCTCGCTATAGATCTACAGAATCAAGAATACTCTCTCTTATCCAGTATACTAGGTTTTCTTCCTCAACATGATTTTATGAGGAAATTTAGCTGTTTTTGCTTCTGGAAAGATTATTTTCTGTTTAGAGAATGTTTATTACAAAAATCTATAGATGCTTACATCAAGGTCGTACAATCCATTCCTGTAGATCTCGGAGCTCATGTATCCCTTGCCGACGCGTATGTCGCTCTTTCTGGACTCTATGCTGATCCAAGAAAGTATCCCGAATTTGATGCCAATTACTGGGTCCCTCCAGGAAGGTACGGAGAAGAAGTTCAAGAAAAATTTTTCACAACAGCTCAGCGTGCAATAGAGGAATTCAAAATTTTAAATGAATATGCTCCAGGTAATGCTTGGGTACATGCGCAGTTAGCTTATAGTTATCACGATTTACAGATGCCTTTAGAAGAAATTCAAGAATACGAAATGATTCTCAAATTAAAACCTGCTGATGTAGAAACTATGACTAAGCTAGGTATTCTCTATTTTCAACAGGGGATGAATGCTAAAGGTTTGCGTATATATGAAGAATTGAAAAAAAGAGATTACAAAAAATCAAGAAAACTAATTAAATTCTATGGAATAGAATACAATAGTTATTAATTTTTTCTTCTTATTCTTTATAATAGTTCCCCTAGTCTATAGAGTATCTTATTTATGAAAAGTATTGATATCAGTAATGATACGATAATGCGAAATAGTCTTTGTGACAGGATGAGTATTTCGTGGCGGGCACGTTTTTCCGTTCGTACCCGTTACGAAATAGCCAGTGCTGTGGCTATTTTTGGTCTCGTCCTAGCGTTATGTGGATCTGGAGCAGTTTATGTCGTTTTTACATCGTGTGCAATTTCTGAGATGTTCATTCAAGGATGTATTTCTTTAGGATTAATGCCCATTCCTGTGGCGATACTTTCTCTACTTCTGGGTATTTTGATTCTTCTCTATGGGCTTTATCTATTGCCACAGCAAAAAGAAGAGAAAACGATATTCGTTTCTTAATAGCATCCATTATATATAATTTGTCTTAAGAATATAGTGAGCATGTGATTAGCTTAACTTAAATTAAAGAGAGTAAAATGAAAAAACTTATAATAGCATTTTTATTATTAACTTCTTGTGCAACACAGCGTGTATTTAGCCTAGAAGCATCTTTTGATAGAATTTCTTGTTCAGCAGAAGGTGAGGAGGAAGAAGAAGGCGGATGTGAAGGAGGTTCTTGCTCTGGAGGAGAATGCTGGGAAGATTAGATAATTTATACACTGTTGTTCTCATGTTTTTAGTTGTTCTAGACATGAGAACAAAGTGTTTTTATTTGGAATATAAAAAGAGAATCAAATGAAAAAAATAATCTTAGCGTTGCTTTTATCTTCCTCATGTGTTTGTGAAACGTTTGTTTTTGCTGACGATAGTGATGATGTGAAAGTGATTGATAATAGTAGTTTGGAATGCGAATCTGAAACATATGAAACTTTAGATCAGGAAGTCATATTTTTAGACGGACATCCATACTACAAACACAAACCTATGCCGTATAGTGGGTAAAAACATTTTCTTTTCCAATTTCAGAAATGAGTCAGAAATGGCTTCTGAAGGGTATTCTTATTGAATAAATAAAGTCAGAAATATGAAAAATCTAACAGTTTAATTCACAAGATAATGCGGGGTTTATTTATTCCTGAAATAGAGAGAAACATATAATTAACATCTGGATCATCATAGTTTTTTAATTGCGCATTATTCTTATTTTTTCATACAGTTTATAGAAACCTTTATGCCAGTGTTGATTTTTCCCATGCTTTTAGTTTTTCTAGACATGGTGAAGGAGTGTTTTTATCTGGTGTATACAACAAGGAGAATACAAATGAAAAAATTAATCTTAGCGCTTCTTTTAGCTTCTTCATGTGCTTATGGAACAACTGTGTTTGCTGACGATAGTGATGATGTGAAGGTAAGTGAAAACGGCGATTCAGAAAATGAATCTGGAAGCGAAGGCGGAAACGAAAATTCTGGAACTCAAGAATAAGAGTTTTTCTCTTGTGTTGAGGAAACAGGGGAAGCCCCCTGTTTCTTGTTGTTAAGATAGTCCCTGACTACTCTGTAAAAAATATCTCCCACTTACCCATATTCAATTCAATATAGTTTAAAAATCACTGAGTATTGACCCATTCAATGTTCATAAAACTATCTATGTAGATTCTCTACAGATTTTTACCCCTCTATCGGTGTCTCAGCCTATTCTAGTAGTGTTATAGTCGTACTATCTATCCTGTGTATATATAAAAAATGAGATGTATTTATATGAGTAATCTTTTTTTTATTTTGAAATTCTTAAAAGAGGAATAAAGGCTCGTGGTATATTACAGAGATGGTTTCCTTCTGGATTAAAATTATTGCATTAATAAAGAGGATTATTTAAAACGTTTTCAAAAGGATTTTTCATTTTGTTTAAGATCAGATAAAGTAATGTTTTTAGGTTCTTTATTTGATTCACAGTTAATATACGTAATGTTTAATTCAAAAGACCTAAATTAGATCGCATTTTAACGTTTAGGAATGAAGAAACAGAGAAAATCAACAATTGGTAAAATATTTTACCCTCAATTTTCAGGACACACCGTTTTTACTTTGTTCTGATAGATAGATGTGTAGATTTGAAAAAAAAATTATCAGGTTTCTGCGATTAGGTAGTGTCTAAGGCAACGGAGTGAATGTCTAAAAATAGAAAATCTTTCTATAAATAAACTTAGGGTGCTTTTTTGCGCTATTTTAAAAAGTAAATAATTTTTTATCGTTTGATAGAACTCTGTTATCTCAAAATTTTTAGCTGCTTTTGTCAAGTTTTGCTATAATAATCAAGTGATAGAGTCTTGAAAAGCTTAAAGGCTGAAAGACATGTTTTTCAGGAACTGTCAGAGTGTAGTAGTCTTTGGCAGAGGATCTGTTTTATATGAATAAACGGTGTATAATAGACAAAATTTTAAAGTGTGTGGTTGTTGCCTCTTTAGTTTTGTTATACTGGTCATCTGATTTACTTGAGAAAGATATCAAGTTGATCAAAATGAATGTTCGAGATGTACAAGAAGACATCCAAGAACTACTGAGCCTCGTGAAGCAAAACAACGCCGCACGATCTTTGAATACAACATATCCTTCATCCCTATCTGTAACTACCTGTTGCAATTCTGTAGAAGTTGGAGATCCTCATTATCCTAATTTACTTTCTCCGGATCCTTATATGGAAAAGACCTTAGAGAATCTTGTAGGTGGTGATTTTGTTCCTAAAGGCATTTTACGTACGGCTCATGTAGGGAAACCTGACAATTTGAGTCCTTTCAATGGCTACGACTATATCGTGAAGTTATATGATTTATGTGTTCCTGGGTTAGCAAATGCCCATGTGGGGAAATATGAAGAATTTTCTCCTGGATTGGCTTTGAAAATAGAAGAACATAATGTTTCAGATGGCTCTGGAGATCGCGAATTTCATATTTATTTGCGCCCTAATGTGTTCTGGGTGCCTATAGACCCAACACGTTTTCCTAAACATGTGCAACTGGCTGATGATTTTATGCAGCCTCACCCTGTAACAGCACACGATTTCAAATTTTACTATGATGCAGTGATGAATCCCTACATTGCAGAAATGCGTGCTGTGGCTTTGCGTTCATATTTTGAAGATATTGTCTCAATCACTGTAGAAGATGATTTAAAATTTGTAGTTCGTTGGAAAGCGCACACCCTTGTAAATGAAGAAGGGAAAGAAGAAAGAAAAGTTCTATATTCTGCTTTCTCTAATACTCTATGTTTACAACCTTTACCGCGCTTTGTGTATCAGTATTTTGCAAATGGTGAAAAGATCATCAAAGATGATTCTGATCCCGATATTTACCGTAAAGATTCCGTTTGGGCTCAGAATTTCTCCACACACTGGTCAATGAACTATCTTGTTAGCTGCGGAGCCTTTTACTTTTCCGGTATGGATGACGAAAAGCTCATTTTTACGAGAAATCCCAACCATTATAATCTTAGGGAAGCCCTGGTTGAGAAACGTTATGTCTATATTAAGGATAATTCAGATTCTTTATTCCAAGATTTCAAAGCAGGAAAACTCGATTTAGCCTATCTACCTCCGAATCATGTGGATAATCTAGTAAGTTTTATGAAAACCCCAGCCTATAAGAATCAAGCTTCTAAAGGTGAAGCCATTCGTGAAATGATCTATCCAGATCGTTCTTATGCTTATATCGGCTGGAATTGTTACTCATTATTTTTTGAAAATCGTCAAGTGCGACGTGCTATGAACATGCTCATAGATCGTGATAGGATTATAGAAGAATGCCTAGATGGTCGTGCCCATGTGATCAGCGGTCCCTTCTCACCTTTTTCTCCTTCCTATAATCAAAAAGTAGAGGGATGGCATTATTCTCCAGAAGAAGCTGCTCGTATATTAGAAGAAGAGGGTTGGATAGACACTGATGGTGATGGTATTCGAGAAAAAGTCATAGACGGAGCTGTCATTCCTTTTCGTTTCCGTTTATGTTATTATGTCAAAAGTATCACAGGCCGTACTATTGCAGAATACGTAGCTACTGTCTGTAAAGAGATAGGCATTGAGTGTAGCTTATTAGGATTAGATACCGCCGACCTTTCTCAAGCATTTGAAGAAAAGAATTTCGACGCTCTGCTTACCGGCTGGTGTCTAGGATCTCCTCCAGAGGATCCTCGAGCTCTTTGGCATTCCGAGGGTGCAATGGAAAAAGGATCCGCTAATGTCGTTGGTTTCCATAATCCTGAAGCCGATAAAATCATAGATCAACTTAGCTATGAATACGATGCGGGTAAACGTGTAGATTTATACCATCGTTTCCACGAAGTTATTCATGAAGAATCTCCCTATGCCTTCCTATTTTCTCGCACCTTTTCTTTACTCTATAAAGATTACGTGAAAAACGTCTTTGTCCCTAAACAGAGAACAGATTTGATACCTGATGCTCAAGACGAAATGGTTAATCTTCATATGGTTTGGCTAGACAGGAAGGAGGAAGAGTGTTCAAGTATATCTTAAAACGTTTGATATTGATTCCTCTGACGCTTTTTGCAATTGTTTCGATTAATTTCATCATATTGAATGCTGCTCCAGGAGATGTTGTTGAGGATCAATCCGTCGATGCTCATGGAGACGCAGGAAGATCAGATAAAATTCGCACGTACAAAGGCCCAGACCGCTATTTACAGTTCCGAGAATATTACGGTTTGACTCTGCCTATTTTCTTTAATACCCGTCCTAGCATGTCACATGCTAAAGTGAAAACAGGGATTCAGGAAATAATCGATAACTTTCAGAATAAAAAATCTAACAAGCAATCATTTTCTAAGCTAAAGATTTACTGGGGTGATCGTGCAAAATTTATTTTGCCAGCACTATTATTTGAAGCTAGTGATAGTACGAAAGATCCTTCTTATCGTCATGTTGCTGCAGACCTATTTATTCGTGGTGCTATTCGTCAGGGAATTGTAGGCTCGGGATTATCTTCTGAACAATATGCATATAATGAGAAAGTTTCTAAAAACAATGTCTTACTTGTAAAATTACTCTCTGAAGACAATATAGGAATTAAGGTTGAAGCTTTAAAAGAGTGGTTTCGTAAAGAGGGAGGAATGGAAGCCTTCCCTTATAAATGTTTCTCATGGAAGACATTTTTCTTAGAAACTCGCTTTGCCCGTTATATGTCGCGTGTTTTGCATTTGGATTTTGGAACTTTACGTAATGATCCTCATAAAACAGTAGTTTCCGAAGTTATTAAGCGACTGCGTTCATCATTAACTCTGTCGGTTCTTCCTATGATCTTGGTATTTATCTTATGCCAGGTGTTTGGAATGATTATGGCCTTAAATAGGAACCGATGGTTAGATCATACGTTGAATTTTATCTTCCTGTTTCTATTCTCTGTTCCTGTATTTGTCGCTGTTCCGTGGATTATTGATAATTTCGTTATTAATAAAACGATACCATTTACCTCTATCCCCATGCCGTATAGTGGGTTGAGATCTTCTCCAGAAATTTTTAACCAATTAAGTTCTTTTGGTAAGCTTTTAGATACTGTAACACACAGCTTCTTACCTTTTTGTGCTGTAAGCTATGGAGCGTTTGCTTCTCAATCACGATTAAGCAGATCCATATTTTTAGAAATCCTAGGGGAGGATTATATTTGTGCAGCACGAGCTCGTGGAGTATCTCGTTACGATATTCTTGTAAAGCATGTAGGGAAGAATGCGGCTTCCTCACTGATCACTTCTTTAGCGTCATCTTTGGGAGCGATATTGGGGGGTGCTCTAGTTGTAGAAACTTTGTTTGATATCGATGGCTTTGGAAGATTTTTCTATCAAGCTATTTTAAATCGTGATCACAATGTAGTGTTATTTTCTGTTCTCGTTGGATCTGCTTTATCTTTATTGGGCTATTTAATTGGAGATATTTGCTACGTGCTATTAGATCCTAGAGTACAGTTAGGAAAGAAGAGGGTTTAGAACTATGCAATCCCAGACCTCTTTCTACCGTAGATTTTTTCAGGCATATCATAAGAATTTCCTTGCTTCACTTTCATGGAAATTTGTCATAATTTTGTCTCTTATAGGTGTTTATGCACCTCTGTTCGCTAGTAGTAAGCCTATTTTAGTGAAATGGGAGGACTCATTATTTTTCCCCCTATTTAGGTATTTATGGTTTCCAGGTTTTTATACTAAGCCGATAGATCTTTTCTTTAATGTGTTCATGGTAACCCTGCCCTTTTTCTTTATGGGATGTAAATTCTCAAGGGGAAGTATTCGTAAGGGTATTATTGGAATCTTAGCTATTATCCAGATATCGGGCTTTATCTTTGTATATCGTGGAAATATTCAAGATCCTGCAGTAGATGAAAATCTTAAGAAATTACGTGCAGAGAAAATCCTTTCGCAAATTACCAATAGTAGATCAGAAACTGTAGTGTTACTCCCTAAAGATACGCGTACTTGGGAATTAGAAAAGATGTATATGAGTAAGTACGAGCAATTAGGAATTCTGATAAAGTCAAAATACCGTAAGTTGCAACATGAGAAATTACAGAGGTATTGTGTAGCTTATGAGGGGTATAGAGGATCACAAATCCCTACACTACATCACTCGCAGATGAAAAATGAACAAGTTTGTTTGGAGCGTCTACAGAGAAGATTACAAAAGTTGAGTACCTCTTACGAATCTTCTTTACAAACTTGGTATAGAGCGATCGATGAATACCGTCCTTTCCTTATGGCGCTTACTCGGGTTGAACATAATCTGAACCTAGCTTTATATAATAAAGATCATCATGAGAGTTTGCGCTCAGCATATTCTTCGATAGAAGAAGAAGCAGAACCGTTTCGAAAACACCTAGTAAGTACGCGTCAAGTCCTTGAGGAGTATAGTAAGATCCATAGCGCAATTAACTTTATTCAGGATAAGCGTACGTGGATTACTACAGAGTCCGAGAAATTACATATTCTTATCAGCCCATTATTCACTACATTTCATTGGGAAGATGATGCAGGTGGTTCTCGTGAGATGAATAAATATGTACGTTGGTGGCAGCTCACACGCATCAATCGTAAAGATCTCCTAGCCTCTTTAATTTTCGGTATTCGTATAGCCTTAGTTGTCGGAGGAATTTCCGTTGCTATTGCATTATTTATTGGTACGATTATCGGCCTGTTTTCTGGATATTTTGGAGGAACTACAGACATGGTTCTTTCTAGATTCACCGAAATTTGGGAAACCATGCCCATGTTATTCATTTTGATGCTTGTTGTCTCAATAACGCAGCAAAAATCCTTAATCCTTGATACAATATTACTCGGTTGTTTTGGTTGGACAGGATTTAGCAGATACATCAGGATAGAAACTCTAAAACAGCGCAATATGTCCTACGTGTTAGCTGCGACGAATATGTGCTATAGCCATTATCATATTATGGTACACCAGATACTTCCCAATGCAATCGTACCTATTATTTCCCTATTACCATTTTCTATGATGGCAATGATTAGTTGTGAAGCGGGATTAACATTTTTAGGTCTTGGTGAGGAAAGTTCTGCATCTTGGGGAAATCTTATGAAAGAAGGTGTTACCGCCTTCCCCTCAGAAAGCGCTATTCTTTGGCCTCCAGCTATCATGCTTACAGCACTACTCATTGCTATAGCATTAATAGGGGATGGTATTCGCGATGCTTTGGATCCTAAGTTACAAGATTAACTTAATAATTCTTCGAAGTTAAGAAGGATGTTTTGGATTTGTTCCCCTGCGCAGTAATGGCGTTCGCCATTACTTCCAATGACCCTATGACAAGGGAAAAATAGAAGAAAAGGGTTATTTTTACACGCTGATCCTACAGTGCGTGGATGTGTATCCGTTTCTCTAGCAATCTCCCCATATGTGCGTGTTTGTCCAAAAGGGATTTTTGCAACACAATCGAGTATTATTTTTTGTTGTTCAGATAAAACGGATGTATCGATGTAAGAAGAGCGTGGGATATTTAGTTTTTGTGAATATTTGGCGCACAATAAAACAATTTCTTCCATAGCCTTGTGTGATCCCGGACCAAGAAATAAACAGCAAAAAACAGGAGCTAAAGAGAGTTGCGTTTTTACAACAGCGTTGTTTTGGAAATGAACGATGACCTGTAGAGGAGGATATTTAGCTATCTGCAAGCCTTGGGAGCAGGCTTGCGATAGAGAGAATTTAGAATCGTCAGAAACTAAGTAAAGATTCTCGGACATGGAAACAAACTATATTATCCCGCATTGTTAAGTCTCTCAAACTTTGTTTTTGAGACTAGGCGTCCACGATGATACCACTCACATTTATAGACACCGGCAGCGTAGATTTTTCTCATACCATGAGGGAAATTATTTCTCCAAGACACTTCTTCTGCGATAACTTCGTCTTCGTTATAGCGTAATTCACATCCTTCCTTGGATCCTTTTACAAAAGGAATCTCAGCAGCCTTACAACCGTTTTTAAATACTGTTGTAGTTCCATCTTGGTATCCGTGTCGCCATTCTTCAATAGTACTAGGAATCCCTCCAGGGAGATAGGTTAAACGTAATCCATGAGGTTGGCCATTAATATAATGAGTGATAGTTTCAGGATCTCTAGTTGCATAGAAGGTGGTTCGTTTCACCATAACGCCATCATTGAAGGCTTCTTCAGAAAGAAGGACATTATTTGGAGAGAAGTTAGACCGTATACCTTCTCCGTTGCGAATTGTAGATGTATATTTCCCATTAAATGAAGAATAGCTCCCCTCAAGTACGCGACCTTGGTAGGTAGTCTCAGTAAAATAAGGCTCAGTAATAGTATCGTTATTTTTATTATCCGGCCAACGGGTAACAATAAGAGATCCATCTTCTTGGAATACTTCTTCTTGAGAAGGGAGACCATTAGAAAAGAATGTCTTATAGGAAACGAGTCTTCCCTGATCATAAGTTTTTATTACAGCAAGAGTTGTAGAATGAGGGAATGTTAGCGTGATTTCTCCATGAAGCAGACCCTGAACATAAATTTCATAAAGAGTGGATCCGTCCTTTAAAACTTTGGTAATTGTTCCATCACAACCCCGTTTTACCCAATCTCTTCCTGATACGATAATTCCATAGTTATTACGGAAGGTTTCCTTCATAACCGAGGAATCTTGTTTCAGAGCTGACCCATAGGCAAAGCATGAGAAAGAGAGTGCGCAAACGCAAAAAAGCAGATGTTTCATGAATCGATCGTTCCTTTTGTATCGTTTATTTGTGCATTAAGCATAGCAAGTAAACGCTCATGTTCTTCTTCTATTTCTTGGTTAGATAATGTTCTTTCCTTGTCTTGGAATACAAGGCGTAGGGAAACATTTTTATTCTGAGTAGTAGGGTTCTTATTTTGATATATACTGATAATGGAAACACTTTCAAGCCATTTAGAATGGAAACTTAAAAGTTTCTTCCGTAAAGAATCTGCTGGTACAGATTCATGAACTGTAAGTGTTATATCCCTGAATGAAGAAGGATAAATAGGATAAGGTTTATATAGGTATAGGGATTTCTTTTGTGTATGTAAAAGAGAATCTAAAGAGAGTTCAGCAAAAAATACAGAATGTTTGATCTGAGCTTTCTTACATAACTGTGGATGTAGTGTTCCGAATCGTCCTAGCACATGTTTATGAAGATAAATCTGTGCTTGTTGGTAAGGATGGAAATTCGCACATTCACTGGGTTGAATCGTATAGGCCTGCGAAGGAACGTGTAGGTGGTGAAATAGTTTTTCAAGCCATCCTTTTATCGAATAAAATGATAAAGGGCGTTCATGAGATATCCAAGATAACTCTTCTGCCTGTCCTGATAAAATGATTCCTAAACTTTGTGTTTCTTGATATTTCGAATCCCTCTTTGTATAAACCGTTCCTAGCTCAAAAGCGTGTACATAAGATGCTTGCCTATTGAGATTCGTTGCTGTACTTTTTAATAATCCAGGGAGTAAGGAATCTCGCAATACAGTAGCTTGCTTAGAGCCTTGCAAAGAGATATAGTCAATTTCTTCTCTATTTAACGCTGCTGTTTCTATATCTAAAAGATCACAAGTGAAAAACTGTTGTAGTCCTGAGTTTGCTAAGAAATCCACAATCTCTCGTTTAAGAGAATACATGGGACTATAAATAACAGGGGTTCTCTTATTTTCTATTTTCCATGGCTGTGTTCTACAGACTTCTTCAACAAGATCGATTTCTTCACGAATGTCATGGCGATACGAAGGGACATTCACTGATAAAATAGCGTTTTCTTTAGAAGTAATGTTAAACCCTAAGGAAGTCAGTTCCTCGCTTATTTGAGAAGCATTCAGAGGTGTTCCAAGGATCTTCCCTACGAGTTCTGTACGTAAAGATAAAGTAGGAGCTTGAGGTGCAGAACCTAAAACATGGATGGGGGATACCTTAGCATTAGGGAAAAGCTTTAGTATATAATGAATAGTTGCGTAAAGCGATGGCAAAACATTATTTGGATCAATACCTCTTGTAAAACGGTATGCAGCTTCAGAATGTAGGGGAATGTGTGTTTGTGAAGCACGTATAGCTTTCGGAAGGAAATACGCAGCTTCTAAGATAATCTCTGTTGTTGACTCATTGAATGAGGAATCTAAACTCCCCATAACACCTGCCAAGCCTACCGTGTGGTCTTTATCACAGATAATAGCTGTTCCCTGAGGGACATGTACTTCTTCGTTATTTAGAAGTTTTAAGGACTCATCTTTTGGTGCTTTTTGTACATGCAAAGAATTGATATCTACGGCTCTAGCATCATAAACATGAAGGGGCTGTCCTAACGACAACATGATGTAATTAGTGATGTCTATAATAGAATTAATAGATTTTTGTTTGAGTTCTCCGAGAGCATTTTGCAGTTCTTGAGGAGAAGTTTCAGCAGATACTCCAGAGATTTTTACACAGTAAAAGATGGGGCAAAGATTTTGATCTTGTGATGAACTTTCTTTTGTAGTTGTTTCTAGGGGAGTAAATACAAATTCTGGGGGTAGAACAAGATCTACGTTTGTTATGTGGGTAATTTCTCTAGCAAGACCTAAAAGTGAGGCGCAGTGACCTAGATTAGGAGTTAAGGAACATTCGATAAATGTATCGGCAAGAAGTGCGCATGCGCTCTCTCCTAAAGGTGTATTTTGAGGGAATTCGAAGAGTCCTCTTTCGGTTGTTTGTAGATGAGCAAATCCTAATTCATCTGCGCCACAACACATGCCTTGAGATTCTACACCACGGAGTTTAGATTTTTTTATTGTATAGGCGTTGCCTTTGTGATCGTGAAGTTTTGCTCCCGGAAGAGCTAAAGGAACTATGATATCGGGGCGGCAGTTGGGAGCTCCACAAACTATTTGGTGTTCTTGTTGTCCATCAAAAAGGGTGGCAACTACGAGTTTATCTGCATTAGGGTGGGGAACTGTCTTTAACACTTTTGCCGTGATGATGGAGGAAAATGAGCATGTAAGAAGTGTTTCTATTTCAGTTTCTATTCCTATACGATCACAAGCTTCTATAATTTGTTTTATAGGTAAAGGAGAAGAAAAAAATCTTTGTAATGAGGATAAAGAAACTCGCATGGATATTAAAGATGAGACGTTTTTATGACAGATTTTACGAGGAGGAGTGTATAGTGGCAAGTATTTTAATATTCAGAGAGAAACTCAGCTTTAGGAGTAATCTTTAATGGCCTTGCAAAAAACTACCCGATGGCTGTGGCAAGCATTAGTTTTAAGTGCGGTGTTAAATATTGTTTTCTTACTTTTATTTTACTTAACTATCTTTCGAAAGGATATTTATAAACTACGTTTATTTTCTGGTCCTTTAGTGGCTAAGAGTTGTCGAGTAAAGTATATTCCCGAAGATTTCTTAGAGAATTTAGCAGAAGCTTCTCTTGAAGAATTGTATCGTTTATTGGATGAAGATCATTTACTTTATGGACGTCCACTAAAGTTATGGGCATTAAGTGTGGCTATTCATACTTATGATGTAGATGTAGGCAGTGCGCTTTCTCATCCTCTGACATTCACGCAATTGCGTAGCAAGGGGAAAACCTGGTTATTACCGAACATTAACGAGAGAGAGTATAGTTTAATACGTCGTTATTTATCTCGAGAACGTTATCCTTTTACTTCTCGGGGTTTGTTTGTTTCTATCTCTAAAAATTTAGAGCAGGGTGTTGTTGACGAAGATTGTCTATATCATTTTTGTCACACTCCAGAATTTCTTTATTTACGTACTTTACTTTGTGGTGCTGATGAGCAAGTGGCTTCTATTGCTTCTTTAGCAAGAATGATAATACGTAATGAAGAGCAGATATTTTTTTCCCTATGTAATGAGCATAACCGTGCTACAGCAATTTCTGATCAACAACGACAGAAAATTTTATCCACCTATATGAGTTTAGGAGAGCCTTTAGCAGCTTTGTTATTACTCGTTCATGATGAAGATTGGGTACTTCATGAGTTTACAGACGAAGCTTTAAAGACCTTTATCAATCTTCTTCCTAAAGACTCTCTCTATAGTCAGAATTTTATTTCTCGTATCACGTCAACACCACGTTCTTTCATTGCTAATGACGTAAGTATGGAAGTGCCCGTTATGGATTCTCAAGAGCCCGTTTACGAAGATTATATTGTGAAAGACGGGGATTCTTTATGGCTGATAGCACGTCGTTTTGGAGTGACTATCGAAGAGATTATGCGTGTGAATCACATGAGTCATCATCGTCTGTTCCCGGGGAAACATCTAAAGCTTCCTCCAAAGTCGTCATAGGAACAAGATCAATTCCTCCTGGATGCCAGGGTCCACATTTTCCTATTCTTTTGATTGTTAATCCAAGGCCTTTAATACATCCGTGATGTTTTAAAGCCTGAAGAGCATATTGTGAGCATGTAGGAAAAAATCTACATGGGTTCCCTAACAAAGGGGAAATTGTCCATCTATAGATATGGATAAGACCACAACATAGATGCATGGGTAGGTTTTTAGTAAGTAGTTTAAATGACATTGAATACGTCTTTAAGTAGAGCGACGGAAACTTCTAGCATGATCAACCAGATGATGGTCCATTCTAACGAGGAAGAGTGCTGATGATTAAGTTGATCATTTAAGATTTCCAATACATCTCCAAGAATTGTTAGTCTATGGTTGAGAACATTAATTCGAGCGTTAATATCTAAGCAGTTGAGAACGTCAATATAAATGGGTTGTGTTTGTGGATGGTCCCAGAAAAAGTCTGGTTCATCGAGAATATCAGAATGAAGATTTACAGAGGCTTTATCTAAGAATAGTTTACCAATTTTTTTTGCAATAGCCTTCCTTGGCATAGAAATTTTCCCTTTAGTGGCTAGATCTTGAGGAAGGCGTTTAGAATCTTCAATAGTTTTATAGATAGTGGCTTCAAATATAGTGAGCTTTACCGACTGGGCAAGGCCAAAAGATATAGCTAATTTTGTATTGAGTTGTGAATCTGCTAGGATTAACCTATCCCTACGTATTTGAAGTTTTTCTCCGTAATGGAAGTTGTAACAATCGATTTCTGGTTGGGGGAGAATTTCTGGAGAAGCTGTAACAATAGATTGAAGGACTTTGATTTCTTCGAACTCTTCCCATCCCCAAAACACAGCAACCCCAAAGGGGAAAAACACGGCAATCTTGTCACATTCATCAGGATTTTCTGAAGATACTAAAACATATTCCCTAGATAAGACTGTGGGGAAACGAGCTTTTAGTAAGTGAAAGAGCACGTGCAAGTTATAAGATGAAGCTGTGCAATGGGCAGTACAACGCATGATTCCTAAAAATTATTGTTAGAGCTTTTTCTAATGTACTCCATTTTTACTCAGTCGGAAACATTTTTTTTCTTGAGGTAAAGGGGATTTCCTAGCTAAGCTATTTTTTTTGCGGAAGTGGCGGAATTGGTATACGCGCTATCTTGAGGTGGTAGTGGAGCTTTCCTTAGGGGTTCGAGTCCCCTCTTTCGCAATGGAAGTTGCTCGAGGTCCTCTTCTTCTTGATTTCTTTATCTTGAATTTTCATAGTGGGCATAGTTTCAAGTTTGGGGTGTAAACCTTGCGGTTTCTTTCGGTTTTTTTCTTTATATTTTCATCCCTATTTTCGATAAGTCTCCCAGTATTTTCTGAGCACTATATCTCCGAGGATGAAAAATTTTATATAGATCGATTTAATTTTTCTGGAGAGTTTCCTGATATGGAAACTATGGAAATTCATGCGCAGAGAAAAAAGCGTGTGCATTTTGATGCTTCTGGAGAATTTCCAAAATTAGAATCTATTGTTTACAACGGATCATTCGGATTTTTACGAGCTAAATTGACGGGGAATTATCCTGAGCTCACTTCTTTAGTGTTTGCTTGTTCATCATGTAAGATGGATTTAGATTTCCGAGGGAAGTGGAGACAAAATACTACTATTTCTGTGAGTAATGAATCGGAACCCCTTACATTAACTTTTCCGAAGGATGTGGGTGTGATTGTACATACGAAAGTATCTACTAAGGGGAAGGTAATTTTAGAGGGAGATTTTGAAAAACGAGGTCGTGGAATTTGGAATAAAACGTATCACAATTCTTTAGTGGGTATAGCACCCATCACCTTAGTCTTTGAAGTGCGTAGTGGCTCCGGAGGAACGATTACTCTCCGGTAATTTCTTATTCTTATCTTCATGGATTGTACTTTCAAACATTCTAATAATCTTTTCTGAAAATTCTAAGTGAAAATCTGATAGATGTAAGAGATCTTGGAATCTTTTTGCCTGGACAAGTGCGTAGAGAACTTGTTCTTCTTCGTTTTCTATCATCACGGCATTTTCTTGGCCGTGTTCTAGACAAAATTTCAAACCTTTATAACGATAGAAGTTCGGAGAAATAATTGTCTTTTTACAACACGCACATGTTGAGGATAGGTCTAGGATCCCTTCATATTGTAAAAGTTTAAGTAAGAAAGTTGCTGAAAACATTTCAGGATTTTTACTTTCCGGTAAGCGATGTAGGAAGTTTAAAAATAAAGAAAAAAGCTCTTGAGATGGCTTTTCTTGCCATTGTGATTCTAGAATGCCCTTCGCCATTTTCCCTGCTGCTTGCAGTAAGGGAAGGGAAGATTTTATTTCTGAAAATGTATTTTTCACTTCCGCACAGATCAGTTTGCGCATTTTTGGCGGAGAGTAATCGAGACTATAGATCCCCAAGGACAAGGGAATAAGTGCTTCTCTGAAGTCGCAATAAATAGACTGACCTTGCTTTGCAAAGAATGTGAGCAGTCCCAGAGGAGAAAATATCGTAGTGACATAATGATTTTTCCCAAGAGGAAGGTTTTGCAATGCAATAGCTGGAGTGAGGGTGTGCATGTCTTTAGTTTATAGATTGTGCTGAGTTTAATGTGAGATAATAAGAAAGTAGCTGAGAGTAGCTGGGTAATCCAGGATAAAAATCTAAAGTGTTTGTTTTAGGATTTAAGAATCCTGTTTGTTGTTTTTTGTAACATACAACAGAGAGACACGGAGATCCTATAATATAATTGTAGCTTAATAGCTGGTTCATTGTTTGTTGATTAATCACTCGAGCTTTACATTCAATAAGCAAAAGAGGTTTAGGTTGTCCCAGGTTGTAGGTTTTCCCTTCAAAATTCGTATAAGTTACTGGTGTGATGATAAGAAGATCAGGACGGCGTCGAGGAAGACGTAGATCTTTACGAGCAAGAAGGGGGAATAAGGTTTTAAGTCCTTTTTCTACGATAATCAAAGCCGGAGGATAAAGTAGTTCTTCGATCAAAAAGGCTATAAGTTCTTGGCGAACCTTTTCTTCGGGTGTTGATGCCAAGATCTTATGCCGTATTGGATCGAAGATTCTTAAAGAATCTGCATTTGTAGATGTCTGCTCATTAAAAGATATGGAATCCTGGTGCGATGATAGGTTCGATGAGGACATAATTGTTGTCATTTTGTTTATGGATTAGCTGAATCTTATGCTCTTTTTCATTTAGGAAGACTAGTACTTTATCTCGGGAAGCTTCGAATTTTTTAACAGCTTCATCTTCGGAAAGAACAGGAAGATTAATTTTTTTCTTGGAAAGAATTTTTTTTGCAGATCCGGGGATATACCCATACCGCTTTAAAGAATCCCAGGCATCCATAGTTTCTATAGGCAACATATCATCATAAAGA
Source organism: Chlamydia sp. 12-01 (assembly GCF_042234205.1). NCBI lineage: Bacteria > Pseudomonadati > Chlamydiota > Chlamydiia > Chlamydiales > Chlamydiaceae > Chlamydia > Chlamydia sp. 12-01. The sequence continues at coordinate 187,513 of NZ_CP114174.1, read as the reverse complement.
TGCGTAGACTCCTGGAGTTCAACCACATGCTCTTCTTCTTTAGATAGTCCTACACCATGTTTCTTCTTATCCTGGCGTATTTTTTGATATTTATTTGTTAGAGTGCGAATTTTTTTAAAGGCGGAAATAACTGCGCTATAAGCATTGCTGTGTTGAGTTTTTACTTGAAATGTCTCTTTCCCCATGGTGGCGGTTAGATGTACTTCGGTTCCTTGCTTTTCTTTATGTGATGTCAGTACTACATGAATAGAGTCTACTGCAGGTAATTGACCACTTTTTTCAATGATCAACTGACGTAGGGGTTGGGAAATATGGAAGGATTTACCTGTGATTTCTAGGTTGGCAACCTCGTGTCCCAGGGTTTTCTTTTGCTTTGTCGATCGACGTTGAGGACTGTGCATGCCGTCTCCTTATGGTAGAAAGATTTATACAACATATGGAGATGAAAAATCAGAAAAATAAAAAGAGATTCTCCTACTCATTATTATAAGAGGGAAGCTCTTTATTCTAGAAAGTTTTTAACGCACCGAAGAGGGCTCGAACCTCTAACCACCTGGTCCGAAGCCAGGTACTCTATCCGATTGAGCTATCGGTGCCTAAGGTAACCTTTTTCAAGGGATTTGAGACCTTTGAGAATGGAAAGCTTAACAGAAGTTCCCCTGAAATTCAAGAAAAACTCCCCTCTTGTCGAGTTAGGAATTTTTAGCATAGGGCGAGCATGGTGTCGGTAAGGTAAGTAGGGCTTTCTAGGATAACCACCCTTTCCAATACATTAGAGAGTTCTCGTATATTCCCAGGCCAGGAATAGTCAAGAAGGGCAGATTTAGCACTTTCCGATAGAGTTTTTATGGGTTTATTGTTTAACCTACAAAATTTTTCTAAAAAGTACTGAGATAGAGGAAGAATATCTTCTTTTCTCTCTCTTAATGGAGGAAGGTAGAGGGGGATAACGTTAAGGCGATAAAATAAGTCCTGTCTAAAGATCTTTTGCTCTACAGCTTCTTTCAGATTGCGATTTGATGTGGCTAGGATACGCACGTCTACCGATAGAGTTTTTGTTCCTCCAAGATGTTCGAATTCTTTCTCCTGAATCGCTCTAAGCAGCTTCGCTTGCAGGTTGATGGGGACTTCTGTAATTTCATCTAACAAAAGAGTTCCCGTATGAGCAAGTTCGAAACGCCCAGCTTTTTTTGCTGTAGCTCCCGTAAACGCCCCCTTTTCATGACCAAAAAACTCGGATTCTAACAGGGTTTCGGGGATGGCGGCGCAATTAACCTTTATGTAGGGTTGGCAGGCTCTAGGAGAATTCCTGTGGATAAAAAAGGAAAGAACTTCCTTTCCGCATCCCGATTCTCCGTGAATAAAGATATTTGCGGAGCTGTCAGCAGCTTTTCTTGCTTTGGACAACAAATCCTTCATCGAAGGGCTTTCAGCAATCAGAGGGTGTGATTCTGAGGAAATTTGCGATTTTAGCAAAAGATTCTCATTCACAAGATCTTGCAGCTCTTCAGCTTTTGCTATGAAAGCGAACAAGGCTTCTGAGGAGAATGGTTTGGTTAGATAGTTGAATGCCCCATGGTGCATTGCCTTCACGGCATTTTCTATAGTCCCATACGCTGTGATGACTAAGACTGGGGTTTGTGGGGAGTATTCTTTAGCTATTTCAATGATATCAATTCCATTGCCATCAGGCATGTTCATATCCGAAATGATTAGATCGTATTTCTTGGTTCTTATCTTTTGACAGCCCTGCTTAACGTTATCTGCTGTAGATGGGGAGAATCCTCGAGATAAAAGAAGCTCAGAAAGAAAATCCCTGAGCAAGGGCTCATCGTCTACTATCAATATTCTTTCTATAGTCATCAGACATTTATTGGTTTTTAAGTTAAGATTTCTTATTACTAAATAGAATTAATCTATGTAAAGAAGGATTTAATTATTCTTGTTTCTCTTGATTTATTAGAAATAAAGTTTTTTTGATTGATCTTTAGCTATTTAAGATAGTAAAATCTTTCGACTTAATTTTATTTGGAGTGCTTGTAGCATGACTTCTTCTTCAGCACCGAATTCTTTGGTTCCTTCACTGAACCCAGAAACTTCTCAAGCTCGTTTATCTTTATTTTCAGATTTAACCCCTTTAGAGAGAGGTGAAGTCTCATCTCCTTGGAAGGAAAAATGTCAGTTAGTTATTTGTATTGGGTTATTTTGTTTATCCCTATTGACTATCTGTGCCGGAGCTTTAGTGCTAGGTTTGCTTTCAGGTACTCCCGCGCTTATTGGTGTAGTGTTTGTTGCTATTGGTAGCGTTTTACTAGTTACCAGTTTGTTATTACATTTTTCAACACGGCCGAATAAGAAAACAGATATACAGAGGGTGGGAATTCAAGATTTACAGACACAACTTCAAAGTCTGCTTGCGACTACGGATGCACGTGGTTTAGCTATAAACGGTTTTGATCTTAATGGCGATCCAAGACTAATAATTCAAGAAAGAGAGAATCTTTTAGCGAAATTTGATCGGAATCTGCGTAAAAAGGAAGTTCATTTATACCGTCTTTTATCTTCCGAGACAGAAAATAGACATGGCGTACTATCTGATCTATCAGAATTTCGTGAGATGCAAGAACGTATCAGCGAAGAACTGGAACTTCTATATCGTTCCTACAATCAGCATATGACAGGAGTGATTGGGGCGAGTTATGACGGACAGTTGATAGCGCTATATCAAGAGAGAAGTTTGCTGATTCAAGATCTTGCTGGCATTAGTATCGAGAAAGCAAATCAAACTACAATTATTACAAATTTACAGACTGCTTTAAATACTTTTACCCAACGTATCAGGTTATTGGAGAATCAAATTGCCAACGATGTTGATAGTGGTCAACAACATGAAGGATTGATAGTAGGTCTTCATCCCCTATTGCAGGAGCAAAATGTTTTATTATCAAGGCTCTCCCATGCCTATGATACGTTAATTGCTCTATCTATAAGGGATGAAAATCTAACAAAACGACGTATTGATTTGGATAAAGAAATTGAAGGACTGGTTGAAGACGGAGCTGAACGAACAACGTTTAACCGTGAATACAGAGACAGGTACCTACGTTCTTCAGGAACTATAAGTCAATTAACAAATAACCTACGTGAGAAAGAAGCGACTATTTTAGCGCTTACTCAGGACATAGAAGCATTAAATGAAAAGGTAGATAAATTACGCAATCGTCGTCCCAGAGGTGAGTATACTCAAGAAGAAATAGACCAATGTCGCCACACTATAGCTGTTAATGAACTAGCTATTAGGCAACTTCAAGAGCAACTTACAAGATATAAGAGTCTTGTTGAGGAAGCGACTATTGTTAATGGTCGTATCTCTCAGGGAGCTCAAGAAAGTGAAAAACGAGCTCTGCAAGTTGCGGCTTTAGAACAAAGAGAAAAAGTCTTAAATACTAAGATCCAAGCATTGCAAGGAGATATCGATACACGCGAAGCAGAACAGAAACGTTTACGCAAGGCAAATGAGGAGTTGCGAGAGCTGGTATTAACTGTAGAAAGTAATCCAGGCTCTGATGCGCAAATAGAGGCTCTTCAAAAAGAAATCCGAAGGATAACTACGGATTTAGAAGCTATTATTAAAGAACGAGCTGAGATTTCTGACGCACTTTCTGTTGCACGTACACAATTAACAGAGTCGCAGCTACGTTACACAACACTTAAATCAGAGGTGTTAGCTAAGGATGAGGAGATTGCGGGTCTTAAAATAGAAATTAGTAGGCTGCGCGATAATATCCGTGATTACGATCGCGATATTGATAATTTACAAAGCTCTTTACAAGGTGAGACAGATTTAAGAAATTCTATAGATATTTTGAGAAATGAGATCAATAGATTAGAGCAGGAAAAACTCAATCTTAATGCACGTATGACAGATGCGATTGATCAAAACCGTACACACATAGATCTGTTACAACAGAGTGAGCAAGAAAAAGAGAGACTCGTTCAAGAGATTCAAGATCTACGTACACGTCATGCTCAAGAAAAGTCTATTTTAGAAGCGCAAGTAGCTCGACTACAAGAGGATATGCAAGATCGTCATTTGCAGCATACAGAAGAGACCGCACGATTAAGATCAGGGCATGCCCAGCTAGAGAGACTTCTTAGAGATGCCAATAGAATGGCAGAGCATAGTGAGGATGGGGCCATGTGTATGCTGGCCACACAGTTAATTGCTTTATCTTCTAACATTAAGCAAAGGAAAAAAACTGAGTTACAACATTTAGATTTTTCCGAGATGCTTGCCTTTGCTGCTCCGAGATTCTTTGGATACATAGGAACAGGTATCTCCTGTAGACGATTGCGTCCTGGAGTGTATTTAGAAGCAGAACTTTCTACAGATGCTACTGATGCTCAAAAACGTGTTATTATTGAACAACGCTGCTTACGTGAATGGTTCTTTGCATTGTTAGGTTCCTTCACCATAGAGCAAATAGAGCTTATTTCACAAAGAGCTAATACATTAGCTACAGAAGTTCAGGGAGTACCACATTTGGATGAGCTATTCGATCAATTAGCTAGTGAATTTCCTGAGATTCGCATTGCTTCAGGAGCACTTTCTGATTGGTTATTCAGTTGCTATAACTACGTAACAGGGCTTACGATCTTCAACGATTATACACGTTGGTCTGGCTTCTTATTCTCGATGTTGCAAAATATGCATAGAGGAAGCGGAGGTTTGTTAGAGAATTTCTCCGAGGAAGAAAATAACTTCTTAAAGGTAGTGTCGAACTTTTCTGGTAAGATTCCTTTAGTTATAGGGAGTATTGGCCACAGTGAAGGAACAACACCGGGAGCCGCAAACCCTCTAGGAGATTGCAACTTTGAGAATTATGGAAATACTAGTTGGAATCGATTAGTGGAAATTGTTCAGGAGCTTTTAGCTGCAAGAAGTGGTTTTAATGGCCCATTTATCTTAAATGTCAACGATATTCGTGAGAGCATAATAAGAACAGCAACTGACAACATTCATACCAACACGTTCACCCAAGGGTATCAAGCCTCCGCATGGACTCCTCCAAGTGATCTTTAGATCCCTGTATTAGGGCTGAGGAATCTTTAGAATAAAAGTGACATTTGCGTTAGCATTTTCTACGTGAATGTCACCACCATGCAAACGCATGATCTTTAAAGCTTCTGCCAGTCCTAAACCATTTCCTTGAGCTTTCGTTGTGAAAAACGGAATAAATAGCTTATCGAAAATCTCTTGAGAGATTTGACCAGGATTGGTTACCGAAATATCTCCAGATGAGCGCAAAGTCAATGTCATTGGAGATTCTGTTGCTTCTGCAGCATTTTTTACAAGATTCCATACTACACTATTCATTCTATCAGGATCTATAGAACGTACTATAGAGATTGATGTCTCACGTTCGAATTTACAGAAGGGGAATGTGATCGATAGTAGGGGAATAAGTGATGAGAAAAACTCTTGAAGATCTATAGCTTTTAGATTTAGTGGCTGGGATTTTGTATACTCTAACATTGAGGAGACTAGAGTATTTAAAGAACGTGTTCCCTCAATGATTGAGGAGAGCATGCGCTGATGACGTGGAGAGGAGAGTTCTTCTTTTAATAAGGAGGCAAATCCTGCAATACCACTTAGAGGATTGCGGATCTCGTGAGCTAGGGTTGCTGTCATTTTCCCCAGTTCAGCGATATTTTTATATCTTTCAATAGCGTTTTCTAACTGTTTATATTCTGAGCGATCTCGAATTAGTAGAAAGAGATAACCGTTTAATGAGTTTCTTCTTACGAAGATCTCAGCATCGCGATCTTGATCGTTTTTCGATAATGTTAGTCGTAGTGTTTTTGGAGAGGGTAGAGATTGCAAAGCTTCGTTTATGGAAAATCCAAAGAAGGTTTCTGGGAAAAAATCTGTAAAGGGTTTATGCAGAATTTCTAATTCTTCAGGAATACCTAAGATTTCACGAGCTTGTGAATTGCAAATTAAAAATCGACCTATTTCTGAGAGTAGGATAATTCCATCGGGAATTGCTGTAAGGATAGTATCCGCTTCTTTATATGATTGCGTGATGCGGGATTTGATCTCTATTAGCTCTTGAGTTGAAGAACATGATTTACAATCGTTGTTGTTCATAAATTCCTAACTCTTTTTTTCTTTGCAGATAGTTGAGTTTGTCCGTATCAAGAATTTTTGTAATGATTTCTCGAATATCCGAGAGTTCTTCTTGGATATCTTGAGGTAGTACCGAAGTAAAACAGTACCGGAATTCTTTAATCTGGTTATCCACTTTATCTATACAAGATAGAAGTGTTTTTTTCTGCTGTAATACTTTTTCAAGTTCTATGGGAGTTAGCGAGGGCTCTGTTTCAGTAAGATCAAGAATGGCTAAGAAAAAGCCTTTCTTTTTTTTAAGGAGAAGTAAGAGAGCTTGTTCTTTCATAGGAAGCAAGGGGTTCGGCATGTAGCTTTTCTTAAAAAAAACTACTAACGAATTTATTAGCAACCTGAAAAAAACGTAGAAAGAAAACTTATGCCGGCGATTGGACTCGAACCAACACCTTATTGCTAAGAGTAGATTTTGAGTCTACCGCGTCTACCATTCCGCCACGCCGGCATAAAGTGCGTCTACACTGTACGTGTTCTTTTCTAATAAGCGCAAGGGAAATCTCTTAAGATAGGGAAGATGAAGAAGCTACTATAGGCTGGGCTCTCTCTAAATCATAGAGCATTTCTATAACTAGGTAAACTCCATCGTCTTTTCGTATCAGGGTAATGAGAAATTCTTCATTTTTCAGAGTTGTTTCTGTAGTTATGAAATCTACAGAACATGGATAGGCACATTTTTTTCTATACAAAGGGCGTAAGAGGGAACAAAGAGTATCTAAAGAAAATTCTTTCTCGGTAAATAGGAGAGCAGCATCTCCATTAAGATGTTTAGTAGATAGTACTTTTCCAGAGGCTTTCAGAAAACGGAAATGCTTATGACAACAAAATCCTTCGATTATGGAGAAGCGATAATGTGTATTTAATAGACGTGTAATGTCGATGATTCTTGGATGTATGGGGAAATTTTGACATAGGCTGTGGTTCAATCCGTCGCAATCATAAAGAGTTCCTTTCTCAGTTTCTATAGAAATTAAGGATCCGTGACAGTGAAATGAGTATGCGGTGATTACCGGTTGTTGGGGAGTAGACCAGGAGTATTTAGGTAGAAGATTTTCTTTTCTTTCGGGATAAATAACGACAGAATGTCCTTGTTGTGAGGTGATTCTTCCTGCACGTATATGTCTGCGCGGTGCTTCTGTAGTACCTGTACAACTACAGAGCAGAGGGAATAAAAATAATCCAAAACTTATCTTAATAAGAATCCTGTGCACAGGTTAGAATCTCACCCAGTGTTTTTAGTTATTTTATAGAAATATAGCACAACTTCTAAAGCTTATTTCACGATGTGTGAGATTTACTATATTTAGTTGGTAAAAAAAATATAATAGGGCGGTTGTTAGGATAGCCATGAATATCAATGATTATCAGGTTTTCTTTTTTGATTTAGATGGTTTGGTTATTGATACTGAACCTTTATATTACAGAGCGTTTTTAGAGGTATGTAGAGAACATAGATTGGATGTTACTATGGATTTCTCTACATATTATTTATTTTCGATGTTAGGAAGAGAAGTTTTTAAACAAAAATTCTTAGAGATTTTCCCTAATACAGAGTCTTTTTTCCCGCAATGTTTCCATGATCGTGAACGTGTTTACAGAGAATTAATACAGACTGAAGTTCCTTCTTTACTTCCTGGTGTTGAAGATTTTCTAGGATTGTTACTAGCTGAGAATAAGACTATAGGTGTGGTTACAAATTCCTCAGAAGTGCTTACCCAACGTTTCCGAGAGGTTCTTCCTATTCTTAACCAGTTTCAATTTTGGGTAACTCGTGAAGATTATGAACGCCCTAAACCTTATCCTGATAGTTACCAATATGCTTATCAAGCGTTTGTTCAAGCAGGAGAGAAGGTTGTAGGTTTTGAAGATAGTATTAAAGGTTTACGTGCACTTGCAGGGATTCCAGCAACACTAGTTGCTGTGAATGCAATTTTGCCTCTATCTCAAGATAGTCACGAAGATTTTTGTGGGAAAGACTTTCACTATTTCTCTTCTTTTAATGAATTGATTTCACATTCTGGAGTGCAAAACCAATTATAAGGTTGGGGGTAGCATACGTGATGCAAAGATAATGCATAGCTAGGGGCTGTCGGAGGTCCCTGTCTACGATTTTTCTTTTCTAAGATCTCTTGAATGTAGTCAGGAGGATATTTCCCTTTGCTAATATCTAAAAGAGATCCAACAATATTTCTTACCATTTTATATAAAAATCCATTGCCTTTGCAGGTAATGATTACTGTCTCATTCTTATCTATAGTTTCTAGTTTGAATAATGTTCTTACTGTAGAACTATAGTCTCGTCCATGATTTGCAAAAGAGGCAAAGTCATGAGTACCTAATAGATATTTAGCTCCTTCTTGCATAAGTTCTATGTTTAAAAGATGCCGTGGATAGTAGGAAAAATAACGTTCCCAAGGAAGGGGTTTTTGAGATCTTGTAAGCGTATAATGGTATTCTTTGGCGATAGTAGCAAAGCGAGAATGAAAATTGTCATCGGTAAGAACAACATCACGGATAACAATATCTCCAGGCAAAACAGCATTGAGCATTTTTTTTATACCCCGAGCTTGTGAAAATAGTGGATGGTCGGGTTGTGAAAAATGCACTACTTGACCAAAAGCATGAACTCCTGAATCAGTACGTCCTGAAGAAGTTATAATGATCCGTTTTCCTACAACTTTCTTCAGAGAATTTTCTATGACTTCTTGAATAGAAAGATCATTAGGCTGCCTTTGCCAACCGGCATAGGCAGTTCCCTGATAAGCTAGGAGTAAAACGACTCGTGTCATAGTAAGGCATGAGCGATAGTTAGATCTTCAGGATAGGTAATTTTTATCTGCGGATGTTTATTAGATACTAAAGATACGGGAATATCTAAAAGTTCAGCAGCTTGTGTATCATCAACCAAAGTGATTCCTTCTCTATTAGCAAACTCGAGACCAGATAAAAGTATCTCTGTTTTTATACATTGAGGAGTGTGAACAATAGAAAGAGCATCACGATCCAAAGTCTTTACAGGATTGCGTTGTTTGATTGTGTAGGGAACATTAGAGACTAATGTTGCAGCTCCTGTTTGTTGGGCTGTAGTAATAAGATCGGTAACTTCATCGGGATAGATAAAAGGTCGTACGCCATCATGAACCAGAACCCAGGGGTTGATAACGTGTTGTAGTCCTGAAAAAACAGAATCTTGACGACGTACTCCAGATTGAGCGAATTTTACAGAATATCCTTCAAAAATATGATGATAGCTTGCATCACAAACAACAATGATTTCAGTAATCTCTGGGATATGAAGAGCTGTTTTTAATGCGTGTAGAATAAGAGGTTGGCCTTGAAAGGGTAAATATTGTTTAGGTTGATTTGCTCCAAAGCGTTCTCCTTTACCTCCACTAAGTAAAATTAAGGAACATTTAGGGTCCATATACACACCGTACACAACAAATTTCTGGTGGAGAGCAAAAGCGTAATCTTTTAAATCCTCCAAGCCCACGATTTACATATAATTGTCTTTTTTCCTCTCCGAAGAGGAAATGACCTCGTGCTAGATCTGGATTTTCTAATCCAGAGATTTTATTCATAATCCTGTTAGCAAACTTTGGCCAGGGAATAGAAATTTGTGGTCCATGTGTATGGCCAGAAAATATAATGTCCCCAGGATAAGCTTCTAGTTGATGCACGGTATCGGGATTATGAGAGAGGATAATACCAGGCAGGGCAGGATTATAATTTATAAACGCTTTTTCGGGATCAAATTGTTTAGCAAAAAGATCTCCCAAACCAACAATATTTATCATATCAGCAATGAGGTGACTTTCATTATGCAATAAGCGAATAGGCGTATTCTTTAATATTTGTAAGAGTTCCTTATTAGGTTCTTGTTTTTCAAGACCCTCAGCATATGCATAACCTTGAGAGCCAAATAACCCTTGAGTTATCGAAACGAAAGCTCTCTTTAATGGCTGGCTACTTCTCATAGAAATGACATCTATTTTTCCCTGACTATTGCGAGAAATATAAGATTGGTAATCGTGATTTCCAAGAATGGCAAATGTCCCTAAAGGTGCATATAAAGTATTTAAGAAAGCTTCTAATCTTGAACGCTCTTCTATTTGTGCTCGGCAAAGGAAATCTCCAGAAAATAAGAGAATATCTGGAGAGAATTTTGAAAGTTTAGAAGAAACTTTTTTAAGAAATTTTTTAGGAACAAATTTATGAAAATGTAGGTCGGAGATCTGAGCAATGCGCAACCCATGAAGGTGAGCATACTTTTTAGGTAGCTTCCATGTTAACAAAGATGTTCGCAACCAGTTCGGCTCTATAAAATTTGCCCATGAGAAGGCTACAAGAGGAACCGCAGCGGCTAGAGATAAAGAAGCTAAGACCACAATAATACTATAAACATATTTTCTCCTCGTCCTACAGGACGAGGATCCTGAAAAAGAGCCAACTCGTAATTTTATTTGACAATATGAGTAGAAAGAACTTTTGTCATTTGAAACATATCGATTGGGTTCTTAGAACCAAAGACTTTAGCTAGGGCTTCATCGGGGAGGATATTTCTTTTATTCTTAGGGTCTTGTAGGTTATTTTTTTTAATGTAGTCCCATACTTTTTTTACAATTTCAGTACGGGGCATTGGTCCCTTGCCAACGATAGCTGCTAAATCGGGGGTAATATTGACAGGGTTCATAAAAGCAGAGTTTTTGTTTTTTTGACTCATCGGTTACTCCTAGTAAAGGTGGTACGAAGAGACACAAGCTCTTCATCGCAACTTTTTTATCTTTCAAGAAGGTTTCTCGTCAAAACAAAAAAATAGAATTCGTTCCTCAATGACTCTTTATCAGGGCCTTAGGTGGCAATCTAGAGAGGTGCTGGGAGAGATAAAGAATAAGAGGCAATAACAAGAGTCTTTCTAGAAAAATTTGTAAAAATAGGACGCATTGACTTTATTGTTTTTGCTTTTCTAGAATCCTAATATTAAGTCTTTTTAAGAGTAACATATGCACGAAAGTTTAGATAAACGGTTAGAATGCCTAGTAGCTGGCTTAGCTTTAGCCGGGAGGTCTCTTTGACCTTGAGGGTAAGAGACAAGAATTAGCTAAATTGGAAGACCAAACCTTAAAAGAGGACTTTTGGCAAGATGTCGCTAATGCGGGAAAAATTTCTGAACGTGTTGCATCGTTAAAGAGACAAATTTCCGATTACGAAGAATTCAAAAGTAAAATCGATAATCTGACTTTTTTCTTAAATGATAATGAAGCTTCTTCAGATCCTGAACTTCGTGAAGATTTAGAAAAAGAATTTTCTATCTGTGAAAATATCCTTTCAGAATGGGAGACACAACGTTTACTTTCTGGTGAGGTGGATAAAAATCCCTGTTTTTTAACGATAAATGCTGGTGCTGGTGGTACCGAATCTTGTGATTGGGTAGAAATGCTTTTTAGGATGTATTCTCGTTGGGCATCCCAACATCAATGGAAAGTCGAAGTTATAGATCGTCAAGAAGGGGATGTTGCCGGGATTAAGCATATTACCGTAAAGTTCTCTGGTGATTATGCTTATGGTTATGCTAAGGCAGAGCGTGGGGTGCATAGACTTGTTCGTATTTCTCCCTTCGATAGTAATGCGAAACGTCATACGAGTTTCGCTTCCGTAGATGTATACCCTGAAATTGATGACGAGATAGAAATTGATATTCGCCCGAATGATTTGCGTATTGATACGTACCGATCTTCGGGAGCTGGAGGACAGCATGTCAATGTTACTGATTCTGCTGTGAGAATTACCCATATTCCTACGGGGATTATTGTCTCCTGTCAAAGTGAACGTAGTCAAATTCAGAATCGTGAAAGCTGTATGAAAATGTTGCGAGCAAGAATGTATCAGCAGATTCTTCAAGAACGATTGGAAAAACAACTTCTTGATAGGAAAAATAAAAAAGAAATTGCTTGGGGTTCGCAAATTCGTAATTATGTTTTTCAGCCTTATACTTTGGTCAAGGATGTGCGTACAGGACATGAGACTGGTAATGTTCAGGCTATGATGGACGGAGAATTGCTAGATGATTTCGTCAAAGCGTATTTATCAGAGTATGGAGAAGTTTCATGACAGAGAACAAAGACACAGGAGTGCCTGGATTAGAAATACGTTATACACTTCCTAGTGACGGCGTATATATGCAGCAATGGTTAAACGATCCTAAAATTCTTCGAGGATTCCCTTTAAAAACTGAAGCAGAAATTCGCGATAGTGTGAATTTTTGGGTAGGATTTTATCGGTATCATAGTAGTTTAACAGCTATATATAAAGGTGAAGTTGCTGGAGTGGCTACCCTTATTTTAAACCCTTATATCAAGGTGTCCCACCATTCATTAATCTCTATTATTGTTGGTGAGCCTTACCGAAATAAAGGTATTGGAACAGTATTGTTAAATAACCTCTGTCATTTAGCTAAAAGTCGTTTTCATTTGGAGATCCTCTATTTAGAGGTTTATGAGGAAAATCCTGCTATAGAATTATATAAGCGTTTTGGTTTTATTGAAGTGGGAAGACAACGGCGTTTCTATAAAGATGAGATCGGATATCTTGCGAAAATTACTATGGAAAAAGATCTTTAGATAGTTGTGCTAGAATCGATTTGCAAATCGTAATGTTGTATGTCATTTCAGAAAATTCGTAAGATCCTTAAGAAATTTTCTAGATCATTTCTTGTTTCTAAATCTTCTATGCATTTGCCGGGGATATACAGTTCGACTCGCGTGAGATCTTCTATTCCTATCGATTGTACCCCTGGAAAAGTGTATGATTTAGAAAAGATATATCAAGATCTCAATTTGAGATTATTTGAAGGTTCTTTGAATTTGAAAATCGGATGGTTCGGTCGTGAACGCTCGGGAAATGCTCGAAGGGTTGTTTTAGGATCTTATCATGAAGAAGAACAGGTAATACGTATACACCGTTCTTTAGATCGTGAATCTGTTCCGTTATTTTTTATGGAATATATTATTTATCATGAAATGGTTCATAGCGTAGTTCCTCGTGAATATTCTCCATCGGGAAGGACAGTTTTTCATGGGAAGAAATTCAAAGAATATGAGAGGCGCTTTCCATTGTATGAGAGTGCTATAGCTTGGGAAAAGGCAAACATTTACGTATTGTTGCAAGGATATAAAACAAGATTAGGTAAGAAACATGGCAGGACACAGTAAGTGGGCGAATACAAAATATCGTAAAGAAAGAGCAGATCATAAAAGGGGAAAGATCTTTTCTCGGACGATTAAAGAATTAATGGCTGCTGTGAAGATGGGAGGTCCTGATCCCAAAACAAATGCACGTTTACGCGTAGTCATACAAAAAGCCAAAGATCAAAATATTCCCAATGAAAATATCGAAAGAAACCTGAAAAAAGCGTCCTCTGCAGATCAGAAAAATTTCGAAGATGTTACCTATGAGCTTTATGGTCATGGGGGAGTCGGGATTATTGTTGAGGCCATGACGGATAATAAAAATCGTACTGCTTCTGATATGCGCATTGCTGTGAATAAGCGTGGGGGATCTCTTGTAGAACCTGGTAGTGTTCTCTATAACTTTGCTCGTAAGGGAGCCTGCTATGTTCCTAAGAGTTCTATAGATGAGGCTACTCTATTATCTCATGTGATTGATGTGGGAGCTGAAGATCTTGATAATGATGATGAAGAGCATTTCATTGTACTTTGCGATCCCATAGAACTAGCTTCCGTGAAGGAAAAATTAGTTGCATTAGGTGTGACATGTTCCGAGGAAAAGCTTATCTATCTCCCTTTGCGTCTCGTAGATTGTGATGAAAAAGATGGAGAGGCCAATCTTGCTCTAATCGAATGGTTAGAACAAATTGATGATGCCGATGAGGTTTATCATAATATGGCCTAAGGCTTTCCTAATTATAGGAAAGCCTTAAGAGTTTTACTTAGGAGCGCCTTTGAGGTGGAGGTGGAGGAGCTCCAGTAACTTTAGATAATGTTTTTGATAGCTGTGTTGTTGCCATTCTTGCAGCATTCAATAACTGTTGACCTTGTGTAGCTCCTGTATCTGCACCATCGATTGCTTCTTGTAATCTCGAACCTTTTTCAAACAGTAAGAGTTTATTAGCGACACTGTTTAATGTTGCTGTAACATTTGCAGCTGCTTGAGGGATTCCCGAAGTAGCCCCTCCCGTTGTTGGGACGGCTGTTTGCTTAGTTCCTGCTACAGGTGAGGAGGTTGCTGTCCCTTGCACTGGAGCCGGTGAGGTTACCGTAGTACTTGTCGTAGAAGGTGTCGCAGATTGTAATAGATTAGATAAACTATCAGACACACCTTTGGCAGCCCCATGAAGATCGGGAGATCCTCCGGTAGTAGTTGTTTCTGCCGTTTGTGGTTTAGGGAGATTTTGGATAGTTGCAGATTGTTGTTGCACTGGACCGCTTGTAACTACCGTAGTACTTCCCGTAGAGGGCGTTGCTGCTTGTAATAAGTTAGACAAACTTTCAGTTACACCTTGAGCAGCCCCATGAAGATCGGGAGATCCTCCGGTAGCGATTGTTTCTGCTGTCTGTGCTTTAGGGAGAGGTGTCACAGTTGCAGATTGTTGTTGCACAGGACCACTCGTAACTACTGTTCGGGCAGCTACAGGTGCAGTAAGACCGCCGGATCCCGTACGCTCTTGGAAAGCTTTGATGAGCTGTCCTACGTTTGTTTTTTGGGGAGTAATGAGATTCCCTCGTTTATCAAACGCATCATCTAGATGGGATCGTAACTGTGGTAAAAGATGCTCTAATTCTCCCGGGACATTTCCACTTGTAGCACCCATTAAGCTACTTACTGGTGATCCAGAAGAGGTTCTTGCATTATCCCCGACTATATTTCCATTTTCATCAAGGTTAACTCTTCTTGCAAGGAATACACCGTCATTTCCTCCTGCTCCTTGCGTTGTCGTTGTGCTATCACCACCAATGTTGATACGTCTTGCAAAGAATACTCCCTCAGGTTGGGTAGGCTCAGGTGTGTTTCCGGATTCAACAGCTTTAATTACATCTCCAAGATTCTGATTTACAGGAATAGGCTCTCCTTTACCACCTCCAGGATAAACAACGTCTAAATGCTGACGGACATGGCTTAAGATATTACCTAATTCATTACCATCATCGTCGTTATTGGAATCTCTTCGTTGCACCCCACGTCCACCATCACCTTGATTGTTATTTAACAATACTGTAGGCGTGTATGTACCGTCTTCCGATGTTCTAACAACAGTACCTAAGTCTTGGCTTCCTTGATGATGAACACCATTTTGATCATAGACAGTATCTAAATGCTGACGGGCATTGGTCAATACTTGCTGTAAAGTAGCTGTCGGCATTCCTGTGATATTGACACCACCTTGAGCTGGAGGTGGAGGCCCAGGAGGTTGAGGAGGTCCTGCGGGTGCAGGAGTCAAACTATCAAAACCTTCTCCATCATCTGAAAAGTGCATTTCCTCATCATCTAGAGTACTTGTACTTTGTGTTTCTACATCATCAAAATCTGCAGCTCCTGCACCTTGATCATGTGTAACGCGACCGCCATCTCCAGAAGAATCTGTAGGTTGTGTGGTTGCTGAGCTGACAGTAGTTGTTGTTGTTCCACCGGTGACATTTACGCTAGTGCTGACGCCTCCCAAGTTAACGTTGATAATAGGAGGAGCGTAAGGGCCAGGCTGCGGTTGCGGCGGTAGAGGTTTCCCTGTTTCTTTTGAGAATGCTGTGCCCTCGTCTGGTTTAGTGAAATTATTCCAGTTAATTCCTTTCAAACCGCCAACATCACCCCAGATAGGTCCGGAATCACATTTAGTACCACGACGCCATACCGAAGGTGTGTAATTGCTGCTAGATTCTTTAGTGTTCCAAGGACCATAGAGCACAGTAGTTTTAAACTTCATGCTCATAAGTAGGTGATCGTAAGTTCCCCGTTCTCCAGTTTCTCCTGTGATGCGTGGTTGAATATTGTTTGTCCAGTCAGCTTGCATAGCTTCATAGCCTACACAGAATTTAGCAACGCATGTTTCTAAATCTTTAACATCTGTGATAGGCTCTTTTGTTTTTCCGTTAGTTACGGCTATAGACTCCGCTGTGCTCCAATCACCATTTCTTACGAAAATAAAGCTACCTCTAGACTCATCCATAAAAACAATATGGTTGGCTTTAGTCTGTAATTTTGCTTGTACAGATGGTTCAGATAAGAATTTGATAATCGAAGCTTTATCTGTTGGATCATATTTAGGAAGGGTCATACTTGGTAGGCCACCAGGACCTTGAGCTCTTTCAGCACCATCGGCAGCTTCTGAACTCCGGAGACCGGCAAGACTCCCTAAATCTACATCAGTAGGGAGTTCTTCAGTACCTACAGTTTCACCTCTACCTGTAATAGATTCGTGAGCTGATTGTGCGCTAGAGGCGTCGGAGACACTACTATCACTACTTGATGTACTATCGGTTCTTGCTCTCCCCGTTCCGAGAATACGAGATCCTAATAGACTTGCCGCTGTTGCCGTGGCAGCAGCACCTCCTGTAGTCGGAGCTGTTGTAGTTATATCTCTTTGAGTTGTAAAAATCACTGACCCAGCATCAGATTCTGCCTGAGATACTACTTGCTCTGCTGTTGTGCTAACAGTTTGCGCAGTTGTTTCTAAGGCTTCAGTCCCTGTAGTAGATACAACGTGGCCCCCAAAGGATGTGGATGTCGTTACTACAGGAGTTGTTGTCGTAGTAGTCGTGACATTCGTTGTAGATGGATTATTAATAGGACTAGTCATGATTTAACAACTAAATAAAAAAACTCTAATTTAATTAGATTGTAAAACAAATTATTTATTAATATCTCGAGTTTTTATTTAGTTAATAAACTAACTTTAATTTTTAATAGTTTTTAATTGTTGTGGATAAAAGACCTTTGTTTTTAAAAAAAATGAAAAGTTTGCATGGAAAATAACGCTAGGGAGAGTTAACGTTTCTTTAAGATGATTAGAAAATGGTGGCGAGGAGCAAAGAATGGCGGCAGCAGAGGTCTTTGGCGGTTGTGTGTTACAAGGTTCAGTACGTGTGTCTGGGGCGAAAAATTCTACAACTAAGTTACTTGTTGCGTCGCTACTGTCTGATCGCAAATGCATTTTACGTAACGTTCCTGATATCGGTGATGTACGTTTGACAGTTGAGTTGTGTCAATCTCTAGGTTCCATAGTTCATTGGGATAAGCAAGCAGAAGTTATAGAAATTCATACACCTGAGATTCGTATGTCTGAGGTATCTGCTCAATTTTCCAGGGTGAACCGCATTCCTATCTTATTGTTGGGAGCTTTGCTTGCACGTTGTCCCGAAGGTGTTGTCGTTCCGTGTGTTGGGGGGGATGCTATTGGGGAAAGGACTCTGAACTTTCATTTTGAAGGATTAGAACAACTTGGAGCAAAAGTTGCTTATGATGGGCATGGATATCAAGCTTCTGCTTCTAAAGGTCTCATAGGGGCCTACATTACTTTGCCTTATCCTTCTGTAGGAGCTACAGAAAATTTAATCTTAGCTTCTGTACGTGCTCAAGGTAGGACGATCATTAAGAATGCTGCTTTAGAAGTAGAAATCCTTGATCTTATATTGTTTTTACAAAAAGCCGGTGTGGAAATCACTACAGATAATGATAGAACTATAGAAATTTTTGGTTGTGATGATTTCTATGAGATCGATCACTGGGTAATTCCTGATAAGATAGAAGCAGCTTCGTTTGGTATGGCAGCGGTACTTACCGGTGGTCGTGTTTTAGTAGAAAATGCTGAGCAGGATTTGATGATTCCCTTCCTTAAGACCTTACGATCTATAGGTGGAGGATTTTCAGTTACAGAAACCGGGATAGAATTTTTCTATAATGAGCCTTTGAAAGGTGGTGTTGTCTTAGAAACAGATGTGCACCCCGGATTCCTTACAGATTGGCAGCAACCTTTTTCTGTGCTCCTTTCTCAGGCAGAGGGATCTTCAGTAATTCATGAAACTGTTCACGAGAATCGTTTAGGATATTTACGTGGTTTACAGCAGATGGGAGCCAATTGTGAATTATTCTACCAATGTTTAAGCTCAAAGGCTTGTCGCTATGCTACAGGAAATTTCCCTCATAGCGCTGTGATTCACGGCATGACACCTTTAAAAGCTTCGCATCTTGTTATTCCTGATTTACGTGCTGGATTTGCTTATATTATGGCAGCACTTATTGCTGAAGGCGGTCCCTCTTTAATAGAGAACACTCAGCTATTAGATCGCGGATATTATAATTGGGTAGGAAAACTCAATTCTCTGGGAGCGAAAATTCATTTATTATCTTTAGATCCAGTAACTCTTTAATTTTACAATTTGTCTAAAGTTTGTAGCCCTAATAAATGCATGCCTGTAGCTAGTGTCTTTTCAACAAGAGCACAAAGATACAAACGTTCTTTTTGATAGGGAGATCCTTCAATATGACAATCCCTAAAGAAAGCATTAAATCTGTTTGTAAGCATATATAGGTAGTCAGTTAGGAAATGTGGGCAGAGCTCCTTAAGAGTCAAATCAATAGCTTCTGGAAAGCGCAACAGAGCTAAAGCCAAAGCCTCTTCAGAAGGTTCTTGAATACTTGCTGTGGCTTCTATATCTAACTTTTCAATTCCTAAACGCCGTTTTATTCCCTGGATACGTACATAAGCATAAAGAAGAAACATCGCAGTATTGCCTTCAAAACGAAGCATTTTCTCAAAGGAAAAGATGTAGTCACTCACGCGATGGGAAGAGAGATCCGCATATTTGATTGCATTAATACCTAAAATAGGAGCACGTGCTATTATCTCTTCTTCAGACATTTCTGAACGGTGTTCTTTTAAGGTGGCTTTTGCTTGGTTTATAGCAGTATCTAACAATTCTTTGAGTTTTATATTCTCTCCAGAACGTGTTTTAAATTTTTTCCCTTCAGAATCGAGAACAAGACCGAAACCTACATGAGAGAAGGTGTCTTTATTGGGCAGATAGCCTGCAGCTAATGCTGTAGCTTCAAGAAGTTGGAAATGCAGAGATTGTCCCATATCGGTGACAATGATAATTTTATCAGCACCATCATTTTGTACACGATAGCGCATAGCAGCTAAATCTGTGGTGGCATAGTTATAACCTCCATCGCTTTTTTGTACCATTAAGGGGATAGAAAAACCCTCATGGAAAACGCATTTCGCATTATCAGAAACAGTAACGAGATTTTTATTTTCTAAGTCTTGAACGATTTCAGGAAGGAAAGGATTGTAAAAAGACTCTCCACGTTTTTCGATAGCAATATCTAAAACATTATAGATCTTTTGAAAAGCACGCTCAGAAATATCACAAATTTGCTTCCATAATTTTAAGGCTTCAGGATCTCCAGCTTGTAAAGCAACAACATGCGTTTGTGAGCGTTTTTTAAATTCTGTATCCTCAGCAAAGCGTGCGTGTGCTTTTTTATATAACGTAGTTAAATCTTCGAGATTCTCTATATTTTCAGAAGGTTCCTCTTTAAGGTAGGTGATTAACATGCCAAAAGCTGTTCCCCAATCACCAATATGATTCAAGCGTAAAACGTCATTGCCTACAAAAGCAAAAACACGTGCTAAACAATCTCCTATAATTGTGGAACGTAGGTGTCCCACATGCATATCTTTAGCAATATTCGGAGAAGAAAAATCAATAACAACTTTTTGGGGATTTTTAACACGAAATCCTGAAGATAAATCCTCAGAAAATGTTTTTAGACTTTTATTTAGAAATTCTTTTGAAAATGTAAAATTAATAAAACCTGCGCCAGCAATTTCTATAGAAGCAAAAATCTCTTTAGGAATGTGATTGACAATGGATTCAGCAATGACTCTGGGAGCCATTTTTAATGTGCGAGCGAGTTTCATCGCATCATTACATTGATAATGACCAAAATGATCTTTTGTAGATTGAGTAATGTCAGGAGAGATGTTTTCTACTTGAGGGAATGCTGATAGAATTGCTTCTCGACATAGAGAAGATAAATAAGAAAGCAGAGTCATAGTAATTAGGGGACCTCTCCTATACAGCCATTTTCATACCAAGTTTTTAGCTCAGCTATTTTACTCATAATTCTATCGGTAGCTATTTGATAAATCTCTTTAGAGTTTAGAGTGTCATTATCAATCAAATCATCAAAAGTTAGCGGTGTACCAAAAACACAAGTGACAGTTTTCCAGATTTTAGGGAATTTTTGATAACGATTGAAAATCTCATAAGTCCCTCCAACATAAGCGGGAACTACAGGAACTCGAGCTTTAATAGCTATTAAACCAACACCAACTTTTCCGGGGAGTAGCTCTCCAGTTGGACTGCGCTCTCCTTCAGGATAAATAATGAGCTTTTTCTTCTTTTTAAAGAGTTCAAAAGCAGCTTTAAACGCTGCAGAGTTGCCCCCTCCTCTTTTAACAGGATAAGACCCCCATTCTTTATGTAGCCATCCTGTAAACCGATTGCTGAATAACGTAGAACGTGCCAGGTGATGCAGACAACCACGAACAGATAAATTTAGAGCTATCGGATCTAAATACGAATTATGATTAGAAGCAATGATAGCGGCTCCTCTAACAAGATTCTTTTTTACCCCATAAACTTTATGTCTATAGAATAGGGTAAAAGCAACTCTGGTAAGGAATTTACAAACTGTAAATATCATGGCAAATTCGGGGAAACTAAAGCTGAAATTTTCTCTAGAACTTGGCTTATTGTCAAATCTGAAGAATCTAAAATGATAGCATCTTCAGGAATGATCAAAGGATCGTGGGTGCGTTGGCTATCTGCTTCATCACGCTTTACAAGCTCAGCATATAAAGCTTCTTTTGAAAGAGAATTTTCTGGTAGATCTTTTAGTCTTCGTGTGGTTCTCACTTCAGCACTCGCTGTAAGAAAGATTTTTAAATCAGCATCAGGAAAGACCTTGGAGCCCATATCTCTTCCTTCAAAAACACAGTTGCCTAATTCCGCATATTTTCTTTGGAGTCTGTGCATGAAAGAGCGCACTTCAGGAAGTTGAGAAAGTTTTGAAGCCGCATTTGCTACTTCTTGAGTTCCCAGTTCTCTAGATAAGAGATGTCCATCTAAAAAAGCTTCTAAAGGTTGCCCCGAAATAAATGAAAATGAAAAGGGAGGGTTATCTATAAGTTCTTGAATAGAAAAATCTTTCCAAGGTTCTTGCAAGTGTGTGTAGGCTAGGGTGCGATACATGGCCCCCGTATTGCAGTAGTTAAATTTTAAATCTCTGGCAAGGGCTTTTGCTATTGTACTTTTCCCAGTTCCCGAAGGACCATCTATTGTAATAATCATCTTAGAAACACAGATTTTTGCGTAATCAAAAGTATAATATACACAATGGGAGTAGAAAGTAGTAGAGAATCTAAAGTGTCTAAAGTACCACCTACAGCTTTTAACTGATTGCTATTTTTAATTTTAGCATCACGTTTGAATATAGATTCAATAATATCTCCAAAAAATCCACTAATTCCAAGAATGATTCCTAAGGCAATTAAGATACTTGGCATAGTGATATAATCAGAAAATCTAGTGGGAATTTGTAAGAAGAATGCCACACTAATTAATGTAGCTCCTAAACATCCTGCTACAAAGCCTACAATAGTTTTATGCGGGCTGATTTCAGGAGTGATTTTCTTTTGACCAAATGCTTTTCCAAAGAAATACCCGAAGATATCTGCTCCCTTTGTTGTGGCAATGAGGAAACACGCCCACCAGACACCTAAAAATGGTTCATCTGTGTGGATAAATCCGTAAAGAATGTTTAAGAATAAGCGAACAGGAATACCTACATAGAGCATAGAAAATAAAGTAATCCCCGAAGTTTCCAAGGGGCCGCATTTATTTTTTCTCGATCTAAAGACGTTGATAGCTATCCAAACAAATAAGAAACACCAGGGAATTGTTGAAATAAATTCTGGGAGTACATGATGCCAGCGAATTGCAATAAAGCTAGTGAAAATAAAAATAAAAGATCCAATAGCGCTATACAAACGGAATGCGTAGTGCATCTTAACTTTGGCCATGGTCCCATATTCGTAGGTTCCTACAGCACTACAAAGAGCAGTGATAAATCCCAAAGCAAAAGATGTTACAGGAAATAGAGAACTATAAAGAAGAAGTACTAGGAAAGTAAGAACCAACGAATGTACAACAACTCGTTGAAAAAGATCTCCATAGAAAGGAGTTTTGAACTTATTCAGTTTCAACATGGCTATTTGCCTCCTCGTCGTGATCTGTGTTGGTAAGCTTTAATTGCATCTAGAAGATGATCAGGTTTAAAATCTGGCCATAAAACATCAGTTACATATAGCTCCGTATACGCTATTTGCCATAAGAGGAAATTACTGACACGCATTTCGCCACCAGTGCGAATTAATAGATCAGGATCGGGGAGATCTGAAGTGTCTAGATATAAGCGAATTATCTCTTCTGAAATAGAGTTTGAAGATATTTTTTGATCTATGAGATCTTGATGTAGTTTTCTAAATGCACGTACTAACTCATCCTTTCCACCATAATTAATTGCTAGAACAAGATCTTTGGTCGAATATTCCTTAGTTTTTAATGTGATCTTAGAAATTTGTTGTTGTAGGTGCGTAGGTAAGGCTAATAAGTTTCCTATACAGCGTAATCGGATCTTGTTTTCAATAAGGTAGGGAAGCTGTTCGTCCAATTGAGAATGGAAAAGAGAGAAAAGTTCTCTAACTTCTTCAGTGGATCTTAGAAAATTCTCTGTAGAGAAGGCAAATAATGTGAGAACCTCAATACCTAGAGAAAAAGCAGACTCAATGATTTTGGGTAGAGCTTTAGCTCCATAATAATGTCCAGAAGAATATTTGACAGAGCATTGTGCTTGATGTTCCTGATACCAACGCCGATTTCCATCCATGATGATGGCAACATGTCTCGGTAGAGACTGCGTTGATAGATTAGCTTGATCCGCCTGTTTTAAGGTGAGAGACATATCTACATCGTTAGTTGTGGCAGTGCGTTATGACTGGGTTGTAAAAACAACAGCTGAACCTCTTCTTAAGCCAAAATAATAGACAAAGAGCTTTTTAGTTTTCTCGGAAGGCAAAACAACCCTAAAAAGTTGGAATCTCTGAGAGGCATAGTAGAAGAAATATCATATCTTGACAAGTTGACATTCTTGAATCGTAAAGATAATAAATAGTAAAAGAAAACTTCTTGGGATATAAACTTAATAAATCTTTCTACAACTATTTCAAGATATAGTTATTTGAAATGTAAAGTAAATCTTATTATTGAATTTCTGTTTGATGAGGATAATATAACCCCCAATTCTATCTACGCATATATTTTTTAGGATAGGGATTCAAACTTTTTGATCTTATTGCTATTCACTATAGATCAATCATCCTGAGGATCATATATGGGGGTATTTGCAATTATATAATTACAAAAGCAATAAAAAATTTTTTATTCCGAAGATCCTAGAGGTTTTTTATTTCTTTGATTTGTTATACTTAGTTGCTTTTAAAAGTAGTTGTTTTTCAGTCATGAGACTAATACTTCAAACTTATAAGGTATTTTGAATGAAATTGCCTCGAATATGTTTTGGGTATGTTCCGAAACTTGCATTTATGTATACAAAAGGGAAGGACGGTGTTCATTATATTCCTACCGCCCGGAACGCAGCTAGAAAAGTTATTTCAGGACTTTTCGCATTATTAGGGACAGCAGCATTTGCCTGTAGTGTAATGGCTGCTAGTATGTGCCAAACTTTTCTCCCATGTATTGGATTGCTAATCCTTGGGATTCTTTTATTCATTATTGCGTATTGTCAGTACGCAAGAGCATGGACACGTATAGAAATTCCAAAATTATGTTATCGTCAACATAGTGTTTCTTTGATAACTGAGCAGGAATACCTTTCTTTATTACGGAAGTGGCGTCTTCAATCTCCGGGAATATACTGTCATCAAATGAATAGAAATATTCATATCTGTGAAGGGACTAAAGAAAATCTAAAGAAAATTTTAGAAAAAAGATCTGTTAAGAAGAATGGCACAATCTTAATTCAAGAATTGGATTTAGAGGCAATGAGATGTGGACGGTTAACAACACAAACGTTGTATCAAGAAGTATTTCAGCTACCCTCCTCTATCCAAGAATGTATTAGAAATACATTGAGGACTTGTGATTCCCAAGAAAAAATAGTAACCATTCCTTGGCGTGATCGACCTCAAGGGCCGACTCCTCAGGAAGTGCTTTTTACCCATATTCCTGGATTGCGTCAGGAAGAATCTCAAATGGATTCTTCTTTACTTACGATATATAGGGAAGCATACATTGAAGCTTTCAAAGCAGCAATAGAGAGGGTGTCAATGTCCCGTCTTGTAAATAAGGAGGGGATTTGTCTTTTAGTTTCTCCTTTGGGAGTTGTAAAAGGATTAGACAGCAGGGAAATTCATTCCGCAAAAGTTCTTTCTAAAACAGCTTTCCTTCAGGCTGCAGAGTCTTTGGCTATAGAGATAGTACTTCCTGAAAATAAATCTAAACTCCCAATAACTATAACTCTTGTTGATCCTGAAAGTGTTGCTCCATTAAGATCCATAGACACCAATGTTGTGTTTCCAAGTCAAGAAAGCCTATCTTTCTCTGAATTTGCTCTATCAAATTCTTCTTGGTGTCACGTGATTTAATTTACCCTAAAGGATCACTCCCCTGGGGTAGATTGATTTTTGATAAACCTAAGTTTACAAAATAATCATTAGAAGAGATAGCCCCAACTTATAAGTATCACCTTGGGGTTATAGTGATAGCCTCGTAATGAACTACTTGTTTAAAATCCTAAACAGGTCTCCATTTGACGATTTTATTTTCAATTGGTATTTTAGTTCATTAGTATTTCTATTCAAAATATTCACTAAATTAAAAGAGCCACACAATGAAACAGAGATTTGGACGCAATTTAAGTATAATTGTTTTTGTTTTTGGATTGGCTCTGTATTATGTATTGCCCACATGTCTTTATTATTCCCGACCATTAAATAAAAAGGTCGATGAAAAAGAAGCACAACAGATCATTCGAAAATTAACGAATCAAGTTTCTGAAGTGCGTAGTGATACTATACCTAGGATCTCTTCGGTACTTTCTGCATTAAAATTACGGGGACATATTACACAACATCCTAGCATCCCTGGGGTAGTGAATATTCATTTCAAAGATAATGCGGATGCGTATACTTTTCTTGAAAATATGGTTTATGGTGAACCTACGGTCCCCATAAAATCTTCGCGTTTATACGTTCTAGGATATGAAAGAAAAGAAGATAGTATTGTTCAAGTTACCGGATCTTTAACTACAGCGTTAACAGAAAATGACTTCTCGTTCGTTCCTTATACTAAAGAAGATAGTGAATCAGGGAAAGAAACTCTAAGTGCTGTTGCTTCTTTGGTTACTTTGGCTCCTCCTGGTTCCTGTTCATGCGGCTATACTTCATTCTGGAACACTGCATCTACAGATAGTGTGGTGCAATTAGCCAAGAATCTTTCTTTGGGTTTAGAAATCCTTCCAAAGTTAAGGACTCCAGCGTTACTTAATTATTTTTTTTCCTCTGAGAAAGATTATTCAGCATTTTTAGCGCGATTAGAAAGCCTATTTGCTAACTCGGACCTTACCGAACAGCATCAATCTATTTTGCGAGATGTGCATCACAATCTGAAAACAAGATCTCAAAGATGGAAGAAAACCTCCACGCGTATTGTAGATAATTCTTTGGATTGTAGCGCGGTATCTCCTTTTTTCTCTTCGATAGAATTTCTCTCAAAGGAAAGAAAATTAGTATTTTGTTTTGATCCTTATGTGCTTGCTAAACGTGAAGAGTTGTCTGTAGAACAACGTTTAGATTTCGATTCCTGGTTAGCGAAGGAAAAGCAAAGATTAGCACATAAGTTTCAAAGAACCGCACAAGAATCTACTCAGGGATTTTCGTTTAATCTAAGTGATAAAGATGCAAGTGGGAAAATTGTTTTACATGGGCATCGTATTTATCAGGGGATGGTTGAGCATTTAGCCACACTAGCTTTAAATCGACCTCCAGCCCAATCCTGCGATCTTATTCGTGAACATTTTCCTATATATTGTCGTTTACCTAAAGAAAGCGACACTTTTGGTTGTTTTATTTTTTCACCAGAGAAAAGTTGTTCTCATTTTTCTAAAGGATCTATTTACGTAGTGCTCAAAGGATTACGCTCCGTTGCGGCAAAATATGAGAAGGGAACAATAGAGGACGCTAAAGTCTTCGATAAGGACTTACAGAATCTATACAATTGTTTTGCTCACACAGATGCGACTCCTTGGAGTATCGGAGAAGATGAGGTTTTAGAAATCAAAGAGCCGCTACAGAGATTTTTCGATGTTTGGGGAGAGAATTTTGTTGTCACTAATGAAGGAGAAACCGCAAGTCTTGAAGTTCGTGATATTCGTGATCGTTTAGAAAATCTGAATCGTATTGAGAAGCACCGTCAAGAAGAATGGGTGCGTTGGCATGAGCAATACAAACAATCTAGTTGTTCTATGGATAATCAACAGCGTATACGTGCTGCTGTGCCTCATCGAAGTGTTTTTATTGAGAATCTCAAACTTAACATACGAAAATATTCTCGTGGCGATAGTGTTCTTCGCTTGGGGATTGATTTCATCGGCGGGAAGCAGATCCGTTTAGCTTTTAAAGATCATCAAGGGAAGCAATTAACCGATAAAGAAGGGATTCTTAAAGTTTCTGATGAACTTTACGCACGTTTAAATAAATTAGGCGTTGCAGAAGTTGAAATACGCAGGGAAGGGGATAATGTACATCTGAGTGTTCCTGGATCTACTAAAATCTCTTCAGAAGAGATTTTAGGTACATCTCAAATGACTTTCCATGTAGTGAATGAGAAGTTCTCTCATTATTCTGCATTACGTTATGAAGTGCAGAGGTTTTTAGATTACCTATGGTTTACAGCACAAAGTCAAGAAACTACATCTCCAGAAGCTATTAACAGATTGGCAAGTCGTATTTTTAATGACCAAGAAGTCTATTTACCTCTTAGCGTTAAAGAAGCAATCACAAAATTACAACAAGAAGGTCTTGCCTTCCCTAAAATCAATGAAGAAATCTCTTCTTCTCATTTGGATACGACATATTCAATGATTGCTATTGAAAAGGATGTCGAGGGTAAAGCTAACCCCTTAATAATCGTTTTCCATAACTATGCTTTAGATGGTGCTTCTTTAAAAAATATTCGTCCGGAATTTGCTGTAGGTGAAGGTTATATTTTAAACTTTTCAGTAAAAGATACCGCAATAGCTCAAAGAGCTCAGGATAATTCTCCTACGGAGAATTTCCATGCTTGGACTGCTGCTTATTGCCAGGAAGGAGTAAGTGGAACAACCAATGGTCAATATTCTTCTGGAAGAGGCTGGAGGATGGCTGTGGTTCTTGATGGCTATGTGATTAGTGATCCTGTATTAAACGCCCCTTTAAAAGATCACGCCAGTGTTTCTGGGAAGTTTTCTCATCGTGAAGTAAACCGCTTAGCTACCGATTTAAAATCAGGATCTATGTCGTTTGTTCCTGAGGTTCTCAGTGAAGAAGTTATCTCTCCTGAATTAGGTAAGCAGCAACGCACCCAAGGGATCATCTCCATATGTTTAGGTCTCGCTGTTTTGATAATTTTGATGAGCGTTTACTACAAGTTTGGTGGTGTTATAGCTTCGGGTGCTGTTATCTTAAATCTTCTATTGATTTGGGCAGCTCTACAATATCTTGATGCTCCATTAACTCTCACAGGACTGGCGGGAATCGTACTTGCTATGGGTATGGCTGTAGATGCTAATGTACTTGTTTTTGAGAGAATCCGTGAGGAATATTTATTATCGCGCAGTCTTGCGCAGTCTGTAGAAGCAGGATATAAAAAAGCTTTTGGCGCTATTTTCGATTCTAACCTAACAACAGTATTAGCTTCGCTCCTTCTTCTGGTATTGGATACTGGACCGATTAAAGGATTTGCTCTTACTCTAATCTTAGGGATTTTCTCTTCGATGTTTACAGCCTTATTCATGACGAAATTTTTCTTCATGGTATGGATGAATAAAACTCAAGAAACACAGCTACATATGATGAATAAATTCATCGGTATCAAACATGATTTCTTAAAAGAGTGCAAAAGACTTTGGATGGTGTCTGGAAGTGTCATTACTTTAGGATGCGTTGCTTTAGGCTTTGGAGCTTGGAACTCTGTTTTAGGGATGGATTTTAAAGGTGGTTATGCATTCACCTTGAATATGGCTGAACAGAAATCTATAGATGTTGCGCAGTTCCGTAATAAATTAGGAGATAAATTCAAGCAGGTAGGTTTATCTTCTAGAGACTTTAAAATTAAAACTTTCGACTCTTCTGAGAAGATAAAGATCTATTTCAGTCAGAATGCATTAACTCGAGTACAAGCGTCAGAGACGAAAATTTCTGAGGCTCTTGATCCTAATTTATCCATAGTTATGGGCTTACTTTCCGATACAGGAGTGGATGTATCTTCTGATAACTTTAAAGATGCACAGAATTTCTGGTTTAAAGTTAGTGGTCAGTTTTCCAGTAAGATGCGCCGACAAGCTTTTATAGCATTGATGGGTGCTCTATTCATTATACTACTTTATGTTAGTTTGCGTTTTGAATGGCGTTATGCGTTTAGTGCTATTTGTGCGTTGATTCATGATCTCGTTGCTACCTGCGCTGTATTAATAGCTACGCATTTCTTTTTGCAAAAGATACAAATTGATTTACAAGCAATTGGAGCTTTAATGACAGTCTTGGGGTATTCTTTAAATAATACCCTAATCATATTTGATCGTATTCGTGAAGATCGGCAGGAAAAATTATTTACACCCATGCCGATTTTAATTAATGATGCATTACAAAAAACCTTAGGAAGAACAGTAATGACCACAGCAACAACGCTATCGGTTTTACTAATTTTATTATTTGTTGGTGGGGGATCAATCTTTAACTTTGCTTTCATCATGACAATAGGTATTCTCTTAGGTACACTATCATCTCTATACATAGCACCGCCTCTTCTTCTATTTATGGTTCGTAAAGAGGAAAGAAAACGACAATAGTCTTAGATTGTCGTTTGTTTTGGTACGGAAGGATGAGAAAACACTCTTTAGAAAAATAGATTTCTAAAGAGTTTACGGCGCGAAAATCTATGGCAACTAAAGATAACTCTCCTGTACCTAATCCTACCTGGATATACCCCAGGCAGGATCCCATATTGCTTGCTGCAGTTATAAAGGAATTACATCTTCATCCGATAGCTGCACAAATTTTTATTTCTCGAGGATTTCAAACTGTGAATGAAGTCCGAGATTTTCTGTATGTACATCTGGATAATCTTCATGATCCAGAACTCTTACTTGATATGTCCAAAGCTGTAGAGCGTTTGCTTCTTGCTAAGAAACGCAATGAGCACGTCATGATTTATGGGGATAGTGATGTTGACGGGATGACGGGGGCCGCTCTTCTCGTAGAGTTTTTAAGATCTATAGATGTGAAAGTTAGCTACTGCTTTTTGGGAGCTCTACTAAAGCATTATGGAGAACCATCTTCATTAATTGCTAAGATGAAAGAAGAGAATGTTACTTTATTGATTACAGTGGATTGTGGCATTACCGCGGGAAAAGAAGTCAGTGATATTAACAAGCAGGGCATTGATGTGATTATTACAGATCACCATATGCCTACAGGTAAAATTCCCCATTGTATAGCAACTTTAAATCCTAAATTAAGAGATCGTGCTTATCCAAATAAAGAATTAACGGGTGTAGGTGTAGCCTTTAAACTCGCACGTGGAGTTCTCAATGCGTTAAAAAAAGAGAATCCAAAATTAAAAGTAGATATTAAACACCTATTGGATTTAGTGACCTTAGGCACAGTAACTGATGTGGGAACTCTTTTAGGAGAAAACCGCACTATGGTACGTCACGGGATTAAAGAGATAGCTAATGGATCGCGATTAGGACTTCATAAATTATGTATCCTTGCTGGAGTGAAGCCTTCTGAAGTTACCTCCACAGATATCGTTTTGAAAATAGCTCCGAAGCTCAATAGCTTGGGAAGGCTTTCTGATGCTTCTAAAGGTGTTGATCTACTACTTACCGAAGATCCAGAGGTAGCAGATGAGATCATTCAATATCTCGACAAGATAAATAGGGAACGACAAAAGATAGAAGCTGATGTTTTTCATGATATACAAAAAATTCTGAAAAATAAACCCGATATTGTTAAACAAGCTGCTATTGTATTATCGTCAAAAGATTGGCATTCAAGAGTTATTCCAATTATTTCCGCACGCCTTGCTAAAGCCTACAATAAGCCTGTAGCCATCATTTCTAATCAAGGAGGTGTGGGTAAAGGATCATTGAGAACTATAGGTTCTTTCCCCCTTCTTGGGATATTACAGAAATGTGCTTCTCTATTCATATCCTATGGTGGGCACGATTTTGCAGCGGGAATTATCATTAATGAAGATCAAATAGAAACTTTTAGGAAGAAGTTTATTCATCTCGTAAATTCATCATTAAAAAAGGATAAAGCAGTTCTTACACTTCCTTTGGATGCTCGGGCAGATTTTGATGAAATAGATTACGATTTATTATCTTCTATAGATCTTTTTGAGCCTTTCGGGAAAGGTAATCCCGTGCCGATATTTTATACCGTAGTGCATCAGGTGCGCTATCCAAAGCTATTACCAGGAAACCATCTCAAACTCTATCTTAACCACGGAGAGAGGAATTTAGAAGGTATTGCCTTTGGATTAGGAGATAGAATAGACACATTAAAAGCTAATTGGAATAAACCTCTAGAGCTTGCCTATACACCACGTTTATCCCAATCCTCTAACGGAGGAGTAATTCATTTGCTGGTGCGAGATTTCCATATTCTTCCGCTAAATTATAAAGATGCAACTGTACAATTTTAATCTTCTGAGTATGAAAATGCTGTATTCAATATAGAGGATTTCTTAATACTTTTTTCTTGAGTTTTTCTACAATCTAGTTTTAAATTACTCACCCAATTTTATTGACAGCTGGATGTCTTTCTAAGCTCATTTTCTCTCGATATTCTAGCTAATGAAAATAACCCCGAGTATAATCCAGGATTAGCATTTTCTCACGTCTCATCTCGTAGAAAGAGATCTAAGAGTAGTTGTCTTGAGTGATTTTTTCGGATTTTTTATGAAATTTTAAGGATGATTAAAGATGAATTTCTTGATAGTTTTTATTTTAAATATATTCTTAGTAATGAGAATTATTTAATTTAAATAAGACGTATAGAAACATTTTCTTTGTTTTATTCCATATTTTTTTTTAAAATGTCTACTTTTAACTTCCATATTCGTCAGCAGATATGTTTTCAGTCACCCAATCATCTGTTACAAACAATCCGTTGTTTGCGATGGATCCTAAACCTGAAATCTTTATGTTTTCTTCCGAATCTGCTCGTCGAGCATACGAGAGGAGGACACGCTGTCCTTTGATTTACAAGTTACTTGGTGTTATCTGGGACATAGTTAAGTTAATTATCCGAATTATTTTATTTATTCCTTTAGGCTTGCTTTGGGTTTTGGGGAAAATTTGTCAGAATATCGTACTTCCCGCGGCTGGAGGAGCAGTTACAGGGCAATTGTGTTTTATCAGAAGGTTGTTACAAGAAGCTTTTCATATTCGAGTGAATCATTGGATAGATAGTGGCTATGTAAGCTCTGTGGATCGTATTCCTATTCAAAATGACGATCTGTTCATCGATGTTATGAAGATTACATTCCCGGAAGCTAGAAAGGATCGATGGATGCTCATTTCCCTGGGGAATAGTGAGTGTTTCGAAAATAGAGCAATTCTTCGTCAGGGTGATGATTGGATACTAAATATTGCAAAACAGGCAGAAGCCAACGTTGTGGTATTTAACTATCCCGGAGTTATGCATAGTAAGGGGCCTGTTTCACGCGAATCTCTAGGCACATCTTATCAAGCATGTGTTCGTTATCTTCGGGATCATCCCAAAGGGCCGAAGGCAAAACAAATTATTGCTTATGGATATTCTTTAGGTACTTTGGTGCAAGCTTTAGGATTGAGTAGAGAAGTTACCGATGGAAGCGATGGTATTAATTGGTTTGTGATTAAGGATCGTGGTCCAAAGTCTGTTTCAGCGATTGCGTCTCAATGGATGGGGAAAATAGGCGAGTGGACGACAAAATTATTAAGTTGGGAGATAAATTCTGCAAAATTAAGCGAATCTCTTGTTTGTCCAGAATTATTTATACATGGAGTGGATTGCGAATCTCGATTAATAGGGGACGGTTTATTTAAGACAAATAATTGTTTTGCAGCTCCGTTTTTAGATCTTAGTGCTCCTAGCTTTCCTGGTAAGAAAATCCCTGTAGGGGAGTATCTCCTGGTGCATCAAGGAGTGCTTCAGAAGACAACTATACAGAAGGTAGTTAAACACATTACGGATCATTTTGATCCGGGAGATCCAACTGCAGCATCAGCTGACGGGGAAGAACTTTAACCATACGCAGCGTATTTGTGTCCGGGTAGAGAATCTTTTACGTAAAAGATCCTCTATGGCACTGTTGTCTCTACCTTAGGTTTGTCTTCAAAATTAAGGTGCTAATACTCGTAAAAGTGACCGGAGTTGTAAGGATACACTTCAGGATGCTTTATCATAGTTGAATAGGCTTTTAAAAATAGTCGGACAGTCTAACGGAGAAAAGATGAACGCTATTACGATAAAATTTGGTTTTTTTTGACCTGTCTATTTGATTTTCAGAGAGGTTGAGATAGTTATTTCTAAATAACTAAGTAAAGACTTTTGAATTGTGGAGGTCAAGATTTGATCTTTACATTTCATAAAATCGTTTTCCATTTTAAAAGTATTCAGGAGAAGGAGCTTACGTCCAGAGAAGCTTGTGTCGTGACGACATCAGCGTTTTAATGTTAAGAAATATTAATAAAATGATAGAGTAATTTGGTTTTATTAAGATTTAAACCAAAAACATCAACTTTGTATTAACAAAAAAGCTTGATTAATAAAGCTTTTCTTAGGAAAATACTTATTTAAAAATTTCTAAAAATTAAGGAAGAACTACTAACTATTAAGGTTGTTTTAATTCTAGAATATGTTGAGGGGGGAGGTTTGCTAACGTATGGAATGCATACAACATGAAAGCTGTTTCGATTTAGATGACAGGGAAGATGCACAGCAACTTGAGGTACAAGAAGGAACCGAGATGGTTTCTATTACACAAGCTGCAAAATTGCATAATGTGACACGTCAAGCAATTTACGTGGCAATCAAACAAAAGAAACTAAGGGCTTCTAAAACAACCCGATGGGAAATCAATCTTAAGGATTTGGAAGACTATAAGCGTAACCGCTATTCAAGAAAGAAGTCTCTTTATCAAGGTGAACTACTTTTTGATAACGATAGGGGATATTATTCCGTAAATCAGGTAGCTGATAAGTTGGGAATTCCTGTGCAAAAAGTTTACTACGCTACGCGTACAGGAACTATGCGAGGAGAACGCAAAGGCGCTGCTTGGGTTATCGGTCAATCAGAGATTGATAGATATAAGGACGAGTATTTAAATAAGCAAACAGTGAAGAAAATAAAAGAGACTGTGGTTGTTGAACATACTACAGCTACTCCAGAAGATACTGTTTCTTCAGGAACCCTCTTGTTTGAGAACGACTAGTTCGTATTTATCTTCTTCCGCTTCTTAGCTACTGCTTTTATCTCTTTCGCCTTTCTAACATCTCGTATTTTTTTCAATTTTCTGTTTAGATGCAGATAGATTAGGTCTGCGTGTAAATTTTTATAGAAACTCTGTAGCTTGATTAGGGATGCAGAGTTTATTTCTTTGCCCGCCACTAATTTTGATTAATAGAGATGCTTAGATAGGATTTCTCTTGAAGAAATAACTAGGTTCAAGGTATCAAGTCTCTTTCGTCTTAGGATTAAAAAAGAATGGCTTGGGAAAACGTACGTGTAAGAGTCGCGCCGTCGCCTACAGGAGATCCTCATGTAGGGACAGCCTATATGGCTTTGTTTAACGAAATCTTTGCAAAACGATTCAACGGGAAAATGATTCTGAGAATCGAAGATACGGATCAAACACGTAGCCGTGATGATTATGAGAAGAATATTTTCTCCGCCCTTCAATGGTGTGGTATCCAGTGGGATGAAGGACCAGATGTTGGGGGTCCCTACGGCCCCTATAGACAGTCAGAACGTACAGAAATCTATCGAGAGTATGCTGAGCTCCTTTTAAAAACAGATTACGCTTACAAGTGTTTTGCTACGCCTAAGGAGCTTGAAGAAATGCGTGCTGTTGCTACGACTCTGGGATATCGTGGGGGGTATGACCGCCGCTATCGCTATCTTTCTCCAGAGGAAATTGAAGCTCGCACTCAGGAAGGCCAACCCTATACTATCCGATTAAAAGTTCCTCTTACCGGCGAATGTGTTCTCGAAGATTACTGTAAAGGTAGAGTAGTTTTCCCTTGGGCAGATGTCGATGATCAAGTTCTTATGAAATCAGACGGTTTCCCAACGTATCACTTTGCTAATGTAGTAGATGACCATCTCATGGGAATTACCCATGTTCTCCGTGGAGAAGAATGGCTGAGTTCTACTCCTAAACACTTGCTTCTTTATGAAGCTTTTGGTTGGGAGCCACCCACATTCCTTCATATGCCATTACTTTTAAATCCAGATGGAACAAAGCTATCTAAAAGAAAAAACCCCACTTCTATCTTCTACTATCGTGATGCTGGATATATCAAAGAAGCTTTCATGAATTTCCTTACCCTTATGGGCTATAGTATGGAGGGAGATGAAGAGGTATATTCGTTAGAGAAGCTTATTGAAAATTTTGATCCTAAACGGATTGGAAAATCTGGAGCAGTTTTCGATACTCGTAAGCTAGATTGGATGAATAAGCATTATCTAAATCACGAAGGATCACCAGAAAGTCTGTTGGCTAGATTGAAAGATTGGTTGATTAATGATGAGTTTTTCTTAAAGATCCTTCCTCTTTGCCAATCTCGGATTGCAACACTTGCAGAGTTTACAGGATTAACAGAGTTTTTCTTTTCAGTTCTTCCCGCATATTCAAAGGAAGAACTTTTACCAGCAGCAATTTCCGAGGAGAAAGCTGCCATTCTTTTTTACAGCTATGTAAAATACTTAGAAAAAGCTGATTTGTGGGTTAAAGATCAGTTTTATCTAGGATCCAAATGGCTTTCAGAAGCCTTTCAACTAAACCATAAGAAAGTAATAATACCTCTTCTTTACGTAGCTATTACGGGGAAAAAACAAGGATTACCCTTGTTTGACTCTATGGAGTTATTAGGTAAACCTCGTACGCGTATGCGCATGGTTCATGCTCAAAATCTCCTTGGAGGGGTCCCTAAAAAGATTCAAACAGCTATTGATAAGATTCTTAAGGAAGACAACTTTGAGAACAAGATCTTAGAGTTTTAGTCTTGTCGTGTGCAAAGTAGTCATCGCCTCGGGTTTACAAAATAAAACTATATATTTTGTGGATAGGATGCTTGAAATACCGACTTGGCTAGGGAGAATTCTAAAGAATTCGCCTGCTTAGTTAGTGGGACACGTCCTTGTGCAAGAATATAACTACGGGGAGGTGGGGCATAGGAACAGCTGGAAACAAACAGAGACGTAAAGACAACCATATGCAAAAAAGAAAATCTTTTCATTTCTCAACTCCCTATTTATTTAAATGTTAGAACAACATTTGTTTTATTATCTATTAATTAAAAGTATTGTTTTTACAATAAAAACACATGTTGATGATAATCAATGGTTTAATGGAGATAAAAATTCCTATCTATCAATGTAGTGAACGTAAGTTGTTCATAATGACACTCTTCTAGTTTCTTCTATAATATAGTTTTATCTAACGAACTTAATTTAGTTAATACTCTAGTTTGGTTTTTGCTATCAGAAAAATAATTAGTTTAAGAAAAATATAAATAGAAAAAAGAATTGATAAAATTTTTATTTTCTATTGTAATATTGTTCATGGGAAAGCGCTTTATTAATTATTAAAAATTGAAAGGGTTTTTAATAAGAAATCAAGCGCGTTAAGTTTTCTAATTAGAAAGGAGTTATAAACTTATGAAGAAAGCTGTTTTACTAGCTGCAGTATGTTGTGGTGTTTTTGGCTTAAGTAGCTGCTGCCGTATCGTAGATTGCTGTTTTGAAGATCCTTGTGCACCTAAGTCCTGCAATCCTTGCAACACTTTCAACAAGAAAGATAACGCATGCAGTCCTTGTGGTACCTACACACCTTCTTGCTCTAAACCATGCGGTACTGAGTGCAATCCAGGAGTTCAAGGGCCTCAAGCTAAAGGTTGTACACCTTCAGATGGTAGATGTAAACAATAGTTAACAGTTCTTATCTGTTTACTTAAATTAATTAGGTAGTTAGGAGGTAAATTATTTCCCTGCTAACTGCCTTTATGAAAATAAACTTAAATGTTGAGGGTAAGAGTTAATAACTTTCTACCCGATGGCAGAAGAAAAAATAACACACGCGATAGGAGATCCCTATGTCCAAACTCATCAGACGAGTAGTTACGGTCCTCGCGCTAACTAGTATGGCGAGTTCATTTGCCAGCGGGAAGATAGAGGCCGCTGCTGCAGAGTCTCTTGCTACAAGATTTATTGCCAGTGCTGAAAACAGCTCAGACGATAATATCTTGCAGACAACAGCCAAGAAAATTAGATTTGGCCGTAATAAAAATCAAAAACAAGAACAAAAAAATAATGGCCCTTACTGTGATAAAGAATTTTATCCTTGTCAAGATAACTCATGCCAACCATCAGTAGATACGAAACAAGAGTCTTGCTACGGCAAAATGTATTGTGTACGTGTTAATGATGATTGTAATGTTGAAATTAGCCAAGCTGTACCTGAATATGCAACAGTAGGATCTCCATATCCTATTGAAATTCTTGCTGTAGGTAAAAAAGATTGCGTTAATGTCATGATCACTCAGCAGCTTCCTTGTGAGGTTGAGTTCATAAGCAGTGATCCTGAAACAACACCTACTTCCGATAACAAATTAAATTGGACGATCGATCGCTTAGGTCAAGGTGAAAAATGCAAAATTACCGTTTGGGTAAAACCTCTTAAAGAAGGTTGCTGCTTCACAGCCGCTACTGTATGTGCTTGCCCAGAGCTTCGCTCTTATACCAAATGCGGACAACCTGCTATTTGCATCAAGCAAGAAGGCCCTGATTGCGCTTGCTTACGTTGCCCAGTTTGTTACAAAATCGAAGTTTGCAACACAGGTTCTGCTATAGCCCGCGGTGTTGTTGTTGATAACCCAGTACCCGACGGTTATACTCACGCCTCAGGACAACGCGTTCTTTCCTTTAACTTAGGAGATATGCGTCCTGGTGATACTAAATCGTTTGCTGTAGAATTTTGTCCTCAAAAGAGAGGAAAAATTACTAACGTTGCTACCGTATCTTACTGTGGCGGACATAAATGTTCAGCTAACGTAACTACTGTAATCAATGAGCCTTGCGTACAAGTAAATATCTCTGGAGCTGACTGGTCTTACGTATGTAAGCCTGTAGAATACACAATTTCTGTGTCTAATCCAGGTGACCTCAAACTTTACGATGTTATTATAGAAGATACAGCACCTTCAGGAGCTACAATTTTAGAAGCTACTGGAGCTGAAATCTGCTGTAATAAAGCTGTATGGTGCATTAAAGAGATGTGCCCAGGAGAAACTCTTCAGTTTAGAGTTCTTACTAAAGCGCAAAGCCCTGGTAAGTTTACAAATCAAGTTGTTGTAAGAACCAATTCTGATTGTGGATCTTGCACTTCTTGCGCAGAAGCTACAACACATTGGAAAGGTCTCGCAGCTACTCATATGTGCGTAATCGATACCAATGATCCTATTTGCGTAGGGGAAAATACCGTATACCGTATTTGTGTAACCAACCGTGGTTCTGCAGAAGATACTAACGTATCGTTAATCCTTAAGTTCTCTAAGGAATTACAACCAGTTTCTTCTTCAGGTCCAACAAAAGGAACCATCACAGGTAATACAGTAGTATTTGATGCTCTACCTAAACTAGGTTCTAAGGAGTCTGTAGAGTTTTCCGTAACATTGAAAGGAGTTGCTCCTGGAGATGCTCGCGGAGAAGCTATCCTTTCTTCAGATACTTTAACAGTACCTGTAGCGGATACGGAAAACACACACGTTTATTAATCTTTTAAATTCTTTTAAAAGTTGTTAACGAAAAAGCCGTCCTAGATTGTGTCTAGGGCGGTTTTTTTTATTCTACGATCTTAAAAATTCCCATTATTTCTTAAAAATCGACCTGTGTAAAATTTTACAAAAATTCAATTAAAAATTTTAATTAATACCGGAGTTAGTTAAACTTTTTCGTCTTATGTATTCAGTGAAGGAGTTTAACATGACAACGGGTGTACCGAATAGCGATATTATAGTCGATCTAATCAAGCCGGGATTAGAGGATGTAATGAAAGACGAAACAGTACAGGTAACTTTGATTAATTCCGTATTGGGATGGTGCAAAGTACATATAATTGATCCAGTAAGAACATCAAAAATTGTACAATCAAGAGCATTCCAAATCACGATGATCGTACTTGGAATTATCCTACTTATTGCTGGTTTGGCTTTAACTTTTGTGTTGCAAGGTCAGCTTGGCAAAAATGCCTTCTTATTCTTAATCCCTGCAGTTATCGGTTTGGTTAAACTTCTAACAACCTCAGTGTTTATGGAACAGCCTTGTACTCCAGAAAAATGGCGTTTATGCAAACGTCTTTTAGCAACAACTGAAGATATTTTAGATGATGGGAAAATTAACCAATCAAATACGATTTTCACTACGGAAAGTACTGATGTAACGAATACATCTAAATCATAGTTAAAACGGAATAGTCATTAACTTTATAATATTTTGAGACATTAGGAGGCATTTAGCCTCCTAAAGAAATGGCAGACTTACGATCTCTTAAAAGAATCATATCTTTTAAAATATTCACAGATTCTTCCATTTGTAAATCATTGCTTCCAAAAGATCGAATTGCTTCTGAGGGATCTTTTAGTCCATCTAAAAAGATCTTGTAGTTTTTATTTTCACTTAGTCGTTGTTTACTATTCGCAGTTAACTGAGGAAGCATTTCTCTCCACACAGTCTCTTCTTTCTGTAAATTTGGAGTATAGTACTTTTGAAACCATGGACGCATATGGGAGTCCAGATCTCCTAAATTATCATTCATCACATTATCACAACTATCCGCAGGTAGGGGATGTTCTAGATAACGTTCTCCTAAAGGTTCTTCAAAATAGCGCGAAGCGATATGGATATCAGAGCGTACACCTTGAAGTTGTGTAGATTTTCCAGAAGGAGAGTAGTATTTTCCTACAGTAACTTTGAAGAATCCCTCTTTATCAGAATCTGCTGTAATTGTTTGATGTTGGATTGTCCCTTTCCCGTAAGTCTGTTCGTCACCAACAATTATAGCTACGCCATAATCCTGAAGCGTTTGAGCAACAATTTCCGCAGCAGATGCGGAGCTTTTCGAAACAAGAATGGTTAAAGGACCGTCATAGAATTTCTTAGGAGACACCGTGCGGTAACGTTTGATACTGCCATCTGCATAGCGGGATACAACAACGACTCCGTTAGTCATAAATAATCCTGAAACTTTAATGGCCTGTGAAAGAAAACCTCCTGTATTTTCTCGGATATCTAAAACTAGCCCTAGGAGATTCTTATCTTGTAGACCTTGAATCGCACGTTTTAGATCTTGTTCACTAGAGATTTGATTTTCTCCCTCATAAAAAGAATGTAGGGTAATTTTTCCAATAACCCCATTGCCATAAGACTCATAAGAAACATCCACACGACGATCATCTAAACTAATTTTCTCGCGTCTTAATTTCACTGTACGGTTTTGATCTTGGCTGTGTACATCTAAGATGACTTCAGATCCTTGAGAGCCTCTGAGACAGTCTAATACAGCTCTAAAAGGAAGATTTTCTATACTCTTGCCATCAACACGATAAATCACGTCATCAATATGCAAGTTTCCAGTTTTATCTGCAGGTCCCCCAGGGATAATCTCTTTTACAACTACCCCATCGATATCTTCTTTTAAGATTACACCAATTCCACACATTCCTTTTTCTAGTTGAATACGCATGGCAAGAGCTTCATCCTTACTAAAGTATGTCGTATGCGCATCTAGACTGTGTGCCATAGCTTTAACTACGCGAACATGGAAATGATGAGACTCCTCTTGAGGTGACATAGGTTCACCATAATCATTAACACCTAAATAAGGGTTTTCATACGCTTCGAGTTGGCGTACACAGAGTCTAGTTAAAGAAGCTTCCTTGCCCTGATACCTGTCTTTAGAACTATCTGCTAAATACACAGAAATATACGAGAGAAGTAAAGAATGCTGTCTCTCTTTTAATTCCTGAGTAGAATGTGCCCATTGTTTGGGTTTCTTGATAAGCGTATGTGAGGAAGCTTCTTTAATTAAAGCTTTGGGATCAGACAACCACTCAGCTCGCCACTGACGTGCTCTAATGATGCTGTCCTTAACTACACGATTCAAATTTTGATAAACTGAAAAATTATTCGTTTTATAATTTTTCAATAAGCGTTTCTTGATATCCATAGATTGGATAAAATTACTTACTTCTTGTTCTGTGAGATAAGCTCTATGAGGATCAAAAGATTGAGAGTATCCCACTAATGAACGCATGAGAATATCCGAGGAGATATCTTGAATATCTACGTGATACTCAATTAGCTTATCAACAGTTTTTCGGATGTCTTCTTCATGCAGTAACTCGGAAGAAAAAGAGAAACTAGGAAGGCATGTTAGAACAAGAGCGCAAAGACGTAGTATTTTTATCATTACAAATATCTTTGTTGATCGTGGATATTCGTAACATCGACACAAAATCCTCAGGCTTGAGCGAAGATTTTTAATTTCAAGAAAAAACTATTCAGAATAAACAAGTTGGTAAAAAAAAATATTCTTTCTAAGATAACGAAGCGAAGGGACGTAGATTGCCACACAAATCACAAAGTGTATTGATCAATAATATTCCGGCTGCAATGAAAACTAAGAAAGAACCTATAACAAAATAGGCTCCTGAAAAAGGTAGTACTGCTTGAGGGAGGAAACTTAAACCGGATAAAATCAAAGCAAGAATAAAGAATACAGTTGCCATCGCAATCATCACAATATTTCGCGAAGAAGCATATAGTTGCTTCTGATAGTCCGCGTGTAAAGAATTGACCGGGATTTCCGTAGTCATAAGTTTCCTTCGATTTATAAGAATAAATATTATAAAAAAAATGACATAAGAAAACACTTAAAATAAAAGTTTGAATCTACTGTTGTAATTTAGATCATTTTTGAGATTCTTTTATGCATTATCTTCGTTTTTTCGTATTAATAACTTTTTTTTTAATTGGCAGAGCCTTTCCTTCCGCATACTCTGAAGATTTTCCCTGGATAGCCCCTAAATCTCTTACTGTATTGGGGAATCCATTTATCGATATTATTCTCGATGTTCAAAAAGATTTTATTGAAAACTGCAGTATGCAGGTAGGTGAGATACAAGATATAAGTAGCTCTGATATTAAAAAAATTTTTTTTATGTACAAAGAGGCTTTTCCAGAAAATCCTATTAGGGTGACGAGGAAAGAACCTTTAAGTCTTACAGAAGATCAATTAGCCAATCTAGGCATTATAAGTTTGCGTAATGGGGAGCCCTATCTTCACTACTTAAAACAGACAGCACAAGGGCCTGCATTTAATGAGCTGGAGCAGCTTCGTCTTATCCTACGCTGTCCCAATCAAGAAGATACTTTGTGTTACTTCCTTCAGGAAACCCCCGGATCTACAGAAATGTATTTATCTCCCGATGGGGGATATACTTTAATTGATAGTGAGTTATTTATTTGCGGATTTTATATAGAAAGTTTTTTAAAAAAAGTGGGTGATCGGAGCTGCAAAATCATGCTCGATCTCAACAATCCACGTGTTGCTCGTCAATATAGAAGTCGGATTTGGTCATTACTACCCTATATAGATGTTCTTTTTTTATCAGAAAGTTCAACCGAGGCTATAACGGGGATGTCTGATATAGCTATGGGCAGACGGCTCCTTTCTCATATTGTCCCTACAATATTTATACAGAATACATCCGCAGAGGTTTCGCGTATCTATTTTATTCAACACGGCAAAGAAACAGCTTATAGTTCTAAACTAGAACTACATCAAATAGTTCTAGGATTTCTTTTCGGTTATATCAACGATAATGTAGTAGATTATTGTTTTCATTCTACCGATCTTCTATTGGAAAACGCTTAATTTTTCCTCCTATGAATTCAGGGAGTTGTTTTTTCAATTCTAAAACTGAAAAATAAGTTTTTCATATTAGAATGATTTTTTTGAATATCAGATGATTATACTCTCGTTCTTGTCTAAAAATAAGCCCTTGCAAACAAAGGGATCCTTACTCTATATTTTCCCCCTTATAGTAGTTAGGTTGAATTGAGAAGGATACATGCCAACCATTAATCAATTAATACGTAAAAAGCGTCAATCTAGCGCGTCTAGAAAGAAATCTCCAGCCTTGCAGAAATGCCCACAAAGACGTGGTGTATGTCTACAAGTGAAGACAAAGACTCCTAAAAAGCCAAACTCAGCTTTACGTAAAGTTGCTTGGGTGCGCTTGTCTAATGGCCAAGAAGTGATCGCCTACATTGGCGGTGAAGGGCATAATTTACAAGAGCACAGCATTGTTTTGGTTCAAGGTGGTAGGGTTAAAGATTTGCCCGGTGTTCGGTATCATATCGTGCGTGG
The DNA here is from genome assembly GCF_042234205.1 of Chlamydia sp. 12-01. Classification (NCBI taxonomy): domain Bacteria; kingdom Pseudomonadati; phylum Chlamydiota; class Chlamydiia; order Chlamydiales; family Chlamydiaceae; genus Chlamydia; species Chlamydia sp. 12-01. The sequence continues at coordinate 144,271 of NZ_CP114174.1, read as the reverse complement.
AGCTCTAGACTGTGCTGCTGTTAAAAATAGAAAACAAAGCCGTTCTCGATACGGAGCAAAGCGTCCTAAGTAGGACTATTCTTTATTTAGGAATGAGAAGTTAGAGGTTAATTTATATGTCAAGACGACATGCCGCTGAGAAGAAAGTAATTCCAGCAGATCCTATCTACGGAAGTGTGACCTTAGAAAGGTTCATTAATAAAGTTATGATGCATGGGAAAAAGAGCATCGCTAGAAAGATAGTTTACTCAGCCTTAGAGAGATTCTCTAAGAAAATAGGAGCTGAGAATGTTCTAGAAGCTTTTGAAGAAGCCTTGGAAAATGCAAAGCCTTTGCTTGAAGTTCGTTCTCGTCGTGTTGGTGGAGCTACATATCAAGTTCCTGTAGAAGTTGCTTCGGGACGAAGAGATTGTTTGGCTATGCAATGGATTATTAAAAACGCTAGAGCAAAGCCTGGAAAATCTATGGAAATGGGATTAGCAACCGAGCTCATTGATTGTTTCAATAAGCAGGGAGCTACTATTAAAAAACGTGAAGATACCCACCGTATGGCTGAAGCAAACAAAGCCTTTGCTCATTATAAGTGGTAAAATAATATTTAATCTCGGTTTGGAAGAGGCACAACAAGTTCATGAGTGATCAGGAATTCGATTTAAGCAAAATTAGAAACATCGGTATCATGGCGCATATCGATGCGGGAAAAACGACAACGACAGAAAGAATTCTTTATTACGCTGGAAGAACTCATAAAATTGGTGAAGTTCATGAAGGCGGAGCCACCATGGACTGGATGGAACAGGAGCAAGAGAGAGGGATTACTATCACCTCTGCTGCAACAACTGTTTTCTGGTTAGACTGTAAAATCAATATCATCGACACCCCGGGTCACGTAGATTTCACTATTGAAGTTGAGAGGTCGCTTCGTGTTTTAGATGGTGCCGTAGCTGTATTTGACGCAGTATCTGGAGTTGAACCTCAATCGGAGACTGTATGGAGACAGGCAAATAAATACGGTGTTCCTCGAATTGCTTTCGTAAATAAAATGGATCGTATGGGTGCAGATTACTTTGCAGCCATAGAATCTATGAAAGAAAAACTTGGCGCTAACGCTATTCCTGTACACTGTCCTATTGGTGCTGAAAGCCAGTTTGTTGGGATGGTGGATCTAATTTCTCAAAAAGCTCTATATTTCTTAGACGAAACTTTAGGTGCTAAATGGGAAGAACGTGAAATTCCTGAAGAACTTAAAGAGAGATGCGCAGAACTTCGCTACGCACTTCTCGAAGAGCTCGCTACAGTAGATGAAAGCAACGAAGCTTTCATGATGAAAGTACTTGAAGATCCAGATTCTATTACTGAAGAAGAAATTCATAGTGCGATGCGCACAGGGGTTATTGAAAATAAGATTAACCCTGTATTGTGTGGAACCGCCTTTAAAAATAAAGGTGTGCAACAGCTACTCAATGTTATCGTAAAATGGTTGCCTTCGCCCAAAGATCGTGGCGTAATCCACGGAATTAATCTAAAGAACAATGAAGAAGTTCATCTAGAGCCTAGAAAAGATGGGCCTCTAGCTGCTCTTGCATTCAAAATTATGACGGACCCCTATGTAGGTCGTATTACTTTTATCCGTATCTATTCTGGAACCCTTAAGAAGGGTTCAGCAATTCTTAACTCTACTAAAGATAAGAAAGAACGTATCTCACGTTTGTTAGAGATGCACGCTAATGAAAGAACAGATCGGGATGAATTTACTGTTGGTGATATCGGTGCTTGCGTAGGTTTAAAATATTCCGTTACAGGGGATACACTTTGTGATGATAATCAGGAAATTGTTCTTGAAAGGATTGAAATCCCCGAACCTGTGATTGATATGGCTATTGAGCCAAAATCCAAGGGAGATAGAGAGAAATTAGCTCAAGCATTAAGTGCACTTTCTGAAGAAGACCCTACTTTTCGTGTTACCTCAAATGAAGAGACTGGACAAACAATTATCTCCGGAATGGGTGAACTACATTTAGATATTCTTCGCGATCGTATGATTCGTGAATTTAAAGTCGAAGCTAATGTTGGTAAACCTCAGGTTTCTTATAAAGAAACAATTACCAAAAATGGTAGTAGCGAAACAAAATATGTAAAGCAGTCTGGTGGTCGTGGACAGTATGCTCACGTTTGCCTTGAAATTGAACCAAATGAACCAGGAAAAGGTAATGAAGTTGTCAGCAAAATTGTTGGCGGTGTCATTCCTAGGGAATATATCCCAGCGGTTATGAAAGGCGTAGAAGAAGGTTTAAATACAGGCGTTCTTGCTGGCTATGGTTTAGTGGATGTTAAAGTGAGTATCGTATTTGGGTCATATCACGAGGTAGATTCCAGTGAGATGGCGTTTAAAATATGCGGCTCAATGGCTGTGAAAGAAGCTTGTCGAAAAGCTACTCCAGTAATTTTAGAACCCATTATGAAAGTTGCAGTAACGACTCCTGAAGATCACTTGGGAGATGTTATCGGGGATTTAAATCGCCGTCGTGGGAAAATCTTAGGTCAGGAATCTTCACGAAGTATGGCACAAGTGAATGCCGAGGTTCCTTTAAGTGAAATGTTTGGATACACAACATCTTTAAGATCCTTGACTTCCGGAAGAGCAACATCAACAATGGAACCTGCCTTCTTTGCTAAGGTTCCTCAAAAAATTCAAGAAGAGATTGTTAAGAAGTAAGGAATATATGAAGCAGCAAAAACAGAAAATTCGTATTCGTCTGAAAGGATTCGATCAAGGTCAGCTAGATCGGTCAACTGCAGATATTGTTGAGACTGCTAAAAGAACAGGTGCTCGTGTAGCAGGTCCTATTCCTTTGCCTACAAAGAGGGAAGTGTACACTGTATTGCGTTCTCCTCACGTAGACAAAAAGTCTAGGGAGCAGTTTGAAATCCGTACGCACAAGCGTTTAATAGATATCCTAGATCCTACAGGAAAGACTATAGATGCCTTAAAGATGTTGGCCCTTCCAGCAGGGGTTGATATTAAGATCAAGGCTGCATAAGTTTAATTTGACTCGGCCATGCATTTGTTAGAGAAATTTAAAGCTCAGAGAGTTTCTCTTCTCTCAAGAGAGCTCATTTCCTATTGCGATTCTAGCATTGCTTCTTCTGATGCAGGCCACGTCTATCAATTGTTTTTCAGTACAGAACAGACTAGTCTTTCTTATAAGGTAGGAGATTCTCTGGGTATATTTCCTAAGAACCCTAAAAGTGTTGTTGAGAAGATTCTCGAATGTCTAAGTTATTCTCCAAAACAACTAGTACAGACTCGAGAATCCTCTCACGTCACTCTCTACGACTTCCTCAGATGTCATGCGAATGTAGATAAGCTTTCTACAAAGCTTAAGTCCTTTTTCCCCGATATAGAAGATTCTATCAGTCTTTATGAGGCTATCCAAAAGTATAAGCCCGCTATACCTGTAGAACTATTTGTACAGAGTGTCTTACCTTTGCTACCTCGGTTTTATTCAATAGCTTCTGCACCACACTCTACTGAGAAGAAGATTGAGCTTCTCATCAGGCTTATAAGTTATCCTGGGGAATATGAGCAACGTTATGGAGTGTGTTCCTTCTTTTTATGTAAGGAATTAGAGTTAAATGAGAGTTGTTACGCCTTCATACAACCTACTAAGCATTTTACTATTGGAGATCATGTTCAAAATAAACCAATTGTTATGATTGGATCAGGAACAGGAATTGCTCCATATAAAGGCTTCGTACAACAGCGTATTTATAATAATGATCCAGGAATAAATATGCTTTTTTTCGGAGAACGATTCGAAAAAGCAAATTTCTATTATCAAGATTTCTGGAAACAAGCTATCGAAAGTGAGTTATTAAAGCTTTTCTTAGCTTTTTCTCGTGACGGTGATCAAAAGATCTATGTGCAAGATCTAATCAAGAAAGAAAAAGATCTTATCTTAAAGGCATATGAAGATGGTGCCTATTTCTTTGTTTGCGGAAGTAAGATGTTGGGAAGTGAAGTCAAAAAGGTTCTAGAAGAGATCCTGGGGAAAGATGAGCTCTCCCAATTAAAGGAAGAGCGTCGTTATGTTATCGATGTCTATTAGCCGCAATACTCCATAACTGTGAGTATGCAAAAACATTGTACACCATCACCACAACCAAAATCACTTAATCCCTCTCCAGAAGTTGCAGTAATACCCACAGATCCTATAGGAATATTCAAAGCTGAGGCAATACTTTGTCGCATAGCAGAGAGTTTAGGAAGAAATTTAGGACGATTTCCTTCAATAGTAATAGCTACATGAGAAATCATTTGGTTTGGTTTTAAGGATTTTATAGCTTCAGATAGATACACACTGCTGTCAGTAATACCACGAGTATGAAAAAGCTCGTCAGCAACTTCTCCTAGTATGATTCTATGAGTTACAGAAGAGATGGCATTACAAATAGTGTGGAAGATTATATCACCGTCAGAATTGGCTTGGAAACCAGGACTGTTTTCAAAGATTACCCCAGCTAAAATGCAGGGTTTTGCAGAACTTTCAGAGAGGAAGCGATGGCTATCTTGCCCAATTCCTACACGATAAATCCATTGCGGTTTAGGCAAAGGAGAGTCATTTTCTGCGTTCATATTTGTTGTACCGTTTTAATGTTCGTTGTCTTGAGATAACTATTTTTAGTTAGGTAAATCACCGTGTACCCAAATTCACAGCGGCTTTACTGTAGTTAAGAATCTCGTAAAAAATATACAAAATAACCAGAATTCACGCACCTATACATGTATAAAAATTCTTCAACTAGAGGTTTAATTGAAATTAATAAATATTATTTGAATTTCGAGATTCTTCTTTTATTTGTTTAAATAATTTTGGAAATGATTTGTTTTTTAATTACGAATTGTAGATCATATTATAATTTTTCTAGTAACTAAGGTTTTAATTTTAACTGTGAAAATTAGATTCGAAACCACTCAAGATTTTGATGTTAGTATAGGTGAAATATTTCCTCCTAGTTTACACATGCTATTTCCTAGAGATGATGATGGCCTTTGGGATATTGCCTATAATTGGAATCTATCATATCCCTTGGCTTTGAAACATTCCTTATTATCAGCGCTTCCAGTAATCGGATCTATCATGGGATTAATCAAATTATTCAGCGTATGGTCTGTGAATCTACGTGGTGAAAGTAAAGGAAAAATACTTGCTTATACAGTCACCGGATTAATGGAATTTTGTGGGCTAGGGATTGTTACCTTAGTACTGAAAATTCTTTATTTATTTTTTAAAAGTATTTTTTCTAGAAATAGACGAGAGCAAATCCCTCCTGAATATTCCCAAGATCGCAGTTATACATCTGCCGGTCTGCTTTTTTCGTAAACTCTTTGATTAGAGTTTATGTTCTTAGAAATATCATTGCTTTAAAGCGAATATTTCCCTATGATAACCTACTGAAATGGCTGGATAGCTCAGCTGGTAGAGCAGAGGATTGAAGATCCTTGTGTCGTCGGTTCGACCCCGGCTCCGGCCATACTCGGTTAACGTTCAACGTGTCTAGTTTTTCTTGGAAAACTAAAATCAAGGACTTTGTATTTTTTATAATTTCGAGGTTTGCTAAAGTATTTGGCAAATCTATTGAGTCCTAAGCACAGAATAAAGAATCATAAGGAAAGAATTAATGAAGTCTTACGCGATAATTCAGACCGGAAGCAAGCAGTATCAGGTTACTGAAGGAGATGTAATTGACGTCGAATTGTTAGACGGCATTTCCGAAGAACAGCAGGAAGTTGTTTTCGATCAAGTATTGTTTACTTTTGATGGATCTAAAGTTTCTTTAGGGACTCCTACAGTAAAGAATGCTGTAGTAAAAGGTCAGTTACTTTCTCGAGTTCGTGGAGAAAAAGTAGTCGCCTATAAGTACAAAAGACGTAAAAATTATCATCGAAAGATCGGTCACCGTCAGAACTATCTTAGAGTAAAAATTAGCAATCTAGTGATGTAATTAACTAGTGGAAAACGAAAGGATTTTGAAATGGCACATAAGAAAGGTCAGGGAGCAAGCCGTAACGGTCGCGATTCAGAGTCAAAGCGTCTTGGTATGAAAGTTGGCGCGGGACAAAGAGTTTCCACAGGAAGTATTCTTGTAAGACAAAGAGGTACTAAGTGGCATCCTTCACAAAACGTAGGTAGAGGTCGTGATGATACTTTATTTGCTTTAGTGGACGGTATTGTTGTCACCAAGAAAACAGATCGTACATACATTTCTGTTCTTCCAGAATAAGTCTTAAAGACTCTTCAAAAATTAATTTATCCAGGAAGCTCTATTTTTTGCTCACGCATAAAATGGGGCTTTTCTGTTTTAACAGCGTTTACGATTTAGGGATAAGTATACAATGTTTTTAGATCAAATTACTATAGAACTGCGTGCTGGGAAAGGCGGCAACGGTGTTGTAGCTTGGAGGAAGGAGAAATACCTACCGAAAGGTGGTCCTTATGGTGGTAACGGCGGTGTTGGAGGATCGATTGTTATTGAGTCAGCTACACATGTATACTCTTTTGAATCCTATAGGAATATACGCTTTTTAAAAGCTGAAGATGGGCAATCTGGAGCAACTAATAACCGTTCTGGAAGAAATGGAAAAGATCTAGTCTTAATAGTTCCTGAAGGAACATTGTTACGTGATGTAGAGACCCAAGAAATTCTTTATGATTTTGCCAAAGATGGAGAGCGTTTAGTCATTTGCCGGGGAGGCAAAGGTGGGAAAGGAAATACTTTTTTCAAGACCTCTACGAATCGGGCTCCTACAAAAGCTACCCCAGGAAAACCTGGAGAAGTTCGCCAAGTCGAACTGGAGCTAAAGCTTATTGCGGATATTGGTCTTGTAGGCTTTCCAAATGCCGGGAAATCCACATTATTTAATACCCTTGCTAAAACAGAAGTTAAGGTAGGGGCATATCCATTTACCACACTGCAACCTGTACTAGGCTTAGTTCCTTGTCAGGAGAGGTTGTATCAAAAACCATGGATTATCGCAGATATTCCTGGAATCATAGAAGGTGCTCATCAAAATCGTGGCTTGGGATTAGATTTCCTGAGACACATCGAACGCACCAGACTGCTATTATTTGTTGTCGATATTTGTGGATGTGAAAGATCGTCACCAGAAGAAGATCTACGTATTCTTATGGACGAGCTTTTACATTATAAAGAGGAGCTTGCCGATAAAGGCAGGATCATTGCTCTAAATAAGATCGACGATCTTCTTCCTGATGAGAGACAAGAACGTTTAGAGAGTTTTCAAAGACTCTTTCCTTCTGAGAAGTTCGTGATGCTATCAGGACTTACTGGAGAAGGTGTAGATCTACTGAATAGTCTTTTCACAAATAGACTTACTGTGTAGGCAATACCCATCAAAATAGCGATTGTTGGTCCTGCAGGAAAGTCTAAGATATAAGCAAGGACAATTCCAGAAAATGAGCATAGAATGTTCAGGAGAACAGAAACGATCATAATGTTGATCATCCTATAGGAAAACCTACAAGCAATCGATATGGGCAAAACAAGCATGCTCAGCATTAAGATAACACCCATAATATAAATCAGCATGACGATGGTAATTGCTGTTAAGATCAACAAAAGAAAATACCAAGTCTGTACAGAATAGCGGCTGAGCATCATGTATTTCTCATCGAAGCATAGCGCTAAAAATCTTGTATGACATAATGCCACAGTTGTAAGAACAACAATGTCTAAGATTCCTAAGCTATAGAGATCATGAGTAGTTACCCAAAGGATATTTCCAAAAAGGAAATTTACTAACTCTGAGTTAAAGGCGGGGAGTTGGGAAATAAAGATAATTCCAATTGCCATCCCTACAGACCAGATCATAGCAATAAGAGCATCTTCTCTTTCTTGATACTTAAGGTGAATTTTCCCGATACAGATCGCCAGGATTATTGCTCCAACGATGGCTCCATACATAGGGGAAAACTCAAGGTTTAGTCGGTATTGAATCCATAAGGTAAGACCAATCCCTCCTAAAATAGAATGGGAGATACTTCCACTAATAGAAACAATACGTTTGACGACAATGTATGTTCCTACAACTCCCCCAGCAATAGATGCTCCTAAAGCTGCAAATAGGGAAGGGAGGAGTAGCGAGGGAAGGATATGATCAAAAAAAGAAATCATAGATCAGCCTTTTTTTCGAAGGAATCACAGCAAAACTCTTGAGATATCATCGGTGTATTCGTCAGCGTTGTTAGAGTTCTGCTCATATAAAATACTTTATTGAAGTGACTAGTTGTATGATGCAAATCATGTGTGATCATAAGAATCGTACACCGGGAATTAAGCTCTGTGAGAATCTGTAAAATGCGTTGTTGATTTTCAGGATCGATATTTGCTGTGGGTTCATCAAGGATGAGTAGCTTAGGATGAGATGCTAGTGCTCTGGCGAGTAGCACTCTCTGTATCTGTCCTCCAGATAGGTGGGAAAAGCATGTGTCCTTATGATGTAAAAGGTCTACGGTTTCCAGAGCTTGCTCTGCAGATTCGTGATCGTGTTTAGAATATTTCCCATGCCAACGTAAAAAAGAAAGCCTTCCTGAGAGAATGACTTCCTTCACGGAGATAGGGAAAGAAAAGTCATAGGAAAAGTGTTGGGGGACCCAACCAATAGTTAATTCGGATTCTTTTTTACACGTAGAGAATGTTTCTAAAATTCCTGTGGTAGGTTTTAATAGTCCTAGTATGAGCATAGCTAGAGTCGTTTTTCCTCCACCATTAGGCCCTATAATGCCAACAAAATCTCCTTCATGAATCATGAAGGATACATTATTGATGATCCAAGAGCTTTTTGGGCCATAGCGAAAGGAAAGATCCTTAACAAGTATTTGTACTGTCATAAATTAGCAAGAGTTGTTGCTATAGTTTTCAGATTATTTATAACGTTTTCTTCGTAGGGATCTAGGTTTACTGTACCCATATGGAAGCGTTCAGCGAGCATAGCGCTGCTGCGCTTGCCAGCATGACGAAGTAAAATCATAGAAGAGATCCCATGTTCGCGAATACTTTGAGCAGCGCGTATAACATCTTTAGGAGAGGGATCTGCGTGATTGCTTTTTTCAACAACATGTTGAAAAAAGTTATAATCTCGACAGAAATAAGCGAAGGCTCCATGTGCGACTAAAATATGACGTTGCTTAACAGGGGCTGTGATTTTTTGGATTTCTACATCTAGTGTTTCAAGAGTTTTAAGTAATTTCTCTCCATTACTTTGATATAGCGCGGTATGTTCTGGGAAGTGTAGACATAGAGCTTCTACAATAGTCGCCACTTGTATTTTTAAGTTTTTTGGACTTAGCCAGGTGTGGGTATCAAAACTATGGAAGTGGTGAGCGCACCCTGTATATCCAGGAATTACTTTAATATTTTTCGTGAGGTCTACTTGAGGACAGGAAACATTTTTTTCACAGGACTTTTCAAAGTTTTCTCCCATACGAAACCATAGTTGCGAATGAAGAAATTTTTCCATATGCCGGGGAGATAACTCATAGGTATGGGGATCATAGTTATTAGTAACTATAGAGCATACCTCGCAGGTGTCTTCTGCTATCTGTTCAACTAGAAACTTATAGGGAACTATACTGACAAGTATATGTTTTTGTTCCGATTTAGAGTCTCCAAAGGCGTGAGAACAGCAAAAGAAAAACGAAAGAAGGATGAATATTCTATGCATGATCTAGGTGGATTAATGAATTCAGCCATTATCCTATTGACCAGCAATTTTAATAAAGAGTGAATTCAAAATAGCTTTGTAGATTTTTTTTAAAATCCTTCGTGTTCAGACGAATCTTGATAAAAATGGATGTATTGAGATATCTTCAGGTCAAGTTTTTCGAAAGAATATCCTTATTTGGCTAATGGAGAGGTGTCCGAGTGGCTTAAGGAGCACGCTTGGAAAGCGTGTGTGCGTTAACGCGTACCGAGGGTTCGAATCCCTCTCTCTCCGTCAGTTTTCCAAAAACCAACCATCCCCTAACTCTGTCAGTTTGTTAAGTAAAAATAAAAGTTGAGAAATATCCTTTCGTATTTTTTATTCTTGTATAACAAGGATATTTACTTTAACCTGTCCTGATTTTTAAATTCTCTAGAACCTCTAAACGTGTCAGCCTTTGCTGTTTAGATGAAAAAAGTTCTTAGAACCTGCTCGAGTTAATACTTGCGAAGGGAGTTGCGTTCATTTCTGTTCTTAAGGGTTTTCTTTAGGGATACTTTAACCACTTCTCTCTTGCGTAAACGTGTGTATATGTAGGGGGAAACCTTTGGAAGAAGACTTTTTCAAACTAATTCTAATCACCAATAGAAAAAACATCTCAGTAGAAGAATATCTCGATTTTGTTATCGCTTGCGTACAATCTGGAGTGACTTCCGTTCAACTCCGTGAAAAGAATCTTTCACATAGAGAGATTTTAAGTTTTGGAGAGGCATTAAAGTCTGTCCTAGATCCTTTAGAGACTCCTCTAATTATTAGCGATAGCGTGTCTGTATGTTTGGATTTGGATGCTTCTGGTGTTCATCTGGGACAAACAGATGGTGACGTTATCGAGGCTAGGGAGCTTTTAGGTTCTGATAAAATCATAGGATGGAATGTAAATACTCTTGACCAACTTTTAAATGCTAATACTTTACCTATTGATTATTTAGGGTTAAGTGCAATGTTTACAACTCAGAATAAACCCGATGCTACCAATCTTTGGGGTTTCTCTGGTTTAGAACAAGCTGTTTCACTTTGCGAGCATCCTATTGTTGCTGTTGGTGGTATTGATGAAAGTAATGCTTCTGAAGTTATCGAAGCAGGAGCTGCGGGTATTGCAGCTATAGGAGTATTTCACTCTGCACAAAACCCTAGTTTAGTAACGAAAACATTAAGAGAAATTGTTGATAGGGGACTTAGATGTTAGAACAAATGAATGAAGCGTTACAGCGTTTGAGAAAAGAAAAACCTGTAGTTTTAAATATTACAAACTACGTGTCTATGGATTTCCTTGCTAACTGTTTTCTTGCTGTTGGAGCCTCACCTATTATGAGCGTGTCCGATTTAGAATTAGAAGAGTTAATAGGATTGAGTTCTGTAGTTTATCTTAATATTGGGACTTTAGATCATCTATTTATTCAGAGATCTTATAGAGCCGTAGATATTGCTTTAAGACAGAATAAGCCTGTGATTTTCGATCCCGCAGGTTCAGGAGCTACAAAAATTAGAACAGAAGTATCCCACCACTTACTTACTCACGCAACGATTGTTCGAGGAAATGCTAGTGAGATTCTTTCTTTCGGGGATGTTCCCGTCAAAACACGTGGTGTAGATTCTGCTAACACTACTCATGATGCTAAGGATATGGCAGTTGCTTTAGCTAGTGAATGTCTATGCGGATGTGCTGTTGCTGTTACCGGTGCTGAAGATTTTATTACTGATGGAAATCGTAGTGTAACTATAGAGCTCGGAGATCCATTAATGTCTCGCGTTACGGGAATGGGCTGTTCTTTAACTGGAGTGCTTGCTGCATTTAGATCAGTGATAGACGATTCTTTTGAAGCCACACGATTAGGTGTAGAGTACTTTTCGCTTTGTGGAATGCTTGCTCGTGAGCGGTGTGAAGGTCCAGGGTTATTTAAAGCTTATCTTCTTGATGAACTATACGCTGCGGATTTTGATAGAATGCGTCGTTATTACGAGCGATAGAGATACTCGATTATATCCTTCAGAACGTATTTACTTTCTGTCTTTAGTTTTGTAATTGAGAACTTTGATTAAGTTCTACAATTACAAAACAAATTATCTAGGAATAGACGGATCTTCGGCTTGCTAGCTTTAGAAGATCATACGTGCGCCACAGTTAGCTATCTGTACTAATGAAGACATTCCAGCATCTATAGTATAGGTGCCATAGAGTGTCCAGTATGGGCCAAGATATATTTGTGAGCTATATTCCGCTCTTCCTGCATTTCTTGCAGGAATCACACCATGAACTTCGCCAGTTTGTCCTGTAGAATCAACTCTGTAATTACATTTAGGTTTATTTCTATAGACAACAGGTACGTAAGCAAGGGATAGCTTGTTATACATTAAAATATCATATTGTATTAGAGCACCTTCAAAAATGAAACCTAAAGGAGTAGCAAGATTCCTATAGGCAAAGGAATCAAATGTCCTAGGATCATAGTCAAGTTCTGTGAATTGCTTTTGACGTACTCCTGTGTATTCTGCTTCTGAATAGAAGGAAAATCTTGTTGTAGAGTTTTGAGAAGGCTCTTTTAAATCGATAATCATACGCACATCAAATAGCCAACCAAGATCTTCCCAATTTCCAAGATTGCGTTCTTGAATTGATGGGTAATAGGTGGTTGTGTCGTGCTTCATATAGCCATAAGTCATCACCCCTTGAAGAAGTATGGGACGAGGGGCTTTCGTTTGTCTATGAGGCAAATAGAAGGCTTTACCTGCGTATAATGTTCCTTGGAAAGAATGATCCGAACCTTTGTGCTTATAATTTTCAACAGTCTTTTCGGATTTGGCATGTCCGAAGACTTGGCTAAACGAAGCTCCTAGAATAAATTCAGGACGTGGTTTAGCGTCTATGGCAAGTGAATAGCCACGACTATGATAAGAAAAGGATCTAGCTTCTTCTCCTTGTTCTTTCTGTAAGAACGATCCTATTCCGCATAGCCAAAGGTTGTTGTAAGCAGCGTCATCAAAACGTGCGTTGTTAAGCATGTTGTTGACGATACCTTGCTTTACAGAAATCAGGGAGTTTTGAGAACCGAGAATAGAGTTAACGTAGAAATAATTGTCACGAGGAATGTAGATCCATCGACGATATTCTTCGAATGTCCAGTTAGCTTGTAGCTTTCCATTCTGGTCTGTTGTACCTAATGTCCAGGTACCGATGTAACCTTTTTGAGGTTTTGTATCTCCTGCTAAAGTTAGATCAGAGATATCTACTTTATTAGACTCTGTAGGAAGTTGTAATAACTCGATTTGACGATCTTCGCCTAAGTAAGGATTTTGATAAAAGGTTCCCAAAGGATCAATAAGGGTAAGTGTTCCTGTTAGGTAGATTTTTTCCTGATCTACATTAGGTGGAGTTTTATTAGCTTGTGGAAGAGAATTTCTCTCAATTTTATGACTTCTAGGTCCTGCTGCCCGTACAGGTTCGACTCCTAATTTTAAAGCTGGAGGGGAGGCGGTTCCGTCTTCTGAAATAATCTCACTAAAATCAATAGTGAGGTTATTAATTGCTATACCTCCAGTTGTTCCACCTCCACCACCTGTAGGTTTTCGTGTGGATAATACTGATCCTGGCCCCATAATGAGTAAAGATCCAGGTTTCTGATCGAAGGAAATAACATTTAACTCTGTATCTTTTCCTAAGACTAATGTTCCATTATGTAAAACAGCTTTTTGAGGAATGAAAGACTTATGCTCATGGAATTTTCCAGAGAATAATATAGTCCCTGCATATTTTTGAGGATTATCTCCTTCGGTAGTTTTGTTAATATCTAAAGTATTATAACCACTAGTTTTCGATGTCGTAACATTGACAGCATCATAGAAATTAATCGATTGATTTTCTGCAGCGTTAAGCGTGAGTTTAACTTTCCCTGTTATACTACAGAAAGAAGTAGCAGTTTCTTGTCCTGTAGGTAAGCATTGGTTATTTTTAAATGTGATACTACCCCCTAAGGCCGTAAGGTTAAGTATAGCATCATCGTTAGCTGGTGCTCCATAAATTGCTGCACCCAAGTTTTTAATAGCAGCTTGTTGTGCTTGAGCATTTTGCGTGGTTGGAGTTTGTGCTAAGGTAACCTTATTGTTAAGGAATAGTATAGATGAAGCTGCTGTAATATCTGCCTGTTTTGTGAAGTAAATCGCACTACCATCATTTGCAGAACTATTGTTAGAGAAGTTCATATATCCTTTTGGGATAGATAGGGTAGCTGCGTAAATAGTTCCACGATTTTTAGCTATATTCTCTTCAAAGGAACAGTACACAGAATCAGTGAACGTTACTGTACCATTGTTAGGAGCACCATTTTTACAGCCAATTGCTGAACCGATGTCTGCAGAGTTGCCTTTGAAAAATAGTGCTTGGTTACCCGTAAATGTAACGCTAGTTGTTCCTGCAATAGCTCCACCAAAGGTTTCCTTTGGTGTAACCCCATTAGCAGGATTTGTAGGTGGTTCTGTTGGCGTGCATAACGCAGAGTTATTGACAAAGTTAATAGCTTGAGAACAATTTGTAATTGCAACAGTAGGGGCATAAATAGCTCCACCGGCTATTTGTCCCGTTGTTGTAGATTTTTTAGTTGCTACAGAATTTCCTGAAAAGATTAGATTTCCAGTACTATCTTGTAGCGTGAAAGTAGTCTTAGCGTAAATAGCACCGCCTTGAATATTTGGTTCCACAGGAGAATTATTAGTTGCTGCTACAGCATTCTGATCAATAGCTTGATTTCCGGAGAATGTACAATTCCCTACCAATTTTTCTAAGACGAGTGTTTCTGCATAGAGAGCGCCACCTAAGATTTCAGCAGGTTTGATAGCATTATCTTGTGTGACAGAGTTAGTCTCAACTTTATTATTGCTTACAGTTAATCCTGCAGGAAGATTTGTATAGGTAAGTGCTTTGGCATAGATCGCTCCTCCCGCTTCTTTTGCGGTATTCTCTGAGATTTTTGAAACTTCAATACCCTCAAGAGTCAATGCCTCTGTAAAGTAGAGACCACCACCAAATTTCCCTGCAGAATTCCCTGTGATATTTAAATGATCAAGACGAGAAATCTTTCCTTTTTTACCATAAATACCGCCACCATTTTCTGTAGCAGCATTCTTCGTCACATTTGTTGTAATAACATAGTCGACCTTGAAGTCCAAATCTTCTGGAGCAGGCTGCCCATCTACTATTCCAACAGCGCCTGCTTGAGGTATTGTTTGTGTACAAAGACCCGCGCCATTTTTAGCAGCGTTTTGACCGATATCGATTAACTCAAGGCTAGTGAATGAGGCTTTTGTTGTGTAAACACCGCCACCATGCTCTGTGGCTCTATTTCCAGTGATAATAGCACTTCCAAATACAGGGACAACAGCTGGTGGTGTTGTAGGGGAAGGATCTGGATTAGGATTAGGGAATGTGAAAATAAACTCTTTAGGGATGTTTGCTCCACCGCCACTTTTGCTCGAGGTATTGTTTATTAGGCAAAAGCTCTCTAAATTCGATAAGGTTAGAGATTTTTCTGGAGCTAAGCAGATACCTCCGCCCTCTTCTGTAGCAATGTTACCTTGAAAGAGCGTTTTTCCTGTAAGGTTTGTGAGTGTCACATCACTTTCACAGTACAAACCGCCACCAGATTTTTTTGAAGTGTTTGTAACGAATTGTATTCTGTGAGAACTGTCACATTTTAGAGTACCTTTAATATAGGCGCCTCCACCATGATCTGTAGCCTGGTTATTCAGGAACTCTAAGATAGAAGCAATCTTAGAAACACTAAGATTTTTTTCAACATAGATACCCCCACCTTTTCCTAAAGGAGGAACGATAGGTACAGGTACTACTGGTTGAGCAGCAGAAGCTACAGCTACAGGTTTTTCTTTATCTGGTATGGTGATAGTAAGGTCATAGTTTCCAGCTTTATTAGCTCCAAAACGTACTTGAGAAAGATTTGTAAGGGTCACATCTCCTAAGCAATAAACACCTCCACCACCAGTTTTTCCATTGTTTCCGTTGAACTGGGTCAGGATAGAAGAATCTTGTATTGTAAGATTCCCTTTAGAATAAATTGCTCCTCCGCGTGTATCTGCGGAGTTGCTTTGGAACTTTAAGTTGGCGACCTTGCTAATGGAGATCGTTTTATCTCCATAAATAGCGCCTCCAGCTCCTGTAGCGGTATTTAATATAAACAGAGTATCTTCAGAACCATCACTAATCGTAATAGTATCTAAGCCAAAAATAGCCCCTCCAGATCCTTTAATCACAGGAACGGGATCTTGCTGATCAGGATTAACAACATCTGAAGATAGAGCGTTGGAAACTTTAGGAACTGCAGCTTTCGCTTGTTTACCTGCTTCGATTTGCTTTTTGATTAAATCGATAATAGGAGGAAACTCTGCAGAGTTTCCTCTGAAAGTCATATCTTTATAAGTAGAAATGATAATTGCACCTTTAGCAAAGGCAGCACCACCGTTTCCTGCTATTTCAGTTGTATATGTGGGGAGAGTAGGTGTTTGAGAATTTGCATCCGCACTTTCTACTTGAGATATGTATTTAGGGAAATGGTACGTATCATGTAGGCCATTAGGGGCTACAATGCCTCCAGCTCCAGGAACTCCAGGAACTACTGGTTGTGGTGGTTGGAGAGGGATAAGAGGAACGGGAACACGCGCAGCGTTATTTGTAAATTCAATAGAATTAAGAATATTCCTAATAGTTAGAGTGGAATCTGTAAATAGAGCACCACCAGATTCTTGAGATAAGTTATCTTTGAAGGTAACATTTTCTAATCCATCAAAGGATATAGGACCTGTGGAGTATATTGCTCCTCCTTTTCCTGTCATTTTGATCAGCGAGCAAGAGATAGATCCTGGATTTCCCGCATAAGTAATAAATGACAAAGGACCGCCCTTATCGTTGTAGAAAGCTCCACCACCTTTAGGGGTGGGGGTAGCAGTAGCCTTATCAGCAGTCACTATAGGAGCTGCAGCTAAGGGAAAGCTCAGTGAATGAGGTTGCGTAGGGATGAATTTGCTAAGATCAAAGTTTTCCTGATGTAATTTTGAAAAATGAGTAAATGACGAAGAGTTTAAATTCTTCAGGATTGATTGATAAAGCTTTTCTCTAGGTTGTGCAATGTTGCCAGTTTGCCCTGTTGTAGGCTTTGGACTACTACTTGAGGAATTCTTATTATCACTTGATGCGGGTGCTGGCTCTGGTTCGACTGCTGGAGTGGGTTTAGGATCTGGGATGTTTGTGAATGTTGTGAATACAACATTCCCAGAAACTATATACGTTGTTCCACTTCCATCTTGTGTTTGTTGAGTGAAATTCTTGGAAAGAGAATCCGAAATACTTGATCCTGATCCTCTGTAACTAGAGTTTAATTCTTTCGAAAGGGGTTCACCAAATACTGTAATCGAGGGGAGCACGGCAGCAAAAACAGCTGTAGCTGATAGCCACTTCATAGAACAAAAACCTACTGCGAACATTCACTGACTAGATATGTGTTAGATAAATCAGAAAGGTAAATTAGGCAAGGGATAATAAAAGAGGGTAAAGAAAGATCAAGATATTAAAGATAAGCTTTAGGGAGACAAGAGCACATCTATAATATCTTGACGAATGTTATCCATAATCGCTAACAAAGTTCCTAGTCAAGGAAAAACTAGAAGCTTAGGGATAAACCGCCAAAAGCATCTCCGGAAAGATTGTTGCCCTCGCGTTGTATTGTTGAGATTCCTAAATAAGCCGTAGCTAATCTGTATTTAAAAGTTGTACGGAATTTTAGGTTCATAGCTTCTTGTCCTATAAAGACTCCTGCGACTTTCCAAGAATGTTGATTTAGGATCAAGGAAGCCGTGGTTATAGGATTCTCTCTATGCAAGTCTTTAATATAGGCCATACTAAACTGAGTGAAGAGGGAGTATTTTACTCCGAAGAAACGCATTTCTAAAGAAACCCCTGTGGGGAGGGCAAGATTACTTAAATGTGAAGAAGCGAAATATCGAGGATCATACCCTGTTTCTATGAAAGGGTTTTGGTTGATAACAGTATATTCAAGATCTACAAAAGGAGTGATTTTAAGACAGCGAATTCCCTTGGGGTAGGCATAGGATAAGCCAACGCTACCTCGGAATCCTTGGTTTTTCCAAGATCCACGGGTGTTATCTTTCTTTGAGAATCGATGTTTCATAACATGAGATTCTTCAGCATAACTTACAGAAGATCTAAAGGACAAAGCACGCCAATTTTTGAAAGCCGCTACAGTTCCCAATAGCATATGAGAATGGCTTTTCCCTGGAATATTATCCTGAGAACTGGATCCATGAAGTTGTGTGAATGTGGCACAAACAACAGTATTTGGTGAAAAAGGGAGCTTAATCCCTAGATTATGACCAGCTTGTGTTGTAGAGAAACTGTTATAGTTATTGGTATTTTGTTCCATAACACTCGAGACAATGCCGCCAAAAATACATATATGCTTTATAGGAATGAGTGTATTGTTATTTAAGTAGTTATCAAGAATAGCGTCATTAGAAGCACGCATACCTGTAAACGTTGTCCATACAGAAGATGGAACTAGGTAACCTTCTTTCTCGGGATTTAAAATAAATGTTCCTGTAGGGATCCATAAAGCTCTTAAGGTTTTATGTCTTTTTGAATCTTCCCCCGACCAATTAAATTTCCATACACCCTGATAGCCATAGGTGTTTTGTTGTACAGCAATCTCTTCTGGAACAAACCCTTCAGTATGGATACTTTTATCAGATTTGAAAACGATTTCCATTTGATATGGTTGGGATGCCAACTCATGGTTATCATAGAATACATTGTCCGGATCATGAATTTGCGGAGATCCCGATAATTTAATTCCTGAATTGCCTGCAGCACGTATCTCAGCAGGAAGATGAGAGTGGATAGTATCTAAACCAAAGCTAATGTTAGAGATGGTTAAATCTTTTCCCAAGTTGCTATAGCTTGTTAACATAGACCCTGGACTAAGATTTAAGATACCGCCTAATTGCTTGAATTCTTGAACTGCGAGAATAGCACCACCTGTAATGGAAAGGGTTCCATTATTTAAACAGACGGGTTGGTTGAATATGGAAGTTTTATTACTTTTATCCTGGCGATCTATAGCAAGTTTCTCTCCAGAAAAGATAACGGATCCACAATGAAAGATATTATCAGTAGAATTAATATTTACAGGATTCGCACTTTGTGACGTTGCAAGAATAGGATCATAGAAAATAATGGATTGGTTTTCAT
The DNA here is from genome assembly GCF_042234205.1 of Chlamydia sp. 12-01. Lineage (NCBI taxonomy): Bacteria > Pseudomonadati > Chlamydiota > Chlamydiia > Chlamydiales > Chlamydiaceae > Chlamydia > Chlamydia sp. 12-01. The sequence continues at coordinate 125,222 of NZ_CP114174.1, read as the reverse complement.
TAGCGATGAACTGAATATCTCCAGGATTGCCCTTGATTGTAATGGCATTATTGTTTGTACTTGAGGAGTGCTTCGTGGAGATTTTAGTAATGTTGCCGCTAAATGTAATGTCTGCATTTTGTGCATGCAAATATAATTTTGGTTGTGATCCACTTAAATAAATCGCACCGCCACCTAGATTCCCCGAGGAATTATCTGAAAAGGTAATTGGTTGGGAAGCTACAAGATTACAACTTGTTGAAGCTATAGCTCCACCACCTTCCGCATGATTTTCACTAAAGAGAATGGGCTCATCATTGTTCTTAATAATCATTTGCTGAGAATAAACAGCACCACCGAGATTACGAGCACTATTTTTGCAGAAAAATACGGGAGCAGTTTGTTTATTTATACTACATAGGTTTGTATAAATCGCACCTCCGGATTCTAAAGCCCTATTTTCTATGAAGGTAATTGTATTTTTATTCTTACTAAATTCTACAGTTCCTTGAGCGTTGTAAATTCCACCACCGGATTTGGCATAGTTTTCTTGAAATAGAATATCTTGATTTCCATCGAAGAGAATAGAAGACCCAGCAACTTCGCTACTGATAGCACCACCATTCCCTGAATTTGTAATATTCGTTACAACTTCTGCATGGTTTTTAATAAAAGAAATTAGACCACGCTGTTCACTAAATATCATACGATTTGGCTGTGTTCCTGTAAGGAGAATCGCACCTCCAGCTCCATGACTTACGTTGTTTTGAAAGAACAGATGAGTATTTTTAGTGAAAAGCATGTCCTGCCTAGAGGTGATAATCCCTCCAGTGCTTTGACTATTTTCTACATTGATTGCTTTTAGATTTTCAAAGGTAAGAAGAGATTTAGAAAATACACCAGCTCCCTGACCACCTAGTTGTAAATTAGTAAAATTTAATGTCGCTAGGGGAGTATTACCTGTAAATGTAAGGTTTCCTTCTAAGTTGCGAAATGCTCCTCCCGATTTATGGATACTGTAACCAAGAAAATCTTTAAGGGTAAATTCACCACGTAGAGTGTAATTTGTTCCCTGAGGTGATGTGGTTAACATAGTAAATAATTCAGGATCTTCACCTGTATGAATTCCCGATAAAGGAAGGACTATCTCTGTCCCTGATAAGCGAGAAACTTGTATCAATTGTGCTAGTGAAGAAAGAAGTACGAATTTCCAAAAAAACATCTGCTTCATGTTTCAGAATCCTAGTCGTTTCACGGTCTAGAGTAAGAGATCTAACTTACATAGAAGGATAAAATAAATATATGGAAATAAAAAATTGATCTAAGCGTATGTTAATAAGAATGGAATAGTTAAAGTCTATTTTATTTTTTTAACTATGTTCGGATAGGCCCCTAAAGATGAGATGTATCTTTCTCTTTAGAGGCTATAGAGGGAATAGGATAGGTGAAACTAATCTTTAGTTTCGTCGATCATTGCTTTTGTAAAATCTTTGATCTCTTTAGATATATTTTTTGCTAAGGTTTTTGTTTGTTGAGCAAAGGCTTTTGTATGTTGTTTAGAATGTTTAAACAGGGTCTTGCCTTTTTTAGCTCCTGAGGTTTTCACTCTTGAAAGTTTCTTTCTCAACTGTATACCACTTTTTGGAGTGAAGAGACAGGTAAGCAATGTGGCGATAAAACCTCCGAATAACACGCCTCTGAGCCAACGCCAACGCTTACAAGTTTTTTTATTGGGCTTGTGATTTCTAAACATACCTTCTTTTTCCCCCTACGACAGATTAATCTTTTTTGCGAAATACACACCAAACGAGTAGAGCTGCAGCAGTCCACTTCGCTCCTCGACAGATTTTCCCGATCCAACTGCTCTTGCTTTCCTCACAGAGAAAATCTTCAATATCTTTAGGTAAACGCTTATTACGTTTGCGCAACCAACCGAAAATTAGCTTTTTCCCTAATAATAAAGGAGCTAGGATCTTAGTTTCGAAATTTAAAATTGTCGTAATCTTACTGACACTTTTAACTATCTTGTTGAGCCTATGTAACAAGCTAATAGTTAAAACGAACATTGTTACCATGCACGTTGATAGTAAGACACAACAGACGATTATCGCTCCCGTGAGGTAAGTATTCATATTAAAGTGAACAAACAATTTTTATTTTTATTATCTAATTTCACTTCTTATTTTCTGTTTATTTTAAAAAAAATTAAAGAAAATACTTTTTAATAAATAAGTTAGAACTATAAAAAAGAAAATCCCCAACGCTTGTTGGGGATATGCAATTGATAATGAATAAGATAGGGGAGTTCAGGAGAGAACTCCTGAAAATCCTTATTCTGCTGAGGAGGGAATTTCCACTGCTTTATCAGATTTGGGGAATTCTACCTCTTTTCTCATTAGGAAGACTCCAAACAGGTTAAAGCAAAGGAGAAGGGCTCCGGATACAGACATTATCAATAGGGCTGTATTTTGCGATAGGAAGCAAAATGCTGGTAATATAGCCGCTCCATAGAGGGTATAGATCTTCGATCCAGCATTTCCGTAAAGAAACTTTGCACATTTTTTTCCTACGAGGAAATATGAAATGATTGTCGTATAACCTGTTACAAAGAAAAATGTGGGAAGTAGAATCTTCACAAGAGGGAAATAAGTTGCTAAGGCATGTTCAACGGCTTGAGAGGCGTTATCTAGACCTAGAGACCAGGATCCCGATGCAAGCACCATGAGTAAACTTAGAGTACAGATAAGGTTATCTATAGCAAGACCTATAATACTTAGCTGTGCTTGAGTTTCTGGTTTTTTCGCAGAACTTTCACTTTGAATAATAGAATCAAATCCAATACCAATATCTCCGGAATAAGCAGCTCTAGAGATTCCCTGGTGGATTGTAGTTGCTAAAGTACATCCCGCAAATCCTCCGATAGCACCATGGCCTGTAAAGGCAGATGAAAATACTGCGGAAAATAGAGAAGGAAGCTGGTGAAACTCTTTTACAAGTATGTATAGAGATAACGCACAGTATACAGTAAGGAAAAATGGCAATACAAAGGCACAGATTTTTCCAATACGCTGTAATCCTCCCTGAACTGCGTAGAGAATCAGAAAGAGTAGACCGAAAATAGTGAATAGTTTCGGGATGCTCCAGCAATGAGAAATCGTATCAGCAATAACAGAAAACTGATAAATCTCTACACCATAAATGCAAAGCAAAACAGCTACAATAATAGGTACAAGTTTGGTTCCATAGGCTTTATCTAAGAAGTACATGGGCCCACCTTGATAAATACCATCGTTGTCTACTTTACGGAATTTAATCCCTAAGTACACTTCAGAGTATTTCACTATGGAGCCAAAAATTCCAGCAATCCAAACCCAAAATAGGGCTCCAGGACCACCAATACACGCAGCAGTAACAATTCCTACAACGTTACCAATACCAATATTTCCACTTGCAGAAGCAAAAAATACCTTCAATGGATGAACACCTCTTTCGCTTCCCTTTTCCTTTTTACTGGAAGACTCCTGCGAATACTGGTAGAAAAGCCTGCAGAATTGAGGAAACTTGGTGAATTGAGAAAACCCAGATTTCCATGAAAAGCTTAGCCCCAGAAAAATAATCATGAGAAAAGCCACGTATGACCAGAAAAAGTCATCAAAGGCGGCTAGTAAAGACAAGACTGTGTTCATGGTAAAAACTTTTTTTAAAATTAAAATATTTAAACAATTATTCATCAAGAAGATGGGGAAACTATTATCCCTATTTCATCTTTTGTTTAGTAGGAAAATAAAGCTTATATACGAAGATTAAAGTTCCTAAAGAGATGCAAATATCGGCAAAATTAAATGTTGGGAAAGACCAACGCTTATAACCGATAGAAATAAAATCCACTACATGCCTGTAGAATAGGATATCTCCAACATTTCCAATGGCTCCAGCACAGAGGAGAATCAGAGAGAAGCGGATAGAAGGGGGGGATCTTTTCTTTCTTAAGAAGAGAAAGGCAAGAATACCTAAAATAATTGCTATACGTATAGCGAATAAGAAATATTTATATTTTGAGAATAAACCAAAAGCTGCGCCTTCATTGAAAGTAGGACAAATGCAGAAAAACAACTGACCCCAACTATATTGATATAGTATGGGGTTAGTATTAGGCATATTTCCCCGGTAAAGCAAAACAGCTAATTTGGTTACCCAATCGATAAGGACGAAAAATGAAATGGCAAGGAAGGTAGATCGGGAACGACTAGACATCAAGATTAGTTTCCATAAAGTAGGCCTTTTTCAAATTGTGATTGCGCCTTGACTGTCATAGTAGCGTAAGGGATCGCCATTAAACGGGCTAATGGAATTTCTTCTCCACTTACATCGCAGATCCCGTAAGAAGACTCTTCGATTTTTTCTAGAGCTCGATTGATCTGTCTTAATAACTCATACTCTTTTGTTGTCACCTCTAAGCTGATAGTTCTATCAAAAGTATCGGTACCCTGATCAGCTTGATGTTGAGAATATCCAGTAGCTTCGTTAGGTTTTTTGACTTCTTGAGCATTACCTTCTAGGGTATGAGATAACTTATATTTCATTTCTAGAAGTCTTTGTTTAAAATTGGCTATTTCGTCCTCAGACAACGGCATAGTTTTCTCTCCTTAACCTTAAAATAATAACTATTTTTCCATATCCGGAGTTGCAGATAGCAAAACCTCCATTAATTCGCCAACATCTTTAAATCTTCTATAGACGCAAGCAAATCTAATGTAGGCAATCATGTCTGCCTTTTTTAGATATTTCATTACTAGTTCGCCAATTTCTTTGGTAGAGATTTCCCTATTTTGTTTGCCCAACAGTTCAGATTTCACGTTAGAGGCTATTGCATGCACCTGATCTTGACCTATACGTGTGTGACTAGAAGCGGCATTTAATCCGTTAATTAGTTTAGATTCTTGGAAATTCTCATAACGACCATCGCGTTTTAATACCTGCAGAGTTAGCTCAACGGTTTCAAAAGTAGTGAACCTTTGTCCGCAATTTAAGCATTCTCGTCGGCGTTTAATTGCATTTGCTTCTGGCGCATTTCTTGAATCTATAACTTTTAATTCCCCATGGTTGCAAAAAGGACACTGCATGGGAGCTACCTCCTAAGGTTAAGGTAGTCTAAGAAAATAATAATTTTAATGTAGGATAAATCTATGCGACTATAAGTTGCAAATTTTTTTTCCCAATCTATAAAAATAGGGCTTGCGACAGATGCAGATAGCGTGATAACTTTTCGCTCTTTTTGCGAAAGGACAGTATCTTATCGCAAAGATGTTTTATTGTAAATGCTAGTTGCTTAGGAATTAAGAATGTTTTCTGGGATAGTTCAGGAACTTGGTGAAATATTTAGTATTCAGCCAAGAGATGAAGGTTTAACTATAGGTGTGAAGGTATCTTCCACATGTATTTCCGAATTGGAAATCGGCTGTAGTGTTGCTATTGATGGCGTTTGTCTTACCGTAGTCAAATTTGAAGAAGAGGGTAAAATGTTTTTTGACATTATTCCTGAAACTCTTGCTTGCACTACAATAGGAGAGAGGGTTGTTGGTGATCGTGTAAATATCGAACGTTCTTTAAAAGCTTCTGATGAAATTGGTGGGCATATGGTCTCGGGTCATGTTTGTGGTGTCGGAGAGATTGTACGTATAGAGAAAAATCGGTATTATTTCCGTGTACCAAGTTCCTTATCTATATATCTTTTTGAGAAGGGATTTGTTTCAGTAGATGGAATTAGCCTGACTGTTGTCACTGTAGATGAAGATGTATTTTCAGTAGGATTAATTCCTGAGACACTATCCCGAACAACTTTAGGATATAAGCGGGAAGGGTCGAAGGTAAATATTGAGCCCGATATGGCGACAAAAACACAAGTGGATACCCTAAGGCGTTTATATCCTCCACAACAAAATAAATAGTATGGACTACAAACTACTGGATAGTGGTGATGGGAAAAAGTTAGAAAGTTTTGGCCCAATAACTCTTATCCGACCCTCATGTACGGCAATCTGGCCGAAGAGTTCGCCATCTCTATGGAAAAAGGCGCATGCTGAATATCAAAGATCGAGTGAAGATGGACAGTGGTATTGTAGATCTTCTGTTCCTCAGGAATGGCAGATCATTCTGGATACTGTTGATTGTACATTAAAGCTTACCCCCTTTGGTCACATAGGTATTTTCCCCGAACATAGCGGATTTTGGCCAGAATTAAAACAAAGTATAGAAAAGCATTCTGAATGTCGTGTTTTAAATTTATTTGCTTATACGGGTTCGACATCCATTTTTGCTGCAAAATGCGGAGCAAAAGTGTGTCATGTTGATGCATCCAAATCTGCAGTAAAATGGGCACAGAAAAACGTCGAAAATAATGCATTGCCTGAGAAAAAGATTTTTTGGGTTATTGAAGATGTATTTTCTTTTTTGCAAAAAGAAGTGCGACGAGGGAAGAAATACGAGGTGATTTTATTAGATCCTCCAACCTATGGTCGGGGACCTGATGGTGAGATATTTAAAATAGATAGGGATTTTTTCCCACTATTGCTTTTATGTGCTAAATTACTTTCTGATTCTTCTGCTTATATTTTGATAACCTCGCATACACCAGGTCATACGCCTGCTTTTTTACATAGTTTAGCTACGAGAGCTTTACCTCTAAATAAACAGTGTTGGTCTTCTGGAGAAAGTTTTTGTGGTATTGGAGATCAAGCTTTACCTTCTGGAGTGTTTGCTAAATGGAGTTCATAGGGAAAAATAGTCCTAAGATAAAAGAGGCGATAGCATTAAAACAAAACCGCTCTCGTAGAGGCCCGTTGTTTCTTTTAGAGGGATTTCGAGAAATTCAAAAGGCTCTGACCTCAGGATATGAGTGTGAGAGAATTTTTTGTGGAGCCAATATTTCAGAAAAAGAACAATCTTTTTTGAATCGAATTCAAAAAACACCTTTGGAAAAGATTTATTGTTCAGAGGAAACGCTTTCTAAACTTTCCTATAAAGAGCATCACGACAATTTTATTGCTGTGATGAAGAAACGATGGTGGTCCCGAGAAGAATTTCTAAGTCAGAAAAAAAATCCACTACCCTTCTATTTAATCATAGAACAAGTGGAAAAACCTGGAAATGTTGGTGCCCTACTTAGAATAGCTGATGGGGTAGGTGCCGATGGTGTGATTCTATGTGATTCTATAGTTGACCTCTATAACCCTAACGTTATTCGTTCTTCATTAGGAACCGTGTTCACCCTTCCTATCTGGTCAGCTACTTTGGATGAGGTATTGCAAACCATCGGTGAGGAAAAATGGCATATTTTTGTAACTTCTCCTAGAGCAAGTTCTATGTATTTCTGTGAAAATTACAATCAACCATTGGCTTTGGTTTTTGGATCAGAAAAAGATGGCCTAACATCTTCTTGGCTTAAAGCAAATTTTTCAAAAATATCTCTTCCTATGCTTGGTCAAGTAGATTCTTTAAATTTATCTACAGCCGTATCCGCAGTTGCTTATGAAGTAATTCGACAACGTTGGCTATCCTAATTCGTCACAAACTTCCGCAAAAATATTTTCTATAAGATCAAAAGATAATTCGTATTATTTATCACGGAGAAAAGAATTAATTAAAAAATAGATTCTATTAATTGTTATATAAGTTTTTTTAATTTCTTTGTGTAAACTTGATTTTTAATGTTTTTTATGAGATGCTTAACGTTTCCAGGATGCGGCGGAGATTGTGGTCTTAAACAATCATAATTTTCTGAATGAATGATCAGTGAGTTATAACGAAGTCGATGAAAACACGCTTTCCTTCGCCCTTTTTTATTTTTTATCGCCGCCTAACTGTAGCCATTAGTTTTGGGAAGATCCTGGGTTGGGGGTGTTTGGGGAGATTCCTATCTTGGATATTTGCCCGCACTGCAAGCTTTCGACGAAAGCTATTTTGTTCAGCACCCTACCACGCGTCTTCTACTGTAATCAGTGTGGGAAATATTGTTCTCGGAGGTTCAGGTAAGACGCCCACAGTATTGTGGTTGGCTGAAACTCTAAAGGCACGAGGATATTCTTGTGCGGTTCTTTCTCGCGGATATAAAGGAAAATGTAGTCGTCAGAGGAAGCTCACGATAGTTGATCCTAAAATACATAACGCTGCTTATGTAGGAGACGAACCTTTGCTTATGGCAGAGAAACTCCCAAAGGACTCTGTTTTTGTGCATAAAGATCGTAGAGTTTCGGCTAAAGATGCTGCTAAAAGTTTTGATATTTTGATTTTGGACGATGGCTTCCAAAATCACAAACTACACAAAGACGTGGAAATTGTCGTAGTTAACGGTCAAGATCCTCTAGGTGGAGAAGAGTTTTTCCCTCGTGGACGACTTCGGGATTCCCCCAAGAGATTGAAGGAGGCCGATTTTATAATAGTTAATGGTTCTTGTTGTTCTGAGAAGCAGAAACTTTTAAATACTTGGTGTACATCGAAAAAAATTTTTGTTGAACCTCGTATTTCTCAAATACTCTGGGAGCCGAGTGGAGAGAAACTTCCTTTGGATAGCCTCTCTGGACTGGCCGTCGGTGTTTTCTGTGGTCTAGGATTTCCACAGGGATTTCTTGATATGTTGAAATGTGCCGGAGTGAAAATATTAGGAACATATTTGTTACCTGACCACGCGGGAATAACGAAAAAGGAACTACACTACTTCTGTTCAAAAATAGCTATGCGTCAGGGACAGGGGATATTGTGTACAGAAAAGGATGGTATAAAGCTCGGGAACTTAATTTACGAGCCGGAGATCCTTCCGATTGGTAAAGTACAAATGCATTTTGATTTTACAGATCACGAAGGTTTTACAGCCTCCTTACTGAATAAAATAGATCAAATACATAATGGTAAGAGGTAACTAATGAAACTATGGATGAAAATCTTTATAGGATTATTTGTTGGGGTTACCCTAGGTTTAATTTTAGAAGATAAAGCAATCTTTTTTAAACCGATAGGAGACATTTTTCTAAACCTGTTGAGCATGGTTGTCTACCCCTTGGTATTTTGTTCCATGGTTCTGGGTATCGCTTCTATTAGTGATATGAGGAAACTAGGCCGCATAGGTATGAAAAGTGTCGCCTTATATCTAGGGACTACATGTGTAGCTATTGTCATAGGTTTATGCTTTGCTCAATTTTTTAGTCCAGGAGAAGGCTGTGATTTATCACAAAATGTTATCGAAACAAACTTAGTTGCTCCTGAAAAAAACAGCGCCTACTTTTTATCTTTGATTTCTCAAATTTTTCCTTCAAACCCTGTTCGGTCATTCGTTGAGGGAAATATTTTACAAATCATAGTCTTCGCTATTTTTTTAGGAATATCTATGCGTCTTTCTGGAGAGAAGGGACGCCCCGTAGCTAGGTTCATAGAAGGCTTTTCTGAGATCATGTTACGTATGATCAATATGATCATGGCTTTTGCTCCTTATGGTGTGGGAGCAAGTATGGCATGGATTTCTGGTAGTCATGGTTTAGTCATTCTCTGGCAGTTAGGGAAGTTTATCTTAGCTTACTATCTCGCATGTCTATTTCATGCTGTGATTGTTTTCGGTGGAATTATTCGTATGGGTTGCAAGATGTCCTTCTCGAAATTCCTTTCTGCAATGATGGATGCGATCTCTTGCGCAATATCTACTTCGAGTAGTTCGGCAACACTGCCTGTAACTATGCGCTGCGTATCTAAAAATCTTGGAGTTTCTTCGGAAGTTTCTGGTTTTGTTTTGCCTTTAGGTGCTACTGTCAATATGAATGGTACCGCTATCTTCCAAGGTATGGCTGCAGTATTTATTGCTCAAGCTTATAACTGTCCTTTACCTTTCAGTAGTTTGTTATTAATAGTTATTGCCGCAACATTTTCTGCTGTGGGTAGTGCGGGTGTGCCTGGAGGAGGGATGATCACTCTAGGTTCTGTATTGGCTTCCGTAGGCTTACCTATCCAAGGAATTGCTATTTTAGCAGGAATTGATAGATTGCGTGATATTATAGGAACCCCCATGAACATCCTTGGTGATGCTGTAGTAGCTGTTTATGTAGCTTCTGGAGAAGGCGAGTTATCTACACCTATAGAGAAGGTATCTTTAGAAGATAAAAGTACTGAAACAGTGTAGGGGAGTTTACGCATGTTTGAATTTCGATTTCCGAAAATCGGGGAGACTGCTTCCGGAGGGTTTGTAGTTCGTTGGCTTAAGCAAATAGGTGAATACGTAGCAAAAGATGAGCCCATAATTGAAGTATCTACGGATAAGATAGCTACTGAATTAGCATCGCCTAAAGCAGGAAAATTAACTCGCTGTCTTGTAAGTGAGGGTGATGAAGTTGCTTCTGGAGAAGTTTTAGCTATAATTGATACGGAATCTGATGTCCAAGAAGAGGTGGTTTTAGAAGAATCCTCTCCCGAGATTTCTTGTTCTCAAGATTCTGGTAATACTACGGCGTGGTTTTCTCCAGCAGTTCTCAGTTTGGCGCATCGCGAAGGTGTCAACATCCAGCAATTACAACAAATTTCCGGAACAGGAAATGAAGGTCGTGTTACTCGTAAAGATTTGGAAAGCTACATTCTGGAGATACGTCAGTCTTCGTGCCCAAAAATTTCGAACGCTAATGAAAATCGTATTCCTATGTCTCCATTACGTAGAGCCATAGCCTCCTCTTTGTCTAAATCCTCTGATGAAGTGCCTCACGCTTCTCTTATTGTGGATATTGATGTCACAGATTTAATGAACCTAATTTCTGAAGAGAAAGATAGGTTTTTCGCAACACACGGGGTGAAACTAACGATTACTAGTTTCATCATTCAATGTTTAGCAAAAGCTTTAGAGCAGTTCCCATTATTGAATGGATCTTTAGACGGGGATACAATAGTCATGAAGAAGTCAATAAATGTGGGAGTTGCTGTTAATTTGAATAAGGAGGGCGTTGTTGTTCCCGTTATTCGTAATTGCCAGGATCGTGGTTTAGTAAGTATTGCGAAAACTCTTGCTGATCTATCAGTAAGATCTCGAGCAAACAAACTTGATCCTTCAGAAACTCAAGATGGTAGTGTTACAGTTACTAATTTCGGTATGACAGGAGCTTTAATTGGTATGCCGATAATTCGTTATCCCGAAGTGGCTATTTTAGGAATAGGAACGATACAAAAACGTGTTGTTGTTCGTGATGATGATTCCTTAGCTATCCGAAGAATGGTTTACTTCACCCTAACGTTTGACCATAGGGTGCTCGATGGCATTTACGGTAGTGAATTTTTAACCTCATTGAAAAATCGATTAGAGTCTGTTACGATGAGCTAACATACTACGATTTTTTCCAAGGACTAGAGGGATGGGCTCTCCCACAACAGCTATTGATTTATGCCAAGATATTGTCACTAAGCAAAAGGAATCTTTAGAACGATTTTTTGACTCTTTCCGATGTGAGGATACTTGGTTATTAGCTGAGAAAATATTGAATCATCAAGGTTCTGTATTTTTTTCTGGTGTAGGGAAAAGCGGTTGTATCGCAAGGAAAATAACCGCTACTCTACAATCTTTCGGAGAGCGTGCCCTTTTCCTTTCTTCTGGAGATCTCCTCCACGGTGATCTTGGTATTGTTCATGCGGGAGATATTGTCTGTCTTTTTTCTAAAAGTGGAGAAACTCGAGAGCTTCTAGAATGGATTCCTTATCTAAAAGAACGGGGCGTGTTTATTACAGGGATTACTTCTGCTGCTTATTCTAGTTTAGCAATCCTTTGTGATCATGTGGTTATTTTACCCATGATCGAAGAATTAGATCCTTTTAATCTTGTTCCTACAACATCGACAACATGTCAACTGCTCTTTGGAGATCTTCTTTCTATTACGTTATTGCGTAGTCGGGGGATGTCCTTAGCAGACTATGGAAGAAATCATCCCGGTGGGCAAATTGGTTTGAAGGTGGTTGGGAAAATCCGAGATTATATGTTCCCAAAAACAGAAGTCCCTTTTTGTTCTCCGGAAAATACAATTGCAGATTCTCTAGATATTTTTTCTTCTTATGGTTGTGGGTGTGTCTGCATAGTGAATGAGAAATTCGAAATGTTAGGGATATTCACAGATGGAGACTTACGAAGGTCGTTATCTTGTCATGGAGGGGATGTTTTATCGCAGAAGCTTAAAGATGTCATGACGCCGAATCCTAGAGTGATTAGCGAAGATGCTGATGTACTTCTGGGCTTACAAATGATGGAAACAGGTAGTCCTATCACTATCTTACCTGTTGTAGATGCTAAAGAGCAGAAACATGTTGTGGGATTGCTTCAGATGCATACCCTGGCAAAAGCAGGGCTCATCTAAAGAGTTAAAAAATATCGGAAGAGAGGGTAAGCCGGATTCTGTCTACAAGATGGAAAAGACCATCTTGAGGGCAACCATTCATCTAGGGAGTATATTACTATACCCCTCAAGCGATTATGAAAAAGTCTACGAGGAATAAGATTCCTCATTATGCAGAAACAAAAACTTTTTCTCTTGCTTCAGATAGGGTTTGCATGTCTATTAAGTCACCTTAATAGCTCCTATTCTTAAAATAGGAATTTTCAGCCTGCCTATAAAAAGACCCTTTTATAGCGGAATATTTTCTGTTGCACTTTCCGTAGCCTTACGGCCCCTGGAATTTCTCCAGTATCTCTTCTTATGAAGTCCAGACTTTCCTCTCAATATACCCACTAGGGATATAAAAAGCGGTTGCCTTTCTCTTCCGATGAACTTGTTATACAGCAGCGCGTCTTCGACGACGTTTAGCTGCAGAGCTGTCAGTAGCGAGAGTGTCTGGTTCTCGCCAATATAAAATTCGAGAACAATGTTCGCAGAAAATAAGTCGGTCTTTTTTACGGACTAGATTTTCATGCTGGGGAGTCAAAACAATGTGACATCCACTACAAACACGATTTTCTATGGGAACAACAACACGATCTTTTTTGTTATTTAACAAACGTTCGTAAATAAGGAACATCTCTGGATCTGTAGCTTCTTTTAATTCGCTACGTTGTTGTAATAGGGCTCTGCCTTCTTCATTGATCTTCTTAATACTTTCACAGATTTCTTTTTCAATAGCGAAGCTGCTGTTCTCTGTAGATGTTAGACTTTCTTTTAAGGAAACAATCAGATCTTCACTTCCTGCTTGTTTGTCCATGAGATCACTAAGTTGATGTTCTAACGCACGACGCTCTTTATTTGCTGCAGTCATCTCTTGGGTGAGAGCGTTAAACTCATCCATTTTTTTCACAGCTGCTTGCTGACCTTCTAATTTGTTAATTTGATCAGAAATCTCTTGAATCCGATTCTCACCTTCTTTAATCTGATTCTTTAAGTTTTCCATCTCCAATTCTTTCTCCTGAACTTTACGACGAATGTCAGATTTGAGAGATTGGACTTTAGCGAGCTCTTTCTGATGCTCTTTCTTGACTCGCATCAAGCGAATCATTTTAATATCGAGCTCTTGAATGGCTAAAATACTTTGGAGGGCTTCATGCATGAAAACTATTCCTTGCTTGGCTTAGTGGTTCCTAAATACGGATGCGAAATCGTGCAATTTAGGAATGAATACATCTGAAGAAGAAAGCAAGTTTACTGCTTTTTTAGCAAGAAGTAAAGAACGTTTTTTTCAATAAAAGAAATTCCTGAGAGACAGCGACTTGAGAAAAGGTAAAAGTTTAACCACCCAAGCGTATGCGAATTTTTAACTAGTTTCAACCTAAGAGCAAGTTTAAAATATGGTTTAAACTTATTCTTTGACCACAAGATAACCCGCTATTATAAAACTTTCTTAGCCTCTCCCTAGTGTTCTTTCCTAAATACGTAATTCACAAGGTTGTTATTCCTAATGAACTTAGAATTAGGGTAATTATGTGAGGAAAAAAATAAAAGGTTCTTTTTTGGAAGTTTTTATTTGAATACGAGAAGAGAGAGTTTCTACTAAAACCCTCTCTTCTTTGAATATAGAATAATTAAGGAAGAGATGCGAAAGGATCTTGTAAAAGAACAAGTAGCTTTAAAGAATTGGGGTTGGCGAGGGCTATGTTATTAATAGCTTCAATCAAAGCTTTTTTACATAGATCATTACAGTTTAATAACCATTCGTAGTTCTGATTTTTTTTAGGCACACTATCTTTTTTAGGTAGTTCACAGACGGAGGAAAATAGAGGAAGGGAAACGATAGAGCAGCCTTTAGCAATGGCTTCGTTTAAACAGTTCTCGTAGGAAAAAAGTGCGCGGTTATAGTAACCGCTCATTACCTCTTGATCGCTTCCTGAAAACTCTTCGAGTCTAGGTCCACGAATATGCCCTAAAAATTCTGGATATCTTTCTTTCTCAGAAATTGCAATAGACTTTTTATCTTTTAGGTTTAATTTTGTAGAACGCACTTCCGTGGGGGAAAAAGGTAGTTTAATGGATGTTGCGCCTTTGTATTGTGATGCAGACCACTCAGAAGTATGGTTAAGTTTGACCATTTCGTGAAATAGGGCATATCCTTGATTTGAATTTGCTGAGATAAGTGTCTGAGGGCCAGGGAGTAGGGCATTAAATGTTATGCCGTCTTGGCTTGTTACCATTTTCGGGGTATTTGATCTAGGCAGAGCAGAGAACTTTATAGAGAAACCTGTGGCCGTGTCTTCTTGAATTCCTAGTTTAATTCCAGGATTTTTCTTATTTTGATAAAAGGATAGGAGAGTTCCTGGCATGGTGATAAAGTTTGCATCTGCAGACTTGGCAGGAAATTCTCTAAAGTCTTGGTTCAGTAATTGAACCCAGTCACCATCAATTTTAGGTGTTAGCTGTTTATTGACCAGTATAATGACCCCGGCTAGTAGCACGGAGGCTATGGCTAGTGCAGCAAACGCAGGTGTTATTACAACAGCTAGAGCAATACCTGCTGCCGCAGTTCCTACAGCTAATGCACCGAGAACGGATAAACAGGCGACTTTCAATATTCTATCGTGTTTTTGGACGGAAATCTCTCTTTGTGAGAGTGCAGGAGTTAAATCTGGAGTAGCTTTATTCTTGATTCTATTAAGGGAATCACTCGGGTTAATATTAACCATAAAAAATATAATAATATTTAGTTTTTTTAATTAATTTTATGAAAACTAAATAGTTTTTACTAGGAATTTATTCTTTACTATTTCTTTATATTAAAAATAAACAATATTGTGAATATTATCTTCAGTGGGATAGACACTAAATGTAATATACACTTCTCGGAGTTTGTCAGTAGCTAAGTGTCTAAGAGAGAGATATACAGGGATAACAGCAAGCAAAAATATGAAGAACATAGGATGCATACAAGAACCTAAGGCAATGATTCCTGCAGTGAGTACTGTTAAAACTACTACCTGAACTACACAGTGCGCAATGAAATGAATAAGTTTATTCCTAGCCTCGCTTCCTTTAGAGAATAGGTTCAGGGGTTCTTGACATTTCGAATTTTGTACTGATGTTGGTGAGATTGACATACAGAATACTGTAAAATAAAAGCTTAGAAGCGGAACAATTTTACCCCCGGGAACAGTTTTTGTCATCAGCTTTCCACAAAGCTCTTTTATTGAATAAGTTCTCCAGGATGATTATAAATTTTTTGAAACTCCTTAAGTGTGATCGGGCCTTGGCAAGAATGTATTCTTTTCGGGAGTGAGGGGAAAAGTTTCGCGTAAGCTCTGACTCCGGAAGGGCTGGTTAAAATCACTCGACTACACTGATCAAATACTCGTGTACTTAGCTGACGTTCTCGAACACTATAGTGGGGGTAGGCAAAAAAATATCTATTTTCTTGTTTTAAAAAATTTTTAATAACAGATCGAGACAAGGCTGAATGTGGGTAAAGAATACGTACATCTTGGGGTAGTAGGGAGATCATTGGGAGAACACCTTCTCCAGTTTCAACAGCAGCCAGAGAGTAACGTGCCTTTGGAAGAAGACTCATAAGACGATGTGCTGTGACTTTTCCTAAACATAGATAATATTTAGTTTCTAAAGCCTTTCTGGAGATTTTTTTACGCATTCTAGAAATAAATAGTGATGTTGAAGACGGACTAGTGAGTAGAATATGAGAAGTTTTCTCTAGATAGCGAACAGCATAGCGTAATTGAGGAGAACTTCCTGCAAAGGGGACGATCTCTAAGATTGGGGAGAAGCGAGCACAATATTTTTTTGCCGTTTGTTGATTTAGTCCTAGATATATAGTCATCAAATCGTCTTTTTCTAGAAATGAATCTCATGAGCATAGTTTAAATACTGGGGGATTGTTTCGCATCTAGAAAACAGTTTCAATCTTTATAATAATCTTCATAAAAATATAGTGAATACGTCATTAAGATACTTACTTTTAATAGTATTTATGTTTCATGATGAGCCGATTGACATTTTTCGATGCGAAAGCTAGGATGTCTTTTTCTAGATCTTAGCTTTTTTTCCAAGAGAAAATGACAGTAGTTTTTAGGCTTTCTTGGGTTAAGTATGGAGAGCTTCGCTTTATATTATAGTTTTTTCATTTGTAGATAGTTGTTAATAGAGGTTCGGCAATGGCATCATTGTTGCATAAATTTTTAGAAAATGCTTCGGGGAAGAAAGGTCAGGATCTAGCTTCTACCGCATACTTAGCTGCATTAGATCATCTTTTACATTCCTTTCCTTCTATAGGAAAGAGCATCATTGATGAACTAAAGAGCCAACGCTCGCGTTTAAAGATGATCGCTTCTGAAAATTATGCCTCTATTTCAGTTCAACTCGCTATGGGTAATTTGCTTACGGATAAGTATTGTGAAGGAAGTCCGTTTAAGCGATTTTATTCTTGTTGTGAGAATGTTGATGCTATTGAGTGGGAATGTGTTGAAACTGCTAAAGAACTCTTTGGTGCAGAAAGTGCATTTGTACAGCCACATTCAGGGGCAGATGCAAATTTATTGGCAATAATGGCAATTATTACTCAAAAAATCCAGGGTCCTGCTGTTAAACGTTTGGGATACAAAACGATTAATGATCTTACAGATAAGGAGTATGCTGAGTTAAAGGCTGAGATAGGTTCTCACGTATGCCTAGGTCCTTCATTGAACTCAGGAGGACATTTAACGCATGGAACTGTACGTTTGAACGTCATGTCAAAATTGATGCGTTGCTTGCCTTACGAAGTTAATAAAAAAACAGAACGTTTTGATTATGCCGAGATCGCACGTTTGGTACGAACACATAAGCCTACGGTGTTGATTGCTGGATATTCTTCTTATTCTCGGAGATTAAATTTTTCTACCCTAAAACAAATCGCTGATGATTGCGGAGCTGTTTTATGGGTGGATATGGCGCATTTTGCAGGTCTTGTTGCTGGCGGCGTTTTTGTTGAAGAGGAAAATCCTATTCCTTTTGCTGATATTGTAACCACGACAACTCATAAAACACTACGAGGACCTCGTGGAGGTTTGGTTTTAGCCTCTAAAGAATACGATGGAGTAATTAATAGAGCTTGTCCTTTAATGATGGGTGGTCCCTTACCTCACGTTATTGCTGCGAAGGCTGTAGCATTAAAAGAAGCCCTCACCGTGGATTTTAAAAAGTATGCTCATCAGGTTGTGGACAATGCTAGAACTTTAGCAGAACATTTCCAAAAGCAGGGATTACGTTTACTTACAGGTGGTACAGATAATCATATGTTGATTATTGATCTGACTTCTCTAGGTATTTCGGGACGCGTAGCTGAGGATGTCTTAAGCTCTGTAGGTATTGCCGTGAACCGCAATACTATACCATCTGATGCTGTAGGTAAATGGGATACTTCAGGGATACGTTTAGGAACACCTGCTTTAACATCTCTCGGTATGGGCAGCGATGAAATGGAAGAAGTTGCGAATATTATTGTGAAAGTATTGCGAAATATTACTTTGAGACGTAATGCTGATGATAGTTTTAGTAAAAGTGAAGGAGAGCTTCCAGAAAACATTGCTCACGAAGCAAGAGCACGAGTCGCTGACTTATTATCGCGGTTCCCGCTTTATCCTGAAATCGATCTGGAAACTTTAGTTTAGTTAGGAGATATGTTGTTCTATGCCTGATGGGGAAGTAGTGAATAAGTTACGAGATGTTATAGATAGAAAAATTCTAGATGCCCGTCGGGTATTCTTTTCTGAGCCTGTAACAGATAAGAGCGCAGCAGATGCTATTAAGAAACTTTGGTATTTAGAACTTACCAATCCTGGCCAGCCTATAGTCTTTGTGATTAATAGTCCTGGAGGATCTGTAGACGCAGGATTTGCAGTTTGGGATCAAATAAAAATGATGACATCTCCAGTAACTACTGTAGTTACAGGATTAGCAGCTTCTATGGGATCAGTACTGAGTTTGTGTGCCGCTCCGGGTCGTCGTTTTGCAACTCCTCATTCTCGTATTATGATTCATCAGCCATCTATAGGAGGTCCTATTACAGGACAAGCTACGGATTTAGATATTCATGCTCGTGAAATCTTAAAAACAAAGAAACGTATTGTTGATGTTTACTTAGAAGCTACGGGACAACCTCGAGAAGTCATTGAGAAAGCGATTGATCGAGATATGTGGATGACAGCAGATGAGGCCAGGGATTTTGGTTTGTTAGATGGTATCCTTTTCTCGTTCAATGATTTGTAATCTTTACTTATATTCTGGGGCAGGGAATCGCTTTATTCTTAGTGAAACTTGTCCCGATATTACGACGATTCCTAATCTATGTAAGCAATATCAAGTAGATGGATTTCTACTTGTCCTTCCTTCATCTATTGCTGATGCTAAACTCGTTATTTTCAATGATGATGGTTCTCGACCGAATATGTGTGGGAATGGCCTCCGTTGTGTTATAGCTCACTTATCTTCGGTATTAAATAAAGAGGGAATTTCTGTAGAAACCGACTCAGGGATATATTCTGGGAGGTTTCATTCTTGGGATCATGTCGTTGTGGACATGACTCTTCCAGATTGGAAATACCGTTGTCATAACCTCTCGCATACTATTTCAGAGCTTTCTCAAGAAGTCTTCAGTATTGATACGGGAGTTCCTCATATTGTTGTTTTTGTCAGAGACGTAACTTCTGTCCCTGTGGATCTATGGGGCAAGTTTTTACGTTATCATGAGGATTTTTCACCTCATGGAGCTAATGTGAACTTTATTGAGGCTATAAGTTCCAAGGAATTTCAGATACGTACTTATGAACGTGGATTAGAAAGAGAGTCTTTAGCTTGTGGTACTGGAGCTACAGCAGCGGCTTTGGTTGCAGCTAAACGTTACGGATTGTCAAATACTCGAATACATATTCAGACATGGAGTAATATTTTAATCAAAATCTTTTTAGATAATGATCGAGTATATCTTGAGGGGCCTGTAAATAAAGAAATCCTTCACTAAAGTTTTCAAATTTTTATATTGAATCCGAATAGAAAGAGGTTCAAAAACAGCTGAAGGAAGGAATATCTATCCGGAATTCTGTATTGTGAATTTATTCCTTCAAGGATAGATCTCTTGCCCTCTAACTCCGATTCTTTTATAATCTTGATTTATGACTATGTATCCTGTACCACAAAATCCTCTTTTACTACGTGCCCTGCGTCTTATGGACGCTTTCTCTAAGTCTGATGACGAGAGAGATTTTTATTTAGACCGTGTTGAGGGATTTATCCTCTATATTGATTTAGATAAAGATCAAGAAGACTTAGATAAGATCTATGAAGAATTAGAGGTAAATGCGGAACGCTACTGTCTAATTCCTAAATTGACGTTCTATGAAGTTAAGAAAATCATGGAAACGTTTATCAATGAAAAAATTTACGATATTGATACTAAAGAAAAATTTCTTGAGATCTTACAGTCTAAAAATGCTCGTGAGCAGTTTCTAGAATTTATCTACGATCATGAATCTGAATTAGAGAAGTGGCAGCAGTTTTATGTAGAACGTTCTCGAATACGTATTATTGAATGGTTACGTAACAATAAGTTTCATTTTGTCTTCGAGGAAGATTTAGACTTTACAAAGCATATTTTAGAACAATTTAAGATCCATCTTTTTGATACTAAAGTATCAAAAGAGTTATCACAAGCGCGTCAGCTTCTAGTGAACAAAGCTAAAGTTTATTATTCTAATGAAGCGTTAAACCCTCGTCCTAAACGAGGACGTCCTCCGAAGCAATCGGCAAAAGTAGAATCTGAGACAACGATCTCTAGTGATATTTATACTAAAGTACCCGCAGTTGCTCGACGTTTTCTATTCCTGCCAGAGATTACTTCGGCATCCTCGATCACATTTTCTGAGAAATTTGATACTGAAGAAGAATTTCTTGCACATCTTCGTGGATCAGGCCGTGTTGAAGATCAATTAAACCTTGCAAATCTTTCAGAAAGATTTGCATCGCTGAAAGAGCTTTCTGCGAAATTAGGTTATGATTCGCTATCTACAGGAGATTTCTTTGGAGATGATGACGATAGTGATGATGAGAAGCCTGCACCTAAAAGTAAGGCTCCTGCTAAGCGCGGTCGTAAGAAATCTTCATAGATTTCAGATCTTTTGTAATATCCAAATAGTAGCTGCTCCGAAGGCAAACTTTCTTTTTTTGCTTATTTGAAATTTTGTATCTTTGAAGATTTGTTCTAGGTAATGATCGCTAGGAAGATTTCTAATACTTTCAGCTAGATATTGGTAAGCTTGTTTATTTTTAGAATACCACCTTCCTAGCCAAGGAACTAAAGATTTTAGATATAACCGGTGTGCTAGATACATGGGATGGTTATTAGAAGGTGAGGTGAGTTCTAAGATCCCTAAGGATCCGTCCTGTTTTAAAATACGATAGATTTCATTAAGAGCATTTTTAGGATCGGGAAGATTCCGTAATCCATAAGCCATTGCTGCTAATGGTTGCGATTCTTGATCAATGGGTAGTTGGATAATATCTCCTTCTATGAAGGTGAAAGGAGCATTAGGGTAGCGTTGTTTTGCTCTTGAGAGCATATTTGAAGAGAAATCTACTAATATTGCTTTTGATCCTGGATAATCACGAATATATCTATAGGCGACCTTTCCTGTTCCTGAGCAAAGATCTAAAATACATTCTGACTTTCCTAACATTTTTGAAAACTTACGATTCCATAGATGATGCATCCCTAAAGATAAGATAGAATTTATCCGATCATATTTAGGAGCTAGAGAATCAAACATCTCCTGGAGATTAGGCTTGTTGGTAGATGGTTGCATAGTATTCTCGGAATCTTTCTAAGCCTGCATAGTCTTCTTCTCTTAGACGATAACGACATAAAGAGTAATACTCCTTAACACGAGCTTCTGGCAGCTGAGTGCGTTCTATAGCTTTTGCTATAGCTGCTTCGGGATGAGATTCAAAATAGCTTAATGAGCTTTCTAATGCTGCTTGTACAATATCACTTCCTTGAGGGTTATTAGTAAGAACAACAGCAAAGACAAAGGGTAATTGGGTAAGCTCGTACCATCCTTGAGCAAGATCATAGGTTGCAAATCCTGGGACATAAGGATGATGTAGAGCTTTATCGCCAATTAACAGTAAGCCATCATACTCGTCAGCTTTCTCGACGACCTCATCAGAAGAGAGTTGGATAATTTCTGGGATGGGAATATTCCACAAATGACGACAGAGAACATTCAGTAACATTACTGAAGAGCGACTTTCTTTTGTTGCTGCAATGCGGAGTTTTTCTGAGGTGAAAAACGTCGATGCAGCATAGAGATTTACACTAAGGATTTTCTTATGGGCAGCTATGCCAAATCCTGGAAGTTTCCCTAGGGGGTGGGTTAACAACCCTACTGCAGAGGTAAGAGCAAATTGTAAACTACCATCAAGGAGTTTCCCGAGTAGATCTGCTGGAGGTGCTGTATGAAGAAGAATATCCTTACATTTTGCAAGCTCTAGAGAAAAAGGAAAAGCGTTGATATAGCTTACACAACCTAAAGTTATACGTCTCTCGAGTTTGTCAGACATGGTATGCGTCCTTGTTTTTTAATGAGGCTTGCCATTCCCTCAATATCCATTTTTATATTTTGATTCGAAGAAGCCATCTGAAAAACCTTTTCTCCGATATGTGTGGATGAGAAATCATTAGCTCCACAAGATAGCAAATGTAGAGCCTGCTCGATTCCTAAGTAATTCCACAAGGCTTTTATATTTCTAAAATTATCTAGAAATAGTCTTGCAACAGCAATGATAGATGCTGGAACGATATTATGGGAACTGCCTAATTTGCGTAATCTTTTCCCTAGAGGGTTGTTTTCTGTTGCAAACTTCAACAATACAAAGTTCTTAAACCCTAAGGTATCATCTTGAAGATTTCGTAATTTATCCATATGTGTGACGATATCTTCAGGACGTTCTCTATGGTAACACAACATAGTGCTGTTACTAGGTATTCCAAGATTATGTGCTGCTTTATGAATGTCTAAGAAATCTTGGGAAGATAAACGTCCCGGAGCTAGGATCTGCCGTATTTCATCAACAAGGATATCAAACCCTCCTCCAGGAATAGAATCCAATCCAGCATTTTTCAGGATTTTCAATACTTCTATGACAGGAATATTGTGTAGATTGGCAAGGTAGGCATATTCAATACCTGTTAGTGCTTTAATATGGATATGAGGGAAGTTTCCCTTAATCTTACTAAATAGCTCGGTATAATAGTCTAAATTGCAATCTGGGAAGCATCCGGAAACGATATGTGTTTCTGTAATGGGAACATCTAAAGCACGGATTTTTTCTATTAATTGGTTTGGTGTATAAAACCATCCCTTGGGATCTCCTGGTTTTGCATAAAAAGCACAGAAGGTGCAGTTGAATTCACAGAAATTTGTGGGGTATAAATAAAACGTTGAAGAGTAGTAAACAACATCTCCAACGTATTTCTGGCGTACCATATTTGCAAATGCCCATAAGGCACGCTGGTCATCTTCATCTTCCAGAAGGAGCAAACGTAGGGCATCTTCTTTAGAAAGACGTGCTCCTTCTGTATAACTATCGAATAAATGTTTCATCCAAGAATTTTTAGGCAGAATGCGGGGGATGCGTGTCGTCGTCATAGGGTGGAGCCTTAGTTGTAGAATCAGATCGAGGTTGTTTATCGCATGCTTTTTTATGGCAACAGTCCGACTTTCCACATCCTTTAGATAGAGGTCTACCTAGGAGATAAGAGCCTATGAGTAAAATGACTATGCCTATTCCCAGTAGTGCTGTGGCGCAGCAAATAAGAAGAAAAAGAGTCATCATAAAAGATCAGCCTTTAATCGGTAGTATTAATGAAGATCTACCCAAATAGGGGAACTCCATGCCATAGATTGGTCTACTTGAGTTACTCTAAGATAGTAGAACACAAAAGGAATCTTTCCTTTAGGATCCTTAAGAGTTACTTTAGATAGAGGTTCCATATCATCGTATTCATAATCTAAATTGTTGCTATCGGGATGGAATGTTTTTATAACTTGCCCGTTACGGATAATCTCAACAGTTTTTAGTTGAGCTGTTCCTGCAACATATCCTGAGATGTGACGATTTACAGCAAGGCCGGGTTTTGTGGTTGTTGATAACTCAGAACCCATGGGAGCTGAGGTAATGTTAAAGCTAACGATGATTCTTGGTCCTGTAGTTGCATAGCAATGACGTTGATATAAAGCTTCTACAAGAGATTCTCGATTGTATTTGTTACATACAACGGCTGTGAGTCCTGGAGTGTATTGTTGTTGGTTAGTATCGAAGAATTTACTATAGATACCACGATCGTCAAGACCTCCAGCAACAAAACCAAAACGTAAGTTACGTTTTAATGCTTCTATTAATGTTCCCGATTCAACTTCAGAATCTGATCCTTTGATGGGGAAAATATTTCCCTCTTTTTCTGTTCTTTCTGAGCATCCCCAGGAGTTATAAATTTCTACAACACGTTCAAATTCCGGATGGAAGTTGTTAAAGTTAAATCCATAATGTTTCGATGCAGTGAAACATGGTATTGAGATAATTTCGTGAGCCGAAGTACTTTTATAGAGTTTTGATAAAGAAGCAATCTTACAGTCTTTATGTTTCGAACAAGATTTATTTTCTTTTACATAGAGAATTTGGCGAAGACCTTCTTCTCCAGGTTCTCCAAAATATTGTACACCGGATAAAGAGATAAAACGGTCTTCTTCATTAAAATCTCCTATAGTCTGGCTGATCATTTTCCAAAGATCAGGAGTTAAACCTTCCTGATTATCGAAAGATGACGAGGAATAAAAGTTTAATGCACAATCATCCCTAAAGTGTCGTAAACACGCCTCTATATTTTCTTCGGAATCTACGCGTTCTGATTCTCCGTGTAATAGACCCCACATAAGATTTGGAGCTGCGTCGGAGAAACATTTTATAGGTGCAGAGATGAAAATTTCGTTTGTCAGAAGATTTTTTAATTGAATTCTATAGATTCCGGGCTCGTTGAAGTAGAGATTAGGTAAAATAACGAACCCAGTTTCAGGAATAAATAATTGCCAATTGAGGTTTTCTCTTAGATGTTCGTAAGAAAGCTCAATACGTGTGTCCTCTGGAGAGAAATTTGTAAGGTTATTGAACTCATCTTCAAATCGTACAGTAATGTCGAAACGTTTATTCTTTACGACATAGGAGGGTGTAAAGATCTGAATATTTTTAAGAACATTACCTCGAATGTCCATAGTAAAGATATCCGGCTCATCATAATTTCCCTTACCTTCAGCATCTACATAAAGATAAAAAGGTTTTCTACGTTGAGTGAATAACTGAGCGCCGTTTCCTGCTTCATCTGTTTGTGGATGTTCTGGAGAAGGTCCAAGAATAATTGTGAGAGTTTCACCAGCTTCTAATTCGTAGGGGAGGGTGAATTCATACTGAGAAACAGGACTGTTAGGGATTGGGATGGTTACAGCAGTAAGAACGTCCCCTCTAGGTGTTTCTAAATAGATAGTATTACGAGGTTGTTTTAGATCGACGGAGGGGGTTTCCCAATCTACAGGTCTTCCTTGACATCCCAAGTCAAATTTAAGTTTCGTTCCTTCAGGAAGATAGTCAACTAGGGAGTAAAGAAATTTCCATGTGGATATTTGCCCAGCTCTAGCTACTGAAGGATTAACATAACAAACAGATCTGCGCATAGTAACATAGCGGGTTGGAATCAACTGAAGGCATTATCATATATGAGAAAAAGGTTTTTCTCAATCTTCGTCTTTGCTTAATGCTTGTAATGCTTCTTGTACGCTATTGAACATTTTAAAATATGAGAGGAATCCGGTAACGTATAGAGTTTGTTCTATTGTTTTAGGAACACAGGTAAGAACAATCTTTCCGGAGTGTTTTCCTACTTGGTGGTAGCTTTGTAAAAGTACACGAATGCCAGCACTAGACATATAGTCTAAATTCGCGCAGTCAAGGATGATATTTTTGATTCCTGAAGATAGGGATTGTGAGATAGTTTCTTGTACTTCCGGAGAAGAGATCCCATCAAGTTTTCCTTGGAGATGTAAGACAGCAGTGGTTCCGTGCTCTTCTTTTTGGATGTTATTCATTATCGATGATGCTCCCAAACCTATGGTGATTTCTCAAGACCTAACTCTCGTAAATCTTTAGGTTTTTTGCAAAGAGATTTTTCTATTCTTTTGTTTCTCTGTATATTGTAGGAGGTTACGTAGGAGATATCTTTTTTTTCCTTGGGGTAATTTTGAGTTTGCCTACACTACGTTCTGAGCAAGTAATAATTTCTATATCGAAATTTTCGTGATGAATTTTCATACCTTTTTGTGGGACAGCGCCGACTTTATGAAATACGTGTCCTCCTAAGGTATCATAACTATTTTCATGGTGGATTTTTAGATTAAAGTATTCCTCAGCGTCGGAAATATTCATACGTCCATCTACAATCCAAGAGTTCCCAACTTTTTTATAGGGGATATCTTCTTGAACATCATATTCATCAGAAATTTCCCCAAAGATTTCTTCGATAATATCTTCCATACTGACGATCCCTTCGGTAACGCCATATTCATTTACTATAATTGCTAGGTGGCGATGTTTCTGACGAAACTCTTGCAATAGGGAGTAAACTTTTTTGATTTCCGGAGCATATAACGGGGGTTTAGCTACTGAAGAGACGGGTTGAGAAGAATCTACAGATTTGGGGTACATCGCTAATAGATCTTTTACTAAGAGTACTCCAGTAATATTATCGATATTTTTCTTATATAGGGGAATTCGGCTATAGCCTTCTTCTACGATAGCTGGAAATGCATTACGAATAGGTGTGTCTTCTTGAATAGCAAAGATGTCTACTTTAGGAATCATAATTTCCCGAACGATCAACTTATCAAATGACGATACAGCTTCTGACAGTTGATTCTCCATTTCTGAGCTATGGATTTTAGGATCATCTGCATTGTTATTGATGAAGCGTTGAAAGGGAAGGAAAAACGCTTGGAATAGAGAAGAAACACAGCAGAGTGCTGAAGTGATCCCCTTATGAAGTTTTATATAATAAGGAAGGAAACCATAGGCTAGGGGAGCTGCTAGTATATACGTTGCCCAGAAGGCAAGGGATAAACTTCTGGTTTTAAATGTGTATTGAGAACAGATGTCGACTCCTAAAATTCCGTATAAGCTGAGTAATACGGAGGCTAAAAGAATCGGAGTATTTGACTGACAATGTAATTGGCGCTGTTTGTTATCCTCATCTTGTGCTTTGATAGGTTTTTGTGTAAGCGCCGTGGCAAACAGGAGGACGAGGATAGAAATTGCTAATAGGAAATCAAGCATTTTAATCTGATAAAAGTGCGTGTTTTTCTCTTAACATACATAGCGCTTGATTTTCTTTAACTCTCATTTTTTTTCTTTCTTCAGGAGTTTGGTCATCATATCCAAGCATGTGCAGAAGAGAATGGACAACATAACGAGAAATCTCTTCATATAGAAGATCGGAATCTTCAGCACGATCTTTTAAAAATCGTATAGCTGCTTTCGGGCTAATGAAGGCTTCACCAAGAATATGAGGTTGAGAAGGAATTTCCGGAGAATCTATAGGTAGGGTAATGGTATCTGTTAATGAAGGATCAGAGAATATTTCATCATGAAGTTGTGCCAAGGCTTCGTCTTCCAAGAAATAAATATATACTTGATCCGTCTGAATTTTCCAATGTTGTAGGCAACAAAGGACTAATTTTTTCGCTGATTGTATCCGAATGGGAACATCACTTTGCTTGTTGGAAATACAAACTTCTATAGGAACTTCTTTCAAGATAAATCAGCGTAGATTTTTTATTTCATTACAGGAGTTTTAGGAAGGCCTGTAGCTTTTTTTGCTGTAGCATCATTCCAACGGCCTAGTTTACGCAAAACGTCTATTCGTTCAAAACGCTTAAGTACGTTTCTTTTGGTTTCCCCTTTAATGGATTTACCGTAACTACGATGTCGTGACATAACTGGTACTCTAGTAACTAACTAATTTGTGGAATAAAAACACTTTCACTGCTTACAGCATTTTTGTGTGCTTTATAAGCGATTCTTGGAGCAGGTTTTGGATGAGTAATTGCATAAACAGGTTTACGCTTTTTTGGACTCATTGCTCTTCGACGAGCTTGTTTACTCATGCGTGTCATAAGATAACTCGATATTTAACTTTTTAATTCTCCAAAGTGATCGAGAGAAAGATCGGAGACTTATAATTAAGGAAAAGGATAATCGAAGGAACGTTTTTTTTCAATAGGGTGACCCATTTATCATTGAGGATTTTGTCCTAAAGCTTCAGCAATTGGGGAACATGAGGTATTTGATCCCGAGGTAAGTACGCCACAAGAGATAATATATTTGAAAGCGTCCTCAATTTTCATATCTAAGAAAGTAATATCAGATTTTTTAAAAAGGGTGAGGAAACCTGAAGTAGGGTTTGGTGTTGTAGGGATAAATACTGTAATCATGGGATCTTCGGGATCATCAGAACAGATATTTGGTGCATCTCCGGCAACGAGACCGATACAACGTGTTTGTGCGTTGGGGAAGGGAACCATGACAACTTGTTTGAATGACCCGGATTGGGATCCGAAGATTGTTGTCATGACTTGTTGAGCAGCTTTATAAACAGTTTTTATGATAGGGATTTTGTGAAGAATTTTATCATAAATAGATAGCAAAGATTTGAAGATCATTAAACGCGCAAGAAATCCTAGAAGGACTGTAGCGAAGAATAATCCGAACAGGAGGATAATTTGTAAGACAAATTTTAGCAGAGCTTTGTGTTTAGAATAGAAGCTGATACGTTCGAAAAATCCTGAAACCAGGCCAACAAACGGCTGAGTAAGGAAATTCATTATCATTCCGACAATAGCAAGAGTGATTGCTAAGGGAAGAAGGATAACCAGGCCTGTAATAAAGTGTTTTTTCATAAATCGCTATTGTTGTGTTAGAGAATTTCTAGTTTTAATCGAATCTAACATAAGAGCAGAGTTTATGATATGACTCCATAATATTTTGTTAGATTTTTTCATAATGTCAGTAACTAGAATATTTATATTCCTTATTTTTAATTTTTTTTAGCAATTTTCCATGCTTTTTTTTCTAAAAATTTCTTTAATTTTTTATATTTAATAAAAACCTCCAGGGAAGATCGCGGTATTCTTCGGCATAGTCAATACCTATGCGAGGTGTTTGTGTAATTGTTCCTGAGACTTTCTCTTTGCTTATATGGATATTTTGTGAGGTAAGAGAGTGGGTATTATGTTTAAGGGTAAGATTGAGAGCTTGGCAGACTTTGCCTGGTCCATTGGCAAGCAGATGTTTGGGTTTATTTTCCCATTGGCGTCTTTGAATCATAGTCTCTTCTCCCTCGTGAGGAAGAATAGCACGAATCAATACTGCATGGGGAAGATCTTGATGTCCGGTCACTACATTGAATAGAGAGTGCATACCATAGCAGCGATAGATATAAGCAATACCCCCACGGCTATACATAGGACTATTTCTTTTTGTTTTTCTATAGTTGTAGGCATGACAGGCTTTATCATCTGGTCCACGATATGCTTCTGTTTCTACGATAAATCCTGAAGTTATTTTTCCTGAGAGTTTGGTGATGAGAATATGTCCCAGTAACTCTTTTGCTAAATGAAGAACATCATCGTCTAGGAAAAAACTTTCAGGAAGCATTATTCTGTTTTCCTTTTTCTTCTAGTTCTAGGTTTTTTTTCAGGAGTAGATTGTTTTTTACCACTTGTTTTTGGTGTTTTTGTTACCAAGGACCAGGTAATTGCCTGATTGAGGAGATTTACTTCTGCAAGTTTTATTTCTATTGTTGCTCCGGGGCGCATTTTACTTGGAAGATCATCGGGAGAGGTTTTCTTTTTCAAGGAGTATTCTTTGGGCAATTGCGCTGCTGGAATACAACCTTCTTGGCAAAACTCTGGAACAGTAAAGGAAATTCCTTCAGGATTGGTTGTGATGATAAAGCCTTTATAAATTGTTTCGGGTTGTTCCTTTAAGAACTTATCTAAGAAGCGAGTCTTTTTAAGATTCTCGAAAGCAAATTCGGCTTTTGCTGCTATGCGCTCTTGTGTTGAGCATGCTCTTACGATATGTTCTAGGCGAGTTTCTTCTATCGACATGGGATGAAATAGAAGTCTATGAACAACAAGATCGATATAGCGACGGATTGGACTTGTAAAATGTGTATAGAAGTCGAGTTTTAATCCGTAATGCCCCTTATTTTCTGTTGAATATGAGGCTGTTTTCATACTGCGGACAAACTGTGAATGTAGGATAGATTCTAGAGGGTGTCCTGCAGAGCTTTCTTGTAGTAAGTATTGGTAATCAGGTTCTTGAGCTGGGGTCATGATAATATCAAAACCCATAGCTTTTGCCATTTCTTGGAAGGAGAGCAGGCTGTCATCATTTGGAGATTCATGAATTCTAAATGGTAGTGTAACTCCTTGATGGGAAATATGATAGGCAATCACTTCATTAGCTTTAAGCATAAACTCTTCAATGAGTTTATGTGATAGAGTTTGTCGTGTTTCTATAAGCGCTACGGGTTCTTGCAGGTTATCTAGTGACATAGTAAATGAGGGAAGAACGAGTCGGATGCAACCACGTTTTTCTCGAATATTTGCGAATTTCTCGCTTAACTCTGCCATAGCAAGGAGAGTTTTTGATATAGGGTGGGGTTGTTTGTTTTCTACAATCTCATCTACTTCATCGTAGGTCATACGGTATTTACTCCGAATCACGCTACGGAATACTTCGTAATCAGATAAATGTCCTTCCTTGGTAAAAGTCATAAATACGGACACAGCAAGCCTATCCACATTGGGTTTTAAGCTGCAAAGATTATCAGAAAGTGCTGAAGGTAACATAGGTATCACTTTCCCAGGAAAGTAGATAGAATTACATCTTTTACTTGCTTCTTGATCTAGAGCGGAATGTGGTGTTACGTAATGAGAGACGTCTGCGATATGGACGCCAAGGATATAATTATCATTATTATCATAAGTTAACGATACGGCATCGTCGAAATCCTTTGCAGTTATCGAATCGATAGTAAAGCATAGGAGATCGCGAAGGTCTTTTCGTGATCGTAGAGCTTGACTAATATGCTTTTGTGAAAAATGGCTAGTTTCTTCAATAACAGCTTCTGGGAAGTCTTCTTCAATAGCGAATTCAGCTTTTATACAGGGGAAGTCTGACTTAGCATTGGAGATATTGCCGATAAATTCGAGCATTTCCAATGGAGGAGGTTCTTTAGATTCAGGTTTTTCCTTCCATGCAGGAGTGCTGAGTAATAAACGATCCCCAAGTTTATAAGAACGTTTAGGAAGAAGAATCGCTTTTACAGGGATATCTGGTCCCAAGGCATTAACACATACAAGAGCGGTTGTTGCATCAATCACTGAAGTTATAGTTCCTACAAGAACTGTCTTTCCTCTAGATACGACTTGGTGAATTACTCCTTTTCTTTTTTCTCCTTCTTTAGAATTTGGAAAAAGAGAGACAACTACATGGTCTCCATCTAGAGCACCTTTTAGATCTCTTGCGGGAATAAAAATATCAAAGGGGTATTCTTCGGGATGGTCAGGAGTAACGAATCCAAAACCTTTCTTAGCATGAACAAATAGGACACCGGAAATTAAGATTTGCTTGGAGCTTCTTCTAAAGCCTTTGGGTCTTCTTTTTCTTATTTTTTTCACCAACTCTGCTCCATGTCTGGAATTATAATTTTCATGGGTTTACCTAGCCTTTGTTGGATGTTTTTAATGCAAAGATATTTTTATGGATAGGGTTAAAAAGAAAATTCCCTATCTCTCTGTAGAGAAATAGGGAATAGAAGATAAGATTTTTAGGATATTAATCGTTAGGTTTATCTACGATTTCAACATCCGCATCCTCAATGTTGTCGTTATTTGAGCTTGAAGAAGCAGAATTTCCTGAAGGTGGTTTTGTACTGAAGCTATGTTTTTTCAAATCTTCTGTATTGATATTAGGACCGCCTTGAGCGTTAGCAGCTGAAGATGCAGCAGCAGATGCGGATTGTGATTGCATAGCTTCTCCAATCTTTTGCATATGACGGCTGAGTTCTTCGGAAGCTTCTTTGATTGTCTCAACAGGAGCATCTTCTTTAAGAGCTTTACGAACTTTTTCTATACGCTCTTCAATTTCTTTGACTAAAGATTCAGGGATATTTTCTTTATAATCACTGATGGCTTTTTCAGCTCTGAAGATCATACTATCAGCTTCATTTCTTACGTCGGAAGCTTCGCGGCGTTTTTTATCTTCCTCTTTATTTTTCTCGGCATCATTGATCATTCTTTGGATTTCATCTTCTTTTAATCCAGAGCTTGCTTCGATACGGATTTTTTGCTCACGACCGCTAGCAGCATCTTTTGCAGATACATGAAGAATCCCGTTAGCATCGATATCAAAAGCAACTTCGATTTGAGGATGTCCTCGAGGTGCTGGAGGGATATCTGTAAGGTCAAATCTTCCGATTTCTTTATTGTCTTTTGCCATAGGGCGTTCCCCTTGTAAGACAACAATAGTTACTGCGGGTTGGTTATCTGCAGCTGTTGAGAAAATTTGTTTTTTCTGTGTAGGGATAGTAGTATTTCTCTCTACGAGGGGAGTCATCACACCTCCGAGAGTTTCAATACCTAAGGAAAGAGGAATCACGTCGAGAAGTAGAACATCTTTTACTTCACCACCAAGAACACCCCCTTGAATAGCCGCTCCAATAGCAACAACTTCATCAGGGTTTACGCCTTTATTTGGTTCTTTACCGAAGAGAGATTTTACAACTTCTTGAACCGCAGGCATTCTTGACATGCCCCCAACGAGCAATACGTCATCAATATCGCTTGCAGAGAGTTTCGCATCTGCTAAAGCTTTTTGACATGGAGCTTTTGTACGTTCAATTAAACTAGAAGCTAACTTTTCAAAATGTGCACGTGTTAATGTTAGGGTTAAGTGTTTAGGCCCACTAGCATCCATAGTGATAAATGGCTGATTAATCTCTGTGGAAGACATTCCTGAAAGTTCGATTTTTGCTTTTTCAGCAGCATCTTTAAGTCTTTGAAGAGCCATATTATCTTTGCTAAGATCAATGCCTTCTTGTTTTTGGAATTCTTCGATCATCCATTTAATAATAACTTCATCAAAGTCATCTCCTCCTAAATGAGTATCCCCATTTGTGGAAAGCACTTCAAATACGCCATCACCAATCTCTAAGATGGAGATATCGAAAGTTCCTCCTCCAAGGTCAAAAACAGCGATTTTCTTATCACCAGCTTTATCAATTCCATAGGCAAGAGCTGCAGCTGTTGGTTCAGGAATAATACGTTTGACATCTAAGCCTGCGATACGTCCAGCATCTTTTGTAGAAGCTCTTTGAGAATCGTTGAAATAGGCTGGAACAGTAATTACAGCTTCTGTAACGGGTTCTCCAAGATACGCTTCAGCAGTCTCTTTCATCTTTATAAGAACTTGAGCGCCAATTTCTTCAGGTGTGTATTGTTTTCCATCTACTAGGAAGACGACATCACCATTAGATCCTGAAGCTACCTTATATGGGACTGTTTTAATTTCAGACTCCACTTCAGAATGTTTTCTTCCAATGAAACGTTTTGTAGAGGCTAATGTTTTTTCAGGATTTGTGACAGCCTGTCTTTTTGCAGGAATTCCTACTAAAGTTTCGTTCCCTTTGAATGCTACGATAGAAGGTGTTGTGCGTGTTCCTTCCGAAGAGGTAATGACTTTAGCTTGCCCACCTTCCATTACAGATACGCAGGAGTTGGTTGTTCCTAAGTCTATCCCTATAATTTTACCAGATTTTTTTTGTTCGCTCATGATTCTTACCTAATCTCTAGGGGGTTCATTTTATTTTTCTACTTCTTCTTTTTCTTGAGGTGTGGGTGCTTTTGCTACTTTGACTTTCGCAACGCGTATGGGGCGATCTCCGATTTTATAGCCTTTAGCAAATTCTTCCACGATAGTACCTTCGGGGACTTTTGTAGTTTCTTCTGTTTCCACTGCTTCGTGTAAAAATGGATTAAATTTTTGTCCTACTGAGGAGTATTCAACGATACCTTTCTCTTCGAAAACTTGTTTAAATTGTTGTAGGATCATGTTAAATCCTAACGCCCAATTTTTCACTTCGTCTGACATCTGTGATGCAAATCCTAAAGCTTTTTCCATGCTTTCTATAGGAACTAAAAAGTCTATAAGAGCATTTTCTACTGCATATTGCATCATCTCTTGACGTTCTTTTTGCATACGCTTGCGAGCGTTTTCTGATTCCGCAAGGACCATTAAGTATTTATCGTTTTTTTCTTTTAACTCTGCTTTTAATGTGGCTATTTCTTGTTGGAGATCCTGCATCTCATTATCAGAGGTAGGAACTGAAGGATTTTCCGCCTCATGTTCATTAGAGGAATCTGTCATGACGTCTCCTTAGGGGGTAATAGTTTTATAGAAGAGTATCTTGCCAGTAATGTGGGTTCTTTGGAGAGTTTAGGATCGGAAGGACAAGGTCTTCTGAAGGATAATTTAAACTTATAAAAACTTTGAGTTAGGCTTGCTTTGATTTTTTCTGCAAATATTGTGAGTGTTCTATAAATCTCTTTATAAGGAAGATTTATAGGACCTAATACGCCAAAGGCTCCTAACGGAGTGCGATTCATATAGTAAGGAGTCGTAATAACAGCACACTGTGGATTTGGGGTTCCAAAAATATCGGAGAGTTCATTTCCTATAAATGCTGTGGGGCGGTCTCTGTGCATACCAATATCTAAAAGTTTGCACATATGGCGTCGATTCTCAAAAAATGATAACCCTAAAGCTAACATATCGGGATCTTTGAAAGATTCATATCTTAGGAGTCTGGATAATCCTGTTTGATATAAATCTTCTTCACTGAAGTTGCAGTAACGGGTGAGATAACGTACTACGACTTCATTATATAAGGTCATCCCTAAATCCTCTTCTTTTTGTGAGAGAATTTCTGTTGGAGGTTGTTTACGAACATAACTTTGCAGGAATGTTTCGATACGTTTTAACGAAGATGGATTTGAGATTTCTGATAGCCATAGGGTATCTGTAAATACCTGACCAAATTCTGTAGATAGAATAACGACGGCACGTTGTTCATCTACAAGAGAAAGTTGGATATTGGTTACAGAGTCATTTTCAAATCGCGGTGAAGAGAAACATGTAGGCAATTGTAGAGCTTCGCCTAGGATTTCTGACGCTTTCTGTAAATCTTTAACGATATTTTGACTCTCTTCAGGTAACTGATTTAATAGGTTCATTATAGATTCGGGTAGTTCGTCTTCAGAACAATCCGCACAGTGATCTACGTAGTAACGAAAAGCTAAATCCGTGGGGATTCTTCCCCCGGAGATATGATTTTTCTTTAGAAATCCTTCTGCTTCTAACTCTGAAAAATAATTGCGAATAGTTGCCGTACTCAGATTGGAACATTCATATTCCTTCAGAGTTTTCGATCCGACTGGTTGACCTGTTTTTAAATACAGTTCTGTCGTTGTTAAGAGTATGTAAAGAATCTTAGACTCTCGTTTTGAGATCCACGATCTGGACATGTCAGTTTTCCAATATAAGTAATCTGTTCGCTGGTGATTATTATAGGAAAATGATCCCCCCAGGTCAAGGTTATTTAGCACTCTCTTCCAAAGAATGCTAATCTATCTCTAAGAAAGGGGAGAAAAACTGCGAGGTTTTGGAAAGTGATTCTCGCACCAATTGAAAAAATCTTTTGGTTCTATAGAAAATTTTTCTCTAGATCGAGATTCTATTTCAAGGATTCCAGAACTTTGGAAAGTTTTTCCGAGGATAAGTTTATAAGGAATTCCAATAAGATCGCTATCTTTTAATTTAAATCCGAGTCTTTCATTACGATCGTCTAGTAAAGGAGCGTAGCCGCGGTTTTGTAGATCCCCATAGATTTTTTCCGCAGCTTCTTGAGATACAGAATCACCACCATTGTAGAGAATAGTGATATCAAAAGGGGCGATAGCTTTGGGCCAGACGATACCGCGATCGTCGGCGAGTTGTTCTATACAAGCAGCAAGAGTTCTGCCGATACCAATACCATAGGTTCCCATCCAACAGGTTTGTTGTTCACCCTGTTCATTTTGGAATCCTACTTCAAAACATTCTGTATAGCGTACGCCTAGGTTGAAAATATGTGCAACTTCTACACCTTCAAAGATTTCATAGGGAGCGTTGCCGTTTGCTGGGCAAAGATCTCCAGCTTCAGCAAGGAGAAAATCTGCATATTCAGGTCGGGAAATATCCCTATCCCAATTTACATTTTTATAGTGTTTATCTTTTGTATTTCCTGCACAGACGAAGTTTGTCATACAGCGTGTAGTTTCATCGGCATAGAATTCGATAGGACAGTTTAGAGGACCTATAAAGCCTTTTTCTGTACCTAGATTTTTTTGTATTTCCTCGTCTGAAGCAAGGATACACTCATCTGCATTGAGTTTAGAGCGTATTTTAGTCAGATTGATCTGACGATCTCCTCGAATACCTATAGCTGCAAACTTATTTTTTTCTCCGTAGGAGAGTTTAACCACAAGAGTTTTAATAATTCTATGGGAGGGAAGCGAGAAAAAATCTTGGAGATTTTCTATTGTTCGTACATCGGGTGTGACTACTTCTTCTATAGGGAGATGTTCTTTATCATATGCATATTGTTGAGGTTGTGAAACCGCAGCTTCAATATTCGCACCATAGGCACCACTCACACAGATAGTATCTTCTCCTAGAGAACAAAGAACATGAAATTCTTCAGATTTCCCCTTGCCGATCTTTCCTCCATCAGCCTCTACGATAACATATTTAATTTCTAATCTATCGAAAATATTTTGATAGGCTTGTCTAAGCTTAGCATATTGCTCGTTCATCTGTTCTGGAGAATCTGAGAAGGTATAGCTGTCCTCCATTAGGAATTCTCTAGCACGCATCAATCCAAATCTTGGTCGGATTTCATCTCGGAATTTTGTTGCAATTTGATACAGATGGATAGGTAGCTGTTTTCTTCCTGATAGCCATTGAGATACAAACATGGAAACAACTTCTTCGTGAGTAGGAGCAAGACAGAGTTCTTTACCTTCTCTATCTGTTAGGGTATAAAGAAGACCTTCGGAACGAAATGCTTCCCAGCGTCCTGTTTTTTGCCAAAGTTCCGCAGGATGAAGAATAGGGAGTACAAGCTCTTGACCTCCAATCGTATTCAACTCTTCGCGAATAATATCCATCATTTTAAGAGCTACACGCCAAAATAATGGGGTATAGGTATAGATTCCTTTTGCTGTTTTGAAAATATATCCAGCTTTCTCTAGAAGCTCGTAGGATAAAACAGCGGCCTCTTTATTTGCATTTTTAGAAGTTTTGTAAAAAAGCTGGGAAGTTTTCATAAGGTGGCAGTCACAGATCTTTGATTTTTAACCGGCAGATATCGAAATAGATACTATTTTCTTTATCGAAATATAGAAGTCTTTACGAATCGTCAAATCTTAACACAGCAGCTTTTCTTGATCAATTGCTAGCATTACCTATAAATGAATGACTTTTAGTTAGTATTATTTACATTTCTCTTTTATTTATAAAAAATAAATAACTAATTAGGTATAAATATAATTAGTTAAAAAGAAGATTTTTTAATTTTTATTTGGTAATCCTATGTCATCAGTAAGTGGAAGTTCTGGTCAAAATCCTAAACCTATCCCAGACGATCCAAATAGCCATTTGGAGAATGTGGATAATACAGATACCTCTTCTAAAGATCAGGAAAGTATATCCAGCGGTGTTACTGAGACGGGATTGAGTGTTGAGGTTTTCTCTGCTGGAGAGGTATCGACTATAGATGCTGCAATTGCTGACATTCAGGATATAGCTAGTTCGATAATTGCCGTAGGCACACCTACAGGTTTACCTCCGTCATCGGCTGAAGCTGCAGGTCTCGCTGGAGAAATTGTTACTGATTTTTATGAAGAAGGTCCTAGTAAAGAAGATTTGGAACAGCTAGATGGTTCAGTAGTAGATTTATTTGCAGGTGTTGAGGATTCTAAAGAGCTAGTTGATGAGTTGAGAAAAAGGATTGATAACTTTCAAAAGACGAAACTTGATTCTATAAAGCAAACATCTAGAAAATCTAAACTTGATGAAGATGGACCAGATCTTGAAGAGCAGTTTCTTGATTTGCGTCGCAGTGCGGCTATATTGAATGGTCGTGCGAACCAATTAGAGAGTAGTGCGTCTAGGTTAATGGCTGATTTAGCAGATACGCACCACACATTGGTTGGCTTATCCATGGAGGAGTTTCGTAATATTTTCGGAAGTACGTCTGATCAATTTCTCGAAGATTTAAATAAGATGGGATTGGTTTATGAGGAAGGTGATTGGAGAATTGATTCTAATGGGCGTGTTCCTAAATTGACTTTAGAAATTCAGGAGCTACGTATTACCTTAGAAAATCTTCAAATACCAACAGAAGAAGAATTCATAAAAACGGCAACAGAAGAAAGTGTATCTTGTTGTCAAGCTATTATCAATAAGCTTAAGACATTATGGAATACCTTAGTACAGATGTTTCATAATTTCTATGATAAAATGCTCTTTTTCTTATTTTGGATTGCGAAAAAGATTCGTAATAAATTGCAATTTCCTTCTTCAAATAAGAATGAGAAGAATCCTAAATTTGAAAATCCTTTTGCATCTACATCGGGGACTACTACAGAGCGTCAAAATGCGGCTTCTGTAAGAGCTTCAGTTTCTGGAAGATCAGATTTATCTGATGAGGATACGATACGTCGTCCTGAAGATAGCACTATAGAAACCCAAAATGTTGATGATCAAGACGGACAAGAGAAGAAAGGTACGGAGAATGACTCTTGAGATTAAATAAGTAGAGAAAGCTTCTTACGATCCGTTTGAGTGTTGTTTTTTTTGAAATGCTCTAGTATGTTCACTCTTGTTACTACGGATTGTTTAGGACATCTTTATTTATGAATATCAAAAGAAAACGCTCACTACTAGTGTGTTTTGGGATGGTGTTTCTGCTAATTACGGGTTGTTGTCCCTTTGCAGATAAAAACACTTCCTGTTCTCCTAAAAAGTATCTTCCCATTGTAAGTCATCTTTTAGAACTTTGTGATTTACCTGAGGTAGAAACCCCTGAGGAGTTAGTAGAGGTAACAAAGCCTTTATTATTAACTCGTGAGCAGCGTATGGCTGCTGATTTTGCTTCTTTACCAATAAAGGACGATCATATTTTTTATAATGATCTGTCTTTATTGCGAATGACGCAGGTAGTTCCTGCTTATGCGGCTACTTACGGTAGCGCGGTCGTTTTTGGTGGTACACTTGCAACCATTCGTCAGCGTTTAGATTTTCTTATTCGTGAATGGAATCGCGGTGTACGTTTCAAAAAGATCATTTTCCTATCTGGAAAAAGAGAGCGTTATGCTAAAGTCGAAAATTCTGATCAATTTTATGACAATCGTTACAATCCATTTCCTATAGAAGAAAGCTGGAATCCTAGTGAGCATAAGCTTCCTTCTTCAGAAGATGAGATCGCTAGATTTGTTTGGACACAGATGGTAGTTCCCACTTCTTGGAGAGATTCTTCTGGTGGTGTTGAAGTAGAATTCCTAGTTGCTGAGCCTGCAGAAGGGCAGAAATATGGAACACGTCATGATACATTGAAAATTTTTCGTGCGTATCATGGAGATGGTTCTGAGCGCATTTTGTTTGTAAGTAGCCAGCCGTTCGTTCATTTAGATCGCTCTCGTGTGATGAAGCATTTTGATAAGGAAAAGTACGATATTTCTGGTCCTGGATTTTCGCAAACAATTTTAAAACATGACTGGGCTCCTAGGGTATGTTTACATTCTTTAGCAGCATGGGCAAGTGAAACTGACGGTTATCTTATAATATCTCAGGAGTAGTCCTTGAAAGAGGAGTATTGGACTTTGGAGGTGAAGGTCACCCCAAAATCTAAAGAAAATAAAATCGTTGGATTTGAAGGTGAAGTATTGAAAATACGTGTCACCGAAGCTCCAGAAAAAGGAAAGGCTAACGAAGCAGTGATTGCTTTGTTAGCCAAAGCTTTATCTCTTCCTAAGCGTGATGTCACATTAATTTCAGGAGAGACCTCCAGGAAAAAAAGACTCTTATTACCTAAAGCTACAGAATCTATAGTTTCTAGTTGGCGAGAACGTGGATTTTAAGCTGGGCTACAGGTTTTCTCAGGCTCAGGCTTATCGCTTTTTACAGCAGCTTTCTTGTCTTTATTATCTTTAAAGATAATAGAGCGGAATTGTTTGCGTTCTGCCTTGTTAATTTTCAGTCCTAAGCGACGAATGACATCTTCATTAAATGTTGTTGTTTGTGGTAGAGGCTCAGCAATAATTTTTCTTAGTCCTTCAATATCTTGATATCGGTTGAGTAAATGGTAGACCATTTGAGCTGCTTGTCTTCCAGATTTTTTAAAATCTACACCACAGGCAACGCAAGCTCCTTCAGCAACTAGAGAAAAATCGTCAGTAATTACAGGAATTTTTTCTTTGAGGATCTCTTCAATAAATAATGTTCCCTGCTTATGAGATAGCGAAGAAAAAGGAATAAAAATTGCTGAAGGATGTTTGTCAATAGCTTGTTGAATACGTGTTTTGAAATTTGCGGATGTTACAGCAATTTCTGTAACAGCAATTCCTGAAGCATGAAGTTTTTTCTCAATTTCTTGTTGTAGTGCTGATGGAAAAGGTTCTGAAGGTTTTATATAGACTAAAGATTCGGCATTTGTTCTTACAGCTTGTATAGCAAAACAACATTGATTGATATCTAAGGTATCATTAACACCGTAGATATTCATTTGTCTTTTGGGGAAAACTAGAGTGTCTCCTTCAGGAACTGCGGCATAGATAATAGGCTTTTTTGTTTCGATTTGGCTCATAATTTTTGTTGCTATAGAGCCTAGGGTAACGATAGCTACGATGTCTTGATCACCATGTAGTGTGCGGGCAAGTTTTCTTGCCCTAACCACACTATCTTCGGCATTGACCACTAAGACTTCTGGAGAGTTTTCCAATGTCTTTAAAACATCTATGCAGCTTTGACTACAATCTTCGAGTATTGAATGGGAGAAAGACAAAAATATAGCAACTTTCGGGGATCCCTGTTCTGGATTTGGAGAGGAAATAACCACAGAAATAAAGGAACAGATAATGGAAAAGAAAAAAGCATATTGAGCAATTTTACGAAGAATCATAGTGATAACACCGCTCTATCATATACAGATGTGACTGTTAACCGTTGGCACGCTGTAACAACGTCTTCTGTTTTCCCTAAAGCAGAAAAGCGAACATATCCTTCGCCACATGAGCCAAATCCTTTACCAGGGGTAATGGCAATGTGATATTGATGTAAGAAAAAGTCAAAGAGCTCTTCATCGGGGATAATTTCAGGAACTTCAACCCAGAGATAGGGAGCGTGCTCACCACCATATACGGAAAATTCAGCTTTTTGCAGAGCTTCACGTAAAAGTGAACTATTGTAGCGATAATGTGAAATAGCTTCTAAATTTGGAAATAGAGAAACTCCGGAGATTGCAGATTCTTGAACAGGTAGAGAAGCTCCATTAAATGTTGTATATAGGAAACGTTCCCAATCACGGATAACAGGAAGATTATCATTATATTTAAGATCTTTAGGAACTACATTCCATCCTAGACGTACTCCTGCAAATCCTAAAGATTTGGAGAAGGAGTTAATTTCTATAGCACAATGGCGAGCTTCAGGAATTTCAAAAATACTTGTTGGCAAGGAGGGATCGGAGATAAATGCACTATAGGCAGCATCAAATAAGATGATACTCCCATGAGAATTTGCATAATTGATAAGTTCTTTTAGCTGCTCTTTAGTCAAAACTGTTCCTGTAGGATTATTAGGAGAACATAGACAGAAAATATCAATAGCTTCTCCTTGAGGAATTACAGGAAAGAAATCCGTTTCCTTGGTGCAGGGAAGCTTAACAATCTTATGAGCTCCTGTAAGAAGAGCGGTATCAATATAAGCAGGGTAAGAGGGGTCTTGAACAGCTATGGTTTTTCCTGGACCAAATAAAGATAATAAACGGAAAATATCCATTTTTGCTCCGTCTGAGATGAAAATCTCTTCAGGAGTCACCTTTCCGTTATAGAAAACCTCAGAGAGTTTTTCTCTTAGAGATAGTAAGCCCAATTCAGGGCCGTATCCGCGATAGGTCTTAGGATTCCCTAATTTTTGTACAGATTTTGAAAAGGTATCGATAATTGACGCGTGTAGCGGTTGCGTAGTATCTCCTATAGATAGGTCTATAGTGGAGACTTCAGGGTATTTCTCACGGAAAGAGCGGATTTTTTGACGGATACCGGAGAAAAGGTAGTTAGTTTCTAAATTTGAAAAGTTATTATTTCTTCGCATTGCAATTTTTTCGTTGTTCAGTGGCATATGCCAGACATCTTAAAAAAGGCTCTGCTTTTTTTATATACCTTTCTGTTTTTTTCTAAGACAAA
The DNA here is from genome assembly GCF_042234205.1 of Chlamydia sp. 12-01. NCBI lineage: Bacteria > Pseudomonadati > Chlamydiota > Chlamydiia > Chlamydiales > Chlamydiaceae > Chlamydia > Chlamydia sp. 12-01. Next base: position 83,107 of record NZ_CP114174.1, on the reverse strand, counting down.
CATTTGCCGCTATCTAACTTCCTAAGATAAACGCATAAGTCCTTCTCTATAATAAATAGTTAAGATTTCTTTATTTTAATATAAATATGCTATTTTTAATGTTTTAATTGGGGTTTATTTTAAAAATAAGTTTTATAATTTACTTAGTAATAAAAGATTATTTTTTAGGTTTAATTATGAATCCAATTAACCCTTATGGAAGTTCGTCTCCCGGCCCATCTCGTCCTCCTGAAGAGAGTAAAGACGATCCTCTTCGTGGCGTAGGGGGCGGCTCAAAATTCACAAGAAGAGGTGCTATTCGTGGACAAAAAGGTGTGAAAGGTGCTGCGGGATATATCGAATCTAGAGTAGGCAGAACGGGTAATAAAAAAGCGCACGAAACTGCTGCTAAGATGTTGGGATTGGGTCAGAAAATCAAAGAAACTGGGGCGAAAGCAGGAGCTGCCGTAGGGGGAGGCGTAAGTGGATTTGGAAGGGGACTTGGAAGGAAAATAGCTGATACTGCAAGACGAGTAAAGGGTAAGATTCAGGAAAAGATTGGCGGTAAGAAGGAGAAGAAAACTCCGGAACAAATGAAAATGAAAGCTCTTGCTAAAGAAGCAAAAGTTAAAGTCGGGAAACTGGCTTCTGGGGGTAAGAGAACGAAAGATATGTATAAACCCGAGCCTTTGGGAAAACCTTTCAAAATCCCTAGACCTGAAGTTAAAATAGACGATGGCTCATCTACCTTTAGCCCAGATTTAAGTGCTATAGGAGGGAGTAAACCAGTAAAAATCCCTAGAGCTAAAGTGCCAACTGGAAAAGGTGGTCCTTCTAAAGCAGAAGGAACAAGGAGATCCGCACGTTTACAACAAAAGGCAAAATCAGATGGTAAAACCGAGGGATATAAGTTCAGTCCGGATTTAACCAAAGTCAATCCTGAGAAGTTTATATTCCCCAAAGCTAAGGCTTCTAGTGGAGATACTCCTAAAGCCGAGGGAACAAGAAAATCTGCACGTATAGAAGGGAGGAATAAAAGTAAGGGAATTCTTAAAAAGCCTGGGCAGCCTCCTAAAACAGATGGTAAAGGCAGGATCCGTTGGGCAGATCAGGAAGGCAAACCTCTTGAACAGTAGACTCTGACGTTTGATTAGATTTTCGTTGTGTAGAAAAGCTGTATCTTAAAAATATTGAGATGCGGCTTTTTTTATATAAAAATCCCACCCAGTTAACTGGAGTAACTGGATGGGAAAGGGAAAGTTTTCTTTTTTTTCGTGATGCTAAATTTACATTTAGAATCATAAGCTTAGGAGTGATAGAGGGATCACAGGCGGGCTTTTCCTGTGATTTAAGTATTCCAAACTCGTTCTTTTCCTTATAAATATTTTTCTATTTTTGTCGTGCTGTTTTTTAATTTAATTAATTTAATTTTTCTTTGTTAAAAGAACTATTTTTGTATTTATCTTCTTCATAATAGAAGTTTTAGCTAGCAAGATGAGCAGATGTTGTTCTTTTTGTCTTATTTTTTCTTGTTCTCATCGAGTCTTTGGTTATTAGTTACATATTCCTCTTAGGATATTTTTGAGATCGATTTGATAAGATAGATTTTTTTGAAACCACGTTCGACTGTTGCTAAATAAATCAGCTCTTTCTATAGATTGTGGATACCATGGGAAGACTGTTACGTTATAGCTGCTGTTTATGCAGCGTAGTATTTATTTGCTATTTTTCATCTTGTTTAACTGCTGCAGCTCAAGAAGCTGCACGTTGTCCTGATTGTGAGAGTTTTAGAAAAGCTGTTACTCGCTCAGATCAGTTACCCGAAAATATCCAAGAATCTGAAAATGGCTGTTATCTTACGGGATATGTACAAGCTCTCGTGGATATGCATTTTTTAGATAGCTGTACTCAGGTAGTTGTTGAAGATAACGTGGCTTATGTATTTTCTCTCCCTGTGGATACAGTTCTTTCTAATGCGATCATAGATTTCATTAAAGATTTACCATGCATTACTGCTGTAGAGATTTGTGATAGCTCGTATCAAGAATGTCGTAATCGCTATAGAGAAGGTTGTCCTGTATTGCCAAAGCAAAAAGCTTTAGGGACGGAGATTGTCTGTGGTAAAGAGGGCGTATGGTTGCCGCAAAATACCATACTTTTTGCTCCGTTAATTGCGGATCCCCGTCAGGTAACAAATAGTGCTGGAATTCGTTTTAATGAGAAAGTGATCGGGAACCGCGTAGGTTCTGCTATTTTTGGTGGAGATTTTATTCTCCTACGTCTTTTCGATATTTCTCGATTTCATGGAGATTTAGATATTGGTCTTCAAGGTGGAGTCTTTTCTGTTTTCGATTTAGACCATCCTGATTCGTGCATGGTAAACTCCGACTTTTTCGTCGCAGGTCTACTAGGATTTGCTGTGGATAAATGGAGTTTTCGTTTGCGCCTTTGGCATCTTTCCTCACATTTAGGAGACGAGTTTCTTTTAACTCATCCAAATTTTCCAAGATTTAATCTCAGTGATGAGGGGATCGATTTCTTTGCTTCTTTGCGTTATAATTCACAAATCCGTCTTTACGGAGGTTTAGGCTATATCATTAGTCGGGACCTAACATTTCCTGAGCGCCCTTTGTACATAGAGGCAGGAGCGGAACTACGTCCTTTCGGATTGCGAGAGGGGAATTTACATGCACAACCTATTTTTGCTATGCATTTTCGTTTTTGGGAAGAGCAACATTTTGGAATAGATCAAACCTATATTTTAGGTATGGAATGGTCGAAATTCCGCGATGTGGGAAGAAAAATCCGTGCATTTGTTGAGTACCATCAGGGATTTTCTAAAGAAGGCCAATTTGTGCGAGAGCCGTGTAATTACTACGGCTTTCGCTTAACCTATGGTTTCTAAATCATACCTCTATAAATCCTTCAGGATAGGGAGGGTATTCCGGTCCTATAGGTAGTGTATTATTGAGATATCTCCTGAAAATTTCAATCCCTGCTTGGGGAGTAGAAATACAAAATACGCAATTACTTACCCATTCTGAACCGCGATTTGTTCCTGCTTTGCAATTACTTTGATATGCAGGAGTAACTTTTTCTCTCCAATAGGAAGCTGGACCAATTAAGAATATAGGGACAGGGGGTTTCTTCCCTGTTTTTATACTAATAAGCTCAAGAGAGAATTCAAAGTCTGTTCCCATGCCTCCAGTCACAAATAGAGCAAGATCTACATGGAAGTGTTCCTGACGTTGAATTAAAGAGGAGAGCCGATAGGTCATTTTTGCTTGTATGTAGGGATTTGCAGCTTGATGTGCTCCTGGGGATTGTTCGAAGTCTACGGTATTGCCACAGGAGAGAAGATTCAGTTCTGTAGCGACTTCATTTCCTATGGACATAGCTCCCGGACCACCTCCCGTCATAATTGCTAAAGGGGTATTAGGAAGGAATCCAGGTATAGGTAGTGCTTGGGTAAGATCATGTATTCCTTTCAAAAATGCACGAAGGTCTTCTTTATAACCTTCTGAAACGATACAAGAGCCATGAATGCCAATAAAGTAGGCGGAACGAAATTCTTGAACACGTTGAGTAGGAACAAACATTCCTGAATCTTTCCCACGACGTTTTACGTACTGTAAAACATGTTTAGAGACTTTATCTACCCAAAATGTAGGGATCCCCGCAAAATATAAATCCATAAGTAACGAACGATCGTGTTCAGAGAAATAGTCGCCATAAGTATAGGAGGGTATTTGGAAATAAATTTTCTGAAGATAGTAGTTTACATGATAAGAAAGCAACATGCCTTTAAGACAGGAAGAGGGGAAATATCTAGAGAAAAGTACTCCCTGACTGGTAATATGTCCTGTTTCCATAGCTTGTAGGAAGGGAAAACAAGGTTGTTCTTCTATGTATTCTTGAAGATTCTCAGGGTGGGAATCTCTTTTATCGTATAGAGATTTTGCAGAACCAACTAACCAGGAATTTTGTGATAACTCTAAAATTTCACTGCCTTTAGAGATATAGGTCGCGGCTTTTTCTTGTGTCCCTGGGGTAGTTTCAAAAATATCAAAAATGCATTGTTCGGATTCTAAAGAAGATTGTAGTAAGTCACGATAACAGAAGAAAGAATGTTCCTTATAGGGCTCTATAGTGAAGAATTCTAAAGGAATGGTTTCTACAGGAACCGTGCTTGTTCCATAAAACTCGTAAATATCCCCAGACTCTTGTGTCGTGGGCTCCAAAATATTTGCTGCGGTGTGTTTTACCCCTTCAGGAAGAAGAGAATTTACAACACGAGCAAATACCGTACGAATATGTAAGGGTTCAGTTTTTATAAGTAAAATACGGTCACGTAGGGGTAGTTTCTCACGCTCTATTTTATGTTGGTATAGAGAGAGGAAATTTCTTACTCGCATGTTCGGTTGACCTAAGGCTTTCCCTATTAGGGGGAGTAAGCCATAAATCTTATGGTCATAGTGAATCACTCCGGGAAGAGTAGGAAGGGAAACAACAAGGCGATCATCAATAACATCTAAAGAAATAAGATGTTCTAATTTCTTTCCAAAACATAATAGAGGCATTCCTGCTTTATCCGTATGTTTCAGCATTCTTTCTAAGTATTGTGGGGAGCGTACGAGTCTACGATCATCAGCAGCAAATAACTTCGCAATATAATCTCCGGGCTCTAGTAGGGTTAGCATAACAGAGGCCACAGGATCATGGCTGCTAATTTTTAATAGTAATCGTGCGCGGGAGCATTCTTTACTTAGTTCTACCTCTTTGATTTCTGCATCTATACCTAATTGTGCTAGTGAGCTTTTTAGATTGAGATGTAAGCAATGCTTAGGTAAATGAAAGCCCAAGAAGTATTCGGGGATATCTAGTATTTCTATTTCTCCTTCATAGGTATTAGGCGATAGCATATGCAAGGGAGAGGTAAGATACCCATCAGGAGAAGTTGCGTCATGGTTCCTGTGGAATAAGTTATACATATATCCTCCAAAAAAAATCAGCTTTTATAGCTTGAAGGTTTTGTTTTAGATGAAAAAGATTTTTAAGAAAACGGAAAGAAACGTCTTTGCGATTGAGAATTATTTTTCTCTGGATACAATGGAGGGTTTTTAAAAAGGATGGGAAATATGCGAATTCCAAGAAGCGTTGGTACACACGACGGTTCTTTTCATGCTGATGAGGTTACAGCGTGTGCATTGCTTATTTTATTTGATCTTGTTGATGAAGGGAAGATCATCCGTACGCGAAATCCTGAAAAACTCGCAGAATGTGAGTATGTGTGTGATGTTGGTGGAATTTATTCTGTGGATCAGAAAAGATTTGATCATCACCAAGTATCCTATGAAGGGCCTTGGAGTAGCGCAGGCATGATATTAGATTATCTTAAGGAGAAAAGGCTTATTGATTTAGAAGAGTATCACTTTCTAAATCAAACATTAATTCATGGTGTCGATGAACAAGATAACGGAAGGTTCTTTTCAAAAGAAGGCTTCTGTTCTTTTTCCGATATCATTAAAATATACAATCCTGAAGAAGGTAGAAACTCTTCTGATGCAGATTTCTTTTTTGCTTTAAAATTTACTATAGATTTGTTGAAGCGTTTGAGAAATAAATTCCGCTATGATCGCATGTGTAGAGATGTTGTCAGATCTGCTATGGAAAAAGAAGAGTTCTGTTTGTTTTTTGACCGTCCTTTAGCATGGCAGGAGAATTTCTTTTTCTTAGGTGGAGAACGCCATCCTGCAGCATTTGTGTGTTTTCCAGCCTGTGATCAATGGATTCTTAGAGGAATTCCTCCTACCTTAGATAGACGTATGGAAGTTCGTGTACCTTTCCCAGAAAGTTGGGCTGGACTTCTTGGCAAAGATCTTGAAGAGATTAGTGGTATTCCTGGAGCGATTTTTTGTCATAAGGGACTATTTCTATCCGTTTGGGATAGCAAAGAACATTGTCGACGCGCCCTGCAGTTGGTATTAGAAAATCGAGGATTAGTATGACCATTTTTGAAAGAATTATCGAAGGCTCAATAGAGTGCGAAAAAGTTTTTGAAAATGAGAATTTTATAGCTATTAAAGATCGCTTTCCTCAGGCTGCTATTCATTTGTTAATCATTCCTAAAAAGCACATCGAAAGAGTGCAAGATATGCAAGAAGAAGATTTTCCCTTACTTGCTGAAGCAGGAAAGATTATTCAGCAATTAGCGGAAGCTTTTGGTATTGCTGATGGATATCGTGTCGTGATCAATAACGGTATTGAGGGGGGACAGAGCGTATTCCATTTACATATTCATCTTTTAGGTGGAAGCTCTTTAGGAGCTATTGCTTAATTTTCCTCTGTTTATTTATGCATGTGGCACAAGGATCGCAGTCTTTGCGCCAACATTTGCTCATTCACGATTTCCCTGAAGCTATCAAGGAAGCTAAGATCCTTTTATCTTCTTCTGAGTGCTCACTCCCGCAAACCCGCCTTGCCTTGCGGGCATTCGCGCAAGGTAAGGATTATGCAACCTGGAGTCAAGAATTTAGTAAGTCTTGTCAACGCTACCCACAACTTGCTAAAGATCGCGATACGTTAGAAGATTTTGCCCAACAAATTCTTTGTGATGGAGTCTCTCATCCTTCGATGACAGTCCGTGCTGTCAGTATTCTTGCTATAGGCTTAGCTAGAGATTTTCGTTTGACTCCCCTAGTATTATCTAGTCTTTCTGACGATAGTGTTGTAGTGCGTACGTTAGCTTTGCAGGTGGTTTTGCAATATGGAACACAGGGTTTAAAAGATGCCGTGTGTAAGATCGCACAGCATGACGAGTCTATGCAGGTACGGATGACAGCATATCAAATCGCTGCGATTTTAGATATTGAGGAATTACTCCCCTATCTTCAAGAGCGGGCGAATAACAAACTCATTGACGGTGAGGAGCGTCGGGAAGCGTGGAAAGCATCTTTGATGCTTACCCCACAATTGCTCACGGGTTCTAAGGTAAAAGAAGATATGGATCAGGCATTATTTGCCTGTGAACTTTTACGTCACGAAGGAGACGGAAAAGATGAAGAGGTCCTCTTGGATTTATTATCTATTCAGTATCCTGAAGTACAAGAGACAGCGTTGCGTGCGGCTTTAGCTTGTGGGCGAGAAGTAAGCTGTGAATCAACAAAGGTTGCTGATCAAGTACGCTATCTTGCACAAACATCGCCATTTCCTAAAGTGCGTTTGCAAGCAGCAGCAGTATTGTATCTTCAAGGAGATTCTCTAGGAGAAGAGCTTTTAGTTAAAGGTTTGCGCTCTCCTTTTGTTTCTATTTGTGAAGCTGCCTCTGCTGCGGTGTGTTCTTTAGGGATACGTGGGAAAGATCTTGCCGATAGGCATCTGCATGTTGTGACATCTAGAAAAGCTGCAGCAAATCTTGCTATTTTACTTCTTGTTAGTCGAACAAATATAGAAAAAGCAGGAGATGTTCTCGCTGATTTTATCTGTGATCCTGAAATGTGCTGGGCTATAGAACAGTTTCTTTGGGATTCACAATGGAATCCTAAAAGCGCTACTCTTCCTCTCTATTTTGATATGGTAAAAAGGGAGATTGGTAGGAAGCTTATCCGCCTACTTGCAGTAGCAAAATATAGTAAAGTAAAGAAAGTTACAGGCGATTTTCTTTCTAATCGTCAGCAGCAAGGATGGAGCTTTTTCTCAGGAGTATTTTGGGAAGAGGGTGATGAGCAAGCCGCTCAGGTATGGACAGCAGATAAAAGTTTTGCTTCTTGTTTAGAGTCTACACTAGCTACGTTATGTCAGAAAAAAAATAGCGAATCCTTGCATAAAGCTATGGGTCTTTACCCTAAAAGTCGCTGGCAAGACAAACTTGCTATTTTAGAAGGTATAGCATTTTCTGAGAACACAGAGGCTGTAGATTTTCTTTTGGAATGCTGTTACCATGAAACCCCTTCGCTACGTTGTGCAGCAGCAGGGGCTTTGTTTTCTCTATTTAAGTAGATCAGTCTCTGTTAATTTAACTAAGTTATCTAGAGGATTCGATGGATTGATAGCCACAGTATCAAGGTTTTCTTTATACTTCTGTAATTCTTCAATTAATGAAGATAGGGCGCGATCACACTCTTCTTGGGAAAATAAAGATTTAAACTGTTTTTCTAGAGCTTCTAAGAAACCGTCTACAAGATGAATAATATTATAAATAAATTTTTTTAAATGAATGCTAGAATTCTTTTTAGTATTTTTATTCTTCATAAATTAATTTTAATTTGTTTCTTTGTCTCTTTATTTAAATAATAAAGACTTTTTTTCTATATTTTTTAAATATGGGGGAGAGGATTGAGAGTTTTTATGGATTTTTAAGATCGATTGTACTACATTTATGTGAAAGTCTAAAGCGCTGGGATTTTTAGATATGCAAACATCATCCTTTTCTTTGAAAATACTTCGCGCTTCTCTATTTTCTTTAAGCTTCCGTTATTCTGGTCGCTACCTCCATCGAATCTAAACTGTTTTTTTAAAGTAATTTTTTTGCTGAAGATTTGTATTGTTTCTGTCGTATTTTGGCAGTTGCTCTTCAGCCTGTTTATTTTTTTTACAGTTGAGAGTTTCGAAATGAATTTTGGATTATTTTTAGGTTGTTTACTTGGCGTTCAAGCCTTTTGTTTATTTGTAGGCCGTAAGGGTGGCTCTACAGTTCAAGATCGCGAGGGATATTTCCTTGCAGGAAGAAGTTTAAAAACGTTTTCGTTAACGATGACGTTTATTGCCACGCAAATTGGTGGTGGGGTCTTGCTTGGTGCCGCTGAAGAGGCTGCACGTTATGGTTATGGAGTTATCTTATATCCTTTAGGAGTTGCTTTAGGGTTAATACTCCTTGGCGTTGGTCCAGGAAGGAAACTCGCTTCGGGATCTATTGTTACTGTGGTGACACTTTTTGAAAGTGTCTATAAGTCAAAAAAGCTACGTAAAATGGCTTTTCTGCTTTCAGCATTATCCTTATTTTTTATTCTTGTAGCGCAGATTGTTGCTTTGGATAAGCTATTCAGTGTTTTTACTTATGGTAAGTATCTAACAGCTATTTTTTGGATAACTTTAGTATTTTATACATCTACGGGGGGATTTCGAGGAGTAGTAAGAACAGATATCATTCAGGCAATTTTCCTTCTTATTGCTGTGACTACCTGTGCTATTTCTGTTTGGTACGGCTCCTCTGAGTTTACTCCCATACTCTCTAATTCCACATTCGAGCCTTTACCAACGAGTAAACTTCCAGGATGGATTTTCATGCCTATGGTATTTATGATTGTTGAGCAAGATATGGCACAACGTTGTGTAGCAGCATCGTCACCACGACGTTTGCAGTGGGCAGCGATACTTGCGGGTATCGTCATCCTTTTGTTTAACTTCATCCCGTTATTTTTAGGATCTTTAGGAGCCAAACTTGGCATCGCTCAAGGTTGCGTGCTTATTGATACTGTGGCCTATATTAGCGGTCCGTCACTAGCAGCTGTTATGGCAGCTGCGATTGGTGTGGCAATACTCTCTACAGCGGATTCACTAATTAGCGCTGTCGCACAACTTGTCAGTGAAGAGGTCCCTCAGATATCTTCAATAAACTATCGCTATTTGATTTGTATTATTGCTTTGTTGGCGCCCCTTACTGCTATGGGCTTTAGCAACATCGTAGATTTGCTGATGTTAAGTTATAGCCTCTCAGTATGTTGTCTTTCCGTGCCGATAGGTGCAGCGCTTCTCACACGTTATCAAGCTAGTCCTGTAGCAGCTTGGGCAGCGGTTCTTATAGGTGGGGGTGTATATAGTTGTGGATATTTCATCACTATTCCTTTCTCCAGGGATTTGATTTCCTGGCTATGTTCACTATTTGCATTTATCTTTGTTGAAGTTCTCTATGTATATAGCAGGAAACCTTCAGAGAGAAAGGTTTAATCTAACGAATGCGGACGATTATCAGTTCACCTTCTTGTTTTTCAACAAGAAGGTGAGTTTCATCAATTAGGTTATCTTACGTCGGGATTCGGAAGTTGTTTTAAGCTAGAAAGAAGATCTATAAGAGAGGATAGGAAGGCTTGGAACAAAGGTTCATCGGGATGGTCGGGGATGCCTCTGAGTAATTTTCTACAATAGTAAATTAGCCAGTATAAGGCATAAAATAGACATTGTAAAAGGTAGAGTTTGCATGTTTGTGTTACCATATACCTCCATGAAGAAAATACTCTTATTCCTTCATTGTTATTTGGTAATCAAATAGTTAAAACAGACAAAACTTTGCAACACAATTATTTCAAAACTATAACTAATTCTTTTTAAAAAAGATTTATAATTAATTAAAATTATTTTATGTTGTCTGATTATAAGTAGAGAGTCAACTAAACGTTTCTAAGATTTTGATTTAGGAATGATAAGACTTTCAATTCCCAATATTTTGATACATAGAATCTGCATACTCTTCTCTTATGGAAGAGAATAAATCTGTAAGTTCTTGAGGGGTGATGTGCTGTTTCCCATCACAGAGAGCTTTTTCTGGACATTCGTGTATTTCTATCATCAATCCATCAGCACCTACAGCCATAGCAGCTTTTGCTAATGGAGTGACTAACGAACGTTTTCCTGCAGCATGAGAGGGGTCTACAATTACTGGAAGAGGACAAATCTCTTTAAGTAAAGCAACAGTATTAAGATCTAGAGTATAACGTGTGGACGTTTCAAAAGTGCGTATACCGCGCTCGCAAAGAATTACCCCGGGACATGTCGGGGAATTAAGTAGATATTCAGCTGAAGATAACCATTCCTCTATAGTTGCCGAGGGATGACGTTTGAGAATAATTGGTCGATGACTTTGGCTAGCTTCCTGGAGCAAAACAAAGTTTTGCATATTCCTAGCTCCTATACGAAGAATATCAACATTTTCTGCTGTGATTTCTACATCTCGAACATCTAAGACTTCTGTTTCTGTAAGTAATCCGTGAATACGCTGAGCTTCTTTATGCCAGATAACCTGTTCTTTTCCCCATCCTTGAAAGGTGTAGGGACTCGTTCTGGGTTTCTTTACAGATCCTCGTAATACCGTAGCTCCTGCGGCTTTGGCAGCAAGGCCTATGGCTACAGTATGCTCATAGCTTTCCAGAGTGCAGGGGCCTGCAATAAGAAGTGGGGAGTCTTCCCCAACGGAAACATCCGCAGATAGGGGAAGAGTGATATTTGGATCTTTAGAAGATCGTTTTAGCGCATGAGGTAGAGGGTAGGTAGTCGTAAGAATAAGAAGCTTCCCTTAATTTATGGTTGTTGATTCGGCGGAGTTCCAGGATGGGCTGCTTTCGAAGTATCGTTAGCATCTTTTGGTAATAAACAGTTGTAGTGGTTGTTGGCGCGTAGAACAAAAATCCGTGCTTGTTGTTCTGGAGTGTAATCCGCCTGCAAAAAGCCATATCTATTTGCCAAAGGTGTTAATTGACTTGCATTTTGTGTCAAACTTCCATCTGCTAGATACTGACAAAGCGCGAATGCGCCTAAAGCGGAGGAAATCGCACTGATATGCTCATCTTCGGCTTGCGTATTTACAGAGTTAAACATACGCATAAGCTTCCGCATGTCCATAGTATTCAGGTCATGTATGAAAGACTGAAATGCTTCTGGATGTTTATTTTCTCTACGCACCAAGGAAAATAGAAAAGCATTTTGTAAGTTTGAATAGGTAATAGTTTTATCAAGATTTAGCCAGAATAATGAACTCCAACGATCAAAGTTGTTCACGATATCTGTTTTAATGTTCGTTGTTTTCTCATTGATATAAGTAATTAACTTATTTGTTAACTCCGTATTATCATGTAAAGTCTGAGAATGCGTATTCACGAAACTATAGAGTAAGACATCATTTGTAAGAGTTTGGCTAAATGGTCTCCTAGCATTTTGAGGAGTTGCTTTGTCTCCTACTATGTCTAAATGGTAAATAAATGTATTCCATAACTGAGGATAGGATGATCGTATTTCATTAAGTAAAGCTGAAGTCCTTGCTGGATTTCCTGAATCCATCACCCGGAAGAAATCTGCTCTCATATTTGGGCAAAGAGAGAGGGCGGCAGGATCTCTACCTAGGAAAGATAACATAGATTCAATAGCTTTTGAATTTATGTTATTTCCAAATATAGGAGAATCCCAACAGAAAGTTCCAAAGATACCTCCTCCCATAGATACCACACGATGAGAGTTGATCTTCTTTCTCAAAGCTTGTTGTAAATGTGGTTGATAAATCAGCATAATTTGCCTTGCAGCATCTCTAGTAGTCGGATGTCGAAGTAAGGAAGGGTATTGCAATAGGAAGAAGAACATTTGTACTCCCTCTGCGTATATCTTGTCTATAGAGTTTTCTGGAACTTCTCTTGCAAATATTGGAGATGCGGACATTTCAAAGTATGATGCTGAGTTATTGCCTTGATAAATACACGTTAAAAGAGAATCCAAAGTATTTCGTAATTGTGCTTCAGGAAGAGTCTGTGGTGTGCTTTGCATTAACTTGGCAATGCGTCCGTAGGTAACACCTAATTGTGGAATGGTATCCGAAGATTTAAATCCATCACAGAGAGATAGAGCAACCTCAATTAGACTAGCTGCTTGTTTTTGAGTCCAACAGGTTTGTAGTTGTGTACTCAGAACAGTTGCCTTTTCTCCATGCCATCCTAGAAAATCTACTAGGGTTTGTTTGTCTCCTAATATTGTTCTGAGAGTAGTCTTTGCTTGTTTTAAGAATGCAGCGCAAGCAGTGTTGTTTTCTGCACATGAAGGATGAGAAAGAAGAAAAGTAGTAAGAATTAATGGTGTAGGCAGAGCAACGCCTGGTCTTTTCTCAGCGACAGCCTGAGCAAATTTTTGGTAATGTCCTAGAATTTCTGGAGGGAAATTTTGTATGATAGGGTTAACACTTTCTGCAGTTAAATCTCCAGCAACTAAGATAGTGGTAGCAGTATCCATAAACTCATCTAACGATGCTTGAAATTGGCTAGCTGTTTGTCGTTGTTCCTGAGGTAATTGTTGGATGTCTTGATCATTGAGGAGTAGTTGTGATAAAAACTCTAAAGCGAGTTCTCCCTGATCTGTTGCTGTTGTTAGTGGTAACACATCTCCACCACAGAAGATGTGATTTAAAATAGGGCTGGTTGGTTCCGTTTGTATGATCTTTTTCAAAGCACTTGATAACATTTCCGGAGCTTCTGTCATCTGACTTAAGATTAAAGCACGAACGTTTTCTTCCCCTCCCAGACTTTTTATACGGTTTTCATCCATAGTGAAAAAGGCAAGATTTCGTAAGAAATAAATAGCTGTAGCAGTGTGGATTGGAGAAAGAAGTATATTATTGTATACATCTCTTAGATTATCATAGTTCTGGCATGATCTAAGAATTGTAGCCATCTGCTCGGTAAGTAAATGATTTCTTGTTGATGACGCTGCAAAAGATAGTCCTAAAATACGCTGAGCCTCATTTTCGAATGCTTGGGGATTTCCAGAGCGTATTAATGAACATATCCAACCTACATAGAAAGAACGATAAAAACAGTTTCCATCTCCTGGAACATCAACAAGATAATAGTTATTATCCAGATGTGTTAACTGTTTTAACAATAGACGGGCAACTATAGCACCTTCATCCTGGGCATTTCTTGTGTGGATAGTGTTGTTAAGAGTCCTTATCATAACTTGGAAATCTGCTCGGACACGCCTAGGATACGTCGCTACGAATAGAAGGTTAAGAATATGTGCTGCTGTGATAGTTCCACGCGCACCGATTGGTGACAATCCTTGCTCATTCAGGAGAGCCATTGCTTCTAGAGATTTTGGATCTACACCTGGAGGTAAGACTCCCGTACGTTGGACGCGTTTTAGGACTTGATCTAGACTTAATGCTTCTGGTTTCGGAGTAGGTGCAGGTGGTGTGGGCTGTGTTGGTGTATCGGTTACTCCTGTTGTGGGGGTAATAGGTTGTTGTGTTGGAGATGGTGTTACATCTGTTGGTTGTTGAGGAATAGGTGCTGGTTGTGTTGGTGTATCGGTTACTCCTGTTGTGGGGGTAGTAGGTTGTTGTGTTGGAGGTGGTGTTACATCTGTTGGTTGTTGAGGAATAGGTGCTGGTTGTGTTGGTGTATCGGTTACTCCTGTTGTGGGGGTAGTAGGTTGTTGTGTTGGAGGTGGTGTTACATCTGTTGGTTGTTGAGGAGTAGGTGCTGGTTGTGTTGGTGTATCGGTTACTCCTGTTGCGGGGGTAATAGGTTGTTGTGTTGGAGGTGGTGTTACATCTGTTGGTTGTTGAGGAATAGGTGCTGGTTGTGTTGGTGTATCGGTTACTCCTGTTGTGGGGGTAGTAGGTTGTTGTGTTGGAGGTGGTGTTACATCTGTTGGTTGTTGAGGAGTGGGTGCTGGTTGTGTTGGTGTATCGGTTACTCCTGTTGCGGGGATAATAGGTTGTTGTGTCGTTGGAGGAATATCTAAAATAGCTTTAGTAACGGGAGTTGGCTTTGTTTGAGGTGTTGGGCTTTTTCTTCGGGATACTGGAGATCCTGTAGGTGGAGGGGTGGACGGTTGTGGTTGGACAGGAATGATGGGTACGACAGTTTCCTCTATTATATGACGCTTGCAATAATGGAAAAGTAAGAGAAGACCTAAAGTAATAATGTGCAATAGCACATAAGCAACCAGCCTTAACGCTCTAATACATAGAGGATCTTGTGGGTTGGTTTGTAAATGGTAAAGATTATTTCTTCCTGGGGGAGGACAGGAAGGAGGAGTAGAAGAAGGTGAGCTCATAATTAAAAAATTTTTTATATCACATACTTACTCGCTTTCGATGTCAATTAATTTAAAAGCAGATTCGAGTTTGATGATTTATTATTCCGTATGTAAAGTATATCATATTTTTAGTTATTCCAGCATAGTTTTTATGAAACAGTTTACTTTTTATCTTCGGGCCCTATTTTGCGGATTTTGTTTATTCTTAGTGGGTTGCAATTCCCCTATTGAGAGAGAAAAAATTTGGGTAGTGGGGACCAACGCAACCTATCCTCCTTTTGAATTTATTGATGAAAATGGCCAGGTTGTGGGCTTTGACATGGATCTTGCAGAGGCTATTAGCAAAAAACTTGATAGGCAATTGAAAGTCGTGGAGTTTTCTTTTGATGCGTTGATTCTCAATTTGAAAAAACACCGTATAGATGCTATTTTGGCAGGAATGTCGATTACTAAATCACGTCAAAAAGAAATTTCTATGATTCCTTATCATGGAGAAGGTGTTTGTGAATTAACTATTGTATCCAAACAGCCAATAAGCAAAGAAGATGTTCTTCCTTTGTCCAAGTATACGTCAGTTGCTGTTCAAACAGGAACTTTCCATGAAGATTACCTGCTGTCTTTACCAGGAGTTTGTGTGCGCTCTTTTGACAGTACTTTGGAGGTATTGATGGAGGTCGGTTGTAAAAAATCGCCAGTAGCTGTTCTTGAACCTTCTGTTGCTCGTGTAGTGCTGAAAGAGTTTCCTGATTTGTATACGACAACTATAGATCTTCCCGAAGATTGGTGGGTTCTTGGTTGTGGTTTGGGGATAGCAAAAGATCGTCCCGAACATGTAGAAGAAGTTCAAAAAGCTTTAAATGAATTGCAAGCAGAGGGAACGATTCGCGAATTAGAAAAGAAATGGGGTTTGGATCAAAAAAACTTTTAACATTTCTTTTATAAGAAGAATCTTTATACCATAAGATTCTTCTTATCTACTTTCTAGTTAATAATTTCTTTTTAAATCTATATTTAGATTCTTATTTTTAAGTTTTTCCTTTTATATAAGAATTAGTTCATTTATTTTTTATAAACTCTTATAATTTGATCTTTTCTATTCTTTTTGTTAATTTCTTTCTGATTATTTTAAGGGGCTGTGTATGTTTGGTTCCTTCCCGTGTTATCCTGGTTTCAAGGATAGCGCTCAATATGCTAACACACATTTTTATTGTTCCTCTTGCGAGGGCGTGGTGCAACCCAGTGAGGTTTCCATTCTTGTTGTAGGTGGTGACGGCCATCCTAGTGGTGTAGCTCCTATTTTACGGTGCAAGAATCATCCGATTAAGGGGACGTATTCTTCGGGACCTTTGACAACATTGTGGGGTTTGCATCCTAAAGATGCCGATGCTATTGCTGTTCGTGAGCATATGAGGAACATATGTTTTCGGGTACGTAATCTAGATATCTGTGCCTTGTTAAGTTTCCTCGGAGGAGGAGTGTTGCTCCTTTCAGGAGTAATTCTTGGTGTGATTGTTTCTTCCCCTGTGATTCCAGGCTTACATCATTGGTGCTTTCCTGCAATTTTATTAGGTGTGGGTTTAGTCTTATGTTTGATTGGAGCAATTTTTAATTATTTTTCACGGGTGCGTGTACGTGAATGGTTAAGTCTTTCAAAAGATTATACTGAACGTTGTGAACTTGTTCATGTCCAGGATGGAACGGAAAAGTATGTTGTACTTACAGATTTCCCTCCTTCGTGTCATTTATTGGATCCTATGTTAGCTAATAATGCACTTCATCATCCTCCTACAATTCCTCTACCTATTCCTGAACTTGCGATTCCCGAACCCGCTTCTTCTTTTTCTTAATTTTCTAGACAGTTACAATTCCATTTTTTAGAAATGTATTGGGGATTGTCTGTGGGAAAAGAGATGCGGGGAGATTTTTCATCAGGTAAATTAACCTTTTTGGGTTCCGGAAACCCTGAAGGAATTCCTGTTCCCTTTTGTTCCTGTGCCATTTGTACAGGAAAACAAATACGACGTTTACGTCCTTCGGTACTTATTGAATGGGCGGGAAAGAATTTCCTTATTGATGTTGGACCAGATTTCCGACAGCAAATGTTAGAAAATAATATTCAAAAACTCGATGGCGTATTTCTTACTCATCCTCATTACGATCATATCGGAGGCGTTGATGATTTACGTGTTTGGTATGTAATCCATCAACGTTCCCTCCCTGTTGTTCTCTCCGCATTTACTTATAAATATCTCTGTAAAGCTCGTGAGCATATTGTTTTTCCTCAAGGTGGTGACACTACACTTCCCGCTTCTTTAGATTTTACTATTTTAAATGAAGCCTATGGAGAGAGTACATTTTTAGATCTTCCCTATACCTATGTTTCCTATTATCAAAAATCTTGTGAGGTCATGGGATATCGTTTTGGAAATCTTGCTTATCTTACTGATATGAATAGGTATGATCAGGAGATTTTCAGTTATCTTTCTGGAGTAGAAACTTTGATTTTATCTGTTTCTCCTGATCGGCCTCCTGTAGCTTTTTATGGACGCGGACACGCGCATTTTACTATGAGTCAGGCAGAAGATTTTGCTGCCCATGTAGGAGCAAAGAAGTTAATCATTACACATATCAGTCACAACCTGCAAAAAGAACTCGCAGATTATTCTGATAAGGTGTGTGCTTATGATGGTATGGAAGTTTCCTGGTCTTTATAAGGATAGATAATGAAAAAAAAGCCTAAAGAAGAGAAAAAAAGTCGTGAAAGTGCTTTGGGATGGCGTTTTTCTCTTCCTCGAGAAGAGCAAGATCCTTCCCAAGCTCTAGCAGTTTCCTGTTATACAGGAAAAGCTGATCAAAAGAATGTTCAAGAGCATAGTGAAGAGCTGGTTTCTCTTGCTGAATCATGTGATATCACAGTGTTGGAAACACGCTCGTGGATTTTACGTATGCCATCCTCTTCAACGTATTTAAACGAAGGTAAGCTTTTAGAAATCGAGGAGATTTTACAAGCATTTCCTACTATTGGCACATTGATTGTTGATGAAGAGATTACTGCCTCACAACAGAGAAACCTAGAAAAACGTTTAGGTCTTGTTGTTTTAGATCGTACGGAGTTGATTTTAGAGATCTTCGCTAGTCGTGCCTTTACCGCAGAAGCTGGACTTCAGGTAGAATTAGCACGCGCACGTTATCTTCTTCCTAGATTAAAGAGAATGTGGGGTCACCTATCACGTCAAAAATCTGGAGGTGGTAGTGGCGGAGGTTTTGTTAAGGGGGAGGGAGAAAAACAAATCGAACTTGATAGAAGGATGATTCGTGAAAGGATTCACAAATTAACTTCCGATTTGAAATCTGTAGAAAAGCAACGGAAAGAACGTCGTAAGGCTAAGGAAAAACGAGGGATTCCTTCATTTGCTTTGATTGGTTATACCAACTCTGGAAAGAGCACATTATTGAATCTTTTAACCTCTGCGGAAACTTATGCTGAAGATAAGCTATTTGCTACTTTAGATCCTAAAACACGTAGATGCGTTCTTCCTTGTGGGCAGCGTGTTCTCGTTACTGATACGGTAGGATTTATCCGTAAATTACCCCATACTCTTGTTGCAGCGTTTAGAAGTACTTTAGAAGCTGCTTTACATGAAGATGTTTTACTTCATGTTGTGGATGCTTCGCATCCCTTAGCTTTTGAGCATGTAGAAACGACAAAAACAATACTGCAAGAATTAGGAATTGAACATCCTAAAATTATTACAGTATTGAATAAGATCGACGAGCTTCCCGATAGTAAAGCTTCTACGAAACTCCGTTTATTATCTCCACGTGCCGTCTTGGTCTCTGCGAAAACTGGAGAGGGAATACAAAATCTCCTTGAAGCAATGACAGATGTGATTACCGAAGGATGTCCTGAGGTAACACTAAAATTTTCTTACAAAGATTATGGGAAATTTACCGAACTTTATGATGCGGGATTAGTATTATCACATCGATGTAAAGATGATATTTTAATCGTGGAGAGCTATTTACCAAAAGAGTTGGAGAAAAAGTACCAACCATTTATTTCACGTCCCCGTTCTTCTCAAAAGAAAAAAGAAGACTAGGTTTTATTTCACGAAGTTTCTTTACAAGCTAGTAAGAAAAAAGAGAATCTTTATTAGTGAGTAAAAGTAGAGATACTTTAGAATACTGTCTTCTTATTTTTTCATATCTCACTAAAAACTTATGACAGTTGTAGAAGTAAAGGGAACGTTTAGGCTCGTTTGTTTAGGATGTCGTGTCAATCAGTATGAAATTCAAAGTTATCGAGATCAGTTAAATTTCTTAGGTTATCGTGAAATTACCGATCCTGAGATTCCCAGTGACCTATGTATTGTCAATACGTGTGCCGTTACAGGCTCCGCAGAAAGTTCTGGACGCCATGCTGTACGTCAAGTTTGTAGACAAAATCCTGATGCTTTTTTAGTTGTTACTGGCTGTTTAGGAGAGTCTGATAAAGAATTTTTCAATTCTTTAGAAAGGCAATGCCTTCTTGTTCCTAACAAGGAAAAACATCAGTTAATGGAAAAGATTTTCCCTTCTATTCAAGATCTTCCTGAGTTTCGTATTCGTAGTTTTGAGGGAAAATCTCGAGCTTTTATTAAAGTTCAGGATGGATGCAATTCCTTTTGTTCCTATTGTATCATTCCTTATTTGCGTGGTAGGTCACGTTCGCGACCTATTCAGAAAATTCTCGAGGAGATTTCCGGATTAATCTCTCAAGGGTATCGAGAGGTTGTAATTGCTGGAATTAATGTTGGTGATTATCAAGACGAGGGAAAATCTTTAGCACATCTTATTCGTCAGGTAGATGAGATTGACGGTATAGAAAGAATACGGATTTCTTCTATCGATCCTGAAGATGTTCAGGAAGATCTTAGGGATATTTTACTTTCTGGAAAGCATACATGTCATTCTTCACATCTTGTTTTACAATCAGGATCTAATGCGATTTTAAAACGTATGAATCGTAAGTATTCGAGAAGTGATTTCCTAGATTGTGTGGATGCTTTGCGTTCTGTGGATCCTAAATATGCTTTCACAACAGATGTGATTGTCGGCTTCCCAGGTGAGACAGACCAGGATTTTGAAGATACTCTACGGATTATTGAGGATGTAGGTTTTATCAAAGTACATATTTTCCCTTTCAGCCCTAGAGAGCGGACAAAAGCTTATACATTTTCCTCTCAGATCCCCCAGTCTGTAATTAATGAAAGGAAGAAGCATCTTGCCCAAGTTGCAAAAGAAGTAGCCCGCAGGGAGATGGCGCAGCGTATTGGAGAGACGCTTTCTGTACTTGTTGAAAGAATTGATGAGGGTATAGCTTACGGTCATTCGCCATATTTTGATATGGTAGGTTTCCCTGCGGACCCTAGTGTAGCTGTAAATACATTGGTGGATGTGTGTATAGATGCTGTTGAAGAAGATATTCTTAAAGGAAAGCGTATATGATTGAAATAACTCAAAGTTTTAAACCTTATACGTTGATTCCTGGAACGTTTATGCCTATTCCAGGATCTGAGCTTTATGCTCAGATATTTCCTACACTATGGCGTGTTTTTTCTTCATCTCATGAACTTCTTAACGAAGGCTGTGTAGAAGCTCAGGGACCTTTAAAACGCTTTGCAGTTTTCCAGGATTTACATCGTGGAGGTTTAGCTGTTATGTGTGAACAGTATAAATACTACATTCTTCCTTCTGGGGAAAAGGTAGATTCTTTAAAAGGGCATTTACCATTTGCAGACTCTGCAGAACCGTTACTTTCTTTAGGAGTGCATAAACATGCGGATTTGCATAAGATCCGCTATCGTAGGGATTTAAAAGAGGTTCTTCCTTTGTGGCTGCGACTCAGTACTCTTATTCCTGATTCTTCGAGAGATGGGGGGTGTTTGAAGAAGGGAAGTGGAGCCTTACTTGTTGATGCTTACCAAAAGATTCAAGAAAGAAGGAAAACAGAGATCTATTCCGCATTAACTTCTTTATATCTTGCGGGATTTTCTGAGAATCTTTTGCCTAGGATATATGATACTGAATATCAGGGAATTCTTAATGAGCTTCCTAAAAAAAATACACGTGAAGACGTACCCTTTTCATTACTTTTCTATAGCATAGCTATGCTGCGTGATCTCTTTATTTTGCGTGATAAGGAGATCGTGGAAATTCTTCCCTCATTACCTCCGGAGTTTCCTTGTGGGAGGTTTGTCAATATCCATTTGCAAGGAATAGGTAAGTTTTCCTTGGAATGGAGTAAAAAGACAATCCGTCGTGTTTATTTACATGCTCAGGAAACAACATCTTTGCTTTTAGGTTTTTCTCCAGAATTATCTCATTGTCGTTTACGCCAATGGGAAAAGAAACAGCTAGCAGGTTCTTCTAAGGTTTCTTTAGGAGAAAGTATGGAGATAAAAGCAGGAACTACGTATTTATGGGATTGTTTCCATAAGTAAGATAGCTTCCCAATGGTCGAGAGGATTTTAAACTCTGAAGATATTTCCTTGTTAATTTCCGGAAGGCAGAGTAATCCTCATAAGTTTTTAGGGATTATTTCTGAAAGTTCTTCACAAGATAGAATTATTCTTTTTCGACCTGGTGCGCATTCTGTAACTATAGAACTTCAGGGAAATATCGCATGCGCTACGCATCATCACTCAGGAATATTTTCTCTAGCAACTCCTAAAGGGATTCTCCCTAATGATTATCGCATTTATCATCAAAATGGCTTATTAGCTCACGATCCCTATGCCTTTTCTCCTTTATGGGGAGAGATGGATTCCTTTTTATTCCACCAAGGTACGCATTATAAGATTTACGAGCGTATGGGAGCGATTCCCTATGATGTGCAAGGGATTTCTGGAGTTCTTTTTGTTGTTTGGGCTCCTCATGCACAACGTGTTTCTGTAGTTGGAGATTTTAACTACTGGAATGGCTTGGTAAATCCTTTACGTAAGGTTTCTGATTCTGGAGTTTGGGAATTATTCATTCCTGGTCTTGATGAGGGAACATTATATAAATGGGAAATCGTTAGCACTTCAGGAGAAGTTCTTATCAAAACTGATCCTTACGGGAAAAGTTTTGATATTCCTCCTCAAGTTACATCACGAGTTGTAAATAGCGATTGCTATGAATGGCACGATGCAAAATGGATGGAAAATCGTAGTAATAGAAAAAATCAACCCCTCGCTATTTATGAAGTACATGTAGGCTCTTGGCAATGGCATGAGAATAAACCTTTAGATTATCGAGAACTAGCAAGAAGATTAGCACAGTATTGCAAAGAGATGCGTTATACACATGTTGAGCTATTGCCAATTACAGAGCACCCTTTAAATGAATCTTGGGGTTATCAGGTGATAGGATATTACGCACCGACATGGAGGTATGGATCTTCTCAAGATTTTCAGTTTTTTGTAGATCATCTCCACAGTGAAGGTATCGGAGTGATTTTAGATTGGGTGCCAGGTCATTTCCCGACAGATTCTTTTGCTCTAGCTTCTTTTGATGGTGAAGCTCTCTATGAATTTGTAGATCATGAAGAACCTTTGCATCCTCATTGGCGTACTTATACTTTCGATTATCGCTGTAGTGAGGTTGTAAACTTCCTTTTAGGTAGTGCTTTATTTTGGTTAGATAAGATGCATATCGATGGCTTGCGTATGGATGCCGTGACCTCAATGCTATATTTAGATTACGGAAGAAAAGAAGGCGAATGGTCTCCAAATATCTATGGAGGAAAAGAAAATCTTGATGCTATTGAGTTTATCAAACATTTTAACTCTGTAGTGCATAGAGAATTTCCCGGGGTATTAACATTTGCCGAGGAGTCTACAGATTTTCCTAAGGTTACGGAATCTGTAAATTCTGGAGGTTTAGGGTTCGATTATAAATGGAACTTAGGATGGATGCATGATACCTTTCGTTATATCAAAGTTAACCCTATATTCCGTTCCTATCATCATAATGATCTGACATTTAGCCTATGGTATGCATTTAACGAAAGGTATCTTCTACCTCTTTCTCATGATGAGGTTGTTCATGGTAAAGGTAGCTTATTACAAAAAATTTCCGGTGATACCTGGACGAAGTTTGCCCATATGCGTTTATTACTGAGCTATCAAATATGCCAGCCTGGGAAAAAACTTGTATTTATGGGTGGAGAATTTGCTCAATGGAAAGAGTGGTCTCCAGACAGCTCTTTAGACTGGCATTTATTAGACAATCCCTATCACGCATCTTTGCAAAAATGCGTAGCAAAGATGAATGCCTTATATTGCGATCTTCCCTATTTTTGGGAAGGAGATGATAAACAAGAGTCTTTTCTTTGGGTAGACTTTAAAGATACTGAAAATAATGTAATTTCCTATTACAGATTCTCAGAAGAGGATCGTAGTAGCGCCTTACTATGTATCCATCATTTTAGCTCAGGGTATTTTCCTTCCTATATTCTACATTGTCAGGGTATTAATACATGCCAGCTGCTTTTTAATAGTGATGATGCAAGCTTTGGTGGCTCAGGAAAAGGTATGCGTCCACCCATATTATGTATAGATCATGATTTCTCTTGGGGCATCGATATCGAGCTTCCTCCTCTAGCTACCCTAATTTTTCGAGTTAGCTTTTCAAATTAAAAAAATTCATTTTTTAATTATATTTAAATAATTTCTGTTGATTTTGTTGTGTTTTATATAACGAATTGATCAATGTTTGATATCTGAATTTATGATTATAATTAATTAACAGCAGATTTTATTTTTTGTTTTTTAATTTATGTCGATTTCTAAAATTCCAGGTGATGATCATGAGCCTCCTGGGATTGCAAAGTCTGAAGGTCTCCGTCAAGTATCTCAGGATAATCAGGTAAGGAAGCCTTTGAATCAGGCTTTGCTTCCTGAGAGTACAGCTATGGATAAGAGAAGGTTTTCTCATTCCGTAGGGTTGCTTGCGGGATTGGCAGTGTTTGCCTTAGCTATGATTATCGTTGTTATAGCTTTAACATGTCTTGCTCCTGGAGTTCCTCAGAGTATTGTATTGGCAATAGCATTATCTGGGGTTTCTCTAGGTGGTTTTTCTGTTATGAAAAACATTGTTAATAAGGTTAGAGATCTTTTTGCCCCTAACATGTCTGAGAGACAGAGATTAAAGAGTGCTGCGAGTATTGGCCTAGGATTTACTGGATTAGGATTGGCTATGAAAGTTGGGGCAAGCTTTATTCCTGGAGGTTATGGAGGTGTTGTTGGAAATCTCGGAGGTACTGCGTATTCTAAAGGTAGCCAATCCGGATTTACAAGTATCGCACATTACATATACGTAAAGTTTTACCGTTCTGAAAAAGCAGCTTCTGGCGAGCCTTTATCGCGTGTAGAAATTATGCAAGAAGCTAAGAAACTACATCGCATTAGCTTGAGTCTTTTAGTGATAGGTGCAGGTTTTGCAGCTTTAGGGATATCCCTTGCTATTGTAGGAACTATTATTTTAGGAGGGGTTCCCGCTACGGCTTTGATTGTTCTTGCACCTCCTCTTGTTTCCATAGGGATAGGACTCATGTTGCAGACGTTACTGCACAGTAGTATTGGAAAATGGAAGGACTTTTTAGAAGCTCAAAAAGGTCAAATGCTTTTTGCTGATACGGGGTTAAAAAACATTCGTAATGAAGATATTGCGGAAAAAGAGATTGTTGAAGAGCCGTTAATAGAGATCATTAGGACAGATGTTAAGGCAGGAAAGGAAGAAGAAGCGAGTTCTATAGAAAAACCGGAAGAGATTTTTGAATATAAGAGAATCTCCGCAAAGGAAATTGATAAACGTTTATCATTAACACCCAGGCAGAAAGTTATCTTTGCTCTATCTATTTTACTAGTGCTTGCAGGATTAGCTGCTGTTGTTGCTGCAGGATTTGCAGGGCTACCAGCACTACAAGTGCTTCTTATTGCTGCTATAGGCTCTTCGGTAGCTTCTACGGTTTTACCCATGGCTTCTTCTGGTTTGGTCTACAATGCATTTCAATGTAAGTCTCGATTAAACATTACTAAAGCTCGTTGGAGAGAAGCCAGGGCAAAATCGAAGTTTACTAAACTCTTAACCAAAGCTTCAGATCTTCCTAAGGCAGATATTGATAAAGCTTGGTTACACGTCGGGAAAGATGTAATCATCGACACGGATCTTGCTATCCGTGAAGAAATTGCAGATTTTGAAAAAGGTCGGGGTGTAAACAGTGTCATTATTGCGGGGATCTTCGTCTTTGCAGGTGTGGGGGTGATGCTTCTCGCTCTTATTCCTACTTTAGCTCCTATTATTGCTGGGGTATTGGCTATAGGCTCTACATTACTCACTATTGGAGCAGCAATGTATCTCCAAAAGCTTACAGCTTGGCTTTATGAGAAGTTGGTAATGTTAAGACAACGTTTACGTGCACGTAGAAGCTACCTAAATGATATCTCTGGAAAATTACAAATCTCTACCGAAGATCTCATTGTTGATGCGAATTTCGATGACTTTGATTTTGATGATATGGGGGATGATGATGTCTTTGCTGACGCTTTTGATGGGTAAGTAATTAATTTCCTAGGGCTTAGTCTGTATATTTCCAAGTATATTTCCTTTCTCACCTAATTATTATTATAAATAGATAATATTCTTATGTTTATACTTCTCTTTATAATAAAAGTTGGCTTGCTTTGTTATGTTAATTATCAAAAATTGATAAAATTAAAATTATAATAATTTATTTTTTTTGATTTTATAGAAGAGGCACAGATATGGCGGGGGTAAGCGGAGTAGGAGGCGGCGGTGGGCCTGGGAAAATCCCTCCTCATGGCAATGGTGATGATAAGAAAGCTGGATCAGCGAAATTTGGAGCCCATAACATAGTTTATGGATCTCAAAATGGTAACCGCTCTCGATCTAGTAGTTCAAGTAGTGGCAGCTCAATTGAGGAAAGAACTCAGCTGCTAATGGAACAAGGTTTTAAAGTACTTACTCCTGAAGAGGTAAAAGAAGCTCAAGAAGCTTCTATTTCCAAAGATGGACAATCCAAACCTGGGTTACTTTCTCGTATGTGGTCAGCGGTGAAAGGAATATTTACGGGTGGGAGAAAGAGTAAGGAAGTTCAAAAGCCTATGGAAATTTCCTCACCCATCATTCCTGGATATAAAAAACATGGCGTGCGTCTTCCTGAAGTTCGTTCGCATACGCTTTTTCAAAGCGAGAGCTCTCAAGGTGATTTTTCGATAGATGCCGGAGACACAGATGTCTCGGATATTGAAGATGATGAAGTTCCTACAGGACGCTTAGTGAGTATCGATACTTCTGATACAGATTCTATATCGTCAGAAAGAGGTGCGTCGTCAAGAACATCGCGTAAGAGTTTAGCAGAGAGTGTGCGTGGTTGGTGGAAATACACGACTAAGAAAAGTGAAGGGCCTGAAGATGGCTTAGTGGGTTTAACTCTTGATGAGTTAAAGCATATGGTACAGACTTTTGATAATATGATAGAGGATGCAGATACTCCACAAGAGAAGCAATTATTCACAGAGTATCGTGATGGTTATCAAAAACGCATTGATGATTTGAGCAAACGTGCGGGTTCGCTATCTAGATCTACATTTTATATGTTAGACGATTCCATGAATCTAGATACTTCTTCTACAAAATATACCGATGCTAGTGGAGAAGCAGTATTTTTAGATACTGATGGAGATCTATCTAATGTATTTGAAGATGTTCTTTTAGATGTTGCGCAGCTGGGAGATGACTCCGATAGTATCTTAGAAGGAGTTGGTGAGGATGCTCAAAAAGTTTTAGATGAAGCTGTTAAATTGCGTCTAGAGTTTGATGCGGGAATTTCTGAAAGTATATCACCTCCGTTAAGAGAACGTATTCACAATGCCCTTGAGAAATTGCGTCGTGGTATCATTAACATTCTTACTATCATTAAATACGGTCTAGTTGCTCTAGCTCGTTTGGTAAAAAATGGTCTTCGAGCTCTTGGAGAGCTTGTGAAACGTTGTTGTGTCCATAAACAAGATCACTATAGCTTCCTTCCCAATGATACAGAGTATGCTGAAGAAGTAGCCAAGTTTATTCAAAAACATACAGAATCAGATGATCCTTATCCAAAAGGAACTCTTGTTATTCCCGACTCTATAGTGAATGCTTGGGTAAATGGAGTTCCTGAGGTTGTCTATGTTACCAATGTTGAAGGTAAGTACGGATATGAGGTTGTTAGAACTCAAGGTTATGATCAGGATGGAACCTACGAAATAGTCGGTGCTAGCTGGTTACCATATGGAAATACGAAACTTGAGGATTCAGATTCTACTCCTAAATTACCAGACAACCATCCTAATGATTCAGATTATGGAAATATGGTAGGGCGTCCTAATCCTGAGGATCCTTATGCAAGGATAAATAGAAATCGTAATGTCGGAGGATCCATATACGATAGGATAAGAGGTAGTCGTCGTAAAAAAGAGGAAGAACCTATTTATGATCTTCCAAGTAATCAAAATAGAATGTCTATCAAACGTGAGGATCTAGGACATATTTATGATGCTCCACGCCCTATAAGACCTACCTCTGATGAGTCCACAGGAGGAGATAGTGATGGTGTTTACAATATTCCAACAGGTCCTCTCTCTTTCGATAATGAGATTTATGATGATGGGTATCTGGTTCCAGATAATCAATTAGGACTTGCTCTTGGAGTGACTCCAGGATTTGCAAGTGCTGTAGGAGCGGTTTCTTTCTCGGTAGAGATTGATCAGTTAATTGAGGAGAATAGACTGCGAACTGAAGGTGCTACGAGTCGCCGTCCTTTACCTCCTGTTCCCGTACATCCGTTACTCAATCCTTTAGCTAACCGTGCTTTACCGCCTAGACCTGGAGTGCCATACGATCCTTTAGCTAACCGTGCTTTGCCCGTACCTCCTCCTTTGCAAACACCACCGCCTACTCCCTATGGAAATAATAGGATGATGCAGATGATGAAGTTGGTGCAAGAAAGAGGTCAAAAGTATAAAGACCGACGTAAGGATAATTAGTAAAATATGTTAGTAAGGCTATAAAGGATTTTTATAGCCCTACTTTTTCTAAAATATCAGTGAGCTTCCTGCTTTTAGGTAGTTAGAGAAAGTAGACGAGGAAAACTCTCCTTGATAGTTTAAGAAGATCTTTAAGTAAGAAAAGATCTGCGTTTCATTTCCTATTTTATAAGCTAGGGCATGGCGTGTGATTGGTGTGCCGAGTGATGGCCAAGTGCCATTACTTGCCAGTAGTGTTGTCATTACTCTAGGATAGTGTCTATAGACAACAGGATGGTAGGCAAGTTGTACTTGCCAAATTGTTGGTAGATGTACATCACGAGCCCACTGTAGAATCATCCCAATAGGAAGTGAGAGATTTTCTAAAGGTCTATTCACTGAGAATTTCCGTGCAAAATCTCCCTGTTCTATAAAGCTTGATAGTGTAGCTCTAAAGGCTAGGGCTTCTATAAATGGCGCTACAGAAACAGCATTATTTATTGGATTAAGATTCAAAGTGCAATTAAGAGATGCTCCGAATGTATGGCTATAGAAATACCCTTCAGAATCTTTGTTGTCTTCCATATAGAAGTGCTTTGCTGTATGGTCTCCGTAGTTATAGGCTAGAGTTCCTGTGGTGATTATAGCATCTTCTAACCAGGGGAGACGTAGCTGAACACCTCCGAAATAGCTTTTTGAAGAGATTTTATTTTCTGATTCTTTTTCTTTAATATGAGAAATTTGCTGAGAGAAGGAGAAAGAGAGCTTATGATTTGTTTTTGATGCTGCCGATGTTATTGCAGCATAGCCTGCGGATTCCATATGGAATCCATGTACACCCAAACGATTGCGCTGATAAATAGCTCCTACTAGTCCTTGACCTCCGAGTTCAAAATAGTTTGGACTAGCTACTGGAGAGGGTAGTGTACGCATTCCTGAAAGTGTTGTGTAGACAGATCCCCAGAGGGCATTAGCGATTAAAGGAGTTCTATATTTTGGATTGGGGATATAGCCCGTAGGAGTCCAATCAGCATAAAGTATACGGTGGGAAGTATTGGCTGTATTCTCTGACGTATTATTTGCAACAGTTGTGTATTCTTCCCAATAGGGAGACCAAACTCCTTGATAACCATAGGATTTAATCTCATTAATAGCTCCGATATTTAAATCAGTAACTGTAATTTTTTTAGTGGCATTATCACAAAGATATAAAAAAGGAATGCGAGTCATTCCACTAGAAAGATCTGTATCATCATAAGGATCCTCATTATTACTATTGAGGAGTTGTAAAGGACCAGAAAGGACGATAGTCGGATTATTGTCTTCTGTGTAGGTATTGTTACTTACTGAAGGAGAGATCCAAATTTTTGGAGCTTGAGCTCCTTCTTTCATAAGAGAGGGAAGATTTAATGCCAGATTGGTGATTGTAAAATTAGAGTCTGTAGTCGATGCTGTCCCACTTGATACAGCTTTTGCATTTGTTCTAATCACTGCGCCATTACCTAGGCGTAGAATGCTTTTTTCCTGAGTGATTTTATATACAGATAGACAAGCGCGGTCTTCAACAGCAAGAACACCATGTTTGATTGTTATGGGATTGGATATAGAGCTAATAAAATTATCATCCCCTTTGAAAGAATCTGGAACAAACACCGAGGAGAATAATACTATTCCTTGGTGATACTCTTCCTCATTAAAAATAATAGACGATGCTAAAGAGTAGCATTTGATAGGATCGTAAAATCTAACGCTATAGTTTTTCTTGGCCCCAATTTTTAATGTTATTCCCTCTGTGCAATGTAGGGAGTTTTTATACAATTGATCATTCCCACCAATTCCACAGTTATTTTCAAAGAGAATATCACCATTATCTGCAGATAGATTAAAAGTACCATTATTTTTAGATAGCAATGCGCCGCCCCATTTGCTCCGATTATTGATGAATTGGACAGGGCCACTATTTTGAATCGTTAAATATTGACACCATAGAGCTCCACCATTGCGATCTACAAGGTTGTTATTAAAACAAACAGGGCCGGGATTATCCTCTATTTTTACAGTTGTAGCAGAAATAGCACCTCCAGAGCTTGTTGCTCCAAGGGGCCAATCACATATACCAGAGTTATTCGCAAAGAAAACTAAATCAGAATTATTTTTAATTGTGACAGTAGAATTAGCATGGCAGGCTCCTCCGATAGGAGAGGTATTAGAAATTATACATACGGGTGCGGAATTTCCTGAGATTTCACAGTTGTTACAATAAATTGCACCGCCTTTTGCAAATGCGGATACATTATTTTTAATGGTACGGTAAAACGATAAATTATTCATTAATAAGATAGGTGCAGCATTTTCTAGTATTTTACAATCTGTTGTGGAGATAGCTCCACCTTGAATTCGTGCAGTATTATAAGCAAAACATACGGCTCCACGATTCTTAGATAATTCAAAGTTTCCCTCACAACAGATAGCTCCACCATAATTTGTAGAGTCATTTACGGCGATATCTGTAGAGAGTATAGCTTGATTACTAATAAAATATTGCTTTCCTAGATTTTGGGTAATACTACAGCTA
The DNA here is from genome assembly GCF_042234205.1 of Chlamydia sp. 12-01. Classification (NCBI taxonomy): domain Bacteria; kingdom Pseudomonadati; phylum Chlamydiota; class Chlamydiia; order Chlamydiales; family Chlamydiaceae; genus Chlamydia; species Chlamydia sp. 12-01. The sequence goes on along the minus strand of NZ_CP114174.1, from coordinate 52,711 downwards.
TTTGTAGTATAAATAGCTCCGCCTTTCTGTGTGGTTATATTTGAAATGAATTTTATGTCGTTCCTAATATTTCTTAGAATTAACGATGAAACATCAATAACTCCACCACTATTTCTAGAAGTCTGCTGAGAGCAGATAACATTTTCATAGTTTTCAATAATAAGAGGTCCTGATATGCGTGTTAGACCTCCTAGAGTATTTTGTGTTTTAGGGACATTTGAAAATATTTCTGGGCACAAGAGTTGTTCATAACCGAAACTCTGAAATGGACATTTAGATTTTTCATAGGACGCATTTAAAGATAGTGGTAAACAAGATAGTAGAGAGATCACAAGACAAGCACTGAATAAGGTAGATGACAGTATTTTCATAGAGATACGTATTTTCTAAGTCTAAAATTGTAGTGCACTTGTTATATTCAAGAAATTACATAAGGTAGATTTCGAGAAATCACCACGATAATTTATGCTCAAACTCAAATTATTGAATAGAGTCGTAATATTCTTTACAGAGATTGATCCTGCGTGATGATCTACAGGGGTCCCTGAAGTAATCCATGTGCCTTTACTGATGAGTCGTGTAGTAGTGATCTTCGGTTTTTGTCGATAGATAGTCGGAGTATAGGCAAGTTGGATTTCCCAAAGTGTATGTAAATTGGCTTCATGTTCTGCGTAACAATAGATTCCTAATGGCAGTGTTACGTTAATTAGAGGATCTTTCGTTTCAAAACTACGGATTTGTTCACCAGTTTCTGTGAAGCTTTCCTGAATGGCATGTATGCCTGAAGCTTTTATAAAAGGACGCATTTGTAAATGTGAGACACTACCCTCAGGGAGCATACAACAGATTTCACTTCCTATGGTATGGCTATGGAAATGCCCTTCGGATATGATATTAATAGTTCGATTTTTTGTTTTTACACGGTTATGTGAATAAGCGTAGCCTAAGGAAGCTGATGTAAAGATACTCTCATCGAACCAAGGAATTTGTAATTGAGCTCCGGCAAAATAACAATTAGAAGAAACCTTATTTTTTGATTTAGATTCTTTCATCTCACTATAAAATTGTGCAAAGCTTAATGCAAAGTTATGCTTTGTTTCTGTAGATCCTAATATCTCTGTAGAGTAGCCTCTGGAGAATAAATCAAAACCCGGTTTTGTATTTCGTGTTTTTTGTGAGATATAGGCTCCTAATCCACCTCCAGAAATTTCCCTATGAGTTATATCTGGGGATATATTTTCTAGAGTGTGTAGACCAGTAATCACATTATAGGCAGATTGCCAAAGAGAGTTTGCCATAAGGTCTCCACGATATTCCGGATTGGGAATATATCCTGTGGGAGTCCAATCGGCATAAAGGTATCTATGTTCTGTATTTGCTGTATTTGGAGAGGCACTGTTGGCAATAGTTGTATATGCTTCCCAATAAGGAGACCACACACCTTGATAGCCATAGTGTTGATAATCATTAATGGCATTGATGTCTAAAGAATGAGTTTCAATTTTCTTATTCATGTTCTCACACAAATAGAGGAAAGGAATACGTGTGATCCCAGTGGAAAGGTCCAGAGAGTCGTAAGGATCAGTATTATCACTATTCAATAGAGTCAGTGGGCCTGAGAGAATGATTGTGGGTTTGTTATCCTCTATATATGTTGTAGTTCCACTTGTTGTTGTGCTATCCGGATAGATCCAAATTTTTGGAGCTTGGGCATTTTTAGCTAAAATCGAAGGGAGATTTAAAGCAAGTTTAGTAATTGAAAGTGTACATCCGGTAGTAGTTGGTGTTGGCTGATTACCATTTGAGGTAGGAGCTTTTGAGGTTGTTCTAATGACTGCGCTATTACCTAGACGTAAAGTTCCTTCACTTTGAGAAAGTTTATAGATTGATAAACCAGCTTTATCTTCAACAGCAACTACGCCATGAGTAATTTCAGTGGTATTTTTCAGAGAACTATAGTAGTCCTGTTCTATGTTGTCATCCAGGGGTATATCAACTCCAGAAAATAACACCGTTCCTAGATGATAATTTTCAGGATTGAATTTGAGAACTGAAGGTGAGAGATGTTCATTTTCAATAGGATCGTAAAATTTGACACTACGACCTTCTCGAGCTCCTATTTGTAAATTTAAGTTAGGAGTTGAGTGAAGAGCATTTCTATGAATTCCCCAACTTTTGATACATATATTCTCTTTAAATATAATATCTCCGTAATCCGCAGATAGATAAAATTGTCCACCACTATAGTTTTGAATAGCAGCTCCCCACGTCGAGGAATTATTTATAAATGAAACAGGTCCATTGTCTTTAATGATTAGTGTTGAAGCGTAAATAGCTCCTGCATTGCGTTTTGAGGAGTTATTTTGAAAAATTAATCCCTTAGAATTGTTATTGATAGTACAAGAGTTACAATAAATAGCCCCGCCACCAGGATTTCCCCAGTTACTTTGATTATAGGTTTGATTCAAACTAGTGTTATTGAAAAACTGGATAATCTCAGAATTATGAGAAATCGTACAATCCCCAGTTAGATAAATACCACCTGCCCAACCAGCTTGATTATCTATAAATGTTAAAGGAGCATAATTGGATGTAATGAAACAGTTAGCACTATATAAACATCCTCCACGACTTTGTTCCTTCAGGCATTTGTTATTCCTTAAGATTATTGCGCCGTAATTATTAGTAATGTTGATATCACCATTGGCTATAATTGCTCCTCCAGATAGGGAGGCAATATTATTTAAAAATTGGCAGGATCCAATATTATTGGAGATAACGAGTTGTGTGCATTTAATAGCTCCTCCAGAATATGCTTCGGAACGATCTATGAGGATAGTAGACATATTATTGATGAAGCAACATTGCTCCTTATTATGTGTAATGTTGCAATTTGTAGAGGATACAGCTCCACCATTTTCATTGGTAAAGTTTTCCCTAAATACGACAGGTCCAGTATTTCTTGTAATATTTAGAGTTCTAGCCGTAACGGCTCCGCCATCTGTTTTGTAGTATTGATAATTAACACAGAAGTATTTTTTTTCAGTGATGTCTATATCAGCATTGCCGTTATGTAATAGACCATTGGATATAGGGGATGTCTTAAGAACTTGATCAATCCCGTAAGTACTTGACCATGGGCAGACGTGTCCAACTTCAGTGATTTCATGGAAGGAACAAACTTTCTTTTCTTTGGCGAAACAGATGAGCTTTTGTGAACAAAGGCTCAAGCTAATTAGCCATAGGAATGAATAGGCGTAAGGAGACATACTGGGATAACAAAAATCTGAGACCACATATAACCGTTCCTATACGCGAAGAAACGTAAGGTTGTCTAGATTTTTATAAACCTTTGATAATCTTAGTGTTTATACGAGTCACTTCTTTTGTGTATAGATGTAATAGAGATAGAGGATTGATTTTAAGCAATCTGCTAACAGCCAAACATTCTAGAAATATATAGATAAATTTCTTAGGTCATAGTTTCTCTTACTGTAATTTTTTCATAAGGTTCGATTCATTATGGGGTTTCAAGAATCTTTAATTTTCTCCATATTTTTTAAAATTTTAGGATGCTTCCTGCTTTTAGGTAGTTAGAGAAGGTAGATGAGGAAAATTCTCCTTGATAATTCACAAAAATCTTCAAGTAAGAGAAGATCTGCGTTTCATTTCCTATTTTGTAAGCAAAAGCATGGCGTGTGATTGGTGTTCCTAAAGATGGCCAAGTTCCACTACTTGCAAGTAGTGTTGTTAATACACGAGGGTAGTGTCTATAAATAACAGGATGATAGGCGAATTGTACTTTCCAGATTGTTGGTAAGTGCGCATCACGAATCCATTGTAAAATTATACCTGTAGGGAGTGAGATATTTTCTAAAGACCTATGCACAGTAAATTTTCTTGGGAAATCCCCATGCTCTATAAAGCTAGAGAGTGTAGCTCTAAGGGCTAAAGCTTCTATGAATGGAATAACAGAGAATATATTGTTAATGGGACTGAGATTCAATGCGCAATTCAGACAGGCTCCGAATGTATGACTGTAGAAATATCCCTCGGAGGCTTTGTTATCTTCTATATAGAGGTGTTTTTCTGTATGATCTCCATAATTATAGGCTACAGATCCTGTAGTGATTAAGCTATCATCTAGCCAAGGAAGACGTAGCTGCATGCCTCCGAAATAATTTTTCGAAGAGACTTTATTAGATGTCGCATGCTCTTTAATGTGAGAAATTTGCTGAGCAAATGAAAGAGAAATCTTATGATTTGTTTCTGATATGGCAGATGTGATCGCTGCATAGCCTGCAGATTCCATATGAAATCCGTGCACACCTAAACGATTGTTTTGATGAACAATCATTCCCAATCCCTGTCCGCTAATTTCAAAATAGTTAGGATTATCTATTGGTGAGGGAAGTGTACGCATTCCCGAAAGTGTAACATAGACAGATCCCCAGAGGGCATTAGCAATTAGCGGGGTTTTATATTTCGGATTTGGAATATAGCCTGTAGGTGTCCAATCAGCATAGAGTATACGGTGGGAAGTGTTGGCTGTCTCTGGAGATGCAGAATTTGCTGTTGTTGTATACTCTTCCCAATAGGGAGACCATACACCTTGATAGCCATAGCGTTTAATCTCATTAATAGCCTCAACATTTAGATCAGTAACTGTAATTTTTTTAGCAGTATTATCACAAAGATATAAAAAAGGAATGCGAGTAATCCCACTAGAGAGATCTAAAGAATCATAAGGATCCTCATTATCGCTATTGAGGAGTTGTAAAGGACCGGAAAGAGTAATAGTTGGGTTATCATCTTCAGTGTAGGTATTGCTACTTACTGAAGGGTAGATCCAGATTTTTGGAGCTTGAGCATCTCTCTGAAGAAGAGAGGGAAGGTTTAAGGCGAGTTTAGTAATTGTAAATGTGGAATTAGTAGTTGAGGCTGTACCACTTGATGTGGCTTGTGCCTCTGTCCTGAGTATTGCATTATTGCCTAAGCGTAATATACCTTGATCTTGTGTGATTTTATAAACAGCTAGGCCAGCACGATCTTCAATTGCTACAACACCATTCTTGATTGTTATGGGATTTGCTAGATAGGTAATGAAGTTTTTTTCTTTTTCTTTGAAAACATCAGAGACAGAAGTTGATGAAAATAATACCGTACCTTCTTGATGAGTTTCTGGATTAAAGACTATAGATGCAGTTGTCCTTTTACAATCAATGGGATCATAGAATTTGATGTTGTGATTTTTTTTTGCGCCTAATTTTAAAGTGACTCCATTCGTACAATAGAGAGAATTTCTACATAATAATGTTTCACCAGTACTGTAGTTGGATTCAAAGATGATATCCCCATTATCCGCGGATAGATCAAGAACTCCATCATCCTTCATTAATAAAGCGCCACCCCATTTCCCTTGATTATTTGTGAATTGAATAGGACCACTATTTCTAATTGTTAAACGCTGGCACCAGATAGCCCCGCCATTACGGTTTACAATATTATTATCAAAACAGATAGGGCCTGGATTATCTTCTATTGTTAAGTTTGTACAAGAGATTGCTCCTCCTGAACTACTTGCTCCAGCAGGGGTTTCACGTACGCTAGAGTTGTTAGCAAAAAAGATTAAATCGGAATTATTTTTAATTGTAATGCCAGTGGCATGAAAAGCGCCTCCTTTAGGAGCAATGTTAGCAATTAGATATATAGGAGCGGAATTCCCTGCAATTTCACAATTATTACAATAAATTGCACCTCCCTCCGCAAGTGAAGAAGTTAGCAATGAACAATTATTCATTATCAAAATAGGAGCGGAATTTTCTGTTATTTTAACATTTCTCGATGTGCAGATAGCTCCGCCTCTGTTTCTTGAAAAATTATAGGCAAAACAAATTGCACCATGATTTTTAGATAATTCAAAATCCCCGTCGCAACAGATAGCCCCACCATAGTTTGTTGATGCACTTATAGTGGCAAAGGCTGCAGATTGGTTGCTGATAAAGTATTGATTTCCCAGATTATTGGTTATACTACAGTTCCCTGTGGTATAAATAACACCGCCCTTTTGTGTAGTTATATTTGCAATGAATTTTACATCATTTTTAATGTTTTGTAACACCAAAGAGGTTGCATTAATTACTCCACCACTTTGGGGACGAGATTGTTGAGAACATATAATGTTTCTATAATTTTCAATAGTGATTGCGCCCGATGAGCGTATCAGTCCTTCTAGGGTATTTTGTACATTAGGAATATCAGAGAATATCTCTGGGCAGAGGAGCTGTTCATAGCCAAAACTTTGAAATGGACACGTAGTCTTTTTTGACAAGGCATTTAAAGGAAGCGATAAACTGGTTAATAAAGAGGTCAGAAGATAAGTGCTGAAGAGAGTAGATAACTGTATTTTCATAGATGTACTTATTTTCTAAGTCTAAAATTGTATTTCACTTGTTATATTTAGAAAGTTACACAATGTAGATTTTGAGAAATCTCCACGATAATTTATGCTCAGACTCAGATTATCAAATAGAGTCGTAGTATTCTTTACAGAGATTGAGCCTGCATGATGATCTACAGGGGTTCCTGAGGTGATCCATTTACCTTTACTGATGAGTCGTGTGGTGGTGATTTTAGGTTTCTGTCTGTAGATGGTCGGAGTATAGGCAAGTTGAATTTCCCAATGTGTATGTAAATTAGATTCGTGTTCTGTATGACAATAAATGCCTAAAGGAAGGGTAATATTGACCAATGGATCTTTCATTTCGAAACTACGGATTTGCTCTCCTGTTTCTGAGAAGCTTTCTTGAATAGCATGTATACCTAAAGCTTTTATGAAAGGACGGAATTGGAAATGCAAAACATTCCCTTCAGGGAGCATACAGCAGATTTCACTTCCTATTGTATGGCCGTGGAAATATCCTTCAGAAGTTATATTCGTTATCTGATTTTTCGTTTTCACATGGCTATGTGAATAAGCATAACCTAAAGAAGCTGATGTAAAGATATTTTCATCAAGCCAAGGGATTTGTAGCTGTATCCCAGCGAAATAGCAATTGGATGCGACTGTATTTTTTGACTTCGACTCTTTCATTTCACTATAGAATTGAGCGAAGCTAAAAGCCAAATTGTGATTTGTCTGTGTAGACCCTAAAACTTTTGCGGAGTAACCCCTAGAGAATAGATCAAATCCAGGTTTTAAGGTGCGTGTTTTTTGTGAAATGTAAGCCCCTAATCCACCGCCAGAAACACTTAAATGGATGTTGGGGGGGGGGGGGGTAGTGGAAGTGTTTGTAGCCCTGTAATGGCATTATATGCTGATTGCCAAAGGGTATTAGCAATAAGCTCTCCACGATATTCTGGATTAGGAATGTAACCTGTAGATGTCCAATCTGCGTAGAGATATCTATGATTTGTATTTGCTGTTTCTGCAGATCCTGAATTGGCAGTCGTCGTATATTCTTCCCAGTATGGAGACCAAACTCCTTGATGACCATAGTGCTTAATCCGATTAATAGCTTCAATATTTAGATCATCAATGATAATTTTCTTGTTTGTATTATCACATAGATAGAGGAAAGGAATACGTGTAATCCCACTAGAAAGATCTAAGGAGTCATAAGGATCTTCATTATCACTATTGAGTAGCTGCAAATGACCGGAAAGGGTGACAGTTGGGTTATTATCTTCCGTATAGTTATTATTATTTCCAGAAGGATAAACCCAGATTTTTGGAGCTTGAGCTCCTTTAGCTAAGATAGAAGGGAGATTTAAAGCAAGTTTAGTAATTGTGAGAGTACAGCCGGCTGACGTGGAAGCATTTTGGGTTTTTGTCGTAGCAATAACTGCTTGATTTCCCAAACGTAATATTCCCTCATCTTGTGTAATTTTATAAATTGCTAGGGCAGCTTTATCTTCAACAGCAAGGACTCCATGAGCAATTTTACATGTGTTTCTCAGATAGCTATAATAATTTTTATCTAAATTTTCATTTAGCGGTATATCAGCTCCAGAAAATAATACTGTTCCTAAATGCTCATTTTCTGGGTTAAACATCAAAACTGAAGATGAAGGGTGCTCATTTTCAATAGGATCATAGAACTTAACACTATGACCTTGTCTCGCTCCTATTTGTAAATTCAGATTAGCTGTAGAGTGAATAGAGTTCCTTCTGATTCCAGAAGATGTCAAACAGGTATTTCCCTTAAATATAATATCTCCCTGGTCAGCTGAGAGATAAAAAGTTCCAGGATTATGATTTTGGAGAGCTCCTCCCCATACAGCACTGTTATTTGAAAATAGAATAGGCCCGTTATTGCGTACATTGAGAGAAGTACAAAAAATAGCTCCTGCATCACGTTTTGAGGAATTATTTTGAAAAATCAATCCTTTAGTATTGTTCGTGATGGTACAAGTGGAACAACAGATTGCACTGCCACCAAATTTATTATTTGCGGTGCTACAATTATTGCTAATAAATTTCGTGATATCTGAATTGTAAGAAATCGTACAATTCCCAGTTGTGTATATACCACCACAGTATCCTGCTTGATTATCTATAAATGTTATAGGAGCATGATTTGCGGTAATCGAGCAATTGGCAGCTGATATACATCCACCATAACTTGTTTCTTGTAAGCATTTATTATTTCTTAAAGTTATGGGCCCATAATTATTAGAGATATTTACATCACCACTAGATTGAATCGCGCCACCATAGGTTATGGCTACATTATTTAAAAATTGACAAGGTCCATAATTATTAGAAATAACTAATTGGGTGCAATTGATAGCTCCCCCGGATCGTGCGGGTTTCTGATCAGCCGGAACCTTAGTCATGTTATTAATAAAGCAACATTGTTGCTTATTATATGTAATATTGCAGTTTGTGGAGAATACGGCTCCACCATCCCCATCAGAAGTATTTTCTCTAAATATGATAGGTCCAGTATTTTTTGTAATATTTAGAGTTCTAGCTGTAACAGCTCCGCCATTTGAGTTTAGATATTGATAGTTGAGGCAAAAGTATTTTCTATCTGTGATATCTATATCCGCATTGTTATCGTGCAGTATCCCTTTGAATGATGGAGATTTTCTGAGAACCTTATCAATGCCATGAGGACTTGACCATGGACAGACGTGTCCAACTTCAGTGATTTCGTGGAAGGAACAGATTTTCTTTTCTTTGGCGAAACAGATGAGTTTTTGTGAGCAAAGGCTCAAGCTAATTAACCATAGGAATGAATAGGCGTAGGGGTACATACTGGGATAACAAAAATCTGAGACCACACATAACCGTTCCTATACGCGAAGAAACGTAAGGTTGTCTAGATTTTTATAAACCTTTGATAATCTTGGTATTTATACGAGTCACTTCTCTTATGTATAGGTATAATAGAGATAAAGGATTGATTTTGAACAACCTATCAATAGCTAAATATTAAGGAATAATTCATCCTATAGGTATTTTTTGTATTTCTTTAGACAAGCTGTTCTTTTAAAAAATTAACGCACTCCCTGCTTTTAGATAATTACAGAATGTCGAGGAAGCAATGCTTCCTTGATAATTAAGGAAGATCTTTAAGTAGGGGAAAATCTGCGTTTCATTTCCTATTTTATAAGCAAAGGCGTGGCGTGTAATTGGTGTGCCTAATGAGGACCAGGTTCCATTACTTGTAACTAGTGTTGTTAACACTTTAGGATAGTGTCTATAGACAACGGGATGATAGGCAAGCTGTATTTGCCATAGCGTTGGTAAATGCACATTACGCTTCCATTGCATAGACATTCCGATAGGAAGAGTAACGTTAAACAGAGGCTTATTGACAGAGAATTTCCTTATGAAATCCCCGTGTTCTATAAAGCTAGAGAGAGTAGCTCTAAAGGCTAGCGCCTCTATAAATGGTGCTATAGAAAATGCTTGATTTATTGGGTTGGGTTGTAATGTGCAATTTAAAGCAGCTCCTAATGTATGGCTATAGAAATACCCTTCAGAGGCTTTATTTTCCCTTGTATAGAGGTGGCTTTCTTTATGATTTCCATAATTATAAGCTAGATATCCTGAGGTGATGATACCATCATCTAACCAGGAAAGACCTAGTTGTACACCTCCGAAATAATTTTTCGAAGAGAGTTTGTTTGATGTTGCACGTTCTTTGATGTGGGAAACTTGCTGAGAGAATGAGAAAGAAATCCTATGATTTTTTTTTGTTGCTACAGAGGTTGTTGCTGCATATCCCGCAGATTCCATACGGAATCCGCGTATACCAAGGCGATTGCGCTGGTGGATAGTCATTCCCAATCCTTGACCTCCAAGTTCAAGGTGCTTAGGATCAGCCGTCGGAGAGGGTAGTGTGCGCATTCCAGAGAGTGTAGTATAGACAGACCCCCAGAGGGAATTTGCTATTAGAGGAGTCATATACTTAGGATTAGGGGTATAGCCTGTGGGTGTCCAATCTGCATAGAGCATGCGATGTGAGGTATTTGCCGTTAGTACTGATGCAGAATTTGCCGTGGTTGTATATTCTTCCCAATAGGGGGACCATATCCCCTGATAGCCATAGTGTACTTTTTGATTGATCGCATAAACATTTAGAGAATCAATATTGATTTTCTGCGTTGCGTTATCACAAAGATACAGAAGAGGTATCCGTGTAATACCGCTAGAGAGATCCGTATCATCATAAGGACTATGTCCTTCTTCATTAGTCAGAACAAGATCTCCTGAAACATGGATCGATGCTTGTGTGTTCTCTTGAAAAGAATCAACAGAATTTTGTGTAGTTTTGGATGGATAGATCCACAATTTTGCTGCTTTTGCCCTACTTGAAAGTAGTTGGGGGAGGATCAATCCAAGATTACTTAATTGAAGGTTTGCTGCCTGATCATTGCTAGCATTTTCTATTGTTGTTAATGTACCTCCTGTTCCTAAACAGACGGTACCTCCTGTTTGTACAAATTTATAAGTTGCGATTCCTGCGTCATTTTCAATTGCTAATACACCATTTTTAAGTTCTATAGTGTTTTTACATTTTGAAAATAGATTGCTCTCTGTCTTAAGAGCATCGACAACTGTAGCCCCAGAAAAGATTACACAACCAAGATCTTCAACATTAGGATTGATGAGCATAGAATTTGGTGTGCCTAGTTCATGTTCAATAGGATCATAAAAAAGGATATGTCGTCCTAATTTCGCTCCAAATTGAGTAGTGGCAGAGTTGCTACTTCCTATGTATATAGAGTTCCTACGCATCGTATTGGCTGAGGATAGGGATAGGTTATTATTGAAAATAATATTTCCTTTATCTGCAGATAATTCGATACCACAGCCTTTACCAAGAACGATTATAGCTCCTCCTAGTTGAGAAGAGTTATTAATGAAGTAGACATCCTTATTATTGCGAACTATGAATTTTACACATTTACAAGCTCCTCCATGGACTACCGAAGCATTATTATGGAAAGATATGCTACCTTCATTATTCTCGAAAGTAACATTTCTTGCTTCTATGGCTCCACCAGAGGTATTATCACCACCGGTGAAAAAGGCTACATTATTTTTGAAAACAATGTTTCCTAGATTACCTGAGAAATTACAATCATATATTGCAGAGATTGCCCCACCAGTCCCTGATTGATTATTAATAAAAAGTGTATCGCCCCAGTTATTCTTGCAATTGAAATGTTCTAATCGTATGGCTCCCCCTGAACCGTTGGATAAGGTTTCATTATCATAGAAGATACAATAAGAGCGGTTATCAGATAGGTTGAATGTTTTCCCTGCCATGATGGCACCACCATGAGAAATGGATGCATTTCTTAGGAAATAAATAGGATCTTTATTATGCGTAATGTCTAGATATCTCGTGCATAGAGCACCTCCATAATTTTGAGTATCTCCGGCAGCTGTGCTTCTGGATAGATTATTTGAGAAGAAGACGAGCTTATTACTATTCGTGATTTCTATATTATTGGTAACATAGATCCCTCCTCCTGAGTTTGGTGTGATATTGCCAACGATGATAATAGGGCCTTGAGTATCTCTAATATAGAGCTTATCACATTTCAGGCATGCTCCTTGAGAATTATTAGCAATCTGAGCAATAGAGATAATATCTTCATAGTTTTGTAGTGTCACTGGACCGGTAGATCGTATCTTTCCTCTTAAATTCGTTCTATGTAGTAATAGATCTATAGATTTAGGAAAATATAGAGACTCTATAGAGGGCGTTGGATAAGTGAGAAGTACTTCTCTGGCATCTATACTATAAAAATAAGCCAACCACGTTGTTGAGAGAATAAGATTGTTAATAAACTTATGTTTCATAGTGAGTTTTCTCAAGTTCATAATTTATTAAAATACCACTCTACTTCCAGCATTTATATAATGAGATGTTGTAGATGAAGATAGATCCAGTTGGTAGTTCAAGAAAGCAACTATATTATGAAATAGATAGACGGAGTTTCTTCCTTCAGCATGTAAGCTATGTCGTGCTACTGAAGATCCTGAAGATATCCAGGAGCCGTTACTTGCTAGTAATGTAGTAAGGATTTTCGGATTTTGTCTATAGATCGAGGGTTGATAGGCAAATTGGATTTCCCAAAAGCTTGGTAGATGGGTTTTAGGTATCCAAGAGGTTTGAATTCCTATAGGTAGAGCTATATCAATCAACGGATGTTGATTGGAGAAGCTTCTAGGAAAATCTCCAATTTCATTGATTTTCGTTTGTTCTACACGTACACCACTCAATTGAATAAATGGTGTAAAGTAGTGATTCAGAAGAGAAAGTTTTTCATAAAGATAACAACCTACACGTGCGCTTAAAGCGTGATCTTCAAACTGCGTTTCAGATTTCTTATTTTGTGGGTAAAAACTTTGCATATGATGATCACTATAACAATAGCCTAGGGAAGCTGTAGTTATAAGATGTTCATGAAACCAGGGCATTTGCAAAGATAAGTGTATTAGGTAGTTGTGAGACGCGACTTTATTTTTCGATATATGTTCTTTCATTTTCCCAATGACTTGTGAGAATGTAAGTAAGAACTTATGGTGAGTGTCTGAAGAAAGAAGACATTCCCCGCTATATCCTAAAGATCTAGATGAAAACCCTAAAATTGCATTTTTATCTTTTTGGCGTGTATGTATTCCTAATCCTTCACCTTGTAGGTGAAAGGATGAGGTGGTGTTATCCATCAAAGAAGGATAGAAAGCCGTTGCTTTATAGGCTGTCTGCCATAGGGTATTGGCTACGAGATCTGCGCGATGTTGGGGATTTACTGTGTAACCTGTGGGCATCCAATTAGCATAAAGATACCGATGTTTTGGATTTGTTGTATCTAATGATGTTGTAACGGAGGGTACTGTGATCTCTTCCCAATACGGCGTCCAAATCCCCTGATAGCCATAATGTTGATGAGAATTTATTGTCTGAATATCAAAACTAGTGGTTGTTATTGAATTATTTGTTGGTTCGGAGAGATGTAGAAGGGGAATCCTGTCTATGGATTGGGAAAGATCTAAGCTATCGTATGGGTCAGAATAATTTTCATTCCATAAAGATAAAGATCCTGATATTGAAATCCTTGCATCAGTATTTTCTGTATAATTACCTCCTGATCCCCCCGGATAAATCCAGATAGTTGGAGGTATACTATCGGTCTTTAAGACGTCTGTAAGGAGAATGGCAACATTTTTTATTTGTAAGTTGCTGTCTTTTTCATTGTTACTTTTTTGTTGGGTTTTAACAACTGCATTATTTCCTAAACAGAAATGTGTATTATCTTCAGGTGTAATTTTATATGCCGATAGCCTAGCGCCAGCTTCTACGGAGAGTATTCCATGTTTCACGGTAATTTCCCCGGTATAGCTGGTTTGTATTTTATTAACATTTGTAGCTAAATCCCATTGCACTTGATCAGCTGAAAATACAACAGCTCCTGTATGTTTGGCTTCAGGATTAATAGTGAAGGAGGTTAGATAACTAGTATCTAGCGTATCAAAGAGGCATACACGCTGATTACTCGCAGCACCTAAGGATAGGACGTGATTAGTAGAGAAATACATGGCAGATCGCCAAACACCATGTCTATCTATTGCAATATTGTTATTAAAAATTATATCGCCATAATCTGCTGAGATCTTAGTAGTGCCATTCTCTGCTTGGCCATAAAATGCACCTCCCCAACAAGAAGTATTATTAAAGAAATATATAGGTCCGTTGTTTTGGATGGTTAAATTTTGATAGGAAAGAGCTCCTCCAGCATGAGCAGCGGAGTTTCCATCAAATATGAGAGACTGTTTGTTATTTTCGATTGTAATTGTTGGGCTGTTAATAGCTCCACCGTTTCCATTAGCTCCGACAGCGCCATTGCAAGCGGCATTACTAAAAAAGGTAATAGGTGCGTGATTATCAGTGATGCTTGTAGAAGTAGTAGAGTAAATAGCTCCACCTTTTCCACATTTATTCACGGTGAATGTAATTTCTCCAGTATTATGAGCAAACTCGCAAGATTTCGCATAAATAGCCCCACCAAGGCCATCTACACTATAACCTCTGTTATTATCAAAGTGGATAGAGGCTGTATTATTGAGGAATTTACACGTTTCTAATGAGGAGATTGCTCCGCCATTTGTTTTGGTCAAATTAGAGATGAAAAGAGCTTCTCTATTATTATAGGTGGCTTCAAAATTTTTTGCGAATACAGCACCACCTGCACCATTTCCAGGTGCACTTTTTTGATTAAAAGCATTGTTTTGATAAAAAATCACACGAGAATTTTTTGATACTGTTACGTTTTCAGTAGAACAGATCGCTCCGCCGTTGTTAGTGGCTCTATTATTTCCAAAAAAAATAGGCTGGGTATTGTTTACAAGGCTACAAGATCTGCAACTGATAACACCACCATTAGTCACGTTCGATTGGTATACGAACACTTGAGAATGCTTATCGTTGGAGATAGTAACATCCGCTATAGCATTGTGCATTAACCCGTGATTCTTCCCTAAAGATTGATTTATGAGAGTTAATGGGAAATCTAAATGATCTGGAAAGTTTAAATAAGAGAGTTTCTGATAAGTGTCCTCAGAGGGTATTACAATTCCTTCGCTATAGAGGCTATTGTGTATACAAATAGACAGAGTGAGAGAATAGAGAAGAAATTTCTGAGACATATCTGAGAGAATGTAGTTGTGATATGATTTTTTCCCCTATAAAATACTTCTTCTATCTTTGTCTAGGGTTTCTACATACTTTTACTACTAGTGTTAGATATGTAAAAGAATAAGTGTTAGTTTCCTTATTATTAGAGTTTAAGAACATTTTTTTAATAAAGAAGGCTTGTTTTATTAAAAACAAACCTTCTCAGATCTTATATCTTTAATATTTTAAAAATATATTGATGATTTAATGCTCTCTAAAGCCAGAGGAGTGGTTTTAGAAAGAGAGTTTTCCTCCGCCAAGTATATAGTGGCTACATGTAGATGAGGAGATATCACATTGATAATCAAAGTTTATATGCAGATGTTTGAATAAGCGAGTTTCGTTTTTAAGATTTACAGAAAACGCATGGTAGTTCACATCTGTAGGTGAAGAAATCCAAGAGCCATCATCAGCAACTAATACGGAACCCACTAAAGGTGTTTGACGTAAGAGTGTTGGCTTGTAGGCAACCTCTAATTCCCAAATTGATGGGCAACGTCCGTGGAAAGCTAATTTGTTATGCAATCCGAAAGGTAGGCTAACATCAACAAGAGCATCGGGTGTTACGAAAGTACGTACACGAGCGCCTTCTTCTGTAAATTTATCTTGTTTAGAGACAAAGGCTTGATAACGGAGAAATGGGATGACGGTAAGACGATCATTTGTTCTAGCCTTTAGAGGGAAATAAAAGGATAAGGCACTTCCTACTGTCTGACTTTCAAATGAACCATAGCAAGCTCCTAAAAGCTGACGGTGTGTATGATTTAATTCATGGAAACCGTGGGTATAGAGGTAGTTTCCTGCTAGGATGAACTTCCCTTTAAAGCAATGGATTTCCCAGTAACTTCCTAAGGATAAATAATCTGATGCTACTTCATCGTGGCCAATATTGGCATTAGCATTGGTATGTTGCGTAGCAAACTTAAAACCAATTTTGTAAAGGGAAGGAGACCCAAAAGTAATTCCTGTATAGTACCCTGCACCATCCATATGGAATCCTGCTTTTTCTTCCACATCTTGTTGATAAAGACAGAGACCTAAAGCACCACCTTCAATATCAAAATAAAAGGATTTATCACTTAGAGATTCTAAAGATACTCTGGATATGTTCATTCCAGATGTTGCAGCGTAGGCAGACTGCCAAAAGATGTTTCCTACAAAATCTCCTTTGCGATCTGTTTTTATTTCGATTTCTTTAGTCGTTGGATTTGTGGAAGTTTGATCTGCGTCGTCAGCATATACATTGCTAAACAATGCAAGAGTAAGACTTATAGATGTTAAGTATTTTGTTAATTTAGATCCCATATCATTCTCTCGGGGCTTATGTAGATTACAAACATAATCCCCGTAGTATTTAGATTCTTGCATAGTCGAGATGGGGGATTTACTCTAAATAATCTACAGATAATCAAACATTTTGGGAATACATAGATTATATTTTATTCTTCTTAGATGAATTCTTTTGTTGTGTATTTTGCAAAGTAGATCTCTATAATATTATGAGATCTTAGAAAATGTTAACTTTTAATTCATAAAGGATTATTGGATTCTACGTTCTTTGTCATTTACAAAGATCACTTTATCGTGGAACTTCGTATTTCTTAAAATTCTAAAGTACTTCCTGCTTTTAAATAATTACAGAATGTAGAAGAGGAGAAGTTCGCTTGATAATCGAAAAAGACTTTCAGGCTATTAGATAGGTAGGTTTCATTTCCGATAGCAAATGATAATGCGTTGCGTGTAACGTGAGTACCTTCAGATTCCCAAGATCCCTTACTTGTTAGTAGTGTGGTATGCAATTCAGGATAGTGTCTGTAGATAACAGGATGGTAGGCAAGTTGCAGCTTCCATGAGGATAATAAATGTACATCATGCGACCACTGACAAAGGATTCCCATGGGTAAAGTGAGATTGTATAATGGATGAATAACTGCGAAGCTTCTTGCATAATCTCCAATTTCTGAGAAACTAGATAACGATCCTCTGAAAGCTATAGCTTCTATAAATACGGCACAATCAAAGTCTTCATGAATTGGATTTAGCTCAAATGTGGTGTTAAAGGACGCTGCAAAGCTATGACTGTAGAAATTTCCACGGGAGATTTTATTTTCTTTTTTATAGCTATGTTTTGTGTTGTGAGAGCCGTAGTTGTAAATCAATGTTGTAGTTGTGATTATCTCCTCATCAAACCAAGGAAGACGCAGCTGCATACCTGCAACATAGTTTTTCGAAGAGAGTTTATTTTCTGATTTCTTTTCTTTAAGATGGGCAAAATGCTGAGCAAAGGAAAATGAAATTCTCTGTTGTGTTGCTTTGGCTGAGGATGTGCCTACGGCATATCCTGAGGATTCCATACGGAATCCTGGTTTCGTCAGACGGTTGCATTGATGAATAGATGTTATTAATCCTTGTCCTTGAAGCTCAAAAATAACAGGAATTTCCATGATATCAGGAAACGTGCGCATGCTCGACATCGTTGTGTAGAAAGTTTCCCAAAGAGTATTAGCTACGAGAGCTGTTTGGTATTTTGGATTAGGAAGGTAGTGCGTTGGAGTCCAATCTCCATACAAGTATTTATGATTCGTATTCGCTTTATCTGCTGAGGTATTTTCCGTAGCGGTTGTCTTTTCTTCCCATTTTAAAGCCCATACTCCCTGATAACCGAAATGCTCTGTATCGTTAATGGCGTTGATATTGAGTTTGTCTAAGTTAATTTTTGGATTTGTATTATCACAAAGATAGAGCAAGGGAATATGGTTCTTACCTTGAGATAGGTTTAGAGTGTCGTAGGGACTATTCCCTTCTTCATCAGTCAGTGTAAGATTTCCTGATAGGATGATGGAAGCATCAGGATTTTCTGCAAATGTTGTAGTCGTTACAGATGTACTAGCATCGGTAGTTGTTGTTGCTGCAGGGTAAATCCATAGTTTTGCAGGTTGTGATCCTGAAAGTAACGAGGGGAGATTTAGACCGAGATCCGTTATTGTGGCTGTAGCAGTTTTTGCACTACTACTTTGTTCTTTTGCTGCGAGGGTTCCTCCGCTTCCAAGACATAACCTACCACCAGTTTGTTCGAATTGGTAAGTAGCTATTCCTGCGCCATCTTCAATGGCAAGAACTCCGTTTTTCAGCTCTATTTTATTTTTAGATTGTGAAAACAGATTCTTTTCTGTTCTTAAATCACCATTGACAGTAGCTCCTGAAAAGACAATACAGCCTTGATGATCACTACGGGGGTTAATGACTATATGATTTGTGCCTGTATTGTCGTATTCTAAGGGATCATAGAAAAGGATTGCTTGGGAGTATTTTGCTCCCAGTTCCATTGCAGCGTCATTCTTTAATTTTATAGCATTTCTATAGGTGTCACCATCAGTAAGAAGACAGCGGTTATTGTTAAAAATCACATTGCCATAATCTGCTGATATGAAAATAGATCCACAGTTTATTGCCCCACCTATTTCTGCAGAATTATCGATAAAGTATACATCGTGGTTTTCTTTAATAGTCAAAGGACCACATTGACAAGCACCTCCTAATCCTGTGGAGGAGTTGCTTTGGAAAATAATCTTACCAGAATTCTCTATGAAAGATAGGGAACTTGTTGTTATGCCCCCTCCTTCAGACTTATCCATAGAACTTAGATTACAAGCTATATTGTTTGTGAAGACGATATTTCCTTTATTTTTATAGAAACTGCAATTGCCATATGCAGCAATTCCTCCTCCTGATCCCGCACGATTATTGATAAAGAAAATATCATTAGTATTTTCTGAACTATTGAAGTTAGTTGTTCGTATAGCTCCACCTCTATTCGTATCCCATATGGATATGTTATTATAGAAAATACAAGGAGCTTTATTGTCTGACAGTGTGACGTTAGCAGCGTAGATCGCACCACCATCAAGAGTTGAGGAGTTCATCAAGAAATAGATAGGCCGTTTGTTATGGATGATTCCAACATTGTCAGCAGACATAGCTCCTCCCCATGAGAATATGCTGGCATTGATATTAGTATTACTGTTTTTCGCTGAATTATTAGAAAATAGAATGAAGCCATTATTATTTGCTATTTGCACATTATCTGCGAAAAATGTACCACCTTTTTCCTGAGTACTGTTGTTCACAAAGATCATAGGACCTTGTGTATTGTAGATGTTTAGATTAATACATTCTAAAACAGTACCTTGTTCAATTGCTATCTGTGCAGAAGCTATAAGCTTGTCATAATTATTTAATGTAAGTGAAGCATGTCCACGTGTATTTCCTAATAAATTTGTCTCCTCCATATAAGCTTCTAAAGAATCGGGAAGAGAAGGAAGACCTAGAGAAGGAATAATAGAGGGGAAAATTAGATCTCTAGCTTCTATAGAAGTAATAGAAGTAAGGGAGAATAAAGCAAGTAGACGTAGAGAATGTTGCATAGGGATCTTTTTAAGCTTCATAATTAAAATAACCACCTACTTCCTATATGTACATAGTGTGCTGTTGTAGATGAAGAGAGATCGAGTTGGTAGTTTAGGAAAACACGTAAGTTAGGGAAGGGATAAATTGAGTATTTTCCCTTAGCGTGGAAGGCATTTTTCGCTACAGAGGTTGCTGAAGATGACCACGATCCTTTACTTGCTAGTAGTGTGGTGAGTACCTTAGGTTTATTTCTATAGATTGTTGGCTGATAGGAAAATTCTAATTCCCATGTTGTGGGGATTTTAGAATATGAAGAACCAGAGAATTCTCCTCCTATAGGTAGGGCAATATTTCTTAGGGGATGTTGATTAGAAAATGTACGTGCATAATCACCTACTTCTTTTATATCTGTTTGCTCTACCTGTAGAGCAATTATTTGCATAAAAGGTGTGATTGAGAAGTCAGAGAAAACATATAGCTCGGGTGCAGCCCAGCCAAATACTGCACATAGAGCATGATTATAAAACTCAGTTTGTGATTTTTGTTGGCCTTGGTTGTAAGAACTTTTCAAATGATGATCTGAATAGCAATATCTAAAAGATGCTGATGTAATTAAAGAATCATTAAACCAGGGAACATGCCAGCAAAGGCTGGCAAGATAGCTGTGGGAGTTACTTTTATGATTCGTTTGATTTTCTAGAGTTTTTCCAATGATTTGAGCAAAAGATAGCGCAAAGCATTGATTTGTTGCTGATGTAGCTTGTCCTTTAACAGCATAACCATAAGCTCGCGAAGAAAATCCTGAATTTCCATATTTATTACTTTGATGAATATAAAGCCCTAGTCCCTCTCCTTCAATAAATGTGCTCTCTTCTAGATTGCTTTTAGGCATAGAAGAGGGGATATTTGCTATAAGGTAGGCAGATTGCCAGAGGAGATTAGGAACAAGATCGCCTTTATATAAAGGGTTGGGTGTGTAGCCTAATGGTGTCCAATCTGCATAAAGGTATCTATGCTTAGTGTTTGCCGTTTCTGCACTAGCATCATTTGTTGCTGTTGTGATCTCTGCCCAATAAGGAGACCAGAGACCTTGATGACCGTAATGTTCACCAGGATTTATCGTTTGGATATTCAGATCTGTAGTTGTAATGGCCTTGGCTGCCGTTTCTGATAGGTGTAGCAAAGCTATACCATTTATAGGCTGTGAAAGATCTAAACTATCGTAGAAATCCTTTTGTTTTCCGTCATAAAGCTCTATAGAGCCCTTTATCGTAATTTCTGCATTAGTATTTTCTATAAATTTATTGTTATTTGTATCTGGATACATCCAGATCATGGGAGGCTCAGATTGAGGATTTAAAACTTCTGGAAGATCAATGAGAAGATTTTTTAGTTGTAAGATACTAGTTTTATCCGAGGAGCTCTTCTCTTGAGTTCTGACAACAGTATTTTTCCCTAAAGCTAGATAGCTAGAATCATCTTGTGTAATTTTATATGCAGAAAGCTGAGCACCACTCTTTATGGCTAGAGTACCGTATTTAACGGTGATTTCTCCAATATAGCTAGTTTGAAAATTCCGTAGATTATCAATCAAAGTAGGCTGTACATGTTTTCCTGAAAATACCACTGCACCCGTATGATGAGCTTCAGGATTGATGGAGAATGAATTTAGATTATTTGTATTTATCGTATCATAGAGACATATTTTATAGTCTTGGCGTGCTCCTAACGATAAGGTATGCGAAGCCCCGAAGTGTGATATGCAACGTACGAGGTGATTACCTTCATTTATAACGTTATTATCAAAAACTATATCGCCATAATCTGCGGATATAGTAGTTGTACCTCCACCATTTTTTACATATAAAGCAGCCCCTTGATGAGCACTATTATTCAAGAAGTATACAGGCCCATTATTTTTGATGGTAAGGCGGGTATAATCTAGCGCCCCTCCATAAGCAGAAGCTAGATTCCCATCGAAGTAAATTGGCCCGGTATTATTTTCTATAGTAATTTGTGAACTAAGTATCCCCCCGCCTCTAGCATATTCATGATCAGCTGTAAAAGGGTTCATACCAGAGATAGGTGCACGATTATTCATAAAAATAATCGTTCCTGTATTGTCTTTAATGGTTGTCGATGTCTCTGCTCGAATAGCTCCGCCTTGTCCGCCATTGTTGATAAAAGTGATTTTCCCCGAATTATTAGCAATTTCACAAGACTCTGTATAAATTGCCCCTCCAAAGCTGGGCAGAAAGGTAGCTAGATTTCCTTCAAAAAGAATATCTGCGGAGTTATTGGAAAGCACACACTTAGTTTCTGCATAAATCGCTCCACCACGATATTTGCAAGTATTAGCAACGAACTCTAAGGATTTTGTATTGTAAGAAGCTTCGAAGTTTTTCGTGGCTATAGAGCCTCCAGAACACGTAGCACTCAATGGTGTAGAAAACGTATCTAAAGAGTTGTTTTTAGAAAAAACAACACTAGTGTTTTTAGATATTAAGACATTTTCTACAGCATAAATCGCTCCACCGTTTTCTAAAGACCTATTGCCTACAAAGAACATGGACTCCAGATTGTTTGTTAGATTCAGCGATTTGCAGGAAACTACGCCTCCCATAGTTTTGTTAGATTGATCAGAAAAGAACTCCGTCTGCAGGTAATTCGATATCGAAAGATCTGTAGAAGTATCCCTTGGAAAACGTTTATCTATTGGGGAGTATTCCTTCATAGGAATAGGAAAATAAAAATCGGAAAGAGAAGAATTATCATCCGTTTTGAAATGCTCTTTTCCATATCCGTAGGAGCAGAAACAAAGAAATAAAACTAAAGAGAGAGGTGCTAAATACATATCTGAGAATATCGTAGGGGATATGATTTCTTGATATATAAAGATTTCTTTGATCTTTGTCTAGCAACTCCTAAAGATATTTACTTTGATAGCAGTGGCTTAGAAAAACACATAGGGTTTTTCTATACTGGTATGGGTAGTTTGTGAGTTAAAAGAATAGCGATTGAGAAAAAGAGAGAAATTCCCCTAGGGCAAAGAAAATTTCTCTCGGTAGGTGTTTAGAATCTTCCTTGCAATCCTGTCGTTATACGATGGCCTGCATAAGATTTTTTCGAATCAAATACGTAATCCACGAATCCTGTTGCATGCTGGGAGAGTTCCACACTGTCATGCATTTGTAGGTAGAATCCGTTACGAGGAATTTGTGCTCCTGTTATAGGAATACTCTCACCATTTGCTAAGACGGTGACTACATTATGAGGATTTATTCTGTAGACATCAGGTTTATAAGCGAGTTTTAGTGTCAGTGTTGAAGGTGCTTTTTTAAATGGTGTGTACCATTCTGAAGTAAATCCTATAGGTAGGGTAATGTTGTGACCACGACCCCTAGAGAAACTACGTGGTAGCGCACCTGTTTCAGAAAATGCATTTTGCCAACCACCCATAAACTCTGCAGATATAAATCCTGAGAGTTCAAAATCACGGGCAACTTTACGTGTGAGAGTGCACCATGTTAAGAACGGATGCTCTACAGATACGGAAGCATAGTAAGTATTGTTATGCCAACGTCCTTTAGATTTTCGGGTTCTTTGGGTGATAGAGTTTATGTAATTTGTTTTCATACGGTTTACTGCGTAACCATACGAGGCTTCCCAGGAGACATTTGTTGCAGTCTTTTCTGTGGCAATAGGAAATTTCCCGAAGAAAGCGATTAAGCTAATTTGCTCTGTGCTATGTGCATCGTAAGGTTTGCTCTTTACTTGTCCATAAAGTTGTCCGAAAGCTAAACCTACAGAAGCATCATCAGGATAATGGATGCCAATAGAGGCTTGATAACCTCCATATCTTCCTCTAAATCCATCATGTGTCTTTTGTACAGGATGACGGACATAACTGCCGATAGCCTTTGCAGAAACAAGAACACCTTCTTGTTCACAAAGGAAGGTTTCTTCTAAGGCTTCTGAGAATGCTTGCGTTGCTAAGAAAGAGGTCCATAGGGTATTGGATACAAGTTCTCCACGACGCTCGGGATCTAAGATATAAGGAGCATGGTATGCTGGATCTGGTTTCCATACAACATAGAGAGTACGGTTATTTGTTCCTGTTGGGATGCCCCCATTGGGTGTAGGAGCTAAGAGAGGTGTATCCCATGTAGATGACCATACTCCTTGATAGCCGTAATGTTGAGAAGTGGCAAGGGTTCCTGTAGTGAAGTTAGTTTTTGTTGGATCACTAGCATTATTACTACTATTACTTGTGAAAGTAGCCATTGGAATAGATAATGAGCCTAGTAATAGAGGGTTATCATAAAGGTCCTCATTATCTTCAGAAACTAATTCTAAAGAACCTTCTAATGTAATTGTCTTACTATTTAGCGTGGTTACAGTAGCAGTGGAGTAATTTGGATTTAGGTAAGATCTAACATCAAAACCTAATTTTTTAATACTAAAGTCTGTAGGAGCTGGTTGGTTTCCATTGGTTGTGAGCATACCAACAGAGGCACCAGAACCTAAAGTTAATCTTCCTGTCTCTGCAGTCAAACCAAGAACATCTACCTTAGCGTTATTGGTTACAATAAGCTGACCATCTCCAATCACAACTTTACCAAATAAAGAAGTCGTAGAGTTTTTTGGATTTAGCTTTTCTGATATGGTAAGCGTCTCTGATGTGAATTTTACTGATCCAGAAAATCCTGCGGAGTTGATGCTAATCGTATCTAAAGTAGTAGGAGTTGTAGTTTTAGGTCCAGGATTTGTAATAGGATCATGGAAGATAATATTAGCTAATCCTGCAGCATTGAGAGAAGTGATTTTAGCATCTCCTTCCACATGTATAGAGTTACGTGTTCCAGGTCGATTATCGAGCATATTGCCTATAAAGACCATATCTCCAGCACTTGATGTTAAACTTAAAGAGGAGGTAGATGGATTGCTAGCGTCCCCAATGGTAGAAGCAACATAGATAGCTCCGCCTTTTTGTGCTCTATTGTTAAAGAACATCATAGGGCCTTTAGAATCTATTGTGAGGACTTTTGCACAAATAGCTCCGCCATTTTCTTTGGCGGAATTTTTATTTAGATATGTATGAGAACTAGTTTGAAGATCACATGTAGTTGCATAAATAGCCCCACCATCTTTTTCGGCAAGGTTATAATTTAAAGTACACTCACCTGTATTATTAAAAAAGGAAACGGATTTTGTTGGTGAACAAATTGCGCCTCCACAACCTGCACCTACAACTGTAGGAGAAGTTGGCTGGGTAGCTAATAGTCCATTTGCCGCGGTATTTCCTGATAGGGTAATCGGCCCTGAGTTGTTCTTAAAGGTGATCGTTCCATCATAAATCGCACCACCACCGCAAGCAGCAAAGTTTTGAGAGAAAGAGATTGTTGCAGAGTTATTCTCGATATTGCAGGTGGCCGCTGTATTATTGAGAAGAGCTGCTCCAAAGTTCCCAGAGTTGCTATCAAAGGTAATGTTGTCACGAATTTTCGTAATATCTAATTTTGCCTCCGTATGAATCGCAGAACCACAGAAACAATTTATCGTAGTCGTTCCAGGAGGAGGAGTAGATGTAGTAACTACAGGAGTATAGGGGGTTCTATTATTTGTAACTATTAGAGACTTCGAGGAAGTAACTGAGATATTTTTCCCTGAGATAAGACCATTCTTTCCTGTAGAGATGTTTTCATTAAGAACAAGCTTAGAAAGACTCGTTAATGTCAAAGCTTCTGTAGCTGAGATTAACGATGCACCTTCTTTCGCAGGAGCTTGACATTGCACAAATGTTAATGAGCGATTTTTTCCAAATATTGTGAAATTCGTGCTCGATCCTAAGAAAGATGAAGGGAATTTAGCTCCGTAGGCATTCTCAATGAAACAATTCGAAGTCAGGTGGAAAGCTTCTCCTATATTATACAAAGGAGGCGTAAGCTTAGCTTGATTTATGGTTTGGGCAGAAACCCACCCCGAGCTGCATAAGCAAGCCAAAAAGCAAAAAGAAGAAGATCTTAAAGAAAGAGGCATGCCTCAACCCTATCGTTAGTAGTATTTAGAATCGAAATTTACTTCCTACATTTATATTGTAGTTGCGTGAGGATCTGCGTAGTTCACAACTACCGTGGCTAAAGATTTCAATATTATTATTCACAGCTGTATGTGTTGATCCTTGCATTAGCAAACCATGTCTATCAAGATTTGTTGCTGGCGTTTTCCAACAAAATCCATTTGCGAGTAATAAAATGTCACATCCTGGATTCCTTCTCCATACATCAGGAACGTAGGATATAGCTAAGCTATAAAAATCCGGATGAGAGTGAGAACGCCTGTCAATTTTAAACCCACAAGGAATCGCTAAGTTGATCAAACGAGAAGAGCAAAAGGAGCGTGCTTCTGCGAGTTTTTCTCTAAAGGAGCCATGTTCAGCATAGCCAAGCTGAACATTCACAAAAGGAACGAATTGATTTAGATGTAATTTAGTAGTTTGTAAAGCAATAGGTAAGCTTCCGCCTACTTCTCCTAGCCAGCAATTGTTATCCCAATTGCCATCTTCTTCAGGGATGAAAGTATAGCGTGTTTTCATATCTTCGTTAGTATGGCTGTAGTTAATTCTTGCAGCAAACGATGTGAAGATAGTGTTGCTTAACTGACGTTTTATTGATAGGTATGCGCTACCTACTATAGCTTGTGATTTTGTTGTGGAGACTACGTAGTCTTTAGACTTACCGAATACCTGGGAGAAGGCTACTCCAAATACAGAATCAGAAATTGTTTGTGAATTTGCTCCAATAACATAACCACCGCTAATACGACGGAAACCGTGAGATACGCTATTACGATCATGGTGGAATACATTAGAAATTCCAGCTACCCATAATCCCTTACCGTAGCCAAAGCCATCACAGCTTGCTGTAGCTAGGGCATTCATAGAGCGTAGATCTATAAAAGCTCCCCATAAGCTATTAGGAACTAAAGATGCTTGACGTTCAGGACTAGGAATAAAACCTGTTTTTGTCCAGGTAGCTTTTAGAGTTTTCTTTTTATTGGCATTAGCATCAGTTCCATTTTCCCAGACAAGTTTCCAAGAACCTTGATAACCATATTGTGGCTCAGTGTCTCCCCTAGGAGTGAGTTGGAAACCGCTTTCTGTTATTTTATTATCATCTTTCGTAGAGAGAGAGAGAACTTTGAGAGTGACTGTATCTTTATTGAAGAGATCATGATTCTCATAAGCAATTCCTGAGAGATCGTCTAGGGATAGATATCCTGTTAATGTAATTGTACCATTTGTACCCTTTACATCAATTTTTGCTCCCTCACCAGCTTCTGTAAGCGAACTGATATTGACATGGAGATCTGTTAATGAAATAGATCCACTATTAACAGTCGGGGTGGCGACACTTCCACCACCTCCTCCGCCACCTCCACCAGCTGTAACACCGCTTGCAGAGTTCTCAGTGGTCGCAAGGGTTGTCCCATCATCCATTAGAAGAATAGAATCGGATTCTTGCTCAAAGGAAATAACAGATAGGCTTGCTTTATCTGCTAGAACAAGTTTTCCACCGCCTAGAACGACTTTCTGATAGATAATTGATTCAAAATTAGCTGTAGTACTAGCACTTTGGCTATCGACCTGAGCTCCTGAAAATAGAATTGTTCCAATATGGTTAGTAAAAGGAGTAGAAGATGTTCTATCTTGATTGATAGTTAGTTTTTTATCATCACTATGAGCTGTATCTGGAATAGTAGTCACAATAGGATCATAGAAACAGAGTTTGTAATTTCCAGATGCTGCTAATAGATTAATTGTTGCTCCCTTTCCTAGGCTAATGGCATTTCTAGTAGTAGTTGCGTCATTGGTTTTTAAATTTTCATAGAAAATCATATCACCATAGTCAGCAGATAAGCTTAAATCCCCATTATCAGGAATATAGATGGCACCACCATCTTTTGAGATGTTGTTTGTAAACACCGTTTTCCCTGAAGAGGTAATACTGACTTTTTTCCCATAAATAGCTCCACCTGCAGTTGCAGCGAAGTTATTCGCGAAGAAGATTTCATTTTGATTGGCTATAGTTAACCCTGTGAATGGAAGAGTATCTGGAGCTGGTGGATTTGGAGTTTGCTGTGTGCAATAAATAGCTCCGCCTTGTCCTAGTACTTCATTATTATCAGCAACTTCAGGAGATGCAGAGTTATTCTGCATAAGCAATTGTGCGTTATTTGTGAAGTTGATGTTCCCCTTGGAATAGACAGCTCCGCCAGATTTAGCGTTATTTGAGTCAAATTGTACAGAGCCATTTCCTGAGAAGCTAATGACAGTATTTACCGGTCCTGCTGGAGTGGTAGGAGGAGGAGCTGGTGGTGGATTTTGTACTGTTGTAGGATCAACTGAATGGATAGCACCTCCGAGTTTCTCGGCAGAGTTAGATCTGAAGAGGATCGAAGGACATTGTGTAACGTTTAGGCTTTTAGATGCACCGATAGCTCCGCCGTTTGCACCGACGTTACTAAGAAATTGCATCGATTTCTTTATATTACTAATCCCTACTACTTGTGCCCAAAGAGCACCACCATTATCAGCAGCGCTATTATTTTTAAATATCAGATTCTGAATATTTTGAAAAAATATAGGAGCCTTGGAATATACCGCCCCACCTTTTGGATTAACTGGGTTAGTAGTGCGAGCCATTAAGGCTACGCAGTTAGAGAAAGACAGGGTGTTCATTCCTGTAATCGTATAAGGGCTTGTATCTGGATCTGCTGTAGGAATAGAGCTTAGTGCAGCACCATTTACCGATGTGCGAAGATTTACAAAGGTTAAATTATGGTTTTTACCCACAATTGTCATGGATCCAATGGAATTGAAAAAGCAGCTTGAAGGTGTTGCTACCATTGAGTTGTCAAGATTTAAAAGATGTAGATTTCCTGACAGTATTGCCGTTGTTCCCTCTGGATTTGATGTAATCGTATAGGGGAACGTATCTCTAAGATTGCCATCATAAATTCCGTGAGGAACCACGATTTCCAAAGAAAAGGCTTGGAATGAACAAGGAAGAGTTAGCGTTGTTGAAATTAGAAACTTACGAAGGGACGCTTTCATTTGCTCAAGAGGATGCAACAAGATTGATTTTGCTAATAAACAAAAAATATTAAAAGATCAATAGGATAGGAAAGCATTTGAATAAAATGCCTATCCTTAAAGACTTTATATTGCTTGATAGTCTGCTGTGAGAACTAGACTTTTCTGTTGATTTTCCCTCTAAGAATGCTTCACTACAAGGAAGATTTCTCTAAAAATACCTAGAGTTGAATGTGAAAGAAATTCAGAAATTTTTTTTGTGAAAAAGTTTTCTGAATTTCTTAAGAGTAAATGATTTTTATACCCATTTCTTAAAATAGGAACTGACTGCCGACATCTCCCGAATAATATTGTGAAGATTTACGTATTTCTGCGCAGAATTTTGAAAATAGGGTGATATTATCCAAAATTGCACAATGCATAGACAGTTGTGTCGATAATGCTTGCCTTGAGAGGTTGGTTCCTGAGGTTTCCCATTTAGCAAAGGGTGTATAGGTAGCTGTAATTGTACAGCAAGGATTCTGACGGAATAGATCTGTAATGAACGCTAACGAAGTTGAATAGAAAATCGGCCAACGTGCAGCGTGTCCTTCCAAACGTACACCAACAGGTAAAGAGACATTGCCTAATTTACTACTAGTAATGTTGTGTTTTTTCTCTCCTTCTTCTTTAAATTTCCTTTGATAAGCATAGATGCCTTGAAGATTCATAAAGGGTAGGATTTGATGAAAGATATTATGCTCTTCATGGAAATCAAAGGATAAAGAAGATCCTAATTCAGCACCTATACAATGAGTATTCCAATATCCTTGAGTAATCTCTGAGGATTTCCGGGTTATTGTGAGCTTGTTTTTACTATGGCTATAAGTTGCTTGAGCACTCAAAATCAGAGAAAGATCCGGAGAGATCTTTTCTAAGAATTCAGGACGAACAAACAAATTTCCTAAAGACCAATTTAGGATAGGCTTTATAGGTGTGCCGTGTTGTACATATATAGAGCCTGCAAGGATGTTCTCACGGTTTTTTGCTAAGGCAGTATCTTTAGAAACCCCAAACATTTGGAAAAAGCCTATATTGAAGATATCTTTAGAAGGAGTTTGTTGTGATAGTCCTAATGCATAGCCTCCGCTAGTATGACGGAACCCGCGGTTATCTTTATGATGGTCTTTATGGAAATATCTAGAGATTTCTGATATCCACAAGCCATTGTGGTATAGGCTACCGTCAGAGACAGTATCCATAAGATTATGGATACCTCGAACATCTACAAAAGCATTCCATAGGCTATTAGGAACTAAAGAGTTTCCTCTAGAGTCGATAAGACGTGGTCGGTAATGTGATGGTGTCCAGACAATATGGGCAAGTTTCTCTGCATTTGTTGTTACATGTTCGCTGATTTTTTTAGGAGCACTCTCTATCCATTCAAGACTCCAGGATCCTTGATAACCGTAAGGGTCAGTTGGAATGCTGAAATGATCAACTTTTATTTGCGCATTATCTAATTCACGGGTTTCAATTTTAAATAGAGGGATTCCTAAAGGTGTTGCTAATTCTAGATTTTCATAAAAATCTTCATCTTGGAGTTTAACGGTTATCGATCCTGATAGAGATAGTGTTTTATTTTCTGATAAGAGTGAAATCTGTCCAGGTTGTCGAAGAGATAGTGATTGGAATTTAATTTTTGAGTCTTTCTGTATCTTATCTAAAAGATTAACCTTTATTGGTATAACTATATTTGAGAAAGTAGCATTTTCTAACGTTCTAAGCATTGTACTTTGATCTAAGACAAATGTTGTATTAGGACGTTGGACAAAAGCTAAAACTGAAAGAATAGCTCCTGAACTTAAATCTAAAGTGCCACCTGCTAATATTACATTTTGTAAGATTCTAGACATATTTATGGAAGCTAGTGAAGCGCATAGATTAAGACAATCTGTTGAAGAGAATACAACAGTACCTTTATGTATATCTCCATGAGATATTTGATTGATAAGCAAAGGAACACTAGATCTAGATGTCGCTGTAATAGCGTCATAGAGTTCAACTACTCTTCCTTCTTTAGCTCCTATAAAGCTAATATAAGCACCATTTTCTAAATGGATTGCATTTTTTTCGATATGTCTCCCTCTTTCTGTAATATTTCCTACGAAAGTGATATCGCCTTCTTCTGCGAATAAAGATAGCTCTCCGTTGGGTGCAATAGAAATAGCTCCACCAGCGGGTCGAGCATGGTCATTTCCAGAAGCTGTATTACCGATAAATAGAGTAGGACCCATAGCTGTTATGTGCATATCTTTAGCATAGATAGCCCCAGCTCCATGTATCGATCTATTATTAGAGAAGGTAATTTTCCTATTTTGAAGAAAAGATAATGAAGATGGATTTTTTGATCCTGGATTAGGTATACAGCAGATAGCCCCACCTTTATTTGATGAGTAACATCCATCAAAAATGATCTCATTGTTAGACTTAAACATGAGAGCCCCTTTAGAAACGATAGCACTTTTTCCTTTTCTTGAGCTTTTAGGTTCTGAAAACCTAATCTTAGAAAAGGATGAGAAAGCGCAGAGAGTCTCCGCAGCATTGAAAATCACTTTCCCTTCGATATCTGGAATAACTTTGTCAAAGATCAAACAGTGATTCTTTCCATTAAATATAAGATGGCCTTTTGTATTTTTAAAACAGCTAGTGTTTCTAGGGTTTGTAGCACAGACATTTCGTATTGAAATGTCTTCTGAGGCAATGTAGGTAGTTCCTTCAGCATTGTCAGAAGCTTTAACAGAGAAAATCGCATTATTTGCGCCATCAAAATTATCAGCAGAAGTGAGTGTTTGTGACACAGCGGAATACGCTTGTGGAAAACACAGGTAGGATATAGTACAGCAGCAAAAAATCCATAGATTAGGTCTTTGCGTCATATGATATTTCAAAAGTATATTTTTAGAATATTTTTTTGCTTAGGGGAGGGAGATGAGAAAAAGCCTTTCCTCACATAGAAAAATCTTTGAAATTAATCAAGATCAATAAGGGGATTTTTCCCAAAGTTATTTATAACGAAAGGATTAGGGGAAATAGATTTGTTGTGGAATTTTTCCCCCTATTATAAAAGAACAGGGGGAAATTCGTTAGAAATGAATTGAGCTACCTGCATTAGCATGATAGCTTCTTGCAGACTTGCGTAGCTCGATGCTTCCTTGAGCAAACAGATGGATATATGAGGTGAGAGAGTAGTCTCCAGCACCTTGGAATCTTGCCGCGTGTCTTTGTAGATTTGTGGCTGTTGTTATCCATGGTATAGCAACAATATTAGTTACGATTGGTGTTGTTGTATTCTTGGGATTATGACGATAGGCATCGCCTATATAGGCTGCGGAAAGTTCATAATGGAGATCTTTAGATGGAGAATCTCCATGAACTTTTAGTCCTAAAGGTATAGAGATGTTGGTCAAATAGGTATGATCAAAAGCTCTACGTCTTAAGCCTTTCTCATGGAATCCTTTTTGGTATACATAGATGCTTTGTACTTTTACAAATGGCGTTGCCATTTGGATGATACCGTCTTTACTATGTATAGGAATAGCTATAGATGTTCCCATATCTCCAGAATAGCAATGGTTTTCCCAAGAGCTATTTGCTTGTGTAGCATCGAGATATTTTATTTTCATGGAGTTGTCTCCATAGAAGTAACCAAATTGTGCTTGGAAGGTTACTGGGAAATCATCAGTTATCTGTTTTAGAATTTTTGGTCTGAATACTGAGGTTCCTGAGAGGAATTTTAAAATAGGTAAGAGTTCTGTATCGTATTGCGTATATAAAGATCCCGAAAGAATTTTTTCATGAATCCTGGCGCCTGCGTAATCTTTAGCTCTTCCAAATAGCTGGCAAAAACCAAAGCTAAATTTAAAACGATGGAGGGATTGCGAGCTTGTTCCTACAGCATAGCCTGAGCTGAAATTTCGGAACTTACGATTTTTATTTGTTTTCTTTCCTTTTAAGAAGTTAGATAATCCTGCACCCCAGATATCCTTACCTTTCGCAGAATTTGCCTCACCTTCAATTAAACGTTGGATAGCAGCAACGTCAGAAACCATTCCCCACAAACTATTAGGAACTAAAGAAGTGTAGCTTTGTGTGTCTCCAGCGGTAGGAAGGTAACCTTGAGGTTGCCAACCTAGGGTGGCTACTTTTTCAGATCCTTGTCCGCCCGATACCGGAGCATCCTTCCAAGTTAGTTGCCATATACCTTGATAGCCTAAGTGATCACCGATATCTTGTTGAACTGGATCTGATTGATTATTAAGGGTGATATTCCCTTTAGTTGTTGTTAATTTTAGAAATTCTCTATCGAGTTGTTTTGCAAGATCTGGATTTTCATAGAATGCGGGATCAGAAAGAGCCAGAGTGATAGGTCCTGAAATTTGAACTGTCCCCGAACCTCCTGTCGCGCTAACTATTGCAAATGCTTGTGAATTTACATCAGTAACGCCTACCCATAAATTTTTTAGATCTACTGTATCAGAAGCCTGTAGAGAGGTATTTTGTTCTAACAAGACTATAGAATTTGTGTTTGTTTGTGTGAAAGATTTTGCGGAAAATAAAGCTCCATCTTCTAGAACAAATGTTCCTGCAGCTAGTTCCACAGGTTGAGTTAAGGTAGAGGTTTGAGTTAGTGCTCTAGCATTAGTACGATTCCTTCCCGAGAAAACTATGGTGCCCGTGTAGTTTTTAGGTGTTGGCTGTGCAGCTGAAGATCTTACCACAATTGGTCCTGTAGGGGTTCCTGGAGCTGGTTGGTCTGAGCCATTAATTGTTAATTTCTCAGTACTTGCCTGATCTCCAGTTATAGGATCATAGAAATAGATTCGACTCCATTCTGTAGCGCGTAGTTGTGTGATTTTAGCTGAAGATCCGAGACTTATAGCATTAGATTCGCCGTTCTTTTCTGTATTTCCTTCGAAAACGATAACCCCACTATCTGCAGACAAACTAATGCTTCCCCCATCGGCAATTGCAATAGCTCCACCTTTCTCTTTGGCTGTATTATTAGTAAATAGTGTCTCACCACCAGAAACTATAACTAGGTTTTGAGCATAAATAGCTCCACCACATTTGTCGGATGAGTTTCCTGTGAATGTTAGATCGAAATTATTGTTAAAAGTGAAGGTAGTTTGTACAGATTGTTGTCCTCCAGGTCCAGGTGCTGGAACAGGAGCCGGAGCGGGGGCCGGAGCTGGAGCAGCTGGACCAGAACTCCCTGGACTACTACTAGGGCTTCCCGGTTGTGGCTGGGGATCAGAAGAAAGAATCGGAGATCCTAGTGGTGAAAGTATGGATGTAGGCTGAGGGGGTGCAGGCTGGGGTTGTGGCTGAGGTTGCGGTTGTAGGACTGGAGGAGTAGGAGGCGGAGTTGGTGCAGGAGCATAACAAATTGCTCCACCATTTTCTGTGGAATGATTATTTAAGAACTTGATTCTAGTAGTATTGATAACTTGTAGTGAAGATTCTTGGCAATAGATTGCTCCCTTGCCATTTGTAACACTAGATCCAGGAGAATTAGAGAATGTAAGATTCCCAAATGTCTTCAGAATGGTTGTTTTCCCCGATGCTGTGTTACTAATAGCAGCACCTTTTCCTGTAAGGGAGATATTTTCGAAGGACAGAGAATGAAAATGACCATAAAGAGTGAGATCCCCAGCAGTATTACTAAAGCAATTTCCCTCCGTATTACCTTGAGCCGCACTTGCAGAGGGTTGAGATCCCGAAGAACTAGAAGAACTTGCTGTAGTGGTTGCGGTACTAATATTGGCGAAGGTGATATTTTTAGTTAATGTATAAGTTGTCCCAGCGTCATTACTTGATGATTTAGTAGTGAATGGCTGGACATCACTAGTCCCATCAAATCCTGTAGATAAGTCTTCACTAGTGGCTGTTTTCGCAGATGCTCCAGAAGGAGCGCTTGGTGGAGATGTCGGAGATACTGAGGAGTTTTCAGCAAATGCTATGTGGGTGGATAGCAAGGACGACGAGAGTAAAAACCCATAAACAGAGAGTTTCATGAAGGTATCTTGGGTTATGAGGGACTATCTCGCGCAATAGATGAAAAAATAAAAAAATTCAAGCTTATCAGAGAGAGTATAGGAGGGAGAGAGGAAACTCTCTGCTCTTAAAGAGCAGAGAGTGAGAGAGATCTAAAAATGTATTTTAGCGCCAAAATCATAGTTATAGCTATGTGATGATGAGCGTAATTCACAGTTGCCTTCTGCGAAGACTTCGATGTTAGGTCTAACAGCAAATCTTCCAGAACCTTGGATAACCACAGCTTTATTATCTAGATTTGTAGCTGGTGTTGCCCAGGGAGCTAAACCTCCAATTAAGAATAATGTCATACTTTCAGGATCGATGCGGAATACATCATGCACGTACATAGCAGAGAGATCGTAGGCGAATAGCTCTCTAGGGCACACACCGTTGATTTTAATCCCTAAGGGAAGAGCCAAGTTGGCTAGATATGTACTTGAGAATAAGCAGCGACGTAGTCCTTCTTCGGTGAATTTCTTTTGTTCGGAATATACCCCTTGGAGTTTGACAAATGGAGATACGTTCTTAAGTATTGATGGGCATTTGCTCAGGTTGTAGACAAATGTGGATCCTAATTCTGCAGCTAAGGAATAATTAGACCAATCTCCTGTTGTTTTTGTTCTATCATTATGGATTATTGTAAGATGATTATCGCTATGGCTGTAGCTTAGCTGAGCATTTACGATAACGGGGATAGAAGGAGATGCTTGAAGTTCAGGAGGGCAATCTTTAGATCCCCCACAAAGGAAGCGCAACATAGGTAGCGAACCCACGTGATGCGCATATAAAGATCCTGAAAATGTTTGATGATCTACTTGACCGTTAGCGTTGTCTCTATCCTTACCAAATAGCTGAGAAAATGCTACAGAAAATACATTATTCGATAGCGTGTGTTTATTTATACCAACAGCGTAGCCTGCATTATTATGTTGGAAGACATAATTTCTTGCAGTGCTGTTAGAATGTAGGAAATTTTTAATCCCTGCAGCCCAGAATCCTTCAGAGTATAGAGAATTTGTAGCTAGAGATTCTACAGTTCTTTCTAAATTGCGAATATCTGTAAAATTTCCCCATAGGGTGTTAAGTACTAAAGGTGTAGTGATTTCTTGAGCTCCACCAAAAGGAATATACCCTGTAGGTCTCCAATGAACAGTTGCTGTTTTAGTACCAAGAATTGTAGTTCCTCCAGATGTAGAACCAGGAATGGTTTTCCAATCTATAGTCCAACTTCCTTGATATCCACGGTGGGAGCTAAGATTTTCCCTAACAGCTTCAGGAACATCTACTAATGCAATTTTTGTGATATCTTTATCAGCAAGTTGTAGGAGTTCTTGATCTACGTTGTAAGCAAGAGCATGGTTATCATAGAAAGCTTCATGATCAGCGAAGATTCCCAAAGGTCCTTTAACAGTGACGGTATGAGCATTTCCTGCTGTGGAGATCTTGGTTGCTGTTGGTGTTTTAAAATCATCAATACGTAGCCAAAGCTCTTTAATATCGACTTTTTCTTTTGTCTCTATACTTGAAGTTTGATCTAAGATAATTTTAGATCCTACAGTTTGTGTTAGAGATTTAGCTTCTAGATGAGCTCCTTCCTCTAAAATTAAAGATCCTGCAGATAGAGTTATGGGTTGTGAAAATGTCGAAACATGCTTTTTCGTTTCTTCAGGGCTATCTATATATTTTCCGGAAAAGATTATAGATCCTGTGTAGTTTGTTCCACCATCAGTTTTGTTGATTTCTAAATTCTCATTAGAAGCTCCCTCAACGACTACAGGATCATAAAATAGAATGGATTGTGATTCTTTAGCTCCAAGTTTTGAGAATTTCCCATTAGATCCTATGTTAATCGCATTATTTACCTTATTCCCTGCATTAAGAGTGGTATTTCCTTTAAAGATAATACTACCTCCCTCTGCATATAGGCTAATCTCTCCAGATCCAACAATAGAAATGGCTCCGCCTTTTTGCGCAGCGTGGTTGTTTGTAAATAGGGTAGTGCCACCAGATTTAAGAACAAGCTTCTCAGCATGAATAGCGCCTCCTGTAGTTGCTGAGCAGTTATCTCTAAAGATCATAGAGTCATTTTCTTGCAAAGTTAATGTTGCTACTGTTCCTCCTGTTTTTGCACAATGGATAGCCCCGCCAGCTGCTGCAGAGTAGTTCCTATCAAAGATTAACTTCTTAGTCTCTTTGATTGTTGTTGAACCTATAGAATAAATCGCGCCTTTCCCAGTGATTGCATTGGGAGCGGAGAGGAAGGATAGGACATTGAATCCCGACATTGTTAGTGTTTTTGCATCAGTATTAGAACTGATAGCAGCTCCTTGAGCTGTGGAAGTAATATCTTTAAATATTAAGGAATAGTCAGCTCCTGTGAAGGTAATATTCCCTGTGGTATTTTTAAAACAGCTTGTATTTGCTGGGTTTGTTGTTTTGACATGTTTAATAGTTATATCCCCAGTCAGCGTATAGGTAGTGCCTCCTGCGTCTGAGGTTTGTTTGGAGGTAAACTGCCCATTCCCTGTAGAACCATCAAAGCTTGTCGAAGATGTTAAGTTTTCAGCGTTCGCAAACGCTATAGATGCGGTAAAAGATGAACAGATTAAAAACCCGTAAAGAGAGTTTTTCATAGTACATTCCCTGTTATGTTATAGGAAAAAATGTTTTCTGCTTTTAGGAGTGGGTATAACCTTAATAGTTATGCCTACTCAAAAAAGCAGATTATCTCGGTATCTAGGGGTGCCATTAAGAATAATAATCCCTTATTAGTAAGGGTTTATACTGTTAAAAAAGCACCTTGCTGCCAAAATCCATATTGTAGCTATAGGAAGAACGGCGAAATTCTACGGTCCCTTGAGCGAAGATATTGATGTGTGATGTAAGAGAGAGAATACCTGATCCTTGCAACAGAGCAGCTTGTTTACCAAGATTTGTCGCTGTTGTCGTCCAGGGAAGTAAACCTCCGGAGATTAATGAAGTCACACTCTCAGGATTGCAACGATAGAGATCGGCAATATACATCCCAGTGAGTTCATAAGAGAAACGATGTAGTGATTGTCCTTGGATTTTCAGGCCAATTGGCAATGAGAGATTTTTTAAATTACTATTATTAAAAGAGCGTCGTTTTATTCCTTGTTCTTGAAATTGTACTTGATGAGCATAAATCCAATGTAATTTGATAAACGGAGATACATATTGGAAAAAGGTATGGGAAACATCTAAAGCAAAAGGTAGGGAACTTCCAATCTGAGCAGAATATCCGTAAGTGTTCCATGTGCCTATTGTTTGTGAACGATCGGCATATTTTACCTTCATATGATTTCTATCGTAGCTGTAACTTACGAGAGCATCAAAGTTAATAGGGAAATCCTTGGGAATTCTTAATAAAAACTTCGGTTTGTATTCCGATGTTCCTGCAAGGAATCTCATAAGGGGAAGTAAGTATCTAGAATGTTGAGCATAAATGGATCCTGTAAAGAAATTATTCTTGGATCTTGTAGATCCAAAATCTTTAGATCTTCCAAATAGCTGACAGATTCCTATGCTAAATATATCGTCTTGAAAAGTACGTATTTTTCCTCCAGCAACATATCCCGAACTCTTATGTCGAAACCCAAGGCTATGATTAGTAGAACCTCTACGGGAAGAGTTAGTAAGTGATGATACCCAAATACCATTCCCCGATGATTGAGCATTTGTCTCTATAGCTTGTTGAGCGAAGCGTGTATCTAAAAAGAGATCCCATAAGCTATTAGGAACTAAAGATGTAGTAAATTCTCCAGTACCCCCTACAAAAGGAACATAGCCTGAGGGCTTCCAAACTAATGACATCTTTTTATTAGGTTGGGCAGAGACATTTCCAATAGTAATCTCGGGTTGTTCTTTCCAGGAGATCGTCCATTTTCCTTGATAACCACGATGAGTTTCCATCGTAGTCATAGGAACTTCAGGAACATCATCAACAGAGACGTTGCTTAGATGTTGCGCACTAATGTTTAGAAATTCAAAAGATGTATCTTGTGCTAAAACTATCTGATTGTAAAAGATCTCATCGTCGATATGAACAACAATAGGTCCGCAAATATCTACATTTGCATTATCTGCAGTTGTTGCTATAGCTACAGGTTCTTCTCCTATACCCTTAAGATTTAGATTTAGATTCTTTATGGAGACGTTGTTAGTAGTTTGTAGCTTCGTTCCCGGATCCATAAAGAGTAGGGAATTTTGATTCTGTTCAAAAGACTTCGCTTTTATACATACGCCATTTTCTAAAATTAAAGATCCTGCAGCTAAAGTGAGGTCTTGAGAAAAAGAAGAGAGTTTAGAAATAGGTGATTCTGAATACGCTCCATCACTAGAAAATACAACTGTACCTTGATAAGGTACGTCTACGTCAGAGCCATTGATAGTCAGACGATCAGCTACAGATCCTGTAGTGGTAATAGGATCATAAAAATAAATGAATCTACCTCTAGAAGCTCGTAACTTAAGGAACTTCGCATTGTTTTCTAAATGAATAGCATTACGAATGTTTTCGTTATCTTCAATTCGGATGTTTCTATCAAAGGTGATATTCCCGGTATCTGCAGATAGGCTAATT
The DNA here is from genome assembly GCF_042234205.1 of Chlamydia sp. 12-01. Lineage (NCBI taxonomy): Bacteria > Pseudomonadati > Chlamydiota > Chlamydiia > Chlamydiales > Chlamydiaceae > Chlamydia > Chlamydia sp. 12-01. The sequence continues at coordinate 13,329 of NZ_CP114174.1, read as the reverse complement.
TCTCCATTAGCAGCAATGGCAATAGCTCCTCCCTTATCCTCAGTGACATTACCTTGAAATATCGTATTGCCTCCGGAAGATAAGATCATTTTTTCTGCATAAATAGCTCCTCCAGAATCTTTAGAGAGATTCGATAAAAAGGAAAGATCCCCGTTATTTTGTATTGTTAATGTTGGTGATGTAGCACCTGCTTTTGTATGTTTCTCACAACAGATAGCGCTCCCTTTTCCTATGGACTTATTATATCCGAAACTTCCCGCACTATTTTGCTGAAGCACTATGGAACTATTCGAGTAAACTGCTCCATTCCCGGTTGCTTCTAGGGGACACATATAGAAAATAAGATTAAGGCATCCGGATATTGTTAGAGTTTTAGCGTCTGCTGTAGTGCTGATAGCAGCACCTTTCGCTGTCGATTTAATATTATTGAAATAGAGAAGACGACGGTCACCATTAAAAGTAAGATCCCCAGCAGAGTTAGAGAAGCAGCTTGTGTTTGCTGGATTAAGTTTGGTTATATCCGTAAAGGAAACAGCGCTTGTTACATTATACGTGGTTCCATCATCATTATTTGTTTGTTTGACATTGAAAGTTTCACTAGAGGAGCCGTTGAATCCAGTTGCAAGAGTGACAGTGTCGGCATCTGCGAGAAGCTCGGTAGCAATGGATAAGGCAAAAGAGGAAAACAGCAAAACCCCATAAATAGAGTTTTTCATGAATATTCCCTGCATATTTTGCGGCTCTACATGACATAGGGGAAAGCTGAAAATAAAGCAAGAGTTGCTATATATTGATGTGGAAAATCTGGGGAATATTCCCTACTTAATCTAAGTAGGGAATATACAAAAATCTTAGAAACGGACTTTTCCACCAAGATCGAAATTGTAGCTATACGCAGATCCGCGAAGTTCAAATCCGCCATGTCCGAATAACTCTACATATTCTGAATAAGTAAAGTTATTAGCAGCACGAACTACAAATGCATGTCGAGCTAAGTTGGTAGCTTTTGTTTCCCAAGCAGCTCCCGTAACAACTAAAGAAGTTGCACAGTGGGGATTATCACGATAGACATCTGGAGAATACGCAAGTGTAAGATCGAAAGTATCTTTGTCATTTGAAGATACATTTTCAAACTTCACTCCGATAGGTAAAGCTAAATTCACAAGATGACTATTTTCAAAAGAACGTCCTTCACTTGTGGGTTCTTGGAAGCTTTCTTGTTCTCCGTAGATCATCTGTACCTTCATGAAAGGAACAAATTTCTCAAAGATATAGGAATCGGGTAGTTCCATAGGGAAACTTCCGCTAACTTCACCAGCGAAACAGTTGGTGCCCCAGCTACCTTTAACCTCTGGATATGTAAGAGGTTTAGGAGAATATCGCTTGGTGTAGCGTGTTTTCATATCATTTTCAGCATGACTGTAGCTAAAGAGTATGTTGAAAACCATAGGAACATTTTCAGGAAATTTCGCTAAGAACGAAGAAGGGAATTTTGAGCCTGCTTTAATGAAGTAGGACTGAGGATGTAGCATATGGAAATGTTCAAAGAACAAAGAACCTGCATACACATGCGTGCGGTTTTTAGATACTACATAGTCCTTATCGTGATCAAAGAGTTGGCAAAAGGCAAAAGAAAATAGATCTTCAGTTGGTGTTTGTACGCTAGCACCTACGGCGTAGCCAACACCAACGTGACGGTATTTCTTACTTGTCTTTGTTTTCTTTCTATGTAGGAAATCTGTAATAGCGGCTCCCCAAAGACCACGTTCATGTTCTAAACCTGTAGCACTTATACTCATCAGTTGATGCAATGCACGTATATCCGTGAAAGCTCCCCATAAGGTATTAGGAACTAGCTGGGCTTGACGTTCAGGATTGGGAACATAGCCTGTTTCATTCCAGGTTAGAGTGGCTAGCTGATCATTACTGGTTCCATTAGCCCAAGCAATGGTCCAATTTCCTTGATAGCCATAGTGGGTTGGTGGAGTTTGTGGTGTAGAAGGGGTCGTTGGTGCTGTTGGTGTAGTTCCTGGAGCTTTTATAGTTATAGTATTTGTGAAATCACGAGTTCTGGAGAAAATAGGGTACTCATAACCGTTACCGTCTTCGTCAACAAAGCTTATAGCTGTAACTGTGACATTCTGACCCGATGTTTGAGATTGGACTTTAGCAGTCGAAGAAGGAGTAACCCCCCCCCCAATGAGGCGACGTTGATGCCAAGATTAGGTAAAGTGATGGCTTCACCACTGCTAGTTGGGGTTTGTAGGGTAGTACCCACGTCCATAATAACAGTAGAACTAGCTGTTTGCTCGAAAGATTTAGCTTCTAAGATTGCTCCCTCTCTGAGTATGAGAGCTCCGGCAGATAGCGTGACAGGTTGTTTGAATGTTGAAGTTAAATTTTCTGTTATCGCTTTTTCTTCAGTAGAAAGAGTTTCTCCTGAGAAGACAATTCTTCCATGATAGTTAGTAGAACTTTCTGGTTTATTGATACTGAGTGTTGTAGTGGAATCTCCATTATTGGCAATGGGGTCGTAGAAATAAATTCCAAAACCCTCTCTAGCATTTAATTTTACAAACTTACCTGTAGTATTTAAATCTATAGCATTTCTTTTTGTTGTGCTGTTGGATCCTGATGGAGTAGTGATTAATGTATTCCCGTCAAAAATGATATCGCCAAGATTTGCGGTTAAGCTGCATTCGCCACTTGCACTTAAACAAATAGCCCCGCCCTGAGGATTAGAGGCAGCACTAACAAAATTATTTGCAAATATTGTTGTTCCACCTGAGGTAATTGTTAGTTTATTGGCATAGATAGCCCCACCACTGGTTGATGATGAGTTTTCTGAAAATATTAACTGTTGGTTTCCTTCTAATTTTAGTTCAGCAGCAGTTGAGCCAGTGGTTTCCTTACAATAGATGGCTCCTCCTGAAGAATTAGAAGCCCCCACAGTGGAATTTTTAGAAAAAACCACTCGATTGTTGTTGGAGATCATAGAAGTGGTGGTGGTATTAATAGCCCCACCATTTTTTTCTGACTTATTTTCTGTGAAATCAGCATTTCCTAAGGTTCCTGTTAATATAAAACCTTTACAATTAACAGCTCCACCATCTTCTTTTGAGCAATTCTTTTTTAATAGGATATTAATATCATTATTAAAAGTCGTTGATCCAGAAGATTTAATAGCCCCCATTCCTGTTATTTTCGGAGGACAAGAAGAACAAGTGAAAAGAGAGAATCCTATAATAGACAATGATTTATCGGAATTCCCTACATTGATAGCCCCCGGATTACTTGCTCCCGCATCAATATTTTCAAAACAAAGAGTAAAGCCGTTCCCTAAAAATGAGAGATTACCCGCAGTATCTGTAAAGCAACTTTTATTTGTTGTATTTGCATTTGCGATACATACGTCACCCTCGCATGTATAAGTTGTGCCATCTGCATTAGACGTTTCCTTAGGTGTAAACGTATTATTTCCCGAAGTATTGCCATTAAAACTATCGCCAGAAGAGAGGGGTTTGTTGTCTGCTTGAGCAAAACTCAATGAAGTCGAGGCAATTAACCCCGAAGATATTAAGAACCAGTAGACTGGATGTTTCATATTTCATGCTCTGGGTGATTTGAGATAGACTAAAACGATCACAAAAACATTTAAAAGTCAAGGGGATTGAGAGGGTGTTCTGAGAGGCCCTGCCCCGGAATGGGGCAGGGGAGGTGGATGGAATTAGAATTGAATCTTGGATCCAAGATCTACGTTATAAGTTCGAGAAGAGCCTCTGAGCTCGAAACCGAATTGACTGAAGATTTCAAAGTTAGAAGATAAGGAAAGATAATTTCCAGCACGAACTATGAAAGCTTGTCTAGCTAGGTTTGTAGCTTTAGTTAACCAGACAGCTGTAGTTGGGCTAACTAACAGAGAAGTTGTACAATCAGGGTTGCTTCTTGCAAGATCCGGAGCATAAGCCAAAGTTAAATTGTAAGAAGCATTGTCGTTGTCAGAAAATCTCTCAAACTTCACACCAATAGGCATAGAGAGGTTTGTGAGATTACTACTCTCAAAATATCTTCCTTCTGTGCTGCTATTTTCTTTAAAGTCTTCTTGGTGAGCATAAACCAATTGGAATCTTAAGAATGGTGAGTACATATCAAATAAGGAAGAATATTGAGATTCAATAGGCACAGTAGCTCCAAGCTCTACTCCAAAACAATCGTTACCCCAATCACCCTTTATTTCTGAGTATGTTGTTTTTGGAGGAGCATAACGTTGAGTCATATTAGTCTTCATATCGTTAGACGTGTGACTATAAGTTAACTGTGCATTGAGTACTAACGGAGCTTGAGCGCCGATAGTATTTTGTAGCAGTCTATCCCAGGCGCTCCAGAATGAAGTGTGTTGATAGTAGATAGAGCCTGCATAGATATTAGAATTATTTTTAGCTACTAAGTAATCTTTATCTTTACCAAAGAGTTGGCAGAAGGCTGCACTAAAGATGTCTTCAGAGGGTGTTTTTGCAAATGCTCCTAATACATATCCAGCGCTATTGTGACGAAACTTACGTTTCGTAGTGGTGCCGCTCTTATGTAAGAAGTTAGCCAAGCCTGATACCCAGAAGCCTCTTTGGTAATCAGCGCCATTGACGCTAACATCCATGAGGTTCTGAATAGCTCTTATGTCTGAGAATGATCCCCATAATGTATTAGGGACTAATGGACCTTGGCGTTCAGGGTTAGGAAGGTAACCAGTTTGATTCCAGTTTAATGTGGCTATTTTTGTGTCAGAGTTAGTTTTGTCGTCCCATATTGTAGTCCAATATCCTTGATACCCATAGTGAGTAGTTGGAATTTGAGATATGTCAGAAGAAGTTGGTCCTGTTGGAGCAGTCCCTGAAGGACCTTGAAGTGTTACAGCTGAGGGAAAATCTCTAGTTTTTGAAAAGATAGGATATTCATAGCTGTTTCCGTCTTCATCAACAAGACTTACGGTAGTAACTGTAAGAGTTTTTCCAGAAGTTTGGGAGTGGATTTTAGCAGTTGTAGGGGCGACCCCCCCCCCCCCCAACGAGGCGACGTTAACTGATAAATTCGTTAGGGTAATAGTTTCTCCGCCACTATCAGGAGTTTGTAGGGTAGTGCCTACATCCATGATAACAAAAGATCCTGCAGTTTGTGAGAAGGATGTGGCTTCTAGTGTTATACCGTTTTTAAGGGCAAGAGTTCCTTTAGCGAGAGTTAAAGGTTGTACGAATTTTGATGTTAAGTTATCAGTAATAGCAATTTCTTCTGTGGATAATTTTTCTCCAGAGAAGACAATAGAACCAGAATAGACTGATTGGCCATTATCAGCATTAATAGTCAAACCTATAGATTGAGTTCCTGTAGCTGTGATAGGATCATAGAAATAGATTCCGAATCCTTCTTTAGCTCGTAGTTGAGTAAATTTCCCATTGGTTCCAACGTCTATAGCATTTCTCTTTGTCGATCCATTCCCACTTGTGGTTATAATTTTGTTTCCTTCAAATGTGATATCTCCAAGTTCTGCGGATAGGCTACATTCTCCGTTGCTATCTTTTAAACAAATAGCTCCACCTTTAGAAGAACTAGAATTAGTTACAGAATTATTTGAGAACATGGTTGGTCCTCCGGAAGTAACAGTAAGTTTTTCGGCATAAATAGCCCCACCGCTGGTCCCAGAAATATTATTAGAGAAGATAAGAGATTTATTGCCTTCTAATTTTAATTCAGGGGGTGTAGAAGCATCACTACAATTGATTGCTCCTCCTGAAGAATCTGATGATCCTGTAGTTGCATTGCTTGTAAATATTACATTATTGTTATTAGAAATAGTGGTAGTTGCATTGGAATATATGGCCCCACCATGCTTTGCGGAGGAATTCTCAATGAATGTTGCAGAATTCGATGAGTTTTGTAGAGTTAACCCTTTGCAAGTAATAGCTCCGCCATTATCTGTTGAACAATTTTTCTGGAAAAGTAATTTAGAGTCATTATCAAGGGTAGTTGTTCCTGTTGATTTAATAGCTCCATGACCTGATGTTCCTGGAGGACAGAAAGAGCATGATAATGATGAAAAACCAATAATAGATAAAGTTTTATCATTTCCACTTACATTAATAGCGGCTGGATTGTCAGCTCCAGCATTGATATTCTCGAAGCATAAGGCGTGTCCATTTCCCTGAAAGAGTAAATTTCCTTGACTATCTGTGAAACAACTCTTGCTAAGACCGGTACTGATATTGGCAATACATACATCTCCGGTACAATTATAATTCGTTCCGTTAGCATTGGATGTGTCTTTCGGGGAGAAAGGTGTGTTTGTTGAATTATTGCCGTTATAACTATCTGATGAAGGTAATACTACTTCTGCTGGAGCTGCAAAACTCAATGAGGTCGAGGCAACTAACCCCGAAGATATTAAGAACCAGTAGACTGGGTGTTTCATATATTCATGCTCTGGGTGATTTGAGATTTCTTAAAACGATCACAAAAATATTTAAAAGTCAAGAACATTACAAAGAGTGTTTTGGGATTCCCTACCCAGAATAGGATAGGGAACACGAAAGAAATTAGAATCTAATCTTAGATCCAAGATCTACATTATAGGTTCGAGAAGAATCTCTAAGCTCGAAACTAAATTGGCTAAAGAGTTCAAAATTTTGGCTAAAGGACTTATGATTCCCTGCTCTTATAACGAAAGCTTGTCTAGCTAAATTTGTAGCTGTCGTTGTCCAAACTGCTCCGGTAGGGTTTGATAGAAGAGAGGTTATGCTGTCAGGATTACTTCTAACAATATCAGGAACATAGGTAAGTGTTAGGTTGTAAGAAGAAAGATTATTTTCAGCAATCTTTTCATAGCGTATCCCTATAGGTAGAGAAACATTGGTGAGATGACTATTTCCAAAATGTCTTCCTCTATCACTATTATGTTCTTTGAAGTCATCTTGGTGAGCGTATGTGAATTGGACTTTCATGAATGGTGCGTATTTATCGAAGAAAGCATAACCTAATTCAATAGGTGCTGTAGCACCAAGCTCTACAGCGATACAGTCATTACCCCAATCTCCTTTAACTTGTGAGTAGATGGTATCTTGAGGAGGGACAGTCCCAGGAGCATTTGTTTTCATCTCATTGGAAGCATGACTATAGGTTAGTTGAGCATCAAGAACTAAAGCTACTTGTAGGCCCAGAGCTCTGGTTAATAGTCTCTCCCAACCAGACAGGGATGAGGTATGTTGATAATAGATAGAACCAGCGTAGATATTGGCAGTATTCTTTGAGACGAGGTAATCCTTATCTCGACCAAAGAGCTGACAAAATGCGGCGCTAAATATATTTTCTGAAGGTGTTTGACTAAAGACTCCTAAGAGATATCCCGCGCTGTCATGACGGAACCTAAGTTTTGTTGCAGTACCACTTTTATGTAGGAAGTTAGCTAATCCTGATGCCCAGAAGCCTCTTTGATAGTCAGCACTATTTATGTTAACTTCTATAAGGTTTTGAATAGCTCTTACATCTGAGAAGGTTCCCCATAACGTATTAGGAACTAAAGTTCCTCGACGTTCAGGGGAGGGGGAGTAACCAGTTTTATTCCAAACTAATGTTGCGGTTTTAGTGGCATTAGCTCCTGCCCAGGTCACTGTCCAATTTCCTTGGTAACCATAGTGAGCTGGTGAAGAATAATTTGTGAGATTTTGTATGGGGAGGGTAGGTTCGATAGAGTTTGCTGCAGTAATTTCTATGCCAGCGAAAGGTTTGTCTGTGGAAAATATGGGGTAATCGTAACCATTCCCATTATCATCGACAAAGCTTACAGATTGAATGATAACTTTTTTATCAGTAGATGTTGCTTTGATTTTAGCGGGAGTAGCAACTCCACCATTGCCTAATGAGGCAACATTTATAGAAAGATTAGTCAGGGTGATATTGTCCCCATCAGTATTTGGGGTTTGTAGTGTAGTACCTAAATCCATGATAACAGAAGAGCCTGCTGTTTGTGCGAAGGATTTAGCTTCTAAAGTTACACCGTCTTTGAGAATCAGAGAACCTGCAGCTAGTTCTACAGGTTGCTTAAAATATGAAGAAAGGTTTTCAGGTTTTTTCTTCTCATCTTTAGTTAGTTTTTCTCCAGAGAAGACAATGTGGCCTGTATAAATAGAGCCGTTTTCTGGTTTATTGATTTGTAAAGTAGCATTAGTGTCTCCATTTTTTGCTACGGGATCGTAGAAAAAAATACCGAAACCGTCTTTAGCTCGCAGTTGAGTGAATTTACCATTACTACCAAGATCTATAGAGTTTCTAGCTGGTATGTGATCAGTTACTATTGTATTCCCTTCAAAAATGATATCACCAAGATCTGCAGTTAGACTACATTCTCCTACGGAATCTTTTAGACAAATAGCTCCACCTTTGGATGATGAAGTATGGATAACATAATTATTAGAAAATAGAGTAGGCCCACCAGAAGTAATGGTTAGCTTATCAGTATAGATGGCGCCACCATTGGCTTCTGTTACATTTCCCGAGAATATGAGATTTTTATTATTCTCTAATTTTAAATCTAATGCTGTAGAGTTACTGCAATAAATAGCTCCACCAGAACTACTGCTTGCAGCATGATTATTTGAGAAAATCACATCGCTATTATTAGAAATAATAGTTGTTCCAGTTGCATAAATAGCTCCGCCACTCTGTACGGATTGATTGTCTGTGAAATTAGTAGTTCCAGTAACGCCTGTTAACGTAAGACTTTTACAACTAATAGCTCCACCGTTTTCTTTAGACTGATTCTTTTCGAAAAGAACATTGGCAGTATTCTCAAATTTTATTGCTCCTGCAGATTTAATAGCTCCTAATGCTTGTACAGCCGATCCTGGTAATGGTGGACAGAAGGAGCATGAGAATGATGAGAATCCCGAAATAAGAAGTGTTTTGTCAGCTATACTTACATCAATAGCGGCAGGTTTTGGACTATTATTGATAGTGGTAATATTCTCAAAGCAAAGTTTATTCCAACCACCTATGAATGTCAGATCGCCAGCTGTTTCAGTAAAACAGCTACTTGTTAAAGCAGAACCTTTCCCTGCATAGGCAATACAAATATCCCCAGTACATACATAGATAGTTCCCCCGCTATTGGTTGTTGACCGTGTTGTGAATGTTGTATTCGTACCGTCGTTTCCATTGAAACTGTTTTCCGAAGTTAAGGTTACTTCTGTTGCATTAGAAAAACATAAAGAGGTTGAGACTATCAACCCTGAGGATAAAAACCAACAAACTGGATATTTCATATTTTTAGATCATAGATAGGTTTAGATAGACTAAAACCATCATAAAAAATTTTAAAAGTCAATGATATTGAAAGGGTTGGTGGGTAGGCCCTGCCCCGTGTTGGGGCAGGGGAGGTGGAGGTGAGTTAGAATTGGATTTTGGATCCGAGGTCTATATTGTAGGTTCTAGAAGAGCCTCTGAGCTCGAAACCGAACTGACTGAAGATTTCAAAGTTTTGGCTGAAGGAAAGATAATTTCCAGCTCTTACGATGAAGGCTTGTCGAGCTAAGTTTGTCGCTTTAGTTAACCAAATGGCTGTGGTGGGGCTAACTAGCAGAGACGTTGTACAATCAGGATTGCTTCTTGCGATGTCTGGTGAATAGGCCAGAGTTAAGTTATAAGAAGCATTGTCGTTTGCGGAGAATCTTTCGAATTTAACCCCAATGGGTATGGAGAGATTTGTAAGATTACTACTCTCAAAGTATCTTCCTTTATCACTGTTATGTTCTTTGAAATCTTCTTGATGAGCATGAACAAGCTGGAACTTTAAAAAAGGAGAGTACATGTCAAATAAAGAAGAGTATTGAGATTCAATAGGTACAAGAGCACCAAGTTCTACTCCAAAACAGTCATTACCCCAATCTCCTTTGACTTCTGAGTAGATAGTATCTTGGGGAGGAATAACTCCAGGAGTATCGGTTTTCATGTCATTGGAAACATGACTGTAGGTTAGTTGTGCATTGAGGACTAAAGGAGCTTGCGCACCGATAGTGTTTTGCAGCAATCTATCCCAAGCGCTCCAGAATGAAGTGTGTTGATAATAGATAGACCCTGCGTAGATGTCGGCACTATTTTTAGATACTAGGTAATCTTTATCTTTTCCAAACAACTGACAGAAAGCTGCACTGAAAATATCTTCAGAAGGTGTTTTTGCAAACGCTCCTAATAGATATCCCGCACTATTGTGACGAAACTTACGTTTTGTCGCTGTTCCACTTTTATGAAGGACGTTTGCTAATCCCGATACCCAGAAGCCTCTTTGATAGTCAGCGCCATTTACGTTAACTTCCATAAGATTTTGGATAGTTCTTACATCTGAGAAAGCTCCCCACAATGTATTAGGAACTAAAGCTCCTCTACGTTCAGGAGATGGGATATAGCCAGTTTTGTTCCAAACTAATGTTGCTGTTTGTGTGGTATCTGCATTAGATTTTTCCCAGGTTACGGTCCAATTACCTTGATAACCGTAGTGGGCAGAGGGAGTATAATTAGTAAGATTTTCTATAGGAATAACAGGAGTAACAGATGTTGCGGCGGTGATTTCTATACCAATGAAAGGCTGATCTGTAGAAAGTGCGGGGTAATCATAACCATTGCCATCTGCATCGACAAAGCTAACCGAATTGATGGTAACTTTTTTCCCATTTGATGTTGCTTTAATTCTAGTAGGCGAGGTACCCCCCCCCCCCCCCAATGAGGCGACGTTTATAGAGAGGTTAGTAAGAGTGATATCTTCTCCACCTGTAGTTGGAGTTTGTAGTGTAGTGCCTAAATCCATGATAACAGAAGAGCCTGCTGTTTGTTTGAAGGATTTAGCCTCTAAAATTACACCGTCTCTTAGAATGAGAGAACCCGCGGCTAATTCTACAGGTTGCTTAAAATAAGAAGAGAGGTTTTCTGTTTTTTTCTTTTCATCCTCAGTCAATTTCTCTCCTGAGAAGACAATACGTCCTGTATAGGTAAAACCATTTTCTGGTTTGTTGATTTCTAATTTTGTAGTAGTATCTCCGTTGTCGGCTATAGGGTCGTAGAAGAAAATACTCATTTTATCTTTGGCATTTAATTTCATGAATTTTCCACTAGTACCTAGATCTATGGAATTTCTAGTTGGTGTTTGATGAGCGACTATAGTATTCCCTTCAAAGGTTATATCGCCGAGATCTGCGGTTAAGCTACATTCTCCTGCAGAATCTTTTAAATAAATAGCCCCACCTTTAGGTGAGGAAGTATGATGAACAGAATTTTTAGAAAATAAAGTAGGGCCACCAGAAGAGATGGTTAATTTATCTGTATAAATAGCCCCGCCGCTAGTTTCTGTTAGATTGTCTGAGAATACGAGATTTTTGTTATTTTCTAATTTTAAATCTAAGGCATTCGCATTACTGCAATAGATGGCGCCGCCTGAAGCAGAGCTCCCGGGGGCTTGATTTCTTGCAAAAACCACATTATTATTATTAGAAATGGTTGTAGAGGCTGTTGTATAGATAGCCCCACCCTTTTTTACGGAATGATTATCCAAAAAATTTGCAGCTCCTGAAATCCCTGTTAACGTGAAACCTTTACAACTAATAGCTCCACCATCATCTTTTGAGCGATTTTGTTGGAAAAGAATATTAGTATTATTCTCAATTTTTGTTTCTCCAATTGATTTAATAATGCCTGCTGATTGTATAGCTGATTGAGTTGTTGTTGGAGGACAAAAGGTGCATGAAAAAGTAGAAAATCCTGAAATAGACAAAGTTTTATCAGCACTTACATTAATAGCAGCTGGATTTGTAGTTCCCGCATCAATATTTTCAAAATACAGAGAATTTCCATTTCCTATAAATGAGAGATCTCCAGCTGTTTGAGTGAAACAGCTATTCGTTAAAGGAGTACCTTTTCCTGCGTAAGCGATGCATATGTCACCGGTACATGTATATACCGTTCCCTCAGCTTTGCTGCTTGTTTTAGTTGTAAAAGCATTATTTGATGTGTTTCCATTATAACTATTATCTGAATTTAGAGTTTCTTGCTCAGGTGTAGCAAAGCTCAAAGAAGTTGAGGCAATTAACCCCGAAGATATTAAGAGCCAATAGACTGAATGTTTCATATTTTATGCTCTGGGTGATTTGAGATAGACTAAAACGATCACAAAAATAATTAAAAGTCAATGATATTGAAAGGGTTGGTGGGTAGGCCCTGCCCCGTGTTGGGGGCAGGGGAGGTGGAGGTGAGTTAGAATTGGATTTTGGATCCGAGGTCTATATTGTAGGTTCTAGAAGAGCCTCTGAGCTCGAAACCGAACTGACTGAAGATTTCAAAGTTTTGGCTAAAGGAAAGATAATTTCCAGCTCTTACGATGAAGGCTTGTCGAGCTAAGTTTGTTGCTTTAGTTAACCAAACGGCTGTGGTGGGGCTAACTAGCAGAGACGTTGTACAATCAGGGTTGCTTCTTGCGATATCTGGTGAGTAGGCCAGAGTTAGGTTGTAAGAAGCACTATCGTTTGCAGAGAATCTCTCAAACTTCACACCGATAGGCATAGCAATGTTTGTAAGATTACTGCTCTCAAAGTATCTTCCTTCAGTACTGCTGTTTTCTTTAAAGTCTTCTTGATGAGCATGGACAAGCTGAAGCTTTAAGAAAGGTGAGTACATATCAAATAAGGTAGAGTACTGAGAGTCGATAGGCACAACAGCGCCGAGTTCTACTCCGAAGCAATCGTTACCCCAATCACCCTTGATCTCTGGGTAGACGACTTTTCCGGGAGCATATTTTTTAGTCATATGAGTCTTCATGTCATTTGAAGTATGACTGTAGGTTAGTTGTGCATTGAGGACTAAAGGAGCTTGCGCACCGATAGTGTTTTGCAGCAATCTATCCCAAGCGCTCCAGAAGGAGGTATGCTGATAGTAGATAGAGCCTGCATAAATATTCGAACTGTTTTTAGATACAAGATAGTCTTTATCTTTTCCAAATAACTGACAGAAAGCAGCACTGAAGATATCTTCAGAAGGTGTTTTTGCAAAGGCTCCTAAGAGATATCCCGCACTATTGTGACGAAACTTACGTTTTGTCTCTGTCCCACTTTTATGTAAGAAGTTAGCCAATCCTGATACCCAGAAGCCTCTTTGGTAATCAGCGCCATTGACGCTAACGTCCATAAGATTCTGAATAGCTCGTACATCTGAAAAAGATCCCCATAATGTATTAGGAACTAAAGGTCCTTGACGTTCAGGATTGGGAAGGTAACCGGTTTGTTTCCAATCAAATGTAGCTGTTTG